>CAXPDR010000018.1:0-431550 GCA_964215955.1 Flavobacteriaceae bacterium
ATTATGATTTAGGATACTTTGACGATAAGAGTAGAAAAGTGGAGCCAATTGAGGATCCATTTAGCATGGGAAAAGTGTAAACCATGTCTTCGGTATTAAATGTAAAGTATGTCTCCGGTACGGACCATACTATGGCATTGAGCTAGAAATAGTTGGGATTAGTTGAGACAAAAAAAAAGCCCTTCAAAGAAGGGCTTTTTAAGTCGTTGAAATTTTGGGACTTTCAACATAAATAACAAACAAATGGTCGGGGTGAGAGGATTCGAACCTCCGACCTCCTCGTCCCAAACGAGTTACGCTACCAGGCTGCGCTACACCCCGATTGTTTGTGAACATATTTTTTAAGCTTTTTTCATTAATTTGGCAATAGATTTTTAGGGGCAAGAAAGATTTACTATCAAGTTTTTCTATTTATTTTTGTTCTCTAAAAAAAGAAATTGCCCCATTACATGCTTTTGCTCTATGACTGTTTGTGTTTTTCCACTCAGCAACCTGGGCCATAGATTTGCCTTCTTGCCCATCAGGAAGAAAGATCGGGTCATATCCAAAGCCATCAGAGCCTTGAGCCTTGTCCCCAATAACTCCGTGAACTCTTCCTTCAAAGAAGTAAACTTCCTCAGGGGATAGATAAAAACAAAGATAGCAGGCGAAATAAGCTTTTCTTTTCTCACCCGTTAAATCTTTAATATCCTCCAAAAGATGAAGATTCTTATCTTTATAATTATCTAGATGCGGTGCATATCTTGCTGATTGTACACCCAGAATATCTTCTCTTGCCGGAAGAACTAGTCCTGAATCATCAGCTAACGTTGGCTTTTGATACTTTTCAAAATACGCTTGTGCCTTTTTGAAAGCGTTTTCTTGAAATGTAAGGCCGTCTTCAACCACTTCTATTTTATCAGGAGCTGATTTTATACTTAAGTTTCCTGCTCCCAAAATATCATTTAATTCTTCTGCTTTATGAGCATTTGATGAGGCTAAAATAAATTCCATCTTATGCCTCTAATGCTGCTTTTTGCTCTTTAAAGACAACCTCTAAAGCAGACTTAGAACATTCCAATAAAGCATCAAGTTGCTCTCTTGTGAATGGGTCACCTTCTGCTGTACCTTGAACTTCAACAAATCTTCCTGACTCAGTCATAACTATATTTACGTCCGCTTCACAACTAGAGTCTTCTTCATAGTTAAGATCTGCAATAATCTCACCCTCAGGATTTATTCCAACACTTAAAGCACCTAATCTTTCTTTAATTGGAGTTTCTTTAATTAATCCCTTATCTAGTAAGCCTTGAATCGCGATTTCTAAAGCTACAAATGCCCCAGAGATAGAAGTCGTTCTTGTTCCGCCGTCCGCAACTAAAACATCACAATCTAGAACGATTTGTCTCTCACCAAGTTTTTCCATATCCACAACAGCTCTTAAAGCTCTTCCGATTAGTCTTTGAATTTCCTGAGTTCTTCCGCTTGGTCCTTTTCGCTCTCTTCTTACCCTATCATGGGTAGATCTTGGTAACATATTATACTCAGCTGTCACCCAACCTTTATTTGTTCCTCTCATCCATCCTGGAACATTTTCTTCTACAGTTGCAGTAATATGAACTTTGGTATTTCCGAATTCTGCAATGACTGACCCTTCAGCATAGGGATTGATTGATTTAGTAAATTTGATAGCTCTTGGCTCACTTCTTTTAATTAGACTCATAAATTGACACCCTTAATTGTTATTTGTAATCACTATAGCATAAAGTATTTAGGGGAAACAAATTTGAATCATAAGCATTTTGAAACTATTAAATCTACTCAGGGATACCTAATAGAAAATCCTGATCAACTAAATCTACAAGAAGATATTCTCATAAGTTGCGATCACCAAAGTCATGGCCATGGGCAATATGAAAGAGAATGGGATGCTTTTCCTCAAACCCTTTGTATATCTTTTACGCTTTTAGCAAATGAAGTTAAGACACTTACTTCTTTAGAGATTGGTTGCCTGATTCATAAATATTTTAAAGAGAAATACAAAGTAGACTTACAACTTAAATGGCCCAATGATCTTTTAAATAAAGAGGGTCAAAAAGTAGGTGGAATCCTCATAAATAGTTCCAATAACTACCTTTTTGTAGGAGTTGGTTTAAATTATTTTTTAAACTTATCAACAAAGTCAAATTATAAAACTCAACCTGGTTCAATTTTTAAACTTGAGCTTTTATTAGACAAGAAACAACAAGCCATGAGAATTTATGAATTTATTCTAGCAAATAGAATGTTACCTGATGCAATAATCAAGTATTGGAATAATAATTGTTCTCACTTAAACTCTGAGATTATCTTTATAGAAAATAATAAAGAATCAAAAGGCATCTTCACGGGTATTGGGTCCCAAGGTGAAGCTTTAATAAACTTTAATGGGAATATAGAATCTAAGTTTAGTGGCTCTATTCAGCTCCCAGAACTTCATTCGTAATATTTTGTAATTCTCTTTTGATAAGATTTTCAGCTAGATCAGGAATAACTTCCCAAGAAATTTTTTCAATTATCTGATCAACTTTTTCCTGGACCATTCTTTCAACCATTGGTTCTAACAACTCTTCTAATCTCTCCTGAAGTCTTGCATCTAACTTTTCAGAAATTTGTTCATCAGAAATTTGTTCATCAGAAATTTCTATATTTATCGGGACATTCTGATTCAAAGACTCATTAATGCTTGAATCTGTCTTCCAAAGATTACCATGATCTTCTTTATCTTCTGCAATTTGTTTTCTGATTTCATTAACTTCCTCTTCAGTGTTAGTCCCAAGAGTTGCATTAATATCAATACCTTCATCTTCTTCCGGCATTGAATCATCTGAAAAGTTCATTTCATCTAATGGTGTTAAATTATTTAAAATTTCAGGCTGCTCTTCTGTTGAAGAGCTAATTTCTAACATATCAGGATATTCTAAATCCTCATCATTTGGAAGAACTGTCTCACCTTCAAACTCTTGGCCAGATTCTTCAGCCTCACTACTTTCCACCTCAAGTGGAGCATTATCAGGATCTTCTTTTAAAATTTCATCAATATCTATAGGTTGAGTTATTTCTGATTGATCAAAGTCGACTTCAAGCCCAGCTTCTAAATCTAATTCTTCAGGGCTTTCTTCGAGCGTCTCCTGTTTTACTTCTTCTATAACTTCTTGTGCTTCTTCAACTGGTTCTTGGACTGGTTCTTGGACTGGTTCTTGAACTTCTTCAACTGCTTTTTGTGCTGACTCTTTTGCTTTAGCAATCTTATTTTGAATTTCTGTTTTCTCCATAACAATTTGAGCAGACTCAGTTCCATCACCTCCAATAACAGGAGGAAGTTCTATTCCAGTTGTGACTGAATCTTCATTTCCGATAACACCTGGAACATCTATTCCCCAATCCATCATTCCAGCTTCAAGTTGAGTCATCTCTTCTTTGGTGACTATTGATTCATTGGTTTCAACAGGTTCCTCAACCTTTTTTATCGGCTCTTCAATCTCTTCAACTTCAGGTTGATCGACAACCCATGAGTCATCAATTTCAACAGCTTCAACTCCATCTTGTGATACTTCTAACTCTTCAGGAGAATTTTCAGACACCTCTTCAAAGTCTTCGAATTCAATTTCTTCATCAGCTGAATTAGTAGCTAAAGCACTATCTCCTGATTGATACTCATCAACCATTTCTCTACAATGTGTAATAAATTTGTTTCCATCAAATGGTTTAACAATATGATTATTCACTCCAGCTGCATCAAGTAAACTTTCATCAATTGAATCGAAAGTTCCATAAAGCATCATGATTCTACTATTATTAATTGCTTTGATTTCTTTTGCTATATCATAACCAGTCTTGTTTTCAGAAAGATTAAAGTCTAATAAAACAACTGCTGGCTGGTTTTCTTTGACAAGCGAGATTAAAGATTCATCTCCCAAACATTCGATTAGCTCGTAATCCTCACTAGCTAAAGTAATTTTGATAACCTTTTGAATCGTCTGACTATCATCTGCTACGATTATCTTTGGTTTCATTTCAACGTCCTTGTTAAATTACATCTTTATAATCTTAAGTAACAAAGAGCGAAATGTCTAATTTAGGGTAGTTAGAACTTAGAACTCTAATATCATACAAGTTTGGTTGTCTAAATTTCCTCTATTATTGGCCAGCTCAAAGAGTTCTTTAATCTTGATTTTTGTATTGATAGAGAACTTCTGTATGCTCGACATTATTTCTTGGCTCTCTAATCTCCCATAAACACCGTCTGTAAGAAAGATAACTTGATCACCTTCACTCACCCTTACCTCTCTTACCTGATAATGCAACTCAGGAAACAATCCAAAACCAGAAAGAGGAATATTTTTCAAATGGGACTCATAATGATCATGACTCAACAATAAATAGCTATCATCAGTAAAAATGGGAAGGATATTTCCCTTTCTATGAATATAAGCTCTACAGTTTCCTGTACCTAGAATTGTTAAGATACTTTCTGACTTAACAGCGAGAATACCTGATGCTCCACCACGCTTTGAAATATCTCGCTCTAAGTTTTCTTTATAAATTTTATGATGAGCTAAAAGTGCTGCATTAATAAGAGCATTCCCTTCAAGAAGATATTTAGAGCTATAAAAAAATGGCAAAGTTTTATCTCTATCAAAAACAAAATTATTATAGAAGTGACCAATGGCTTCTTTTAATGTATCAACACATTTATCACCGATACCAGCTCCACCAAATCCATCGAAGATCATGTACATTTCATTATCAAAATCAAATTTAAAGCCATCCTCGTTAATATTTAAGTATGGTCCTTGATGTGTTTCGACTGAAAAATTTTGTAAAATCATTTTTACTCCAAATAATTTTTTAGCTTATCTGTTGCTTTAATATAGTATTCACTATTATTAGGTGAAATTTGCTGAACCTCTTGAAACTTTTCTTTTGCCTTAGAATAAAGACTAAGAGATTCTGCAACCAAAGCTTCTCTATATACCCTTCTTGATCTATTTTTTAAGGTTGTAAAAATTTCATCTCGTTGATTCAGTGATTCTTCATTTGTTGGATCATATTTCAAAACGTCACCATAAATTTCATAAGCCTGTTTTAAGTCTTGCCCTTCTTTGTATGACCTTGCTTTACTTAACAATGGATCAATAATCTCTAATAGTTTATTACGAGAGTCTTTTAACATTTCTGTTCCTTCAGCTGTTAAATCCTCATCCATATTTTCGATAAGAAGAAACTTTTCTAGGGCATCTACTGCTTTATACCAGTCTCCTTTTAAATATAATGTTTTTGCTGGTGCCAGCTTACTAACCTTCTCCGCTCTTCTCGCCTTCTTAAGAGCTTCCTCTTGTTCTTTCCTTTGTTTATCCTCAACGTAAGCATCAATTTCAAGTCTAAGAGGTGGAACATCGATGTTCTCTGGATCCAATTCGAAAATTTGATTAAAATAACTTTTAGCAACTTCAACTTCTCTATTCTTTACAGCTTCTTTTGCTTTCTCAACTAAGGCAGCTATTTTTAATTGTCTCTCTCTTCTTTCAGCCTCTGTTTGTTCTCGCTCTTTTAATCTAACTTCTCTATCTAAACCCTCTTGTATTAGCTTTGCCATTGTTTGAGAATCCTTAAAGGTCGGATCCGTTGACATAACAATATCAAGATATTCTTTAGCTTGATATAGCTCCCCTTTTTTAAAGCTTGCAACAGCCAGAGAGTAATTTGCTTCCAATTGTTCAATTGTTTCTTCTGAGAACTTAGCTTTTTTTACCGCTTCTTTTTTTACGATCTCTTTCTTATCTGTTTCTTTTTTACCATCATCTTCTAATTTGGGTTTATCCTCATCTAGAAGAATGACACCTAAAACGAGAAAGACAACAATATATAGGATTTTCTTTTTCTTAGGATCTTTTAAAATCCTTTTTATTACACTTTTTTCCTGTTCTTCCTCCTGACCCTCTTGAAATTCATCATAACCTACTTCTTCTTCAACAATTTCCTCAATTTCAACTTCTTGATTATCTTCAACAGGCATTAAAATATCTTTTTCAGCCTCAATGATGTCTGATGATATTGTCACTGTAAAAGTAGTATCTCCAATTAAGAATTCATCTCCATTTGAAATTTCAGCTCGATTAATTCTTTCACCATTTAAAATTATACCATTCGATGAATCTAAATCCTCAAGGGTGTAGTTAAGCATGGTTCTTTTTATAACAGCGTGAACTTTAGAGACTTCTGGGTCCTCTAAAACGATTTGACACTTTTCAGGATCACGCCCAATAAAAACTTCAGCCTCGTTGATAAGGTAACGATCAAAAGGAGCGTACTCTCCAAATAATTTTAAACTATATTTTGCAAATGTTTGAACAAGCTGAGTGGCTTCATTATCACTGCCAGAGGAAAATCCATCATCGCTACCAAAACCTCCGTCTTCCCCAAAACCATCATCGCCAAAATTATCATTTCCAAACTCATCATTACTTTCAAATTCATTGTCGGATGCGAAGTCTCCCTCACCACTTTCGAATTCACTATCAAACGAGTCATTTTCATTTTCTTCATCGTCTTGATAACCATCTATATCACCAAGTTCCAAACCTCCATCATTTTCACTTATGACTTCAGTTTGCTCATTATTAAAATCATCATTACCTATACCTTCAGAATCTCCAAAGGCCATACTCGTTCCTTCATCTTGAAGGTCCAATTCTCCACCTTCAGGAGAATCGGAACTATTATCACTTTCAGTTTCAAAATTCTCTTCAACTTCAAGGGGGTTATTATCATCGATAGCCGAATCTAACTCCAAAGCTGAATCATCACTAGAATCTAAATCAAGACTCTCATCATCACTGGACTCTAATATATCTTCTTCTATTTCTGGCGATGCGACCAACTCTTCATTCTCAGGCAATGGGTCATTTAAGTTTATATCTTCTTCAACTTGCTCTACTTTAGGAAGATCGCTTACTGAGATAATATAGTTTATAATTTCAATTTTACTATTTTCAAAAAGCTCTGATGAAACGAGTTGAGCCCCATTAACTTTTAGAGAAGAGTTTTCGGATAAACTTTCAATATTTAGCTTGTTATTCTCATATTTGATAATAGCATGATGTCTTGAAATTTGAGGTGAATCTAAAACGATATGACAATCATCTTCTCTTCCAATATATAAATCATTTCCGGCCGTTAAATCGGCATTGGAAACATCAAGTTGCATGATGACTAAATTATCTCTTTCAATAATTAGCTTCATTTATTTTCCTTTGTCTCGATGCAATTGATTTCTCCCTCATCTAAGCCTAGTTTTTTCTCTAAGTTTCTTATTCCCTCTTTAGCAGCTTTATACCTCGTATCATCTTGGTATCTATTCAAAAGCCTTACAATTGCACAATACGAAGTTGCAGCTTTTAAATAATTTATGGCATCTGTATCTCTTAATGCCTTACTAAAAAAAGATTCTATTTGTTCATCAAGTTTTTCTCTAGTCTTTCTTAAATAAAAATTAGCTAAAGCGTCATTAGGACTCCATTGCTGAGCATTCTCAAATTCACTTATCGCCCTAAAATAGTTACCTTCTCTGTACTCCCTCAAGCCTCTTTTAAAATAAATTGCTAGTTTCTCTTTATTCTTTTTAGATTCCTTTTTCCTTTTTGATATCGCTCTTTGAAAAGAATCATCAATTTCGTTTACCTGTGCATTGACGACATTACTTTTCTGTTCTTCTACTTCTTTTGGATCTTCACTTCCAAATAAAATGACAACAGCAATTACTATAACCGCCATTAATATTTTACTCATTGGAGATTTTGGATTCTCCTCCTCATCTTCATCATCATCGTCATCATCTTCATCAATTTCTCTAGATGTTCTTTTTTTAGTTACTTTTTTCTTTTTAGACTCAACCTCTTGCTTCGAGAATTTGTAAACAGTTTTTCCAACTATGACCTTATCCCCTGGATTTAAAGCATGTTGTTTAACCTTTAAATCATTAACTATGATTCCATTTTGGGATCCTAAATCAGTTAAAATATAAACATCATCAACAAGAATAATCTCAGCATGCTCTCTAGAAGATTTTAAATCAAGAATAGTGATGTCACAGTGCTCAGAGCGTCCAAGTACTACACGCCTACCCATTAAAAAATAGGCCTTTCCCTTATTCTCCCCGGTTAAACAAACCAATTTGTGATAAACACCTGGTTCTTTTGGTACTTCATAATGTTTGTATTCTATAACGGCTTTAGCCATTATTTCTCCCTATAAAAACTTATATAAAAAGCCTTAGCAAAATTATCTCGTCCCACTAATGCCATTACATTGACAATATAAGGGTCTCCTTCAAGTTCAATAAATTCATTTTGATTTGTTCCTGCATTATTGGCAGAATCATCACATAACTTAAGCAGAGTCCCAGCAAACCCTTCATTTGGAGCGCAATCCAAAATATTTTCACCCTGAACTAAATTTTCTCTCATACCAGTAAGATCACCCGCAGCTTCATTAATATATTCAACATTTTTCTCAGAGTTTAAAATAATGACAGCTTGATCCGTCCCCTGCATGACTTCTCTTAAAGAGGATACATATCCAGTATCTTCTTCCAATTCAGCAAAGTCCCCTACATCTTCATTTCGAAGCTCTCGATTTTTTTGAAGAACAGTATTAAATGAATTTCTCAACTGATTTATTTCGACAAATAAAGTTTTAGACTCCAAGTCCTTTCGCCTTCCTCTCATTACTTCTTCTGCTTGAAACCTTAACTCCTCAAGTGGCTTAAGTGTTAGGTAGTAAATAAATCCATAAAATAGAACGGCGAGAATACTCGTATAAACTAATGATTTTAAATAAGCTGTTGAGTTCATAACAGCAAAATTGGTTAATGAGTCAGGTTTGAATTTAATTGCAATGATACCAACAGGTTCGTTTTGTCCGGTTTTTAAGTTATTTACCATGAGAGTTTTGGCAATACCTACGGTTCCATCATCATTATTAGGTGAAAAGTAGGTTAGATCGTATTTACCTGAACTTTTAAAAATATTCATAGCATTTACTGAAAACACTTCATTTATATAAGTATCAATTTTGGATGATGGTCTAACAATTCTTCCATCCATATCGAAAAGCTCATAAGACTCGACACCCTCACTCTCTAGCTTATCCATAAAAAGAGTATCTAACCTTTGAAGATCTCCACGACTTAAATGAATAGCATTGGTTCGAGCAACTTCTTCAGCGTATTGCTTTCCTCTTGCCTTAATCTCCGAAAACACCATTTTTTCAGTTGAACGCAATACTGGGCCAATGGTCATATAAATACTTCCACACACAAATATAAAAAGCAGAATCCCAAGCATGACATTCCATTCATACTGCTCATTAAAATTGTATAAGAACCTCATGATTTTATACTTAAATGTATGTTTTATCTTTCCAAGTAAGCCATTTGGAACAGCTTTTTCAAAATCCAAAGAAACTTCTTCTTCATTCCCAAGAACTTTTTTCTTGATAATTTTTTTCTTTTCCTTAACAAAAACTACTTGAAAAATCACGTTTGGTAATGCGACTTTATCCTTATTTTTGATAGTTGCTTTTTTAGTTAATTTCCCATTAACGAAGGTTCCGTTTGAAGAGTTTAAATCTTCTAAAAAGCAATTATTTTCGTTAACTGTAATCCTAATATGTTTTTTCGAAACACCATCAATACTCAATACATGATCACATTCAGGAGAACGACCTAAAAAATTTTCTCCTTCATGAAGAGTGATTTCCATACCTCTTTTCTTTCCACCAACAGCTACGAGCTTAAACACCTCTCACCTCCAACTCGTCACCAATTTCAATATTGTCAATTAAACTTCCCGCTGTTAATTCAAGAACTCTTCGAGATTTAAAATAAATCCTTGTAAACCTCCACGGTTTAAATCCTCTGATTACTTTAACAACTTTATTTTCTGAATCCATAAAGATAACATCGAGTGAAAATCGAACAAAACAATTATGAATTGAGTTTCCTGGTTCAAGCAAGAGAGCATCCATGTCCTTCATTTCTTTTATAAACATAAGGCCAAGTAATCTTGAACTAAATGTATTTGCTAGTTTTACATTCTTAGCAATAATTCTTTCCGTTTTTTTGTGTACAACTATCATGAACTACCTGCCATTAATTGTAGGGCAATCGGAGCAGCAATAATGATCAAAACCGCTGGTAAAACAAAGAAAATCATTGGAATCAATATTTTAGTAGCTGCCTGAGCACCTTTTTGCTCTACTATTGCAGATCTCTTCTGCCTTAATTCTTGGGCTAATGTCTTTAAAATAGGTCCAATATTAGCACCAACAGAGTCTGCTGCAATTAAAGTGGCACAAAATGATGATACAGGGAGAGCATCAATTCTCCAGGCCATTTGCCTTAGACCCTCTGCTCTTGAAGCACCAATTTTTGTTTCTTTTATCATTTGCTCAAACTCTTCTACTAATGCTGAAGGAGGTGCCTTCTCTATAACTTTTTGCATGGCCGCAACAAAGTCAAGACCAGCTTCAACAGATAAAGCCAACATATCAACGACGAATGGCATATTTTCAATAACATTTTGCCTTCTCTTATCAATTTTCCCTTTAATCCAAATATCAGGATAGAAATAACCAAAGATAGAGATAAAAGGTGTGTACATTAATGGCCAGTCTTCTTCCAAGAAAGCTCTTAATCCTAAATATAAAATCGGAAATCCAATAATCAAAAATAGTTTGAATGCATAAAAATCTTCTGGTGTTAAAAATTTATTCATTCCTGAAGAAGCTAATGAGCGCTTATACTTTTCTTTAATTTTTCGCTTATTTTTCATTCCCTTAATAACAGGAGTAAAATATCGTTTAAAAAATGGTCTTGAATATTTAAGAACGACATCATTTGGAGTATCTTGTTTCTCTCCTTGCTCAGCATCCTCTAATTTTTCTTGAGCTTTAAATCTATCCTCATCTTGAAAGACGGTTCTAGCTACTAAGAAGACGGATAAACCGATTAAGAATAGAGAAGCATAAAAGAGAATTTCATTTGAATCCTCCTCTACTATATTCTTAAGCTCTACCCCTGGAATGATCGTCCCATTAACAGTCTTAAATGCGCAAATTCCATGAATTCTCTGGAGCACAAAATCAGTACCACCTGTTTCATCAAAACTAGCACGATCGACATTCCAAGAGTTATAAGTATTTCCAATATGAAAGGTTACATTTTGCTCAAATGTCCTCTTCTTTTGATAAGTTACAGTTTTCACATACATAGAACAGGTTCTTCTATCCATATGTATATTCTTAATGGTCATTTTTCCAAAGTTACCTGCGGCAGTTTGATAAAAATAAACATTCTTTCGTAATTTTTTTAATGATTCATTATCTCCAAAAATGAATACGAGATTTCTTTCTAACTGTGCCCTCTTTAAGCCCTTACTTTTCTTATCTTTAATTTCTTTTTCTAATTTTAATTTTCTTTTCTCTTCTCTTTTTTCAACAGCATTGAATCGATCACCATACTGGGTAATACAATTTATATCTATATCCTCAAATGTTGGCCCACATATTTGTGCATTTACACCCAATGAGAAAATCGAAAAAATAAATATTAGAATAAATGACCTAAAGCACATTCAATCTCCATAATAGTAAACATAATTTGTCACTACCTATAGAATATCAAATATTTGGCTTAGATTCAGAAGATGACTGAGTGGGTAAATTTATCCCAATACTATTCTTCTTTTTTGAAACTATTTAATAATGAAGAGTTTCTATCAGATTTAAAATATTTAGTGATTGTAGGAATATAAATTGGCTGATACTCAGAGAAAAATCTCTTTTTACAATCTAGTACTCGATTAATTTTATCCTCTAATAGAGATTTCTTTAAGTTTTGCTGCTTAATTTCAGTTACAATTGACTCATAAACAAGCTTGGTCTTCTCCATACTTCTATAAAGTAATACATCAGCTCCTGCTTCTAAAGCTTGCTTTCCAGCATCCTCAAATCCAAAATTATCAGTTATAGCTTTCATTTCCATATCATCAGTAACAATTAGCTTTTTATATTTTAATTCTGATCTCAAGAAACTATAAGCTTTTTCACTTAGTGTACAAGGCTTATCCTTATCAATAGCATCAACTACTAAGTGCGCCATCATAATAAACTCGACCCTAGACTTTGAAGCTTTTAAAAATGGTACAATTTCTTCTTGCTTCAAATCCGTTAAAGACTTTTTAACGTAAGGGAGATCAAAGTGAGAGTCCTTAGTCGTATTTCCATGTCCAGGAAAATGTTTAGCGCAAGCAAGGACGTTTGATGTATGTAAACCTCTGATTGCAGCACTCACATTTTTTTCTACAATCTCTGCTGTCTTTCCAAAGGCTCGATCACCAATGACCTTATTATTTTCATTAGTCCAAATATCACAACACGGAGAATAATTTAAATTAACTCCACATGCATTTAATTCTTCGGCTAGGGCCTTATGAACTTCGAACGTTAACTTAGGAGAATCTTGCTCTCCAACTTCATACATAGAAGGAAACTGTGTAAAATGGGTTTGAAACCTTCTTACTCTTCCACCTTCCTGATCAACTGAAATAAATAATGGATACTCATCCCTAAGAGTTTGAATCTCATTAATAAGCTCAGCAAGTTGAGCAGGATCTTGATAGTTATGCTTAAAAAGAATAACCCCACCGATATTACAGTCTTTTAGAAAAGTTTTTTCTTCTTCAGTTAAAGCAACACCCGAAATTCCTGTAATAAAGAGCTGACCAACATCAAATAAATTCACAACTACTCCTTTTGCGAGAGCTCAGAGATTATTCCCTGGGAAACCCAGAACATTTTAATATAATTTAAGTTGTTATCAAAATGAAAACTTAAAATTTGATTCCCAATGTCTAAGGAATATTTCACAATCTTCTTACTATATCCATCAAGTTTAAGTGTAGCTAAGAAGAATGGGCTAGGATCTACCCCTTCAAACTGCTCTACATGAAAAGGATAGTTATCCCATATAACATAAAAAGCTAGGTCTTTTCTGGCTGCTTTCAATAATAATTTTTGCATTTTTAAACATTCAGGCAGCTGCGAAAAAAAACATATATAAGGAGTTTGAGGGAGTTTAAAAGACTTCTCACCATTCCATTTTTTTTCAGGACTTTTAACAACTGTATCTAAGGTTCTTTTTTTACGATTCAATTTAAGTTGAGAAAAATATTCTTTCTTATCAAACCAAACTTTAAATTGAGATATTTTTGGCAATATATATACATTTTGGGAATTTTTCAAAGTTCCAATAGCAGAAACAGAAACCAATGATTCTAACTCTTGATCCTTCAAAAACAGTTTATTTCGAGAAATTAATTTACCATTCTCTGTTTTAATCTCTCTTTTCTTAATATATTCTCCAGAAAAATCTTTATATTTAAAAACTTCAATCTGGGAATTTTGTAAATTTGTTACTTCATGAGGTAATTGAGTGCATGAAAATAAGAAAATTAAAATGAAAACAAGTTTCATTTTAAAAAGTCCTCAAATTCAGACTCTAAGGTTCTTAAAGTTTTATTTATAATTGAAGAAAGCTTCTCATCTAAATTAATATCTAGGTTTTCAAACTTCATTCCCGATTTTTTATAAGTTACATTTTTTCCTTGAACTTCATAATCAAGTGAATACAAAATAGTACACCCCGGAATCTCTATAAGGTCTCCATTAAAATCTAAAATTATTTTTTCAAATTTATTTTCATATTTAGATAGAAGATCGTGTTCCTGCTCAGATAACAATAAAGCTGCTCCAGTAACCGAAATGTCCAACACTCTAATTTTTAAATGATTAGGTATTTGACTCTCTTCTTCATTTTCTTGTTGAATAAACTCTAAGAAGTTTTCAAAAATTCCTGTTTCAGAAATTCCTGTCTTTAAGTTAATTAAATTTCCCTTCTCATCTGACACCGTTTCAATTGGTAAGTGGAGATAAACTTCTTGGTGAGGATAAGTCAGAAGTCTAAAGTTAATTCTTCTCTCACTTTTAAAGAGATCCCCAGAAAAGTTCAAATAGACATTGTTGCCAGTTTGAGTGGTAAGTTTTCCCTTACCAAAAAGCTTTAAACCATTTAAATCAAAACTGTATAGAACATCCTTACCAATGATTGAATCAATGATGTGTCCTTCAATTAAAATTTCTTCCTGTTCTTGAAAAAAGTTTTGAAATGAAACTTCGTATTTAGTTTCACCTTTGACCCAAATTGTAGCTTTTAATGAAGGTAACTTACAAGCTTGAGAAATTTTGCTTATCTTCTCAGCTCTATTCAAAGCTTTAAAATGAACATTACCTTCATTTTCAGTTGTCATAGAATTAAGATAAAGTTGTAACTTGTCTCAATAAAGAAATATTCTCTAGAGCTGTTCCACAACCTCTTACGACACAAGTTAATGGATCTTCAGCAAGTGATACTGGTAATCCTGTTTTTTCTTTAATGAGAATATCTAAGTTTGCTAGAAGGGATCCACCGCCAGCTAAGATAATTCCATTATCAACAATATCAGCTGCAAGTTCAGGAGGTGTCTTCTCCAATGATGTCTTAATTGCTTCTATTACTTCTGCAATTGGATCTGAAAGTGCTTCCCTTATTTCATCACTAGTGACTTCAATAGTCTTTGGAGCACCTGCGATTAAGTCTCTACCTTTAACTTCGTAAGTCTTTACTTCATCATCAAAAGGATAAGCATTTCCGATTGAAATTTTAATCATCTCTGCAGTTCTCTCTCCAATTAGTAGAGAGTACTTTTTCTTTATATAGTTAACTATAGCATCATCAAACTTATCCCCAGCAACTCTTTCTGACTGAGAATAAACAATACCACCTAGTGAGATAACTGCTACTTCAGTTGTACCACCACCAATATCAACAATCATGTTTCCAGATGGATCCGTAATTGGGAGTCCTGCCCCAATTGCTGCAGCCATTGGTTCTTCAATTAAATAAACCTCTCTAGCTCCAGCCTGCTCAGCAGATTCTTTTACAGCTCTTTTCTCAACTTGAGTAATACCAAAAGGAATACAAATTATAATTCTAGGTTTTACTAACTTAGAACCATTCATAGACTTTTGAATAAAGTGTTTTAACATCGCTTGGGTAATTTCAAAGTCAGCAATAACACCATCTTTCATTGGTCTAATCGCTTTAATAGAGCCAGGGGTTCTTCCGAGCATTTCTTTTGCTTTATCTCCCACCGCTAGTACTTTCTGTTCACCTCTATAACCTTGATGAACGGCCACAACAGAAGGCTCATTAACTATTATTCCACCATCTTTGGCATATACCAGAGTATTAGCTGTACCTAAGTCAATTGCTAAGTCATTTGAAAACCAGTCCAAAACTTTCTTAAACATTATTATTCCTTTAAATAATTTAGATTATTCCAATTAAAATGTACCATCTACCTATAAATAGGACAAGAGAAAGGTATTTCCTCCACCAACAAACTAAAATACTCAACTATAAAATATTTGTTTATTTATTCCTATCAGATAAAATTTTCTTTTGTAATTAATTAAGGAACTATATGAGCGAACTTTCTAAACTACCTCGTAATATTTTGGCTGATCAATTTGTCAGCTATATAAGCAAAGAAGAAATTGATTCCATCACCAATGCTTTAGCAAATCAAATCAACGAAAGATATAAAGGCGAAGAACTTGTATTAATAGGAATGCTTAAGGGAAGTACCATTTTTCTATCTGATTTAATAAAAAAGCTACACTCACTACATACCTATGTAGATTTTGTTAAAATAACTTCAGTAGGAAGAGATAAAGAAAACGCTGGAACAATGGTTATTAAGAAAGATATTAGTACTAATATTTATGGAAAGAATGTACTCGTTGTTGAAGAGATTATTGATACAGGACGTGCTCTGCACTTCTTGAAAACTAGACTACAGCATTCTGAACCACGATCATTAGAAGTTGTGACTCTTTTTGATAAACCTTATAAAAGATTGGCTCCTGTTAAAGCGGACTACATAGGAAAACAAATTGAAGATCAGTTTGTTGTTGGCTATGGACTTGATCTAGAAGAGTACGGAAGAAATATTTCAGATCTCTATTATTTGAAATATCCGAATTAGATCATTGCTTAGTAAAAGTCCCTCTACAGATACACTCACCATTACAAACGAAAATATCGCTTGAACCGTAGAAATTTGTAAAATTTTGAATATAAAGAACATTAGATTCAATGAACCATTCTAAGTCTTGAGTATCAGTACCATCCATAGTTGTGTTTACAGAAACTGTTCCAACTAAATCATCACCGCTATCAGTTACGTCCTCAGTACAAGTCGTTCCACCACTTACAACATTAGAAATATCAATTTGACCTGATTCAGACTCATCATAAACAAGTGAATATGCGCCATATGAACTAGTCGTACAGGTACCGACTGAGTTATACGTAATTTTACTAGCATCAAATTTAACTGTTATATCGATTGAACTATCTTCGAAGTCATAAATTTCTTTTCCAACTGTTTCTGTGAAAGTTTCAGCACAATTATATTCTGTAAGAACCCATGTACCTTCCAAGGGGTTATCATATTCCTCAGTTGACTCTCTTAAACCACAAGAAACCCAAAAAAATAGAAAGAGCAGTAAATAAAGAGCTTTTATCATAAATTGCTAGTAATCACCTTTTTAAACCCATCAGATGAAATTGTAAGAAGATCCATATCTTTTACCCACAAACCATTCTCCAACGACCAATTTGAGGTAATTCCACTCAGTGATTTGGTACTTAATATCTTGCTTTCTAAATCATCACGTTTTGAAAAGTTGTCATCTTTTAAGACTGAAGATAAGACTTTAATACTTTCATAGGCAATTGTATCTACCAGCCCAGGATAGTATCCATTAACTTCTTTATAATCTTTTAAAAAGTTAAGATCTATATCAGAAGAATCATTTCCAACAATAAAGACCTTCCCACCAAGATTTCTTCTTTCCTTTTGAATAGTCTTATTTATCCAACTAGGTCCACCAACAAACTTTAACCCTTTTGCATCAAAGAAGCTAAATGTAGGTAATATTTGAATTGCTTCTTTTGGAAGAGAAGGAATAAATACCCAATCAAAATCTTTAACCGGAGGTAGAATATTAACAATTCTTACGTTTCTTTTATTTACGTTTTTTATGTCATACCAAATTTGATGCTCTTCTTCCCTTTCCCTTGGATGCTTTAAACCTAGTATTCCCCTAACAGAGGAACGATAGTCACTAATTCCTCTTTCATAATCCTCTATACCTATAAGTTCAATCTCTTTATTATTGAATCTCTGCCAAAGTTCATTTACATAAGATTTTCCATCGTCAGTCCATGGATACATAACTGAAACTCTTTTTCCTAAATACTCTAAGTTCTCAGGAGTTAAGACACTTCTAATTTGAGATTCAACAGAACCAGGAATTTCAATAAGAAGATGATTTTTTTGAGATTTAGGTAAATAAACTGGAGATAATGAAATAAAAAGGACACCATACTTTCTAGCTTCTAAATACTCTTCCTTTGCAAGATGAGGAAATAATCCTCCAACGATAGCCGAAACATGATGTTTTAAAATCATTTCCTGAATAAGCTTTCGAGATAAAAATGAATTATTTTGATTATCTTTTAAAAGAACCTTTATATCTGATCTTACACCTTTCTCGTTTTTAAGAGCTGTATTAACTCCTGCAACAACTTTCTCACCATAGCGACTAAGTTTGCCAGAAAGAGGAGCAATTATCCCAACTTTCTTAGAGTCTATCTTAGAATAACTTTCAGTTCTAAAACTAAAATCTTCGACAAACGATTTCACATCCGACATGTCTGAGAATTTCGAACTCATCCAACCAATAATATCCTTCGCACCTGATTTATCCCCAGAATAATACAAAGATAAAGCCTCATTCTTTGCTAGATAAGCCACAGTAACTTTACTTGATCCTTGATATTCATCTAAAATATACATTTTTTCAGAATTAGAAAGTTGCTTGAAGTTATCAATCATAATTTCTTTGTATTTGTAAGTTTCTAATTGATTAAAGGACTGTATTGAACTTGTTAAATTAACTAACGCAACGACAACTTCCTTAGGCTTGGAATATTGAACAGCTAAATTAAACCATAAGCTATAAAATGTATTTTTCTCTTTTTCGTTTAAATACTCGGCATCATTCTTTTTAATATAACTATAAGCTAAATCTATTTTGTCCTGTTTAAAAAAACTACTCGCAATGTTAAGTTTAATATTTGATGCAAGGTTATAATCTCTATCAACATTTTCCTCTGCATATAAAAAGCTTTCAACAGCTTCATTAATGTTTTTTAGAGAATAAAGCATGACCCCTTTTAAATTATATTTTTTCGCGATCTCTGCCTTAGTTAAAGCATTATCGTCAATTTGATTTAAACTCTGAAGGGCAACTTTTTTATCTCCATCATTATAAATCAACTGAATAGATTCTATTTTCTTTAAAAAATTAGCAGAATATATATCTGCTTTATTTATAACCTGAATCCCAGAACAAGATTGAAATAAAATATAAAGTGAAACAATGTATAGAAAACTCGAGACTAAACGCATCAAAACAACTCCTAAATATGAAAGTCTACAAGTAATTTTAGCGGTCCACAGGACCGCTGTCATGAATTATTTAGATTTTTATTGGGAATTATTGAAAAAATTCACGTACTTTTTCAAAAAAGCCACGTGACATTGGATTTGTATGATTCTGATCAACTTCAGCAAGTTTTTCAAATAATTCTCTTTGTTCATCGGTTAACTTAGTAGGAGTTTCAACCACAATGGTAATTATTTGATCACCAAATCCATAACCTCCAAGCCTTTGAATTCCCTTACCCTTTAATCTCATTCTCTTGTGAGATTGAACTCCAGCAGGAATATTCATTGAAACTTTACCAGAAAGGGTTGGTACTTCAACCTCAGCTCCTAAAGCTGCTTGAGAAAAAGTTATAGGTACTTCACAGTGAACATCGAACTGATCTCTTTCAAAAAACTCATGTTCCTTGATTACAACCTGTACATATAGGTCACCATTAGGACCACCATGACTACCAATATCACCCTCTTGAGAAAGTTTTAATCGTTGTCCGTGATCAATACCAGCTGGGACTTTTACTGAAAGACTGACTTTCTTTTTAACTCTCTCTGCAATTTCCCCAGTTCCCTGACAATGAGGACAAGGTTGAGCAATTGTAAAAAACCCTTGCTGCCTTCTAATTTCTCCATGTCCATTACAAGTTGTACAAGTCTTTGGCGTTGTACCATCTTTGATAATATTTTTAACTAGAGATACTTCCTTTTCACAACCAAAAGCTGCCTCTTCAAAAGTTACCTCTAGAGACATTTGCATGTCCTCACCACGACGAGCTCGAGTTCTTCCACCGCCTCTACGTCCACGGGCTCCACCACCACCGAACATATCACCGAATAAATCCCCAAAGATATCCCCAAGGTCACCAAAATCACCTTGATTGAATCCACCACCAAAGCCACCGGCTTGACCATCAACTCCAGCATGACCAAATTGATCATAACGAGATCTTTTATTTTCATCTAACAAAATCTCAGCCGCTTCTGATGCTTCTTTAAACTTTGCTTCAGCTTCAGCATTATCTGGATTTCTATCTGGATGGTATTTCATAGCAAGCTTTCGATAAGCTTTTTTAATCTCATCCTTTCCTGCATTTTTTTGGATACCTAAAACTTCGTAGTAATCTCTTTTACTCATAAACTTCTTCTTATGCTAAAAAGGCCCTAGCAATGTAGGGCCATAATTTGTGGTATATATTATACTTCTTTGAAATCTGCGTCTACAACGTCATCATCATCTTTTTTAGATTCTGATCCACCAGCATCAGCACCTGCAGCTTCAGCACCTGGAGCACCTTCAGCACCAGCTCCTGGCTGACCATACATTTGTTGTGCCATAGAGTGAGCTACATTTTGAAGTCTTTCAGTAGCACCTTTAACTTCATCAAGGTTTTCAGATTCTAACTTTGATTTAGCCTCAGTTAATGCCGCTTCTAATTCTGATTTCTTATCAGCTGGTAATTTATCACCAGCTTCATTCATTGCTTTTTCTGTTGAGAAAATTAATGAATCTAAATTATTTCTTGCATCAACAGCTTCTCTTTTCTTAGAGTCTGCATCTCTATTTGCTTCAGCATCTTTAACCATTTTTTCAATTTCTTCTTCAGAAAGACCTGACCCAGAAGTAATAACGATATCTTGTTTCTTACCAGTTGCTTTGTCTGTTGAAGATACGTTAATAATTCCGTTTGCATCAATATTGAATTCAACTTCAATCTGAGGAACACCTCTTGGAGCTGGAGCAATTCCAGTAAGATCAAATTTCCCAAGAGTTTTGTTATCATTAGCAAATTCTCTTTCACCTTGAAGTACATGAATCGAAACCGCTGGTTGATTGTCTTGAGCTGTTGAGAATACCTGTGACTTCTTAGTTGGAATCGTTGTGTTTTTATCAATAATTCTTGTCATGACACCACCAAGAGTCTCAATACCAAGTGACAAAGGAGTTACGTCTAGAAGTAGAACATCTTTTACATCACCTTGAAGAACACCACCTTGAACAGCTGCACCGGCTGCAACGACTTCATCAGGGTTGACACCTTTTGACGGTTCTTTTCCAAAAATTTGTTTAACTTTTTCTTGGATTGCTGGAATTCTTGTCGATCCACCAACTAAAATAACTTCATGAATTTCATTTTTCTCTAATCCTGAATCATCTAAACAAGTTGTACATGGAGCAACAAGTCCATCTACATATTTAGCGATTAATTCTTCAAACTTAGCTCTAGTTAAAGTTAAAACTAAGTGTTTTGGACCTGATGCATCTGCCGTAATGAATGGAAGATTGATTTCAGTTTGAGTTGTTGAAGAAAGCTCATGCTTCGCTTTCTCAGCTGCTTCTTTTAATCTTTGAAGTGCCATTTGATCTTGTTTAAGGTCTACAGAATTATCTTTTTTAAACTCTTCGGCCATCCAATTAATGATTTCTTCATCAAAGTTCTCACCACCAAGGAATGTATCACCGTTTGTAGCCTTAACATCAAATACACCATCTTCTGTAATTTCTAAAATTGAAATATCGAAAGTACCACCACCAAGGTCAAATACAGCGATATTCATATCTTTTTTCTGGTCTAAACCGTATGCAAGAGCTGCAGCTGTAGGCTCGTTAACAATTCTTTTAACTTCAAGACCTGCGATTTTACCAGCGTCTTTTGTTGCTTGTCTTTGAGCATCGTTAAAATATGCAGGAACAGTGATAACTGCTTCAGTCACAGCTTCACCAAGGTAGTCTTCAGCAGACTTTTTCATTTTTTCTAAAACTCTTGCTGAGATTTCTTGAGCTGACATTTCTTTACCATCAACTTTTACCCAAGCATCTCCATTTTTATTAGCAAAAATTTCAAAAGGAGCTACAGCTGCAAAGTCTTTTGCTTCTTTATCCGTCGCCTTTCTACCAATTAGTCTTTTAATACCATATAGTGTTTTATTAGGGTTAGTTACTGCTTGTCTTTTAGCAACCTGACCTACAAGAACATCACCTTTATCATTGTATGCAACTACAGAAGGAGTAGTATTATTTCCCTCAGCATTTGGTACAATTTTGTATTTACCATTTTCATAAACAGATACACATGAGTTTGTTGTACCTAAATCAATTCCAATAATTCTTCCCATAATTTACTCCTTACTATTATCTAAATCCTAATCGTTTTTAACTACTACAACTTTCGCTGCTCTTATAACTCTATCATTCAAGGTATATCCATTTTGATGAACTTGAATGATTTCCATATTTGGTTTTCCTTCTGCTGGTTGTTGAGCTAACGCTTCATGAAAATGTGGATCAAATTCTTTTCCAAGAGCATCAATCATTTGAAGCCCATGCTTTCCAAGTGTTTCCATAAAAAGCTTGTTAATCATTTCTATACCAACAACAATATTTTTAACTTTTTCATCTTCATCGTTTTTAATAAATCCAAGAGTTCTTTCAAGATTATCAACAACATCTAGAATATCCGTTAGTATCTTTTCACTACCATATTTAAGAAGACTTTCTTTTTCTTTATCAAATCGTCTTTGCATGTTTTGCATTTCCGCAGCTAAATAATAATACTTCTCTTTGAACTCATCTGAAGCTTCTTCTTTTGCTTCTTCTTTTGCTTTCAACTCTTCAACATTATCATCATTTTCAGATACTTCTTCTTGCTCAGCTATATCTTCAGTTGCTAGCTTTTCCTCTTGAACTTCGTTATTTTCACTAGAATTTTCCATTAAATTTTCTCCACAACACTAATTAATTCAAACCTACTATTAAAATGGTTACGCTTAGACCAATGTCAATGATCTGACATGAATAAAAAAATAAAAAAATATAATATAGCAATTACATGTACTTAGATAGAGATATTTTCAAAAACTGAACGTAAATCTCAAAAGTATTAGGCCCATAACCACCACCTAAACACCAAGCTTGAGGAATTTTTGACTCAGAGAGCAATCTATAAACCAATAAATCTCGCTCTAAGACTTCATCCTTACTTAGCTTAATCCCTGAAGAACTCTCTAAAATGTCTTTTTCGTATACATCCGCTCCATGAACAACTAAAGCCAAATCATATAGGCTAAAATCGATTTCTTCTAACTTTGTTTTCAAGTTGTGAAGATAGTCATCTTTTTCATCAATGGGAATGTCATAATCTGAAGGAATAAAACTGGGATTCACACTCCCGTCTTTTAAGACACCTTCAGCATCCAACGGCCAACCATTTTTCATATGTATGGACAAAGTCGTTATTGTTGGGTCTTTTTTTAAAATTTCAGCCGAACCATCACCCTTATGACAATCCAAATCAATGATGATCGCCTGTTTAATTTTTTTTTCTTTCTGAAGTTTACGTAAGCTAATAACCAAATCATTAAACATACAAAACCCACCAGGCTTAAAACTCATCGCATGATGCATACCTCCACCCAAATGATATGCAAATTTATACTTTAAAGCCATTTCACAAGTTAAGTATGTTCCAGCGATATGAAGTTTAGCTTTTTTTACAAAGTCATTTAAGGGTTTTTTCCTAAGATTTGGATTGTAGCGATTATAATTTCCTTTGTTATCCACAAGCTCATAAGTTTCTAATACTACACCATCTGGGTTATTCAAAACCTTCTTAATAAAATCCTCGTTATGAGCAAGGGCTAAATCTTCTTTCGAAATACTAGGATACTCACTTTCAATGAGATTAATTTTATCTTTTAAATACTCTAAAGTACTTTGTACTCTAGTATTCAAAAGTGGAATATCAATTCCATAGTCTTGAAAGTCATGTAATGAATTCAAATTATAAATGAGATTCTTCATAATAAACTCTATTAAAATTTTACATATTTAAAAATATCATCAATCAAACTATCACACATGAGATAACCAAGTGGTGACAGATCAATTCCATTCCTCTTTGATGACGCCCGAAGATAACCTAACTTTTTCCATTTTTCATATAAGTTATCAATCGCATTTCTTTGTTCCTCATTCTTAAAAAGAGTGTCTAGATCAAACTGATTTCGCGCTCTTAATCCTAAGAATATTTTCTCTATAAGTACTGCTTCTTCACTTAAGTCTTCCGTCTCAACACCCAAAGAGACGCTTTTCCACTGATAGCGACTCGTAGTCTCACCAACTAAAAGGCCTGTTGCGTTGGGACCAATTCCAGCTACACTTTCATACTTCCAATATTTCTTATTATGTTTAGAATAAAACCCATCTCTCGCAAAATTTGATACTTCATAGTGATCAAATCCATTTTCTCTTAAATGCTCTGAAACTAATAAGTATTCTTCTCTGATTTTTTCATCAACTGGCAGTTTTGCGTTCAAGGGATAATTACTTCTAGTTTTTAGAATATAAACACTAAAATGATTAGGATTATATTTTAACAATTCATCTATTTCGGTTGTTATATTTCTATCTGCGGAGTCAGGTAACCCCAACATAAGGTCTACACTAAAATTCAATTTACGATCGGAGAAATATTTAACCGTCTTTTCAACATCACTTTTTAAATGCGTTCGGTCCATGATTTTTATAAATTTCTCAGAAAATGCCTGAGAACCAATTGAAAAACGATTTACCCCGATTGATAACCATAATTCAATCTCTTCCTCACTCCACGAGTCCGGATCGACTTCGATTGTAAATTCAAAGCTATCTGTAAAAATAAATTTATTTTTTAAATATTCTGCTCCACTTTTTCCCCAAAGAGATGGTGTCCCTCCCCCAATATAAAGTGTCTTCAAATCCTCAATTCGATATCCTCTTTTTTCCAGGAAATGCCTATGATACGCAAACTGTTCATCCAGTTGATGCTGAAACCCTTGAATTTGTTTAGAATCAATTAACTTTCTTTTATAAAAGTCACAATAATTACAAAGATGACGACAAAAAGGAAAGTGAATATAGAGTGAAGTTATTGATTTCATTTAATTCTTTGCCAAGCTTAGTTTTCCTTAATACTATTAGTTAATGATCCTAAAAGAACAATTAACGATTATATCTACCCTAACTCTGGCTGAAATGAAAGGCAGATATAGAAACACAATTGCAGGTGTTCTTTGGGTAATGATAAACCCACTCATTTTATTTGGCGTTCATGCACTTATCTTTAAATATATTCTAAGATTGAATGTGGATAGATATTTTATCTTTTTACTCGGTGGAATTTTACCCTGGGTGTACATTCATGGAACAATATCTCAAACTGTTCACAGCTTAATAACGATGAGAGAATCATTGCTTTCCTTTCAAATACATCCAGTTTCCGTGATAATTAGTAAAAGCATTGATAATTTTATAAACTTTCTAATTCCCTTCTTTTTTCTCATGATAGTTTTAGCTGATCAGGCATCCTACAATTTGATGGGTTTACTATTTTTACCTGTTGCACTTTTTATTTTATTTGTTGGTGTAACTAGCCTTGCAATTTTCCTATCTGTATTACAGGTATTCTTCAGAGATACTGAATATATTTCTAATTTTTTATTATCTATTATGTTTTTTTTAACACCAATTTTTTATCCAAGACACTTAATACCTGAAAAGTATCAAATACTAGTTGATATCAATCCTTTCTATAGTTTTATACGAACTTTTACAGTTACATTATGGGATTTTAACTACGAGGCACTTACAGCTTCAATTATAAATGGTGGAGCCTTTATGATCGGCTCAATGTTATTAGCAAGGTTTTTATGGAGAAAGACGAGAAATGAGCTCTACATCAACATCTAACACCATTCTTAAAGTTAATAATCTTAGCCTTAGTTATAACTTCTCACGTTACCAAAGCAAAGGCATAAGAGATTTATTTGTTGAAATGGTAAATTCTCCAATTAATTTCTTTTTTAATAGAGCTCAAGAAATCGAAATACTTCAAAACATAAACCTAGATATCAAAAAAGGTGAAAGACTAGGGATCATTGGTATCAATGGCTCTGGTAAGACCTCCCTTTGTCGAACAATTGCTGGGATGTATGGTGAAAAAAAAGAGATCCAACTCAATGGAAAACTAAGGGCCATTTTCGATACTGCAAGTGTTGTTCAGCCTGAGCTATCCGGCCGTGAAAATGCATGGATCATAACTAATATTATTTACTCACATTTAAACAAGGAAGAACGTGCAGAAATAGTTGAGGACTCATTAAAATTTTCAGAACTCAATGAATTTGTAGATTCACCTTTTAAAGTTTATAGCAAAGGAATGAAGGTTAGGTTGTTTTTAAGTATTATCTCATCAAAACCAGCTGACCTACTTATTTTGGATGAAGTTTTTAATGGTGCCGATATCTTCTTTAATGAGAAAATTAGTGGACGAATTAAAAATGTCATCAATACAAGTGGAGCTGTATTATTTATAAGTCACTCTGAAGAAATAATTAGAGACGTTTGCAACAAAGCTATAGTTTTAGGAAATAAGAAAGTTCTTTTCGAAGGTGATGTTGAAGATGCTATAAATTTCTACCATGAAGCCTATGGTGAACACATTAAAAATGAAATGCTTCTTTAGGCTTTCAAAAAGTATTTATTAACCGTCCCCTTTGCGTGGGGATGATCTTAAAGTCAAAGTAAACAACTGAAGCACCAGATTGTGTTTGAAACAGATTCGACTAGAAGGCGTTAGGGCAGTTATTGTTTTTTATGAAAAAAAAGAAAATAAAAAGTCTCAACTCATTGGAAGCTCTTAAAATTATTGTTACAAAAGCGGACTAATCTTTCGCTTCCAGACTTTGTCTTTAAGATCATCCCCAATCAAGTAGGTAAGTTAGAAGTATTTATTAAACAATTTAACGAAATTCTCATTTTGATAAACAGAATACAGAGAAGAACTCTTTGCTCCACTTAATCGAAATGGTAAAAAAAACTCAGGAAAACGACTTATATTTAAATCTACTTCATCGATACAAATAGAATGAAAAGGCGACAGATCATATTCGAGAGACTTATGACTCCACTGGCTCTTTTCCTTCTTTTCCTCAAGTTTAATTCCACCTTTAGACCATAAATGGTGGTCAATATAATTATCAAAAACAAAACCATTATTATTGTCTAGGTTAAAAAAACAAAAATTATTATTCTTGTAATTTTTGATAAATTTTTCAGAATCATTTTCAGTTTTTATTTCGAAACCAAAATTTTCATAGAGGTATTTATGCAATAACAAATTATACTTTTTTCCTTGATTTGAACTATCAGAAAGAAGTGATTCTCTTTGCGGTATTAAAAAAGTAACTTTTGAATACTCTGATGCTATTTTCTTTAGTTCCTTAATTCTATCTAGAAAAGCCTCTCCCCAAAATAAATCTTCAACACCAAGACCATGTATAATAACTTCACTTTTAGCAGAATCGGACATCTCTCTTTTTGATTTTATAATATAACTTCCAACATACTGACCCCACTGTTTAGGAATTAATCCCTCAAACTTTTTTGGAATCAACAAAATAGTTCTAAAGTCTTCTGGAGGTATCGGATGGTTTAAAAAGAAGTCCAAAATACCAGCAAAACCATCTCTAACAATAATTAGAGGGTATCTTGCTAAGTCATTAAAGTTTCGATACTCGTATAAAAAAGTTGGATTCCCCTCGAAAAAGTATTTCTCAGTAATAGGAAAGTATGACCAATATACATCCTTAAAATATTGATCCCTAAAATCAACATTCCATTTTTTATAATGAATATCTCCATTTGCCGAATTTTGAATCAGCTCATCAACTCTACTCAGAATAGACATCATACACCTTAAAATAAAAACTATTAAATTCCCTGTTTGTCTCTAGTCTAAAAAATTCCCAACCTTTTATTATCTGCTCATGAGTTAACTGAATCATTAAGTCTGAAACCGTTTTAAACTCTCCAACTTCTTTGCCACAGATATCTTTTAATCTTTTTGAGCAGCTTTCAATAGAGAGATAACCATCAGCCAGCTCTGATAGTGTGTCTCTTTGAACTTCTTTTTTTAATTTATTAACCAATTTTTGATAACCAGTTTCCAAATCAACTTCAGGTCCAAATTTTGTAATTTTAGTTGGGATAAAATCAACGAACTTGGTTGAAATATTAAACGAAGCATATCCTGCCCAGTTTGTAAGTAAGCATGGTGTCCCACACATTAATGCCTCTGCAACAGACATTCCGTAGTCTTCATCATGATAAGTACTTAAGCTCAAAAAAAGTTCTGCTCTATTATACAGGTCAACAAGTCGTTTATTATTTATATTTCCTAAAAAAACAATATGATTTTTAAAACTTGAGTATTTATCAATTATTTTACTTATTTCCCTAAAATACTCCCCTTGAAGTTGAGTGTAACTGAGATACATACTCCCCAGTAAATCAAACTCTCCAGCGATGACGAACTTAAAGCTACGATCAATATCACCGCAAGAGATGCCCTTTAGGAAAAGTTCAATTGCTTCTTTCACATTTTTTTGAAGAGATATTCTTCCCGTATATAAAATAATTCTATCCTCTTTTCCAAGATCAAATTCCTTTTCAACATCTAAAAGCTCTAATTCTTTTGGATAAAAACTTTTCTTATTAACAGGAAAGGGAGAAACAAAAATAAGTTCATTTTGAGGAATAAACTTTGAAATCATTTTTTTTTGCTTTTCTGAGGCACAAATATATTTTAAAGGTTTATTTTTCAACATCGAATGAACATGTTTCCACTCTCCCAAAAAAAGCGGATAATCTCCGTACACATGAATTATATACTCCCTTTCACTCGTTAGTTCTCCTTCTAATTGCTCAAGATGATCAAGAAAAACCATCGGAGTAGGCTGGTGATCAATAAAGATAAGTTTTTCAACTTTTTCATCAATCAGCTTTTTTAAATCAGAAATACTTACTTGCCCTTTGGATGAATAATTAATAGAAATTATATTTTCGATGCCATAAGCTTTCTCATAGGCTAAACGCAAATTTTTGGAGATTAATGTACAACTAAACCAGTTGGAATCTTCAAATGAGTAAATTAATGCAACTTTCATGTTTATTCTCAATTATATTGATCAAATTCAATAGATTATATAGTCTATTATAATAGTTTATATATTCAAAAGCACATAAACAATAGGATTCTAATGAAGATCGAAAACCTTACTCTTGAAAATAATTTAAATACACTATTGATAGATTCACCAAACTCTAATGTTTCTACAATTCAAATATGGTTTAAAGCGGGAAGCTCCTTGGAAGAAAACAAGAATCATGGTATCGCCCACTTTCTTGAGCATATGTTTTTCAAAGGAAGTAAAAAATATCCAGATATGATGCTTGCAAAAACGGTAGAGTCATTTGGAGGAGAAATAAATGCCTTCACCTCCTTTGACTACACATGTTATTACATTAACTCCCCTGCCAACAATACATTAGATTCTGTTGATGTTTTACTTGATATGGTTAGTAATCCATTATTTAAACAGGAAGAGCTTATTCCAGAAAGAGAAGTTGTTTTTGAAGAATATAGACGCTCAGTAGATAATGCTTCTCAATTTAATTTTTTTAAATTACAAAAAAACTCATTTCCTAAATATTATAATCATCCAATTCTGGGTAATGAAAAAAATATTAAAACATTTTCTATAAGCCAACTAAATGAATTTAGAAATAATTTTTATAATTCAGAAAACGCTTTATTTGTCGTAGCGGGCAAACTTGGAGACAAGGAAAAGTTAATAAAAATAATTAATGAATATAAATTACCAAACGGAAAAGTATCCCGTTTTCCTAAATTCAATCTTAACAAGAATTCTCAGATCAATATCCATGACAAGCCAGTAAATCAAGCAACTCTAACATTGAACATTCAGGCTCCTGAATACACAGAAATAAACAGTAGTGCCGAGGATTTAGCACTTAATTGTCTTGCTTATGGAGATATTTCTCCTCTTTATCAAAACCTTGTTGCTGATGGTTCTCTAGCAAGTGGCGTAAGTGGATCAACAATGTTCTTTAGTCGTGGTGGATGCCACTTTTTAAGATTGGCGTTTCCTCTAGAGAATACAAAGAAAGTATTTAATTTACTTCCCAAGATTCTTGAAAAAGTTTTTAAGAATGGCTTTGATCAAGATTCAATTGATAGAATCAGAAATCAATATATCTCTTCAAAAGTCTATGAAAAAGAATCTATTGAATCATTTGCATTCGCTCTTGGTCATGGCTTTGCTCAAACAGGTGATATTTACTGCGAAGATGAATTCATTAAAAAGATGAAAGGCATTTCCAAATCAAAAGTCCTTCATTCACTAGTTGATATTTTTAATAGACCTATTCATGCCACACTTCAGCTGCCACAAGGAAAAGATCACAAGTCTTATAAACCAGAAGTTGAAAAACTTATTAAAAAAATTAATTCAGTTGCCTCAAAGACTAAAAATATATCATCAAAATTAAAAATGGTTAGCTCAGAACATGACACTGAAGCCAAACTCATTACTCTCAAAAAAGGCGTAAAACTAGTTTATCGCTATAATCCGATGACTCCAACTTTTGTTCTTCACTCTTACTTAAAAGGGGGGCTCAGTTATGAAAATGAAACAAATAATGGTGTTTACAACCTAATTGCCAAAAATATTAATTATGGTTACAAAGGAAAAAGCTATCTTGATCTTAAAAATGATTTAGAAAAAAAATCTTCCTACATTAATGGGTTCTCAGGAAGAAATGCCTATGGTTTAACTTTACATGGACTCACCGAGTTTTCAGATTCATTGATTCATCACTATATGAACCTTTTAATCAATCCTACATTTCCTAGTTCTTATTTTAAGCTTGAAAAAGAATTAATTAAAAGGGCCTTATTTTTACAACAAGAGGATCCAGTAAAGCATTGCTTTAGAAGTTTTAGTAATTTAGTTTTCAACCAACATCCATATGCTATGGACATAATAGGAACAGAAAAAAGCCTAAAAAAACTATCTAAGAAGTTGATAAAAGATACACATGAAAATGCATTAGAAAATAATGAACTTGTTTTAACCTATTGTGGAGATCTTGATCTAGATACGGTTCTAGAAAAACTTAATCCATATCTAGAAAATATCCCGGCAAGGAAAAAGGTTAATCTTCAACCAAAGAATAAAATTTCGGGTAAAAAGAAGCAACATATTCAATTAGATTTTGATAGAGAGCAGGTTCATATAATGATTGGTAAACCTGCTTTTAAAGTTAAAAGAATGGAAGATCTTTACTTAAAAGTATTCACGACTTTTTTAGCTGGTCAATCTTCTGAGCTTTTTGTTGAGGTAAGAGATAAACAAGGTTTATGCTATAGTGTTCAACCTCTTCAGAATACTTCCCTAGAAGCAGGTTATTGGGGAATTTATATAGGAGCCGGACACGATAAGAAAGATCAAGCAATTAAAGCCATCAAAGAGATCTTAAACAAATACCAATCAAAGGGAATGAGTAAAAAAGATTTTAATACAGTTAAAAAAATGATTCAGGGTCAAAATCTTTTAAATATTCAGACAAATGATGACTATGCAAATTTTTATTCAATTGCAGCTCTTCACAACCTTGGTTTTGATTATCAACATGATAGTTTCCAAAAAATTGAAGATATGAATTTTGAAGAATTCAACAAATTTTTAAATAAGTTTCTTATTGATGATTGGAATATTGTAGAAGTTGGAAAAATGTCCTAGCTGGCCACTTTATTGGTACTTGGCTTGTTAATTAAATACTCATCATAGTTTTCAAATTTGTTTGACTCTCCATAGAGTTCTAACAAATTAACTATATTTTCAAATGAACTGGAAAATAATTTATAGAAATTAGGGATATCATAAAAAGTACATTCTAGATGTTCCATATGGTTGTATGCCATCTTCCCAATATTAATGAAATAACTTTTATTAAGAAGTTTACCTTTCAGATATTCTGGAAAAAGACCCATTTGGACAAGGATACTATCTCCTACATCTTTGTATATTTTTTTTCTTTCTTCATCAGTTTTCTGTTGTGCTTCGACAAATGTATAGCCAAGACCTTTATCGGGTTGAAAGAATTTTTGAGAATGGGCATAGTCTTCTAATGTGATGGCTGAATAATAGACAAATTCCTGCGGAAGTGGGCAAATTACTTTCTTATTCAATTGATCTAGCTTTGAATAAAAATATTGATTTAATGTCTTATCAGAAAAATTAAAATCCCTCATCAAGTCTTATTATAACACAATGAGACATAATTTAATGAGGGAAAATTTGTTTATTTAAAATGTTTAACTATTTAGAATCACGACAAAATAACTAATGGCTATTTTATTCTTCAATCTCGATCATCAGGTGACCAGATTCAAGCACTTGCCCTTCTTCGACATGTACTGCTTTTACAATTCCATCAATACCAGCTTTAATTTCATTTTCCATTTTCATGGCCTCTAAAATAATAAGAGTATCTCCAGTATTAACCATTGCACCTTCAGAAGTCATCACTTTAATGATCTTACCCGGCATATCAGTAATCAAATCACCTGCATTTGCATTTGAAAGACCTGATGGTTTAAATCCTCTATATACACTTATAGATTCATTAACGTTAACTAGGCCAGATTTTGATGAAACTTTTGGAAGCTTATTCCAATTAACATTATCTTCAGAAATAAAAGACTTACCAGCTAAGTCCCTAACGAAAAACTCTTTATTGACTGATTCACCATCAGAAACTTTAACTCTTCTGGTTTTTTTTGCTTTCGAAATAAACGAAAGATCAAAAGAGACTTCCTTCCCATCAGCGTTTATTATGTAGTACTTCATTATTCCTCTCTCAATGCCTGCATTTCAATTGAAATGGCTTTTAAGTATAAGTTATTACTTACGGCTAAACTCTCAACTTTTTCTTGAGGTTTAACCTCGCTAATATAATTAGTAGTATATGATCCGGCTACAAAATTCTCTTGGTCTATAATTATTTCATGAAGAGCTGTGTTTGTTTTAATACCATCTATATGAAGGTTTTTTATAGCATTTTTAGCCTTTCTTAAGGCTACTTCACGATTTAAACCGTGAACAATCAGTTTTCCAATCATTGGATCAAAATCAGGCTTAACTTCAAATCCATCATAAATGCAATGATCAAACCTAACACCTTGAGGAAATGTATAATCAAAGGCTACGACCTTTCCTGGAGCAGGAAGCATAGTGACAGGATCTTCAGCACAAATTCGACACTCGATCGAGTGACCAAGCTTTTGAATATCCCCTTGAGATTTAATATCTAAGTCTTCACCAAGAGCGGCTTTAATCATATTAGCAACCAGATCGATCCCTGTTATCTGCTCAGTAATAGGATGCTCTACCTGAATTCTTGTATTCATTTCTAAAAAATAAAAAGATTTATCTTCGCCCATGATGAACTCAACAGTTCCCGCTGAATCGTAATCAACAGCTTGAGCAAGTTTAATTGCGGTTTCACAAATATTTAATCTTAGCGCTTCATCATCCGCTATAAATGGAGAAGGTGCTTCTTCAATGATTTTTTGGTGTCTTCTTTGAACAGAACATTCTCTTTCGAAACAGTGATAAATATTTCCTTTTTTATCTGCAATGATTTGAACTTCAATATGATGAGGATTTACAATAAACTTTTCAACTAATACACCAGGGTTCCCAAAGCTTGAGAGCGCTTCCCTTCTAACCGCTTCAAAGTTCTTTTCAAGTTCAGATTCATCATTACAGACTCGCATTCCTTTACCACCACCACCGGCAACAGCTTTTAAAAGAACTGGATACTTAATTTCTGCAGCTATTTTTTTGGCTTCATCTGCTGATTCTATTTCACCAGTTGATCCTGGAACGACTGGAACCCCTGCATCTTTTGCCATCTGCTTAGAGATCGCCTTATCACCCATTTTCTCAATGGCATTAGCATTAGGTCCAATAAATAAAACACCTAAATCTGAAAGCTTCTGAGCAAAAACAGTATTTTCAGAAAGAAACCCATAACCAGGATGAACAGCGTCTATTTTATGTTCTTTTATTAAATCAAGGATCTGATCCATATTTAAATAAGTTTCAGTATTATTACTCCCCTTTAAATGAACCCATTGATCACAATACTCAAGGTGGGGTGCTTCTAATTCATTATCTGTCCAAAACCCAACAGCAATATGCCCAAGCTCTTTGATCGCTTTGGCTACTCTAATTGCAATTTCACCTCTATTACAAATTAAAATCTTTTTCATAAAATTTTCTCCGAATTAAAGAGGAATATTTCCGTGCTTTCTCTGTGGTCTTAAAACTTTTTTATCTTTTAAGAAGTCTAAATACTTCGCTATTTTTTCACGAGTATCCTCAGGAAAAATAACTTCATCTACATAACCAAGACTTGCAGCTTTATAGGGATTTGCAAAATTATCTTCATAGTCCGCAACGAGCTCGGCCTTCTTTTTATCAAAAGCTTCACCTTCTAGGCCCTTTAGTTCATTTCTGAAAATAATATTAACAGCACCATCTGCTCCCATAACAGCAATTTCACCAGTAGGATAAGCAAGATTTATATCAGCTCCGATATGCTTTGATGCCATAACATCATAAGCACCACCATAAGCTTTTCTGGTAATTAATGTAATCATTGGCACTGTAGCTTCAGAGTAAGCGTAAAGAAGTTTAGCTCCATGTCTAATAATTCCACCATATTCTTGAACTGTTCCTGGTAAAAATCCAGGGACATCGACTAAAGTTAACAGAGGAATTTCAAAAGCATCACAAAACCTAATAAATCTTGCTGCTTTTGACGAGGCATCAATATCCAAACAACCAGCTAGGACTTGCGGTTGGTTCGCTACTATTCCGACTTTATTTCCACCCACTTGAGCAAACCCACAAATGATATTCTTTGCAAAGTCTTTTTGAACCTCTAAAAAGTGCTTATCATCAACAACATCCATAATAAGCTCTTTCATATCATATGGTTTTTTAGAATTTGTAGGTACAAAATCTTTAAGCTTAGTATTCTTTCTATGAATTGAATCCATAGTAGGAGTTTTTTCTGGTTGCTTGAAGTTTCCACCTGGTAAAAAACTTAAAAGCTCTCTAGTCCTTTCTAAACAATCATCTTCATCTTGACATAAAAAGTGAGCAACACCCGATTTTTCATTATGAGTGTGGGCCCCACCTAATTGGTCTTTAGTTACTTCCTCGTGAGTCACTGTTTTGACAACATCAGGACCTGTAACAAACATATAAGAGGTCTGATCAACCATTAAAATAAAGTCTGTCATTGCCGGAGAATAAACAGCTCCACCAGCACAAGGACCCATAACTAACGAAATCTGAGGTATAACTCCTGAAGCTTTCACATTTCGATGAAAAATATCTGCGTATCCAGCAAGTGATTCAACACCCTCTTGAATTCTAGCTCCACCCGAATCATTAATTCCAATAACTGGAATTTTGTTTTCAATAGCAAAGTCCATTATTTTGCAAATCTTCTTTGCGTAGGCCATCCCTAAAGCTCCACCCCAACAAGTAAAGTCTTGAGAGAAAACGGCTACTTTTTGTCCATTGATTTTCCCAATACCAGTAATAACCCCGTCACCAAGGTATTTAGTCTTTTCCATTCCAAAGCTTGAACAATTATGTTTTACAAATTTATCAAACTCTATAAATGACTCTGGATCTAATAAACGATTAACTCTTTCTCGAGCTGTATATTTACCTTGGTTGTGCTGCCTCTTTACTCGAGCCTCACCGCCGCCAAGATTTGCTTCTTCAATTAAATTGGATAAATAACTACGTTTTTCCTCGTTGGAAAATGCCATAAAACCTCCGTAAAATTAAACAAATCTTTATCCCAAATTGAGTGAGATTTGTCTAATTAAAGGCTTAGACAGCTTTAGCGTTGACGCACTACTTCTTAGATTTCACTTTTTTAAACATTTCCTTTGATTTTTGTGACATTTCGACTGCTTTTAATGGATCTATCGCCGGCTTTATATTTTTAAGAAGGGAACTTAACTCGATTGAGTAATTATTAGTTGATTTTATTTTTGATTTTGAAACTAGTTTCACGAGACCAATTGGCTTTACTTTACTAGAAATCCAGAAATCCACTGTCTGTCCATCACTGACTTTTCTATAATGTTCGGCTTGAATCGTACCTGCCGGTAACTCAACTGTTTCCACCCCAATAAAGTCTTTTTGAATTTCTGTTTTCTCAGAAAATAAAAATTGGTGTACTTGAACACCAGTATTTAATTCGAATTGCTCCCGGATCATTTTTTCTACTGGCTTATCTTTTCCTGTTTTAATAAAACCTTGTGAAATCCCAATAGAAGAACCTTGTCGTATATCTAATTTGAATTGTTGCCACATATTGGATATCCAAAGTCCTGATGTTCCAAAGTGAAATTCAACATTCACAAAGTCTTTCTTTTTGTCAGTAATATAGATTGAAAGTTGAGCAATGGAATCCTGCATTTTCAGGGTATATTCAGAGCCAGATCCTTTCTCAAAGCCATAACCAATTACTGGTAAAAAGAGCAAGACCAGGCTAATAATCTTCATTCATAATCTCATCAAGAATTTTTTGGCTTTCTTGTCTATTTTTTTTGAACTGTTCAAGTTGTTTCATAATTTCATTCTTTTTTTCATCGCTAAGATTTGGAGCTCCACCTCCACTCGAAGAAATATCTCTCCCCATTTCCATCTGCTTGATTTGATTTCCACCATCTTTTACTCTTAAGCCATTTTGAGATGTCACAGGAGTTGAGCTTTTCTGCTGTATTAACATTTGCACCTGCTTTTCTAATTGCATAACTTTATTTTCTAGTGCCTCAATTCTTCGTAACGTCATTGTCTTTGCAAAAGAACTCAATGAAAATACTGATATAATCGTAGCAAAAATAAAATTTTTCATAGGTTATCTCCAAAAAAAAAAGGGAGATCAATGTCTCCCTTCTCTATAATTTTTAACTTTTAATTATTCACCAACAGCTTTCTTTCTCTTATCAAGGTCATACTTATCAACTTTCATGATAAGACTTGCTCTAGAGATACCGAGCTCTTTCGAAAGTCTAGACTTGTTATAGTTACACCTTTTAAGACCTTCTGCGATCATATATGCTTCTAATTCTTCTAATGCTTTCTTTAGTGAACCTTTAGTATTAATACCTTTCAGATTTCCAGTTGGCAGACTGCTACCACCATCTAAATGGTCTGTAATTCTTCCACTTAATAGGTCTGGAGTAATAGTCTTATCATCACCGGCAAGAACAACAAGTCTTTCGACCTCATTTTGTAACTCTCTTACGTTTCCTGGCCATTTATGATCTAACATTTTTTCCAACGTCTTTTTTCCCCACTGCTTTAACGAATATCCCATCTCAGCACATTTTTTCTCTAGAAATGTATCCATTAGAAGTGGAATATCTTCAATTCTCTCTCTTAGTGGTGGGATAGTTACGTTGATAACATTTATCCTGTAGTATAGATCCTCTCTAAACTCACCTTTTTGAATCATTTCTTTAAGCGGTTTATTGGTCGCAGCTAGCACCCTTACATTAACCTTTTTAGGTTGAGTGGCACCAACTGGAAGGAATGTCCCTTCTTGCAGAACTCTAAGAAGTTTTACCTGCATACTTAATGACATATCTCCAATTTCATCCAAAAATAGTGTTCCGCCATTAGAAACCTCAAAGAAACCTTTTTTATCTTTTACTGCACCCGTAAAAGCTCCTTTTACGTGTCCAAATAGTTCTGAATCTAATAAGTTATCATTAAAGGCTGAACAGTTTACAGCAACAAATACTGCATCTTTTCTTGGTGAATTAAAATGGATTGCTTTTGCAACCATTTCTTTCCCTGTACCATTTTCCCCTTGAATTAGGATAGTAGCTTCTGAGTTTGAAACCTTAGTAAGTAGATGATAGATCTCTTGCATCTTCTTCGATTTACCAATTATATTATGATATCTGTACTTATTTCCAAGTTCAGCATTAAGGTCCATAATTCTCGCTTCACGCTTATTTACCTCTTCATAAACTGAAGAAACCTCGTGAGCAACTAAACCGATCAACTCTTTCAAGTACTCATATTCGTGATGTTGAAGTTTTTTAATATTATCACAAGATGAATCTGCATCTTCCTGGGTCGCCCCACACTCGACTAGTTTTGCCTTAATCTCTTCTAATTCAGCAGATGTAACTTGATCAGTAACGTAAGAGTAAGCAAAAACAGCTCCTAAAAATTCACCTTCTGACTCAATTTTTGCGGCGATCATTCTTACATGAGGAAAAAATGAATCAAAATAAAATGAATCTGAATCTGTGCTATTTAATAATTCAAGACCTTTTTCAATATCCTGAGTTAAAAATTCTTTTCCATACGGTAAGTGAGATTGAACTTTAAAAAAGTGACTAACAAACTCATGATCTTTATCAAAGACGTTAGAGTGAATGTTTCCATGTTGGTCAGTGTAGAAAATATCTACGCCAAACCACTTTCCAATTACTTCTTCAAGCTTCTTATTAGCATGCAAATCTTTAATTGTTTTCCAATCAATCATCTCGTTCTCCCGAGTCTTAAAGTTTCTCAGGTTACTTATCGACGAAACTAGCTGCAACTTGACTACTATTTATTCAATATGAAGAATTTTTAATCACAAGACGATAAGTATTTATAATTACTTATATATTTTGAAAGAAATTAACTAAAAACTCTTGAGTCCAAACCTGTTGACCAGGGAATTTTCTAACCAAAGAGCCACCTGAAGCAAAAAGAAATGTCTCAGGAAGTTTATAAGTGCCAAATCTATTATAAGAATTTGTATCATCTTTTAACAAAAATACATTTTTATTATCGATACTAAACCTGGCTAAAAACTTTTTAACTTTTTTAGGATCATCATTTACCGCGACAATAAGGAACTTTAAATCACTCTTATTTTTGAAGTGGTTTATAAATTCAACTAATTCCGGAAATTCAACCTCGCAAGGGCCACACCAAGTTGCCCAAAAATGTATGAATAATTTTTGGTCAGAAACGGTTTTGAAATTAAAGACTTTATCATCCATTGTCTTAAAATCGACCGTTTCAGGAAGTTTTTTCAACACACTACCAGTTTGTGTAAAATTATTACCACCTAGTTTACCGTCTAACTTTACAGCTTCGTAGACAGCATAGCCGAACACGAACGAGGTCATAATTAAAAATATTGTTAGTTTATTATTCATAAGTAAAAAAAAACCTTCTAGATTAACTAGAAGGTTTATATAAAGATTTTAAATAAAAATCAAATGTACAAATTTTATTCAACGAAAGAAATATAACCCATCGCACTTGCATCACCTAATCTTTTATCAGCAAGTTTAATAATTCTTGTATAGCCACCATTTCTTTCTTTGAATTTTGGAGCTACTTCGTTAAATAGTTTATTTACCATATCTCTATTATTCAACTTTGAATAAGCAAGTCTTCTGTTGTGAACTGTATCAACTTTAGCAAGTGTTACTAATTTTTCTACAACAGGCTTAACAGCCTTTGCTTTAGTTTGAGTTGTTTTAATTTTTCCGTGATCAATAATCTCATTAGCTAAGTTTCTGATCAAAGATTTTCTATGAGATGGGGTTACCCCTAACTTGTATTTATGTTTACCGTGTCTCATTGTATTTTCCTACCTTAAATTAATCGTTATCTTGAACCTGCTTCATAATGCTGTCAACTTTCATCCCAAGTCCTAGACCCATTTGAGTCAAAATCTCTTTAATTTCATTAAGAGATTTTCTACCAAAGTTCTTAGTTCTTAGCATTTCACCTTCAGTCTTAGAAACAAGCTCGTAAATATACTTAATATTTGCATTTTGCAAGCAATTTGCAGATCTTACAGACAATTCTAACTCAGATACTGGCTTTAAAAGAGCATCGTTTGTTGGAGAAGAAGAAGTAGCAGCTGCAACAGTCTTAGTTGTTTCAACAGGAGCATCCTCATCTTCAAAGTTAAGGAATACAGTTAATTGATCTCTTAAAATTTTAGCTGAATAAGCTACTGCATCTAATGGATCAACACCTGCATTAGTCCAAACCTCTAATGTAAGCTTATCGTAATCAGTTCTTTTTCCAACTCTCGCATTTGTAACTGTATAGTTTACTCTATGAATTGGAGAAAAAAGTGTATCTAAATACATCCAACCAATTGGAAGATCAAAACTTTCTTTATTATCTAGAGCCGATACATATCCCTTACCTCTTGCAATTTTTAATTCCATTCTAATAGAACCACCAGAAGAGATATTACAAATTGTATGTTCAGGGTTAAGAACTTCAACATTTGAATTTTCTACGATATCTGAAGCATAAACAGCGCCCTCTGAATTTTTTTCAAGGACAAGATTTACCTCTTCTTTATCAATAATTTTAAATTGTACTTCTTTAAGGTTTAAGATGATCTCTGAAACTTCTTCTTTAACATTGTTAATAGTTCCAAACTCATGCTCAACACCATCAATTTTTACGGCTACGATCCCGGCTCCTTGCAGAGAAGATAATAAAACTCTTCTCAACGAGTTACCAAGAGTTAGTCCATATCCTCTTTCAAGAGGCTTCGCAACAAATTTACCATAATTAGCTTTTAATCCGTCCTTATCAACTTCAAGAGCAGTTGGGCGAATCATATTAATCCAGTTTTTTGCAGCGAAAGTGTTATTAATAGACATCTTCTATCTCTCCTTAAATAAAATTAAACTCTTCTTCTCTTAGGTGCTCTACAGCCATTGTGTGGCATTGGAGACTTATCAGCAACTGAAGTGATCTTAAGACCAACTGATAGCAAAGCTCTAATCGCGTTTTCTCTACCAGCTCCAGGACCTTTAACACTTACATCTACCGATGATACACCATGCTCTTGAGCTTTTTTAGCTGCTTCCTGCGAAGCTACCTGTGCTGCAAAGGGAGTTGATTTTTTAGATCCTCTAAACCCTAATCCACCAGCAGATGCCCATGAAATTGCATTCCCTTGTGGGTCTGCAAATGTAACAATTGTATTATTAAACGATGCTTGAATGTGACAAACAGCATGTGTAATATTCTTTTTAACTTTCTTCTTAGTTTGTTGTTTAGCCATAACTTTATCTCACTAAATTATTTCATTGATTTAATAGACTTCTTACCTGCGATTGCAACTGCTTTACCTTTTCTAGTACGAGCATTTGTGTGAGTTCTTTGCCCTCTACACGGTAAGCTTTTTCTATGTCTGATTCCTCTATAACACCCAAGATCTTTCAATCTTTTAATGTTAAGACCAACTTCTCTTCTCAAATCACCTTCGACTGTATATTCGTCTAAAGCCTTTCTGATATCGTTAGCCTCTTCCTCAGTTAATTCATTTGAATTCTTTAAAAGTTCTACATTCGCAGCTTTTAATACATCTTCACCTATTTTTGGACCTACACCATATAATGATCTGATTGCAATTTTCATTGCCTTATTTCTTGGTAAGTCAACACCTAAAATCCTAGCCATTGATTATCTCCTACTACCCTTGTCTTTGCTTATGTCTTGGGTTTGCTTTACAAATTACTCTTAAAACGCCTTTTCTTTTTATAACCTTACAATCTTTGCAGATTCTTTTCACACTTGATCTAACTTTCATAATAGTTAACCTTTACTCCTATAAACGATTCTACCTTTAGAGAGGTCATACTTACTGATCTCAATAAGAACTTTGTCTCCCGGAAGAATCTTAATAAAATTCATTCTCATTTTTCCACTTATATGAGCTAATACAACATGGCCATTTGGCAATTTAACTCTAAATTTTGTATTTGGTAAAAGTTCAAGAACTTCACCTTCCACCTCAAGAATGTCAGTACTAGCTTCAGCCATTAAAATACACCTATAATGAACAAGTTTGTATATTAAAATTAAAACGCAATGGCAACAGTAAACACAAAATAACTACTTAATCTTATCAACTAAGTCATTATATACATGATCCAAAGCTTTATCAGCTTGTATTTCTACAAGCCTTCCATCTGCCTTATAGTGATCAAGTACTGGATTTATTGTGTCCCTGAAAACTTCCATACGCTTTCTTACAACTTCCTCTTTATCATCATCTCTCTGAATTAGAGGCTCACCAGTCACATCGCACACACCACTCTCTTTAGGCGGATTGGTGATTAAGTTGTAAATATTTTTACCATCTTTAGTAACACGTCTATTTCCTAAACGTTCTACCAATTTTTCAGTATCTAAATTAAAAAATACCGCTGTATGATCATACCCATCTAAAAGCTTACTTAGGGTTTTAGCTTGCTCTAGATTTCGAGGATAACCATCAAAAATATATGCCGAAGTATCAAGATCTAGATTTGCTTTAAGTAGCTCTACAACCAAGTCATCTGAAACAAGTTGACCTGATTCCATTACTTCTTTAACTTTTAAACCTAACTCTGATTCTTTTGCAATTTCTTCTCTTAATAAATTACCAGTAGATACGTGCTTATAGCCCATCCCCTCAACTAATTTAGCAGATTGAGTACCTTTACCTGAACCTGGAGCACCTAGTAATATTAAGTTTTTCATTAGAATCTTCTACCTGCGCCATTGTATTTGCCGCGGGATTTATATTGAGTATCGTATTTTTGAGAAATCATAAAGCTTTCAGCCTGAGCCATAGTATCTATTGCAACACCTACAAGAATCAGTAGAGATGTTCCTCCAAAGTAGAATGGAACTTTTGCAACATTAAATAATATAGCGGGCATCAAACAAATTATTGTCATATAAATACTACCCACAAGGGTTAATCTACTTACAACCATATCTAAGAATTCTGCAGTTTTAGCTCCAGGCCTAATTCCCGGAATAAAACCACCATTTTTCTTTAATGACTCAGAAATATCCTCAGTTTTGAATTGTATTTGTGCATAAAAATAACAAAAGAATACAATTAATCCAGCAAACACAACATTGTAAAGAGTTTGACCTGGATATAGAGAAGCTTGAATTGTATCCATGTACATCTTCAAAGGACTTCCTTCAGGTACAAATGTTGAAATAGTTGTAGGAAACCCTAGTAAAGCTGAAGCGAAAATTGGAGGCATAACCCCAGAAATATTCACCTTAACAGGCAAGTGTGATGATTGACCACCAAACACTCTATTGTTAACTACTCGCTTAGCGTACTGGACTGGAATCTTTCTAAAAGCTTTTTCAGTGTAGATAATAATCCAAAATGCAGCAATCATAACTGCACCAACTAGCAATAAATTCAATCCAGAAAGTTCGCCGTTATTAAATAGATTTATTGTATCTCTTATACCTGATGGAATACCAGCTGCAATACCGGCAAAGATAATCAAAGAAATACCATTACCAATACCTCTTTCTGTAATCTGTTCCCCTAGCCACATAACAAACATAGTACCAGCAGTCAGAGTAATTACTGTAAGAGCTCTAAAGCCTAGACCTGGCTCCAAAACGATTGGAAGTCCACTTGGGCTTTTAATCGCTTCAAGACCAACAGCAAGACCAAAACCTTGAATCATACAAAGAACAACAGTAGCATATCTTGTCCACTGCTGAATTTTTTTATGTCCATCCTGCTCTTTTTGAATTTCTGCCAACGCAGGAAAAGAGACAGCAAGCAAGCTAAAGATAATTGAAGAAGTAATATATGGCATAATCCCAAGAGCAAGAACCGAAAATCTCTCTAAGGCTCCACCCGTAAAATTATTAAAGATTCCAAACATTGAACCTTGCATATTATTAAAAAAAGAAGTCAAGGCAGCCCCATCAATACCAGGAGTTGGTACCTGTGTTGCGACCCTAAATACACCTAGCATTAAAAGTGTGAATAGAACTCTTTTTTGAAGCTCTTCAATTTTTCCTTGAGCATTTGACATTACTTACTTTCCCTAGTTTCAATTTTCCCACCAGCCTTTTCAATTAATTCCTGAGCTGTTTTAGAAAATTTAGCAATATTTACAAAAGTTAAAGCTGTATTAAATTCACCTTTAGTTAAAACTTTAATTGGTAATCTTTTATTTCTACCATTAAGTAAACCAGCCTCAACAAGACCTTCTCTTGTAACCTCACCGCTTGAAAATTTAGCAGCAACTTGATCAAGCGTTACAATCGCATATTCAGTTTTAAATGGTGCATTTGAGAAGCCTCTTTTTGGGAGTCTTCTATAGATAGGCATTTGCCCACCTTCAAAACCAAGCATAACGCCACCACCAGATCTAGCTTTTTGACCTTTGTGACCTTTACCTGCCTGTGTACCCCATCCAGAACCTTGTCCACGACCGATTCTTTTTGTATTTCTATGAGCACCCTTCGGGCTCTTTAAATTATTTAACGTAAGCATAATTACCCCAATAAAAAATTAAATTATTTTTCCTCAACAATTTCTACCATGTGGATAATTTTCTTAATCATCCCTCTTACACAAGAAGTGTTTTCAAGAGTTTTAGTAGAACCAATTTTTCTTAAACCTAAACCTCTAACATTAGCTTTTTGCTTTTCTGTGCAAGAGATCGGGCTTTTTTTCAATTTAACTGTAATAGTTCCCATTTTTTACCTCAATTATTTAACTTTAGAGATTCTTAAAGATTTAGCATCTACACCTCTTGAAGCAGCTACCTGCTCAACAGATCTTAATTGTGTAAAAGCTTTAAAAGTTGCTTTAACAACATTATGAGGATTACTTCCTCTCAATGATTTAGTTAAAACATTTTTAATTCCTGCTAACTCTAGGATCGTACGACATGCACCTGCGGCCTTAACCCCAGTACCTTCTGCAGCTGGTTTAAACAAAATCTTCCCAGCATCGAATTCACCTAAAACTTCGTGTGGTATAGTTCCGTTTTCAACAGGTATACTAATCATTTTTTTACTAGCTTCCTGTGATGCTTTTCTAATTGCATCTGGAACTTCTTTAGCCTTACCAAGACCAAACCCAACTTTACCTTTTTGATCACCAACGATTACAAGAGCTGAGAAAGAAAATCTTCTACCACCCTTAACAACTTTAGCTACTCTATTTACGGCAACTACTCTTTCTTCTACATCTGGAGCAGTTGTTTCAGCCTTTTTTGATGCTCTTGGAGCTCTTGAAGGTCTTTTACCTTTCTTTTCTTCAGCTGGTTTTTTTTCTACATTTTCATTTTCTGTAGTCATTATCATTTCCCCTAATTAGATTTGAATTCCACCTTCTCTGATAGAATCAGCTAGTGTCGCGATAACGCCAGTATACTTCTTCCCATTTCTATCAAAAACAGCATTTTTAATATTGTTCTCACCAAGCTTTTTAGCAACTTCAGCACCTACGGCCTTAGCACTTTCTACATTAGATGAACTACCAACAGCATTCTTACCAAAAGTTTGTACAGAAAATAATGTTTTACTTTCGGCATCATTCACAACCTGAACAAAGATATTAGAGTTTGTCTTTGTAGCACAAATTCTTGGTCTATCAGTTGACCCAATAACTTTTTTTCTGATTGAAAGTTTTCTTCTTGCTTCTTTAGCTTTTGAAGCATTTTTTATCGTTTTTAATGATTTTCTCATATTATCACCTATAAATTATTTCTTACCACCAGTTTTACCAGCTTTTCTAATGATGTGCTCATCAGCGTATCTGATACCTTTACCTTTATACGGCTCAGGTGGTCTGAAAGATCTTATTTTCGCTGCTGCGAATCCTACTAATTCTTTATTAGCTCCAGTAATCTCAATTGAAGTCTTATTAACTTTAGCTGAAACACCTTCTGGAAGCTCATAATCGATTGGGTGTGAATAACCAAGGTTTAGTGTTAACTTAGAACCTGATACTGCAGCCTTGTAACCAACCCCAGTGAATTCTAAGTTTTTATTCCAACCAGTCGTTACACCAACAACCATATTATTAATTAAAGTTCTAGTTAGTCCCCATAATGCTCTGTTCTTATTAGAACCATCTACAGGATTAACAATTACTTCATTATTTTCTTGTTTAACATCAACTCCCTCGTGGTGAGTAAATGTTAGCTGACCATTCGGCCCCTTTACATCTATTTTTCTATCAGCAATTGTTACAGTTACTTTTTCTGGAACAGCTACTGGTTTTTTACCAATTCTTGACATGGTCAACTCCTACCAAACGTTACAAAGAACTTCGCCACCTAACTTCATCGCTTTTGCTTTTCTTGATGAAACAACACCAGCTGAAGTAGACACTACAGATACACCTAAACCACTTAGGACTCTTGGCATTTCTCTGTACCCTTTATAAACTCTAAGACCTGGCTTAGAAACTCTTTGGATACCAATGATTGCATCGTCTTTAAGCGCAATTCTTAATGTTAAGTTATTATCTTTTACTAATACTTTAAAATTTCTGATAAAGCCTTCTTCTTTTAAAACTTTACAGATATTTGCTTTAATCTTACTAGCTGGCATATCAACTTTAGTGTGATTTGCAGCCGCACCGTTTCTGATTCTAGTAAGCATATCAGCTACAGGATCTGTCATCATAATTTATGTCTCCTACCAACTAGCCTTAGTCACACCAGGAATCATACCTTTGTGAGCTAATTCTCTAAAAGTTATTCTGCTCATTCTGAAATCTCTGTATACACCTCTTGGTCTACCAGTAATTTCACATCTATTTCTTACTCTGATTCTAGAAGTATCTCTAGGCATTTTCTGAAGCTTCATCATTGCCGAATCTCTTTCTTCATCAGACTTTGTTTCATCAGTAATAATAGCACGTAAGGCAGCTCTTTTAGCTTCACCTTTCTCGGCCATTTTTCTTCTTCTATTATTTTTTGCAATTGAACTAATTTTAGCCATAATTTATTCCTTATTTCTCTCTGAACGGCATTCCGAACATTTTTAATAAATCACGACCTTCCTCGTTCGTTCCAGCAGTCGTAACAAAAGAAATACCCATTCCTCTCACTTTATCAATTTTATCGTAGTTGATTTCTGGGAACATGATTTGCTCTTTAATACCTAAAGAGTAGTTACCCTTACCGTCAAATGCTTTTGGATTAAGACCTCTAAAGTCTTTAACTCTTGGAAGAGAAAAACAAATTAATCTATCTAAGAATTCATACATTCTTGCACCTCTAAGAGTAACAGATGCACCTAATGCTTGCCCTTCTCTTAGCTTAAATGATGCGATTGAGTTCTTTGCTCTAGCAACCACTGGCTTTTGACCAGAAATTGTAGCAAGGTCGCTCATAATGCTCTCTACAATTTTCCCGTTAGTTACTGCATCTCTCGTAACACAGTTAATAACGATTTTTTCCAATTTAGGAATTTGATGAACGTTTTTATAGCTATATTTATCCATCATGTTTTTCTTTATCTCTGATGTATACAGAGACTTTAATCTCGTTGTCATGGATAATCCCTTATTATTCTAATGTAGAACCGCATGAAACAGCGACTCTAACCTTTTTACCATCTTTATTTTCAATTCTTACTCTTGTAGCTTTTCCAGTTTTTGGAGAAACTACAGCAATATTAGAAATATGAATACCTTTCTCCAAATCAGCAAAACCACCATTCGGGTTTTCTTGAGTTGGCTTAATTGCTTTCTTAACTGTATTCACACCTTCAACAATTACCGTTTTTTGTTTAAAGTTAATAGACTTAACTTTACCTTTTTTACCGTTATCCTTACCTGCAAGAACAACTACTTCATCGTTTACTTTTAACTTTTGCATAATTTCTACCTATATTCCCTATAGTACTTCTGGAGCAAGAGAACAGATTTTCGTGAAGCTTTTATTTCTTAACTCTCTAGCAACTGGACCAAAGATACGGGTACCAACAGGATCACTCCCTTGATTACCAAGAATAACAACACTATTTTTATCAAATCTAATATAAGATCCGTCTTCTCTTCTCACAGGGTACGTAGTTCTAACGATAACTGCTTTTTTAACATCACCTTTCTTGATTTTCCCACCAGGAAGTGCTTGCTGAACAGCTACAACTATAACATCACCTAAGTTTGCAGACATTCTCTTTGAACCACCAAGAACCTTGATACATTTAACGATCTTAGCTCCTGAATTATCTGCAACTTCTAATTTAGACTGCATTTGAATCATAATCTACTCCGATTTTCTTGTTAGTTAATACCAACAAGCTCCCATTTCTTAAGCTTTGAGAATGGTCTAGACTCAATAATAGTTACTGTGTCACCAGACTTAGCTTTGTTTTCACTATCATGAGCATGATATTTCTTAGTTTTAGTTACGAACTTTGAATAAATCGGGTGCTTAAACCTTCTTTGAACTAAAACCACGATAGACTTGTCAGACTTATCGCTCACAACAGTACCTTTAAGTGTTCTTTTGAAACCTTTTTGAGTACTCATAATTATTTACTCTCTTTACTGTTTAATACTGTTAATAATCTTGCAATATCTCTTTTAAGAGTCGTAAGTAAATGAGACTTTTCAACACTAGTTGTGTTTTTCTGAAGCCTTAAATTAAAAAGCTCCTTTCTTAACTCACTTACCTTCTGGTTTATTGCATCACCATCAAGCTTACTTATTTCACTCATTTTTAACATGATTGATACCTCAATAAAATTTTATTGTTGGACGCTTATATAACACTTGGCCCAAAAATACTACTGTTCTTTTGTAATTATTTTAGTTTTTACAGGTAATTTATACATCGCTAATTTAAGTGCCTCTTTTGCAAGTTCATGCTCAACACCTAAAATCTCAAATAAAACCCTACCTGGTTTAATTACAGCAACCCACTTCTCTGGAGAACCTTTACCTTTCCCCATTCTAACTTCAGCAGGCTTTTTAGTAAGAGACTTATCAGGGAAGATCTTAATCCAAATTTTCCCACCTCTTTTAGTCTTTCTTGAAATCGCGATACGGGCAGCTTCAATTTGTCTATTAGTGATGTATCCACACTCAGTAGCCTGGATAGCAATATCACCATAAGCAATTTTGTTACCTCTATTTGCAGCACCTTTCATTCTACCTTTCTGCTGCTTTCTCCATTTAACTTTCTTTGGACTTAACATTTTTTACCTCAATGCTAGTAATTAGCTATTAATTACATAAACGTGTAAAATTTACACATTATACGTAAATCTCTCCCTTATATACCCAAACTTTAACACCGATGATTCCGTATGCTGTTTTTGCTTCAGCAATTTCGTAATCAATATCAGCTCTAAGAGTATGTAGAGGAACTTTTCTCTCTGAGTAACCTTCGTTTCTTGCCATTTCAGCTCCACCAAGTCTACCAGAACATTTAACTTTGATACCTTTAACACCAGATCTAAAAGCGGAAGTCATAACTTTTTTCATCGCTCTTCTAAATGCAACTCTTTTCTCAAGTTGAGCAGCAATATTTTCAGCAATAAGTTTTGCTTCAGCATCAGGTCTTTTAACCTCAGCAATATTAAAGAAAATAGCACCTTTAGTAATTTTCTTTAAATCAGCTCTAATCTTATCGATACCAGCACCTTTTTTACCAATCGCAACACCTGGCTTAGCCGAGTAAACAGTAACTTTAACTTGATCAGAAGTTCTTGTTATTTCTGTTTTTGCAATAGAAGCATTTGAAAGGTTCTTTTCAATATACTTACGAATTTTAAGGTCTTCTTGAAGAGTTTCGCCGTAGTTATCCTTAGAATACCAGTTTGAATGCCAACCCTTAATGTAACCTAGTCTAAAACCATATGGATGTACTTTTTGTCCCATTATTTATTCCTTATGCTTCTTTTAAAGCAACTTTTACGTAGCTAGTTCTTTTCTTAATTCTAAAAGCACGACCTTGAGCTCTTGGCTGAATACGCTTAAGTGTCGGACCTTCGTCTACCATGATTTCACCAATAACAAGATTATCTAAATCATATTTTTCACTATCTGAAGCAATCTGAAGACCACTATTTAATAGTTTTGTTAACATGATTGCAATCTCTTTCTTCTCGTTGAAACGTAGAATATGCATTGCTTCTTCTACTTTCTTGTTTCTGATTAGATTGGCAACTTGTCTAACTTTTTGAGCTGATTTATTTACACTATTATTTTTTACAACAATCATAATGCCCTACCTATCTCTTAGACTTTTTATCAGCACCGTGGCCGTAATAAGTTCTAGTTAATGAAAATTCCCCAAGCTTATGACCAACCATATTGTCTGTAACAAATACTGGAATGAATTTCTTTCCATTATGAACAGCAAAAGTTAATCCGATGAACTCAGGAATTATTGTTGATCTTCTAGACCAAGTCTTAATAACCTTATTTGCTTTACCTTCTTTTTGAGCTTTTTCAACCTGCTTAAGAAGAGAAAAATCAATGTAAGGTCCTTTTTTAATTGAACGAGCCATTTATATTCTCCTAAATTACTTTCTTCTCTTAACAATGAACTTATTAGTTCTCTTGTTCTTTCTAGTCTTATAACCCTTAGTTGGTTTACCCCAAGGTGTAACTGGGTGTCTACCACCTGATGTTCTACCTTCACCACCACCATGTGGGTGATCGATTGGGTTCATAACAACACCTCTAACTGAAGGTCTTTTACCTCTAAGTCTACTCTTACCTGCTTTTGCGATAACAATTTGCTCGTGCTCTAAGTTACCAACCTGACCAATTGTTGCTCTACAGTTAATTTTAACTTTTCTAACTTCACCAGAAGGTAATCTTAAAAGAGCCTCATTAGTTTCTTTAGCCATTAATTGAGCATACGAACCAGCAGATCTTGCTAATTGCCCACCTCTTTTTGGGTGAAGCTCAACATTGTGAACCAAAGTACCAACTGGAATATCTTTTAGTAATTTAGAGTTTCCAACTTTAATATCTGCAGTATCAGAAGAAATAACAGTATCCCCAACATTTAACCCATTAGGAGCTAGGATATAAGTTTTTTCACCGTCAGCATAACAGATAAGTGCGATATTACATGTTCTATTTGGATCATACTCAATAGATTTAACTGTCGCAGGAATATCTGACTTCTGTCTTTTAAAATCAATAATTCTATATTTTTGCTTAACACCACCACCTCTTCTTCTAGAAGTGATTCTTCCTAATGCATTTCTACCAGCTGTTTTACTTTTTGGAGCTAGTAGGGATTTCTTAGGTTTTGCACCTTTTGTAAGTGCATCACTATTTTGGACAACCATGTGTCTAAGTGAAGGAGTGGTTGGTTTAAATTTTTTAACACCCATAATAACCTCTTAATTAAATTCCTTGAAAAAGTTCAAGTTTCTGTCCATCTTGAATTTTAACATAAGCTTTCTTCCACGAAGAAGTCTTCTTTGTTAAACGGCCAGCTCTTTTCACTTTTCCTGGTAAAATTGCAGTTCTAACGTCAACAACTTTTACGTCAAACATTGACTCAACTGCGTCTTTAATCTGATACTTGTTAGCCTTCTTCTGAACTTTAAATACGTATCTGTTTGTACTTTCAGTTTCGATTGAAGACTTTTCAGTTAGTAACGGTTTAATTAATACTTGTTCTACATGCATATTACACCAACCTACTTAGTAATTTTTCTAACGCTGCTTTTTCGATTACTAAGTTTTCGAATTTAACAGCTTCATAAACACTGAATCCCTCAACGGCCATAGCTTTAGCATTTCTAATGTTCTTAGTTGCTAATAAAGCTTTTGAGTCTTTACTATCAGTAACTACTAGCCCTGGAAGTAAATTTTTGTCATTTAGTGCTTTAAACATTTCTTTTGTCTTACCAGTTGATTCAATTGAATCTACAACTGTAAGCTTTCCTGCCTGATACTTGTCAGCAATGATTGATTGAACAGCTTTTAACATCATTTTCTTGTTAACTTTCTGATCATAATCTCTAGGAGTCGGTCCGAAAACCGTACCACCACCAACCATTAGTGGTGATCTAGAAGAACCTTGTCTAGCTCTACCAGTTCCTTTTTGCTTAAAGGGTTTTGCTCCCCCACCTGAAACTTTTGCTCTATTCTTAGTGCAAGCATTACCTTGTCTTCTTCCAGCCAGCGTAGCCTTAACTACTTGGTGTACTGAAGATACACTAATTGTTTCAGCATCAAGATTTACATCTGTATTCAGACTTCCGGCTTTTTCAAATTTTGAATTTAATACTGTAATTTCAGCCATTTGATACCTCTATTATTTCTTAAGCGCTTTTGCGATTTTAACAAAACCATTCTTAGCGCCAGGGACAGATCCCCTTATTAACATATAACCTTGTTCTTGATTTAACTCTACAACTTCTAAATTTTGAACAGTCTTCTTATCAACACCCATGTGACCTGGCATCTTTTTCTCTTTAAAAACTCTACCTGGCTTATCACATTGACCGATTGATCCACCTTTTCTCTTGTATTTGTGACCATGAGAATTTGGACTACCACCAAAGTTGTACCTCTTCATTACCCCAGCAAAACCTTTACCTTTAGATGTACCAGTTACATCGATCATAGTATTTGCAGCGAAACCAGCAACATCAACTTCTTTACCTAAGTTTTCAGCAGATACATCATCAGCTTTAACTTCAGCAAATCTAGCGAATGCTTTATCAACACCAGCTTTCTTTAAATGACCTTTAACAGGAGTAGTTACAAGCTTTTCTCTTTTTTCATAATAAGCTACTTGATATGCATCATAGCCATCAGTTTCTTTAGTTTTAACTTGTGAAATAACATTTGGGATTAGTTTAACGACAGTTACTGGAACGTGCTTTCCAGACTCATCAAAGATTCTTGTCATTCCTGCTTTCTGACCATAGATAGCCGGAAGACTTACCATATTTTCTGACATTTTTCCTCCACAGCATCACCCCATTCTGGGGATGCGTTCGCGGTTAATAATTTCGAAACAAAAATTGTTTGCTTCTTATACTAGTATTTAATCTCTACGTCAACACCAGCTGATAAGTCTAATTTCATAAGACTATCCACTGTTTGTTTCGTTGGGTCGATAATATCGACAAGTCTTTTGTGAGTTCTCATTTCGAACTGCTCTCTAGACTTTTTGTTTACGTGTGGTGATCTAAGAACTGTGTATCTATTAACTTCTGTAGGAAGTGGAATAGGTCCAGCAACTCTAGCACCAGTATTTTTAGCAGTTTGTACAATTTCTTGCACAGATGCATCAAGTACATTGAAATCATAAGCTCTAAGCTTAATTCTTAATTTATTAGCTTCCATTATTTCTCCACATTTTAAAAATGATGTATTAATTATTTGATGGCCGAATATTTGTCAAGTTATTTTGTTTTTAAATCATGCAAAAACTAAAAAAACCTTTATAAATTATATAAAAATACCTCTTTTCTCTAAAACTTCTTTAGCAAGTCTATGTTCCATTTTTTCGTATTGTTTAAAAGTCATAGAAAAACTGGCCCTTCCCTGTGTTCTTGAGCGTAAGTCAGTACTGTAACCAAACATTTGAGCTAGAGGAACTTCAGCATTAACAATTTCTTTATTTCCCTTTGGATTCATAGAAAGTATTCTTCCTCGTCGTGTATTTAAATCTGAAATTACATCCCCTGCACTCTCTTGAGGCGCCAAAACCTCAAGCGTCATACTTGGTTCCATCAGGCATAACCCAGCAGCCCGACATGCATCCTTAAAGGCCATTGACGCGGCAATAGTATAAGCCACCTCATTAGATTCAAGCTCATTATATTTCATATCTTTTAGAGTTACCTTAATCCCAATTAGTGGATATCCCGCCATAGCACCAGCTGGAACAGAGTCCATAACCCCTTGCTCTATGGCCTTAAAAAATTCTTTTGGAATTTCTCTTGAAGAGAACTTCGGCTCAAAAATAACCGTTTGCTCTTCAATAGGCTCAACATCTAAAGTTAACTCTCCATATTGAACTTTTCCGTTAATTTCATTTCTATATTCTTTTGAAGCCGATCCCATTGCCTCTATACTTTCCCTATAAGAAACCTGCGGTGACCCAACATTTACTCCAACCTTAAATTCTCTTTCGAGTCGATCAACTATGATTTCAAGGTGCAACTCGCCCATACCGTAAATAAGTAATTGCCCAGTCTCTTTATTATGCATGTATTTAAATGATGGATCTTCAACTTTAAGTTGCTCCAGCGTTTTCGATAACTTATCTTCATCTGCTGATGTTTTTGGCTCTATAGCAATCGAGATAACTGTTTCAGGAAACTCCATAAGATCATAAATTATAGGTTTATTTGTTGCACATAAAGTCTGTCCAGTTGTAGTGAATTTTAGCCCTGTAAAAGCGACAATATCTCCAGCCTTGGCTTCTTGTAGCTCTTCTCTTTTGTTTGCATGCATTTGAAGTATTTTTCCAATTCTTTCTTTTTTATCTGAAAGTGGATTATAAATTTGAGCTCCAGCCTTAACTTCGCCAGAGTAAATTCTAAAAAATGTTAACTGCCCAACAAATGGATCTGTCGCAATTTTAAAAGCCAATCCTGAAAATGCTTCAGAAGTATTTGGCTCCCTACTGGTTTCTTTATCGGTGTTTTTAACCTCATGTCCCTTTGTAGCACCTATGTCAACTGGTGATGGAAGATAATCTATAACTGCATCCAATAAGGGCTGAACACCTTTATTCTTAAAAGCAGTACCACAAAAAACCGGAATAAATCCTTCATGAATAACTGCGTGGCGAATCGCCTTTTTAAGCATCTCAAGAGTAACTTCTTCCCCTCCAAGATAAGCTTCAGCAAGATCTTCATCAAAATCTGCAACGCTTTCTATTAATTCCTCACGATACATTCCAGCTTCTTCAGCCTCCGATGCATCTAGATCGAGAAGTTCAAACTTTGCTCCTAAGTCTTCATCCTTCCAGGTATATTTTTTCATTTGAACTAGATCAATAACCCCTTGAAACTCTTCCTCGGCACCAATTGGAAGCTGAGCTGCAGCAGCATTCTTCCCAAGCTTCTCCTTAATTTCCGACACGACATTTTGAAAGTCTGCACCAACTCTATCCATCTTATTAACAAATGCAATTCTTGGCACATTATACTTATCAGCCTGCCCCCAAACAGTTTCAGACTGAGGCTCAACTCCACCTACCGCGCAAAACACGCCAACAGCGCCATCCAAAACCCTAAGAGATCTTTCAACTTCAATAGTAAAGTCTACATGGCCAGGAGTATCAATGATGTTTATTTTTTTATTATTCCACTTACATGTAGTAGCAGCAGAAGTTATTGTAATACCTCTTTCCTGCTCTTGAACCATCCAATCCATAGTTGCAGTCCCATCATGAACCTCACCAATTTTATAATTTACTCCCGTATAATACAAAATTCTTTCAGTAGTCGTGGTCTTACCAGCATCGATATGGGCCATAATCCCAATATTTCGTAGATCTTCTAGATTTTTCATAAACTCTCTAAACCAGTTACATGTTAATTGTTACTAATACTTAACCGATTTTAAGAATAATGTCATTTAATTTGATTTAGAGTGATATAAGATAAATATTTTCTATAGGATAATGCTGAATATCTCGCTTGATTTCATTTCCTCTAACAATATGCAAGTAATCATAGTGTAAATCAGGATTTGTTATTCCATCTATTATTTTTTTACAATCCTCTTCTGTTCCCAAAAAAATTTTAGCTACTTTAACAAATTCGTTTTCGGATTTATCCATTCCAACAACAAATTTATAGAAATCTCCTCTTTTTGGATTGATATAACCAACAGGCTCATTATCAACCGACACCATAACGACATACAAATCATTTAAATATTTATCTATTCTTTTAGCCTCAAAGCTTACTCTATCTCTTGAAACTAAATTATTCAAAACCTTTACACCATACGGACTAGCATCAGGCGAGGAAATAAAAGCGAAACAATAATTCACTGAAAAAGATATAAAGATAGATATCAAAAAAATAAAATTTCTCAAAATTTCCCTCCGCTCCATACAGGATCTCACAGAATGGAGTTATAATTTAGTGAACTAGAAAAGATTTCAAGTACTGTAAAAAGATTAAACAATAATTACTCACAGGTCCTAGCTATCAGCCAATATAATTAAATCATCAATGAACCGGTCTAGATGTATTTCTTCTGTCCTAGAATTTGTAAGTACATATCTAAAATATGTAGTCCCATCTTTTTCTCTTGAGAAATTAACCAAATACTTACCTTGTTTCACTAACTTAAACCTTAAATCCAAATTAAATTGATTAATTTCCAAAGATTCATTTTTTGGCTTAATTTGAAAACAAATATTTAAAAACTCTGGCTTAAACAGAACTTGGAACCTATCACTACTTGTAAGCTTCTCTTTTAAATACTGAGCTTTTCGATACTGTCCATCAACGAAATCAGTTAAGCCTTGAAGTCCACGGGATCTCCACATAAGCCAAAATTTTAAAGCATCTACTTTACGTCCACACTGCAGACTTGCCTTACCTGTATCAAAGTCAGCATTTTCATAATGATGAAATAGATATTCACTTCCCCCGCCACTATTTGCTGCTAAAATTGCTCCCTCTCTCTTTGTTAGCAAAAAAGAGGTGATAATTCCGGTCCCTAATACTTTGTGTGCATCGAAAGTAAACGAATCGGCTTGTTTTGCAATCAAAAGTTTCTCTCTTAAAATATTTGAAAAAAGGGCTGCACCACCCCAAGCACCATCAATATGATGCCAAATATTATATTTTTCTGCTATTTTTTGATTTTCTTCGAGAGGATCAAATGCTCCTTTAACTGTAGTACCAAATGTTGATGCAATCATAAGAGGATATTTTCCTTCATCTTTAACGATCTTAATTTGGTTTTCAAGGTCTTCAGGAATCATTTTTCCGTTTGAATCAGCTTTAATTAAAATTAAATTATCTAAACCAATTCCCATAAGCATTACAGCTTTTTTAAAACTATAATGTGCTTCTTCAGAAACAAAAACACAAAGATCTAGGCCTTGATTTCCCTTAAACTTAGCCTCTGAGATATGACTATTTCTGGCACAATGAAGAGCTAAAAGATTAGCATTACTTCCACCAGTTAACATAATTCCTCCACCCTCTTCATAGCCAAGGATAGAATTGATTTCATGAATTAACTTCGACTCAAGTAGACTTGCTACTGGAGCTACTTCATATGTAGCCATCGTAGTATTCGTTACAAATGAAATCAACTCACCAAGCAAAGATTCAAAGTTTGCACCTGCCTGAAGCTGGTTGTTAAACTGTGGGTGAGTTGTCCTAACACTGTATTTCAAGTATTGCTCGATATCTTTTAAGAGATCAAGCATTTCTACCCCTTCGTTATTTAACTTTAAATCAATCAGTGACTGAAGCTCTGCTCCACTTTTATAATTCACTACCGGAGTCGTAGGATCACTATTTTCTTCAAAGTAAGTCTTAAGAATTTCTGTAACCTTATTCCAGGTCTCAATATTTTCATTAAAAAGCATAGTACTTCACTTTTTCCATTAAATTAGCTTGGCTATTATCACCTTTCCTGAGCACTAAATCAAAAGAAATTATGTTTGATAAAATGACCTCTTTAAAGTAATTTTTTATAATGGAAATTCAAAAACTTATTAGAACTAGAATCTTTGATAAATCTTTTAACCTTTATAATACTAAGGGTGAAAAATATAGCGAAAATCAATTTAGAGAAGAATATATTACCCTAAAAAACTATTTACTCCAAAACTTAAAAAGAGATAATGCAATAGGAATCAAATTAGAAAAAAACCCTAGATACCTAATGACTATGCTTGCTTGTATGGAAACAGGGATTCCTTATGTTCCAATGCGGGCAAATTATCCAGACTCAAGAGTTGAACAAATTAAAAATGAAGCTGGCTTTAAAGTACTTCTAACCGAAGAAAAACTAGATGAGATTTTAAAAGAAAGAGATTTAAAGGAATCAACTCCTCTTAAACACGATAAACACGATACGTTATACACGATTTGTACCTCTGGAAGTACGGGAAAGCCCAAGGCAGTAGTTGTTTCAAGAACATCAATTAACGATTTTTGGGATTGGTGTAATGAATACTTTGAAAAAGTAAGTGGAGATAGTAACTTGTTACAGGTTGCAGATTTTACCTTTGATATTTCTTTAATTGATGTTGGATTGTTTTTACATAAGGGATGCTCAGTTCATTTTTCAAACTTCACTGGAAATATCTTCACTTTAGCACTAGAAATAGAACAGAAGAGGATTAACTTCTTAAATACTGTTGTGAATAATTTCAATATGCTTTTAGAAGAATCTGTACGGACCAGAGCTAATTATTCAAGTCTTACCTCGGTAGTAATGGGTGGAGCAAGATTTACGACAGGCCTTTATAATAAGTGTGTTGAGCACTTTTCTCATGTCGAAGTTAATAACTTATATGGGGTGACCGAAGTCCCTGTTTATTCCCATGCTAAAAGGATGAACTTTAATGATACTGACCTTGATAATAATAATATTTCTGTCGGTAAAACTTTAGGAACAACAACTGGAATAATTGTTAAAGATGGTAAAAAAGTAACTCTAGGAGACAAAGGGGAACTGCTTTTAGGCGGCGGTCAATTAATGAAGAGATATGCCAACAATCCAGAAATGACAAAAGAAGTCCTCATCGAATTTGAAGGGGCAACTTATTATCGAACTGGAGATATCAGCTACCAAAATGCTTCAGGAGAATTTTTTATAGTTGGGAGAATGGACGATACCATCAAGTATAGAGGTTATCGGATTAATCTTTTAGATATCGACTCATATATCTTAACTCAGCCATACGTTGAAAATGCTGTAACATTTGCCATCCCAAATGAACTAACTCAAAATACAACGATTTGCTATCTAAAGCTAAAAGAAGAAAGACAACTTAAAGAAATTAAAAAAGACTTAGGGAAAATTCTTCTCGAATACCAAATTCCTGAAAAAATTATTCTAGTCGATAGCTTTCCTTTAAACGATAATGGAAAGATCTGTAAGAAAACCCTTAAAAGTTATCATTTAGAGGAATAACAATGAGTACTGAAATTATTTTAAATCAAATTACTGAAATTTTAAAAAATACATTTGATGATCAAAACTTAAATATCCAAAGAGAGACAAGTGCAGAAGATATTGATGAATGGGATTCTCTTTCTCACATCGAATTAATTTCAAATATCGAAGGACATTTCAAAATAAGATTTGCCTTAGGTGAACTACAAGACCTTAAAAATGTTGGAGACATGATAGATTTAATATCAACTAAAATCTCATAATGTTATTTAATTCATATATCTTTATTTTTGTCTTCCTTCCTGTGGTTTTTGCTGGATACTACCTGGTTGGAAGATTAAACAATGGAAATAATTTATCTAAATGGTGGCTAATTGCCTCTTCTCTGGTTTTTTATGGATACTGGGAAATATCATATCTACCACTAATTACCGGATCAATTTTATTTAATTACCTTTTATCGGGTAAAATCTTTAATACAAATATCCACAAAGTTAAGAAGTCCTATTTTCTTCTAGGTATTTTATTCAACATAGGCTTACTTGGATATTTCAAATACAAGAACTTCTTTATGGATAACCTTAACTGGGTCTTAGGTACTGAATATAACTTTGCTAAAGTCATGCTTCCACTAGGTATAAGCTTCTTTACTCTGCAACAAATCGCTTACCTTGTCGATGTATATGAAGGCTTAGCAAAAAAAGTCGCTTTTCATAAATATGCTTTGTTTGTGTCATTCTTTCCTCAGTTAATTGCAGGACCGATTGTTCATTACCAAAATGTAATGCCACAATTTGAAGATAAGGATAAAGCCAAGCTTATTCCAGATAATATTGCTCTTGGAATTTTCGTTTTTGTTATTGGTCTTGGAAAAAAAGTTTTACTAGCAGATACCTTTGCAGTTTGGGCAAATGAAGGTTTTAATGAAACTCAAGTATTTCATTTTTTTCATGCCTGGGGAACAAGTCTCTCATATTCAATGCAACTTTACTTCGACTTTAGCGGCTATTCAGATATGGCCATAGGTCTTGGAATGTTGTTTAACATAAAACTTCCAAAGAACTTTAATTCTCCATTCAAGGCTAGAAATATCATCGACTTTTGGACTAAATGGCATATAACCTTAAGCCAGTTTATAACCACATATATCTTTACACCACTGCTAAGATCGATGCCAAAGTTCTCATTTACGAACTCAATGATTTCAATTTTCATTACAATGTGTATTGCAGGTCTATGGCATGGAGCCGCTTGGACCTTTGTTCTTTATGGTGCGCTTCACGGCTTAGTTATAGTGACCAACCACATAATGAAGAAGAAGAAAATAAAATTACCTAAATGGTTAGCCATTTTTCTTACCTTTCAATTTATTAATATCGTTTTCACAATATTTAGAGCAGAAAAGCTTGAAACGGCTTTTGCCATTTTTAAGGGTATGTTTGGTCTTAGTTATTTCCAATTTCCAAAAGGAATAGTTTCTAGGGACCTTATAAAAAGTTGGGGGATTGAATTAGGACCTTATATGAATAATGATGAAAATTTGAATTTAATATTGGTTCTAGTCTGTCTCTTTATTGTTTTCAAAAAGGAAAACTCCATGGCTCTTATGGATAATTTTAAACCAAATAGGCGCTTGGCCATACAAATAAGTTTTATATTCGTACTTTGTTTACTGGGACTAAATCGAATGAGTGACTTTATTTACTTTAATTTTTAATTATGAATAGTTTTATAAAAACATTTTTTATTTCAAGTATCTTATTTCTAACACTTTTTGTTGGCTTAATATGGTCCATTGATCCTTACAATAAGCTTGGAAATAATCTTTTTGGTTTTGAAACTAAGGCTGTAGCTCAAAGTAGAGAAAATAAATTCTACCAACTTGAAAGTTCAAAAAAGAAATATAATGCTTTTATCCTAGGAAGCTCTTCAGCCCACCGATACCCTACCCAAAAACTTAATGAGCTTACAGGCCTTTTGACTTATAATTATGCCGTACAACACTCTACTCCTATTGATTATCTTGCTCAGGTGAAACATATTCTCTCAAAATACAATCCAAAGTTAATTCTTCTCCAGATAGATTTTGCGGGACTAGATGCTAAGTACAAGGTTGATAATAGGCTATTTAACTCCCCCTTAACAAAATTCCTAAGAGAGAAAAAACAAGTTAAAAAGATCTTTGATAATAATTCTTTTACCCTAGATGCCTTAAGAGATAGTTTTCGTGTTATTTTTGTTAACACATTTGGGAAAGCCAGACATATTTATCTCGAAAATGGTGACTATATTTACAGTAAACCCAAAAAGCAGCCAGTTAGAATCAAACAAGGAAATAATTTAGATTATACATTTGATTATGATAGATTGCGCATTTTACTAGATATTCAAAAAATATGTATAAAAAATAATATTCAATTAATTACATTTGCAGCTCCAGTATCCCATGGACACTACGCCAAAATTCAAAACACGCCTCATTTAAAAAGAATGTACCACAAGTACCTAAGCGAACTATCTAGTAATCTCAAAGATTTTGTGGATACAAAAGAGCTAAATAGTAGAAAGTATGATTCTTTTCACTATTTTCACGACTCTGTACATCCTTCCAAAGAAATGTCTGAAATAATCTTAGATTATATATTCAGAAAATAAAAAAGGAGAACCTAAGTTCTCCTTTTCTCTATAGTAAATAATTTGATTAATCAGATTACCACTTAAGGTGAGCAAACGCCTTGTTGGCTTCAGCCATTTTGTAAACGTCTTCTCTTTTCTTAATAGCTCCACCTCTGTTGTTAGCTGCATCCACTAACTCATCAGCAAGTCTTTCAACCATTGTCTTACCATTTCTACCTCTAGAATGATCTCTTAACCATCTAATAGCTAAAGATTGTCTTCTATTAGGTCTAACTTCAACAGGAACTTGGTAAGTTGCTCCACCAATTCTTCTTGATTTAACCTCAACAGCTGGCTTGATATTAGACATTGCTTTCTTAAAAATCTTGATACCTTCTTCACCTGATTTCTTCTCAGCTAAATCAAATGCACCATAAACGATTTTTTCAGCAACTGCTTTTTTCCCACCAATCATTAAAGCATTGATGAATTTAGTAACCACGATATCATTGTATCTTGGATCAGGTAAAACTTCTCTTGTTTGTGCTCTATGTTTTCTACTCATTACTTACCCCTTAAGACTTAGGCTTCTTAGCACCGTACTTAGAACGACGCTGTCTTCTTTTATCAACACCAGATGTATCTAGGGCACCTCTAACTGTGTGGTACCTAACCCCTGGTAAATCCTTAACCCTTCCACCTCTTATCAATACGATCGAGTGTTCTTGTAAGTTATGACCTTCACCACCGATATATGAGATTACCTCAAATCCAGATGTTAGTTTAACCTTACAAACCTTTCTCATCGCAGAGTTTGGTTTCTTTGGAGTAGTTGTGTAGACTCTTGTACATACCCCTCTTCTCTGTGGACATGCGACTAGGGCTGGCGACTTAGTTTTTTCGTACTTTGCCGTTCTTCCCTTTCTAACTAATTGATTAATAGTTGGCATTATTGCTCCTTCAAAATGTTCTTTTTACTTCTATTAAACGCAAAAAATAATATAAGTAGCTTGAGCTTTTAACACGTGGCCCAAGTAAGTTCAAGTTTTTTCTATGGAATGGTTAAGTTTTTTTAACCATTCCATAGAAGTTTTATTAAAATTGTAAGCTAACGTGATCCTCATCAGACTTAACTTCTGCTTGGTAATCCACATATCTTGGAACACCTGTACCAGCAGGAATTAATCTACCCATAAGGATATTTTCCTTAAGACCTCTTAGGTAATCTTTCTTACCTTCTAAAGTAGCTTGAGTTAGAACTTTAGTCGTCTCTTGGAAAGAGGCTGCAGATAGGAATGAATCAGTACTTAGTGAAGCCTTTGTAATCCCTAGTAGGATTGGCCTAGCCTTAGCTGGATCCATACCATCAGCAAGTAATTTCTCATTCTCATCCAAGAAAGCTGTTTTCATTACCGAATCTCCATCAACAAATAATGAGTCACCCGGATTAGTAATCTCTACTTTCTTAAGCATTTGAGAAACAATTACCTCAATGTGTTTATCATCGATATTAACACCCTGAAGTCTATATACTTCCTGAATTTCATCAACAATATAAGCAGCAACAGCCTTGATACCTAATACTCTTAAAATCTCATGTGGGTTTGTTGGACCATCCATGATTGGATCACCAACTCTTACGTAGTCACCTTCATTAACGATTACGTATCTACCCTTTGGAATTGCTACAACAGAAGGCTCACCACCCTCTTCTGGCTTAATAATAACTCTTCTTGATCCTCTAACCTCCGGTCCAAATTCAATTGTACCTGCAGTATCAGCAATTAGAGCAGAGTTTGCTGGTTTTCTAGCTTCAAAAAGCTCAGCAACTCTTGGAAGACCCCCTGTAATATCCTTAGTCTTTGTAGATTCTCTTTGAACCTTAGCAACTACGGTACCAGCATCGATCTCATCATTCTCGTTAACCGTGATGTGAGCTCCAATAGGAAGTCTATATATAGCTTGTCTTTTAGTTCCAGGAATAAGAATTGGATTATTGTTCTCATCAACAAGGATAATTTGTGGTTGCTTAGAAGCATCCTCTTTTACCTTAGTTTCAGTAACAACCTTATGAGAAAGACCTGTAACAGCATCCATTTCTTCTTTAACCGTTGAACCAACAATCATATCTTCAAATTTTACTTTACCTCTAACTTCAGACATTACAGGCATCGCAAACGGGTCCCACTCAAGGATTTTATCCCCAACGTTTACCGTATCACCATCTTTAAAGAAGATTGTAGCACCATACTGAGCAGGATATCTTTCTTTCTCATCACCTTGATCGGTTTTAACTACAATTTCCCCGATCTTATTCATGATAATTACAGATCCATCTTCTCTTGTAACAGTTTTTACATTGTCATAAGCGATGATACCTGCTGTTTTAGATTCCATTTTATTTACTTGTGCACCAGCAGTTGCAGTACCCCCAACGTGGAATGTACGCATTGTAAGCTGTGTACCAGGCTCACCAATTGATTGAGCTGCAATTACACCAACTGCCTCACCAACAGAGACCATATTTCCTTTAGAAAGATCTCGTCCAAAACAAAGAGCACAGAATCCATACTTTTCTTTACATGTCAGAACTGATCTAACTGCAATTTGGTCAATATCTTCAGATTCAATAGTTTCAATATCAGCTTCAGTGAACATATGGTTTTTAGGAAACAGAACTGAACCATCTTTAGCCTTAACATCTTCTAGTGCAACCCTACCACTAACTCTTTGAGCTACGTGCTGAGAAATTTCACCATTATCAATTCTTGACGTTAAAACAATTCCATCATCAGCGCCACAGTCGTGATTTCTGATAATTGCATCTTGAGCTACATCAACCAGTCTTCTAGTTAAGTAACCAGAGTTCGCTGTTTTAAGTGCTGTATCGGCAAGACCTTTACGAGCACCGTGTGAAGATGAAAAGTACTCAAGAACTGATAGACCTTCTCGGAAGTTAGATGTAATTGGAGTTTCAATGATTTCACCAGAAGGCTTAGCCATTAGACCCCTCATACCTGCAAGTTGTCTCATTTGAGTTGCAGAACCCCTTGCTCCAGAATCGGCCATCATATAAACAGAGTTAAATGAAGGAGCAACTTTGTCTTCTTCACCATCTCTTTCAGATTTGAATGTTTCTAATGAAAGACCGTCAATCATAACTTTTGAAAGTTTTTCGTTTGTTTGTGCCCAAACATCGACAATTTTATTATATCTCTCACCGTTAGTGATAGAACCTTCATTATATTCTGTTGTGATCTGATCAACCTCAGATTGAGAAGCCTCAATAATTGACTTTTTCTCATCTGGAATAACCATATCTTTAACGTTAATAGAAATCCCTGCTTTAGTTGCATAAGAATAACCAGTTTGCATAATTGCATCAGCAAGTAGAACTGTATCCTTTTCAGAACCTTTTCTATAGGCAAGATCTAAAAGCTTTCCTAATTCTTTCTTATTAAGAACCTTATTAATATCAGCAAAGCTTAGACACTCTGGAATGATATCGTGAACAAAAGTTCTACCAACTGTAGTCTCAACAGTTCCCCCCTCAATTCTTACTTTAACTGGAGCTTGCAAGTGAAGCTTCCCAGTATGGTAAGCAAATTGAGCTTCTTCTTTTGAAGAAAAAATCTGTCCATACCCTCTAGCGTAAGGTCTAATTCTTGTCATGTAATACATACCAAGAACAATATCTTGAGAAGGAACAATAATTGGAGTCCCATCTTTAGGAGATAAGATATTGTTTGTAGACATCGCTAAAATTCTACATTCGATTTGCGCTTCAAGTGAAAGTGGTACGTGTACCGCCATCTGGTCACCATCAAAGTCAGCGTTGAATGCAGTACATACTAGAGGGTGAAGTCTAATAGCTTTACCTTCAATAAGTACTGGTTCAAAGGCTTGGATACCAAGTCTGTGAAGAGTTGGAGCTCTGTTTAGAAGAACTGGATGCTCTCTAACAACATCGTCTAGGATATCCCAAACTTCTTGTTTTTGCTGCTCAACCATTCTTTTGGCAACTTTAATAGTTGTACAGTGACCTTTTTCAATTAGTTTATTGTAAATAAAAGGTTTAAATAGCTCTAGACCCATAGCTTTCGGAAGACCACATTGGTGTAATCTTAGATTCGGACCAACAACGATAACCGAACGTCCAGAGTAATCAACCCTTTTACCAAGAAGGTTTTGACGGAATCGACCTTGTTTACCTTTAAGCATATCAGATAAAGATCTTAGTGGACGCTTATTAGCTCCAGTGAATACTTTACCTCTTCTACCATTATCAAAAAGAGCATCAACTGCTTCTTGAAGCATTCTTTTCTCATTTCTAATAATAATTTCAGGTGCATTTAACTCTTTAAGTCTTTTTAATCTGTTATTTCTATTGATTACTCTTCTGTATAGATCATTAAGATCAGAAGTAGCAAATCTACCAGCTTCTAGTGGAACTAGAGGTCTTAAGTCTGGCGGTAGAACTGGAATAACATCCATCATAAACCATTCTGGCTTATTTGGAGATTTAAGAAGTGATTCAACAACTTTTAATCTTTTGATTAATTTTGCTTTAGCTAATTCTGTTTTAGTTTCAGCTAGTGTTCTTCTCAATTCTTTATTTAAAGTATCTAAGTCAACTTTGGCTAATAGATCTTTAACAACTTCACCACCCATACCAACTTTAAAGTCGACACCAGCAGCTTTAAGCTCCATAGCTTTACCTTCAGACAGGATTGAACCAACTTGAAGACCACCATCTTGCCCATCTGTAGCAGATTCTAAAACGATAAAAGCTTCATTATAAAGAGCTCTTTCCAAGTCTTTAAGAGAGAAGTCTAAAAGAGCACCGATTCTTGAAGGTAGTGATCTCAAAAACCAGATATGTGCAACAGGAGAAGCTAATTCGATGTGACCACATCTTTCTCTTCTTACCTTTGAAAGTGTAACTTCAACACCACACTTTTCACAAACAACACCTCTGTGCTTCATTCTCTTATATTTACCACAGATACATTCGTAATCTTTGATTGGTCCAAAGATTTTTGCACAGAAAAGACCATCTCTTTCTGGCTTAAACGTTCTATAGTTTATTGTTTCTGGTTTTTTAACTTCACCAAAAGACCATTCTCTAATGGTATCTGGAGAAGCGATTCTTATAGAAACCGCTTCAATACTTACTGGATCTTTTGGTTTATCAAAAAAGTTTAATAAATCTTTCATAGAGTATTGCCTCTCACAATTATTTTAAAATTAAAGTCCTTCAACTGTTGGTTCTTCAAGCTTCATATCTAGAGCTAGCGCCTGTAATTCTTTAACAAGTACGTTAAAAGATTCAGGTAACCCTGGCTCAAGAACTTTTTCACCCTTAACAATCGATTCATACATTCTTGTTCTACCAACAACGTCATCAGATTTAACTGTTAAGAATTCTTGAAGGGTATAAGCTGCACCGTATGCCTCAAGTGCCCAAACTTCCATTTCCCCAAGTCTTTGACCACCAAACTGAGCCTTACCACCAAGTGGTTGCTGAGTAACAAGTGAGTAAGGACCCGTAGATCTTGCGTGAATTTTTTCATCAACAAGGTGGTGTAGTTTAAGCATATACATTGTTCCAACTGTTACTTCCTCAGAGAATGCCTCTCCAGTAATCCCGTTGAATAAAGTAGTTTTACCTGACTTATCTAAGTCACCAAGTTCTAACATATCTTCGATATCTCTTTCTCTGGCACCATCAAATGCTGGAGTTGAGAATCTAACACCTGTCTTAAGTTGATTTGCAACTTCAAAAACTTGCTTATCAGAAGCTTTCTTCAACCATGCATCAACATGATCTTTTTTATAGATTTTTGAAATTAAATCTCTGAACTTGTTAGCCTCATACTTTTCTTCAAGCATGTAACCAATCTTTTGACCTAATCCTCTACCGGCCCAACCAAGGTGTAGCTCAAGTAATTGTCCAATATTCATCCTTGAAGGTACCCCTAGTGGGTTAAGAACGATTTGAACAGGATCACCGTCAGCAAGATATGGCATATCTTCTTTTGGAAGAACTCTTGAAATAACCCCTTTGTTACCGTGTCTACCGGCCATTTTATCACCAGCTTGTAGCTTTCTTTTGATTGCTACGTAAACAATAACTTTTTTAATTACACCAGGAAGAAGTTCATCACCTTTGTGCAATTTAGCGATCTCATCATTAGCTTTCTGTCTAACAAGGTTAATTCTATTTCTAATATCAGCAAAATATTCAGTTAGTTTATCTTCTAGATCTGCTTCTAAAGGTAAATAACCAATTAACTCAAAAGGCACAGCTGTTAAAGCTTCAACTGTTATTTCAGCACCTTTTCCAAGAAGTTCAGTTGAACCATCTTCAGATACTAAAGTATCAATTGTCTTTGCACCTTTAAGCATTTCTGCAATATTTTTAAGTGATGAAGATTGAATAGCTTTAATTTCAATTGCCTCATCTCTTCTAATTAACTCAGTTTCTTTTTCGATGATTGATTTAGATCTTGAATCCAACTCAACACCTTCTCTTGTGAATACGTGAGCATTAACAACAGTTCCGTGAACATGAGAAGAAACTCTCAGTGAAGTATCTTTTACATCACCTGCCTTATCACCGAAGATTGCTTTTAGAAGCTTCTCCTCAGGAGATAATTGAGTTTCACCTTTTGGAGTAATTTTACCAACAAGAATATCACCTGGCTTAATTACAGCACCAACTCTAATAATACCTGCCTCGTCAAGATCTTTAAGAGCTTCTTCACTTACGTTAGGAATATCTCTAGTAATCTCTTCCTTACCAAGCTTAGTATCTCTAGCTTCGATTTCAAAAGATTCAATATGAACTGAAGTAAATACATCTTGTGCAAGTAATTCCTCAGAGATCAGGATAGAATCCTCGTAGTTGTAACCACCCCAAGGCATGAACGCTACAAGAACGTTTTGACCAAGAGCTAAATCTCCAAATTGTGTACCAGGACCATCACCAATAACATCTCCTACCTTAACGATATCACCTTCTTTAACAAGAGCTTTTTGGTTGTTACAAGTATTTTGGTTTGTTCTTTGATACTTAACTAGTTTGTAAATATCTACAGCTGATTCACCATCTTTAACGTGGTCCTTTTGGATAACAATTCTGTTAGAATCAACGAAGATTACTCTTCCGCTATTTTTGGCAAATAGAATTGCACCAGAATCTCTAGCTACAATACTTTCAATACCAGTACCTACAATTGGAGCATCTGTCTTAACAACAGGGACTGCCTGTCTCATCATGTTTGACCCCATCAGGGCTCTGTTGGCATCATCATGCTCCAAGAATGGAATCAATGATGTTGCAATCGAGATCATTTGAGAAGGTGCAACGTCCATTAGATCTACTTCATCAGCATCAACTAATGCTAGTTCACCTTTTCTTCTTGAAGGAATTAACTTACCTTCAAGTTTTCCATCCGTGATGAAGTTTGTATTTGCTTGCGCGATAATTTTTCCTTCCTCTTCAAAAGAAGAAAAATATTTTACTTTTGTGGAAACAGACATATCTTCAGATACTTCTCTATATGGTGTTTCAATAAATCCATATTCAGAAACTTTTGCAAAAGTTGCAAGAGAGGTGATTAGACCAATGTTCGGTCCCTCTGGAGTTTCTACTGGACACATTCTACCATAGTGAGTTGCGTGAACATCTCGAACCTCAAATCCAGCTCTCTCTCTTGTAAGACCACCTGGCCCAAGAGCCGAAAGTCTTCTTTTGTGAGTAACTTCTGAAAGTGGGTTTGTCTGGTCCATGAACTGAGATAGTTGAGATGATCCAAAAAACTCTTTAACAGCAGCAGCTACAGGCTTCTGGTTAACTAAATCATGAGGCATCATAGTATCTAATTCAATGGCAATCATTCTTTCTTTGATTGCTCTTTCCATTCTTACTAAACCAACTCTAAATTGGTTCTCAAGAAGCTCACCTACCGCTCTTACTCTTCTGTTACCAAGGTGATCAATATCATCAACTCTACCCTTACCATTGTTAAGATCTACAAGGTATTTAACAGTTCTAATAATATCATCTTTAGTAAGAGTTGTGTTTTCAACAGGAATGTCTAAACCAAACTTATAATTGATCTTCATCCTACCAACTCTAGATAGATCATATCTCGAGTCGTCGAAAAACAATGATTCAAATAAAGTTTCAGCGGCCTCAACTGTTGGAGGTTCACCAGGTCTTAATCTTTCAAAGATTTTAATTAAAGCATCTTCATAAGAATTTGATTTATCTAGTAATAATGTGTTTCTTATTTGATCAGAGAAGTTAACTCCATCAATATACAGAACGTCTACAGAAGAGATTCCTGCTTTCATAAGGTCAAAAACCTTATCTTCAGTTAAAGCTTCGTTAGCTGAAGCAATGACTTCACCAGTCTCTTCATCATAAATATCATCAAAAAGAACTTTACCAACAACCTGCTCAAGAGTTAGAGGAAGAGAATCAATCCCCGCTTCTTTCATCTTCTTAACAGATACCTTTGTTACCTTTTTACCTTTTTTAACAAGGGCCTTACCTGATTTCGGATCTAAAATATCCTCTTCAGCTCTTGCACCTTGCATAAGATCAAAATCCAAAGTTCTTGAGTAATTATTATCTTCTAAATTAATTGTTTCTTTTTCATAAAACAATTTAAGTAGCTCTGGAACAGAATATCCAAGCGCTTTTAAAACTACAGTAGCATGTAGTTTTCTCTTTCTATCTATTCTCGCATAAAGAACGTTTTTATGATCAAATTCGAAATCTAACCATGAACCTCTATGAGGGATTATTCTTGAACTATAAAGTAGCTTACCACTTGAGTGTTTCTTACCACTATCGTGTTCAAAGATGATACCTGGAGATCTATGTAATTGAGATACAATTACTCTCTCAGTACCATTATATACAAAAGAACCTGTCTCAGTCATTAAAGGAATATTACCTAAGTAAACTTCCTGCTCTTTAATGGACGAGATCGTTCTATTTTCTTCATTCTCTTCATCAATATCATAAAATACTAATCTAACTGTTACCTTAAGGGGTGATTCATACGAAAGACCTCTCGCCTTACACTCTTGAACAGAGTATTTAGGCTCCTCTAGAGAGTAACTAACAAACTCTAGGGAAACGGTTTTATTAAAGTCGTAGATTGGGAAAACTGATTTAAATACAGCTTGTAGACCAAGATCCTCTCTTCTGGCAGGAGGGATATCTCTTTGTAAGAAATCTTCATAAGATTTGATTTGAAGCCTCATTAACGTAGGAGGTTCGATAACTTGCTCACTTCTGCCAAAGCTACAACGGTACCACTCATTAGGGCTGAAAACTTTTGTCATTTGACTGACTCCTGAGAAACGATATTTTTAAAAACAATTAGTTGTTTTTACAATTACATACACAAAAATGGAAGTACACAATGTGCACTTCCATCATTTTTTTTATTTAATTTAAATGCGCGTTGCAGAAATTATTTTAATTCTACTTTTGCACCAGCAGCTTCAAGCTTTTTCTTGATTTCTTCAGCTTCATCTTTAGCTACTGCTTCTTTAATAGTTTTCGGAGCACCTTCTACCATTTCTTTTGCTTCTTTAAGACCTAGTCCAGTAATTCCTCTAACCTCTTTAATAACGTTGATCTTCTTAGCACCAGCTTCTGCTAAAACAACGTCAAATTCAGTTTTCTCTTCAGCAGCTTCACCACCAGCAGCAGCTCCAGCTACGGCTACAGGTGCAGCAGAAACACCAAATTTTTCTTCCATTTCTTTTACTAATTCTGCACAGTCTAAAACTGTCATGTTAGCGATTGCATCAATTATTTGTTCTTTTGTAAGTGACATAATATTCTCCTAAAATTTTTTTAAATCCATTAAGCCTGAATAAACAGACATTTTTTAAGCTTCAGCTTCTTCAGCTTTTGCTTCAACTTTTAAATCAGCTGCTTTTTCAACACCTTGAGACTCACACTCATCTTTGATTGCATTTAACAATCTAGCGAGTGATGAAACTGGAGCCTGAAAAGTAGCCAGTAATGTACCAAGCATTTCGTCTCTTGACGGAAGTTTGGCAAGTGCCATAACTTGATTTTCATCTAGAGCATCTTGACCCAAAAACCCTTTACCTAGTTTAACGACTTCAATTTCCTTACTTGTTTCAAGTAAAGCTTTCGCTACACCAGGAGCGTCTTCAAATGCGAATGCTACAGCGTTTGTTCCTTTTAGATCCTTAAGCAGTTCTTCTGCATAAGTACCTTCTGCCGCCTTTCCAAAAAGAGTATTTCTTGTAACAACTAGAGCACCTTTAGCATCTCTAACTTGCTTTCTTAATTCAACTGCCTGATTAGCTTCCATACCTATTACATTGGTAAGAAATAGAGCTCTTGAATTTTCGATTTTCTCTTTGAGGTCAGCAATTACAGCAGTTTTACTTTCACGTGTAATCATTAATTCCTCCTAATTACGTTAATATTGGAGGGGGATTTGGGCAGGACTTATTCACATCCAAGTGAGCCGGCTTTCATCAACCCCAATTATTTAGTATTTTACTATTAAACTAATCCACCGATTTCATTTGTATCAAGCTTTACACCCGCACCCATTGAAGTACTGATAGTAACAGACTTGATATATGTACCCTTAGCACTCGCTGGCTTTGCTCTAACAAGAGCACTTGCAATTGCCTTGAAGTTTTCAATTAGATCTTCATCAGAAAAAGACTTTTTTCCAACTGGAACATGAATAATACCAGTTTTTTCAGTTCTATATTCAACCTTACCAGCTTTTTGCTCTTTAACAGCTTTTTCTACATCAGTAGTTACAGTACCAAGTTTTGGGTTAGGCATTAAACCTCTTGGCCCTAGAATTCTTGCAATTCTACCAATTTTTCCCATCATATCTGGAGTTGCGATAACTCTGTCAAAGTCCATCCAACCACCTTGGATTTTCTGAATGATATCATCCCCACCAACTAAATCAGCACCTGCCGCCTCAGCCTTAGAGATATTTTCTCCAGAAGTAATTACAACAACATTAACTTTCTTTCCAGTACCTGCAGGCATAACAATTGCACCTCTAATCATTTGATCAGCGTGTCTTGGGTCAACACCAAGTCTAAAGGCAACATCTACAGTCTCGTCAAATTTTGCATAACTAGCGTCCTTAGCTAGTGCAATTCCATCTTTTACTGAATATACTTTATTTGTATCAACTTTTGCGAAAGCTTCTTTTCTTTTTGCATTTAATTTTTTCATGAAATTCTCCTCGTTTTAAGAAATAATCTTAAAATTACTTGTACTCCAGCTTTAAACCAGCTGACCTAATTGACCCTTCAATTGTTCTTTTCGCTGCATCCATATCTGCTGCAGTTAAGTCTGGCATTTTTGTAGTTGCCACTTCCTCAACTAATTTTTCAGATACAGTACCTGCTACTTCGTGACCTGGCTTATTCGCAAAAGATTTCTTTTTTAAACCTTTTTTCAACAAGTAAGTCGCTGGAGGTGTCTTAGTAATGAAAGAGAATGATCTATCTGAATAAACAGTAATGATCGTTGGAAAAACCGTTCCAGCTTCTTTTTGCGTTCTCGCATTGAATGCCTTACAGAATTCCATAATGTTAACACCTTTCTGACCTAATGCAGGTCCGATTGGCGGCGCTGGGTTTGCTTTACCAGCTTCGATTTGAAGTTTAATAAAACCTGTGATTTTTTTTGCCATGTTTTACTCCTCGGTTCAAGCGACTTTTTATCGTCTCCCGTATAGTTAATATTTGTCCTTTATTGGACTAATTTTTTTATGCTTTCTCTACCTGCGTATCATCTAACTCTACTGGAGTTGGACGACCAAAAATAGAAACATTTACTTTTAATTTTCCGTTAGCTGCAACTGCCTCAACAGTACCCACAAATGAAGCAAATGGACCTTCAATTACCTTAACAGAATCACCAGCAGAGTAAGAAGCTGCAGACCTTGGCTTCTTGAAACCGTCCTGCGTTTGACCTAACATATAAGCCGCTTCCTCATCGGAGATTGGTTGAGGCTTATCAGGTGTACCACCAACAAAGCCAGAAATTTTGTCTGTATTTTTAACCAAATGCCATGTCTTCTCATTCATGATCATTTTAATTAACATATATCCTGGGAAAAACTTCTTTTTAATATTTCTTTTCTTCCCATTAACACTTGTCACAACTGTCTCTTCAGGAACTAAAATTTCTGCGAAATACTCTGACATATTATGATTAAGAATTCTTTCTTTTAAAGTCTTAGTTACTCTCGCCTCATAATTACTTAACACATTTGTAACATACCATTTAAAATCCGGAGAATCGCCTTTAGCTAAATCTGAATCACCTGTTGATTCTTCACCCTCAGCAGCTTCAGCTGTAACCTCAGAGTTTTCTACTGTTTCGTTAATTTCTTCGTTTTTAACTTCTTCAGTCATCTCTTTTCCTTAATTAATTAAGCTTAATAGCCATGTTGCAGCAAGATCAAATACCGCTAATAAAGTACCTACAATTGCGACACCGATCATAATTCCAATAGTGTGCTTAACCGTCTCATTCTTATCTGGCCATACAACCTTTATAGCTTCAGAGTAAACATCCTCTAAGAATGTTCTCGTCTTATCATTTTTGATAATATAAACAAAAACGCTAAAGGCAATTGCAACAGAGACAATCTGGCTTGCAGCCATATAAAATTGAATTTTTGATTCAAGCTCAAACCATTCACCCATTTGAGTAAAAAACTTGATTAAAATATAAACAAGCAACATACAAGTGATTGCAACACTAGTTTGAATCCACTTTTTCCCATTATCTTTGGCTGTTAAAGACATACTTCTACTATCCTTCTTTTATTAAAAGTTTCATAGTTATGCGAAAATTAACATAATTTGTCTACAAAAATTTAAGCATGACAATCATGAAGCATTGCAATGTATGAAAATTATACACCCGTAAAGGTTGATTTAAGTTTTTCTAACTAAACTACTTGATTGGGGATGATCCTAAAGACAAAGTCTGGAAGTGAAAGATTAACCTGTTTTTGTAACAATAATTTCAAGAGCTTCCAATGACTAGAGACTTTTTATTTTCCATTTTTCCAAAAAAAATAATAACTGCCCTAACGCCTTCTAGTAAAATTTGTTTAAAACACAGCCTTGTGCTTTAGTTGTTTACTTTGGCTTTAAGTTCATCCCCACGTAAAGGGGCAGTTAATAAATTTTTTTGCGACCTTTAGCATACAGCCAGAATGACTGTACCCTTCAGGTTCTTCTCATAAATATCTCTTTATTTTGTCAAAGTAAGGCTTATGACCCAACACATTATTCGTATAATAGATAACAATTAAGTGAATTAATACACATAAAATCCCGAAATATGGCAAAAGAAATATGCCTATCAAGACGTGTTTAGCAATCAAGAAACTAGAAAGGGTCACCCTTAATCTTTTAACAAAAATCAAAGGACTTAAGACTTGTAAAAGTATAACGAACCAGGAAACCACTTGACACGCAGCACCCATTCCTCTTATTTTATAAATTGCTCCACCAGAAACAGAATTCAAGAGACTTAGAACTACCTCCCCATTCCTCCATGAGGGATCGAGCATCTTACTAAAACCTGAGTATGTATAGATTACTACCAACATAAAAACAAGAATTCCAAAACCAATCAATCCCAAAAAGTCATCTTTACAGTTAACGACAAAGAAATGTATGAATAGTAACATTCCAGCAAAAGTATCTGCACCATAATTTACAGGATCAAAAACACCAAATAAGTAAAATGCACAAAGATTAGCTAATAAGAGGACTCCTCTCCTCCTGTAAAAAATTGAGATGAAGAGTGATCCCAACAAAAATGTTAGCACAAGCTTTACAATCCAAAGTTCATTCGTTTTAGGGTAAGCATACAAATCTAAATTATAAAGTCTTTCGCTGTGAAAAACTATAAGAGTAAACAAAATAGAAATGTACAATAGGTTTCTTTTTCCCAATTCAAAAATAATCATTATCTAACCATCACTAACCAGAGCATTTAAACCTTACAATCCATTTACTCTCAGAGAGCTCCATAATTGCAATATCCTCGCCTCCGCCTCGGGTGAAGCGACCTATAAGCTTTTTCTGACTCTCGATAGCAACCTTTGTTTTTTTAAAAGCCTCAGAGGACTTGAGAAAAAATTGAGTAAAAACATAGTAGTTTGTATTTTTTCTTAGATCGTATGTATTGCATACTTTAGAAGGGTCTTTACTCTTAATTAACTTGAAAAAAGGGGCAGAGGATAAAATCCGCGTAAGTGTAATTACCCCCCAAACTGGTTTAATGAACTTACTTTTCATCCTAACATCTATCCGCTCTAACGTATTTCCTTTTTCTATAAAAACCGAACTTTCCAAAAGTCCATTATGCGAAGTAAAAAAAGCCCATTTACTCAAGTAAGGATAGATATTGCTAAACCTTTGCAAAACCAACTCAAGAGAATTTGCAGCTGGTATTGAGCTTAGATCCACATAATACCTTAGTGGATTCAATGCAAAAAGGAGGCAAAACACCATCGCAACGCCAATCATACTCAAATTCCTTATTCGAGTCGCACTACTTACAATGCTCATTTTCTTCAAATCTACTCTCCCTTTAAAAAGATGATCTTATCTAGCAATGCTATTAGAAGTTCTTTATTCGCGAAAGAAAACTCAACAAAGGGTCATCTGCATCCAAAAAGTCAGCCAACTCCTCCCTACAAATATTCTGAAGATACTTTTTTAATTCGTCACTTAGAGCGTACTGCTCATGACTTATGCCACTAAATAGATTGATAGCATATACCTCACCTAAATTGGATATCTTAGCGATTTCCTCTTTTAGCGCTTCAGACCTTAACCCTTTCAAATATACCAATTTTTTTGAAACCTTTAAGTTATTATAAGTCAGTTTCCTTCCACTACGACTATAAGCTGACTGGAAGTCCAACAAACAATAGGTTCTGACACAAATCGTTACAGTCGGTTTTTCTAAATGAATAACTCTATGAACAAAAGATTCACCCAAGTTGATAGGACAAATACTACCCTTTGTTAACTTTTCTGTTTTTTGATAAATTAACGAACCTTCAGTGATATGATTCTGTGGATTAATCCTCTTTGAATTGTATCGGTATCGTCTTTGAACTGCTGAGCCTCGCAGTATTTGAAATGCACCACTAAACGAATGATCATGCAAAGAAGTATCTTGCTCCGTCCATATATATATATCTACAAAAAAATTTTTCCCTCTAAAAACTGTTACAGGCCTTTCACCAAATTGATCATAAGCATAATATTTTTTATGCCTAGCTTCTTCTGTATTGGAATAGTTTATTACTTCATCATAATTAAAAAAGTCTTCAAGTTTTTCACTCTTCAACCACTGAGAAGCAGCGATAGAAGTAAGTATCCTTCCACCCAGCGTTGACTCTAGCTTCAATGCTGAATCTTGAATGAGTTGAATGAAACTCCCCCCTCTCAATCACTTTCCTTTACAAAGTGAAATATCACAGAGCAGTGATATTCGCCGTAAGTATGTTTTTGATGCTCAACCTGTCCACTGTAAAGAATTGCATCTCCAGGCTCAAGAAAATACTCCAATCCATTAATTTCAAATAAGCTCTTACCATAAATACTCAGGCTTAAATTCATTTGACACTCCTTCCTGTCAAGATGTGGAGGAAGAAAAGTACCAGGAAGGTATTGAACCAGGAAGTTATATGAAGGCTTAGTAAAGATTCCAAGTTTACTTTTCAGTAGCTCACCGTAAGCAAAATGAAGCTTTCTGAAAAATATATCATTAAACTTGTATAGCCCACCTTTTATTTTCTTATCATCCTGAATAAATTCACACTTTTTATTGAGAAACTCCAATCTCTGTCTGTGAAACTTTAATTCTAATTCAAATCTTTTAAATAGTATTGGTTTCATCATTTCCTACTTAAAAAAGCGTCTCTCTTGTTTTAAACCTTACTCCTAGCCTCTAACTATTAGTGTGCCCATAGTACAATATATTTCTTGCAAGATCTTAGCAATAAATATATTGTGAACATTTAAACCTATATTCATGAGCTGATATGATTGATTTGGACTCTGATAAACATAATTTTTCAAAATCAGTTCATAAACTAAACTCAGGCTACATAGCAAAACCTCGAAGTGTATTTCTCGAAGAAAAAATTTATTCAGAAAACAGTACTTTTAGATTGTTTTTAGAACTTCATTCTCCCATAGGACTAGACTGCTTACCACGCTTAGTTTTCCGAAAAGCCAACTATGGCCCAGGTACAGACGAAAGTATTTACGAGTATATAGATGTCAACCCAGTCAATAGATTAATCTCTAACTCGGAGGCTGAACAAATTGGAGCAGTACTTGCCCTGATGGCACTGCTTGGTGTTAAAGACTTACATAAAAGTAATATTATATTTGGAATCTCACAGGGTAAGATTGTCTTTGCGCCCATTGACCTGGAAATATTCTTTCATTTTACAACCGAAGTAAAACTTGTTGACCTATGCGTTGCAGACGCTCATCATCTTGAGTGTTGCTCAGGTCTTGGGCATTTAATTAGTTACTTAAAAGAATTTTCTGATTATGATATTTTCAGTAAAATTATTTTCGGCTTTTATGCCTTCCTTAATGCTTTTAAAGACAAAGAAAAAGATTTAGAAATAGCTCTTTTTAACTCAACAAAAAAGTCTCTTGTTGTGAGCAGAATTGTACTTGCGCCAACTATTTTCTATTACAACACCCTTAAGAGTCCATCAACTAATAGCTTCAATTCGTTACTAGATTCTGAGATTATTCAGTTAAAAAGAGGGGATATACCTTATTACTTCTCTTTCTTAAGTAAACCTAAAATTGTTTATTATTGGGCAAACAAAGATGAAAGTAAAAAAGCCGAGACAAAATATTTCGAAACTTCAAGCCTTCACTCCTCTATTCCCCCGACATGCATTAAGAAATCCCTATATCAATTTGCAGATTTAATTTTCAAAGCTCATTTAGGAAGCTCTACCCTCTTATCGAAATATAAAAATTTAATAGTGAGACTTGGAAAGACAAATAATGTTCTTGTTTATGGTAGTAACATAATGAAGCTCAATAAAGGAAAAGAACCTGACCCGACCTATAACTCAAGTGACAATATAGCTCACCTTGCCCCATTTGATATCAAATCTCAATTTGTTCTTGCCTCCCTTTCCCTCAAAGGACTAACACCAGACCTTAAGTGCCTTGAGAATAAAAATGATATTACCCAAAAGCCTTATAAGTGTTTTACAGAAACAATTTTACAATTATACAATGTAGATAACAATAATGCTAAGTTGATAAATGATAACCTAAACAGACTTCGAGCTATTTTGGATGAGTTAAATCTTTATACTCAAAAATTAATTACCTTTAATGAACTCAACAAAAGAATCACTCCTAAGCTAGAGTTTGAAGCAGATGTTTTAAATCAGATTCTTAAAGAAAATAAAAGTATAGCCATCTCAATATACATTCCCTTTTTATACACATTATTAGCAATATTTCCTTTTCATGAATTCACTCAGCTGTCTGATTTCTATAGGTCAAATTTTTCAAATAAGAAATTAAATTTTTTCTTTACGCAATTAAAACACCTTAAGAAAAGCCAGGCCTCTAAACAAAAAAGTGGAATTCAGACCAAAAGACTCATTGAGCTAAGAGATAAATCTTACAATGCATTTTGGTCTCACAAAGACTAAAGATTTAAACTTTTTACCACTTCTTCAATAGAAGATTCCTAAATTTTTTTTTGATCACATTTAGATGCGCTGAGTGATTTTTTAGTATATGCGAAAAGTACTGCTGAGCTATTCGCTTGCCACCTAAAGTATCAGATGGATAGTGGACTCCTGCGATTTCTCTATTTACAGCAATTCTATTTGCATCTTTCATCAATAGTTGTTTTTTCTCAGGCAAGATATAAGAAAATATATATCCAAGAAAATAAGCAATTGTGGAGTGCCCACTAGGATAGGATGCATGATTTGGATTCATAATAATAGGCTTAAGCTCTGGATTCAAAAAACTTGGTCGAACTCTATCGTTTTCTATTTTTAAGGTGTGAATTACAACACCAAGATCTGTAATACAATCTGACAAAAATTTAGATAATAATTTAAACTCTTTCTGAATTAAAATGTCATGAAAGTATATATTATCAAACTTAAATCCGTATAAAGTGCGTTCAAAATTTATTTCCATTTTTTTCAAGTCTGCCCTATCTCCTTGTCTTTTTAAAAGATAACTTAACTCGCTCATTGTTTGAACTGAATCGTTTGCAGGAGCCTTATTAATCTGAATCAACTTATTCCATTCATTAGAAATAAAAGTTAATTTTTTTTTTGTCAGTTGTAGATACTGATTATCCAACGTCTGTGTATTGCTAAAAGTAACTTCCACACCACTCGAATCATTGATGAGTCCTATACACAAACTTACAAATAGGAGTTTTATTATCATTAAATATTTTCCTCTAAGGACAGAAAGCAGTAGGGCAAATTGCAGTTGGTCCACAAATCACTGTTGGACAAGCTCCAGTTGGCGGAAAGCTATAAGCAAAAACTTCATCGTTACCTACAGAATCCAGAGAAACCATTCTCAAATTCCCAAATTCTAAAGAATCCAAATCTGGATTCAAATCTGTGAGTTTTGCCATATCAATACTATCTGATACCTGGTCAGCTACCTCTTGAAATATTTTATATTCAATTAACTCTTCAAAAAAGACTTTTAGTTTTTCTTTATATTCCAAATAAGAGGACTTGAGTAATTGGCTCGCTACCAAGTTAAAAGTTTGAAGATCAAAAGCTTTTGGACCATTGATCATTACCACGAACAAACGCCCGATTATACCATCAATTGTGTAAACGTTCTCTTCATCTTCAAGAACGATAATAACGACTTTTCCCCCCTCATCCACATGAATAAGCTGTTCGTTCAATCGATATAAATTTTTAATTTCTTCCATTTTTTAGTTTTCCTATAAAATTCAAAAGTGAAAGGTAAGACGTAAGTAAAAAGTCTTAAACACCTCAGCAGATCTGTAACGCTGAGTCACATTTACTTGTCATTCTTACAGATTCGTAATAACTAATCAAGATGAAACCTATTAATCAACCCAGTATACTTGTTAGTGTTATCATCCCAACACTTAATTCCTCAAAAACTCTAGACTCAACCATAAAATCGCTCCAAAATCAGACATTTCCACTTGAATTATTAGAAATTATAGTTATAGACAATGGATCTAGAGATAAAATAGCCGAAATATGTCACAATTACCCTAAAGTAAAATATTTTTATTATGACAAAAAAAAGTCGCCTGCATCTGCTAGAAATTATGGTGCGAGCTTAAGTGTTGGAAAATATTTAGCATTTATCGACTCCGATGTTACTTTATCAAATAATTGGCTTCAATGCCTCACGGATAAACTCGAAAAATGCAATTTAATATCCGTAGCAACTGCACCAATTAAGCCAGAAGCCCTTAGGCTCCCAAAAACATTTTTAGACAAGTACAGACAAGCCTTATCGAAATCTCAAAACTCTTCAAAGCCTAGATACTCTGTAAACGCAGGAGTCTATCTTAACACGGCATCGCTCCTGATCAGAAAAGATATTTTTCTAAAGTTTTATTTCTGTGAATCACTTAAGCGTTACGAGGATACATATCTCTCTTACCAACTTTTTCACTTTGGTGCTATCGTGTATTCAACTGATGAATGTCATTCAAAAGTTTATTATGACAAATCTATAGTAAATTATCTAGCCCGATCCTTTAAGAATGGTCAAAACTTTAACAGACTAAATAATCTAAAAAAAGGATGCAAAAGAGGATTTACAACTCAGATTAGTAACTCATATTTCAGTTTTTCTGAATTTTTATTCAAAGTGTTTGAAATTTTAAATAAAATTTACTTCACTCTAGGCTTTCTGCTATCGAAGAATGTACCTTTAAAAAAATATAAACAGTACTCTCCTAGTGAGAACGCAGTTTTTATCATATCAAATAGAAAAGTTGCTTTTCTCACTAAAAATCATAATCTTTATTTACACAATAATAAAGTTTTCATTATAGATAGGATAAATCCAAGCCTCTATAGCTTTAAAGCTGAAAATATTATTCTCAATTCAAAAAGTATAATTATAAAGGAAAGTTTAGACCTTAATTAAAGCTCAATTTATATTGGCTTCACATCGATAAACATTTGTACATTTAATTTTTTTAAATCCTGTGACTTTCATCTTTTTAGCTTTTTTGATTTTCGCAAGCAATTTTTTTGGTAATTTATTCATTTTAAGACTTTCTATTAAGTTCACAGTATAAGTATCAGACTTGACATATTTGAAAATCAAATTTGAAGTATTTGGAAGAACAAGAAACGAATAAAGAAGATTCTTCATCCTGTTCTTACCACCAACAAGGTTTAATTTTTTTTCCGATAAAAAGTCTACAGTAAATAAACTATTATTGTATTGATTATTTTTTTTATTAAATTCGTAATAAACCTTTTGCTCCAGAGAGTTTATAGGAGTAACCTTTATCTTTTTTCTCACATAATCAATTGCATAAAAGTTATTTTTTGAGACTCTATACTCTCTAACGCCTTCATTAGATACATTTAGAATGAACTTTTCACTTATTATAACACTATATTCCAAATTAATATTTCCTGACATCTTATATTTTATGATCAGGAACTTGTAGTGGCCCTTACTAGCAATGGTTTGCTTAGAGATAAAAAACAAGAAGACTAATAAAATTACTCCAAATGCTTTAGATAATTTAACAAAATTCATGAAGACTCCGAGATGTCTAAGCTTAAAATAACTTCAAAATGTCAAAGACAAAGAAAATAAATAATCCCAACCATATAAATAACTATATCAAAACCATTAATTATTTAATATAAAATTATCATGAAAGCTTTGTTTTGTATTATTTTTTGTTCCATTGCAATTATTCTCCCATACAAGCTAAGAATTATTTTTTTAAAATTTTTATCTAGGACAATTCATTTTCCATTTATAATTTTTGGAAAATTAACAAGTTACATACTCAAAGAATTGGAAATTAAAAATCCTTACAATGACAAAGATCTTTATGACTAAAAAAACTGCTATTTTATACTCTGGAGGAACTGATTCTACCGCGACATGCGTTGCAGCAATCGAGAATGGAGTCTCCGAAATCCATCTCCTCACTTTCTATGAAAGCTTCACTGGAAGACCCAAATCAAAGAAGAACATAGATAAAATCACAAAGATTTATCCAAAAGTAAAAATTTACCACAAAATATTTAATATAGATCCAATTCTAAAAAATTTAATGTACGAAAATTATGTCAGAAACCTATTTAAATTTGGCTTCTTTAACCTTTGTAACCCCTTACAAAGCGCATTGTGTTGGCATATACTTGCTCAAGAGTATTGTAAGTTAAACAATATTAAATCACTACTTGATGGCATTACCAAAGAGCTACCACATCTGCCTAACCACACTAAAATATTTATTCAATTAATGAGAGAATGGCATATTAAGCACAATATTATCTACACAAACCCTGTAATAGATTGGCCTACTTATTCAGAACAGACTTTACTGGATAGAATTATTGTCGGCCAGCATGGGTTCTTCTTGAATGAAAGAGAACAGAACATCAAAAGTACAGGAAAATTTTTATTTGATAAAGGAGTATTTATACATCCAAACCTAAAAGGATCTAAACCAGATAAAGACATGCAACAAGAGTGCTACCCTTTTCTATTATTTAATATTTATCTATTCTGGTATTTTTATTACTTTAAAAACAAAGAAGATTATCCAAAACTCATTGAGCAATATACACTAGATAAACTAAATTATATCGAGAACAAATTAATGGCAAAGAGTTTTGTATGAGTAATAAATTATCGAAAAATGAAAAAAAATCAATCCCACGAACAATTCCTTCACTTCTTAAATTTTTACTTAAAGAAATAATCGCAAAAAAAAAATTTCACCTACTTATTGCTTGGTTTGTACTTCTCATCATTGGAATTTTTATAATTTTCATCAATAGTACTGTCATACTTCCGGCTATCTATATCGGTTTTTAGGAAATTTAGAACTTTATCTGCCACAACCTTATTACCATTAATCGAAAAATGAACTGGATCAATAAAGTTTTTTTGACTCTTAACTAAGTCTGAGTGAATATCAATCATTTTTATCTTCATTTCTTTTAACGCATTTTTCAATTTTAAATTAAATTCATTTAATTCATTATTAATCCTATAGGGTTCATACAATTGAGCTTGTTGAAGATATTTTCGCGCCATATAACAATTATTGCTCTTAATTTCTTGATTCATTTTTTCATAAAAGGATTTAGATTTGTGAATATTTTCTTTACTTCTATACTTCGAATACAAATGTCCGGTGTTCAAAACTATAAGAATTGCACCTTGTTTTTGCGCTAATGATTTTAATGAGGATAAATAATTCAAATAACTTTGAAATGATAGCCTGGTGTTCCTAATGCTAATGGTTTCAGGACAAGGATATAATTGATTAAAATTATTAATAGTATTTTCTATTAAAAAATATAATGAACTATAATGATAAAGACTCCGTTGGGAACTCTTCGGTATTTGAAAAGGAAAGTAGTCCAGTTCATTTACACCAAACGAAACTATTAAATACCTAATTTTCTTATCCTTCAGCCCTGTTTTGACGTAAAGTTTATACCCTTGCTCTATAGTGTAACCAATTTGAGAAGCATTTAAGAATTTCATGCCTGTTTTTTTTTCTATAATAGTGGAAAACATATTTTCATACCCAACACCCCATCCAACAGACGAGGAAGGACCAAGTAAAATAGCTTCCACTTTCTCATCCAACTTATAAAAAGAACGAAAACCTGCCTCATTTGTGTTAAACATATAATCATAAAAACTCTTATCTGAATTAATCCTTTGCCTCCAATGAAAAGCATCATCATAGACTAATAATCTCTTTGCTTTTAGATATGGATTTTCATTATATTTTAAAAAAAGAAACGACAGCACCTCACAGAAAAAGATCAAAACTAATACAAACATAAATGTTGAAAATACTCTTTTTATAATTTAACCGCCTTTTACTTGAGTATACAGCAAGCTAATGTATAATTTCAATTGTGAACGAATTCATGAAGACTTTTAAAGCGTGTGTATATATTTTTCTCTTTATCTTTCTAAATTTATTAATAATTGAAGCTTCTCTTCATATTCTAAACAAATTTAAAACTGATACTATCTTCAATAAAGAGCTACCCGCTTGGATAACGGAACGATTATGGTACGAGTTTTCCCATGGCAACTTAAATGATCCATTCACACCACCCTACAAAGTTTTTTCCAACTCAGACTGGAGAAGTCCAAAAAGACAAAAACAAATAGTAAACCATTATCTTACAAATTACAGAGGAAAAAAACCAAACGAAACCTACAATTTTGCCATAGGTAAAAATTTTAAATACAGCCTCAGCTTTAATAGATATGGATTCAGAAAAAATAGCAATCACATAATCTTACCAGACAATACAAAAGAAACAAAAAACATATTGGCATTAGGCGAGTATGCAACATTTGGTCTAGGAGTAGAAAATAGTAGCACATACTCCTCTCAACTCGAAAATAGTCTCAACAATTATTACAAAAATAAAAAGTTCTCAGTGAGAAATGCTGGCAAATTAACAGCTTCTTCATCAGTAGGTTATTCGCTGCTAAATCACTACCTAAACAAGATCAAAGTAAACTATGTTATATGGGAGTTTGGCGCCATCGACAGCGTTTTATCTGATAAAGACGACTATCTCCCAATACTTCTTTTATTTGGAACCAAAGAACTACACTTTAAAATCTCAAAGATTATTTATAAATATAGATCAATTCTTTTAAAGTCGCTGATCATAAAAGGGATATTTAATAACATTTACTACTCAAGCCACACCTCTGAATTAAGAAATAGAATTAACCAAAGAAATCAAAGTTTAAAAATTTTAAAGGAAGTGAATAAAATCTGCCAAAAAAGAAAAATTCCACTTATCATCTTACACTCAGATTCAATCGAAAAACTATACAAAAAATCTTTCCTAGATTCTTTAAACCTACACACTGAACCAATATCATTTACTCAAATTTTTCAAAGCGATATAAAAGAAAAACAACTAGTTAACAAAAAACCTAAAAGCAACCTAAGCACATTATTACAAACTTACAAAAACAAAATACATCCAAATGAGTTAGGTCACAAAACTATAGCCAATAAGATTTTTCAAGATATCAAACGATTAGAAATAATAAAAGAAAGAAATCTGATTAATTCTAAATAGTCTCAACAAAACATGTGAACGTTAATAACCAGAAACGAGAAAACCGAAGTTTAAAAACAATGAAGGAGTAGTTAAATTGAAAAGTGGCGGGTGCAGAGGGATTCGAACCCCCAACCTACTGATTTGGAATCAGCCGCTCTACCAATTGGAGCTATACACCCTTAAAAGAAAGGACCGACATGAAGTCGGCCCTTATATAATTTTTATAAATTAAAAATTATATAACTTCAGCAATTTTTTGAAAACTACCTAATTCCAGATAGATCACTCCCTTTTCAGTAATTACTTTATCCACTTCATCCAGAATTCGATAAAGTAAACTTTTTTAAGTCCTGACCTTATCATTAATAAAGCCAAAATTCCTGTGCCTGTTCCAATATCCACTCCTACACTGAGGTTTTTAAACAAGTTGTTATCAGCTAACAACATTCGCATAGGTTTGTTCACTCGACCTGGTGAATATCCTAAACCACACGTGTCAAAATAATCAGATAGTTCTTTTATAAAAACACTTTTTGCAAAGGCTACACTTACTATTCCCAAGCATAAATTCAAGACTAAGACCTTATTTAGTAAGTTCATATAATCCCATATATTTAGAATTCATCCCATTATCAAGTCTATAGTGAAACCCTTTTTTAAACCTTCCAAACGGATTTAACTGATAAAAATCTCTTCTTCTTTCTAGATGTTTTAATTTGTTCGAGTATAAATCATAACCTTCAAAGTCTGAATGAACACCCAAGGCATTCATTAAGGTACTAGGTAAATCTGATAATTCCCCAGGCACATTAATTTTCTTACCCATTTGTTGCCTAATTTTTTTCATTAAAAAAAGTGGATGATGCCTATCACCTAAGTCTCCGAGACTTCTCCCATGATTTCGGCCATGGTCCGAATGGATTATAATAATCGAGGAGTCAAACCTATTAAGTTCTTTTAGTTTCAGTAAAAACTTTGAAATCATTTTCATCGAACATCGATAGCTTTCACTGTAATTTGTATAATTAATCAAAGGTCCATGGTTACAGTTCTCATCCAGTAAATATGGAAAATGAGGGGATGTTAGGTATATAAGATTGTATCTTCCGGTATTTGATAGTTCTGATTCATACTTTATAAATTCTTCAAAGCCATATTTCTCAGAGTAGATAACATAAGGATATAAGAATTGGTTTAAAAAGCTTCCCCTATAAAAAGGAATATACTTCTTTCTAAACAACTGAAGGAGGACAAATGTATTATTTAACTCACGGTAACGATAAACATCCACATCATAATCATAGTCCTCAAATCTAAATTTTTGATGAGTTTTTATAATATCAGGTAGATTTCCAATCTTTAACGTCTCATATCCTAATTTTTTTAATTGAGATATAAGATTATCACCATTAACAAAAGAGGTTCGTAGTTTATTAGTTACACTATCTCCATCCAATAAGTATTGTGACGTAAAAGTTGAGTAAGCTGACCCCATACTAAAGGAATAATTTGTTATTACATTCGTGAAGTTATCGAACTCCTCAAAAGGGTTAATTAGATTTTTGCTCTTTAATCTTTCAAACTCAACAAAAGATGCCTCATCAATCAAAAAATGATATATATTTGACAATCCCTTTTCCTCCGAGAGGGTAAGAGAAGGTCTTTTATAAAGGGGTTTATCGCTAATTTCCTCAAAAATACTCAGCCTGGTAAAATTATAAGTATTTAAAACTAGGTACATAGAAGAAACCAAGATAAAAAATGATTTCAAACGTAAAAATGCCTTATTAAAGATGGGGTAAATATCACAGATAAAACTAAGTACCACTTACCATAAGTAAAGTGACTAACACTGGACACGAGTAATAGGTTTAGAATTGGTGCAACCCAAAGGATTTGTACTGGAAATAAAATAAATAGTGTTTTATAAAAAAAGTTTAGCACTTAACCCAAGATCCTTTTCATTAGAATCTTACTAAGTAAACGTAAAATTATAAATCTTAATCTAAATTGATCAAAGAATGTTAATTTTTCTTTCTCATCAAATAAAGACGTTGCATAGAGTTTCTCAAGCCAACGAAACTCCTCATTTTGTATTATTCCTTTTCCATGTAAAAAAAGTAAACCTTTAGGGACAGTTTGATTAACAACTAAATGTTCATCCCATAAATAATTAAACTTAGATATTTGTTGGAAAAAAAACTTATGTTTAATTCTTGGATTAAAAAATATCCTGAAGAAACCTTCGGCAATCAATATCTCTGTTACAAAACTAGAAAGAACTGCTTTCTCAAGCAGTTCTTGATTACTCTTCAGAAGTTTTAGATTTCCACAGAGGAGTCGTTGATTTCTCATCGTATCCAGAAATATTATATCTCTAACAGATCTCTTTTTATTAAAACTTGAAAAAAATAAGCGCCACTCACTCATAGTCTTTGAACAATCTTTACTATCTATTCCCATGCCCCCCGTGCATACTGGAATTTTATTAAGATCAAATATAGATATACATTTCATTCTTATACTTTCTTGTTTTTCAAATGGAGTACTATCACTAAAAATTAGAACACTGTCCCTGTCCGAATTTCTTGTCATTTCACTTCGAGCAAAACTTCCAAGTAACACCAAAGCAAACACCTGTTGCTCGTCCTGTTTAAAAGTTGATTTAAATTTCTCCTGCAAATCAGTAAATCTCCGGTCCGAGGAGTTCCTTCGCACCGAGCCAAGCACCTGAAATTCAGTGCTCTTAAATTGATTCATGACTAATCACCAAATGTGCTATCCTATATATACTAAGACTAGTTTAATGGAGATTCATATGAAATTTCTAAGAGTTTTATACATTTCACTGCATCCAGCCTTCGCTTATGCTTATATTGATCCCTCAATAGGGATTTTTAGCCCAAATTGTAATTTTCCTACTAGGTGTCTTGTTTTTTTGGCTTAAATTTCTTCTTAAGAAGTTCAATTTTACGAAAAAGATGTAAAAATTTGATGACTTAGATAAAAAACAGTTAGTAGTATGTTAAAATAATATGGAACTCCGCTTTAAAACGCTAGGCATTGGTTGAAGCATGAACAAGTTTAAAATTTCAAAAGGCATTATCTACAACTATGAAAGCGATGAAGAAAAATATATCTGCTGCTTTTTAAATGATGAGCTGGATATAATTTTTGAGTTAAGTGGTATTTCAAAGCAAGTTTTTAAGCTCATTGATGAAAATAAAGGTGTTGATTCAGAAGCTGAGTATATAGACATTCTAGACAAACTTCTAGAGTTAGGTATTTTGACCTCAGAAAAAGCTGGACCAAATTTAAGTTTATCGAATAGAGATCTTAAGCAAAAATTCACTCCAGATTTGGAAAAAATTGGTATTACCTTAAAAACATATGATGAACTTTATTCTCCCGAATTAGCTGCTTATGGCTTCACTACCCTAACTGCGACAAATTGTTCTTCCTACTCGGATAGTAGTTGAAGACAAGATGGATAAGAAAAAGTTTCATTTAAAAGAAGCTAATCTCTGGTTTTTAAAATACAAAGACAAGCTTGATTTAAAAATCTTCAAAAGAGATTGGTATCTTCCTTTCAAAGAAATACTCCCTAAATTTTATACATGCTCATTCATTACCTTTAATCAAAGAACATTCTTCGGAATTTATACATCAAATGATCAACTAACATCAATAACAGTCAGCTCAATTGAAGCTCTTGAAAGACTCGTATTTATTCAGAAAGGTTATATTAACTCAAACGGTTGTGCGATTCACACTGACTTGGAAACCTCCAAAATAAACGCTGTTCAAGAATTGCAAGAAAGAGATCTATATATGAGAATTCATTTTTCTGGAGCCGCTGTAAAAGCCTTTATCCCTCAGAAATCTAGTACCGAACATTATGCCATTCAACAGTTAAAGAAACTGGGTATAGAGCTTACTTTTGGTATTATGGGAGAAAGTATCAACCAAATAGGCGTAATGGCCATAGCTAATGGAATCAACTCAATAGGCAAACCCTTTGGTATCTTTCTTGGCTTTGGACTTCACGCAAATCTTGAACAAGCAACACAAAAAGCTTTTAATGAATGCATTCGATTCATTGATGGGACTTTTTCTGATAACTTTCCATATAAACCTATTAAGTTTGAAGAATTTGCCAACCTAAAGAAGGCTGGAGTTGATGAGCATATTTCTCTTTCAATGGACAAAGAATATTCCCAATATTTATTAAAGTTATATTTATCAAAGAATCCTTTGGAATTTCCACCACCTAGTAATCCCAAATTAAGAGTTGATTCAGAACAAATTTCGCTAGAAGGCCTACCTAATTGCCCCCTATATTTTGCGAGAGCGCAAAGTGATGAATTAATAAATCCTACTTTTAGTAATAATCCAAAGCATTTATTTTTAAAAAATCACATTCCATCTGATAAAATATTGCGATATAAAAACCAAATAGCTTTTCATATTTTAGGATAGAACGTGGATCATTTATTAAATATTAATCCTTATCGAGTCATAAACGCAGACCCTTTCTCAACTCTAATCCAAATTGATAATAACCATTCAATTACCTTAGTTTTATATTCAAGTTTTTCCAACAACTGGACATCAATGAATGAAATTCATAAGGCTTTAATGGAATTAGTTGTGATTAAAAATGAAAATACTATTCCTTATTTTTTAGATACAACAGATCCAAATTTCGAAAAAAACTACAATACTATTATCGAATCTTGTAACCAAATCATATGTCTACATTTTAATAAAACAATTGGAACGTTTATAAAAACATTGAAAACAAAAAAACAAGATTTAAATTGTTTTTTTGTAATTTCAAGTTCTTTAAAATCTTTGGGTTATCAATTCAAATACTTTGGCTTAGACGCTATTGATGTTTCCGATACTTTCTTATGCCTTTGTGAGAGCGATAATAAAATTCTTCAGTTCTTATTTCCTGAAAACAAGGTCGAAACCCTTTCTCTCAAAAACACTAACCTTCCTGAATCCAAATTCACAGGAAGTAATAACATTGTTTTTTTTGGAAGATTAAATGAGGTAAAAAATATTTCGATCCTTCTTTCATCACTTCATGCTTATAAAATGATTTATGGAAATTCTCCCGAATTTAAAATTCATCTTTTTGGAGAGATTGATTATACAGGAAAGATAAATCCTTATCTTGGAAATTATCAAACCTTTTTACAAAAAATTATTGAAAAGTTAAATCTTAAAGATAAGGTAATATACCATGGTTTTAAAAGTAAGAATGAAATTTCTGATTTCGTAAAAAAGAATCATTCAATAGGTGTTTTTCTTAGTACTTATCACAACGAAAACTACAGTATGGCGGTCAGGGAATTCATTGATTGGAATTCATCCCCAGCTCTCATAACATCATGGGGAGCGCATCAAGATATAATTAAAATATTCAAAAATACTAATCGAGTATTTTCCATAGACGTAAATTTTTACAAGTCACATTCCAATATATCTCCTTTTTCAGTTGCTAAAGAGTTAAATCATGTCCTAGAAAGTCCTAACTTAAAATTAAAAGCCATAAATCATAATGCGCCTACTTACTCCTTTTCGGCCATAAATAGAGAAAAAAAACCAATTGATAAAAACTATTTTCTTAGTCACCTAAGTCAAAATGAAGAAAATCAGAGTCTAAAATTTAATAGTTTCTATGCTGCTGAAGCAAGACATATTAAACTCACAGATAATAAAATTTATATGCATCCATTATTAGAAGTTATTAATAAAAAAATCTATTTTAATGACAAAAAGTTCTTGGATTATTCTGATTCCTCATCTGACCTACAAGAAGATTTTATCCAGATTAGTTCTTTAATTAATGGGGAAATTCATAAAATTCCAAAGGAACATTTGGATAAGCTCTTTAAATATAATTTACTATTTCCCTCCGCATAGACTTATTTCACATATACTGTAATATTCATTACTAGTCATTTCCGACCATAAGTCCTCATTTATTCCACCTAAAGCGCATGCTCCTAAACCGTGCAATTGTGCCAACTTATATACTTCTGCAATTAAAACGCCTCCATTTAGAAAGTTAAGAGCTAAGCAGGTTTGAGAGTACTTTTGATAGTATAAAATTGGAGAGAAAATAAATTGAATAGTAAGTGGGGGTTCTCCATTTACAGCCCCCCATGAATTTCGAAACGAATTCATCGAATTTTGAAAATGAGTATTGCTCACCTTTAACTCTACAAGAGTTTGATTTTCTTCATCAACTCTGTATACCCCTTTTTCAACTCCCTTAACATTTGCAACATATATAATTGGAATTAAACCATAGGCGGATCCAGCACTTGGATAATTTTTTTTATTTACTCTTCCAAAATAGGGATCATCTAAAACTGCGTGTATTGCCGACAAATCTTGTATAAGGTTAAGAAAGCTTTTATATGAAATTTGCTTTTCAGTCCGACTTGAATTGGGCCTAAATTTAGTTGGAAGATCAAACAAGTTCAATTTTAGCAGAGATTTACCATCAAACTTATTAAAATATTTGAAGTCCAATTGTTTTTTAATTTTCATTGCCCCCTTAGGTATATCTGATCGCTTCCTCACTTCATTCAAAAATAATTCATCTTTAAAATCTATTCCGCTTATTGAACTTTTAGAAAAAAGGTTCATACGGAGACAATCATTAAACTCAGGACTTAAATCAGAAAGCTCTAAACTTTTCCTCCCATCCTCATCATAAGCAACATAAAATGGAGAACTAGGAGAATCAATAATCCATTTTTTATTAATTCTTCTCAAAAATACTTTATCATCAACTTCATTATTTAAATCAAAACTTTTTGAATCCAAAAGGCTTAGGGACATGGAGTGTTTTGGATGAAAAATAAAATTATCATCAATTGAACGTTTAAAAATGAAAAATGAACCAGCGACAAGTTGATTAAAAAATAATTTAAGCGTTACTGTTTTATTAAAAAAGATCTTAACCTCAGAATAATTTTTAAAATCTTTTCTTAGCTCTTCTAAAAGCTCATTTAAACCAGCAAACTCCGGAATTATTCCAATTTTCTGATTCAAATAGTTCAGATTCTTTGAACAAAGAAATTTCTTATCACTTATCTCGACTTCATGAACTTCAGAATTGAACTTAATAAGATCAAACAAAATTAATCCTTTTTATCAAATGATTGAAAAGCCTCTCCTCAATCAAACGGTTTAAAAAACTTTTTTGATGAAAAGGGGACCAGTTCCGTAAAAGACTAGATTCATACATATGAATGCCATCTCCTCCTAAATAATCGGCATAGGGATTTCGTGTCGATCCGTAGAAGTCTGCTCCTTTAATTATATGCTTAAGAGAATTATCAAAAAATGATTGATGATAACTATTTGAACAATTTAGTATTAATGTTTTTTCAGGTTCTAAACTATCAAATACTTCTGGTGATGAACTGACTTGTCCTAAAAAAGAATTAATGATGTTTGTATAAAACTCTTCCCAACTAATTACCTGACCATGTAGGTGATAATCAAAGTCTGCTGTAAATTGCACAGGTGCTCGTAGACCAGGTTCAATATGAGGAACAAGAAATAAGTTTAGATTTGGATTATAGTCACTTAGCCTGTTCATAAGTTTTATTGAAATATCAATTCCACTAAAAAAATTTGTATGTCCTTCATAAACTATATTTTCTATAATGTTAGTTTTTTTATCTGTTGGCCGGTCAAATTTTTGAATAAGTTTTAAGCACTTCTCCTTACCAGGAAAATACGCTTTAGCGATATTTAAATTATAAGAAGAAAGAAAGTATATTTCTTTTCCATAAGCTAATATTTTTCGGCCTAGGTCCGGAAAAAAACCATTGAATAGTATTAAATCCGATTTTAGAATAGATTCATAATCGCTGTAATTATAGATATTTACTTGAAAGAAGTTTTTATTTTGTAAAAATACCATTTAATTTCACCTACTCTATCCCTAACTTTAGCTTCTTACTTGCTGTTAAATTAACCGTCCCAAACATACGATCCCATATTGTAAATACACCTGCATAATTAGACTTCTGATTTTTCAGCTCAACCGAATGATGAATTCTATGGTAATTGGGTGTGACTAAGAATTTCTCGATTGTTTTATTACCAATAGGTAATTCTGAATGTGCCATATAGTTTATAAAGTAATTTAAAATTACGAGATCATAAAATAAATACTTTGGTATTCCTATCAAAGAATAGACAACATAGATAAAACAAGTAGTTATTGCAAGTTCAAGTGGATTAAAACGAAACGAACTATGCCATCGAACAACCTTTGATTCATGATGCATCCGATGAAGAATCCATAGTTTTTTATGGTATAAAAATCTATGGGTTAAATAACCTACAAAGTCACTAATCAGGAAACCAATAATAAATAATACTAGATAATGTATCTCAAAATAAGAAAATAATGGTTTAAAAGATGGACTGACGTAATAGAGAAAAGTTTTATAATAATAAAATATAGACTTAATTAAAAAAGCCGGTACGAAAATATTAATACAAAAATAAGGTATATCTAAAACTAAGTGTTTCAAACGGTCTAATAGACCCGTTTTTCTATATGAATAATAATACTCTAAAATAAAGAAGATAAAGCTTAAAATAATAAGTATTATTGTGTTTGAATTCATAAAATATTATATTATCAAATGAAGTCCTTATTTGGAATTAATATCAAGAATTGAGATTAACGCAAAAAGCAAAGACGGAGTGAAACAATTAAGTTTTATAGTGGAATTAATACCAACCAGCACGACATAGATTTCCTAAGTCCGCCATGTTTTAACTTTTTTACTCATGAAGACTCTCTTGAAGATAAAGATTTAATTTCGAGGTTACTACAAAATATCGAGAATTATGATTCTGAAATAAAAAATAGAAAAAAATTATTACCACAAGAACATAGAGATTTTGTATTAAATTATTACCGTTTATACAATTTATTCACTGATTTTAATAATAATGATGAGATTAAAGCTTTGCAGACAGTTATAAATCAAAAATCAAAAAAGCTTTTAAAAAAATTAAAGATTGATTGTCACGTAAAGGAAGACCACTCTTGGATAAATATTTTAAGGAAGGGAGAACAGGCACCAAGACATTGTCATATATTAAAAAATGAAAAGAGTATTAGTTGGGTCCTTTTTTTAAGTGATTCAGATACTAACTTAAATTTAGAATCCCCACACATGTTTTATGAAGAAGAGACTTTAAAATACAATACTTATCTAAGGGTTTTAACTAGAAAAGGAACCATTATATTTTTTCCATCTTGGGTTTTTCATTTTACAGATGTTCATAAAGAGTTTGATCAAAGAATATCTATAGCCGGAAAATTTGTTTTGGATATTAAATAAGAATGATATCCTCCCATATACAAGACTATTTAAGTTTTTCTTCAAAAAGTGTAGTTGTTGCAAGAGTAATATTGTGTATTGCTATTCTTATCAGAACATTTGAAAGACTTTGGTTTTTTCTGACATATAAAAGTCAACTTCCCAGTCTATATAATCATAGTTTAAATCCATTTAACCTAGAAAACTTTAGTATTATCAATGGGTCTATTTATCTGGTTCCAACCTTATATATTATGCTTATTCTAGCATGTGGCTATTTTATAATAAATAAGGCTTATCACAAGACAAACTCTATAATTTTAGTAATTTTAATAACCTTAACGAGTTTTGATTCTATATATATTGGACAAGGTCTTAGAATTTTTTGGCCATATTTAATTTTCTTTTCTTGTTTACCACAAGTTCCTCTATCAAATTTCAGAAAAAATTTTAGTTACTATAATCCTTTTCTTAATATTGCCGTCTTTTTATTCTTAGGACTCATTTATTTTTTCTCATATTATTTTAAATCAAATAAAGTATGGACTAGTTCCTATGATGCTCTTTGGTACTTTTTAAAATCCGAGCAATGGACTTTGGACTGGGCTCGTTCGTTAACTAATTTTCCCAACTTGTTAAAGATTGGAACTGTTTTGACCTTAATTCTTGAAGCCAGTGTAATTTCTTTATTGATAATCTCAGTTTTGAAGTTCATAAAGTTTAAACATTCATTTAAAAACATCCTCTCTGTTACTTTTATAATATTCCATAGCATTATTGGGCTTATAACGATATTAAAAGCATTTTCTTTAGGCATGATTTCACTTTGGGTATTATTCTTAAAAAAACGCACCCCTCACTCAACTAAAAAATTCAAGATGAACAAGTTAAACATCATTTTAGTAATTTATATATTTACTTCTCTTTTTACATGGAATCTTCTTCCAAAGGATTTGAATATATTAAAAAACAATTCTACCCATGAAATTTCCTTAAAAGATCTAAAGAAAATAACAATTCCACAGTATTGGGGCCTTGTATCGCCTGCGCCTGGATTCCACAATTGGGAAGTTAAAGTTACTTCAAAAAGCACAGGTCAAAATAAAGAATCAATTCTCTTTGATTCAAGAGAAAATATTACAAATCAATATTTTTCAGATGCTTTTTTCACAGCTGCTTTCAAAGAGAACTCTTTATTAGATGCTTACAAAGAAAAATATTGTACAGATAAATCTAGTGAGATCATTTTTAAATATTACAAAAATAAAATCGTTAGGTTCAATGATGAAAAAATAGAAAACAAACGGTTTATAATAACTAGAAAGTGTGATTCCTAGTTCATATCAAAATATCTTTCAATTATTTCCTCTTTCGTATTATTTAATAATTCCAGTAAAGAAATAGGTAGTATTACGTTTAACTCTCTAGCTTTTGTATCTAACTCGTTGATTATATAATTTTGAATTTTTCCATTAATAAAAGTTTTTCTTTCATCAAGACTTGATGTGTTAAGATTTTTAGACTCTAAAAGAATTTCTGCAGCAATTATTATTTTTTTTACACAGTAATAAAAGGACTCCACAAGAACAGTATCATTCATTTCTTTTAATTTAATTAATGATCCCATATCACTAAATCCACCACTCAAAAGTAAGTTTTGAGGATCGAGAGCAGTTCCTTTTATCATGGAATGCTTCGAGGCTGGTATATAACCAATAATCAATGAATCAATGAATAGGTCACACCAAGAAAATACAATGGAAAAATCTTCACTCCAAGAGATTTGTACTCTTGAATCTCTTTCCTTTAAATCCATCAATCTAAAAGGTGGTGTCGGATATAAATATTCAATTACACCAAAAGAGTCGTTTGTCATTATTTTATCAATATGTGGAGATAAGAACTGACTGACATTTCTTTTTAATATATTGATAACCTCAGCCTGATATTCACGATTATATTCAAAAATAGAAAGAGGAATCGGAACATTTGGTACTCTATTAAACAAAGTTAAATATTTATTAATGAAATCTATACTTAATTCAAACTCCTCAGTTAGCTCGGTTAAAAGACACTGAAAAGGAATTTTCCTCTCCAACATTGGAAACATTTCATTTATGTTATTATTTCCAAGTATACTTTCTTTTGAGCATATTTTCGTTTCATATTCCTCAAGATTATCTAAAGAGCCTTTAATAGAAAGATAAATATTTGAGGATACGGTTTTATAAATTGAACGTTTATGATTTTTCAAATAAAAACTATCTTTTGTATCAAGATTATTTTTAGAATATTCACTTAAGTTTGGAATTTGATTACTCAACAGATCAAAACATCCATGATTATAGTTTTCTAGAGATTTTATTAGAGTAATGTTTTTTTTCATAATATAATTTACCAAACAAACTTGTTAACTAGTAGATATTTTCATGAAATTTAAGCTTAATAAAGATATTTTTATAATATTTGATTCCAACAAGACTCCATATCTACTTGGCCCAAGACTCAATAATTTTACCCGAATCAATGATTTAAAAGCTCTACTCTACCACTATTTTAGTGTTCTAAAGGAATTTACCATTGAGGATATATTGAACAAGTATAAGAATGATTGCAATAAACAGGTGAATTCGGTCGAAGAGGTTATTTTAAAAAAAGAATTTAATTGGTTTAAAGATAATAATTTTCTGGTTCTTGAAAATTCCAATTTTAAAGAATCCAAGGAATATTACATTGAGTATACATTTTCCAATAAAGAAAACAAGGAGTTTAAATTAAGCGCATCAGTTCTTAAATCATCTCTAGCCACTCAATGGTGCTTTGCTCTTAGCTTCCAATTACAAAACTCACCTTCATTATTAAGAAATGGACTTTTTTATGGAAACACTTTTCAATCTCTAGAGGATGTATCAAAAAAGATACATAAAATATCTGAAAAATGTGAAAAGATTCTTAAAGATTTTTTTGAATTCAATCTTGATTTTTACTTTAATCAAAAAATAACCAAAGATTCTCTTTGGAAACTTCATAAAGCTTTTGAAGATTACTATCCAAAAGTTTTAACTCTCTTGGAAGAAAATAAAAACAATTCAGAATTAGAAGATCTCAACAACTTAATGAGAGACTTGAATTATTATATTCACATGGCCGAAGATATCTTAAATAATTGGGAAGGTGGTTTTATAGAGATTATTTTCCCAAAGAGCACTTATCCAATACCAATTTCAAGTGAAAAGAATGAACTTTTTTCGACTAAACTATTAGAGAAACATATCTATTTAAATTATTATCAAATTGGCTATTCAGTCCTTGCAGCCTACGAAGCTGGAACAGATTCAAAGCCAAATCCTCAATCATCATTTTGTGCTAACCATTTTATTTACTCTAGACCTAATGTTGAACTTTTAAAAAAAGATCAATATGAACAAATTAAGAACTGGTTACGAGAAAAGCATAATTTAGATATAAATGATCTATCATTAAGACTTGGCCACGTTCCTTTGGCGAAGCTTAATACTGAATTATCCTACATCGAGTTAAACAATATTCTTAAAAATTTTCAAACTCTAACGAATATTTCTGTTAAAGAAGTTTGATGCTGGCTTAGCAAGAAAAATGCATAAAATAGGAAGGAAATGGCTGTATAAAAAATTTATCTCAAGAGTAAGTAAAATCATAAGGTGAAATATCCCAATAATAAATAAAATTACATAATCAAGATTTTTAACTAATAAGCCAAAACATAAAACGACTTCTAAAATAATTGTAAGCCAACTTATAAATTTCAAGAATATTAAGTTATCAATAAATAATAATGAAAATGTATTTCCGGTTAAAATATGTTTTTGAATGAAATAGGCCTGCAAAGTGTAACCATCCATCCACTTCATTCCACTTGTGGCCAGCTTTATATAACCACTTCCAAAATATCCTGAACATGCGATTAGTTTAAAAATAAGTAATTCCCACTTATAACCTTTAGCATAAAAGCTGTCTTTAAATCCAAATTTGTTTGATGGAACAAAATTGAATGTTATTAAAAAATATAAAATTAAATTATGAGAGTGCCAAACATAATTAGATGTAGCAGATTTCATAGAACCAAGATTATTTCCCATGAATAGAAAGAAAAACACCGTTGACAATATGGTTGTCATCCTTGGCTTAAAACTGATCCCAAGTAAAAACAAAGACAAAAGAAGAATTATATAGACAGCCCAGTTAACATCAAGGCTCCACTGGTTTATTGAAAATGTTTCAAATAAAGGTATTGGATTATAGTTACCCCCATATGGTGCGTAGACGTAGAAAGGGTTTAAAATTAAATAACTGAAAACGACTAAACAAAACAAACTCCGAAACCAAATAAATTGACCTAAATTTTCTTCACTTGTAAAAATATTATTCATTAAATTCATAACTTTTAATCTTTTGCCTTTTAAATTTAAGAGGTGAAGTACTTTGAATGGTAACCATCACTAAATTAATTTGAAATTTTTCACTAAAAGGCTTTATTTTTATTTTAAAGGTTTCAGACTTAAAAATTGAAGTAATATAATGATCTAACTCTTTATATCTTTTATTATAATAGGCACTATAAACAAAGCGGTTAAAAGTAACTGGATCGAAAGAGATCCTTTTTAAAAAATCTTTTTCAATAGTCTCCGCACTCTTTAATTCTAAAGTAAAAACGTAAACTTTACTTGGATGATAGCTATAGTTAAAAACCCTCCAATCAGTAAATGGCCAATTCTCGATTTTTAAAAAGATTGGACCGTAAAACAAGCTTAAAAGAGTCACAAAAACTATAGTATGCCACTTAACTATTTTATTTATAAGAATTTCTCCTATTTTTATGATTTTATTGTAAGATTTGAATATAGAAAAAAAAAGGTGGATTATGAAAAAGTTTATTCGTTTTTTTGCCGCAGCGCTCCTGTTATTTACAACCACTTCCGTTTTCTCTGAAGATATACAAAATTGGTCTAAAGAAAATGTTAATTTTTTTAAAAAAGATAATTTTAATTGGAACCTAACAATTACTTCGTTTAAGAATAAAAAATCCAAGATGAATCTACCACAAAAAGGAAAAGTTACCCTTTGGAAAGGAAAAGAGTGCCTTGTGTATCCTGAGCTCCAACCTAAGAATCATGAAAAGTATAATGGTAAAACACAGGTTTTTAAAAAACTAAAGTGTAAAAATGCTAAGAAAAAGGGAAAAGAGTCTATAAATTACTTAATTACCATGTGTGATAAAAAAGAGAAAAAAAAGAAAATTGTTATGTCTATGGGTAAACCAAACACACCCACAAGTGTATATATTGATTGCAATTAATGATTCAAAACATCCAGAATTATATCCTATCTGCTAGAAGTTCAAAGTCAAATATTACTGTTTTTGATTTTGACACACAAGCATGTAATCTTTTAACTTCAGAAGCAATTCATAATTCTATCAATAATACACAAGAAACAATTTATCACAAACTTCAAGATGGCGGATTTCAAACTAACTTAGCACCAGTTGAATATAAAAAACAAATTGAACTGGCAAAAAATGGAAAATATGGATTTAGAATAATTAACGCTCATTACAATTCAGATATAATTAAAAGTATTACAGCAAGTCTATCTATTCAAAATAACTGCAATAGTGCTTGTAATCTCTATTTCACACCAAAAAATGTAAAAGCTCTCAATAAGCATACGGATAACTATGATATTTTCATCCTACAGCTAGAAGGTTCCAAGAATTGGATTTTCAATGACTTCCAACTATTACTTAAACAAGGTGAAGCTATTTACATTCGAAAGGGGCAAGAACATGAAGCAATTTCACAAGAGGACTCTACACATTTAGCATTTTCAATCCCCAGACTTACTTTCGGCGATATTATTAATAAATCACTTGAATTACAGAACTTAACCGTTGATGTAGACTTTCCGCAATTTAATGAAAATATTGAAAGTTTATTCAATACAGAGTTCATAGATTTCACAAAAAAGAATATAAGCAAAATTCATGCTCTATACACAAATCAAATTTTTCTTGCCAGAAACTCTAGTCCATTTCATGAACCCCTGGCTTTTAATCCTGAAGGGCTGTTTGTTATAAATTTCCCTACGGTTATAAGAATTCAACAAAAATCTGATCTTGTTAAAATTTGTACCTCTGAACATTTTTTCGAATTCGATAAAAATTTTGAAATACAAATTTTAAATGATATTTATAATTTAAATCTTAAAAGTTATCCGATTGATAATGTTAAAAGGTTATCCTTTCTAAGATTTCTTTATAATAAGAAACTAATTAGAAACTTAAATTTATGAGAGTCCGAATATTAGCTTTTATCTTATTCAATGTTTTTATCTATATTGGATTACACTTCTACGCAAAACATAAATACATTTATAAACTAACCCATTATCACAATAGTGATAAACGATTTAAAGGTTATGATAAGTATTTAAACTTACAGCTTCCAAAAAAGCTAAAAAAAGAACTCGGTTTTACTTTCTATAATACAGAGAATTCCTATGAAAAATATATTGCTAAACCGAAAGATAAACCAAGAATAGGTATATTAGGGAATAGCTTAACATGGGGTTCTGAAATAAATCCTAATCTAGCGTATACCAACTTATTAAATCAAACAGGACTGAAATATGATTTCATTAGTTTAGCGGCTCCAAGCTTTGGTTTTTTTCGCTCAGAACGCTTACTAAAATATTACAAAGAAGAATTAAGCCTAGATAAAATAATTCTAGGTCCTTTTTTATTAGAACCAAACAAAGATTTAACCTTCGATATGATGTTTGGTTCTATTGCGGGAGGTTATTCACATGGACGTTATATATATGATCATGAACTAAAATATATCTCACCTACATTAATCGCCACCTCTAATCGATTCGAAAATATAAAAGAAAAAGTTAAACTTATTCCAGATATAAATGAAATACTCTATGACTATCATGGCCCTTATAATTTTCACTTAATTTCGAAACTATTCAATAATAACTATATTAATCCATTCTATGATTACAGAGATCAATCAGTATTTAATGAATACAAATATATAACCCAAAAGTTGATAAAAAGATTAACCAAAAACTATGAAGTAATAAGTCTAGAATTAGATGAAAATATTAATCAAAATTTATCAAGTTCATTTCCAAAGCTTACTAGAATAATAAAACTGGAGATTCCACAAAAAATTCCCTATTGGAAGCTAAGGCATCCATCAGAGTTAGGTCATCAAGCTATAAGTGAAATAATCAAGTTGAGACTAGAAAATAAAATGAAACAAATAAAATATTTAAAAGTTTGTACAAATAATATTAATATTGATAAATTTCAAAATTCAATTGGTTTAAATTCAAACTCAAAAAAAATCGGTTTTCTCAATAAAGACAAAAGAATAAATTCCCAAGATACAATGATTGTACTCACTGAGAATAATGACTTTATAAACTCATCCATTATAACGATTACAAAAGCTCTTCCCTCTGTTGAAGTCTTTCTTGATGACAAAAAACAAAATATTGTAGAAAAAATCGGAAAAAATATTTACTTAATAAATTTTCCCTCCTCAAGACTGGTTAAAGGAATTTTTCCTATAAATCGATATTTTTATTTTCCCAATACCTCTGACATTAAGATCAAAGCCAACAATGAAATCCTTTACCATGGAGCTAAGAATAAAGTTAACTATATTAAAAACCTTAATTACATTAGATTAAATAAAATTGATGATTCTCATTCAATTCGAAACCAAGCCTCTTACAAGTTGCATTTACCTAAAAAGTTAACTATTACCGGAAATTTCAAATATGACTGTAACTAGATTCATTTTTACCTTTTTTTTAGCGCAAGCGATGGCTTTTTTAATTTTTGAATTAGGTTTCAATATCTTTCAAAACTTTAAACCAATACCCTACTATCAAGCGAAAAAGATTTTGGAATATGACAGCGGCACCGTTTGGAAACATCGAAATAATTTGAATACAAATTTTTTAGGTGGAAAATTTACAACGAATCCTGATGGCTTTAGAAGTAAAAAGAAAACTCCTAGTGAAAAAGTCGATGTTTTACTCCTAGGTCCATCAAGTGCTGTAGGTTGGAATGTTAATGATGACGAAACATATTCCCAAATACTCTCAAAACTGAGCACAAGGGAAGTTTTCAATGCATCCCAGATTGGTTTTACAATAGATCAAGGTAAACATTTATTTAGAAAGTATTTTCAAAATAAAAAAATTAAAACTGTGCTTCTTTCATTTGGTATAAACGAATTGGACTATTTCCCCTTCTGGAATTCTAAAAACTCTCTTTACAACTTTTCTAGAAATTATTTTAACTCGATAGATTTCTTACTAGATTCTTTTAAAAGTTTTGAAGGTACTTTTTCCTGCACTTCAGAGATAAGAGTTAAACAAAGAATGTCTTTGGAGCAATTTGAAAATGTAGCTGATGAATTTATTAAGGACTTAAAGCTCAAAAATATTCAAGTGCTACTCCTAAACACTGCTCATAATTATGGTAGTTATAATTCTAAACTGAAGAAGCATGAAGTTCTGGATAGCACACAACTTTTTAACGATTACAAGAAACTATTTAATGCTGGTGACTGTGCCAATGCACGGGATGCATTTATAAAAGCTAAAAAGTTTGATAGCTTTAGAATTGAAAACCAAATTAAAGAAGTAAATTTTATTCTTTGGAAGCTTTCTCAAAAATATTCGATTCCACTTATTGATATAGATAAAGCGATATCCAATAAGAACCATTATTTTTTTGATCATATTCATTTTTCTAAAGCCGGAAATGAAGAAATTTCAAAATTGATATTAGAAGAACTTTAACTGTTTAAAAACTATATACCGAAGGTTCAAAAGAATTCTGGCTACCAAAGAACGTCATAAGAATTAGCCAGAAGATTAAAACGACTATAAACAAAACTAAATAAATTATTTTTTTAGACTTATTTTTTTTCATAATGGTTAAAACCAACTAACATTTACCAAGTAAACAAAACTAATAAAGGTATGTCAAAATGCAAAATCAAAAGAAGCTGTTATATATATTTTTTCTCAGTATTTTTATTATAAGTTGTGCACATAATAAAGTCAGTCCTAAATTATCAAAACCTATTAACACGGATCAAAAAGTAATTATCATCACTGGAACTGCATCAGGGTTGGGAAAAGCAACTGCAAAAAAACTTATTAAAGCTGGTCATAAAGTATATGGCTTCGATATTAATAAAAAAGATAACCAATACCTCAATCAACTAGGTGGTTATTCAGTGCATTTAGATGTTAGGGATTCTTCAAAAGTATTCGAAGCCGTTGATCATGTCTTCTCAAAAGAAAAACGCTTAGATGTTCTCATTAACAACGCAGGAATTCTACATTTCGGTCCAATTGAAGAACCTGATATGAAAGCAGTCCAAAATCAGTTCAATATTAATTTTTTTGGTTATGTAAGATTACAAAATGCAGTACTTCCTTACATGAGGAAAAAAAAGGCCGGTAGAATTATTAATATTTCTTCTGCACTGGGAAAATTTTCATTTCCAATGATCGGATGGTATTCTGCCACAAAGCATGCCGTTGAAGGGATGAGCGATGCCTTAAAACTAGAAGTCAAACCTTTTAACATTGAGGTTATAAAAATTCAGCCAGGCGCATTTAAGTCCAACCTAACCCCCTTTGGTTTAAAACGAATAAAGGATCAAAAAATTGAAAATGACTACAAAACTTCTATACAAAAGTTAAGGCAAACCTTAGAAAAAATCGAAAAAGATTTACCTACTCCTGATGCCGTAGTTGATATTTTAATAGAAGCTATAAATGCCAAAAGACCCAAGTCAGAGTATCGGGTACTTAATGATGCCCACTACTATTACAAAAAACGACGAGAACTTAGCAATGATGAATTTTATGAAAGGTTTAATAAATAACCCCTCTTTATTTACAGGTTTAAAGTTAAATGCACAAAGTAGATATCAAAGCTAAACATTTATCAAAGTTAATCTTTATTTTACTGTTTTTTTCTTTAATTATTTTACAGTCTCTTAGAACAAATTATCAGTATGTTCCTAAACTTCTTCATAATACAATGAACACCTTAAGTAGGATTGGCCTAAGAACAGGTGTAAATATATTTGCACATAAGAAGATGGATTCGACCCAAATTGAAAGGTGCCTTGCCTTAACTGACAACTTAGATCGTATCATTTGGACGAACCCTGAATGCATGATAAAAAATTATATTTTTCTTCACGATTCCTTTGCCAAAAAATTGAATTTTTTAACTTATAACATGACAAGCCCTTATTGGCTCTATACAGGATACTACGCTCAAGATCAGCCAAGTTCACTATTTTTTGAAAACTATTTTAAAAACAAGCATTACTACACTAATTTAATTAAAGCACTTTCCACTCATGAGGAATTACAGAGTTTTATTAAATGGCGAAAAAGAAATATAAAAATAGTATCGGCTATTTCATTGCACTACTGCACAACCAAGAACATCAAATCCATCCACGCCTTAATACATTTAAAATATAAACAACATAAAACAAAAAATATCATCACAGAAGATTTAAATCTATTTCAATTCAATTGTGAATTGAAACATATAGAAAATAAAAATTGGAAAGACAAAACCTATCTTGCATCCAAGGTATTTCTAAATGACTAGAGTTCTTATCCTTTTAACAGAAACTCTTTTTCAACGAATTCAAGTCCAATTTATTTGGAAATGGCGAGTAATGATTGGAATCTGCTACTTTTTAATAGGGTTCCATTGCCTTATAGATAACGATGTCTTCTATGGTCAAGATGGAATAATATTTAACTTAACTGCTAAGAGCAGCCTTTTTTTTGATTTCATCTTCTTTTGCGGCAGAAATAATTTGATTCAATATTTATGGTGTATTTTAATATTAAGCTCCCTATTGGTTATCATAGGATTTTACTCAAGGTTCTTTTTAGCTATATGTATAATTTTACACACAGGCCTTCTAAACATATATCCCTACATTTTTGAAGGTGCTAATGTCACAATTAAAAACTACGCTTTTATTATGCTTTTCTTACCACTCGATTCAAAATTTTCTATCATAAAAAGCACCAAGAAGGTAATAAGCGAAATCTGGGTCCTATTAGCATTAAGACTCCTAGTTATCACAACTTACCTTACCCCCTCTTTAACTAGAATTAAAAATCAGACACACTCAGATTCATTTTGGATTCTTCATCCACTTGTAGAAAACACATGGACACGATTGCCCTACCAAGAATTACTTTTAAGTTTGAATGAAAAATTACTTGGCTTTGCTACTTTAACAATAATTTTAATAGAACTGCTATCAAGTGTGTTTCTGATTTTAAAAAAAACACGGAAAGCTTACACTTACATTCTTATTTCCCTTCACTGTAGTTTATTAATCTTTACGAAAATTTGGCTCTGGCAGCTCCTTATGATTAGTTTTCTAACTCTATTTCTTATAGATTTAAATAAATACAAAATTAATAAACCTGATATAGCTTAAACCTGAATTGTTTTAGGAAATTTCTAGATAGTCTTAAAGTGGCGGGTGCAGAGGGATTCGAACCCCCAACCTACTGATTTGGAATCAGATTTCTTGCAAAACCATGCATTTTCCTGAAACAAAAAGAACACCTCAATGACCAGTTATTATCAATCCCTGAATTGAGAGATATGCCTCGTGGAAATATTGTTAAACAAATGAAGCTTGTTATTAGAGAGGCCATCAATAAAGGAATAATTCAAGAGCCAAATATATAAAAGGCCAGTATTTATAACTGGCCCAATAGATTATAAAAATATAAAAAATTTATTTTAGATATTAATTTTTGTCGCAATTACTTTTAATTCTAATTTCTCTTTTCCATTAAAAGTTTCAAATAATGCCTCTTTTCCTTCAGATACAAGAACCTGAGGTTTGCTAACAATTTTTCGATCGTCTCCCAAAATATTTGCAAGTTCCATATCTAAAAGAATTCCTTTATTGCCTTGAATTTCACCTTCATTCGCAACAATTGAAATTTCGGTTTTTACCTTTGAGTCTGAGTTTTCTTGAGTAACAGTCGCTTTCTTTCCTTTTTGAACCATTACAATTGGGCTAGATACAACTTTACCGTCTAATAGAACGCTCATTTTTAATTTGTAGCCCTCGGCAGCAAAGGATGGAAGGGCAACAATCATGATCAATAATGATAAAAATAATTTCATACTCTCTCCTTGTAAAAACTATTCTAAATAATCTTATGAAACGTCTTATAATAAAGCAATTTTTTTCTATCTCTTCTTGGGTTTTTAATTATTTAGAGCCAATTCAGTACCGAGATGATGAAAACTTTTTACATGACCTCAATAAATCAAAAAAGCTTTTTGTATGTGACAGTATGGGAAGGTATTTCTATGGAAATATTAAAAATCTATTTATTTAAGTCCTGATTAAAATATTTACGCATCATCTCTCGATAATACCCCTCAAAGGTAGCATTTAGATTCTCATCTTCCTTCTCGAAAAGATTATAATCTTTAAGGTCTTCAAGATAGTGACTAAAGACAAATCTTTTATTTTCAACTACTTTCTTTGTTTCTTTTATTTTGTCTAATATTTCAAACATTATTTCTTTTTGAAAATTAGAACAAAGCAGAAATTTATCAAAACTATCTATAGATAAGAAAAATATATTTTCAGATTTTATATTGAAGTCATATATATCAAATTTTTCCCTGAGTGTGCTATCAATGAACTCTTGCCATGCAACCTCTCCATTTCCTAGAAATAGTTCTTTATAGGTAATAACTAAGGCATAAGTCTTTTTATCTTTACCGTTAATTTCACTATATTTTTTATTAACATAGTGAGCTTGAGATAAGCCCTTCACAATATTTTTCTTGTAATCACTACTCATCAATTCATCTGAAGGGAAAATCTGTGTTCTCCTCGTAGCTTCAATTCCTTTAGATTCAATTAAAATTAAATGCTCCTCTCCTTCAATTAAAAAATCGACTTGAGATTCATAACCCTCTTTTTTCAAATCTGATTCGCTCTTAAAAGATATATTATGATCTAAAAAACGAGATTCAATATATTTTTCAAATATCGGCCCAAAATCATCTCCAAATTTTTCAGCAGTAATTGATTTTAAAATGTCATAAATCCCAAACTCTAAAAACTCCATCAAAAATGGCTTACTCCAAAGATGAAAGTTCCTTAGCTTAAAAAAAGGTTTTTTATATAAAGGTGATTTTTCATGGATTTCTGAGATAAAATTTTTCACAGGATTTTGCTTATTAAAATCATTAATATCATCAATTGAAAGCGAGAAGTTTTGAAAAAATTTATCTGCTTTTTTCTTACCAAGTGTGTCATAAACTTTTTGAAAGTATTCAGGCTTTAGAGAAGAAAATTTGTCATCAATGAATGATGCCCAAACCATAAAGAAAAGATCAAGCATTTCTCCTCTAGCTAAACCATATTCTTTAATTAGGGCCTCATCAACCTTCTCAGAGTAATTAGGCAAAATGAATAGTTTTATTGCTCTTGCAATGGCCCCCCTGTGAATATCTCGCTGATACCAAAATTGTTGAAATGCTGTCCTCCTTGCAAATTTTGTGAGGCCATTTTGAACTCCATCCTTGCCTAAAAATGGTTCACTCCTATTACTGAAAATTTTAATTTTATTTATGACCTTGTGAAAGTCATTTAAGCTAACTCTCTTTGTTCCTTTAATATTATTCCAATCAAGTAAAAGCCAGCGACCTAACAAAAGCACTTCCCAAGGTAAATAGCCTTTACTCCACTCTGATGGCTTGAGACGACTCGCATACAAGCTTTTTTGAAGTATCGTGAATAATAGCTCGTGCTTGTTATACTTTCTTATAAAGTTTCGAATAGGCTTATACTCATCAAAATTTCTAGGAAATGAATTCATAAACAAAAAATTACCACAGACTAATTTTTATTGAAAATAAACTTCTCTCTGCTACCCATACGCTACCCAGAACGGGGTAATAGGTATTAAATGTGTTGTAAGTGGTTGAAAAAATGGCGGGTGCAGAGGGATTCGAACCCCCAACCTACTGATTTGGAATCAGCCGCTCTACCAATTGGAGCTATACACCCTTAAAAGAAAGGACCGACATGAAGTCGGCCCTATTATAATTTTTATAAATTAAAAATTATTCAACGATCTCAGATACTGTACCAGCACCGATAGTTCTACCACCTTCTCTGATCGCAAATCTTAAACCTTTTTCCATTGCGATATTAGTGATTAGTTCTACGTCGAAACCAGTGTTATCACCAGGCATGATCATCTCAGTTCCTTCTGGAAGAGTGATTGAACCAGTAACATCTGTAGTTCTGAAATAAAATTGTGGTCTATAACCTTTAAAGATTGGAGTGTGTCTTCCACCTTCTTCTTTAGTAAGGATATAAACTTCACACTTGAATTTTTTGTGTGGAGTAACAGTACCTGGTTTAATTAGACACTGACCTCTTTCGATTTCTTCTCTCTTGATACCTCTTAAAAGAAGACCAACGTTATCACCAGCTTCACCTCTATCAAGAAGCTTTCTGAACATCTCAACACCAGTTACAGTTGTTTTTTGCTCATCTTTAATACCAATGATTGAAACTTCTTCGTTAACGTTGATTACACCTCTTTCGATTCTACCTGTAACAACAGTACCTCTACCAGAGATAGAGAATACATCCTCTACTGGCATTAAGAAATCTTTATCTACATCTCTTGCTGGAGTAGGGATAAACTCATCAACTTGGTTCATAAGTTCAAGAACTTTATCTCTACCAATTTCTGGGTTTTTACCTTCAAGTGCAGCAAGTGCTGAACCAGCAACGATTGGAGTATCATCACCAGGGAAGTCATAAGAAGATAATAATTCTCTGATTTCCATTTCAACTAGCTCTAAAAGCTCTTCATCATCAACCTGATCAACTTTGTTTAAGAAAACAACGATTGCAGGTACACCAACTTGTCTAGCAAGAAGGATATGCTCTCTAGTCTGAGGCATAGGACCATCAGCTGCAGAACAAACTAGGATAGCTCCATCCATTTGTGCCGCACCAGTAATCATATTTTTTACGTAATCCGCGTGACCTGGACAGTCAACGTGTGCGTAGTGTCTTTTTTCAGTTTGGTACTCAATGTGAGAAGTGTTGATCGTAATCCCTCTCGCTTTTTCCTCAGGAGCTGAATCGATTTCGTCGAATTTTCTAACATCTCCACCCATTGCTTCTGCAAGAGTTACTGAAATTGCTGCTGTTAATGTTGTTTTACCGTGATCTACGTGACCGATTGTACCGATATTTACGTGCGGTTTTGAACGGTCAAATTTTTCCTTAGCCATACTATTACTCCTTACATACTGTGCAAAATAGGCATTAATCTATAATATTAAAAAATACTGTCCTGAGTATGCTTTAACCTATACCAACTGACAATACTAAAAACACTCATTTTCCAAAAAAATGGAGCTCACACCGGGATTTGAACCCGGGACCTCATCCTTACCAAGGATGCGCTCTACCCCTGAGCCATGCGAGCTTACAACATTTTCTTTATTATATTAAATGGCACTCGCATAAGCGGCCATTACTAATTTTTTAAGCAAAATATATTTATATTAAGCCATCCACCTTAGCAACAAAAAACTTAATTCAAAAACATTCTTTTCTTAAATTTTTCAAACATCAAATCAAGTTGAAACCTCTTATCGACAAAAATTAAGAAGGCTTTAGCCTTCTTTCTTCAAACAAAAAATATCTATGAATTAAATTGATTTAAAAAATGGAGCGGGCGAAGGGGTTCGAACCCTCGACCCCAAGCTTGGAAGGCTTGTGCTCTACCAACTGAGCTACACCCGCTTATTTTGGTACATCATATATTATAGAATGGTGGCGCGGGATGGATTCGAACCATCGAAGGTAAAAACCGGGAGATTTACAGTCTCCTCCCTTTGGCCGCTCGGGAACCACGCCCCTTACTCTATAAAACTAAGTTTTTAGTGGAGCTGCTCACAGGACTTGAACCTGCGACCGTCGGTTTACAAAACCGATGCTCTACCAACTGAGCTAGAGCAGCCCATTACCATCAAACTTAATAATGATGAGGAATAATTTATAGTTGATGTTTTTTATAAAATCAAGATTTTTTTTAGAAAAATTTATTTTTTTGTAAAACATTTTTCCATTACAACTGCTGCAGCAATTGAAACATTCAAAGATTTAATCTCACCTTGAGACTTTAGAGAGATATGATTTTCAATCAATCTCAATACAGCATTGCTTATTCCCACGTCTTCTCGTCCCAAAACGATACAAATAGACTTTTTTGTGGCTTGAACTTCATCAACAATTAAATCGCCTTTTGCATGTTCACTCAAAGCAATAGTTGCAACTCCCATTGAATTAAGCTTTGCAATCACTTTTGTTAGTTTGTTTACTGGCACAAGTGGTACATATTCAGCTGCCCCAGAAGCAATTCTAAAAAATGATGGAGTTAATCCAAAAGATTTTTTATCTGGAACAACAATAAAGTCCACACCATAAAAACAAGCTGTTCTTATAATTGCAGCCGCATTATGCACATCTGTTACCTGATCAAGACATAGAATTTTTAAACCTTCCTTTTCTTCTAAGGCTTTATAAAATTCTGGGATACTCACAGTTGCCAGTTCCGAGCATAGTAGAAATGCCCCAGATGGTACTCTATGATACTCTAAATCTTTTTGTCTAAAATATTTCTTAGCTTCTTCTTGAACCTTATGAGAGGCATATAACTCAACCTTAATCCCTTCTAGATTTACGGATTTTTTAATCTCAGTTAGAGCATCCTCTGTAACAACCAGGGAATAAGCTACTCGATTTGGATTTTTAAGAGCGCAAATTATACTATGAATACCAATGACTAAATCAAAATTTTCCATTAAAGCTCTTTACCCAATTGTTGAAATACCTCTTTTAGCTTAAAAATTAGATTCTCTTTTGAAACCTTGATAGACTCTCCAGTTTTTCTTATTTTTATTTCAAGTTCACCAGTAGCTTCATAGTCTCTTTCTCCAAGAGTAAGTCTAACTGGTAAGCCTAAAAGATCAGCATCTTTAAACATTCCACCCGGCCCCATGCCTCTATCGTCATGGAGAACATCCAAACCATTATTTTTTAAGTCATCATAAATTTCATTTGCTAAAATTTTTGTTGAATCTTTCTTTCCAATAACTGCTAGATATAGATCAAATGGCGCAATAGCAACTGGCCATATGATTCCATTTTCATCATGGTGTTGTTCAATTGCAGCTGCTAAGGTTCTTGAAACTCCAATTCCATAGCACCCCATTAGAGGATTAATCTTTTTTCCATTTTGATCTAATACAGTTGCATCCATTGACTTAGAATATTTATTTCCAAGTTGGAATATTTGACCAGCTTCAATACCTTTTCTAAACTTAATAGGAGTTTTTCCATCTGGTGCAAAGTCCGTTTCTTTAGTCATTCTAAGATCTGCTTGTTTGTAGTTTTGTACATCTCTTGAAATTGTAAATCCTTTTGTATGAAAATTTACTTTATTCGCACCAACCACATAACCCGCATTCAAATCAATCGCATTATCAATAACGACTGAAACTTCTTTATTTAAAGGACTCATATAGCCTTTTGGCAAGCCAAGGTCTTTAATTACATTCTCTTCAGCTGGAAGAACTCTAACCGCTCCTTTGAAATAATTCGTAAGCTTAACTTCATTTATTTCATCATCACCAAGAATCATTACAATATAATGTCCTTCTTTTAGAGAACCATCTTTTTTAGGATAAAAAGCTGTATAAACTAAAGTTTTTAACGTTTGATAAACTGGAATGTTTAATAGTTTTGCAACTTCATCACATGTTGGAAGATCAACAGTTTCTACATCTTCTAGATTGCTACTTGGGGCAAATTCTAATTTACCTCTGACCGTTGCAGCTGTTTCAATATTGGCTGCATAATTAATTTCTTTAGCAGTAACGATATCGTCTTCACCAGTATCTGCAATCACTTGAAACTCATGAGTCTTAGACCCTGCATCGGCCATATTACCGCCGTCTGCTTCCACTGCAATAAACTCTAAGCCCATTCGGTTAAAAATATTGGAATAAACTTGATAGTATTTTTCATACATTTCATCCATACATTCTTTATCAGCATGAAATGTATAAGCATCTTTCATAATAAATTCTCTACCTCGAAGAATACCAAATCTAGGTCTGATTTCGTCTCTAAACTTAGTATTAATTTGGTACAAGTTGACTGGTAACTGCTTGTATGAATTTACGGTATTTTTAAAAATATCTGTTATGGTTTCTTCATTTGTGGCACTTAAACAAAAATCGCCATCTTTTCGATCCTTAAGCCTTACCATTTCTGGTCCCATGGTCTCCCATCTGCCAGATGACTGCCATAACTCAGCAGGAGTTACAAAACTCATTAGCAATTCTTGTGCTCCAACTTTATCGTGCTCTTCTCGAATAATATTTTTGATTTTGTTTAAAACTCTTGTTGCCATTGGAAGATATGAATAAATACCACCAGTGGTTTTATTAATGAAGCCGGCCCTTAATAATAATCTATGTGAAGGTACTTCAGCATCTGCAGGCGTTTCCTTATAGGTTTGCCAGTAAGCATTAGAAAGTTTCATTTTTTACCTTTATTTTAAGAAGCTTAAGGTATTATATTCACTCATATCAACAAAAACTTCAAGCGAGCAGCCCCTACTCAGACTTACTCCAACAGAACTACTAACACCGTTTTGCTGAGGAACTTCAATTAACTCTAAATCTGATTGGATATTCCTCCCAGGACATGGGCTTACGTTAAATTTATGAATATAAACTTTAATAGAATTATCTTTAATTGTTTCTTTAAGAGTTAGTTTTGTATTTTCCTGAAATGAAAATTCTCTTTCATCTAAAAATAAACTAAATGATCTAGTTGTTTTATATGAGTCTCCTTTCTTTAAACTGCTCCAACTTTTTTGAGAAAAAGCATTTGCACTTGTAAAAACGAATAATAACACGACCCAATATTTCATAAAAAACCCCTTATTTGAGGGGTTTAATATAATAATAATTTTTATATGAAAAGAAAAAATGCTGCGCAGTTACCTAATTAAATTGTAAGACCAATTGTTTGAGGTAATCTATGTGCTTCTCTTGTTTCTTGAGTTAAAGAATTTGCTGAAACAATTTCGTAACAATTAGGAGTTTCAAGTATTTTTCTACAAAGAACATTATGAAGGTAATGCCCCGATTTGAAAGTTGTAATTTTCCCAGCGAGTTCATAACCCAGTAAACTTACATCACCAATAGTATCTAAGATTTTATGACGAATAAATTCAGAGGCGTATCTAAGTCCTTCAGGGTTTACAACTTTATAGTCATCAACTGCAATTGTATTATCTAAAGAAGCTCCTTTGGCTAAACCCATTCTTCTGTACATATCTAAGTCTTTCAACATCCCAAAAGTTCTAGCCCTGGCAATTTCACTAATATAATTTTCGCATGAAAATTCGAAAACCTCACGCTGAGTGTTTATAGCCGGATGAGCAAAAACAATAGTGGAATCAATGATTAAGTTTTTAGCTGGTTCAATCATGGCCCAAGTTCCATTGTGTTCAACCTTAACTGGCTCTAAAATCACCATAAACTTTTTTGATGTATTTAAATTTTCTACACCAGTTTCTTTTAATAAAAAAATGAATGATGCACTTGAACCATCCATAATTGGGACTTCAGGACCATCTAACTCGCAAAATACATTATCTACACCGAGACCATATAGAGCAGAGAGTAAATGTTCAACAGTATGAATTGCATCAGGGCCATCACCTAAAGTAGTGTTATTTCTAGTCGGCCCAACAGCTGTAGCCTCGGCTTTAATATCTCTGGCATTTTTAATATCTGTTCTTTTAAAGACAATCCCAGTATTTGCTGGAGCTGGATACATTCTAAGCGTAACTTTTCTACCGGAATGAATTCCGATACCTGTAACTTTAATTTCTTTTGCAATAGTTCTTTGATAAATCATCAACAATCTCTTCCATAAAAATAAGTTAATCTGTTTTAATGCAGATACCTTACCCTTAAACTCTTTTTTTACACTACGCTTAATAACAGTATAAACTATATTTTTTTAAAAACACGAGTGAAAAAAATTCTTTTATATTACCAATAGTTAAGTGTTTTTCTCGGGGTTTCTTTGCCAAAAACTTAACTACCTGAGCCTAATTTCTTTGGCAAATTCTGCCACACCAACTAAATAGCATTGTATAATCAGTAGTTTAGCATTTCTTAAGAAAAATTTAAATAAGAAATGAATTTATTTCACTAGCATGATCAAGTTTTATACATATTTCATTTATTTTACATAATTTCACCAGTCTAAGTTATTTAAATTATGTAATTCTAGACCTCCCTACCAGTTTAAGGAGCAATGGGTGTGCCAAGAACTCAAGGAGACCTTAATCCAACAGAACTCTCAGCAAGGTCCTCTACTTCAAAGGACGGTAATTCCTTAATTAAGGAATTTCAGTAAAATTTATAAACATGAAATAAATTCATGTAAGTCAACGTAAGTTGGATTTTTTTTAAATTCCATTAAATTCTCCAAAAAAAAAATAAATTACAAAACGTATTTTTGAACAAGGAGAAATCATGAACATTAGAATAGTTATTTTTTTGCAACTTTATTTACTGCTATAAACACCTCAGCGGATGATTTTGTCATAATCGATCAACCAGAAATCGAAGAAGTGAATTACGTAAAACCTTTTGTAAAATTAATTGATGATATCAGAGACAGTATTATCAATCTCGAAAATCCAAGTAGAGAAGATTTTCAGACCTATATCAGGTTTTCAGATATTAATTCCTCTCTGCATAGATCTTGTAAAAAGGATGATCAAGAATGTGTAGTCGAGTCAGCACTGCTTGTCACTCCTCTTTTGAAAGAGTTATTTATTAAGGAGCGAAACAGCTGCGGAAACGAAATTGATGCTCAAGTTCTCTCCCTTCAGGAAGAACTAGGTCTGGCACACAATGATTTAAACTTACTAAGAATTGAGTTAGAAGATGTAAACACTGAAAATCAAAGACTTGTGAACCAATTAGAAGACGCTCAAAATAAAATTTATCAGTTAGAACAAAGAAGTACTTCTCGTAGTGTTTCTTGTTCATGTTCGGCTAGGTTTTTAGGGCATAACAAGTTAACCCTTGGGGTTTTCTATGGGAACGGTTTTACAGAAGAGCTAGCGATGCAAAATGCTGTAAGTCAATGCTGGTCTGCTGTAAAAAGTTATTCAAGTGCAAGATCTAATCAAGTTAGGAGTGGAATATATTCATATGAACAAGTAGAGTGTCTCTAAATAAGCTAGAATTGTAATCAATGTAATGGCCTGATTATCCTCAGGTCATTATTTTTTAAATCGAATTAAGGCTAACTGATAATCTTTCTCCATAACATTTCTGATAGAGTTTACAAACTCTGCCTGTAAGATATCACCCCTTCCACTTTTCAACTCAAGGCTTTTAATATCTCCCTTTTTCTGAGACTTGATATTCTTAACATGGTCTTTCCAGCATTCTTCCTTATAACTATCAAAAGCTGGAGCTATATCTTTAAGTCTCATTCCAAGTAACTCTTCTCTGGGAAAGCCTAAAACTTTAGAAATAGTATAATTAACTTCTACAATTTGGCCGTCATTTTCAGTATCGATCAAAATCATGCCCTCATATATATCATCAATCATACTAAATAGGGTTTCAGCATTATTCTTTTGATAAGTTACGTCTGCACCATAGAAGGCTAAATTCTCATCCTCAAGAGTAATCACTTCAAATGTAAAATACGAATTCCCTGCTAAAATTTCAACATTTTGTAAGCCTAAAGTATTTTTAAAAATTAACACCCTTAGATTTTTTTCTGATAATGTGACCAAATCCTCATTCCAAAGATTTAATAGTTCCTTCGCCGACTCATTTGCCTCTAAGACTACACCTTTTTTAGTGAAACTAAATACTGGAAAGGGATTTTTCTCAAGTAATTCTCTATACATATAACTCTTTATTAATTTTATATTAACTTAATCGGATACCTGAATAAAAAACTTAAGAAATATTTGGTGTTCAGTTTTCAACATCACATTGTAGATATTTCAAAAATATAGATTTTAAGCCTAATTTTGAGATGATTTAGAAAAAACGAAAAAAGGAAAATTAATGAAGATCTTTCTAGCACTAATAACTATAACAGCTTCTATTTCAATATTTGGAGCAGAGATTGAACGCAATACAGATGGTAGTATTAGTATATCAGGAGAATATTGGGTAGATGAATCTCTTTCACTTGATAAAAATCAGGTGGAACTCTATAACTCGCTTAAAGAAATTTGTAAGGAAGAACAAAAATCCGAAAAAATTCTTACAGATTTACTCCTATACGAAGTTGAAAGCAATAATGAAATCTTTTCTTCTGGAATTGATCACATAAAAACTAGAAGATCAGTTTCAATAAAGATTCACTGTCAGATTGCACCCTCGTTTTAAATAATTATATCTATGAAATATGTGAAATGGCTTTTTCAGAAAGAACTCTCCCCCTGGGAGTTCTTAAAAGCAATCCCTCTTTAAGAAGAAAGGGTTCATAAACTTCTTCAATGGTTTGCTTATCTTCACCAAGAGTGGCAGACAGGGCCTCAATTCCTACAGGACCATTTGAATAATATTCACTTATAACTTTCAATATTTTTCTATCCATTGAGTCTAATCCCAAGGAGTCTATATCTAATAGGTGAAGGGCCTTATCAACATCTGAATGCTCAACCTCTGCATGATCCTCAATCAAAGCATAATCACGAACTCTTCTAAGAATTCGGTTCGCTATTCTCGGAGTACCTCTACTTCTTCTTGCTATTTCAAGATTAGCTTCATGCCTTAAACTAATCTCCATTTTATTGGCATTATTTGAAAGAATTTGAGATAATTCTTCAGGGTCATAAAAGTCAAAATGTAGATGGGCCATAAATCTATCTCTTAAAGGATTTGAAAGTAAGCCCGATCTGGTTGTTGCTCCAATAAGAGTAAATGGAACTAAATCAATTTGCATGGTTCGTGCACTTGCCCCTTGCCCAATAAGAATATCTAACCTGAAGTCCTCCATTGCTGAATAAAGAATCTCTTCAACGGAAATATGCATTCTATGGATTTCATCAATGAACAAAACATCTTTAGGTTGGAGATTAGTCAACACTGCTGCCAGGTCACCTTTTTTCTCAATTGCAGGACCTGAGATTACATGTAACTCACTTCCAAGAGATTTCGCAATAATCATTGCAAGAGAGGTCTTTCCAAGCCCTGGAGGGCCAGATAAAAGCACATGATCCATGGCTGCATTTCTTTTGTTTGCAGACTTAACCATAAGGTCAATATTTTCTACGACTCTTTTTTGTCCAACGTATTCACTAAAATCTCTAGGTCTTAACCTTGATTCGTGTTCAACGTCCCTATTTGTAGACTCTTCACTTAAAAATCTTTCATCCATTTTAAAGCTCTCTTAGAACGTTTTTAATTATTTCTTCAGTGGAGTTGATTCCATCTCCAACTTGCTTTCTAACTAATGCTGCAACATCCGAATCTTTATAACCTAATGAATCTAATGCCATCAAAGCATCATTCATAGCATTCATATCCATCACAGGAGTTTCAGAAGCTGTATTTGCTAAAACTTCAATATCATTCATAACATTCGGTTTCGCTACCATATTAGCAGATTGAAATTTTTCAATTTTATCTCTCAACGAAAGAATAATTTGCTCTGCCATTTTTTTACCGATACCTGGTGCCTGGCTTAATACATTTGGCTGGTCAAAAGTAATTGCCTGAATTAAACCATCAGTTCCAATTGTTGAAATTAATGGATAAGCCTTAGAGCTTCCAACTTTATTAACAGTTTTTAAAAGCTCGAACATTTTTTTATCTTGGAGTGTTTTAAATCCCCATAAACTTTGATCATTTTCACTTATATGGTGATGAATAAAAATAGCAATATTAGAACCTGCTTCAGCAAAGTATCCATAATTAATCTCATGACCAATTCCGGCTTCAGTTAAAACAATAGCTTTTTTACCGTCCGTATCTAAAACTTTCCCTTGAATATATCCAATCATTTCCTATCCTATTTTGTGTGCTAGAGAAGCAGCTAAACCATTTCCTGCCTTAACTGTTCTTTTTGTTTTTTTCTTTGAACCTGTTGATATAACTTTTCCTCTATTGATGATGTGACAAATTGCAATGGCAACAGCATCACTCTCATCATGACTCTTATAGTCTCTTTTACCTATCATCATATCCAAGAACTTTTGAACACTTTCTTTATCAGCATGACCATGTCCTACTGCTGTTGATTTAACTAAGTTTGGAGAATATTCAAAAATTTTTCCTTCATATTTTTCTACTAAATTAGAAAGAATAATCCCTCTTGTCTGTGCCAGTTTAATCAAAGCCGTTGGACTTTTTACATAGATAAGTGATTCCAAAGAAATTTCATCAGGCTTGAGTTCGGAAATTAATTGCTTAAACTTTATGTTAATCTCACCTAACCGATTTAGAAAATCAGTTTTAGCATCAAACTTCAAAATACCTGATGCGATATAATGAATTTTATTACCATCTGCCTTTAAAAGGGCCCAACCTGAATTTATTGAACCTGGATCAATTCCTAAAACTAACAAAAATCTTCCTTACTCTTTTGATTAGTATTTATCATATAATGTCGTGAATGATTGGTCTAGAAGGGCTTCTACATTTAGTATATATCGTCCAAATTACTTCTTACAGTTTGCTCAAGTACCTCTAAAAACTTGACTTCATCTGACGAGATAATATCAACTAAAATTTTGTAATGCTGCACAAGGAATTTCTTTTGACCATTTCTAAATAATTCAACCGCATGCTGCCTACATAGATTGATATTAACAGGAGTTCCAACTTCATCAAAAATTTGGGCTTTCTCCAAAACTTCTGGATCGTCCGTTGGCTTTCCATAATGTTTACAAATGGTACATTCTTTATCTGACATTCTAATTTTCCGTTTCTCTACTTCCTTATCGCATTTCCTTATGATTTTCTTAAATTATGATTAAGATAAATTTCTCATTATTTGCTGTTAAATCCCTTTAATTTAAGATAATTATAGGTCATGACAAAAATTTTAGACGCTCAAAGTGTAATAAACTCAAAAATTGATGAGCTAATCGAAAAAAGTCAAAGACTTAGCTCTCAAGGTCTCAAACCAAATTTATCCGTTATTCTCGTCGGCTCAAACCCTGCTAGCTTGTTGTATGTTCGAAATAAGGAAAAATTTTGCAAAAAAATTGGGGCAGACTTTAATTTAATCACCCTTCCTGAAAATATAGAAAAACAGGAGTTTTTAGCACAAATTAATAAACTAAATATTGACCCAAAGGTAACCGGATGTTTCGTTCAACTACCAGTACCTAAACATCTGGCGGACATCGATATTACTCAGCTTATAAATCCAGACAAAGATGTAGATGGCTTTCACCTGGATACTGTTAATAAACTTTATATGAATGATTTAACAGGAATTATTCCCTGTACTCCAAAAGGAATTATTACCCTTCTTCAAAGTAACGATATTCAAATTCAAGGAAAAGATATTGTAGTAATTGGAAGAAGCCATATTGTAGGTAAACCGCTTACACTTCTACTCCAAGCGTATAGTGCAACTGTGACCATGTGTCATTCCAAGACCAAGGATCTTAGAAAGCATACTAAAAATGCAGATATCGTAATAAGCGCTGTTGGGATCGCTCATTTAATTGATTCAAGCTATACCAGAGCTGAAAAAGACCAAATTATCATAGATGTGGGGATGAACAAACTAGATGGTAAAACCGTTGGAGATGTTCATTTCAATGAAATTAAGAATAATGTTGCGGCCATTACTCCAGTTCCTGGTGGAGTTGGTCCAATGACCGTTTTCTCACTTATGGAAAATCTTTTAAAGACTACCGAAGAAATTTTAATCAAAGGAAATTAAATATGAGCAGTAAACAAACTGCACTTTTTGAAGAGCATCAAGCTCTAGGTGCTAAGATAGTTGATTTTGCTGGCTGGGAAATGCCAATTCAATATAAAAATCTAAAAGAAGAGGTTAAGGCCGTAAGAGAAAATGTAGGAGTTTTTGATGTCAGCCATATGGGTGAATTCTTTATCGAAGGGAAGGAAGCCATCAAGTTTGTAGATTATATGGTAACTAATGATATTGGAAATGCCGAAATGCTAAAGGCTATCTACTCTCCTCTTTGTCGTGAAGACGGAACCATTATTGATGATCTTATCGTATACAAGCTAGCTCAAGACAAGATAATGATTTGTGTAAATGCTGCAAATATTGAAAAAGATTTCTCTTGGTTCTCAAGTCATGCCTCAAAATTTGACTGTAAACTTTCTAATCGCTCAGAAGATTTTTCTTTATTAGCAATTCAAGGTCCAAATACATTTAAAACTCTTAAATCACTGGATTTAGGTTTTGAAGTTAAGGATATTCCTTACTATTCCATTCAAGAGGCAGGAGATTCAAATAATCCAATTTTACTAGCGAGGACAGGGTACACAGGGGAAGATGGATTTGAAATTTTTGGTTCCCATAGCTTCATAAAAAGTCTTTGGTCTCAAATGATGAAAAACAACGTTGCTCCGTGCGGATTAGGAGCTAGAGACGTTTTAAGATTAGAGGTTTGTTATCCGCTTTATGGACATGAGCTCTCCGATGAAGTTACTCCATTAGACTCTGGGTTAAAATGGACAGTCAAAATTGGTAAAGAGAACTTTCTTGGAAAAGAAGCACTAACAAATTATTCTCCCAAGTTCAGCCTTATCAAACTACAACTTGAAAAGGGTATTCCTAGAGAAGGTTATATTATTGAAAACAAAAATGGCCAAAAAGTTGGAGAAGTGACATCCGGAACTATGAGTGTTGCACTAGGTAAAGGCATAGCAATCGCTAGGGTTGATAAAAATTTATATAGTCCAGATGACGAAATTGTTGTAGATATAAGAGGAAGGAAATTTCCTGCAAGTATAAATAAAAAACCTTTTGTTACTGGAGGACATAAGTAATGAGTACTGTTATCGAAGGATTAAAATATACAGAAGACCATGAATGGATTGCTGTAGAAGGCGATATCGCGACTATTGGTATCACTGACTTTGCACAATCATCCCTTGGAGATATTGTTTTCGTTGAACTTCCTGAAGAGGGAGAAAAACTTGAAGCGACAAATAGCTTTGGTGTAGTTGAATCAATAAAATCCGTTAGTGATCTTTACACTCCAATTACTGGAACCATAGTTGAAAAAAATAACACTGTTGAGGAAGCACCTGAGTCATTGAACGAAGATGCATTCGGTGCATGGTTAGTTAAAATCAAGTTAGAAAATCCATCAGAGCTAGATTCTCTAATGGATTCTGAGGGTTACAAAGAATACTGCGAAGCAAATTCATAATATTTATTTGGCCGGATCTCTTCCGGCCATTTCATTTAGCATATCAAGTCTTTTTTTCTTAAATTTTTTTCATTGAAATTATTTACACAGCCTCTAGAAAAGCCTTTACGAATTGTCTAACTTACTACATACTGCCCGAACTTCAACAGGCAGAACTTACAAAAATTTTAAAGCTAGAGCGACAACGGGAATTATCTGATATGGAATCTATTCAACTTTTAAATACTGCAATTATTAAAAGTAAAGAAAAGAAAATAAACAGTTCATATGAAGAAAGACTTACAAAAATAAACAACTCTCCAGCAATAGAGGCCATAAATAAAAGTATTTCTCTACTTGCTGAGTCTCAAAAAATCTCAAGAGATCAAGCAGCACTTCAAGTGATCGATGCTATCCGTGAGTTAGACTCCATCTGGTCTGACTATGTTACAATGGAAGGTATTGATCGATTAAAGGCTATGCTTCAAGGAAACAATCCGAGTCATTAAACCTTAAAAACCTGTTTTAAAATTATTTCAAATTTTCTATACGGAAATGGCTTATGAATCACAGCATCTACATAATTAAGATTTTCTTGTTTAATTTCTTTATCACCACTTTGAATAATTAAAAACGTACTGGGTTGATTCTTTTTAATAATTTCACAAAGTTCTGCTCCACTGGCTTTAGGCATGTAATAATCACAGATAACAGAGATAATGGAATGCTGATTTTCATTGAATGTATTGAGTCCAATAACTGGATCATAAGCTTTTAAAATATTTTGATTGGGAATACCGTAAAGGGTTAAATAAGAATGCAGGAGATCTACAATTTCTCTATCATCATCGATAATAAGTATTTTATCGCGCATAAATTCCATCCATTAAAAGTTCATTTAATAGTATTATACGCTATTTCTATATTTCAACTTAAGTATTTACTACGAATCCCCACTCAATAGTAGCCTTTCCGTCTTTTAACATTCCCTTAGGTGGGTTAGGAAATGGTCCTGCTTGATTAAATGACTGAATTGCTGCTTCATCCAGCTCTTTCATTCCACTGGTTGAATTTACCCTAATTTGAACAATTTCACCTTTACCATTTAAACTAATTGTTAAGCCGGTAATGAGATTTGAATCACTTGCTAAACTTCTTCCCTCTTTATAAATTTTATCGGCTTGTTCTTGAATATTAACTCCCCAAAACTGCTCTAATTTTTGGCGAATCCTGTTGTAGAATCCATAGAACTCATATTCTTGAGTATTCAGTCTTGTAAAATCGCCTAAGGGAATATCTTCTAAAAAGTCATTTGTTTGCCCTAAGCCAATTCCAGATTTTTTTCCATTTTTAAGACCTTTTTTCTGAAGGGCCCTTTTGGTTACTCTATGCTTCTTCTTTGCTTCCACATCCTTTATAGGTTTGAACGCAAGGTCTGAGAATTTAAGATCTTTAACTGCAACCTTTTTTCTCTTTTTTTGTTGTTGAGTATTTCTATTTGCGACCGCCGTCTTAGAACCAATACCTGCAGCCTTAAAAGTTCCATTATTTGCACTTTTAGTTTCTCTCTCAAAGGCGTTATTCTTGGCAGATAAGAATTTTGGTTTATCAGATTTTTTATTGTTTGAGTTTTCTGTCTGAGCTATTTGTTTTAAATCCTTCTTAAAGTCTTGAAGCTTTATTAAGATTCTTGTCTCTTCTTCTTTTTCAGTAAGTAGATTGAAGTTCGTTCCTTCCTTTAAATAAACAAAGGATGCACTCAAATGAATTAAAAAAGAAACTATGACAAAACCATAGAGATATTTTTTTGAATTTTCTTTGTTAAATGTAACTTCCATGAAACACCACCTATTTTAATTATCGGAATCCTGCTTCATGGCTTTAATTATATCCTAGGATTTATTGGGCATTATAATAATCTTCCCCATCTAGAATAGACAATCCTGGTTCACCTTCAGGATCTGTGTCATTACCATCACTTACACCAGGCTCTTGACCCTCAACAAATGCTTCAATAAATCTATCTGGACCATCTTGGTATAGTTTACCTGTTTTAGAATCGATCGCAACATTCACAATTCCTTGTGGTGTTGGAAAATCCACATCACCATATTTTTGAAGTGCTAGCCTCATAACATCACTCCAAATTGGTAGAGCTGACTTTGAACCTGTCTCTCCAAACCCTAATGTGTCATTATTATCAAATCCAGTCCAAACCCCTGTAACGACATTTGATGAAAAACCTAAAAACCAAGCATCAACGTAATTATTTGTCGTTCCTGTTTTCCCACCTATATAGTTTGAGATACTAGCAGCATGCTTTCCAGTACCTCTTTGAACAACCCCTTTTAACAAGTTAGTCATAAGGTAAGCTAATCTGGTGTCATAAACTTGCTTTTCATCCAAATTCACTAGGAAAGGATTTTCAACTTCTTTTTCTTCTTCAGGCTTTTCTTCTGTCTCGGCTGGTTTTTCAACAATTTCCGGAGCAATTTTAGTTTTCACTTCGGAAACTTCGCTATTTGCCTCTTCAACTGGTTCTTGTTTAGAATCATTTAAATGATGTACTTTTCCATATCTATCTTTGATTGAAATGATCGATTTTAATTTAGTAAACTGTCCGCCATTAGGAAAAATACTGTATATTTTTACCATATTTAATAAGTTCACCCCAAAAGAACCTAGAGATAAACTTAGATCTTGAGGAATATCAATATCTAAATTAAGTCTTTCAACAAAATTGGTAATTTTTGTAACACCAACATCTTGAGTTAATTTAATCGTTGGAATATTTCTTGAAGTTTCAAGAGCTCTTCTAAAAGTCATACTCCCTTTAAACTTCCCATCATAATTTCTTGGTTTCCAACTTAGAGAATCGTCAACCCCTCCTAATGCTTGTGGAGAATCAAGTAATGTACTAGCTGGAGTGTAGCCATTTTCAAGACCTACTGCAAAGATTAGGGGTTTAAAGGCTGAACCAGGTTGTCTATTTGATTGTACTGCTCGGTTGAATTGAGACTTTGAAAAGTCCGCTCCCCCGACCATTGCCAAAATTTCACCACTTTTTGGTGATATAGACACAAGTGCACCTTGTGCATCAGCTTCTTGCTCAAGTTTCGCTAATCTAAATTTTTGCTCACCAATTGCACTCATTAACTCCTTACTTTTCCCATAGCTATCTCTAAAATCTTTATGAAGGTATCTAGATAAGTGTACCTCCTTATCAGTTAGCTTAACGAGAATGACATCCCCACGTTTAAAGGTTGACTCTGGCCTTGTAAGGTAGCTCCAATAATGCCGCTCTACTTGAATTTTTCGTTCATGAGCCCATTTAAAATAGTCATACGGAATGACTATTCTAAGCCCCCCCATAGAAGCATAAATCATGCGTTGAGAATTACTTACCTTTAAAACTACGGCTTCATAAAACTTGGAAGTATCTATAAAGTTAACTATTCGATCTTCATTATTACCTATGACTAAAAAGCTTTTAGAACGAATTTCATAAGATTCGTATTTATCTTTTCTGTTTTGTTCTAAACTTTCAAATTCATTTTCTGAGAGTTGAAATTCTTTTTCAGTTGTTCCATCAGTTCTGAAAATTAAGTAATTAGAAGCCTCATCATAAATATCTTTTCTTTGTTTCACTAAAAACTCTCTCATTTGTTCTTCAGTCTCTAGAGTTCTTAGTGGACCTTTATAACCTTGCCTTTTATCGATATCACGAACACCTTCTAAGATAGCTTTTTCAGCTCTATCCTGCAATTCCCAGTCAAGGGTTGTTACGACTTCATAACCATTTGTTATAAAGTCCTCCTTTCCGAAATGTTCTACTAGCCTTTGTCTGACCCAGTCAGAAAAGTATCCCGCTTTTAACGGTACAGGTTTCCTAATTTGAATCTTTATATTTTCTATTAATGCTTCGTCATATTCTTTTTTAGTAATTTTTCCAGTTTTAACCATTCTTTTAAGAACATACTTCTGTCTCATTTTAGCTTTTTCTGGACTAACATACGGGGAATATCTACCTGGAGCTACTAAAAGTCCTGCGATTAAGGCTATCTCAGCATTAGTTGCCTCAGAAAGTTCCTTGTCAAAGTATCCTTTGAAAGCTGACTTTACACCATAATAACCACCACCAAGGTAAACTTCATTTAGATAGAGGAATAGGATTTCTTTTTTTGAAAAAACTTTTTCAATTTTTTGTGCCAAGATGAATTCTTTTAATTTTCTTGTATAGGTTCTCTCAGATGTTAGCCAAATTTGTTTAACAACTTGTTGAGTAATAGTAGAAGCTCCCTGAACGACACGACCAGCTTGAATATTTTTTATCATCGCTCTCATAACACCTATATAATCAACACCTGAGTGATTATAAAAGTTATCATCTTCTGCCGCTAAAAATGCATTAATAACTCTATCTGGGATTTCTTCAATTTTAACTAAATCTCTCTTTTGCTTTGAGAGTTCCATCAATAATTGTCCATCGTTAGAATAAACCCGACTCGGAATTGGTGGGCTGTATTCAGATAAGCCAGTAATTTCTGGAAGATCGTATGATATATAGATGATGATTCCAAGACCAAATAATCCACCGATGAAACCTAAAGCTAGTATTGCATAAAAAATTCGTAAAAGAGTTCTCAACTATGATTTCCTTTTAATTATAAATATTTTCTTGCTGCTCTTTCTCTAGTTCAGAGATCTCAAGCATCAATTTGTCTATATACTTTTTTATTTCATCATTATAGGTGGTCTCATAAAAACTTAAAGCTTTTACTGCATCAAGCGCAAACTTACCTTTCCCATAAATAACATTTAATTCACTAGTTACTTTATTTTTTAAAATTCTTCCTAGATAACTAGTCATGAGTCCATATTTATAGCTTTCAACACTTTGAAAACTTACTTGTTCAGGAAGTAATAAAATAGAACTAAAGTTTTTCTCTCCTAATTCTCTGAGCTTAAATTTAAATTCCAAGGGGTTTAGGAGGTAATTATGTTTACTCTCAATATTAACACTAGCAATTAATTCTTTCATTAGAGTCGATTGATTTACAAGGATCTTCCCAGCATATTGGCTCGGAATAAATAGTTTTAATTTCAGATCAGAAAATTTCGTATTCTTAAATTCTTTAACCAAGAAATCCCTTAAAAGCTCATTCCACTCATTTGAATAAACTTTCTTTGACTGTAATTTTTTTAAAAGATCAAATAATTTCCATTCTACAAAATTTAATTTTTCTTCTTTCGCATAAAGAGCGCAAATTAGAGTTGAAAAACCTGAACAAGATAAAGAAGATAATTTAATTTGTTTTTCATCTAACTGTTTTAAGACAAACAAAAGACTTATTGAGTGATAAAGAGACGAGTGCACAATCAAAGAAATCTTTGGTTTTTCTTTTTTCTCCTTAACTTCCTCTTCTTGTATACTAGAGTCCTCAATATCCATTATCGAAATTTTATTTGAAGATTCCTTTTGAACAGAATTAATAGATAAATCTTTTGGTTTATGAGAAGTACTACATCCGATAAATATTAAAATTAATATCAATAATTTCATTAATCTTGGTATTTTTGTTCCGTTAAATCTGAGGTTAGTACACTAATTTTTTTCTCTGCTTGATCTAATAACTCTCTACAATTTTTATAAAGTTTAATTCCATCTTCAAACTTTTTTATACTCTCATCCAAACTAAGTTCACCATTTTCTAAAGATCCAACTAGATCTTCTAATTTCTGAAGTGAGGTTTCAAAGTTCTTCTTACTCATATTTCATCCTAATTTTTTTGGAAGATTTTACCCTTCTGACGCATCATCATTTTCTAGGTGTCAAAATTTTACCATAGCCAATAAACTTATCCTAATCATTTTAAGAGGTTAGAACAGTAGGTCAATTTTTCCCATGATATATAATTGGCGCTTAGATTGCTAAACTAGAAAGAGAATGGGAAAAAATGATCATTTTTCCATTAAGTCCAGGAGGGATTTTGAAAAATATCTGGGTACCATTATCCGGGCAAATTGCTCAACAAAGAAAAGTGGAAACCATAGCTAATAATATAGCGAATGCTAACACTGCCGGATTTAAAAAAGATCGTCTTGCCTTTAAAGAACACTTAACAGCTCTAACTAAAGGTGCTGATATAGTGGACCTTCCTCGTAAGGAATGGAGTCCTGATGATTTCTACCGTTCACAAGGGGCAGAGAATGCTTTTGTTAAGGTTGATGGTAGCTATACAGATTTCGAACAGGGCCCATTATCCCCAAGCCATAACCCACTAGACTTAGCTTTATTTGGAAAGGGATTTTTTGAAGTACTTACTCCGACAGGTGTAAGGTTTACTAGAAAAGGAAACTTTTCAATCTCCAAAGACGGTGAACTTGTAACTGAGCAAGGTTATAAGCTATTAGGAAAAGTAGCTGAACAAACTGATGAAACAGAGACTCCTATCGAGCAGACTATCCAGCAAAGGATTATAAAAATACCTGATACAAGTAAGGTTACAATTTCTAAAGAAGGAGAAATTTACAATAAATCAGGTAAGCTTGCCGATATCTCCGTCGTTGAATTTAAAGACCTTCATGCTCTAAGAAAACAAGGTCATTCTCTTTTTATTAACAATGCACAAGATAATCTTCAAAGAGCCGAAGTTAGAACAACTGTAAATCAAGGGTTTGTAGAAGGCTCAAATGTTAATGCGATAAAGGAAATGTCAGAGTTGATAAATGCTCATAGGCATTTTGAAAATATACAGAAAGCGATAAGTACTTACGATCAAATCTCAGGCAAAATTGCCAACGATATCGCTAATTTTTAATTAACTTAGTCCAGGAGGGACGAAATGATAAGAGCTCTTAATACAGCAGCAACAGGAATGTCAGCACAGGAGCAACAAGTTAATTCTATTTCAAACAATATTGCTAATGCCAATACTAATGGCTACAAAGCACAACGAACGGAATTTGAAGATTTATTGTATGAAACAGTAGAAGAAGCTGGTGGGCGTTCATCAAATGATAGTGAATATACAGTTGGTCACCAAGTTGGTTCGGGAGCAAAAGTCTCAGCAACAAGACGCCTTCACACTATGGGTTCTCCACAAATTACAAATAGACCTTACGATATGATGATTATGGGTGATGGATTTTTTGGTGTGCAGGTTGGAAATGAAACCATGTATACAAGAGATGGATCGTTTACTGTAGATGCTCAAGGAACCATTAAGACAAGAGGTGGTCATCCCCTAGTACCAGGAATTACTGTTCCACCAAATACAAAAACTATTAACATTTCAGAAAATGGAAGCGTTCAAGCATATTTAACAGGTCAAACGACCCCTATTGAATTAGGGCAAATTCCAGTATTCACTTTTGTTAATCCTGCGGGACTAAGTGATAGAGGTGGAAACCTGGCTTCAAAAACTAATGCTTCAGGGGGTGCAATTCAAAGAATTGCAGGTGAAGAAAATGCCGGAGTTATTAATCAAGGAACAATAGAAGCCTCCAATGTTAATGTCATGAGTGAGATGACAAACCTCATAAAAGCCCAGCGGGCCTATGAGATGAACTCGAAAGTTATGGGTGTTGCAGACCAAATGCTTCAAACAGTAAACAATATAAGGTAGTCATTTGAAGTTATTTTTTTTAATTTTCACCATTTTTTCTTATCTTAATGTGCAGGCTAACTGTGAAATAAATAGTTATGAAAAAATATTTAAGATCAATAAAATATTAGATAATCTCATTATAAAGAACTCTAATTGTTCTGAATCTATAAACCAAAAATTTATCGAGATAGTTTCTAATGCTAGTGGAAAAATTAACCATCAATTTATTTCAAATTATATTGATGAAGAAGCCCAGATTAAAGTTTCTCCCAAAATCATTATGGTTGAAACTATTAATACAGTCATATCTGAGCAATTAGGACTTAAGGACTTAGTAATCGTCAAAACCCATAGTTTACTCGGAAAGAGTGCTGTTACATTGAGCTCTAATGATATGATATCAGTTGCGTGTCAGAATTGTAATGATATAGGCACTAAGAACATTAAGCTTAATATCAATAAAGAGCAACTCTGGCTTACCTCAACCATAGGTAAAAAAGTCTCTGTCTTTAAACCGATTCAAAATCTTAATCGCCAGACACCAATTCTTAGTAAAGATGATTTCTCACCAACTTCAACAGTTATGACTTCTAAAGGAAACTATTTTACTGATATCGAAAATATTCGTTTTTATAAGCTCAATAGAAATTTAGATAATAGAAGTTTTTTAAAAAATACAGACCTTACTGCAAAAAATTTAGTGAGTTTCGGACAGAAGGTTAAGCTTAAAATTAAAACTAAGAATATTGAACTTAAATCCATAGGGACCGCTAAAAGAGGTGGAAGGCTTGGTGATTTCATAGAAGTTCAAAACCCTAAATCTCAAAAAGTATTTTTAGGTAAAATTATTGATTATAACAAGGTGTTAGTTGAATTATGAAATGGTTAGTGTTGCTTGTTTTATTCTCTTTTTTCTCATGTGCAAATTATGTTCAGTCAGTTCATCGCCAAATTGATAATGAGCAAAGACAACAGCAAAGAATGAGATATAGATCTGATAGAAGGCCAATTCAAAATCCTGTAACCCTTGGAGGACCAACAGCAAATACTAAAAAGAATTTATACCCTAGCGTTAAACGAAATTACAATACTACGGCCAAAAGAAGATATCAGGCCAGTGACCTAGTAGATAATCAAAGTGATGGTAGTTTGTGGTCTGGTAAAAATAGTGAGACCTTTCTCTTTGTTAATAACAATCTAAAACGGAAAGGTGATATTGTTATTATTGAAGTAAAAAAGCAATTAAAAGATAAAATTCAAGATGAGTTAAAACGTGCTTTCCCAGAACCAAAGAAAAGAGGAGCAAAAGCAGCAGAAGAACCTGCAGGAGAAGAAGAAGCTCAAACAGCAGCAAATGCTCCAGCAGAAAACCCTGACAAAGTCTATGACAAAATTTCCACAACAGTCATGGAACAAATGAATCAAGACTATCTTCTCATAAGAGGAAGAAAAGAAGTTATGTATAAAAAATTTAAACGATATTTTGAGATTCAAGCTATTGTCTCTCAAAGAGATATTACATCAACAGATGCGGTTTCATCTACGAAACTATTAGAACCTAAAATTAACGTATTGAGGTATTAGGAATGAGATTATCCTTATTTTTTATTATTTTATTTTCTTCTTTTAGTGCATTTAGCTCTAATAGATTAAAAGATATCGTAGATATTAAAGGCGTAAGAGATAACCCATTAGTAGGTTATGGTCTAGTTATTGGTTTAAATGGGACTGGTGATGGTGGTGGTGAGATTACTAACAACTCCCTTAAGAAAATGTTTCAAACCTTAGGTTTAGATCCTGTCCAAGAAGTTTCATCAAAAAATGTAGCCGCAGTTATTGTTACGGCCAAACTGCCAGCTTTTGGAAGAATTGGACAAAAAATTGATGTTACCATTTCTTCTATTGGAGATGCTAACTCTCTGGCTGGAGGAACTCTCCTAGTGACTCCATTAAAAGGTGGGGACGGACAAGTATATGCTGTGGCATCAGGACCATTATCAATTGGAGGTTTAACCCAAGGTGCAAAATTTGCAACTTCTGGATATATTCCAAACGGAGCTTCAGTTGAGCGAGAAGTAGATGTAGCCTTCAATACTAAAAAATCTATTAGAATGTCCCTTAAAAGTCCAGATTTCACCACAGCTGCTAGAGTTGTTAAAACTATTAACGAAAATTTAGGCGGAAAATTTGCGAGTGCATCGGATTCAGCAACCGTAGACTTAATTGTTCCTCCACACTACCAGAGAAAAGTAGTAAACCTTGTGGCAATTGTTGAGAACTATAGGGTTAATCAAGACAATAAAGCCAAAATAATTATTAATGAAAAAACTGGTACTATCGTAGCTGGTGGTGATATCAGACTAAATAAAGTGGCCATTAGTCATGGGGATTTGGTTCTCGAAGTTGGAGCTGACGGTAAAAAACTTGAGAAACCAGGATCACTATTCATGATTGAGAAAAAAACGACTCTAAAGGACTTGGTTCAAGCATTAAATGCAATTGGAACTACTCCAGAGGATTTAATAAGTATATTTCAAGCACTTAAGAGAAATGGGGCATTATTTGCCGACCTCGAATTTATTTAATGTCAAAAAAATTTCATAAACCTAATTTTTTTATGGAATCGGCTTCCCCTTTAGTGTTATAATTTAAACAAGAGATCTTCTAGGACGGAAGATCGAAGAAAAACTAGGATGGTAATGTGAGCAGTGTTAAAAACATTCCAAACATTCATAATCAACTAAGAGTACAAGACAAGTACGCTAATATTCCTAAACCTTATCTTGAGGTTGCAGAAGGAATGGAGGCTCAGTTTACAAATCACCTTCTTAATCAAATGAGAAAGACTGTACCTACGGTTAATCCTGATTCTCAAGCAGAAAAAATATATAAAGGTATGCTTGATAGCGAAAGATCAAAAATGATGGCATCATCTCAAAGTGGAATTGGAGTGAAAGATTTAGTTTTAGACCAAATCTATCCTAAACATAAGCGGGTATCTCCACAAGAGATGGTAAAAATGTATAATCCAAATCTAAACTCTCAAAAAGGAGAGAATAATGAGTAACATCGACACAAGAGCACCCTTTTTTCCGAATTCCAGAACTGGCCAAAAAGAAATTAGCCATTCAAAAAGAGCACAGGCGCTGAAAAGAAATTCTTACCAAAGAGCACAGGAACTTAACAATATGGCTTCCAGAGATGCAAAAGTAAGTATTCCTGAGTCTGTAAAAGATTTTTCTCGGATTAAGACAGCAGTAGACACGGCTCCACCAATGGATAATACGGATAAGATCGCAAAGCTAAAAGCTCAAATTCAAGCTGGTACTTATCAACCAGACTATGATGCTGTAGCCGATAAAATTTTGTCTAACGAGTATTAGTAAATAAAGGTTAAGGAAATGGATAATAATCAAATTGAGTTAAAATTTAAAACTTCTAGTTTTAAACAATTATGGTTCGAATTTGTTGAAAAGCACACAGAGTTGTATGAAAAAACTTGTGAAGAGTATTCTCATCTTCTTGCCAGTGAACTTGATGAACTAGAGCAAACTGTTGATGAAAAACAAATTATTATCCAACACATAAATAAACTTGAAAGATCTAGAAATGAAGTTGCTGCAGAAATGGCAACTCTTATGAAAATAGAGAAGCCTGAAAAGTTAAATACAATGCTTAATAAACTTGAGGAGCACAAAATGGACTCCGAGGTTAATGAAATAAAAAAATTAAATGCAGTGCTATTGGATATTATAGAAAAAATTCAAGAGCAAAATAAGAAGAATCAAATTTTCCTTAATAAAGCGATTATTTCTTTAAATGAACTAAGAGCTTCATTTAGTGGAAAGGAAAATTATAAAACATACTCCCCTTCTGGAATGACAAGAAGTGGATTAACGTAAAGGCCTACTAATTGGGAGCTGATTTATTTAGTATTGGACGTTCATCCTTAAGGACATCACAAAAGTCGTTATCTACGACCTCGCATAATATTGCCAATGCTAATACCGAAGGGTACTCCAGGCAAAATGTTACGGCCGAAACAAATATTCCAATCCAAAGTGGTAAAAATGTCCTTGGATCAGGAGTTAATGTAAAATCCGTTAAAAGAGTTCATGACAGATTAATCGAAAAGAAATTGAATTCCTCTATCTCATCCAATGAGTATCACAATGAAAGAACAGATCAACTTGCAAATGTTGAGGAAATATTTAATGAAATAAATTCTGATGGTATGAATAAAATCATGAACCGATTTTTTAATTCATTTAGGGAGTTATCTAATCAACCTGAGAATGAAGTTGTTAGAACTTTAGTTAGAGATAATGCGAATATCGTCGTCAAAGACTTCAAAAGAATAAGCGAAGCAATTACTAACGTAAAAGATCGAATTGATGCGAAAATTGATGCAGTCGTTGTCGACTCAAATACACTTGGGCACTCTATAGCCAAACTTAACAAAGAAATTACCAGACTTGAAAATATGGGTGGTGAAACTGGTGATCTAAGAGATCAAAGAGATTCAGCAGTAAGACAACTTTCCGAGTTTTTCCAAATTAATACTTATGAAGATGAAAGGGGTCAATACGTTGTCAATATTGTGGGTGGTGGTTCTCTAGTTGCCGGAGGTGCCGTAAATACTCTTAAACTTGGAAAAGTTGCGGGAGATAATGTTGGTTCTTACAAAGATGAATCACGTGCGGAAATTTTCTTTGAACTAGGCGGGAAGAAGACTCCTATAACTGCTAGTGTAAATACAGGACAAATTGGTGCCCTTATTCAGACAAGAAATGAAGAAATTGTTCTTTTAAGAAACCAACTGGATGAAATGGCTCATGGTTTGGTTCATGTAACAAACGCGATACATAGACGTGGGTATGTTAATAAAAAAATTCCAACAGATGCTAATGGAAATATTATTAATGACTCAAGAAACGGAAAAATCACTGGGATAAATTTCTTTAAAGAGCCACTAGACTTAAATCAAGCATCCCAGTTTATTGATTTAAGTGATGAAGTCAAAGAGGATTTAAGTAATATTACAACCAGCTTGGAGCCAAATTCACCTGGGGATAACAGAATTGCGGTTGCCATTTCTAAGGTTCAACACGAAAAGATTCTTGGTGAGGGTTCTAAAACTTTCGAAGAAAGTTATCTACAATCTGTCGCCAAAATAGGTCTTGCTTCGAGCAAATCCAAAGTTAATACGGAACAATCTCGTGGGATCTTGGCACAAGCAAAAAGTATTAAAGAAAGAGTCTCAGGGGTGTCAATAGATGAAGAAGCTACCAATATGGTCAAATATCAACAAGCATATGAAGCTTCTGCTAAGATGATAAGAACTGCTGATGAAATGTTTGATTCAGTTTTAGGAATGATGAGGTAAAAATAAATGTCTAGAGTATCTGAAGGCAGCACCATTCATTCAATAAACTACTCCATCGCTAAAACGAAGGAGAAGTTGGAGAACCTACAGCTTCAAGGCTCCAATCTTAAAAAGGTTCAAAAACCTTCAGACGATCCCGTTGGGAATATGGAAATTCTCTCCATCAGATCTAGAAAAATCGATGGGGATCAATACATGCGTAACGCCTCAGTAGCCAAGGCTCAATTGAGCTTCACAGAAAACGCAATAGAAGAACTAACAGAGTTAATTGTAAAGGCAAAAGAACTTGCGATCGGCCAAGCATCAAATATTTTTGATCCCTCTGTTAGAGATAGTGTCGCTAAAGAAATTCAACAAATTCGAGGTCAAGCTATTGGAATTGGTAATAGAAGACTTGGAAATAAATATGTATTTGCAGGATTTAAAACTCTGACAAAACCATTTAATGAAGATGGTGAATATCTAGGTGATGACAAACAAACAAAAATTGAAGTTGGAAAAGACACATTTGTGCCAATCACATTTAGTGGTAATGATGTATTCTTTCAAAATGCGAGTACACAATTTAATGCTAAGGCACCGCTAGAAGACACTCCCTTCAAACAACTAGATCAACAGTTTGAGCTTCAAACCAAAGAACAACCCCACTTCAAAGAAAATGAAGTTCAAATAAATAGAGACCCTGCAGCGATATCAGTAGATAGACAGTTTCCACCCGAAACCCCACAAGTACTGAAAACAAGTATATTTTCAGACTTAAAGAAACTAGAAAATGCACTTGTCACAAATAATCACGAAATTATACAAGACCTACTACCTGAGTTTGATAAATCAATTGATAGACTAATTGAAATTAGAACGACTATTGGCTCCACAATTAACAAAGTAGACAACTCAATAAATACAGTTGAAAAAGAAAATATCACAAATGAGGCTTACAAAAGTCGAATTGAGGATGCAGATGTTGCTGAACTTTTCACCGATTTAACGCGACAGCAAAATGTATTAAACGCAACGTATAAATCAAGTGCCCAGATGATGAATAATAACCTGATGAAATATATCAACTAAAAGCCACCTTCTCCTTAAGAAATCTTATTTATCCCTAAAATTCCTGAATTTATTACATAGAAGTAAGAAGTTTTTAAAATTAAGCTTGCAATTTCAACTAGGCGATAATATATGAGTTGTTCAATTGTGAAACTAAAAAGTTTCTGATTATAACTTAAACGGAGTTTAAACGAGGATAACCACACATGCTAGTTCTAACAAGGAAGCTTGGAGAAAGCATTGCCATTGACGATAATATAAAAATAGTTGTTGTACAAATAAAAGGTAAACAAGTTCGATTGGGTATTAAAGCACCTAAGGAAACTAAAATTCACAGAGAAGAAGTTTATCAAGCCATCCAAGATCAAAACACTGCAGCGTCCCAATCTTCTCCAGCGGATTTAGCAGCACTTAATGACGCCTTAAAGAAGAAATAAATTCCTTCTTGCGAATCAATATAATTGACTGATACCATCATACAAGGTAGAAATTTGGTACTACCACATTTTGATTCGGAGGGTGATGTGAAAGTCAACACAACTAGGTTCGGAGAACTACAAGTAAACAACGAAGATATTATCGAATTCACAGAAGGATTACTGGGATTTGAAAAACTAGCGAAATTTTTCGTTGTAGATCCAGGTGATAGCACTTTAATTTTATGGTTACAATCAATCGAAGATGGCTCAGTAGCATTCCCAATCATTGAACCAAAGATTTTTAAACCAGACTACGTCGCAAAGTTACTTCCAGCTGACATGAACAGTGTAAAGCTAGAAAATATTAGTGACGCCAAGATTTATAGTATTCTTACTATTCCTTCTGACATCACTGCAATGAGTGCTAACCTGAAAGCACCAATCGTTATCAATAACGAAAAGAAAATTGCAAAGCAAATTGTTCTTCAAGACAACAAGCTTACTGTGAAGTATGAAATGTATAAAGAGCTAAAAAGCTATATTGTTGCTTTCTCTTCTGATGATTCAAAGAGAACAAACGTTTCAGCACCTGTAGCTGAAGCAACAAGCGCTACAGAAACAACTTCTACCCCAGGAACGAGAAAAGAAGTAATTAACGAAGCATAAAAAACTAATTTAAATACCAACATCAAAAAAGCCTCACGAAAGTGAGGCTTTTTTATTTTTAATTATTCCAAAAATTTAATTTAGATTTGTTTCAGTCGCCGACTTTGAAAGATTTAAGTACATCAAAACCTCTTCATTTTTTGGATCCTTAAGCAAAGCATTTTGCCATTCACTCTGTGCTTCTAGAGTATTTCCCTTTCCAAAATGTAAAAGACCTAGGGCGACCCTCGCTGGAATAAAGTTTGGATCTTCAGATTTAATGTTTCTAAGAACTTCAAATGCCTTAGATACGTATCCTTTTTTAGAAAAAGTCTTTGCAATTTTGACCCTTACTTCTAGGTTTAAAGGATCTAATGAGCTTACTTTATTATATTCAGAGAGAGCTTCATCATATCTATTATAGGTAAAATACATTTCACCTAACTCGTAATGTTTGGCTGCAAATTTTTTATTTATATGAGGATCTTGAAGTCCTTTCTTTTCAGCTTTAACTTTTTTATTCGCCCTTTCAAAAATTTTCTGCGCATCCTCGTATCGCCCAATATCATTTAAAATAACTGATAAACTAATTGAAGCATCAGTGTGATTAGGGTCCAATTCTAATACCTTGTTAAATGCCTTAACGGCCTTACCAAGCTGACCTTGAATATGAAAAATATTGCCAATATAAAAATAGGCTTCCGAATTTGAAGAGTTCATATTTACAACTTCTTCAAAAATTGTAAGTGCTTTTTTAAGGGTATTCTTATTAAAAAGTTCTTTACCTCTATTTAAAAGTAATGTTTCTTGATGTGTAACCAAACTGACCCCTCTAAATTAATTCTTACTTTTACAATTATCTACATACTCTTGGACTTCTGATTTGTGATCATTTCTTAAGCTATCACCGTACAGGCTCGAATAGTCTAAGCACTTCTTATACTCTTTTAGATAATAAGAAGACATAATGATCCTTTTCATAGAATGAGATCTCAATTTCAAATTTTGAAAGTTATCCAAAATATCTAGGTATCTCCATCTAGCAGCCTTAAAGACTTCAGTTTTGAAATAGAAGTCAGCAATATATTGCTCTTTTTCTCGTAACATACTTTTCGCTTTAGCAATATTAGCCTTAGCATCTTTAGTATATTTTGAATTTGGGTATTTTTGTAAAAGTTCATTATAGTATTTAATCGCCTCAACCGCAGAATCAAGATCTCTGTCTGAAGTCTCAGGGAGTTGTAAAAAATAAGATTCGGCAATCTTAAAAACTACATATGGAATTTCTTCATGTTTTGGATGGAAATCTCTAAACAAAAGATAAGAAGCTGCTGCTTCAACATAACTTTCTTGTAAAAACAAAATATCTGCTTGTAGTAATTCAGCAGGAGTTGCGTAGTAACTATATGGATATTGATTCTTAAGATTATTTAGCTTTTCAGTAGCGAGAAGATATCGTTCCTCTTCCATTAAAATTTTCGCTTCTTTAAATAAGACTTCTGCTTCAGTTTTTCCTTTTGGTTTATCCGAGGCACAACTAGAAATGATTAGAACAATAGCTAAAATTAGGAAATTTTTCATAACTAAATTTACCTATTTTTTAAGCTTGAGTCAAAGCTTTAGCTGCGACGATAGAGATCTGAATATATCTCTTGAAACAAGAGCTTAAAGAATGCTGCCATTGGTATGGAAATAATCATTCCTACGACACCAGCAAATTGAGAACCAACGATGACGCTCACCACAACGACTACAGGGTGAAGGTTTACAATCTTTGAAACAAGGACAGGAAAAACAAGGGCTAAATCAATTATATTTGCTATTAAATATAAAGCAGTCATCGCTCCCAAAGTTGTATTAGGATTTTGATCAACCAGACCAATAATTAGAGCAGGAACATAACCAAGAAATGGACCAATATATGGCAAAATATTAGTGATAGCAGCTACAATTCCTAATAAGAACGCAAACGGATAACCTAAAAGTAATAATCCCGTTGTAATAATGATACCGATAATGGCTGCTTCAATGGCCTTTGCAAAAATATAGTCACCAAACTTCGTATTAAACTGATGATATAAATAGTAAGCCCGCTCCATAATATTATTGGGGACTATTTTTAAAAACTGAAATCTAACAGCCCTTTCATCCCTTAGGATGAAAAAGAGAAATAAAGGAATCAATAGACCCCATTCAAGGAGGGAACCAATAATTTTTGGTAAATAAACAAAAACCTGTTTTGTATTTTCTTGTCCAAACTCGATTAAACTATCAACTGGATTTGTCTTAATATCATAATTAAATCTTGTTTTGACTTCACTCACAAGTAGTTGATACTTATTCTGTAAATACACTTCCAATTTTGGTAAGTAATATTCTATTTTATGAGATTCTTCACTTACGGTTTTAATGACTTCAAAAATTGGATAAGAAAAAATAAATCCAAATCCTAAAACCATCAGAATAGACAATCCCTTTCTCTTAAAATCGACAGAGTAAAAAGATTTTTGAACAGGCTTGAGCATGAGAGATAAAACATAAGCAATACCTAGTGGTATAATAATTCTAGAAAGCGACGACGCAATTATTAGAAGCCCTAAAACAATTGTAATGAAGAAGGCAAGTTTAAATCTATGGGCTTTAAAACTAGTTGTTTTCAATCTTGCACTCCAACTCGGTGAGCTTATCTTTGGTAGCTCTAAGATCTCGTGTCACTCGATTAAATCTTTCCGCAACAACAAGCGATAGACCTTGTAAAAACTTAGCCCCTATAATTGGATACATTTCTATCAATTCCTCCAAGTCTGGTTTATATATCCCAAGCAATATAGAAGAACCTTTAGATACTATTGTTGCATTTCTTTGATTTTGATTCTCAAGAAGAGCAAACTCTCCAAAGTATTCATATTTTCCGAGCCTAGCGATCATTAAATTATCTTTAATTGCTTGCCCCTCTTTTATTACACTTCTTTGTCCAAATACTTCCACAGTTCCACTAAAAACTATATAAAATCCAAATCCACTTGTTCCATCTTTAATAATTAATTCATCACTTGCAAATACTCTTTCATGGAGGAAATGACTAAACTTCTTTAGCTCGTAATCAGAAAACTTATCAAAGATTTCTAAACTCCTTAAAAATTTAGGAATGGATTTCTCTTTATTTGTTGATAGTGGAGATGCTTGCCAAAAATATTTAAGCGTTGGAATATTTAGGCGATCTTTTTTAAATTCTTCTTTATTATTTTGAAATTGATTTTCAACTTCACTCTCATGGCCACTCATAAATCAAACCTTTATTTTTATTTATCCAACCTCTGAATTCTTTTGGTGACTCAATATAATACCACTCTTTAGATCTTTTTGAGATTGAGTATTTAATCCCCTTGGGCAAAACTTGTACTTGTTCAAATATTTTTGATGGTCCTAAAAATACGTTCTGGTTCTCAACACTTACAAAGAGCTCATATTTTTTAAGGCTATAATTATAACCAAAAGCAGCCAGGGTTAATGCAGTTGAACAAAACAGAAGCAACCAAGACTTTTTGAGATAAGCACTAACTGTTACGACTGAGAAAAATAAACCTATAACTAAGAAAAATAAAGGAGGTGTACTCAAAGATTCTAAATGAATCTTATCAGATATTTCTAAAGAGTTTTCAAGCTCATTAATCTCTAGCTTTGTTTGTACTAATTCCTTTGCTGATAATAATTCATTAGAAAACAAACCAGAGTATTTTGCTTTTTCTAATTGAAGCTTTGCTAAAGGGAAATCCCCTTTCTCATAATTTAGATAGGCCTTGTTAAAAAGCTCTAAGTTCTTAGGCAAATTCAAGGACTCCAGATAAGTATATGCTTCATCCCAATTCTTTTCTTTTAAGTAACTATTAAATTTTTCCAATTCTTGATCTTTAACAATAACAGACATACAGTAATTATTATGCTTTAAGCTTTTAAAATCAAGAAGACGTGAAATGACAACGCCAAGCAAAAAAGATCAAATTTCAAAGATTTTGCTTAATAATGCAAAAATTAATGAAATTAAACTACAAGCGAATGATTTTAAACCAACTAATATTGGTCATGGGCCTTTTGTGAAAACAATCGAAGGTGACGTCCTTTATGATTTAAGAGACTCAGATAAAAGACCTTTTTGTGGCCATTCACACCCAATTCTTATTCAGCACAACTTTAAAGCATTAAATAATGAGTTTACTCCAAATTTTTATTCTGTTCCAAAAACCGAATATACAAAAATGATTGAAACTTTTCAAAAAGTTCACTTTACTGAGATATTAAACTCTAACTTTGAGATTACTTATCATAATGTCGTTATTAACTTTGATGAAGATCTTATCTCACACGACATTGCAGCAGTTAAAGAACGCCTAAATTCTTTAATTTCAAAAAATAGAAGTACTTATTTTTGGATTATTGAAAATGATATTAATTTATTTACCGATAACGATATTTTTCTATTTAACGAGTTCATGATTTCTGTAGATAATCAAAAGCATGTTCATCTCGTAAGTCAAAATCACTTTATTTCATCTGTTTTCATTTACTCACACCATCTTTTTAGTGAAGATGAGAATATTCAATTCTATCTTAGTTTTAAAAAGTTTTTTGAAGAAATTATCGGAACAGAAATTAATGGAAAAAACTCTATAGATTTTGAAATAATAGATGCTTTCATATTTAAAAATGACTTGAATTGGAAACGAAAAAATCGCTATTTGATCTTTGATAAGAGTCCAAAGCAAGAAATTTTAAAAGATAATGGTATTTTAATTGATTATGAAAAAATAAAAGAGCCTTTTCATATCTCCATCCCTCTAGCATGTACAAATGATGAATTATTAGATATTTTAAATAAATTAAAAATATCCTTGTAGGTGCTCTGTGTTCACATTAAGAAGTGTTAGTTTAAATGATCTAGATGATTTATATGAGTTAAGTGGTAAAGTCTTTTTTATCAATCTTCCTCATGACAAACGAATTATAGAAGAAAAAATTAAGGCTTCAATAAATTCTTTTAAAAGACCACACAAAGACCTATCGAAAAATTATTATATTTTTGTTTTAGTAGATGAAGAAATTAACAAAGTCATTGGTGTTTCTATGATCCACGCTCAACATGGAACCGAAAAAGAACCACACTTCTTCTTACGTGTATCTAGCGAACATAAATATTCTCAAACCATTAATACAGGATTCGTTCATGGAACCCTGAGACTTGGTTTAGATACCAATGGCCCCACAGAGATTGGAGGATTAGTTGTTTCTCCCGAATATAGAGGAAATACTAATAAACTAGGTAAACAAATATCCTTTGTTAGATTTTTATATATGGCGTTCAATCAAAGTAAATTTAAAGAGCAAATTCACAGTGAACTAATGCCTCCGTTTGATTCAAGTGGAAAGTCCCCTCTTTGGGAAGCTATTGGAAGAAGATTTATGAACATGGATTATTACGAGGCTGATAAGCTAAGTCGTTCAAATAAGGAATTTATTTTAAGTCTATTTCCTTCTGACAACATTTATATGACCTTACTTCCCTATGAAGCACGTAACTCCATTGGAAAAGTTGGAAAAGACACAGAGCCAGTAAAGGCAATGCTTGAAAAAATCGGATTTCAATATATGAATGAAGTCGATCCTTTTGATGGTGGACCACACTATAGGTCTAAACTTACTAATATAAAGCCCGTACAAGAATCTTTTGAATTCAGGCCAATTATTTCGTCTGAGACAATTACTGAAGAAGAACAAGATTATTTAATCTCTATTCCAACTACTGACCATCCATTTTTTGCTTTTAAGACAAAGGGTATCGTTGATCCACAAAAGAAAACAATATCTTTACCTAAGGAAATTTTTAATAAATTTGAACTGAACTCAGAAATAAAGGTCTCTGGTATACCTTTTTAATAATGCTTCTTATTTAGAAGAATTCCTTTTAAATCAGCATTGGCCAATTCTCCTGTTTCTTCATCAAAGACTTCATCATGAAACTCTTGAGCTGCGTTTGTCTGATATTGCTTCAAAGCTTGTTGCTCAATGAGTCGCTTCTTCGATTGACGCATTTTATGCCTTTCTTTCAACAAGAATACAGTCGCGGAATCTTTATTCTCATTTTCTTTTTTTAATCTTTGAGCTTCTAACTCTTTAATCTGTTTTGCCGAGAGAACACCAATAGATTCAAGCCCACTGCTGTCACCCTCCTGGTGAGAAACTTTATGAACTCTAGTATTAATCTCTGGCTTCGTGGGATTTTGAACGTTTTCTCTTGAATCATTATATTCTTGAGCGTTTGGACCTGTCCTTGACTCTAACTCTTTTTTAGCTTCTTCATTAAAAGGTATAATTTTAGCCTGATCATCCTTTGGAAATGACTTATTATTATGAGCTTTTGCATCCTCGCTATTAAACTGCATAGATTCGCCATTAGCGGCCATCTGCTGTGATGACTGGACTTCCTTAACATTGTCCCTGACAATGTATTTGTCGATCTCATCTGGGCTTAAAAGCCTAAATAGACGCATTATTTCTGAACCTATAGGACCAAGCATATAACCTCACGCTTTATTACTTTTAATGTATCGGAAGATTAAACAATATACTTGAGTAAATTACTCGACGCATTAGGTTTTTCAACTATTTACAGAATTTTTTTAGGATAAATATAAAAAATTATAGACAGTTTCTCATAAAATCATTATATTTCTATGTACTTTATGATTACTGGAATGTGGCGCAGTTGGTTAGCGCAGTAGACTGTTAATCTATTGGTCGTCGGTTCGAGTCCGACCATTCCAGCCATTTTTCTTAAAGTATTCTAAAAGCCCTGTTTAACCCACAGGGCTTTTTTTTTACATAAAACCTAATATCTATACTCAACGGTCGCTTCCAATCGATTTTCTTCACTGTCTTTTTTGGCCCTTATCCCAAAAACCAAACGATCTGTGATCCGCTTAGAAAGGCTTATATAGTAAGTTTTTTCTTTTCCATAGAAATTATCACCTGGAAATGGATGATCATTGGAATCTACATGTCCGATAGCGATTTTGTATTGATTTATATTTTTAACAACTTCAATTCCACTATAATATCTCTGCTCTTTACCAAGGGCCGTATAAACTTTGATTTCATCAATAATTGGATTAAATTCCTCAAGACTGTATGTGGCAATGGCGGTTATAGTTTCTTCACTCTTAAAACGAGTTAATCCAAGTGCGACCTGTAATTTTTCGTTAATTTTCTTTTTCAGGGTTAAACGGACATACTCTTCAATTTCTTGATTTAATCTCTCAAAGGCATTCAGATCCTCTTCAGGACTTAGACTTCCCACAGTTAAAGACACTTCATCGAGGATATCACCCATATTGATTTTTATTCTCATTCCATCAATCCATCCAGCAGTTTTTATATCTAAAGGAGTGAGATTGTCGGCTGGTATAGCACCAACTTGAATAGACTTATCTACCAAGCATTTCACATCGAAATAAAGGTTTCTTAAAGATATTTTCTCGTTATCGCCTATAGTATTATAATCTGAAACAAAAGCATCTCCAGTTACTAGCCTGGCATTAAGGGAGACACAACTATTGCTGCCAAATTCGTGTTTGTACCTAAAGTCTAATCTGTATTGATTTCTAATGTCACCATCATCAGACCGAAGACGGTATTTACCCCTAACTTCAGAGTCTGCAAATAAGTTATTTCCATACAGAAATGAGATAAAAACCACTATTATAAACATGTGTGAGTTTTAACATGATTTGGTTAAGAGACATAAAAGCGTGTAAAAAATACTTAATTATCAATTTAGATGCTTTTTAGACATATCGACTATTTAACAATTTTTTCAAATATCTCACGCATATTTACTCTAGCATTGATAGATCGTAATAAAGTAAAAATCCCTAATACTTTTCTATCAAGAAAAATAAAATGAGCAGGAATGGATTTAAAACTTAATGTCTTTCGAAGCTTTTGTCCCTCTTCAAAAATTTCATTTTGAATATCAGTACTTCCCCAGTCAAAATCTGAAGAGCGCCAAGGATCACTAATGAGGGTGATATATTTCCACATAGAATCTCTTTCATATGTTAAATACTTACCGGATATTTCCATAAATTCATGAAGTGTTTTAAAAAAGCCTTCCTCATTCAATAAAAAGCTATTTTTTAAAAAACCTTGATAGAACTTAATAAGGTCCTTATCAAACTCTAAACATGCGCCAAAGTCTAAAAGAGCAACTGAATCACCATTTTCACTGACAAAGTAGTTTCCACCATGGGCATCTGTCTGAACTAGATTAAACTCAAATATCTCTCTTAAAAAGAGTTCTAACAGCTTTGAACCAATTCTGTCTCGCTTGGCTTGTCCTAAATTCAAGGAATTTAAATTACTCAAGTGAGTTCCGTTTATATACTCCAGGCAAATAACTTTATCACTCGAAAAGTCCGAGTAAACTTTAGGTACTTTAAAAAATTGATCATCTAGTAATTCACTATATTTATTAATTGATTTTATCTCTTCTAGGTAATCCATTTCATGCTTTAAAACTCTTTCAATCTCTTTAAATACATCAGTCGTATCGATTCCCTTTGGGAAAATTTTTAAACTTGAGGTTAAAGCCTTAAGAAAAAACATATCTCCACCAATGGCCTTATCAATTCCTTTATATTGAATTTTTAGTATAACGAATTGACCAGTGCTTTTTAATTTGGCCTTATGAACTTGGCCTATACTAGCAGCAGCGATGGGTTGTTTTTCTATTTCTAAATTTTCCAGATGAGTCTCATTTAGCTGGGAAGATATAACATCAAAGTCTAAAAAATGAGTCATATTATGCAACAATTTTAATTTTTCATTTATTTGAGGGCTTAAATAGAATTCTCCATACTGGGAAAGCATTTGACCTGCTTTCATAATGGAGCCTTTATAATGGGAGAGATCATCCACAATTTTTTCGGGATGAACCCCAATAATATCTTCCAAAATTTGCTTAGGATCATTTCTATTCTTTACAATTGAGACACCCGTTTTTAAGGCGTAGCTGAGAAGTGAAGAATTACGCTTTAGAAGGCCATTTTTAATATTTTTTATTTTTTTCATATAGATAAAATATCATAACTATCTTGATTTTTTATTTGTCGATTTAATGCCTAGGTAATTATTTAAATAATGTATGCCAAAAGGGCTTCCATAATTTAGAATCTGGTTTCACCCTATTAATTTTAAGAACTGTTGGTAAGATGTCCTTGGCCATAACTGGAGTTGTTGAATCTTTATACTCAAAAGAATCCTTATCACCAAGTTTTGTTAAAAATACGGAATGCTTTACTTGAGCTCTTTCAATGGCACCATGATCACCTTCAGTAGAATAGCTCGAATTAAAATTAAATCCAGGTCTTGCTAACAAGACAAAGTCTGGTCTTTCATCTTGTCGATTAGAGTTTCCTTGGATGCTTGAATCAAGAGTCAAAAGTTTAGTCAAGCTAGTTATGGCATTTGGGTATTGATGGTCTTTAAAAAGATGTAGTAACTCTCTTTCTGAATACCAATTTTTGTATCTGAATGCCTCTACATTCCCATAACCTAAAATATCTCTACTTAGTTGCCCGTGATTAATTAAATAATCACCATTAGCTGTCTGTGAAAAGCTCTTAAATGGTATATATCTAAATAGCTCGATTCCCCCAGCTTTTTTTGAAAATATAATTGCTCCTGACTCTTCATTCATTATAATGATTGGCTCACGTGATAATTCTTCTCTAATATTCATTTTATGAGAAAGTTCTTTAACTCTATTTTTATCCTTTAGCCAAGTTGCAAAGTATTCTACAGGTTTAAAACCTGTTCTCTGAAAAAGATCTAATCGCAGCCTAGGATCATTTAAAACGACAGATAATAATTTGAAATCCATCAAGTCCTTAATGAGATTATACTTATGTCCATTAAGTGGATAATTTTCTAAATCATAAAAGCTTGGTCTTTCTTCCCATTCATTTGTAGGTGACTTAAGATAAATTTGTGCAAGCGCATCACCAGAAGTATCCAACAAAACATTTGGCTCTCCTTGATTATTGCTTTTTCCTCTATAGATATAATCAAAAGGATGGATTTGAAATTCTTTTAAGAAATAAAGATCATGCTTGGGAGTTGGTGATTCAAAAGTTTTTACAACGAATTCATAATCCCTATTTAGAAAATAATCCCCTGTGAAGAATGTCGTCAAATTGAAACTAGTATTTTTCATGAATACATCGTAAGGAAATAAATTTAAGTCTGTACCCTTATGTTCATGTCCACCTCTCATACCATGGTCAGAAACAAGGAAGATGTGAGCATCCCTTAAGACAGGATCCGCTTGAAGAACCCTAACTAACTTTTCAAAACTATTATCAATTTCTTTGTAAATTTCATCCAAGCTCTCATTATTATGATGAGAAGCCGAGTCGACACTCGCAAACCAATTCATTATTAACTTATGTTTACCGGGTTCATCTTTTATTTGATCAATTGCTCGCTCAACACTAGCAATATCTAACGCTAAAGCTCCCCCTAGACTTCCAAAGGTAATCTCATCAATTTTATCAAGAGCAATTTCTCCAATTTGGGTAAAGGGAAGATTAAGACCACGGCTATATGGCATATAATTCGTAATTGTTTCAGCTTCTGCATAGTAGTCACCTAACCATTTCACTCCAGACTCTTTTAGGTGTTCTAAACTTCGATTATTACCCGTTTCATAAATTGAAACTAAATCCTTTCTTATATCCGTATAGTTACTTCTTGGTTGAATTTTAGTTCTCGAGATAGGTGTATTACTTCTTACACCATGTTGATCGGGTGTGTGCCCTGTGAAAATCGTCCCCCATGAAGGCAAGGTCAAAGATCTTGTCGTGTATGAGTTAAATTCATGTCCGTCATCAATAAAGTATTTTTTAAGATTTGGTATAAGTCCATCCTTGGCTGCCTGTCTAAATCTATCGGGTCTTAAACCATCAATTAGTAGCATTACGACAGGTTGGTCAAATTTTGCTTCTTGAGATGCCGGAGCTCTCGGTTTATTTACTTCTCTTTTTTCCAATTTTTTAATAAACCTTTTAGTTTTTTTATCGTCTGATATGTAAGCCTTGAAAGCGTACCAATTTTTTAATCTATACCCAGCTTTTTCGTAATTATCTCCAAAATCAATAATTTTGGCTTCTCTTTCTTCTTCAGAGAATTTTTTCACAACTCTAGTAACAGTATCTTCTTGTAACTTTTTGTCATCCGATTGCAGGTTATTAATTATCTCAGATCTCTCTTGATAACTCATATCTATTTTTTCTAATTGTTTATCTAACGCCCCTTTTAAAATTTCATGACTTGATATTTCCAAAAATCCAGTATCTACTAGTAAATCAAATTCTGCATCTGAATAGATTCTATGTTCAAATATCGTTTTTCCTGTTTTTTGATTTACAAAAGTTACGGCACCGTCAATTGTTTTAAGCGCAATTGAAAGTCCCGAAAAAGATAAAAAATCAAAGCCTATTTCTTTTGCAACTTCGACAATATTTACCAAACTATTCTTTTTTGTATTTTTTCCAATATTATTGAAGTCAACAACTGTCATTGGACTCGAAGACTGCCTTGTTGAAAAAATCCCCAAGGGAATTAAACCTTCATCATTTAACTCATGATCCTCCAAAACATTGATCATTCTTGTTGGATCCTCAACGGCTATTAAGAAGTTACTAAATTCTTCATAATAAGACTTATCCTTAAAACCATAAACAATAGCAAAGTCTGAAGAAAGTGGAATTGTTAACAATCCTTCTTGGTTAGAGCGTTCCACCAACTTGGACATTGTAATAAAATAATCTTGTTCCTTTAGTTTTCTAAACTTCTTATAAAGATCAACCATTTTATTCTTTTCTGTAAAAAAAGGAGCTAGATCTGATACTTGATGATATCTAAGGTTTAAACCTGCACCCATCTTCCATAAGTCTTCTTCAGTAAAAACCTCGGATAAAATTGGAACTTTATTTTCAAATAGTTCCAACCTAATTAAGCGTTCTAAATAAGAAGCTTGGTATGATTTTATGTCCTCATAAGTTTTTATTATTCTATTTAAGACAATTCCTATTAGTGCATATTCTGTAAATAGAATCCCAGTATGGGCAAGTTTCAAAGTGGACATCATAACAGAGTCCCTTCTTACAGAGTCCATATCTAATAATTTTTTAGGTAAAAATTTATCGTCAAAATCAATTTCTACATACCAGCGGGGTCTGTCATATGATTCTTGAGCTTCATTCATTTTTGTTGATTTTCTTTTTAGCTCAAAACTATAGATTTCTTTAACCTCTCCATCAACGAGGCTAAACATAAACTTAGGCACCATGCTATCTGCAGTTTTAAAGATTACGTTATTTTTCATTTCAGTCAGATCAACCAAATTCCCTTCATTTGTGGAATCCTCTATACCTAAAACAATTAATTCAACACGTTCATTAAGTTTAAGTTTTAAAAATTCTACTTTTTCAGAAGCAAGTGACGACGGAGCTCTTCTTTCCATTGTAGATTCAAAATAGAAAGCTAAAACAAATGAAATTATTGCAGAAAAATAGAAAATCTTCATTATCTTGACCTCTCAAATAAGTACAGATTTTCTAAATCGGCGACGCAAAGAATTTGAAAGTCCTCTATTATCTTCTTTGTAGGATTTTTAGTGGATCTTCCTGTTTTAAAATTAAAGTATTTTTTTACAAAGTCTCTGTTTGGGTCATATTTACTTCTTGAAGTATGAAAATTCCTAACAACAAAGAAGTCTGAAAGCCTTTCTATCGGATTATCCTTTTGTAAAACCTTTTTTAACTTTGATAAACTTGCTAATCGATAGGGTCTAACGCATCTTTTTTTTATTTCTTTATAACTACCATTCGAAACAGTTAATACCCTTGGTGAATGCCATGATAAACCCGTACTTCTATCATACCAAAACATCTTTCCTGAAACTTTACTGAGAAGTTCAAAGTCATCATTGTATTTAACAGCACAATTTTTAATTCTATTTTCAACAGTACCAAATAGACCACAATCATCTTGTCCAAATGTTGCTTTTATAGAGAAAATAATGAATAAATAAACGATCCTTGCCATTGATTACTTATCGGAAGCTTACAATAAGAATTTGGTAGATTGCTAAATTCTTGGTTTGATGGTGAAAATTTTCCTAAATAATTTATTATGAGTTGAGTTTGACCAATAGCCTTTGCATTTCGTTTGCTGGCATTAAATCCCCGTTTTTACTAGCAATTTTAATTCCTTTTTCAAGAATTTTAACTGCATCATCGGCTCTATTTAATTGAAATAAAGACTTTCCTAAACCAAGATAAGCAACTGAGTATTTCACATCTGTTAAGATTGCTTGTTCAAAGTGCTTTACCGCACTTTCAAAATTAAGTTTTTCTAATTCTATTTCACCAAGGCCATTGTTGGCCATTGCATCCTCAGCATCAAGTTCTAATACTTGATTGAACATTGATTCTCTTCTTTCTCTTTCTGCACGCTTTTTATCTTCTATTTCTTTTGCTTGTCTTTTTCTTTCAGCTTCATCTCCCAGAAGTTCAAAATTTAAAAGTGTAGCTTGAGATTTAAAATCTTCAGCAACATCTATATTCCCTAACTTCATATGGTAAAGAGATAAATTTGTATATGCCATCATACATTTAGGATTTAAGCCCTTTAGCTTCTCCATTACCTCAATAGCTTTTTCAAAATTATCTAACCTTCCATACAATACACCTAGCGATTCATAAGCATCTTCAAATTGTGTATCGATTTCAATAGCTTTTAAAAAATACTTTATGGCCTGATCATTGTCTTCCTTATAAAAACATTCCATACCATAGTCATATAAATCTATTGCAAGAGATTTAGGATCAGGTTTCAAATAAGGATAGTAAAAAAGCTCATAAGTTATTTTTGAATCATCTGTTATAGATATATTTTCAACTCTGTTTTCACGATTAATAACGGCATAAGAAAAATAGTGATCATTTATTTTAGAAAAATTTAAGATCTCTCCAATTTTTTTTTCTTCTTTAATAATTTTGTCTATTGAAGGTTTTATCTTTGACTTCAACATAACAGGATAAAATGCTGCCCCTCTTCGGGTATTAATTTTTGAAACAGTCTCTTGACCAGGAAAACATCCCTTCTTGTAATCAACACTTAACTCATTAAAAATTGTATTATTAATAAGCTCACCAGGAGAAGCTTCCTCTCCGAGTTGAGTTACACCGGTAAGACATTTTAAACTTCTGAAGTCCTCATCCTGACTTTTAAAATCTCCGTCATAATCTAAAAGGATTTTATCCTTTTCAAAAAAATAGTGACCTAAATAGCCTTTTTTATCTGAGTTTAAAGCTAAAAATGCTTTGATTTCCTTTTTCTCAACTTCAAAATCCTCCGAGATATGATACTTCTCTATTCGATTTAAAGTTATATCTAGAAAATTATCTGGGCAAATAATATAAAATGATTCTTTCGACTCTTTTAATAGTAAAAAGCTAGAAATGATTTTTCCACTTATTTCTAAAAGCGCATTTTGCTGAAATTGCCCCTCCTTAAGAGCAAGGACATCATTTGTCATTTGAGAATTCAAATAACTCTCAACATCAGGCCCCTGTAAACTTAAAAAGGAATGCGAAAGTAAGTAAATACTTTCTTTTAATCTAAGATTTTCTAATAAGATAGACATTTAAAATTAAACAGAAAAAGATTCACCGCAACCACACGTGTTTGTTGCGTTTGGATTTTCAAATACAAAGCCTTTTCCATTCAGACCATCTTTAAAATCCAAGATAACATCTTTTAAATAAATTGAGGATTTTGGATCTACTAAAATAGTTACTCCATCAGTTTTTATAATATTATCTTTATCTTTGGAATCAGAGAACTCAATCTTGTACTGCAACCCAGAGCAACCACCCCCAACGACAGCAAGTCGTAATCCTTTATCAGGTCCAGGGTTTTCACTAGAAAAGATTGTCTTAATTTGCTCAATGGCCTTGTCAGTAATCTTGATTATTTCAGTCGTCATAGGTTTTTTCCTTCACTTTTCTTTATATTATACCCTAACTATGGGAACTTTTAGCCTAATTTCAAGTTCTTATCAAATTATTTTTCTTGTGGAAAAATTAATAATATAATAAAAACAAAGGTTTATATGAAATTATATCATTACGTACATTGTCCTTTTTGTGTTCGAGTAAGATTGGCACTTGGGTTTTTAAAAAAAGAGTTCGAATCTATTGTTGTTCCTTATCACGATGAAGAAACACCAATTAAAATGACTGGAGTAAAAATGCTCCCCATCATGAAGTTTTCTGACGGAGCCATTAATGAAAGCATGGACATCATTTTAAAGATAGATTCCCACAACAAACTTAAAAATGAAATGTATCCTAGTTATCAAGAGGAAATCGATGTTCTTTTAGCTAAGATTGGTGGAGATGTTCATTCACTTGCCATGCCTTACTGGATTTGGACACCTGAATTTGATGTGGATTCTCGATCATACTTTCAAAGTAAAAAAGAAAAAAAGCGAGGTCCTTTTTCAGACCTTGTAAATAATAAAGAACAGTTTGTTATTGGAATCAATGAGACATTGAAGCAACTTAAGTCTAAGCTTAAACCCTTCTACCAATCAGAGGACTTAACAATCCTAGATATAATGATAGCCTCACATTTGTGGGGATTATATATCGTACCTGAATTTCAGTTAGAACCGAGTATTCACAACTATTTAATGAGAGTTAAAGAAATTTGCCAATTTGATTATCATAAAGACTTTTGGAATAAATAATGGAAGTACACTTTGTCATTTTACTCAAAAACGGTAAGGCAAAGAAGTTTAGATTACTAGATGGTGAATTTATTACTATCGGTCGAAGCGACAAGTGCCAAATCCAGCTGGATGATGACTTATGTAGTTCACGGCATTGTAGAATAAAATGTTTTGATTCTTACATTCAAATTGAAGATCTTGATTCAAAAAATGGCGTTTTTGTTAATCAAGTTAAAATTCTTAATCAAAAAATATATATTGATGATAAAGTCACGCTTGGAGGTACCAGCTTATTTATCAACATCAAGAGAATGTCTAAAAAAGATATTCGAATTCTTACCTATAGAGGTAGTGCAGGAAGAGGTGTTGGAAATTTAACTTTAGAATTAGATAAAAATGCACTACTAAACTCAAAAGCCCTAAATTTAAAGAACAAAAAACAGAAACTTAAAACAAGAACTAATCTACCAAACAACTTTGAGAGTAAAAGTATTAACAAAGTTCCAAGATCTCAACAAGCTGAACTTGTGGAAGTCAAAGTTACCTTTTTGACAAAGTTAATGATCATTGGCATTGATTCATTTATTTTGTTTATTATGTTTTATTTATTAAACTTTGTTGTTAAAGAAACTTATCCACACCTTGCTAAACTAGGTGCAGATATGCCTATTCATGAGTACATATTTAAGGCTGAAGTAATACCATTTACTGTAGTGTGTCTTTTTACGACGGTTGTTTTATACAAATTGCTAACAGTTATCTTAAAAGGCTCTTTTGGAGAACTAATTCTAGGTATTAAGAAATAAATTTTTCTATTAAATCTACAATTAATTGAATTTTATCTACTTTATTAAAAATATAAACATCTTCAATTTCATCTCCTATTTCCTCTTCAACCTCTGGTTTCATGGCCGTGATAAAAATGATTGGAGTTCTTTTGTTTAAAGCATTTTCTCTAATTTCCCTGACAATCTGGACACCATTTTTTTCAGGCATATGATAATCAGTAATAATAAGGTCATACTTATTTGAACATGCTAAATCCAGTGCCTCAATTGATGAGTTTGCTTCCGTCGTCTTTACCTTTGGATACTTTTCTTTAATGAATTCACAGATTATATCTGTAATTTCTGGCTGATCATCAACGACTAAAATTTTTTTATCTAAAACTATCATAATTATTCTTTATGGAATCCATTTGGGTTCTTGAATATTAAATTCTTTATTTGTTTTTCTGGCAAGGATAAAAAAATAATCACTAAGCCTATTAAGTAGAACTAAAGAGTTGATAGGTAATTCATTATTCATATCGCCAAATTTTACTAATTTTCTTTCTACTCTTCTACATACAGTTCTAGCAATATGTGCATGAGCTGAAATAAGGTGCCCACCGGGAAGAACAAAGTGTTTAAGCTTCTCAAGCTCACTATCCATATTATCGATTGATTCTTCAACCTGACTGATTAATTCATCTTTTATATCTGGCAATTTATATTTATCCCAAAGACTATCCTCACATGCTAGCTTCGAACCTAAATCAAATAGTGCACTTTGTACTTTCTGCATAAGTTTTGTCTCAGATGCAAATAAGTCCTTTTCAACCAACAAAGAAATCACTATTCCAATATATGAATTAAGTTCATCCAACTCACCATAAAGATCAACTCTAAAGTCCGACTTTGCGCAACGAGTACCGCTAACCAAGGAGGTTTTTCCTTTATCCCCGCCTTTCGTGTAGACATTGGACTTCTTAGTCATTACATATTCCTTCTATACTTTCCACCAATATCATACAACACATTAGTGATCTCACCAAGGCTACAATACTGAACAGCTTCAAGTAGTTGCTCGAAAATATTTCCATCCCTTAAAGCTACTTCTTTAATTTTTTCAAGTTGAACCTGAGCCTGATCTTTATGGGCATTCTTAAAGTTGTTAAGTCTATTAATCTGCTCATCTTTTTCATCATTTGATGCTCTAGTTAACTCTATTTCTTGGTTCATTTGCTCTTCGATATTATCTGCAATATATGTATTTACACCAATAATCGGAAACTCTCCTGAGTCTTTTAATGATTCATAATATAAGGATTCTTCTTGAATTTTAGATCTTTGGTACATACTTTCCATAGCACCAAGAACACCACCTTTATCAGAAATTCTTTCAAACTCTGAAAGGACAGCATCTTCAACGATCTCACAAAGTTCATTAACAATAAATGAACCTTGAAGCGGATTATCCGTTTTATTGAGCCCAAACTCCCTATTAATTATCATTTGAATGGCCATTGCTCTTCGAACGGACTCTTCTGTTGGAGTTGTTATGGCTTCATCATATGCATTAGTATGAAGCGAATTACAATTATCACTTAGAGCAAGGAATGCCTGAAGTGTCGTTCTAATATCGTTGAAGTCAATTTCTTGTGCATGAAGAGATCGTCCAGAAGTTTGAATATGATATTTTAACTTTTGGGATTTTTCATTTGCTCCATATTTATCCCTCATGGCAGTGGCCCAAATCTTTCTAGCTACCCTTCCAATAACTGTATATTCTGGGTCTAATCCATTACTAAAAAAGAATGATAAATTTCCTGCGAACTCATCAATTTTTAAACCACGACTTAAATAGTATTCGACGAAAGTAAATCCATTCGAGAGTGTTAGTGCTAATTGAGTGATTGGATTAGCTCCAGCTTCAGCAATATGGTAGCCGGAAATAGAAACAGCATAATAGTTTTGAATCAAATTCTTACAAAAATATTCCTGAACATCTCCCATTAACTTAAGTGCAAATTCAAGAGAGAAAATACAAGTATTTTGAGCTTGATCTTCTTTTAAAATATCTGCTTGGACCGTACCTCTAACCTGTCTCATCACTTCAATTCTCTTAACTGGATCTAGTCGATCTTCCTCAGAAAGAGTCTGATTGATTGCTGTATTCATATACATGGCAAGAATAATTGGTGCTGGGCCATTAATAGTCATTGAAACTGAGGTACTTGGACTAGTCAGATCAAAACCACTAAATAGATCTTGCATATCTTTCAGAGTAGCTATGGACACTCCCGACTCACCAACTTTTCCATAAATGTCTGGTCTTTTATCAGGGTCTTGCCCATATAGCGTTACCGAGTCAAAAGCCGTAGAAAGTCTTTTAGCAGGGTCACTGGCGGATAAATAGTGAAATCTTTTATTAGTTCTAAGGGGTCCACCTTCTCCAGCAAACATTCTTTTTGGATCTTCGTCTTTTCTTTTGAAAGGAAAAATTCCTCCTGAAAATGGAAAGTATCCAGGAAGGTTTTCAGACCTTATGAACTCTATCTTATCTCCCAAATTTGATAATTTTGGAAATCCAACTCTAGAGATTTTTTGAAGAGAAAGTGATACGTATTTCGTATCAACCTTAAAATCTTTTCCCCTTACGCTATAAGAAAACTCTCCATTGTTGTACTGTTCAATTGCAGAGTCAAATAAAGAAATTGTTTTAAAATGATCTTCTCCGATTGATTGTTTTAATTCAGATAAAATTGCTTCTAGTTCTTTTTTTGAGTCTTCTGACTTAACTAACTCCAAACTTTTCAGACAAGCATCATAGTTTGAAAAAAGGCTTTTAAGTCTTTTTGTTTCCTCATTATAAGACTTAACTGTTTCAGAAATATCTCTTAAATAATTAATCTGTTTAGCAGGAATGATAGCCTTCTTTTCTTTTGGCTCTTTTTCACAATGAAGAAGATTCATTTCCTCTCTTGTTGAAAAATCAAATTCTTTAGTTAAATCTGAGAATAAAGCATTTACTCCACTGTCATTAAATTTGGATGCCATTGTTCCATAAATTGGCAATTCATGATCCTCAGGGGATCCTGGATGATTAGCAAATAACTGATGATTTCTTCGATACTGCTTTCTAACGTCCCTTAAAGCATCCTCCGATCTTGGTTTTTCAAATTTATTGATGACTACGAAACTCGCTTGTTCTAACATTTCTATTTTTTCAAGTTGAGATTGAGCTCCAAATTCAGGCGTCATGACATAGATACACTTATCTGCGACAGTAGTTATCTCATCGCTTGCCTGCCCAATACCAGAAGTTTCAACTATTATTAAATCAATCTCTTGTGATTTTAAAAATTCAACAACTTTAGTTATTTGAGGAGATAATTCTGTTTTAGAATTTCTTGTAGCGAGAGATCTTACCAAAATATTATCATAGCTTGCAGACCCTAATCTAATTCGATCACCTAACAATGCACCTTGGGTTTTTTTCTTCGTTGGATCAACACTTATTAAAGCAACTTTTTTATCTGAATAATATCTATGAAATCGCAAAAGCAGTTCATCAATCAGAGAAGATTTACCTGCCCCCCCCGTTCCAGTGATACCCAAAACAGGAATTTGACTTGCCTTCACGTCAAATGGAAGTTCACCTTTATCTTCTATGTAAGTAATAACTTTCGCTAATTCCGTGTCTGTTAAAGTGCTCTTACCTTTTAAATTTGAGAAGTTTGTTTCACTAATAGTTGAATGCTTAGCCTTTTCAATCATATCATCAATAATTCCCTCTAAGCCTAACTTCATACCATCTTGCGGAGAATATATTTTTGTAATACCTGCATCATGAAGAGCTTCGATTTCTTTTGGTGTGATTACACCACCACCACCACCGAAGATTCTAATATTTTGGGCACCCCTTTCATCTAAAAGTTCCCTTACATATTTAAAGTATTCATTATGCCCACCCTGATATGAACTGATGGCTACAGCATTAGCATCTTCACTAATAGCTGCATCTACAACATCCTTAGCACTCCGATTATGCCCTAGGTGAATGACCTCAACTCCTTTTGACTGGAGCAATCTTCTCATTATATTTATCGATACATCATGCCCATCAAATAAAGATGCGGCCGTTACAAATCTTAATTTAGAACTCATATAAACCTCTGAATTTACAATAACTTGAATCATATATCATAGAAGATATTAGGCTTCAAACCCTATAGCGGAGTATGGATAACCAATTGATTTTACTTAGATTGTAGTTGAGTTTTTATTGTTGGAATCATACAAAGTCCTATTATAACAATAGAAATCCACTGAGAAGTACTTAATAGATACACCCCTCGAATGTCATCACCTCTTAGGAACTCAAGTAAAAACCTAAAAATAGCATAAGAGACAAAGTACGGAATCATTACACCCTTATTGGCCAGAAACCTTTTTATTAAAATTACTCCAAGAATAAATAAACCAGCGGCTTCATAAACTTGAACAATATGTCTATCAGCTCCATGGGAATGATAATTGAGAAAAAAATCTGTTTCACTTCCAAAACAGCATCCCGCTAAGAAGCATCCAACCCGACCTAAACTATGGGCTAAGGCTAAAATTGGAATTGCAAAAGAAAATTTTTTGATTGGAACTCGTTTAAACTTAGCAAAACCAATCGTAGCAAGTACTCCACCGATTAATCCTCCATAAAAAACAAATCCACCACCTAGCCAAAAATTTGAAGAACCTATTGCCCGCTCTACAAGAGTACTATCTAATGTAATAAGAAATAAAACTTTAGAAAATATCCAAGCCAAGGCGAACACGGAAATAAAATAAAAATTATAGCCTGGTATAACTTCTCTTTTAGAAATCAAAATTTCCTTGCCTATAAAATAAGAACCTGCCCAAATAAAACCAATAATTAAAGGATAGGTATAAATAAGTTCGGAACCAATTCTAAAGTATGGTAACATTTTAAGCTGTTTCGTTTAACTTTTTAGCTTCTTCTCTTTTTTGGAGAAAGTAATCAAGTATTATTAATCCAGCAGCTAAGGTAATCGCTGAATCGGCAACATTAAATGTGGCAAAATGGTGTTTACCAACATAAAAATCAAAGAAATCCACAACAAAGTCTAATCTGAATCTATCAATAAGATTTCCAATGGCACCCCCAAGAATAAGTGCATAGGCAAAGCTCATAATTAATGATTCCTTCATCGATTTATAAAGTAATACTGCAATCCAAATACAAGCTCCAACAGGAAGAGCCAAGAACAGAGTATAGCGCAGGTAATTATGAAATCCTCCACCAAATCCAAATGCTGCCCCTGTGTTTCTTACGTACGTTAAATTGAAGAATCCATCAATAACCGGAACTGACTCCCCTAATCTAAAGTTGTTAAAAACATAAATCTTACTTACCTGATCTACAACAACGACAAAAATAATTAGAGCGATAAATAAAAGTAACTTTTTCATTTATTTCCTAATAATAATCTTTTGGATTAAGTTCATATTTTTCAATTTTTCTTAAAAGTGTTTTTTTAGGAATATTAGCATTTAATGCTGTTTGATTTATTTTACCCTTATTTAATTTAAGAGCTTGAATAATAAATTCTTCTTCAAATCGGTCTTTAGCTACTTGAAAATCTAATTTTACTTGACCATCTTCTTGAGTGGCAAACGTAAACTGATACTCATTCCCAACTCCTTCTATTCTCTCGTTATCTAAGACACTATTTTGAATTCCCTTAAAATCTATAATAGCATCATCGCCTTCTGCCGAAGCAATATCAGCGCCACCATCTTCAGTCTTCACTTTTTGGGGTAGAGAATCGTAAGTGATTTGATCACCCGATTCCATAATAAAACTATGCTCAATCGTATTTCTAAGTTCTCTAATATTTCCAGGCCATGAATAGGCTTGCATAGTTTTCATTGCATCAGGTGAAGCGCCTTTAATCTCCAAGCCATGAACTCCATTAAAATAATTAATGTAGTAATTAACGAGGTGTGGGATATCAGTATTTCTATCTCTAAGCGGTGGTAAGTAAACTGGAAGAACATTTAACCTATAAAATAAATCTTCTCTAAACCTTCCATCTTTAATCATTTCTTCAAATGGTTGATGAGAAGCAGCTATAATTCTAACATCTGCAGTAATCTCTCTATTCGAGCCTACCGGAGTAAACTTTTTCTCTTGAAGAATTCTAAGAAGTTTTACCTGCATCGATGCTGAAATATCTCCTATTTCATCTAAAAATAGAGTTCCTCCCTCAGCATATTGAAACTTTCCAATCTTTCTTGAGTCAGCTCCAGTAAAAGCTCCCTTTTCATGGCCAAATAATTCAGACTCAATAAGATTTTCTGAAATTGCTCCACAATTCACAGCAACAAACTTATTATCCTTTCTTGGGCCATTATAGTGAATGGCTTTTGCTACAAGTTCTTTACCTGTACCGGACTCCCCTCTAATAAGAACTGGGGTGTTAACTTTGGCTAATTTACTAATTACATCAAAAACCTTTTGCATAGAGTTTGATTCACCAACAAATTTATCATCACCGTCACTACCAAGAGATAATGTTGGTGCAGAAAAGGCAGTTGTTTCAACCATTGATCTGGCTTTAAGAGCTCTTTTAATAAGAGCTACCAAGTTTTCAGAACTAATTGGTTTTTCTAAATAGTTAAAAGCCCCTTCCTTTACGGCCCTAACAGCATCGGAAACGTTTGAATAAGCGGTCAAAATGAGGACTATAATTGAGGAATCATGCTTTTTAATCTCTGTTAGTGCTTGTAAACCGTCCATTTCTGGCATGTTCACATCCATAACGACAAGATCATATTTCTCTCGGTAAACGGCTCCAACTGCTTCTTTTCCATTATCAGCAACATCAACTTTAAAATGGTGATATTCTAAAGCCTGTTTTACTGATTGTTGCAAAACCTTATCATCATCTACCACCAATACCTTATGCATGATTTCTCCTCTTATTCATTCTTTAATTGAATTAAAAATTTAGTACCTTTTTCTAGTTCCGATTCAACAGATATTAAACCCTGATGAAGTTCGATAAAATATTTTACCAAATAAAGTCCTAGCCCTGAACCTTTTATTTTATGACTCTCATCGTCTTTTACCCGATAAAACTTCTCAAAAATATTATCCAAGTCTTCCTTGCCTATACCTTTTCCATTATCTTGGATCTCAATATAGACCCACGCCTCATCATCCCAAGTTTTTACACTTACCTCTGTTCCCTTTCCAGCATATTTAATTGCATTTCCAACAATATTTCCAAATACTCTATTAATTAAGTTCACATCAATTTGAATTGGATATAGTGGATCCAGCTCAGTTGAGATTTTCATGGACTTTGCCGAAGCCTCAAAACGCAAACTTTCGACTGTCTTTTCTATAAGTGTATTAACATCCTTACTTTCAAGCTTAAGAGCTAACTCTCGAGATTCAATTTTCGTGAGATCTAGAATCGAGGTTATGAAATTATTAAGCTCTTTTGTTGAGTCTATAATGTTTGTCAGAAGCTCGTTTTGTTTTGGATTATTATTATATTGAACTTTTAAGATATCAGCGATCCCTGCGATTTTTGCAACGGGAGTTTTTAAATCATGGCTCATCAATGAAATAAAATTTTGTTTTAGCTTATCGACCTTCTTTAAAACTTTAGTTTCTTCCTGAATGGCATATCTTGTTTGGTACTCTCCGATGGCCCTAAATGGAACCCATATATAATAAACAACAAAAACGCTTAGAATAATATGAGAAATCTTTAACCATACTCCAAAAATTAGAAATAATAAAAATGTTAATATAAAAATTCCAACCATAATCGACATGGTTATGAGTATTCCTTTAGTTGGTTGAACTCTAGATATTACAAAAGGTAAAAATATTGCAACTATAATTGCAAAAATATCTGTTATCCAATTAGGAATCTGAAAAATCGTCTGTTTTTTAATTAAGGAATTTAGAATTTCTGCATGAATTGTAAGTTTTGAAGATTTTTTGTTTTCTTTTCCAAATGGTGTGTATAAAAAATCATCGGAATTAGATAAGTAGCTTGAACCAACAAGAACTATTTTATTTCTAAAAAATCCTTTTGGAAAATTTCCAACAACAACTCTATGGTAAGGAATAATATTATACTCGAGATTTTTAGTTGGATTGTTCGAATAAGAGAACATACTAAAAGTTGCATCTGACTCTAGATCATAATAGGAGCCTTTATAAGAAGTTGCATCTAAGACATCAATTCCTTGTAACAACTGAAATTGATTGGCCATCCATAAGTGAAAGGAGTCCTCGCCTGATATATTTAATATTGCCCTTCTTGTCACATTATCTTTTGAAAACGTTGTTCCATCTTTATTCAAAATTGCTAGTGAGTAACCTAAATCCCTTAGGTCTTGCGGAGGTACTTGCTCACCCCATGAGTCTCTATTTGTACCTATCCGAAAAAATGTTGAATCTGATTTAAAATTTAATATCAAATTCCTGAACTGCTTTAAGTATTTAGCATCACCCTCTGATTCTGGCTCCTGAAAAGACACAAGGTAGCCGATTCCGCGAGGATTATCAGCGAGTAGCTTTTTCATAAACCTATTGTGAGTTGCATATGTGTAAGGATACACCTCACCTAAGAATTGATCACTTTCCTCATCCATGTTTACAATAACTATTTGATCCGGTTTTGAGGTAGAGAAGTCAGACCTTGTCCATAAATCGTAAAAAATTGCATCTAATGAATTAAACGAATATTGGATTAAAATTAGAATGAAAATTAATGTAAAAAACAATGGATACAAATTATTGTATTCCAGGTTTTTAATTTTTTTTGATAGCTTTTTAAATAGTTTCACATTCAAACTTATGATTCCTTAGAGGGCTATAATTTTCAATATAAGAGATAATCCAATCTCTTGTACTCATATCACCAACGAGATGATTTAAAAGATAATTTGGATAACTAATTTCATTAAGTTCAATTTGATTCAATAGCGGCTTCATATTTTCAGACAAACTTACCTCGAATCCCTTTCTAGATAATAACTCCAGTGGGACAATTATAGGCTTCAATAAACTTATAAAAAATACGACAAACGAATAATAGATGTATTTAAGTTTTTTAATCTTTTTTAGTTGATGAAAAGTTAAATAAATACATGCTTTCAAAAATAAAATAATTCCAAGTAGTTTAGTTTGCAACCAAGGCACATTACTCATTTTAATTTTAAATAACATTTCAACAAAGTCTTCAATCTGTTCAGATTCAAGAATCTCAATTAACTGCCTATCTATTATTATTGACCACTCTCGACGTGCATCCAAGATAAGACAATTTTTCATGTGACCCGAATATAAATAAACCCTAGGCATGGCTTGAAAATTCTTATATCTTTGATTTTTAATTGCTTGAAATAGTTCATGCTGTTCTGTCTCAATTATTTCTCTAGCCTCTAGACTCATTAAGATAAACTTATCCAAGAATAAGAACACTCCCCCCCAGACCAGAACGTATACAGATGTAACTGACACAAACAAGCGCTCATCCAAAAATATAAAAAGGATAGATATTGGAAGAGCTACAGTGCACAAAAAAATAATAATAGATTTAAACGTTTTCATTTTTCAATAGCTTATCACTAATCTAAAATTTACTCACAACGCTGCGTATCATTTCTTCATTAAAATTTAGGTCATTATTACATGGGTACTGGAATCGATTGGACTTTTTCCAGAATGAGGGCTATAAGACACAGGCTCAAAACTACTTGCGTGAGGTTTTAAATTGGATTCTGATGAGCTTGAAATGCTTTTGGAAGCTAGGCTACAACTCGGCGACCAAAACCAGAACTTATCAGATAACGAGCTTATCTGTGAATGTCACTGCATAAGTTTAGAGCAGATTAGGGAAATTGTTGGAAAAAATGAAGTAAATTTAACTCATTTGTCCGAGGTACTTGGTTTGGGAACTGGGTGCTCTAGTTGTTTGAAGAAATTTGAACAATGGAAAGGAAAAATTTAAGTTAACTACTTCCATTGAGGAGATGTAAATGTCATTTGATCGACTGCTTTTTGGTACGGCCGGGGTGCCTAACTGCACAGTAAAGAAAAACAATCCTGTAGAGGGTGTTCAAAAAATCAATGAGCTTGGGCTAGATTGCATGCAACTAGAATTTGCTCACGGTGTAAGAATGAAAGAAGAAGTTTCATCTGCACTAAGAAAAGCTTCTTACGAGTTGAATGTTCCATTAACTTCACATGGTCCATACTACATTAACTTAAATGCTAGAGAGCAAGACAAGATAGACTCTTCCGTAGAAAGAATTATTCAAACCGCTAAAATTTCTGATTTATGTGGTGCTGAATCAATGACTTTTCACGCAGCCTTCTACATGAAAGACTCTCCTTATGACGTATTTGATCTTGTAGAAAAATCCATGAATGTAATTGAAGAAAGACTTTCAAGATTAGATATTGAAATCGAATTAAGACCAGAGCTTACAGGTAAAACTTCTCAATTTGGTTCTCTTGAGGAGTTAATTACGTTAACAAAGAACGTTGGAAGCGTTAAGCCTTGTATGGACTTTTCTCATCTCTACGCTAGAACTGGAAAGTATAATACAAAAGAAGAAATTCTAGAAGTTCTTGACCAGCTTAAAATAGAACTTGGTGAAGATTCTCTAGATAATATGCACATTCATGTTTCTGGAATTAGTTCAAACTCTAAAGGTGATTTAAAGCATTTAAACCTTGAAAAGTCTGATTTCAACTGGAAGGCAATGCTTGAAGCTCTTAAAGAAAGAGAATGTAAAGGTTATGTCATATCCAACTCTCCAAACCTTGAAGAAGATGCAAAAATGCTAAAAGACTACTATCAAGCTATTTAATTCTAAAAAGCATAAAAAATAAAAAGGCCCTCTAGTAAGAGGGCTTTTTTTATTGTAGCTTATTAGAAATTACCGGAGGGAAAAATGAAAATTAAACAAATTTTATGTGCCTTTATGGCATTAACGATCTTTGCTAGTTGTTCTTCAACTACAACAATTACTTCAACAGACAAAGATGCAAAAATTTATGTCGATGGAGAATTCAAAGGTAAAGGTTCTGTTACTCATACAGATACTAAAACTTATGGTTCTACTACTTCTGTAAGAATTGCCAAAGATGGTTGTGAAGATAAAAATTATTATTTTCAAAGAAATGAAGAATTCGATGCAGGAGCTTGTGCTGGTGGTGTCTTTGCCCTAGTTCCATTTTTATGGATCATGAAATATAAGCCAGTCCATTCTTATGAATTTGAGTGTAAAAAAACTAAGTAGTATATTAATTTTAATTCCATCTATCTGTTTCGCTAGTCTGACTAGCGGAATAGATAGCAAATTTAAGTTATCAAAACTAGAATCCATTAAATTTAAATCCAGAAGCCCAGGAATCAATTTTTACCAAAAAGTTTTGTCCAAATCTTTAGGATCCCATTGCAACCTTTACCCTAATGACTCCAGGTATGCTCAATTAGTATATAAAAAGTGTGGAGTAACTAAAAGTATTCTTCTATCAATGCAAAGATTTTTTATGGAGCCAGATGCTTACAAAAATAAATTAAATATCATTCCAAAGGACAATATTTATTATGAAGATATTCCTAATAATTGCGATCTCTATTAATTCTTGCTTTCTGCTTGCAAGTGACTGCGAAGTTTCAGAAAAGCAATATGCGAGGGCCATAGAATTAAGAGAAAGATCACAATTCTTGTTAAGTTCTTTCCATTTATCGCAAGCAATTGCACTTAACTGTAACCACTTGGATAAATATAGATACGAATATTCAAAGAATATGATTGCTTTGGGTGAAAAAATTGAAGCTCTTACTGAATTCAACAAAATATCCAAAAATTCTCAATTTTATAAAAAGTCGCAATTACAAAAAAAATTATTTTTAGGCTCAGAGAACACATTATCAAAATCCGATAATATAAGATACCAAGTTTGGACTCAAAGAAATAATCCTAAAAGCCTTGAAAGTCTAGAATTAAAAGATTTAACTATATCTCAGCAACAAGCTGTAAATTCATATATCACGAGTACTAGAAATATAAAGTTAAAAAACCCTGGCCTTGCAGCAAGTTTAAGTATTATCCCTGGCCTTGGTCAAACTTACCTTGGTACATATCAAAGTGCTGCAATTTCATTTACATTAAATTCTTTATTCCTTTTAGCGGCAAAAGACTTTGAACGGCAAAAACAATTTGGTGCTGCAGCAGCCTCTTATATGGTGTTCTCAATCACTTATGTTGGAAATATTCTCAACACCTACAGAAGTGCCAATAATATAAACAATGGGTCGTTTGAAAAACATAATGACCAATTATGGGAAGAACTTTTTCAAGATCTTTGATCACAAACCACTAGCACCATAGTTTGGTAACACTCTTGCTGATGGATCATCCACATCACAGTTTTCCCATTCTTTATTTGGCATCCAAAAGTCCTTAACTAAATATGATTTTCCTGGATACAACTCTTCAAATATTTTTCTAAATAACAGTGACTCTTTTGTAAAAGGTTTGGCATGTTCAAATAGTTCTTTATCAGCTTTGAATTGGTGATCATCAATAACTTCTTCAGCGTATGCCTTAATATAGTCAACCATCGAATGTCCAACGGCATCACTAAATGCTGCTTTTTCTCTATATAAAATTGAGTGTGGAAGATAATCTCCATCCTCAAATGCTTTTCGTAATAGATATTTTCCATGGCCATAGGTATTCATTTTTGTTTCAGCCTTTACTGCCATCACATATTTTACAAACTCTGTATCACTAAAGGGAACTCTAGCTTCTAAAGAATTTCCTGCAATACATCGGTCTGCTCTTAAAACATCATACATATAAAGCTCATCGACCCTTTTTGCGGCTTCTTTTTGAAACTCCTCACCACTTGGCGCGAAATCAGTATACTTGTAACCAAAAATCTCGTCACTAACTTCACCAGTCATTAACACTTTTATATCTGTTTTTTCTCTAATAAATTTACAAACCAGATACATACCAAGACTGGCCCTAATTGTCGTGATATCATAGGTTTCTAGTTGCTCAATCACTGGTTTTATATGAGACAGGATATCCTCTTTAGTAATAATAACCTCAGTATGATCTGATCCAATATAATCAGCAACTTCTTTTGCATATTTCAAGTCAATAGCATCTTCACTCATTCCAATAGCAAAAGTTTTAATGGGTTTATTGCTCAGTTTTTGAGCAATAGAACAAACCAAAGATGAATCCAAGCCACCACTTAAAAGAAATCCAACAGGTGCATCCGAATTTAATCTTTTTCTTACTCCCTCCGTAAGAAGGTGGTTTATATTTTTTGAAATTGTTTTAAGATCATGATCTAAAACTTTATTAACATGAGTAATATTAATATATGGCTTTATTTTTCCATCATAGTAATGGCCTGGAGGAAAAGCTTTTATATTTGTACAATATTCTTGTAGAGCCTTCACTTCACTGGCAAAAGCTATTTTTCCATTTTTCGTTTTTCCATAGAATAAGGGCCTAATACCAATTGGATCTCTTCCTGCATAGACCTTGTCTTTCGACTCATCATAAATGACAAAAGCAAATTCTCCATCTAACTTATCCATCATCTCTTTAATTCCTAAAGAATTAAACATGGGTAATAATACTTCGCAATCACTTTGTGACTTGTAGTTGAAATGAAATTCCGACTTTAAAGATTTAAAATTATAAATTTCACCATTACACATAGCATATGTCTTATCTACTACAAAAGGCTGATCAGCAGCATGACTGAGGTCCATAATAGCTAGTCTTGTAAAACCTAAAAATGCTTTATCTGTAATTACAGCTTCAACATCATCAGGGCCTCTGTGAAAAATACTTTCTAATGCTCTCTTATAAACTACATCTTTTACTTTTTTGTCATTTGAAAATACGAAACCACACATAAATACCTCCACCTCAGTGCAAGTAGATTATCGATATAAATGGCAATTTATTCAATATTTAATATTTAAGTTGTCCAATTTTAATGAATTTCACACCCAAATTAATGTTTTTGTGATAAAGTGATATTTGGAGGTGGTATAGGTGGCAAAAAAATATGAAATCGATACTGTAGATAGGCAAATTTTAGCAATACTAATGCAAGATGCACGAATCCCCTATCTAGAAATTGCTAGAAAACTTGTAGTTTCGGGTGGAATGGTTCATCAAAGAATCGAGAAACTAAAAGAAGCGAATATTATTGAAGGTTCAAAGTTCACCTTAAATTTAAAAAATCTCGGATATGATGTTACCGTTTTTTTGGGTGTGCATTTAAATAACTCAAGAGATTTACCAGAAGTAATAAAAGCACTTGATACCTTTCCAGAAGTTCTAGAGGCACATTATACGACAGGTTCGTATGCACTACTTCTTAAAATTTCAACTCACTCAATAAGCGATTTTCATCACTTTCTTATTAATAAAATTCAAAGTATTAATTCAGTACAGTCGACTGAGTCATTTATAAGTATGGATCAGCCGATTTCACGAGATATAAAATTATAATTTATTGAGCTTTAAAAGTTCTTCATCAAACTTTTCAAGGAATAATTTTCCTTTATTCGAAAATTTTTTGGAAACTATCAAATACAAGTTTCGCGTAGGAATTATCGCCTGTAGAGACTGAGAGGTATAAAGAGTTTTCTCACCTGGAAGAAAATCTTTAATAGAAAAATCTCCAACTATTTTTTGCTGAATAACAATTTCAACTTGACCCTTTGACAGCTGTTCCCAACCGTCTTTTTCATTTTCAATTCGCTTACACTTTATACCGTTGACTTCTAAATCTGCAGTATAGGAATAACCCTCAAAACAAGCTATTTTATAGCCTCTTAAGTCTTCCCACTTATTTATTGGTTTTATCTTTGTCTCTTTTTTATAAAAAGCTAGAATTTCACTTGTATCAATTGGAACACTACTAAAATAAAAGTCTTTTAATCTTTCTTGAGTTTTATTCCAAGGAAAAGACAAAAATTCCTCTCCCGCTTGAACTTTTTTATAAACTCGTCCCCATGAACTATAAAATGTAATTTTAGGATTGACCTTCATCTTTTTTAAGACTTTTAACACAATCGCTGAGTGTAATCCGAAATTATCGCCATCTTTACTTACAAAAGGTTTATAGTTTGAGAGGGCGACTCTCAACTCATCACTAGATAAAGCTGAATTTAAGTATATGGATAGAAATAAAAAAGCAAATAGTTTCATATAATTTCAAGGTAAGCTTTGTGGAAATTTTTAAGTAAATCTTTCCCTGGATTCTCAACCAGTTCTGAAACAGAGGTATATATTTCTGATTGCATACCACAAGGATTAATCTTAACTAATTCTCTTTTCATCTTTTCATCGAAAGTTATATTAAGTGCCAATCCATGCTCAGTTACAAAGCGATTAACACCAACACCAATAGATGCAAGTTTTTTTCTTTTATGCCAAATACCCATTAACTTTTTGGTTGCCATTAACTGTTCAGACACGAAGTTTTCCTGCAGTACATTTTTTACAGACTTTAACAACCAACACATATGATCCTCTAAGGTATAATTAGCATTGATTGAACAAATAGGATAAAAAATCCATTGTCCTGTAAAGTGAAATGTTATCCCGCCACCACGATGAATCTTATGAACAGGGAAATTCAGTTCCTTTTCAACATTAGTTTGGAAAGGAACTAAATCATCTCTTCCCCTCTCATTACCTCTTCCCAGAGTAAAGCAGTGCGGATGATTACAAAATATATATATTTTATGATCTCTATATTTTTGAATTAGCTTTTGTGCTTCTTTTTGAAATTTTAAACAATCTTCATAATCCCAATTCCATTTTGAAACTACAAGGGTTTTATTTTTTATAAGAACTTCAGAATTGCTTGGTAATAAAATTTGATCAAAAACTGAATTATTTTTTACTGCTTCCAATCTTGAACTCCTGTTTTACCTTCAAGAAATTCTAAATAGTCGGCAGCTTTATAGGAACTTCTTACCATTGGTCCACTAGCGACAAACTCAAAGCCTAGGTCGTATGCAATTTTTTTGAGGTGATCAAACTCCTCCAATTCATAATACCTTTGAACTTCTAGGTGCGCTAAAGTCGGCCTTAAATATTGACCAAAAGTTACAATTCTTACACCAACACTCTTAAGGTCTACTAGAGTTTGTACTAATTCCTCTTTCGTTTCTCCAAGTCCTACCATTAAAGAGGATTTAGTTACAATACTTGGGAAATTCTTATTATAAAAGTTAAGAGCATCAAGAGTTTTTTGATAACCGGCCCTTCTATCCCTTACAGGATGGGTAAGTCTTTTTACTGTTTCAATATTTTGAGCAATAACAAAAGGCGCAGATTTAGCCAATGTGGCCATATGGTTTTCATCGACATTAAAATCTGGAATGAGAACTTCTACTTTTACGCTTGGATGATCTTTCGAAATTTGGTTCACGACATTGGCAAAATGACCTGCACCAAAATCTTCTAAGTCATCTCTATCAACACTTGTTACTACTAAATATTTTAAACCCATCATGCTAACCATTTCAGATGCTTTCTTAGGTTCTTCAGAATCAATCCATCCTTTTGGATTACCCGTTTTAACATTACAAAACTTACATGCCCTAGTACAAGTATCTCCCAGAATCATCATGGTTGCAGTTTTAGCATCCCAGCACTCTCCAAGGTTAGGACATTTTGCTTCTTCACAGACTGTGAATAGATTCTTAGACCTAAGAGACTTTTTAATTCCGAGATAATTATCACCTTTAGGTATTCTCGATTTTAAATATCCAGGTTTTCCTCTTAAATTTTTCTTACCGTATTTTACGAATTTAGTTTCTTCTGTCATTGCCCATAATTATCATGGATCAATCAAAGAGACTAGCTATGCTGCCTTAGAAATAACAAGGTTTGTATCATTCTCAATTTCAATTAAAAATTCTGCTTCATTTAATTTGAAATGTTTTTGTAAAACTTCTACGAACCCAAATGTGTCACTTTCAAAGGTTAATTGAACCTTATTTCCCATTTGATATTTAAATGGTCCCCAAAACTCAGGAACCTCTAAAAGGTCATTGCCGGAATGTATTATCAAGCACTTACGTTTTTTATCATGAAATGCTTTTAACCTGAAGGTTTTAATTTTTGGAAAATGTAATACATTTTCATCATTATTTGGGGTGAATGTATCTTGAACCATTTGTTCAATCAGATCTTTCTCATTCATACCCCACTGTTCGACACGGAGCTATATAAACTTTAATCTATGCTATTTATTTGTTGAGTTTCCAGCTTCTAATGGCTCTAAGACATCATAAAAAGTCTTAACATTGGTAACTTCCGATATACGCCACCCGAGCTCTTCTACTTTTTTAAGGATGGCCACCTTCTTAATTTCCGAATCAACCGAGTGATTTTCTCCAGCTTTATAGCTTATTACATACGTTAAAGTACATTTTTGAGTGACACAGCTTTTATTTAAAATTTTTATTCTTGGAGACTTAACTTTGTTTTTATTTAAAAAATTCTTATACTCATCTTCACTCAATGCGCTTACGCTTTTCAAAAGATCTTCAGCCAGAAAATTATCTAGATCCTCCTGACTTAGACTACTTTCTGTAATCTCTTCTATATATTTTGTTAATAGACCTTCAGGTGTCTTCACTCCCTTATCACAACTAACTAAAAATACTATCTGTAAAACTACTAACAACTTTATCATTTCAATAACTCCGGTCTAAATCCCATTTCTTCTATTATTTCATAAAAATGGCTCCACCCCAAGCCATCAAATTTTTCACTTTCTATATTTTCAAATCTGATACCAACTCCACTGCCATTTTTCATCGTTGATACAACTTTGCCATTTACTTTAAAGATACTTTCCAAATGACTAAGTTCCAATTGAACTTGCCCCTTACCAATATCGCTTTCGCCATTTAAATAAATAAAACAACTGTCTTCACTCCAATTTGTTAAATAACCCTCAGTTATACTTTTCCCATTTTTTACCTTTACAAAAATCTTTTTTAGGTTTGGATCAAACAAAAGATTATTGCTATAGCCTGGATTTAAATAAGACTCGTTACAATCTGATTCATAAAACTGGTATAAATAATATCCGATAATAATATATATAAATAAAATAATTAATAAGAATTTGGAAAAATCAATTAGTATATTATCAACTGTATAGATAGTAGTTAATAAGATTGTAGTAACAAAAAGTATTTTACCGAATAGTTTTTTATTACTTAGAATAACACCACAGGTTAATACATAATTCCAAAGCGGTAACTTATGTCCCAGTATGAAATCCTTTAATGTTATTCGATTTAATATCGTCTCTGTTTCTATAAATAAGTATTGGAAATATAAAAACACAAAAGATAAGAATATATATAAAACAAGATTCCACATTACTGGACTTCGATAGTATAGCTTTAAATTCATCCTATTTTCCTAAAATAAGTTATAATACATATTATGTTTGAAAAGTTAGAAATTAACAATATATGTAATGCCTGTGATTCATGTCGATTAATTTGCCCGGAAAAAAGTATTATCACAAATGGTCAAGACTATGCCATTGATAACTGGAGTTGCAACGGCTGTGGTGTTTGTATTGAGATTTGTCCAACAGAAGCTATAAAGATAAAGGACTTATAGTTCCAGGTAGACTTGATCTTTTGTGACTTTAAGATCTCCAAATTTTAGAAATTTATTTTCTTCAAATTCTTTAATTTTCTCTTTAAGATCTATCCCATTTTCTTCTAAAAAGTGGTTAATCTTTGAACCATTACCACTTAATATTCTTTGAAAAGAATCAATATAACGATCTAAAGTACCGAAGTCCCAGTATTCTAGATTAGTTAACTCTAAAGTATAAGTATCATTTAAATTCTGATTAAGAACAGATTCAAAAAATTTTGATTTACCAGAAACTTCCGTTAATTCTGGTAAGCTTACTATACTCATCCCTGTATAAGTTAAAATCTTTTTATTTCTTGGCAATTTATCATTTGTTTTAACACCAATAAAATTCTCTTTTTCAATCAACACTTGATTGTAACCATCAGAGGAATTAACTTCATAAGTGAACATAAGATTTGCCTTCTCAGGCATTTTGATTTCCTTTAAAACCTGATCAAAGAAAAGAAATTGATCACCATTAATAATTAACAAATTTCCTTTATATTTTAACTCACTTGCTAAGTTGTGAATTGCTCCCCCAACATCAAGTTCTTCTCTCTCATAAACAAAATTTACACCTTCAAAGCTTGAATGAGACTCCACAAATGACTTAATTTTATCTTTATAGTTAAAAATATTTATATATATTTGCGCATTCTCTGCAAATTTTCTTGCATACAATACCTGCCATTCCAACAAAGTTTTATCGAAAATTGGCCACAGCACCTTGGGAATATTTTTTCCAATCTCACCCATTCTTGTGCCTTTTCCAGCCGCTAGAATTAATATATTATCAACTTTCATAATAATGCTTATAAATTAATTTTCTTAGTTCATTATATTCAGGATTTCTAAGGAAAATTCTCTTTAATTTTTCCATAGCAAATCCTATATACTTTAGATATCTGATATCTTTTCTTTTATTGTATATATACGAAAAGCTTCCGATGGCCTTAAAAACTCTTTGAATGGCCATCTCATCGTATAATTTACTAAATTTTTGAAAATCTGATTGATCATTTATGATACTTTTCAAGCGTTCAAAATAATAAACTTTTAACTCTTCTCTCGTCTGATCATCCAGTTCGTAATAACAATCTTCTAATAATGATACCAGATCGTATTGAGGTAAACCCCACCTCGCATCTTGGAAATCAATAACAATAAATTCATCTTTCTTCACCATGATGTTTCGACTATGAAAATCTCTATGTGTTAAAACCATATTATCTTGGGTTAAATTATGATGAATTTTTTGGAATTCATCATATATTTTCTTTTCTAAGGTTTCATCATCAACTTCTAAAAATAATTTTAGAAAATATTTTAAAGTAAAGTTTAACTCAAAGTTAAATTTTTCCATGTCAAAAGTTTCAGTGATACTTCCATTTTTGTTGATTGCATTTTTGTCTATAGAATGAACTTTTAAAAGCTCATCTAAAATCTTTGTATATACTGATAATTCGTTTTCTCTTGATTCAATTGTCGCAAGATAATTAAGTAAAGTTACGTTCCCCAGGTCTTCCTCTAAGATAAAACCTTTTTTTTCTTTCGAGTCAAAAATTCTTGGTACCCTTACTCCCTTATTAGTCAAAAACTTTTGCACATTTACAAAGGAGTTGTTTCCTATTTCTGTTGGGTTATCTAAACATACAACATAAGTCTCAACATCAGTAAAAAGTCTATAATAACGTCTAGTTGATGCATCACCCGTAAGTTTTTCTACGTTTTCTATTTTACAAGAAATGTTTAGTTTGCCACAGCTTTTCAAAAACAATTCTTCTATTAAAAGTTGTTCCGATTGTTCCGGTTTCATAAATTATCCCTTAACACTTCTCAAAAAAGTATAAAATTTTCTTGATGAGCCTCTAAAGACTTTAGATCTATTTTGAGACTGCGTTTCAATTAGAAATGCTTTAAATAAAGCTTCTTCTCTTGAAATAGATCGTATATCACCTAATTGAAGGGTGAAATCAATCGAGTTTCTATTTTTTATTTGAAGCCATGTCAAATAAGTATCAGTATCATTATTTGTTCTTTTTAAAACATAGTATGCCCATTTATGAATTTCGCTTTTGTCATTAGTTGGCAGCCTGAGCATGGCCAGCATTCTTTCAATTGATAAATCTCTCGTTGGTATAATAATAGACTTTTTGTAAAGTTTCTTTTCTGCTCTTATTAATTCATATGCAAGAACACAATGAAGAACAAGCTCTGATTTAATATACTTTCTCATTAAACCACTAGAAAAAAAGAATTTATTACCAGGTAATGAAAAATGGAAAGGAGTTGAAGACTTTACCAGATAAAACTCTGGAGATTCCTTTTCTTTAAAAAAAAGCTCATTATTGTCTCTAATTGTATTTACAAGTGCTATTAAATATTTTTCATTTGCACCAGTAACCTTATACACTATATTTTTATTTTGCTTTATAAAAATATCTTTTAAACTTTCTAGCTGATTTATAAAGTCTTCATCTCTATATTCTTTATAGCCATCAAGTGAAATCTCTTTGTCTTTTTCATTACCAAAAATTCTCAGTTCTTTTAATTGAGCACAGGAGGTAAATATCAATGTCATTAGTAATATATATTTCATAAAAAAAAAGCAGGCATAAAGCCTGCTCCCAGAGTTTTTTATATTTTAATATCTTGTCCTATTCGTTGGCAACACCTCTACTCTCAATATTTGGAGTGTAGATTGTAAATCCAGCAAAGATCTTATTTGGATTTTTAATTAATGGAGTGTTATTTTGCCAAATATTTTTCCAATAAGCATTTGTTCCATAAGTATCTCTAGAAATTGTTCCTAGTGTATCTCCTACTTTTATTAAATAAGGATTTCCTTCTGGACTCCACTCAAACTTCTGAGCTGGCATTGGATATTGAAGTCTTGTTCCAGCAGAGATAATAAAACCACCATTTAGTGTTGACGAGTTTGCTCTCGCTAAATCTCTCCATTTGGAATAATCACCATATATTTTAAATGCGATAAGCATTAAAGTTTCACCTTTTTCAACTGTATGCCATCCCATTTCAGAATTATCAATTTGTACAGGTTGTGGAGCTGTTTCGGCTATCGTTTCAGTTGGCTCTTCAGTAAAGTCATCAGACATTTCCGAACTCATATCTCCTGCTTCTTCAGAACCACTAGCATCAGCAAAGTCGCCACCGGAATCTTCCTTGAGTGAAGTATCTTCAGCAAACTCATCATCAGTAAACTCGTCATCAATACCTAAATCGTCTTCAAAGTCCTCAGAGAATTCACCACCGTCAGCTAGCTCAGTTCCTGCTTCAGATTCCTCTGCGTTATTTGCAGACTTTGATCCCGAACAAGCTATCAAACTAAACATTAGTAAAATTGATAATAAAAATTTCATATAAAACTCCTCTTGTGCTAATACAAGTATAACTTAATCCGTTAAACTTATCGGCTAGGCAAAGTTTTACATAAAAAGATTTGAAGTTTTATTTAGTAATGGAAAAACATTTCCTGTTGATCAATTGACTCATGTATTCTTGTAACCAATCTATCAAAATGCTCTTCATTTTCTAGAAAGTCTAGATCATCAGTTTCAACGATTAGAGACTTACCAAGATTGTAATTCTCATACCACTCGTTATAATAACCATTTAACTTAGTAAGGTAATCTACAGGAATTGATTGCTCATAATCTCTTCCTCTTAGTTTAATTCTTTCAACTAACTTAGGAACAGATCTCTTTAGAAAAATCATAAGAGATGGTGGATTTAAATAATTAATCATTGACTCATACAAAGTGCAGTAAGTTTCATAGTCTCTTTGATCCAAGTCCCCTTGTTCAAATAGGGCCCTTGCAAAAATATTTGCATCTTCATAGATTGATCTATCTTGAATAGCTGAACCTGCGCCACTTTCAATAATTTTATGAGTATTAAACCTGTGATTCAAAAAATATACCTGAAGGGGAAAGCTCCAACGTGACATATTTTCATAAAAATCAGCAAGATATGGATTGTCTTGAACTGATTCAAAATGAGGTTTCCAATTTAATCTTTCAGAAAGTTTTTTTGTAAGTGTAGTTTTACCACTTCCAATATTTCCTGCAACAACTACAAACATCTTATTTGAACCACTAGATAGCTTATCATATGCATCCAAAACCATTTATTCCCCCAATATCTTGTGTGGTTTGTTCGTACCAAATGTTGAGCTAATGAGTCAAATGATGGATTGTAAAAATTTAATTTTGTATTTATTTAAGATAGTTTACCTATTGCCTTGCCTTCTATAAAATAACCTTATGCTAAATAAATTTAAATTAAGTTTGATTTTTTTATTGATATGCGCTGCACAGGCCGGGGCACAAGATCTAATGAGTGATGTGTCAACTAATCTCACTTTAGAAAATGAACAATCCAAATTTAGTGAGAAGATCACAACCATATCGAGATCGGGAAAGATTTTTATTCTGACTAATAGTAACCAAATAATGGGAAAAGGTGACTTTATCACCGTTTTACTTAAAGATGGTGGCCCTGTCGCAAGAGCTGTTGTTGCTAAAACTCATCAAGGCCGTACAGGAATTAAAGTTCTAAAAGTATATTCTTTGAGTAGATGGAATCAAATTCGTAAAGATATGGATGTCGATATAATTAGAGGAGATGACGCTTTTTTATTTAGAAAAGTTGAAGAGAAGAAAGAAGAAGTCGTTGAAGAAGAAAAAATTGAATCAGAAGAAGATCTATTTAACGAAAAAGAAATTGTAGAAGAAGACCTATCTGATTTTTACAAAGACAACAGATTAATTAAGCCTGACAATCTTGTAACAGTTGGTTGGAATAATTTTGTTTTCACTGATCTAGTAGATAATAGTGAGATTTCTGCCAACCAATGGAATATTGCTTGGGCCTATCAATTTAGTGACAATTATTGGGTCGAAGGACTTTTTGGAAATGCCACAGTTGATAGCTATCCAGCTCAAGGTTCTTCAACATCGATTACAAATCTTACAGTTAGGCTTAAGTATACTTTTAAGTTACCACTATACTCATACTTAAAACCTTATATTGGATTTCAAACTTATAGCGTATCCTCGCCTGATGCTGGAATTGTCGTTTCTGGGGACACAGATACAGCGGAAAAAGAAACTGAAACCATAGACAGTCTCGAGGAGTCTGGTGTAGTACTAGGGGCAACATTTTATAGAAGATTAGTTCCTGGTTGGTTTTTAAAATTAAACCTTGGAACTGATATTGTTAATCTAGGAATTGGTATTGAATTTTAAAATTCTTCTTATCGCATTTATTATTTCAAGTTGTGGCTTAAAAACAAAGCCAAAGCCACCTAAAGCTTCTATACCAAGTATATTAGAACAGAACACACTCAAAGTTGAAAAAAAAGAAAAGAAGAAAAAATAAATGCTTATTCTCTCAACTGGATCAAACTTAGATAATAAGCTCGAATATCTCAAACAAGCTAAACAGATTTTATCCAAACATTTTCAATTTAAAGCTGAAAGTAAAATATTTACCTCAAAAGCTGTAGATTATTTAAATCAACCCGACTTTCTAAACCAGATTCTAGAGTTCGAGCTTCCCAAAGAATCTCCTGACCATGTCATGAAAACCATTCTAGATATTGAAAAAAGCTTAGGCAGAGTTAGAAATATTTCAAAGGGTCCAAGAACAATTGATATAGATATAATCTTTTGGGGGACAAAAAACTTTAACACTAAATACGTGACTATTCCTCATCCATCTTGGCACCTAAGAAGCTTTATAGCACTTCCAATCAGGCAAATACCTTATTTTGAGATCATAAGAAAAAATTTCGATTTTCCACAAAGTTTTGACAATTCTGCTCGTGAATTAATTGTTTAGTTTTAACGCTAACAATCAGATTAATAACCATGCTAGAATTAGGTCTCTAGAATTATGCATTTTGAAAAAATTAGGGTACTAATATTAAGAAAAATTAACAAATGTTATTTTTTTAAATAAATTTTATATAATTGAAGGAGTAAACAATGAACATTTTTGTTTGTGTTAAACAGGTTCCAGATACGGAAACTAAAGTTCAACCAAATGGTGATGGGACATTTATCGAAACAAGTGCGATTAAATGGATCATGAATCCTTACGACGAATTTGCAGTAGAGCAGGCTTTACTTGTTAAAGCAGCCAATGCAGGATCAACAGTTACAGTAGTAAGAGTTGGTGGTGTTAAAGACACTGAAGCCCTAAGAACTGCAATGGCCATGGGTGCTGACGATGCAATTCTTGTTGAAGCAGATGATAATCTTGATTCATACTCTATTGCTAAAGCCCTTAAAGGAGCTATTGATAAGTCTGGTAAATCAGCTGATCTTGTTCTTTGTGGAAAGCAAGCAATCGATGATGACTGTCTTCAAGTTCCTCAAATTTTAGCTACTATGATGGATCTTCCGTCTGTGTCCGTAATTGTTGGTTTTGAACAAAATGGTGAAGCCATCACAGTTAAAAGAGAAATTGAAGGTGGAGCATTAGAAGTTTATGAATTAAACACACCATGTGTTCTTGCAACAAATAAAGGAATCAATACTCCGAGATACGCATCTCTTCCTGGAATCATGAAAGCTAAGAGAAAACCGATGCAACAACTTAGTCTTGCTGATGTTGGTGTTTCTGCTGACGACAGAAGAGTTGTTTATTCAGACTTCCAACTACCTCCTGAAAAACCTGCAGGTAAGAAATTTGATGCAATGGATGAGGCACAACAACAATCAGTAGTTGCTGAAGTTGTTGGATTATTAAGAACAGAAGCAAAGGTAATTTAGAAATGGCAAATGTATTAGTATTTTCTGAAACAAATAAAGGTAATGTAAAACCTGTTACTCTAGAAATTCTAGGGAAACTAGGTGGTCAAAATGTTGAGGTCGCTGTTATCGGTGATCTTGGTGATGATCAAGTAAAAGTTTTAGCAGAGCATGGTGCTGCAAAAGTTCACAAGCTTAAAGGTGACAACTTAGATAAGTACTCTCCTGAAGGTTATGCTAATGCTCTTCATGGATTTATTTCAGGTGGAAGTTATGACTATGTAATGACAGGTGCAACTTCTATGGCAAAAGATATGATTCCAAGATTAGCTACTAAATTTGATGCTGGAATGGCATCAGACTGTGTTAACTTTCTTTTTGATGGAGACACTTTCGCTGGAACAAGACCTCTTTTCGCAGGTAAATGTTTAGCTAAAGTAAATCTTCAAGGACCAAAACCTCATTTTGTTACCGTTAGACCAAATGCTTTAGGTCTTCCAGATTCTACAACTGCAGCAGCAGGTGAAGCAGCAGATGCAAGTGTTGAAGCTGGTCAAATCAGAGCAACGATTAAAGAAATTATCGCTTCTGCCTCTGAGAAAGTTGATTTAACTGAAGCAAATATCATCGTATCTGGTGGTAGAGCTATGAAAAACTCTGAGAACTTTGCTATCCTAAATGAAATGGCAGATGTTATTGGGGCAACAGTTGGTGCATCAAGAGCAGCTGTTGATTCAGGTTATGCTGCACCAGATATGCAAGTAGGACAAACAGGTAAAACTGTTTCTCCTTCTCTATATATCGCTTGTGGTATTTCAGGTGCAATTCAACACTTGGCGGGAATGAGAACATCTAAGGTTATTGTTGCTATCAATACTGATCCAGATGCTCCAATCTTCACTAAAGCAGATTACGGAATCGTTGGTGACCTTTTCAAGATTGTTCCAATCATGAAAGAAGAATTTAAAAAAATATTATCTTAACATAAATGGTTCCAGCACCCTTTCGGTTTAGCCTTGAGTCATAGCTCTGACACTTAGCTAGACCAAAAGGTTGCTGGAACCTTTCGATTACTCATGAGAGAAAAGATTCTTGGCTTCATTGCATATTTACTAGTTCGTTTCATTGGAATGACACTCAAGTACAAACTCCATTTCAACTCAAAAGAAGACGAAGAATATTTTTATAAGTGTTTTAATGAAAAGCAACCAACTCATGAATCAAAGTATCTTTTAGCTTTTTTCCATCAAGATGAACTCTGCCTTTTGAATTTCTTTAGAAATAGAAATATGTCCGTTCTAATTTCCATATCAAAAGACGGTGAAATAATGAATAACGCTTCAAAGTGGCTTGGTTACAGATCAGTTAGAGGTTCATCCTCTAAAAAAGCCGTTTCCGGATTAATCGCCGCTATTAAAAAAGTAAAAACTGGATTTAAAATGGCATTTGCAGTTGATGGACCAAGAGGCCCTATTTACAAGGTTAAAGATGGAATCTGTGCTGTTGCAAAGAAAACAGAAACGAACATTATTCCAGTGAGAGCCATTGCATCTAATGCTAAAATATTTGAAAAGTCCTGGAATAAAGCAAAGTTTCCTACCCCTTTTTCAAGAATTGACCTGCATTTTGCTCCTGCAAAAATATACGCCAAGGAAGAATTAGAAACGACCCTTCAGAATTTACCTCAGTAAAACTATGCTGCTTGATTAAAGTCAGTATTCTCAATAATCTCATCATCAGAGGTTTCAGCCTCTTGAGCCAGTTCTTCATTTTTACCTTTCACCATTTTTTCGATTGATAAAGCAACTTCAAGAACAGACTGAACTCCATCATTCATTGAGTTAACTTGCTGTTTTGACTTCCCAGCAAGTCTTGTTACCCTGTGATTGGAATCATTGAGATTATTTATCGCTAAGGATATTTCTTTTACTCCAGCATCTTGTTCTTTTGATGCATGCGCAATTTCACTAATAGAATTATTGATATCGTTAATATTACCTATGATATTATTTAGTACTTTTTCACATTCTTTTGCTGTTTGAATTCCTTTATTAACATTTGAATCATTTTGGGAAATCATTTCGCTCATATCCGTTTTGTTTCCCTCAACTAGGGATGTAACCTTATTAATTGATTCGTCTAAAATTTTTGTGATTTCTTCTGCACTAGTACCACTCATACTTGCAAGGTTACCAACTTCTTCTGCAACAACAGCAAATCCCTTCCCGTGCTCTCCAGCCCTTGCCGCCTCAACGGATGCATTGAAAGACAAAAGCTTTGTCTGAAAAACTATATCATTGATAACTTTTGTTTTTTCACCAATTTGATTAATTATTTGGACTACATCTTCAAGTTCTGCAGAAGTTTGTTCAAAACGGGCATTCATTCTATTTGAGCTATCCATCAAAGTGTTCATTGCCTTAATAACATCTTCAACAGTTTGCTTTCCTCTTTTTGCAGACCTAGAGTTTTCCTCTGACTTAACTTGTGAGTTTTGTGCTGATTGGTTGTTTTTACTCACCATTGCAGTAATTTCATTAACTGAGGATGCAGTTTCTTGAATTGAGCTTGATTGACTAGTAGTTAAATCACTTAGCTGAACGGAAGAATCAGTAATAACTCCACTAATACCTTGAAATGAAACTGAAGCTTTTTTTAGACTTTCAACATTGTCATTAAGTTTATTTAAAATTTTTCTAGCAAAAACTGCTATTCCAAAAATGATACTAGCAATAAAGATTCCAATTCCAACAAAAATCGTGTTGGATAATTTAATTTCCTCATTGATAGCTTCTTTTTCTCCTAATAAATACGTCTGACTCTGATTCATCAATTCTTCAGTCAATTTTTCAACTTCCAAGACGTTTTTTTCAAATTTTTCAATAACACCTGCGAGTTCTTTTTCATTGTTAACCAAAACTTCAAATTTGGTCTCATAAGTGTTAATTAAAGACTTGAGCTCATCAGCTTTTGAAAAATTAGATTCATCTAAGGAGTTAAAAACTTTTTTTATGTCTCCTCTTAGTTTTGATAAATATTTTGCATCCCTTCTCAACAGAAAGTCTTTTTCCCTTCTTCTAAAAGTTAAAAGGGCCACCATATAAGAATCTTTTAAATTATTATTTTTAATAAATTCTTCAATCTTATGGCTTGTTGATCGTAAGTCACCCCTAAGACCTGTTTTTGAATCTCCCTCTTTATCATTATAAGAGACGATTTCTTTTACACCGCCATTATAAGTCTCTACGTTTTCAACAATAGATCCAATTGTGGGCTGAATACTAGCCGGTAAATTTTCTTTTAAACCCGACACAATAATTTCTAGTTTCGTATGGTTTTCAGAATGTAATTCTGTAAACTTTTTATCCCTTGTTAGAAGAAAATCTTTTTCATTTTTTCTTAGCGCCAACATTGTAGTCTTTAACTTTTCAGCATCACGGATATTTTTATAGTGAACGTCTAAGATCTCATTGTATTTATTAGTGATATTTTTCATCGTAAAATTAGAAACAAAAAAGAATGCACAAACTAGAGTAAGAATAACTCCAAATGCAAAGTATAACTTCGTTCTAAGCTGTAAATTTTTAAACATCTTCATGAAGATTCTCCCATTTTTATCCTTAACGGATAAAGACGAAAGCTTCTTTAAAAATTTACAATTTATTTGCCATTAAAACATAAACAATAAGTATTTAAATTCAATTTCACTTAAAATTAAGGTGATCTTAAAAAGCTTTATTTTTCATATAAATAAATTAAAATATTTAAATTAGATAGGGATAAAAAAGGATTTTTAATGAAAGTATTATTATGCGCTGTTTTAACAGTAAGTTCATTTTCGGCTTTTGCCTCATGGGACAAAATCAAGCCATCTGCAGATTTCAGATACAGACTAGAAAACACTAAAGATGAATTCAAAGATGAGGGTCAATCTAGACAAAGAATTCGGGCGAGAGTGGGTCTTGATTACGAAGTCGATAACATGACTCAAATTAAATTGAGACTGGCCACTACCGGTGGAGCTACTGGAACCAACGATACACTTGGAAATTCAGAAGGAGATGCTGGAGAAGTTTATTTTGATAGAGCTTATCTTGCTCACAAAGCTGGAGATGTTAATTTAAATATGGGAAGAATGAAAAACCCTATGTATAGAGCTGGTAAAAACCAACTTATCTGGGATAGTGATCTAAACCCTGAAGGAATCCACGCAAGTTATAAATGGAAAGGTGTTTATACAAATTTAGCTTCATTTTGGTATGAAGAAAACAAGGCAACTTCAACAAATGATGGATTAGATGTGACAATAACATCTAGCCAATTAGGTTATATGGGAGATGCTGGTGACTTTAAATACAATATTGGTGCCTCTAATTACCATTATGAGAATGCTCATGCTGCCGGAACCTTTGGAGATGAGGGAATAAACATTCTTGAGACTTTTTTAGAACTAAAATATAGAGCTTTTACTCTTTACTACTCAGGGACTACAAATAATGAAGCTGAAGATTATAATAAAGCTAATATTGTTGGTATCTCTTATGGAAAAACTAAAGATAAAGGTACTTGGATTGTAGGATTTAACCAAAGAACAGTTGAATTGAATGCCCTTAATTCCAAACTAATGGATTCCGATTTTGCAGGTCAAACTACTGATACAACAGGTTCAATCGCTTGGGGTAAATACATGCTTACTGATAAGTCTTATTTATCTTTTGGATATTTTCAAAATACTAAAAATGCTGATGAAAAAGCAGATGCAACTAAAGACGCTGAAGCATATAACAAACTTCAAGTTGATTATGGTGTGAAATTCTAGTTTAAGAATTTATACGTAGATACAAGGGAGCAACTCGTTGCTCCCTTTTTTTATTTTTAATTACAAACTTTATACTCTTGAGCATCCTCAATATCACCGGAAGCGAAACTCATGATCATAGTATCTGAATCCACTTTTTGGTAAAAAATACTGTTACTCTCACCTGCAAGGGTGATAACCATTTCATTTGAGCTAAGAACATTATAAGAACCACTTAAAACGCCTTGACGGGTTGTAGCTTCAATAAGCCCAGTTTTGCTAGTTTCAGCTAATAAAATAAATTTATCCGAGCCACCAACTTCACATAGGTATTGATCTGTTATCAAAGCATTATTCGGTGTTGGCAAAACGATTGTTCCATCTTCATCCTGCTCTGTTTGAGAAATCTCTTCCTCGCCAGTAGCATCTCCACAATATCCATATTGTGCACTTCCTTCTTTTGCACTGAAAGTCAAAATATCATCTTTTAGATTAGCGTTTACTTTAATTTTTTCACCATCTACAGCAAAAGTTAAAGATGTTTCTGTTGCTCCCCACTGATAAGGTACAGACGCAGTGACAGAAAATGAATTAGGATCTAAAATTTCTAAAGAACCACTTCCATTTGATGTAAAGTTGTACTTTTCTCTATATTCACCACCTTCTTCATCATCAACAGTTTCAAGACCACAATATGCTTTACCTGCTAACGCCTTAGCTAGTTTAGAGGAATCACTATTAACATCCTCCCCGACTCTTGGGTTTTTCTTTTTCTTAGAGCTCCCGCCAGATGAACTTGAATTACAAGATGTTAAAATCAAAATTGCTGCTAGTGCTGATATTATAACTTTCATATTTTCTCCTTATTATTTTTGGATTTAGCATAATTAAATCAATAAATAACTCTGTATGTAAGAATTACTCACAATGAAATATCAGGTACTTAGATGGACTCAACATTTACAATTCATGCTCAAGCTGCCATACTCCGATATTCGTTTAAAGGTAAAAGAGTATGGAAAATATTGATTATAATTGGGATGAGAGCACTGATAAGACTAATCCCATCGAAGAAAAAATTGAAGTTAAAGAGCAGTCTGAAAACGAAAACCTTTCGACCAGACATAATATGCAAATTGCTAGAAGACTCTTTCATATGTTTAATGGAGGAGCAATCGCTACTCTTTATTTAGTTTCATTTAATCATTCTCAAATGATCCATTTTCTTGGAACTATAGCTTGCGTTCTCTACGTTGTTGAACAAGTTAGAATAAGTTATCCAGAAACTGCCTCAAAGCTTTTACCATTTACCAGGTTTATTATGAGAGCAGAAGAGCAACTTAAAGAATCTGCTATGGTCCCTTACGCAATGGCAGTATTACTAACAATTGTAGCCTTTCCAAAACATATAGCCCTTGTGGGTATTTATTCGTTGGCCATAGCTGATCCACTATCAGCAATAATTGGCATTAGATTTGGAAAGCATAAGCTTACACCGACCAGAACCATTGAAGGATCACTCGCTTTTTTTCTAAGTATAACAATAGTGTCATTAGTAATTTTAACAGGATTTAATGGTAAGTTTGATCTTTTAATTTTATTTGTAGCATCACTCTTAGGAATTTTAGCAACAGCTTTTGATATGATTCCACTAAAGTTGGATGATAATCTTACAATTCCACTATTCACTTCCGCGGCTTTATGGACGATATGTACACTGTTTGGTGTTTATATTTAAATAGGAGCTTAATTGTCGGTTAGTATTTTCGATATTTATACAGTAGGTATTGGACCATCTAGTTCTCATACTGTTGGCCCAATGAAAGCAGCGAAATCTTTTATTGATTTCATTGGTGGAATTAATAAATTTAACGAAATTCATATGATTAAATGCGATTTCTATGGTTCACTGGCCTTAACAGGCAAAGGACACGGAACAGACAAAGCATTTCTCTTAGGTGCTCAAGGTTATGAACCTGAAACCATTGATTCTAATGAAATTCCAAATATCTTAGAAAAAGTTACCAAAGAAAAAAAACTATATTTAAACTTCGAATCTAATCAATTGACTATAAATTTTGATCCTAGAAAAGATCTTAAGTTCCACAGACGAGTAAGTCTTCCTCATCATCCAAATGGTATGGCCTTCGCAGCATTCGACACAGAAGGTAGAGAGATTATTCGAAAAATTTATTATTCTGTTGGTGGTGGCTTTGTCCTAGAGGAAGCTGAAATTGATACTCCTAATGTAATTGATGCACATATTCAAACCACTCCTTTTCCATACAAAACTGCTGCAAAGCTTTTAGCTGATTGTAAAAATGAAAACTGTAGAATCTCTGAATTAGTTTTAAAAAATGAACTAACTTGGCGAACTAAAGATGAAATAAAAAAAGAAGTTCTCAATTATTGGAAGGTCATGCAAAACTGCATTGAAAGAGGACTGAAAAATACAGGTGAGCTACCAGGTGGTCTTAAAGTTCAAAGACGAGCGCCAAAAGTTTATCAACAACTTCTTTCTCACCCCGAAAAGAACTTAATGGATTCATTAAATGTACTAGACTGGGTTAACCTTTATGCACTTGCTGTTAATGAAGAAAATGCAGCCGGAGGACAAGTTGTTACGGCTCCAACCAACGGCGCGGCAGGAATTATACCCGCAGTTTTACAGTATTTTGCTAAGTTTTGTCCTAAAGCAAACGACGATCTTATTGTTGATTTTCTTTTGACAGCCGGTGCGATTGCTATTCTTTATAAAACAAACGCAAGTATTAGTGGAGCAGAGGTTGGATGTCAGGGTGAAGTTGGAGTCGCCTGCTCTATGGCCGCAGGAGCTTTGTGTGAAGTTCTAGGTGGATCGATAGAGCAAGTAGAAAACGCTGCTGAAATAGCTATGGAACATAACTTAGGTCTAACATGTGATCCAATAGGTGGCCTTGTTCAAATTCCTTGTATTGAAAGAAATGCAATGGGAGCAATTAAAGCGATAAATGCTGCGAGAATGGCATTACGTGGAGATGGTTCTCATTATGTAAGTTTGGATAAAGTTATATCGACCATGAAACAGACTGGTAAGGATATGAAAAAACAATACAAAGAAACGAGTCGTGGTGGTCTGGCCGTTAATATTCCTGAGTGTTAGATTACGGTTTGTGATAAAAAGAATACAAAGTAATGCCAGAAATCTTATTGAACTCTCTTAGAAAGCAAAAGCGTAAGTTTCTTGTTGCTCTTCATTTTGAGCGTAATCATTTTCTAATTCCTGCTCTTGATCGTAACCTTCTTCAGTATTTGGCTCTTCCATTTCTAACTCTCTTTCAGAGTCAATATCTTGAGCGTACTCATCAGTTTGCTCTTCTTCATTTTGATCATTCATTTCCCAGTTAGAAGTAACTACACCTTCTGCTTGTAATTCTGGATTTTTAAACTCTAATCTTAATCCTGCAAAGTTTGTATCGTCGGTAAGGTTAAGCATGTACTCACCTTTAGCTACGTTTACTGGGTAAAACAAACCACTCTTTAATTCTCTTGTTTCACTATCTTCATATTGGAAAACGTTTCCAACCATTTCAGTTCTAATAACTGAGATGCTTAATGATTTACCATCTGGAAGAGTTGCATTAAGACCCTCAATAATACCATTTCTTACCTGTACACTTCCTGAGAATTTTGCACCTTCTAAAGATCTTTTCTGATATAAACCACCTGTTAATTCTAAAGATCCTGTATTTTGAACAGCAGGAGGATTAGTTACCTCAACCACTTCCACTTCCTTTTCTTCTACTTTTTTAGGAGCAACTGCTTTAACCATTTTTTTAAATTGCTTAGGTTCAACTGTTTTTGTAGTCAAAGATTTTGACATATCGAACTTAGGTAGGGATGCTGCAGTTCTTCCAACAGTAACTACTCCCTGAATGTCATCTAATCTTTTTGCGAATTTGATATTTAGATCATTTTTAAGAAAAGCGTTCTTATCTACAACAATAGAATTCATACTTCCTAAAGCGAAAAATAGGAATGTTCCAGTTACTGTAGTTGCTAAAAATGCTTTCTTTAATGTTTTCATCTCTTCTCTCCTGTGCCTTATATAAAGCAAGGAGTGTGCCAACAAAGTCACCTAATAATTAGCACCTAAGTAGCTGAAACTACTAAAAATTTAAAGGTCTAGCTGTGAAATTTTTAGACAGTGTATATATACTTTACACAAATCTTATATAAATTTAGTTTATTAAGCGTAATCTAGCTTAATTCCCATATAGTCAGCATGAGAAGATCTAAATCTCTTTATAGCAATTGTTACCAGCTCATCTACTGGCATTCCAGAATTCTTGGCCATAGTCTCAAGATCCTTAACTAGCTGAGCTTCAATGTTTACAGTTAATTCTGCCAATTCACCTTTATTGTGTTCCTGTGTCTTCATAATTAAATTCCTTTTTATTTACAAAACTTTAAGTGCATTTTTCTTTTTTAAATCAACTAATAGATTTGTTAACTCAAAATCTAATAGCTCACTATTTTTATATATATCTTCAACATTATTGTGATCTACAATTGTACTAAGTAATGAAAACTCAGACGGTGTAAGGGGTTTAGCCTCTTTTATATAGTCCGGATTAACTAACAAGTTCAAATCCCTAGGAGGCTTCAATTCTTTTGATTTTAAATATAATTCATAAGATTCACTAAATTTCTTTTCCAGATGAGATACTGAAATATTTAGTTTTTGAGACTTTGTTTCTACTAAACCAGGTTCTTGAACAGCTCGATAACCACTTTCCAAAACATTAATAATTAAATTAATTAGAGACTTGTAAGACTCCTTCTTACCGTATTGGACACCTAAAATTTTTCCAGACGAAAATAAAATTGTACCAATTAACCTTGAGTTTTCTGGATCCAAGAAGTTTATATAACCAGAAAACCCAACAAGTGATTGATCTTCTAAATATTTAAAAAATTTCTCTTTCAAACTCTCTACTCTTTTTTAAATAGTTTTGCTAACAAGCCCTTCTTTTTATTATCTTCAGGATTAAAATAGCTGTCTACCTTAGCAGCAATTTCCCCGTAGGCATTCCAAATTGAAGAACCTTCGTACTTCTCAGTATTACACATATAAGGCTTTCCAAAATCAGCCCCTTTCCTTATACCAAGGTCTAACGCAATTTTACCTAGATAGCCTACACCTAATTCATTACAAGCTGACATCACACCGCCAGTTCCATATAAAAAGTGCTCTTTTCCACAGTCATCACAAATAAATGAACTCATATTTTCCACCATTCCAATAACATGCAAGCCCATTTTATCGAACATATGCAAAGCTTTTCTTGCATCTAATAGCGCAATATCTTGAGGTGTTGAAATAATAATGGCACCATCTACTATTACATTCTGGATCATAGAAAGCTGAACGTCCCCAGTTCCAGGTGGCAGATCCATAAGTAAATAATCAAGCTCTCCCCAGTCCGTATCAAAAAAGAATTGGTTTAGAACTCCACCAAGCATTGGACCACGCCAGACAACCGGCTCGTCCTCATGAATAAAGTTTCCAAATGAAATAAATTTTATTCCGTAGCTTTCTAAAGGAAGAATTTTTTGGTCTTCAGTAGCCTGTGGTCTATGATCCCTTCTATTAAGCATTAAGGGGAGTGATGGTCCATAGATATCAGCATCTATAACACCAACTTTATATCCACTTTTTGCAAGTGATACTGCCAAGTTCGTAGTAAATGTTGATTTACCTACTCCACCTTTTCCAGAACCAATCGCTATAATATGTTTTACTCCAGGAATCTTTCTCTTTTCACCCACCGATCCATGACCGACTTTTAATTGAGCTGGTTCACCAGTTGATTTTGGAGCTTCTGTACCTACTGAGGAGTATACATCTTTGGAATTATCTGTAGATTGAGGAATTAAAAACAGATTATCTTCACTAATATCAGCTTCAAGAGTTTTAACGATTTCGGCTTCCAACTTCTTCTTATTTTCAGGGTCTATACCTGATCTGTCATATTTTACATGCAGGTCTTCACCTTTTTGCTCTACAGATATGATTCTATTCTCTTCTCCTAGGGATTTTCCGCTAACAGGATTTATTATTTGATCAATTTTGTCTTTCATATTTACCTTTTTTGATTTGGTCAGTTTTTCTTATTATTTACAAAATATTTTTACTCGTTAATATAAAATAAAACGAACACTATTTAAAAGGAAAAAAGCTTGGCACACAGTAGACGTATTTTCGTGATTAATCCTAAATTCCAGTACAAATTCTGTTTCATTATTTGTAGTTTAGTATTTCTAGGAAGTCTTGTTTATCCATTAACAATTTACGAGCTTTTCGAATATATCTTTGACTTAGCTGGCAAATTACAGTCTAGCGGTGTCGTTTCTGATGGCTCAATAGATCAATACAAGGCCCAAAGAGCCAGCCTGACAATGTATCTAATCCTTACCCAACTAGGGTTTATTGGATTAGTTTTCATTTTCTGTATCTTTATTTCTCATAAAATTGCTGGGCCAATGTATAAATTAACCATGTTTTTACAAAATATCAGAAATGGTGGGGAAATTAATGAACTTTTCTTCAGAGAAACAGATCAATTTTCCGAAATAGCTGACGAAATTAATTTAACTCTTACCTATCTCACTGAAAAATCTGAAGATGAAAGAGAGACCATAGAAGAAATCAAAGCCTATATAGAAAATATTTCCTTAGTCGTACCAGAGGATAAAAAACCAGTATTAGAGGAAATTCAAAGAAAACTAAATGAATTAAAGTAATTCCTGTTTTCTCTATTGGAACTCATTCCAATCAATGTTAGACTTTAAACTGATTCCACAAAAAGCATGGAGGCGATTTGTTAGGGAAATTGGTAAGTACATTATTATTGTTAATGTTAAGCACCGCTTACGCATCAACTCCCGCACTTCACAACCTTGATAATTCTAAGAATTTCAAAAAAATCCAATTCAGTAACAAAGAATCAAAAATTGCTAATAATTTTAAAAAGGTTTATAAACTTGCACGAAAAGGCATTTTTAATAAAAGAATTATTCGTGCTCTTCACAAAGACGTTTTAAAAAATAAAACTTATAAACACTTAGCTCCTTGGTCAAATACTCTCCTCACACTATCAAAACTAAGAAGTGTAAAAACCATAAATAATGAATGTAAGAAACTGGACTCCAAATACTATGAAGATTTAGTACTCAATTATCTTCAGGAAGAGAATAAGTTTTTCTGTGAAAGAAAGTTACTAGAAGCTCAAACAAAAGGGATAAGAGGAAAAAGTTTTAAATTTAGTATTTTAAAATCTCAATTTGCTAGCTTGAATCCAAACACCTTTTTAAGACTCCAAAAGAATATCTCAAGCTTATTAAAGAATGCGAGAAGAAAAAAGACACTTTTTAAAAATATATCTTCTACTATTTCCACCTTCATTATCACTAATAATATTACTCCTAGTAAGAACTTAATAAGTAATGTATTTCCTAGCCCTAATTTTGTTCGGTATTTACAAGAAAAAGATTTGAATCAATGGACTTCAAAAAACATTTATTATCGAGAATTTAAAAAGCTAAAAGATATTGCCTTTAATTCCATTGATAAAAACGAAGATATCAAGTCTATTCACGAAGCTCATAAAGCATTTCAGGAGTACCATAAAAGAATCGACGAGCTATTACCACAAAGAAAATCTATTGCAACCCTTCTAAGCTTGTCTAAATCATATATGCGAAGAAATCACTTTTCTCTAGCAGAAGAAGGGTTTGAGACTATCATCAAGAAAAATTCTTATAATTATATTGATGCTGTTTTTAATCTTATGTGGAGTAAATTTCAACAAGATAAAATCAGTGATGCTCTTTCTGTTTTAGATACATATATCAAATCTCAAGAACAATTAAATCAGAACTCTAAAGTTCATTTTTGGAAAGCTAAATTGATGGCAATGAATGGAGATGAGGATGACTCAATATCCGTATACAAAGAAGTAATTAATCAGAACCCTCTAAGTTTTTATGCTATTTTATCAGCTAAGCAGCTTTCGAAACTAAAACAAACTTCAACCAAGTTTAATTACTTAAGTAATTTACCTATTGATAAAAAGAAAGAAATTAAATTTAATAAGTACACAACGAGATGGATTAAAAGAACTACTTTGTGGGCACAATTTAATTTAACAAAACTTGTCGACTTAGAAATCAAAACATTACAAAAACTGTACCCAAATCATTCCCTTGATGGACAAATTAAAAACCTTGCTTTTAATCTTGCTGAAAAGAAAGAATATTTAAATAGCTTTAAAGTGATTTATAAAAACATTCACAGAAACAATCTAACATTAGATGAAAACACACTAAAAATTCTTTTTCCTAAACCATTTTTTAGTCAAATTGAAAAAGCGAGTAAAGACTTCGACCCAATTATAGCTCTTTCTTTAATACGACAAGAGTCTGGATTTAATAAATATGCTAGATCTCACGTAGGCGCACGAGGCCTTATGCAGTTGATGCCAAATACGGCCCGACAATTCAAAAGAAAGCTTAAGACAAAACATCTCTATAACCCAAAGCTTAATATCAAAATAGGTACGAAGTACTTTAATCAGCTCTTAGAGAACTATAATAATAACCTCGTTTACAGCCTAGCTGCATATAATGCAGGCGAAAAGAGAGTAAACGAATGGCAACAAGAATATATGACGAGTGGTAATATTCTTCAAAATATTGAAAATATTCCATTTTTAGAAACCCGAAAGTACGTTAAACTAATTTTTAGAAATATCTTTTTTTATAAAATGATTCTTGAAGATGATCAAAAAGACTCCCAAGCGCTTAACCAAATTTATGATATACACTTGGGATTCGAAGGCTAATCTAGTTCAAAGATTACAAATTTATTTTCTTCGAAATCTATTTTTAATTGCCAAACACCATCCATACCAGAGAAAAAATAGATTTCATCAACAATGAACTTTCCCCTTGAGACATTTTCAATCATTACATCCATACTTCCATGCTCATGACCATCCATAACCATCCATGGATAAAGAATAATTTTATCTAAATTTAGATTTTCACCACTAACTAAATCACTTAAATTAACTTCAACTGTTGAAAAAGCATCAATATGTGGCCCTTCAATCCAATTCAACTCTATACATATTTTATTTTCTAATACCTTATCGCATTCTTTCCCCATTACGAACTGTGAAAACATAAGACTTATAAGTAATAAATATTTCATTTTTTCTCCTAAAGATTTATTGTCGTTCTAGAAATTTTTGATCCCATTAGCTTTAATTTCGCTTTTGGAGTTTCTTCAATTTGTCTAAAAACTTCTTTAAAAACAAATCTATTTGCCAACATATACTCCCCTAACTTTGTAAGGTGCTTCGAAAAGTTGACTTTGTCCTTACTTCTATAGGCACTTTTAATCTTTGGTAACAATCTTGGAATTTTTGATAATTTACTCCAGGTATTTTTATATATTTTCTTTTTGCATCCAGTAAACCTGTGTCTTTTTAGAGGACATATTTTTTTATAATTTCCAGGGACTCGAAAATAATCATTCATCGCATTGTATGCTCTTGAATACATGTTATTGTATAAATTCTTATTTCCAGCTAAATTCATTAATTTCAAAATTTGCTTTTTTGTGAGTGGAATATCAATTTCCCCTCTTACAAAGTTCAACCTTTTAGGTAACATATCTAACTTTAAACTATCTATTTTTTCTAATCCTAAAATACTTATTGCCCTATTTAAGCGGGACCTAACATACCATGGACTTGAGTTTTCATTTTGAAAATACCATTTAAAGCTACCACCAAATGAACTAGATTTCTTATTGTTTTGAAATAATTCATGATGGTGTCCCATAAATACAAAACCTGTATCCCTATGGTTACTGCTTATTCCACTAGACTTTCTACTTCTCATAAACATACTCATTTCCATATTCATCTTTGAGTTGTTAAGAAAGTTCTCTGTTATACTTTGAGATATTGTATTCCCAACCATTGAAGTATTTTTATACAAAAATGGCACACCGTAACTAAAACTTCTCATTCTTCCAAATGAATTTGTTTTAGTAAAACTTACAGGTCTAACTCCTTCTATCTTCGATCTCAACATGTTTTGAGCCGTTACAATATTTCCTCTGATCATATCCTTATATGCCTTTAACCCTTCTGGTTTTGACATATCAAAAATAAAATTAAAGGCCTTATCTGCATTATTGAACTTGTGTTTTTGTAAATAAGCAATCGTCGTTCCCAGATTGGACATAAACATCTTCATAGATTTGTTTTTTATAGTGACTAGAACTTTTGTTTTTCCAACTTTAGCAATAGTTGTAATCCAAGTCCCCTGGGCCATATAACTGTAAGAAAAGTCTGTCAAAATGGTAATACCCAACCCTGCACTAAACATTACACCACCTTGAGTTGAGTAACTCAATTTATCAGCTATTGACCAGTTACTAAGGTCTTTTAAATTTAGTGGTGTTACCATAGTTCCAATTTTTTCAGATTTTGGGTACATAGTCTTTTTCATTCTAAAAACATGTCCCCCTTTATATGGCATAATTCCAGCATGTAAAAAACCACCCCAATTAACAGGTGGCATTGCCATTAACATTAACCCCCCACCAGCTTGAATAGTTTTATTTTCAATTAGAACAAAGCCATCTCTGGTGTCATTTTCTTCAATATTATTCGCACTAGAAAGACTGATTACTCTCTTATAATAATCTCCACCAATATGAAGCATTGGCATTAAATGCCACATCCATCCATCACTATGAGCAACATGGCCGTTATGGTTAGATTCATCCTCATTTGATGTATCTCCATGATCCATACCATCGTGATTCATATCATCACTCATTCCATCGTGATTCATATCACCACTCATACCGTCGTGATTCATATCACCACTCATATCGTCATGATTCATATGTCCTGTGTGGGTACCACTATGAGAACTATGATCCATCAATCCAATTCCGTAAGAAATCTCTCCATCTAAACCTATGTGAATTGGAAGAGATACCATACTCACATCTGGTTCAATCGTTTCGTTAATATCGCCATCGTTTTCATGAGCAAACAAATTTACGGAAAAAGTTAAAAATATTGATATTAAATATACCAAATGCATAGTGGACTCCTAATTTAATGAATTAGGATTCTATACCTAAAGAATTTTATCTTTTAAATGCAACTAATTGTTGCGTTAAAGAGCAAGATGAATTTAAAAAAATAATTTTAAACATTAAATCTAAAATGCATAACATCACCATCTTTGACGATGTATTCTTTTCCTTCAATTCTAAATTTACCAGCTTCTTTTAGCTTCGCTTCAGAATGGAGTTCGAATAAGTCTTCGCAGTGATAGACCTCTGCTTTAATGAAACCTCTTTCAAAGTCAGTATGAATTATACCTGCACATTGAGGGGCTTTGTAGCCATCAGTAAAAGTCCAAGCTCTTACCTCTTTCTCACCAGCAGTGAAGTATGTTTTTAATCCCAGTAGATCATATCCAGCCTTAACAAGAACATCTAAACCAGACTCTTCAAGACCCATATCATTTAAGAATTCTTTTTTCTCTTCTTCTGTTTCTAGTTGAGAAATTTCAGATTCAATAGCGCCACAAATCTTGATAACTTTAGAATTATCTTTTGCTGCTAATTCTTTAACAGCTTTAACATGCTCATTATCTTCTTCAATGGATTCTTCATCCACATTACAAACATAAAGCATATCTTTTAAAGTTATTAAATGTAGATCTTTTATGGCTTCACGCTCATCATCATCCATATCAACGGATCTTGCAGCTTTTCCGTCTTCCAATGCTGCTTTCAATCTTTCAAGAACTGGTTGAGCAATTAAAGCTTGTGATTTCACTTTTTTATCGTGAGACTTAAGCATTTTGCCTAGATTATTAAGTCTCTTATCTACTGTTTCTAGATCTGCAAATGCTAGCTCTATATTAATAACCTCAATATCTGATAAAGGATCTACTTTACCTGCAACATGTACAACATCTGGATTTTCAAAGCATCTAACAACGTGAGCAATTGCACTAACCTGTCTAATATGGCCTAAAAATTGATTTCCAAGACCTTCACCTTTTGAAGCACCTGCGACTAAACCTGCGATATCAACAAACTCCATAACAGCAGGAATGACTTTTTGGGGTTTAATGAATTCTGTAATCTTATCCATTCTTATATCTGGAACCTGCACAATACCAACGTTTGGCTCAATGGTACAAAATGGATAATTAGCAGCTTCTGCTGGTGCACTTGTAATCGCTTGAAAAATAGTTGATTTTCCAACATTTGGTAAACCTACAATTCCAACATTTAAACCCATTATATATCTCCGTTTTATTTAATTTCTAAAAAATCTTTTTTATTGAAGGTGTTTGAAGCCTTTTTAAATCCATCTTTCAAAAGACAATCAAGTGCTTCACCACTTTTTTTCATTACAATTTCTAACTCAGTATTTTGCTCAATTGGAAATTTTGAAAGTACCCAACTTGATACACTACCTCGAGCAGGACGTCCAATACCAATTCTCATCCTATAGAATTCTTGAGATCCCATAGTTTTGGCAATAGACTTTAATCCATTATGGCCGGCTAACCCTCCACCTTTCTTAAAGTGAATTTGGCCAAATGGGAGATCAAGTTCGTCTTGAACAACTAGTATTTCTTCAGGTTTTATTTTAAAAAACTGACATAAAGGCTGGACACTTTCTCCACTCAGATTCATATATGTTTGAGGTTTGAGAACATAGATTTTATCCCCACCCGTTGTAAAATCAGTATACTCTCCCTTAAATTTTGATTTCCACATATTTGAACTTATAGGTGAATAAGTATCAACTAATATCCAAGCAACATTATGCCTGGTTAATTCGTATTCAATTCCTGGGTTTCCGAGAGCTACAATTAACTTTATCATAACTTAAATAAATAAAGATGAGACTGAATCATGGTTAAAAGTTCTATGGATTGCTTTAGATAAAATTTCAGCAGTTGACAAAACTTTGATTTTTTCAACGGCCTTAAGCTCTGCTGTTAGTGGTATTGTATCAGTAACAATAACAGCTTCTAGCTCTTCACAGCCATTAATTCGTTCTGCAGCAGGAGGACTAAACACACCATGAGTAGCAAAAGAATAAATTTTCTGAGCCCCATGCTGCTTAAGAGTTTTTGCTGCCTCAATTAAAGTACCTGCAGTATCAATCATATCATCAACAATAATCACGTCTCTGCCTTCAACATCACCTACAATATTCATTGCTTTAGCGACATTCGGTCCAGTACGTCTCTTATCAATCATCGCGATATCTCTTTCTAATCGCTTAGCATACCATCTAACTCTTTCAACACCACCAGCGTCAGGAGAAACTAGAGTTAAGTTATTAATGTCTATATTCTCTTTAATATAGTTTAAAAAAACAGGAGAGGCATAAATGTTATCAAATGGAATGTCGAAAAATCCCTGTATTTGACCAGCATGCAAATCCATCGTGATGACACGGCTTGCACCGGCTACTGTAACTAAATCAGCAACAAGTTTAGCTGAAATTGGAGTTCTTGGACTGGCTTTTCTATCTTGTCTTGAATATCCATAATGAGGAACAACTGCTGTTATAGAAGCAGCTGATGCTCTTTTTAAGGCATCAATCATTATTAGGAGCTCCATCAGGTTGTCATTGACTGGACTTGATGTGGTTTGAACAATAAATACATCTGCTCCCCTTACATTTTTTTCTATTTCACAGAAAATTTCCCCATTAGCAAATCTTCTAATCTGAGGATCAACAAGAGGCACGTCTAAATAATCTGAAATTTTGTGTGAAAGAGTTTTGTTCGAGGTACCAGAGACAAGTACTATACGTCTCATTCTAAACTCCTAAAAGTGGCAGGGGTGGCAGGGATCGAACCTGCGCATGGCAGAATCAAAATCTGCTGTCTTACCACTTGACGACACCCCTACATAGATAACATTTAAAGAAATATACTTAGGACTTCTTAAGATGGCAAGTATAAATCTCAATGGTTCCAGCTACTTTTTGGTTTAGACCTGCATCATTTAACTCACCGCTATACCAAAAAGGTGCTGGAACCTTTTGGTTATTTGCAAACGACTTCTGAGATTTCTTTACCACGGGCATTGATAAAGCTTTGAAAGATAAGAAATGCCGTAGTTGTTCCTGATAGCCTCAAGTTAACCTGGTCTCTATTCGTTTCCACGCCAAACCAAATTACAAACATTTGAGATCCATCAAACGCTAAATACCAGTTATCCAAACCCTTGTTACTCGTTCCTGTTTTTCCAAAAATTAGTGAATTTTTTAACGGAAATCTTGCAAGTCTTGAAATTGTTGTTTCATTAGCAACGCTCATGTATTTCAGAACAGAACTTTCAAATAATTCTGGTTTAGCTTTAATTTCATCGCACTTATTCAAAATAAATTTTCTATAATTAGTTACAACTTCATCTAGGCTCAACTCAACAGCCCCTAATAGTTGAGCTGGATATTCGCTTAATGGTTTTTTTAGTCTTGGTATATAATTTTCAACGATTTGTTCCACTTCCGAAAATCCGACCTCGCTTACAGCTCGAATCAAGGGAATATTTTTAGATTTTTGTAAGGCTTCTCGCAAAGTAATCTCTGAGACTTTAGCTTTCGAATAATCTTTTGGAGTCCACTTCCCAGAAAGCAAATCCAAGGTAATAGGTTTCGTAGAAACTATCTCGTCATAACTTCTTCCCAGCTTTATTAAGCTATCGTAAACAATTGGTTTGAGTAAGCTTCCCACCTGATGATATTCTTCAGTAATGGCCTTACGCTTATCTCTTTCCATTTTGGAATAATGAGAAAATCCATCTTTACAGTCAAAGTTATCACATTTCATATCAAGTACTAATGCTTTTATAGCAAAATCAACACCTTCAAACCTATTGGCTATTTCAACTTGTTTCGCCACGGCTGACTTGATAAAAACAATTTTTTCAAAAGGTTCTAATCCTTGCTCTCTATTTGTACTTACAATTTGATATGTTTTAAAATTGTTTAATTTCACTCTTTTATTATATTGATCTTCGAATTCACTCCATTGTGCCTCACTCCAAAGTTTATTTTCACCGCCAGAGAATAGCTTAAGGCTTACAAGTCTTTTAAAGACAGCATCTGCCCTCTGTTTAATTCTAGAATAGCCATTGGATAAACGATAATAGTTTGGCCCTTTTAAAAAGCTTACGAGTATTGTGGCTTCGTATTCAGATAATTGTTCTGGCTCTTTTCCAAAGTAAGCTAAAGAAGCTGCATGGTAGCCTTTAAGATAAATCCCTTCATAGCTACCCCAAAAAACTTCATTAAGATATAAAGATAAAATCTCTTCTTTTTCCAAAATATTCTCTATGTAAATTGCGTATATAATTTCTTTTAGTTTCCTCGATAGCTTCTTTTCATTCGTCAGAAACAAGTTTTTCACCAACTGTTGCGTAAGCGTTGAACCTCCCTGAATAAACTTCATTGCAATAATATCAACGACTATCGCCCTAGTGATTGCAATTGGATCAACACCTCTATGATCTAAGAATCGAAAATCTTCTGTACCCAGAAGAGCCTTCCAAATCTGGGATGGAATGTCAGCGAAAGCCTTTCTTATCTGAATACACCTTACTCGATCACAGGAATTTTGTTCCAATTCAGGTAATTCTAAATCTTCATTAATGATAAAACTATTTCCACTATGCTCTATTAATCCATTATTCGTTGCCTCTTTAAAGCTTTCCCCATTTGGTTCTTTTGAAAAGAGCATATAGTTATCAAGGTCCGATTTTCTAATTTTTGAGTTCTTCTCCAAGATAGATACTTGTGGAACTGCATTTGAGAGCGAAATTTTGGCTTCTTCTAACCTTAGCTTTAGTTCACCAACCGTAATATAAATATGACCACCTACAACAAATCCTATTGCGAATAATAATAAGCTTAAAATTTTTGCAAGGCGTATAAAATTTCTTTTATTTATTACTTTCATAATACCTGTTTGCCAGTCTCATCTATATCTCATATTATTTTTATCACTTAATTTAAGTAAAGCATATTGTTAAAATAAGGAGTAACTTGTGACTTTAAGACTGGGATTATTAATTTCCGCTATTTTATTTTCAAGCAGTTCGTTTGCAGTCCCTGTAGATTGGAAAGGAACTCTTGCTTATGACACAACTATAATCAAAGACGTAAGAAAAACTGGTGATAATTGTACTGCTACTGATGGTAGCCAGTGTATTAACCCTGAAGAAAATAACGCTAGACTGCAAACGATGATTTTAAAACTTAAGCCTGAAATCGTTGTAAACGATGGCGTAACTGTTAAAGGTGAATTAAGCACAGGTGATACTCGTGGAGTAAATTTTGGTGAATCTACTCAATATGATGGAGAAAGTGGAAGTTACTACACACAAAATACAACTTCTACCCTTAATATAAACCAACTTTATGCTGAACTATTTGCAGATACAGCTCTATATAGAGTCGGTAGATTTTCAAAACATTTTGGTTTAGGAGCAGTTGTAAACTCTGGTGACAATGTTTGGGATAGATACTATTCTGGATATGAGGGAATTGAAGCACAGTTAAAGCTTGGAAACCTTCACTTAACACCAATGTGGGCAAAGCTTCACACATCTGACAATCCAAACGGTAGATATGATTCATACGAAACAAGTATTTCGGCTCTATACGATAACCCAAATAAAAACTTCAAATTTGGAATCTATTACTCTGTAAAAGAAGTTCAATCAAGTGATACTCTTTACGGAACTGGTTCACAAAACGTAAACCTTATTGATGTTTACTTTGCAAAAGAATGGGAAAAGTTTTCTTTCGGATTAGAAATTCCAATATTGTCTGGTGAGGTTTCTAACTTGTATGGAACTGATGATGCAGACTATGATGCAAATGCTTATATTTTAGAAACAAAATATACTTTGAACAGTAAGTGGAAAGTCGGTCTCAATGCCGGAATGATCAAAGGCGATGATGGTGAGACAGGGGGCTTTGAAGGAATGTATTTACACCCAAATTATCAAATGTCTCACGTTATGTTCAAATATAACTATGTTGGATTCATGGACAACACATATGACGTACATAATAGCCAATTAACAAACATGACTTATGCTCAACTTTTCTTTCACTACAATCAAGAAGAATGGTCTTGGGATCTTTCAATGATGTGGGCAAGAGCAAACGAAGTTGCAAGTAATGGCGATGATTTCTATGATCATTCAAGAAAAGCCTTAGTAACTGCGACTGAAGATCAATCAGATGATCTGGGTTACGAAGTTAATATTGGTTTTGATTACCAATGGAATCCTAATGTTGTTTTTAGTGGTAATCTTGGTTATCACTTTGTTGGTGATTACTATGCTTTCACAAATACTGATGAAGACCTAAGCTTAAGTAACGTAATGTCTTCAGGTATGAAGTTATCTATTAATTTTTAATTTTGCTTAAAAAATTCGAAATAAAAAAGGGCCTTCTTAGGCCCTTTTTTTATCTAAAACTCCACTGGAAGTTTCCTTGTTGATTATAGGAAGGTTGCTGACCTTGTTGCCAGATATACTGACTTGAAGCTGGCATACGATTATAATTCATAAATTGATATTGCTGCTGTTGCTGCTGTCTTAGTAATGCTTGTTGTTGTAAATATCTTCCGTATTCATTTGCCATTGGATTATTTGGATTTACTGGATACGGGGAGTTTTGGAATTGCCCATATTGCTGTTGCATTTGTTGAGCAAAATTTGGATTTCTCATAATTTCAGGAACAGCTGTCATTTGATAATTATACTGATATACGTTCGGGTCAACTCCATAAACAGAGTTTCTCTGTGCTTCTATAGGCTTCCATTGTTGAGATAGCTGATTATAGTAATTCATATTATCATAAATTTTATTCCGATAATCATGCGAGCTTTTTTGCTGATATTCGTAATCAATCATTTGCATTATTTGAGAGTAACGATTCATACAGCTGGATTGTACCAAACCTGACATTCCATAATTACCAGGACTACATTCTTGCATTGCGATTCTACCAATTTGTTGCTTATCCATTTGTAAACTCATTAAATCCTGCTGATAATTATATTCAATCATTCTAGCTTCTCTCTCATACCCAGCAGCGATACTTTGTGCACCTTCTTTATCATTAGCAAGAACACCAAGCTGTTCCATTTCATTGGCCTGCTCTGTTTGGTGGTCTTCCATAAGATCTTGAACATCTGAAATATGCATATCTACAAGACTTTTATCTTTTTTTCTATAGGCTGGATTATATCTTGATAAATGATAGGCCGTATTAGTAGTGGCATAAGTAATAAGCGCAGCTTCTCTCCATTCATCTTGATGTAGAGGTGCTTTTACTGCAAAACTTTTCATTAATTTATAATCTGCATTTGATAAATATGGTTTAGCTGCATACTTTCTCAATTTAGCTATCAAGCTGTTTAAATGTTTTTGAAGTTTTTCTTTTTCTGGACCATCATCCATATTCGCAATATCATCTGCACCTCTCAGAATTCTATTTTTAAGAGGCTGAATAATTTTTTTATAAAAATCAGATAGAACTTCGTTGTATTTTTGGACGTTTACCTTAGCAAGGTTTTTCTTTTTCTTATCTATGTCTTTCTTTAAAAGTTTAACTTGATGCTCAATCATATTATCTCTTGCTGCTGCAAGGATTTTATACATCCATTCAAACTCTTTGAAGGCTGGAAGTCTTTTTTCCAAAAGTTTGTAATCTCCTTTTTTACAAAGTGTTTCAAACTCATCTTCCATTTCTTGTTTTTTAATATCTGCAAGAGAATAAGCTCTAAAATTATTGCCATTTGATTTTTTAAAACGTTCTAAAGTTCGACAACCACCCTCTTCCGTTTTAACCGTTCTATCTGTGGCATTTTTCTTACACTCAGGTCCAAAACAATTATAATCAAAATAACCTGTGTGATAAGCCTTCTTTAATGACTGCTTAAACTCAACAGGTACGATTTTATCATTTTGCCACTTTCCATCAACTAATGCTCCGGTCTTCTTCATACATTGAATAAAGCCGTAATAATTTGGCTCTACTTCAACCTCTATTTCTTCATCATCTGGAATTCCATCAGTTGCCGTTTTCACACTATAAGTACAAACTTCTTTCTTTTGAATCACACCTTCTGATATTTCTATTTCTTTTTCTTCACACTTATCAGGTCTTTTCACTTCCACCTGGAAAATATATTCATAATTACTATCTGGATAAGACCAGTTATACTCAAGCATACTGGCGCAATTTCCCTTCATCATACCGCCATCTACTGTTAAAGTTCCTGTACTCGCATTATGATTTGGAACTAGGTCTTGACTTAAAAAATCCTGTTCTAAAATTAATTCTGGAATGGATGTTTGATCTTTTCGAGTACAAACTGGAGCTGAAGTTGTAGAGACGTCCGTCTGTAAGGTCGTATCAGCATTTGTACCATCTTGCTGTGGTCTTTTTCTTTGAGAGTCAGCTGGTTTATTAAATTGATCTGCCCAGGAATCTCTCTTTCTAGCACTCTTTAAATCACTGGTGCTTCCTGTATCTACAGCAAAGGATAATTGAGTCATCAACAATGCATTTAAGACAATTAAACTCTTTTTCATATTAGTTCCTTAAAATATACTCCAAGTATCTGATCGGAACTCTTTAAAAAAACTTTAATTGTTTAAGAAGTATAAGTATGCGATATTACAATAAAAATTCCGGCCAAAAAAGCGGACTGCTTAGATTGTTCTTTTCAATGATTTTTGAATATCTATCTAAACGTCTTGATTCAGAGCTGGCATCATCTTCAAACATTGAATATTTATTAGCTCGTATTTCATAATTTCTTCCAGAACTAGATTTAATTCTGATAAACTCTGGAAACTCAAGTGCATTTGAAAATGCCACAAAACGCCCAAAGACAATTTCAATTTCACCACCATACAAATTTCGGAAATTAAACTCTTTAATTCTGTGATTTTTATCAAACTTTAAAAACATATTTTCTTTATCAACAATAAAATAAAACTCATCACCAATTTTAATTCGCTTTATATTTTCATCAGGAAGAATCATAGCTTGCTTCATGATTTCTGAAACACTTTTTTGTTCCTCTTCAGTTTGTGGTTTTAAAGGATTTTTAAGGTCTTGGTTATCTTCATCCTCTTTTTGAGCTTCTAAATATGTTTTATATCTTTTTAATAAAGTTAGTTTATCTTGATTGATAAGTTCTTTATTGTCTTTAAGCCCAGGGTCATACTTCCTCAAAACACTTAGTAGTCTTTTGGATTTGTTAAGGACTAAAAACTCCAACAAACCATAAAACATCTCTCCGTCTAAGTTTTCATTTGCAGTAAAAACGTTCTTTACGCCGTTACTTGCAATAACTTTCATTTCTCTCATAGAAGAATTAGTAAAGTCTCTTTCAAAATTAAGTTGGATAATATTGGAATAGGTTTCTCTAAAGTTGCTTATTACAAATTTAGAATAGTAAGTTTTAATTTGCTCTGTCGGTTCTGTTGGTTTTTCTGTGATAGTTAGATTTGCTATCACTGTATTTTGATTGATATCTTCATTATTTCCATTTCGTAGCAAAGAATCTAGGGTTGGTACGTAAGAATGACCAATAATTGAATAAATTCCTGTAAACAAAACCACAAAAAATAATCTCATAAATAACTCAACCTTTTAAATCCATGTAGAAATTAGTAAAATTATAATACTTTATTTTAGATAGGAAAACGACATGTTAAAAACATTTATAAGTATAATAGTTTACTCAATTATTTTTTTAAGTAATGCCCAGTCTTTTGATGGAATTAAAGACTTTGAAAGTACCAGACTAAAATCATTGGGTGGAACCGGTGTTGCATCAATACTATTAAATGAGGCAACTATACTCAATCCAAGTACTATAGTTTTTCTACAGAAGAGTTCTATCTATTACCAAAAAGATACTGATGAGTTAGATGAAGAGGATAAAAGCAGAACAAGAAAATTTAAAGAAGCTTATTCCGAATCAATAGTTGTAACTGATACCTCGGCAGCTCTAAAAGGCGGTCTCAGCTACCATTATCAAAATGAAGATGCAGGAAAACGTAAGCGAATTGCAGCCTCTATTGCTACTCACATGGGAAAACGCTCTAGTTTTGGTTTAGCCATTAGACATAATGAAGAAGATTCTCGGATTATGGATAAAACTTATACGCAATTTGTTTTGGGTTATACCCATATTCCAATGGAAGGTCTTAACTTAGGTTTCACAGTCATTGATCCGACCCAAAACACTGAAGAATACTTTAAATTTATAACAGGTCTTCAATACACCCTTCATGACAAAATTGATCTTCTTTTTGATATCGGTGCAGGAGATGTAGAAAACTCAGAAAAAGAAGCATTTACTAAGATGGCCATTCAATTAAAATCCTTTAAAAGACTATTTTTACGTTACGGACGATTTCACGATAAATTATACAATGAAAAAGGCGCTGCTGTTGGCCTATCTTGGGTTGGTCCAAGATTTTCTTTCGACTTTAGTCAAAAAACCTTTGAACCAATCACTGATTCAACCGATAATTTTTCTACAGATGAACAAATTGTAGAAACTTCCTTTGGACTGACAGTATTATTATAAATGGTAAAAGAATCAAAAGAATCAATTAAGGAAAAGAATAAGCGCAAGCTTGCTCTTCAAAAAAAGTACTCCACAAGAATTACTATCGCTAAACAAGGTAGGGAGGCTTTTCTTAGTAAAGACTATGTTAATGCTACCAAAAAATATAATGAATACCTTGGTATTCTTGCTGAAATGAATGAAGTTGAAGATATTTTTAAAATAACTCCTGCTATGTTTGATAGTAAAAAGCATGTAACTGAGATGCTTCTGATTTCACATGTATACTGGGAGCTTGCTAGAATTAATGAAATGACACCTAAACTTCAGCCTAACTTTCAAAAAGCACTAAACCAATTTGTTAAATTTACTGTTAATCAACCTTATCAAGTTCTGAATGCAGAAATGCTAAGAAAATATATTAAAAAAAATAAGAATGTAAGTGCTCAAATAGTTGGCTTAAATTCAGCTCATAGCCAAATTTATGTTGAGTCAAAAAAATGTTATATTGCGACTTTTTGCTTCGGTGAGGGAAGCCAAGAGCTCACCACCCTACGTAGGCTTAAAACCAATCTTATTAAGTCATCCTTGGGAATAAGTTTTGTTCGCATTTACTATAATCAATCATCAAAACTTGTAGATTTGGCCAATGATAAAAATCTTTTTGCCCTCTTTTTCATAAAACTTTCTAAATATCCATTGGGTATATTTGCAAAGGTCCTTAAGGGTTGTATATTTAAATAATGTTTAAACTCAGTAAAGTTATTGCTCAAGAATGGTTTAAGGCACTCATTGGTGCCATCATTGTTCTATTCCTACTTGTAAGTATAGGCGATATAATTAATGGCTTTCTCAGAAATTATGAGCTTAAGCGGATTATCATAGAATACTTTCTAAAGCTTCCAGACTTAACCGGAAAAATGCTTCCTATTTCCGCCTTGCTGGCTTCACTGTTTGCTATTAACAAACTTAAAACTCATAGTGAACTTATGGCGATTTTAGCAGGTGGATACTCAGCTGAAAAAATTTATAAGATCATTCTATTTTGTTCATTATCAGTTGGAATTCTTCAAATTTTTAATTTGGGTTTTATTCTTCCTTCAGCCAATTTTATAAAACGCCAAGAATTTGAAAAAAGTCGAAAGAATGAAAGTAAATATCTGGCCAGGAGTAAAATCGGTAAAACTGGTCTTATTTGGTATAAGACTGATAGCTATTTCGCTTCTTTTAAGGCTTTCGATCCACAGAATAATCTTCTAAAAGAGGTCTCTCTGTACACCATTTCTCCCCAAGGAAAACTAGAGTCCATTTACAAGGCTAAAGAAGCCATTCATGTAGAAGGAAATAAATGGAAACTTGTTGAGATCATAACTCTTAATAATCTTGAAGACCAATCTTTCCCTAAACACTCAAAAAGTGGTGAATTCATCATAGAGTTAAAAGAGGAACCTGAAGACTTTTCACAGTTTGAATCAGATATAACAACCCTAAACTTTTTTGAACTTGGTGCATTTATAGAAAGGCTTGAAGAAACTGAAATTAATTCTACTGAATATAAAATCATGTATTTTGAAAAAATTTCTTTAGCACTCATATGCATTGTATTTTCATTATTTCCTGTCTCAGGTGTATTTAATCCCAATCGAAGAGCAGCCGGTTTTGGTAAAAGTGTCGTTTTCACCCTTCTGTTTTCAATATTTTTCTGGGGACTACATACAGGAATGGTGTCGCTTGGAAACAGTGCAAAAATACCTGTCATCATAGCAACTATGGGTATCCCAATAATATTCAGTTTCTATATTTTCTTTATATTTTTAAAAAATAGATCCTTATAAATTCAAATTCTTCTATTCTCGTGCTATATAACTTTTATGGAAACAGTTATAGAAAATTACAAACTAGAAGGTGAACTCCTTAATATTCACACTTACCCAGACCCAGTTTTGACTAAGGTTGCTGATGAAGTCACAGACTTTGATGAAAACTTAAAAAGTCTCTGTAAAAATATGCTTTATACGATGTATAATGCTCCTGGAATTGGACTTGCTGCGCCGCAAATTGGCTTAAGCAAAAGAATTTTTGTAGTGGATATTGATTATAGTCGCGAAGAGACTGCAGAAGACTCAGGTGAATTTACTCTTGGTGATTTCAACCCACGTATTTTTATAAACCCAATCATTAAAGTTAAAGATGGGGAAATTAAATACCAAGAAGGTTGTCTTTCACTCCCTGGGGTCTATGAAGATGTAAAAAGATTTGAAAAAATTGTCGTTGAATATCAAGATACTAACGGCGATAAGCACGAACTTGAAGCTGAAGAGCTCCTAAGTATTTGTATTCAGCATGAAAATGATCATCTCGACGGAATTGTTTTTCTTGAAAGATTGAGCCCACTTAAGAAATCATTCTTTAAAAAGAAATTAATGAAGGCTAAGAAACAAAAAAGCCATAACTTATGAAAAAGTTAAATGTTGTTTATTTTGGTACTCCCGATTTTTCAGTACCTTCCCTAGAAATTTTAGCCAACCATCCACAAGTTAATCTTAAAGCAGTTATTTCTATGCCCGATCGAAAAGCAGGAAGAGGTATGGAGCTTAAATCCCCCGAAGTAATAACTTATGCTAAACATAATAAGATCAAAACATTTCAAACGGAAAATATAAACAAAGAAGAAGAATTCCTCACAAGTCTAGAAAATGAAAACATAGATTTAATTATCGTTTTAGCTTTTGCTCAATTTCTTGGAACTCGAATTCTTAACTTACCAAAACTCGGTTGTTTCAATATTCATACCAGTTTGCTACCAAAATACCGAGGTGCTGCTCCGATTCAGTATGCCCTTCTTAATGGCGACAGAACTACAGGGGTAAGTATTCAAAAAATGGTCAAGAAAATGGATGCTGGTGACATATGCTGGTCTCATGAAGTTGATATCCATGACTCCGAAACTGGCGGTCAGCTTTATACTAAATTAAAATTTCAAGCTGCACTTTCAACGAATGATTTCATTCATAGTGTTTTTGATAATAAATTAAGTTTTACAGAGCAAAACGAAGAAAATGTTAGCTTTGCCCCAACCCTTAAGCGTGAAGATGGTTTTCTAGATTTTAAAAATGCAAGTTATCAGCAAATTAAAAATAGAGTTCAGGCGCTTTTTCCATGGCCAGGAACATATTGCAAGTTAAATAATAAACGTCTTAAAATCTATGCAATCGAAGAATCTCAATCTAAGTTAACTCCTGGACAAGTCCAAACAAAAAATAACTATCTTGAAGTTGGTTGCTCTGATAAATCTATAAGATTAGTACATATTCAACTCGAAGGTAAAAAAGCCTGCTCAGATGTCGACTTACTTAATGGACTAAAAGGCGACATTCTAATTAACTCAGGGAGTAATTAATGACTATAATTTCACCGAGTCTTTTATCTGCCAATTTTTTAAACTTAAAAGAAGATATAGAACGTTTAAATAAAGCTGATAATATTTGGCTTCATCTTGATATAATGGATGGTCATTTTGTTCCAAACCTTACATTTGGACCAACTGTTATTAAAAATTTATCTAGCATAACCAAGCATAAATTAGATGCTCACTTAATGGTTACAAATCCTGAGCTATTTATTGAGCCGATGAAATCTGCAGGTGTATATAATTTTACATTTCACTGGGAAGCTATTACTCATCATGACAGGTTCATTGCTGAACTAAAAAAGAACTTTCCAAGCGTTGGTGTATCCCTTAATCCATCGACTCCTGTTTCAGTCATCCCCCAATATTTATTAAACGAATTAGATCTTATTCTTATCATGTCCGTAAATCCGGGATTTGGCGGTCAATCATTTATTGAGGGTACATTAGATAAAGTAAAAGAACTTTCTGAGCTAAAAAAACAAAATAATTACCACTATCAAATTCAAATTGACGGTGGAGTAAAAGAATCTAACGCAAAACAAATACTTAAAGCCGGTGCAGACAATCTAGTTGCAGGGTCATTTGTTTTTGGTGTAGAAGACAAAGATTACAAATCACAAATTGAAAAACTAAGATAGGTAAACTTATGAGTAAAGTAAGAGTCTATGAGTTAGATGGTCAAAATCTAACCACTGAAAAAATTTATGAAATAGCCAATGCAAAAAAAGGCGAAATTAAAATCCAACTGACAAAAGAATCTAGAGAAAAAGTTTTGTCCTCTAGAAAATTCGTTGATGATATTGTTGAAAAAGGAGATCCAGTTTACGGCATCAATACTGGATTCGGTGCACTTTCAAATAAACATATTGCAAGAGAAGACTTGTCTCAGCTTCAGTATAATTTAATAAGATCCCACTGTACTGGTGTTGGTAATCCATTTCCAAGACTAACAACCAGGGCCATTATGCTTTTAAGAGCCAATTGTTTAGCCTCTGGCTTTTCTGGTGTCAGTATTGAATGTATTGAACTTTTATTCGATTTTCTTGAAGAGGATATCATTCCTGTTGTTCCAGAAAAAGGATCTGTAGGTGCTTCAGGAGATCTCGCTCCTCTTTCTCATATTGCATTGGCATTAATTGGAGAAGGTGAAGTTGTTTTTGATGGTAAAAATGTAAAATCTGATTTTGCAATCGATCAAATTGGAAAAAAACCAGTAGAGCTTAAAGCAAAAGACGGTCTTGCGCTTATAAATGGTACTGCTGTAATGGCGGCACTAGGATCCCTAGCCCTCTACGAAGCTAAAAGAGTTGTAAAAATTGCAGATATTGCAACAGCTTTAACTTTAGAGGCTGTAAGAGGAACTAAAAGAGCATATGATACTGATATTTCTTTTTTAAAGCCTCAACCTGGTCAACTAAAAGTTTCAAGAAATTTAACTAAGCTTTTAGATGAAGAAAGTGAAATTGCAAAATCCCATATTGATTGTGGAAAAGTTCAAGACCCATACTCACTAAGATGTGTACCGCAGGTACATGGAGCCATTAGACAGACTCTTGATCACGCAGAAGATGTTTTATCCATTGAAATTAACTCTGTCACAGATAACCCGCTTATTTTTGTTGAAAAAAACAAGGTAATTTCCGGTGGAAATTTTCATGGTGAAGCTGTTGCTATGTGCATGGACTATTTAACTATCGGACTTTCTGAAGTTGCTAATATAAGCGAAAGAAGAGTTGAAAAAATGATGAATCCTACTTTTTCAGATCTTCCTGCATTTTTAGTTAAAGAATCAGGGCTTAACTCTGGTTTAATGATTGCTCATGTGACAATGGCCGCTTTAGCATCAGAAAATAAATATCTTTCTCACCCGGCTTCTATTGATTCAATTCCCACATCAACAGATAAGGAAGATCATGTTTCAATGGGTGTAACTTCAGGAAGAAAACTTCATGAAGTTCTTAGAAATGTAAAACACTGTTTAGCGATTGAATTTCTTTGTAATACTCAAGGAATTGATTTATTAGAATTAAAGACTAACACTGCTTTAAACGAAGTTTATGAGTTAGTAAGACAGCATGTTAAACCAATTAAAGAAGACAGAGTATTCTCAGGTGATATTAATAATATTACAAAATTGATAAGTAATTTTGAGATACTCGATGTTGTTGAAAAAAAATTAGGTAATTTAGAATAAAAAAATGCCCCTATAGGGGCATTTCTTAATATTGTCCGTGAGCTTTAGCTTCTGCTTTCATCCAGTTAATAATTGCATTTCTATATCTTGTCTTAATATCTTCAAATTCCTCAATGACAACTTCATTATCATTACATGGATCAGTTAAAGTACCATCATTATTATTCATTGCAACGCCAACACATGATTCCTTAACTTTAATCAGGCCACCACTCGTAGGGCTATTTGGACTAAAGTCATTTTGTCGCTTTACATAATTCTCAGGTCTCTTAACTTGAATCATATTTAAACCATTTCTTGCATAAGTCCACTTATCTAACTCTAAAGATTCAGGATCGTAAGAATCTCCAGGAAGCCTAATATCCCCATCTCTTCTAGAATAAAAATCTCTAATTCTTACATGATCAACTCGAACATATTGCCCTATAAACTTTCTTAAATACGCCTTTTCTGAATCATTAAATTTATCAACAATTTGCCCTTCAGCGTTTACGACTTTTGCATTAATATTAATCTTTGTTTCATCAATATCTAAAACTCCATCACCATCATCATCAGTATCAACTGCATCTAGCCAGCCATCATTATCCCAATCAGGATCAGAGGCATCCGCTATTCCATCGTTATCATTATCATTATCAACAATATCGTTCACACCATCATTATCATCATCATCATCATCTTCATCTAAAATTCCATCGTTATCATCATCAGGGTCTACCTGATTGATAATACCATCGTTATCTGAATCAACGTTGTTTACGGTATCACCATCAGCCAGCATTAAATCACCATCCATATCCACATCGAGGCTATTTTTAATCCCATCATTATCAATGTCCCCATTTGGGTTTGCGAATTCAGAATATTTCTGAAATCTTGCTCCGGCCCAACTGGAATCATATCCATTTACTTTATTACTATTGGTTCTAAATCTTAAACTTCTATTGGCTCCACTACCTGGAATTGACCCTACAAGTGGAACACTCTCAACAAAATGTAGCTTTGGATGATTAAATGTACCATTGAGACCTCTAATCATTAGTGATTTATCGAAGTTGCTAAAGTCAACTCTACTTAATGCTTGCTTACAAAGTACATCGTCATTATCAAGAAAAGTCGTCATTTTAAAGTATGGATGTTGCTCATTATGACAAGTTGTACACGTATAAAATTGAGCATTACTTCCATTACCTCTGTCACGACCAGGATACATATTTGTGCTTTCTGTATATTCTTTATATCCATCATCATCTTTTCTGATTAATCTAAACCTGTTAAGAATCGGTTTTACGGAAGCCTTAAATAACGCTAACTCTTTACACTCTCTACCATTTACAGCGACAGGGATATCATCATCAGGAACTGTTTCCTTTAGATTAACAATTTTTAAATCCTGAAATACAAAACTAAAACTATCATTACCAAGTCCATTAATACTAAGGGCGATTAATGGTGCATAAGTTAAATTTGTTTTGTTTGTTCCTACAACCTGTTGAATTTTTGTATAGGCAGAATCTGTAAACTCAAACTTATCGTTGATAAGAATTTTTATATTTTGAACTTTTATATTTGCTTTATTTCCAACAAATCTTGGATTTTTAAATGCGTAAGAGTCACCACCATTCTTCTCTTGAATTTCTATTTCAAAAAATCCTGGTGAATTAAGAATTTTACTTACATCATATCTTAAGATTCTTGGATCTGCAGAAGAGACAACTCCCTCATCAACAAGATGTCTTCTTGGGTTAAATTCATCATTGTTAGAAATTGCGATCATATCAAGTTTAGTATCAACCTCACTCTCATAGATATCTAGGTAATAATCGCCTTCTTCAAGAGTCCATTTTACTTTATTATTTTTATTATCAATCCTACCTGTATCATTATTAATTCCTGGTGTTACCCACGTCCAGGTACTATGGTTTGGTAATGTTAATGGTCTACACCATTGAGCATCTCGGTGTGTTGAGCAGGTTTGATTTTGCATACAACTTTTTACAACTGCTCCCGTCTTTGCATTCTTGATTTGAAAGTTAAATCTATTTTTGTCATTTGATGTAATAACTTTTAACCAAACATTATAATCGCCATCTTCCGTTACATGAAATTTATACCTTGCCCTCCCCGGAGTTCTTTCATGCTGAGAAAGAGAAACTAGTTCTGGTCCAGTTTGATTTGCTTCAGCTTCCGCAATATCAGCTTCATCTTTTGTTTTCCATGTATTAATAGCTTCAATCATCGCTGTTTTTATAGATGCACAAGCAGCATTATTCCCACAATTATGACCTTCATCCATTCTTTGAGCGATTCTTGAGTTTGCTGGAGTTGCAAAGTTTACTCTTCCGTTAATTGCATCAAATGCGACAGCTTTATTTCCATTTGCAAAACTTGGTCTGTTTCCACCACCATCAGCATGGCAACTAGCACAGTTATTTATAAGAAGAGGTCTTAAAGTGTCTGCGTAATTTGTTTCAGTAATTGATCTTCTATCAACTGTATTTCCATCTGATAAAATCGCCGTTAAATCTAAATTAGTATTACCTCTTCCTAGATCAAAGTTTTTTGTTACAGAAACCCCTGATTCATTCTTATAAGACCAAGAAAAGTCCTGGCTAACAGATCTTTCAGCTGGATCCATTGAATAATTAACATAAATATCTATTCTTCTTATTGGGTATCCAGCAGAACAAGTTTCTGTCGATGAATTATAAGTACCATTATTAGTACAACCTAAAACATCTAAGGAGTTTTCTTCAGTAAAGTCACCAAGATAGTGATTATAAAATTCTGTAGATACATCCATATCATTTAAAACAAATGTATCATATTTATCCGCTCCCGTTTTCGGCTTTTTTATTAACGATTTCGGTAAATTATTTGCTTTTGAATTAGATAAAGGAGATGTTTTAGCCAAATTATCAAAGAAGAAGCTTGCAAAACTATTTTGAACAAAACGTCTTGCATATCTTTGCTTTAAGTAAGTCTGTAAGTTCTGTCTAATTTCATCACTACTTGCTGTAAAATAATCAATCCCAGCATCTCCAAAGCGTGGAGAGAAAAACTTTTTTAATTCATTACTACTTTCATTAGTTACATTTAACAATACATTTTTAAAATAATCATTATCTTTAAACTCAGGCAATACCCTTACACTATCTCCATTTCCTGATACAACAGCATTTCCATCATATGTTCCATCATCCTCAAGATATCCCATTCTTAAAAACCAGTTACCATTGATAATGCCACCCGTTTTTAATGCATTTAATAAGTCATTTCTATGGTTAGGATGAACCATTCTGAAACGTACAAGTTGAGAATAATATCTATAACCCTCTTGACTAGGGTGCCTAACTGGCTCAGAAATTCTTACCAGACCATTTCTTGCTGATGCATCATAAAGACCAGGTTCATTGGCCTTACAAGCAACATATGTGTTTGTTCCATTAATTGTAATATTATCTGGTATTGAAATTGTTCTTCCCGTCTGCTCAATTGGATGCCTTGCAGGAAAGTTACCACCGATATATGAATAACCAGAAGCTGATGAACTAGACTTCTTTTTAAATCTTCCAGTTAGATCACCATCTTCTGCTTGAAGAACGATCACTCCATTAATAGTCTCTGGAGCTCTCTTGATGGCATCTTTGTATTTTAGTGATTTAGTTTTGGCCCCTACTAAAGTATCTTGTTTTCCTCTTAATGCAATCCACTCATTGATTGCCTCTAGCATTTCCTTACCACTTTTATCACAATCACCATCCCAACAATTATGCCTTTGAGAAACGAGTTTATCTACTAATCTTGAGTTTGCAGGATTACCAAAGTCGACCTTTCCTCCATCTACAATAACATCATGAGCAACTTTGTAATCTGATACTGAGTGTTTTAAATTTGAACCACCATCACCATGGCAGCTAGCACATCGCTTTAATAAAATCGGGTGTACTGTATTTCTAAAGGCATCAGCTGAATTAGCCCCATCAACTCTTTTGGTAAACTCTAATTCTTTTACTTCAACTGCTTCATTACAACTATATAGAAATAGCGTTGTAGCAAGTAAGAGCATTGAGCTAAGTATATTCATTTTTATCCCCTAAAATACGTACCGTTTATTTGCGAATATCTATTTAAACAATTTTCTTCATTCTAATTAATGTATCTGAATCTGCTGGCAAGGTTCCTCTTCCAAAGATATCTTCAAAGTCACCCTCTTTACCTTGAGCTGCAAGATAATTAAGCATGATAGCCTTCCACAGATTGTCTGTATTATTTCCAATAATGGTACTTAGTTGAACACCACCATTTTTAACGAAATTTCCAATTTGCCTTCTAGGTCCCTGCGCATTTTCTCTGACTAGTGGAGTCCCATCATGACCATGTTTATACACAATTAGAACAGCAGATGATCTTGTCCCAGAGTCTCCCGTCCATTTTACCTTTCCAACGTCTCCTATACCCGCAACTGTTACTGGCTCAGATAATCCACCAGCATCTCCAGCAACACCACCATCAGTAAATAAATGGATAGCTAGGTTTTGCTCTTTTTCTTTGGCAAGCAAAATACATCTACCAATAGCTTGACCAACCCTTACATCCGTTGCATGAGTATTCATGGCTGCACCACCATGATAATCACCACCACCAAGGGTAACAGTTCCTGCTCCTGCAACATTATCTAAAACAAGTTTTGCAACAGACGCTATATTGGCACTATTTCCTCCAAAAGCTGCAGTAACACTTGGATCATTAGCAGGATTAAGTGCTGAAGCTGTATATTCGTTGAAGAGTTTTTTAGCCGACTCTGATGAACAGTTAAGTACATCTTTTATTTGTGTCATTGAATTTTTCTTAGAAAGGTCTTCAATTTTATTCTTACTCATTTTAGAAATTCTATCTAAAAACTTTTTTACTCTTTCTTGTCCACCAGAATCACCAGCTCTTAAATATTCATCACCTGAGAGCTTACTACCTAAACTAAGTAGTCCCTCAGCATCTGAACCTCTATTCACTCTTGAAGGTCTAAGATTCAGGTTCACCTGGCCACCAGGTGCCGCAGATCTACCACCAGTATCTGTAGCTGAATTACCAACTAGTTGTACTAACTTACCTTGTGCTCCAGCTTTATTTGCCATATAAACGGTATTTATCGGATTAGAAGCAGAATCATCAGAAGTTCTTGTACAAAAAATCAAACCATCAATACCATTTGATATAGGTGAACTTGATAATGGATGACTTCCATCATCTCCCTCTGGTGCCATTGATTTTTCACTTCCATCAGCATTGGTTAAAACACTTTTCATTCCTTGCAAGATTCCAGACGCTCTATGAAATTTTAGACCGTAAGTATCATCAACTTTTCCTGCTAAATTAGGATGTTCTGAACTTGCAATACCAAGCCTTACATAATCCCCACCTGATGCACCATAGTCTTCTTGATGTTCTCCACCATTACTCATTCCGACTAGAACATTTGCACCAGCAATATTCATTCCTCCACCAACATCAATACAGATGTAAGGTAGTCCTGCATTAAATTCAGGTATCGCACATTCTGCAGCATAAGCTTTATTCTGTTTTAAAACCATTGTTGCAAAACTTGGAAGTACAAAAGTAGAACTTGCACCGATAAAACCTTGAGCCAAGAACTGTCTTCTCGTGCTTGGAAGTTTATGATCATCGTGCAAGGTCGGAGCTACTCCTTCACCCTCCTTAGGTAAGTTATACCTTTCTTGAAGTTCCTTAATTTTTTCTTGTTCTGCCTTTTTCTTACTCATGGCCATTCCCTTTATATTAATTAAATCAAAGTTACGTAATTACTAGATAGAATTGCTGCACACGACAGACGAAGAAGTTTTAATTTTCTATCATCTGTGTTTGATGCTAAAAGCTGATCATCGTCTCGAAGAATAGCTAGCACTTGGTCGTGCATTTGTTTGTGATCACTACCCTTTAAATCAACATCAATAAATTGATCAATCATATTTTTGGCAGCTTCTTCATTAGATAAAGATAAAAATGAACTATCATCACCTAAGTATTCTTCACAATATTTAAAAGCTAGCCTCGTTGATGCAATTTGATTAAATCCATTTAATGATTTTGGATTACTTGAAGAAGGTAATTGAGATTGAACAAGGTCATATTCTCCCACCGTTTTCTTCATACTTACACCTGTCAAGGTTGCATAAGTGTTATTTATTTGTGCAAAATTTTTAGCAGCGATACCAGATGACTCAACACTTTGTGCTACTTTTGTTTTGCCTTTCTTACTACTTGATGAGCTTTTTTTGACTTCTGCTGGTTCAACACATGAGAATAAAAAGCTACAAACAATAATTAATGAACCTAAGTTTCTTTTCATGATTATTCTCCAATGCATGTTACAGCGGCATTAATAAACAAATTTTTCATATTACTATCTTTGTCGAAATTCTCTGCAAGAGTTTTGATTGTTTTTTCATCTTCTTCTCCAGCTGGCTCTCTATAACAAACTGTTTTGAAGACTTGCTTAGCTAAACAACTTCTAACTTGTTTTGTTTCAGCAAACATTTTACCAAGTGACTTAGCTCCATTTCCTGAACTAGCTGCCCCCCATCCGATATAAGCGTTTTGTCCTTCATTCCATAGATTGATCCATGAATCTGATTGAGTAATCTTTCCATCAGGGAATACATTATTTGCATTAATCTTAGGAGCTACAGGAGAAGCAAGAAGGATTACCTCGTTAGCATCCTCTGGATCTGGAATATAGTGCTCTGAATACCTCATTTTTCCTTCAACGAAGTCATAATATGTGAATGCTCCACCAAGAGCATCTTGACCGGCATGACATCCAACACAGTAAGTTTTATATGTTTCAGCTTTTCCACCTGGTGCTCTATCAACATCTCTTCTTACTCTAAAATCAGGAATTGTCGTATCATTTAGTTCTTCCATTTCTAGACATAAGAAGTTTTTAGCAAAATAAGCAAATGATGCTCTGTTAGTACCTGCTTCATAATAGGCTTTAGCCCAACCTCGAGTAGAAAAAATCCCAGCAATTGCATCTTCTGCTTTTGTTGTATAAGTTAACTGCTGTGATTGTTTTAAAATATTTCTATCAGAAAGAGGAAGATTCATTTTCTCTGCCTGCTCATATTGATCATTTTTAGTTGGGTTATAAATTCTTACTGCAGTATTGTAATCATTTAAGTACATCCAATCATTTGTTGGAGCTAGATTATCTAGTGACTTAGTTGTACTCGACCCCTCACCATTTTGATTGAAAAAATATAATGGAAATTTAGTCCCTGTACTCGAAAGATGTGGACTGTTATTTTTTAATCCATTTTTTGATGAGTTTGAAATAAGAGGCCCATCAAATTTATAAAAAATATCATCCCAAAAAACTCTGAAGAAATTTATCTCATCCCTAGTTGCACCGATTAAAGTTGCTGTCATATCATTAAGAGAGGCAAACTGAGTTCCATCTTCATTCGACATTGGGGTATAAAAGTTTTTTAATGTAACATTATAAAAACCATAATTACCTTCAACAATATCTCGTGCAGTTTTATGAGGACCTTTCTCTTTCATTTTCTTTTCTAATTCATCAGCTAATTGTTTGTTGGCCGTACCTCCAGTCAAAGAAGAAAATAGTTTCTTTCCTTGTTCTCTTGGACCTGCATATAGACTTGTACTTGCAGTTGCCAGAATCAATGATGTAACTAGAAATTTGTGATTCTTTTTAACGCTCACGGTTCCCCCTAAAAAATTATTCATCTCTCTTATCGGTAAACTTGAGTAAAATTATAAAAAGAAAATTAAGATATATGACGTAACTCAGGCTTTATTGAGCTTAAAAGCGAAAATATACAATAAAAACAGATAGTTAAAATTACTTAAGTAAAACTTAATTAATATCGTAGTATTTATATCGCCTTTTATTTCTTGCAAAAATTGCATATATTACGAAAAATCAAATACTTATATAAAATACCTAATTTGTTGAAATTACATTTAATTTATTGGCAAAGTATTATAACTTTCTCTATTATTACTCATAATGCTTTTTAGAATTTTTCTGATCATTCTTTTTGCTAGTTTAAACAAGGCTTTTGCATATCCTAATTTCATTGGGAAGGGGTATCATAATTGTCTAACCTGCCACTACAATCCTTTTGGGAACGGCCCTTTAAATGATTACGGGCGTGGTGTTGCAGCCAGTGGCCTTGCTGGTAGATTATTAATTCCAAAATCTGTTTCAGATGAAAAGCTCAGTAATATTTCGGGATTTTTCTTTAATAAACAAGATAAACAATTTCTTAAACCTTCTCTAGATTACAGAGGTGGAAATATTTATTCAGACCTGCAAGCTGAAGAATCTGAAGACAAGTGGATTAATATGCAAATGGATATAAGCATTTCTGCAGTTTTTGGAAAAAGAAAAGAATACGTAACAACTTATACCCACTCCATCGTCCCCAGTAATAGTATACCTTCCGGTAAAGCAGAATATGAGGTAGAAGCTGGTGAGGACCTAACTTATTCTAGAGAACATTATATCGGTTATAAACACACAAACACTCTTGCATTTTATCTAGGGAAAATGGATAAGGTATTTGGAATTAGAGTTCCTGACCACACAGCATATTCTAGATACACTACGGGAAACAATCAATATGGTGCCGTTCACGGAGCAATGGTTCATCATTATAAAGAAAATTATGATTTAGGTTTTCAAATTTACTTAGGTGATATGGAAAAAACTGAAGACTATCAATACCAAGGGTTTACAACTAAATTTGAATATTCCGTAAATGATAAGTTTAGGCCCGGTATTTCCTACATGTCAGAGTCCAATGATCTAACGGAAAAAACGGCATATTCAGCTTCCGCCAAAGTTAGAGTTGGTAAAGGCTCTTCCATCATGGCCGAAATGGGAAGAGTAACTGATACACCAGAAGGATTAGACCCTACAACTCAACAATTTATTTTTTTACAAAATCATTTTTACTTAACTCGTGGTTTATACTTTGTAACCACTTACGAAAATCTAAATACTGACATCACAAACGATGATGAAACTCATAGATTCGCTCCAGGAGTTCTTTATTTTCCACTTCAAAGAGTAGAAATCAGAGCCGACTTATACACTTCAAAAACTTACGCCGAGGGAGTAACAACAAAAGATACTTGGCAATTCTTAGGACAGGTACATATATGGTTTTAAAATATGTTCTGTTATTTTTATTCATTTTTGGAACAAGCTTTAATCTTAACGCTAGAACCAATAGAGCAATGTTTAAAAAAGCTCAATATCAATATAAAAAGAAAAGATACAAATCAGCTTTGGTCTATCTTAGAAAAAGCTTTAATCTCAAAAAAACTAGAAGCATTCCTAGTGATGGTCTCTATTTATTAGGTGTCACTTATAAAAAACTAGGCTCACATAAAAGATCTGTCTACTATCTAAATTATTTAATTAAAAAGAAGTTTAGACGAACCCATAAAAGGGCCATGATTGCTCTCAAAAGAGATGACCTTGATGATGAGTTTAGAATGAGTGCTCTTTTAAAAGCTACATACTTTCACCTATCTCAAAGCTATTTAGTTTTATATAGAAACTCAGGTAAAAATATTTTTGCTGCAAATGCAAAGCGCTATCTAAATGTTTGTGACAATATTGACTACAATGATAAATGCTCTGACTATCTTGAACAACTTACTAGCCTTCAAGAGTTTTTTCGAAAGTCTAGAAAATCCTATGAAGTTTTCTTTTATCTAGGACAATTTTACTTACAAGATCGTGTCACAATTAAAGAAGACTCTTCCGGCACAACATCAGAATTAATCGCTAACAACTTAGCATATTGCTATGGTGGCGGATTAAGATATGGTAACGCTTTTAGCGGCTATTTCACCTCTGGTTGCGTTTACTATGGAACGGCCACCGTAGCTGGGGTTGCCTCAGGAGCAGAGCAGGATAATAATTATAGCCAAGACGGTGTTCCTATAGCGGGACTATATGTTGATGGTGGTTATTACAAACTTCTAGATGATGAATCCACAAGACTATCCCTTTCATTTCCAGTAATTTATAGGGCCGGTACTTATACAAATCCAGAAGATTTTTCCATTACCAATTCCAAAGATTTTAATTATGGAATATCGGCTGGAGCAGGAATGAAGCTCTACATGTTTGAATTAGAATCTAAGCTATCCCATTTAGGAGATTCTAATTTACTAATGCTTAATCTTATTTATAATCTCTAATATGTATCTTTATAAAAACTTAAATCAAATTGTTACTCTCGACTCAGCCCTTGCTAAAGATGGAAGAAATTTAAATCCAGAAGATTTAAGTATCATTGAAAATGCTGCAATCGCTTTTGATAATGAACAGATTATTTGGGTTGGAGACTCTAATCAAATACCAAGCGATTACCAAAAGTTTAAGCAAACTGATCTAAGCGGATATATCCTTACTCCAGAAATAGTTGATTCTCATACACACTTAGTCTTTGGAGGAGATCGATCCTTTGAGTATTCTCTAAGATTAAATGGAGCAGACTATCAAGACATAGCAAATGCTGGTGGTGGTATTTTAGCGACAATGGAAAAAACAATTACTGCTACGCCTGAAGAACTTTTTGAAAAAGGTGTAGAAAGAATTGAAAGAATCAAAAACTACGGTATTGGTACTATAGAAATTAAAAGTGGCTATGGCCTTACAGTGGAAAGTGAAAGAAAAATTTCCAAAGTTATTAAAAAGCTTAAGGACCATTTTTTGGGGGAAGTACAAATTGTTAATACATTTCTGGCAGCTCACGCTGTTCCAGGTGGATATGCCTCTTCACATGACTATTTAAGTAAAGTTGTCCTTCCACTATTAAAAGAATTAGCCGAGGATAATATTATCGATTTTGTGGATATCTTTCATGAAGAAGGATATTTTGATGAAACAGATACAAAAGCACTTTTTGATTTGTGCCATAATTTAAAGATCCCCGTTAAAATTCATGCCGATGAGTTCAACGACAATAAAGGTGCTGTCATTGCAGCTAAATACGGCGCAGCCAGTGCAGATCATCTCTTATGTACAACAGAAGATGGTATCAAAGCACTCGCTGATTCCAATACTGTAGCAACCCTTTTGCCAGGAACTGCATTTTTTCTAGGTAAGCCACTTGCTAATGCCAAAGCATTTCTTGATAGTGGGTGCAAAGTGGCAATCGCTAGTGATTACAATCCAGGAAGTTGTCATTGTGATAATTTGCTATTAATTGCAAGTATTTCTGCTAAAAGCCTAGGCTTAAATATTGCTCAGCTCTGGGCAGGTATTTGTTTAAACAGTGCTCATGCACTAAATCTAAAGAATCAAGGTGTACTAAAGCCTTCTTTTGCTCCAAGATTTTCTTTATGGAAATGTGAATCAATAGATCAGATTACTTATAGCTGGGGTCAGAATTTTAATCAGGTTAAGCCCTTATAGAAAAGGAACTGACCCAGAGTGTCCTCTAGGCCAATTCAATATTTTTCTTAGTAAACTACTGCACTTGAGCCTGAATCCATACTAGAGTTGTTAATTATAACTTCACTAGAACCTTCATCGCTTCTATCACTAATAACTTGGTTAGAATTAATTAGATTTACATGAGGTAAAATTCGTACGATTTCAGAACCATGGATAAGGTCGTATTTTTTAGTAATTTCATCCCTAATAACGCTTTCTTTAATCCACTTCATTTCATTATTTAAATCAGATGACAAACATTGATCTAATGGACTAAATAAAAATCTCCTGTAATTTGGGATAACACATTTCAATTTACCTCTTTTTACCACTATTCGCTTATATCTAACGTCTCTTTGCTCATAAAGGTCCATCAATCCGAATTTTTCAATACCATCAAATAATTTATTATTTAAAGTTTGCTTGATGTTCAGTACTTCACTCAAACTTGTATTCAATTTTACTAAAAGTTCTTCATTTAGTTCACTCTGTGGAATAACGTTTTCTACACATAAAGTATTAAAAGCTAAGCAGGTTTTTTTCTTTTCAACTAAGTTTTTTTTAACAAGAGAATCAAATTCTTCTTTCATTAGGCCTCTTAAGAGTTCATCAAAATACTCTATTGCAACATTATGTTGATTTCTTAAAGAAAATAAATCATCACTTGAAGAATCAATATATTCGGATTTCAATAAAACTAATGCTTTATATAAACCTAATTCATCAGCATAAAAAACTTCCTTTATATTTTTACAGGTTCCTTGTTTAAGTTTTTCGCTGCTTTTTTGATTTTTATAAAAACTCAAAACATCATCCCTAAGCTCATTATTCTTCACCAAAATACCGTAAACAAGATAATTTTTTGCCGTATGAATTATTATCTCATTTATCCCATCATGAATTGTCGATAAACATTGAATCCTCTGCATTTCATCAGAAAGGGAAGCTTCGAGTTTCTCCACCTTAGCTGAGATATCTGAAATCTCAGATTCAATTTCCCTAAAATGAGGAGTTCCATAATCTATATCTCCTATATCTACAATTAGCTTTGAAAAGTCCACTTCAACTGCCTTTGAACTGATTGAAGCTGTTGAAATTTCTTGATTAGCTTCTTCTATAATTTCATTTATTCTTTTTGTGATTTCATCGGTTCTATTATCCTCAGACAATAATAAGTTTTGAGAATAAGGAGCATCATTAATCTTATAATTAACCGATGAACCTCCATTATACCACTCAAGTCTTACATAGTTCGGATTTGCTATATGACCAGCACTAACTGAAGTACTTACCAGAAAAACTATAAACATTAATCGCTTTCTCATATTAAACCTCGCTCTCTAAATAAATTTAAGACTATTGGAGCAAGATTAATGCCATCTAGAATTTTCTGATTTCAAATTGTTGGGGGCGTGAAGTGTAAAGATAGGACATAGTTGTCAAATTTTTACACAACCAAGGGAAAATTTTATTCAATAAAACTTTTTAATTCTTTTACATTAAGTTTGTTTTTATCATCAAAGATTTCCACAACCTTACCATTTTTAAAAAGTATTCCATAAGGAAGGGCCTTAACTAAAAACTTATCACCAATCAAGCCATCATTATCAACAATATTTGGAAATGTTGAATTATATTCAGCTAAAAGCTTTTTGGCTTTTCCTATTTCACTTTGATCATCGAGATTTATTCCCAGGATATTTATCTTATTTTTATTTTTCGAATAAAACGAACTTAGTTGTTTTAGTTTAGGTAAACATGGAACACACCAACTCGCCCAAAAGTTTACATAAGTATATTCATGAATAAGTTCTTTTTTTGAAAACTTTTCACCAGTAATTAACAATCCATCTAAAACTTTAAACTCATGCTCAAAAGATGAAACTACTTGGTTTTTTCTCGTCGCCTTTGAAGCATTCAGCTCATCGCTATTAAGAGCGAACTGTGCAAAAAAGAATCCGGTAAATACCAATAAAATTGCTAATGTTGGAAAAATTTTCTTCATGCTTTTTTACCTTATTTCTGTGAAAATTATAGTACAGATCGACATATGGCTAAACAAGGTAAGTATTACCAATGAACAATACTCAAGTAAATCATTTAAAGGATGAACAAGGTCAGACCTTAATTGAGTTTGTTTTGCTATTAGCTGCCATTGGAATTATTTCAGTCACATTTATGACTCAAATTAATAAATTTACGGCCAATCGATGGGAAGCCATGGCCAATGTCATTCTAGACGATCCAAATCAACAGATAAAACTAAGGTAGGATAAATGAAAAAATACATTCTCTCTATTGACCAGGGAACTACGGGGACTACTGCTTTAATTGTGGAAAAAGAATCCTTGGAAATTATTGCCAAGTTCAATGAGGAGTTTAAACAAATTTTTCCAAAACCAGGGCAAGTTGAACATAACTTAAATGACATTTGGAATACCGTGAAAAGTACAACTAAAAAAGTTATTGAACTGGCCAATATCAATCCACAAAATATTTGTTCGATCGGAATAACTAACCAAAGAGAAACAACATGTGCCTATAATAAAGAAGGTCTTCCCTTGGCCAATGCCATAGTCTGGCAAGATAGAAGAACAAGTGACTATTGTGACCATAAGCGAGATCAATACAAGAGTCTTCAAAATAAAACCGGACTCCCGCTTGATCCTTATTTTAGTGGTACAAAGATGAATTGGCTTTTAAACAATAACTCAAACGTAAAAGAGGCAATAGAAATAAATGATTTAAAACTTTCAACAATTGATACCTATATTCTTTATAAGTTATCAAATTGTAAAAGTTTTAAAACAGAACCATCAAATGCGTCTAGAACATTACTTATGGATTTAGAAACCTGTAATTGGGATAATAAATTATTGGAATTTTTCAACATTAAATCTGAATATCTTCCAGAAATTGTTGATTCTTTTTCAGAATTTGGTGTTACTGAAGGCTTAAGTTTTCTACCAGATGGAATTCCTATTTCATGTATTCTTGGAGATCAACAAGCTGCCCTTTTTGGCCAAGCTGGAATCAACAAAGGCGACTTAAAATGTACCTATGGAACAGGCGCGTTTATTCTTCTTAACACTGGATGTGAAAAAGTTTTCAGTTCTTCTGGTTTATTAACAACCGTAGCGTTTCAACACAATAGCAAACCTGTATACGCTCTTGAGGGATCTAGCTATATTGCCGGAGCGGCTGTTCAATGGCTAAGAGATAATCTTAATATTATTGACTCAGCACCAGATGTTGAAAACTTAGCCAAACAAGTTACTAACATGGAAGAAATGGAGTTTCTTCAGTTTTTACCGTTTTTTACAGGAATCGGTTCTCCCTATTGGAATGCCCAAGCTAAAGGTGCAATTGTCGGTCTTACAAGAGATACCCAAAAAAAACATATAGCTCGTGCTTGCTTAGAGGGGATTGCACTTTCAGTAAATGATTCAATTTCAGCCCTGATTGGTGATGTTGATACTGATGTCTCTGCTATTCGAGTTGATGGTGGTGCCTGTTTGAATAATCTACTTATGCAATTTCAATCAAATTTTTCTAGTATAAAAGTTATTAGACCTAAAATTATTGAAACCACAGCTTATGGAGTGGCGCTAGGATCACTAATTGGAGTTAACGATATTTCATTTGATCAATTAAAGGAATTAACCAAAACCGATCAAGAATTTACCCCAGAAACAGACAGCTACTTTAAGCATAAAAATGAAATGTGGAAAAGTTATATAAATAAAAACTTTTAAACTATGTATCGGTTTTTAAGTGAATATTCCTCATTTAATGAATACAAGATTAGGTTTTTAAAACTTACATGTATTTTATCATTTGTAACTGAACTATTTTATTTACATAGATATATATTTGTTCATGATCAAATTTTTTATGTCAAACTTATAGCTCCTTTTATTCTCTTAACTGGTGTTTGCGGATATTTTATATTTTGTAAAAGCGCTTATGAAACGGGAGCAAAGCTTTTACTTACGTCTTGTGTAATTCCTCTCGTAATTTTAATTGGTTCAGTTGGTGGATTTGAAGCACCGGGACTGCAATGGTTAAGTTTAATTCCTATGATGTTTGGTCTATTTTTTGGACGTAAAGGGTTGTTACCAGGTGTTATTGTTTTATTTTTAACCTGCTCTATTTATTACTTTGTAGATCTCCCAAATTTTATTCTAAATCCTGACCACTATATTAAAGAGAAAATAACTAATTTTGTTCTATATAGTATTTTTCTTTTAATATTTTTCTTTGGCTATATAGGTATAATGGAAAATTATGAAAAAGATTTAAATGAAAAAAATGAACAAGTTAAAAACTTACTTAGAGTTGTTATACACGACCTATCAAATCCAATCCAAATATTAAAAATCATAATTGATCAAAATAAAAAACATCTGGAACCGAGAGTTTTAGAAAAAGCCGATAGATCACTTCAAAACATTGTGACAATTATTAATGACGTAAGACAACTTCAAGCCTTTGCAGACAACAAGATTACATTAAAAAAATTAAATGTCAGTCCAAACGAACTAACAAATGATATTGAAATTTTATTTAAATCCCAACTCCTTAATAAGAATATTTCTTTAATATTTAGTGACTCCCTACCTCCCAACTTTGAAGTTGAAACAGATCCCACCATATTTAAAAACCAGGTTTTAAATAATTTTATATCGAACGGCATCAAATTCTCACCTGAAAATTCAACGATTGAGGTTAAAACTTCACGAGAGAATGATAAACTAGTCATTAGGGTCACAGATTCAGGGCCGGGAATCGACCTAGAAGTTATTGATGATTTATTTAGTAGCACTAAAAAAACTAGTAACCTTGGAACCATAGGTGAAAAAGGTACTGGCTATGGATTACCTATTGCCAAGTTTTTTGCTGATAGGCTTGATATAAAACTTGAGGTTCTAACCCCAAAAAACAGTCCCATGGAGAAAGGCACTTGCTTTAAAATGACCTTTAACTAAAAGATATAATTTAATATGTCTGTAGCTTTTGAAACACCTATTATTTCAATTTTGTATTTTTCTCTTAGTTCTCTAGCTGAAGAGTTTGAAGTGATGACCTTTTTATAGTTTAATTGCTGAATTTCTTTTACTCTGGCCTCAATCATTGGAACAGACCTAACCTCACCAGTTAAACCGACCTCACCTATTAAAACTGTTTCATCACTTACCTTAACACCCTTATAAGAACTAAGTAGCGCTGCTATAATTGCCAAGTCGCTTTCTCTAGATGAGAGCTTAATCCCTCCAACTATATTTAAATATATATCGTTAAAGGAAAGGGGTATTTCAAAATATTTATCAATTACTGCAACCAATAATGACAATCTATTGTTATCTAATCCCTGAGTTGTTCTTCTTCCATTTCCAAATTTATTTTCTACTACAAGTGCCTGTGTTTCTACAAAGATAGGTCTACTTCCTTCTAATATACAAGTAAGGGCCCTACCATAAGCATCCTGAAGAGAACTCTCTAAAAAATACTGAGAGGGATTTGAGACTTCTTTCAAGCCAGTTTCTTTCATTTCAAAAATACCTACTTCATTAGTATTCCCAAATCTATTCTTTATAACTCTTAACATCCTGTACTGGCCGAACTGATCACCCTCAAAATAAATTACGGTATCAACCATATGCTCTAAAATTTTAGGCCCAGCAATTGAACCTTCCTTAGTTACATGACCTATTACAAAACAAGTAAGATTATGTGACTTTGCATAGTTCATTAATTCATAAGTGACTTCTCTAATTTGTGAGACTGTTCCAGCAGCAGATTGAATTTCAGAAGAGATTGTGGTCTGAATTGAGTCAAGAACTAAAAATGCAGGTTTAATCGTTTTAATTTGTTCTAATACATCCTGCCAACATGTTTCGTTTAAAATATAAAAGTTTCCATCATTAATTCCAAGACGTTTTGCTCTTTGAGCAATTTGCGAATTAGACTCTTCTCCAGAAACATAGAGTATATTCAAATCTTTATAGTTATTTGATAAATTTCGGCATACTTCCATTAAGAGTGTCGACTTCCCAATACCAGGTTCACCACCCAAAAGTGTTATTGAAGACTTGGTAACCCCTTCACCTAAAACTCGATCAAATTCTTTTATTTTTGTTTCAAATCTTTTGTAATTTATGGTTTCGATTTCGGAAATTTTCTTTGGTGTTTCTTTTGCTCCTAATGCTCTTCTATTAACAACCGACCTTTGTTTACTTTCTTTTTCAACAATTTCTTCTTCAAATGTATTCCACTCACCACATTCAGGACAGCGTCCTAACCATTTTGCAGTCACATATGAACAAGTCGTACAGGTAAATTTTGTTTTTGTTTTTGCCATTTTATTTCTCAATTAACTTAAAAAACTCAGCTTCTTTTATAATTGGAATTTTTAGTTCCAGAGCTTTTTTGAATTTTGATGAGGTACTTGTCTCATCATTAGTTATTAAATAATTTGTCTCTTTGCTAACTCCAGATTGAACTATTCCACCATTTGCCTTAACAATTTTTTGTAACTCAGACCGCTTCATTGTTAATGTACCAGTTATGCAAAACTTCATTCCACTCACTGAGCTATCTCCTTGAGGTGCAAGCTTAACTTTTAATTCAAATCCATAACTTATTAACTTTTCAACAATTACACTTTTACTTTTCAACGAATTTACAAACTCCGTCGCTGATTTTTCTGCAAAAGACTCAATAAGCTCTAATTGAGAGATATTTAAATTCATCACCTTTTCAATAGTGTCATATCCATTAATAACTATTTTTTCACATTTATTATATGCTCCACCATTTATCCCTAAAGACGCTAAGAATGTTATCAAATCCGCCTTTTTAGATCCTTCAATACTTTCCAATATTTTATCTGCTAATTTATCTTTGACCTTATCCATCGTGAGTAATTTTTCTCGATCTATTTGATAAAGACTTGGTATATCCGACACTATTCCCATTTTTATCATTTCTTCTAAACGCTTTGAGCTTAAATCTTCAATGCCTATTTTTTGAATGAAGTTTAAAATCTCATCCTTTACTTTATCTGGGCAATTATCATTTTTACAAATCAAGCGAATATCTTCTATGCTTGTTGGTTTTTCACAACTTGGACAAATTTCTGGAATAATAAATGGATTTTCGGAGGATTTAACTACTGAAAGAAACTTTGGAATAACTTCCCCAGATCTTACAATTTCAATTTCGTCCCCACTTTTTAATTGATACTGATTTACCATCCCATAATTATGTAAAGTTACTCTACTTACCTTTGCACCACTCAATTCTACTGGAACAACTTGGGCAACTGGCGTCAATATTCCGTTTCTTGAAACTTGCCAAACTATTTCTTTCAAAAGCGTTGTCTTGGTTTCTCCTTGAAACTTAAATGCCATCTTGTAACGTGGATGATGAGCAGTCTCACCAAGGCTTTCATGCAAAGACAATTCATTATAACTGAACACAAGACCATCTATTAGGTAATCCCCATTGGTCATAAATTCTCTAGATTCATTTAATCTTTGTTCAAAATCTTCTTTAGTTTTATTGATAAAAAATTCTGGGGTCTCAAATTTTAACTTCTGCAACAAATGAAACTTCTCTTCTTCCGTTTTTAAAACCACCTCATCCTGAAATAATTCAAAAGCCTGAAAATTTAAATAACTAGCAAGATCAATATTTTCTTTTCTACCCAAAAGGCCTGCAACTATATTTCTTTGACTTGTTGGCTTCTCTAGCCCTCTTTCAGTCATTATTTCTGAAAGATGGATAAAGTTTTTTTCATCACAATAAACCTCACCCCTTATCTCAAATTTACCTTGGTAAGAAATCTTTCTTGGCACAGAAGCTAAATGAAGAATTTTTTGGGTAATATTTTCACCTACTTTTCCATCCCCTCTAGTCTTAGCAATAACTAAGCTGCCACCTTCATAAATGATAGAACAACTTGAACCATCTATTTTAAAAGTGCTTAGAACAGACTTATTATCGGCCCATTTAATCAACTCATCTAATTTATAGGTTTTATTTAAAGACAACATTTTTTTTGAATGTTCTACTTTTTGCTCTCCAGTAAAAAGAGTTCCAACAAGTTCTAAAACCTCGCTTGTAGGTTTTAATCTCCTTAGCTCTTCTTCCAAAGCATCATATTCAAAGTCTGAAATTTCAGGTTTGCCTTGATAGTAAAGATGCTTATGTTTTAAAATTTGTTGCTCAAGGTTTTTAATTTTATCCATAGATACTTCTTCCTAAAAATTCCCAATATATTCGTCCAACAAGCCCAGTCATTAAAAAGGTTAATGGTGCAGAAGATACAAGCCCCAAAAATATTGGAGAGAATTTTATACTATCAGTTAGACTTACCAACACATAACTTATAAAAATTAGACTAACCTGGGTGATAGGAATTATTGAATAGCCTATCGCATGCATTATTGAAGCATCAGTTATACTCAAGGCAAAATGATTAACCACAAAGAAACTTATGATAGTTCCAAGAATTAAAGTTGATGCAAATAAGATATGATCTTTTTTTTGATAAACTTTTTTTCCATTAAAAGTCTTATATGAGTATAAACATAGAATAAATAGACCGAAGTGTAGCATTCCAAATACTGCAAAGATAATCGCCATTTCTAAACTCCTTTAGCTGATATATACCAGATATTAATAAGAGTTAGAATGAAAATAAAACTCCAGCATTAAAATTTGTGTCACTATATGTTAACTCTGAGTTATTGCCGCTAAACTTCATTGAGTTTTCAATAATATCTATTCCACCAGTTAATTTCATCGCCGGTGACCAGCGATAAATTACCCCCAACTCTAGTGCCATTGAAGATATCGACTTTGTGCTTCCAAAAACATTATCTTCATCATTGAATTCACTAATTGGAATAATTTCACCTGAAGCGTATAGTCTTAATCCTTTTTTGAGAGGAACATTACCACCCACTCCTAATAGAATTCCGCTTATATCATTTGCACCAAAACCATCCGAAGAAGACTTGTCTAAACTAAAACTATATTTTGCCCAACCCCCATAGAAATTTACTTGAGGCCCATAAAAATATCCCATAGGTAAATACTTTAAGCCTCCTAAAATTTTCAATGTACTTGGACTTTGAGAACTACTTGATGAACTGGGAGATCCCTCAGACTTATCCACATCCCCAATTTTTTTTGAAAACTCACCGGCAACAAAATACTGTCGCGTTATCCATGCTTCACCATCTATCTTAAGTCCATATAGTAAACCAGATAATTTGTTTGTATCTCCACTTGCTTTTGAAGTAACTGTATGTGAGCCGAGAGAAAATGCTATATTTACGTCTCCTAGTCTTCCATATTTATCTTCTTCATAACGAGAGAAATCCTTACTTCCGTGTACTTTTTCAGGATTGTACTTTTCAAGCTTAATCCAATCTCCGGTTCTAGCTTTTTTTTCATCATTATAAATTTTTACCACCCCTAAAGCTTGTCCTCTTGAGAGGTTAAATATTTTACCTTTACCAATTGTTTCGGACTTCCATTCAACAATTTTCTTAAGAAGCGGATGAGTATTTTTAGACTTAAATCTCTTTATTACATATTCCTGGCCGATTGCTACTTTTTTGTTTTTAGGAAATGTAAATGTAAGTTGGTCTCCCAATACACCTAAAACTTTTCCATCATATGGAACACTTACTTCGTACAACTCAAGCCAGCTCACTAAAGCAGTATTAATATCGTATGGATCAACCTTATTTATAATAGTTTTTTCATCAAAATAAATATCAGAACCATTTTCACCAATAATTTTAAGATGAATGTTTACTTTATCTACCTCTAACTTCAATTTTACTTTAATTAAAGTTCCAACCTTCAGTCTATCAGCTACTGTTCTAATAACATTTTCATCTTCCAAATAAGATTCTAGATTATTTCTATACTTTGAAAAAATTCCTAAAACATCTGCTGAAGATTTATAATCACACCAACCAGCTGATTTTAAATAGCCCTCAAGATTATCAAAAACCTTAAATGCTAGGGAACTTCCAATATCGTCCGAAATTGGCAAGATCATACATGATCTCATACTGTATTTTTCATTCGCATAAAGATTGAATGAACTAATTATTAAAAATATCGCACAGATCAGTTTCATAAATTTATTGGTAATTCCGGTAGATCATTTTGAGTTTTCGATCCAATCATTTTTCCCGATTCATATAAATCAATTAACATTTTAGCTTCAGCAATTTGTTCTTTCAGCTCTATATTTTCTTTTTTCAAACGCTCAACTTCAAACTTAAGACTTAACTGTTCTTTTTCTTCAAGCATTTTATCTGAAATATAATTCTTAACCCATATAAAATACTTTCCATTATCTTCTTTATACTTGACCCTATTAGCCTTGATATATCTTCGAACCGTCGAAATTGATTTCTTTTTAAAAGATGCGTACTCAAGTACGCTTAGCCATTTACCTTCCATGATGAATACCTATTGTTAAAGTCTCTCAATCTAAATTCTAATTAATATCTGATAAAGTTGCAAAATTTTAGTTAAAAGTTTCGCTTTAAGTTAACTTAAACTATAATTTTAATATGAGTACATACGATTTATCTGAATTTAAAAACAAAAAAATAGCTTTGGTACTATCCGGTGGTGTTGTTAAGGCCGCTGCTTGGCATATTGGCGTAACCTTAGCACTTGAAGAACTTGGATTTAGCTTATTAAGTAATAAAGACACTACTAAATCAGAATACGATATCAACCGGTCTCTAGAAATTGGAACTTACGTAGGCTCATCTGCAGGGGCCATGATAAGTATTTTCCTTGCTTGTGGATACACTCCTCAAGAAATTATTAATGGTGCTTTTGGCCTAACAAAGAGCAGCATGCCTAGATTGACCTATCTGGATATGTTTTACCTTCACAAAAGAAGGTTTAAACCTAAAAATCGGGAATTATATCAGCAACTTGAAGATTTCCCAGCTCTCCTTAAAAAAGTTATCAATCCCTTTATGAGTTTTCCTGGTTTATTTTCTACTGAGGGAGTTAAGAAGTATCTTGATAATGGAATTTTAGAATATGATAACTTTGAAGACTTTGTTCCGGATCTTTTTGTTGTAGGTACCCAATTAGATCATAGTCAAAAAACAATATTTGGAAGATATAACTATCCAAATCCAGATCATGACTCAACTGCCACTTACCAAACAGGGGTTAAAGTTTCAGAAGCTGCAGCTGCAAGTATGGCCGTTCCGCCGTTTTATGCTCCTTACCCCATTAAAAATCCAACAACCAATGAAATAAATTATTATATAGATGGTGAAATAAGAGAAACTCTTTCAACCCATGTAGCAGAGGATAATGGATGTGATATCATAATTTCCTCATGGACCCATACTCCCTATCATTATCATGATGAAGTTGGTTCCCTCATAAACTATGGTCTTCCTTCCATTGCAATTCAATCTATTTACTTGCTCATACAAAAAAAGATTGTTGCTTCTAGAGCAAAAAGGGCGACAGGAATTGATATACTTAATACGGTTTCTGAATATATGAAACAAGAAAAGTTTAGCAATGCTCACCGTAGAGATATTATGGCGATACTTGAACGAAAGCTTAATATTAATCCTAATGTTAAGTTAATTGATATTTATCCAGACCATCATGATTATAAACTCTTCTTTGCCAACTCATTTTCTCTTAACCCTAAAGTTGCAAGTCATGCTGTTAAGGCCGGATACAAAAGAGCAATGCAAGTATTAAGTCAGCCTGAATTCTTATGATAATTTCGCTTTTTATTTTTCTGATTTCTTCTCAAGCTTTTGGTTGGTCAAATCCATCAGGCTACAAAAGCAGTTATATCGAAGTTGAAGAATCTATTTTAGCTGCTACTATTAAGGGACATTTCAAAAGTGCCAAAGTTCAGTTTTCTAATGATACAAAAACTAAAATTCTAGCCGATCATGAAAATAAAGTACTTAAAGACTTCAAAATTCCTAAATACTTTGAGGACTCTGTTAATTTTTGGTTTAGTATCTACACACAGTACTCTTCTGACCAAGTTGTGCTCCATGACTCTGAAAACTTACGATTAATTTACAACGTAATAGACTTTAGTGAACTTAAACAAAATGATTCACTTCATAGATTTGCTAAATCTCAACTTCAGTCACAACTTTCTCTCGAATATACGAGAAGAGTAAAAAAAGTTTTAAACAATATTGGAAAAAAGCTTTTAAGAAAACTAAACGAAGAAGAATCAACCATTTTAAATGATATTAAGCAGGCCGGTATAAAAGTGCCCAATAATCGCAAGGCAAGAAAGAAACTGATGAAACAATTGGCGCTTAATTTACGAACTCAAACAGGTCAAAGAAACATTATTTTAAATGGGCTCGTTAGGGTAAATCCCTATTTACCCTTTATTAATAAACAGCTTGATAATTTTGGACTTCCCAGAGAACTTCTTGCAATTTCCTTTCTTGAGTCTAGCTTTAATTTCAAAGCAAGATCAAAGGTCGATGCAGCTGGAGCTTGGCAATTTATGCCATATATCGGAAATCTATTTATGCCTAGAGCCAATAAATATGTCGATTATAGGTTTAATCCAGTAGTGAGCACCCTTGCTGCTCTTCATTTATTGAAAGAAAATAAGATGATCCTTAAAAGGTGGGATCTGGCCATTCCAGCTTATAATTCCGGTCCTAAGCATTTAAAAATTGCTCTTAAAAAGCTCTCAAAAAAAATTCCTACTAAAAAAATTGATTTAGCTTATATTTTGGAAAATTACGAACACGATCATATTGGCTTTGCTTCTAAAAATTTCTACGCTGAATTTTTGGCCCTAACAAGAGTACTTGCCTATAAAAATATCATTTATCCGCTAGAAGGAATTCAGATTAAAAAAGCATTTAAAGATATTAATGTGTATCTCACAAAATGTACTATTAGACCTCAGAAGTATTTCAATCTACTTAAAAAAAGTTCTCCTTACATTAAAGAGTTAAATAGTCATTTTAAAAGAACAAAGTTCAACTTAAAAAGAAATTCAATTGTTGTAAGTGATATCAAATTAACTGATAGAAAATATTATAAACTCTCAGATAAAGAAATAAAAAAACGTTTCCCAAAAAATTACTTTAAATATTCTAAAAATAAAAAGTGTAGATAGACGTTATAAAAATATGGCCCTCAAGCGGGCCATTATTAAAAAATAAATCTTTATTAATTATCAAAAGTAGTTTCAACCTTAAGAACTTCTTTGGCAACAAGGTAATTTCCCTCATGCTTTGCTCTTTCCGTTTTTACTACAGTTGCTTTCGTAACTCCTTCATCATCCACACATTCAAAAGTCGTTTCCATAGTACAACTGCTAGTATTTCCGATGCAGCCAAGTGATGTATCTACTCCTTGATTTGAACATTCAAGGCCAGAGTTTATTAAAGTTATCAGTGTATTATCTAAAATTTTTTCGCTTCCAATTACTGAAAATGAACCTAGTAAAAACATTCCTAATAATAATCCTTTCATTTTTGTTTCTCCTTATTTATGAAATAATTTATAAACTTAAAGCTCATATACAAATTTTATTTGAGTGTACACTTTGGTATATCGTTTACAGATGCCCAATGATAAAACTTTTGTGCATCAAACCAGCCACAAGATCCCTCAAGACCATCAATTATATCTTCTTTGGTTGGATTTGCTGCTTTTGGAAAGACAACGTGTTGATTCATTTGAAAGCTTTTCCTGATTTCTTTTCCTACTTCAGGGATATTTAAAGTAAATTCGTTATTACATCTTCTTTGATATTGAAGCATTAATTGACTATAATTCATCTCATCACGAGAAACTTTTGTTGAATACCTAAATTCAGTATCTAGGTGATATGAATTGGTGTTATCTAAATTTATCAGTATACTATTGTTGTTTTTGTCTCTGTTTTCATAATCTTTAGAAGGCATTACTACAAGATCCCATCCATAATAATCTACATGTCTTCTAAACTTAGCTATACTCATTCTTGAATCCTCGTTATCAAAACCCTTTACGTATAGCTCAAGCTCACAACTATTTAACTTAAGTTCCTGGCATCCTATAAAAGTCAATAATGCCAAAGGCAATAAAATTAATCTTTTCATTTAAACTCCTATTTTTTCTTTTTCATGAGTATCTCTTGAATTAAAAGTCAGGATAAATTTTATTAGGATTTAGAGTAATATCTATATGTAAAAAAACTTGGCAGTTCTATGTAAGTTATTGAAAAGTCGAATTTTAAAATTAAGTGTTAAAGTTGCTCTACTAAATATGTATTCTCAGAACAGAATGTTTGAACAAACTGAGATGTTCCGTCCAAGTAATCTAGCTTAAGATTCATTATTCCTTGTCTCTCGCCTCTTATAAAGATCTTTTTAGTCTTAGAGCTACCTTCATCATAGAAGATCCCATCATCGTCCAAGTAAGAGATTTCAGCTCTCAGTTCGTTTGTTTTTGATCTTTCACCCATTCTGAAATCTTTAAGATTTTTAGTTAGGTTAATTTGAGCTACACAGTTTCCTTCAACTACATCTAGTGAAGTTAAAACGTGTCTTATATAAGATTCTGTTGGTACAACAATATTATTCTCGGCCCATTTACCTATAAATATTGGCTCTTCTAAATGACTTAGTTCGAAATACTTTCTTGAGCCTAATGGATAAATCATTTTATCAAATTCAACTATGTTTAAACTTTTTGTCGTCTTTTTTGACTCAAAGCTCCATGGTTTAATTTTATTTTTCGAAACATTCATTATCGACTTGCATTCGGTAGTTAAATTTTCTTGGTAAAATGCTATCTCATCACCAAGAATTTCTGCATAAAAATTTGGATCAAATAGAATTTCATCTTCTGTAATATGAATAATTTTTGAAGATATTTCATTTTTAGTATTTTTAAACATTGCTACTGTATTACCCAAATCAACACCAACAAAAAGAATGTATGAGTAATCACTATCAGCCCTATTTACTATTTCTAGATTATTATCCAAAAATACCTTTGCCTGATATTTTGTATTTATATCTAAATCTATATCCTCAGTAAGCTCGTCAAGCTGAACTAATAAATGGCCACCTTCACCAGTTACTGCTAATTCCTGAACGATTGAACCGAAAGAATCCCTTGTTAATGCTGGAATTGTTATGTTTTGCTTACCACCATCAAAAACAAAGTCCATTGTTAAAGGATAAATTGAACTATTAAAAAAGGTTCCTCTTCTAATGTTCATACTTGATGCAAGCTTATACTTTAGTCTTACCTCTCCAGTCCCTTTATCGGATAGTCTTTCACCGTCATCATTAAATTCTAGATCAAAGTTGTAAACCTTTGAGTACTCAGCCTGTGAGTAGTCAATTCCGATCAAGCTGACTGAGTAGTCACTTTTTACTATTTGCGGTTTTGTAACCTGGAGGCACCTATTAGAATTGTTGTTTTTCTGATCATAAACAAATCCGTTTTGATCATTAAAACCATTTAAATCTTTTTCTATATCAGTACTTGGCGTTCTTCCTTTGGATTGGTCAAAAGATTTGGCAACCTTTTTAGAATTTTTGACCTTTCTTTTCGCCTTATCCAAATCAAAAATATCCATATTTTGGATAGTCGGTTTTGATTGAGTAGTCTTAAGTTGAGTAACCTGTGTTACTACTTTCTTTTCTACTTTTGTTGGATGAGTACTTTTTGAAGTAATTTTAGTATCCACTATATTGACCTTCCCATCTTCCGTATAATCGAAGAAAACAAGTTCATCCTCAGATTTATTGACCTGATAGTTTGGATTTTCTACTTCATCATTTTTTCTATTTTTTGAATTAGACTTTTCATTGGCCGCTACGGCCGTAGAAATTCTATCTTCATATACTTTATTATAATTTCTTAAATTAAATGCGAATTGATTGTTACTTGAAATCTCTTTAGCTTTAAGTTGAAATGATTGCTCTTTTATTTCATCGTAACTTAATTCAGTAATATCTGTTTTAGTGATTGATACTTTCTGGGTAATCAATCTTTCTTCTTTTGAGATAGACTTTAAAACAATTTTTTTCTCTACTTCTATAAATTTGATAGGTTCTTTTTCTGAGTAGTCGGAAACTATTTCCTCATTCTTATCAAATTCTTTATAAAAACTTCTAACTTGTGCGAATTTTTTGATTTCTTTTGTTAGTTCAAAATTTAAATTAGTTGCAGTTAAATTTTTATTACTTACGTTTATATCAGCAATAATAGAGCTCTTCTCCACTGGAAGTAGCATCGCTGAAATTGTTAATATAAATAAACCTAAGTACTTAATCATTAATAATATTTTATAATAATTAAGGAAAATTACCACCTAATGCCCCTCTAGGAGCGGTTTTTGTGAATACTCTTTGTTATTTTGTGAGTAAGCAGTGGTTTTTTAATGAATATCCATACAAAAAAAGGGGGAATTAATCCCCCTTCTTATAGTAAAAACCTGTTTGAAAATTCTTAAATTACTTTAAATTAGCAATTTTAATTCTGGCCTTAGCTCTTTCAAGCTTTCTTTGAAACTTTATTACCTCAACAGAAGTTGCGTTACCGCTTAATCTTGATTGTGCTTTAGATAGCGCAGATTTTGCTCTTTCTAAATCAATTTTTTCTGAGTCTTCAGAAGTTTTTGCTAATAAAGTAACATTTTCACCAAGAACTTTTACTAAGCCACCAGCTACAGTAAAGTTTCTTACTTGACCATTATCAAGCTTAGCTTTTAGTACACCAGTTCCTAGCTCAGATATTAAATGAGTATGTCCTTTTAAAACATTTATTATTCCTCTTTCTGTTGGAATAACTAGTTCTTCACATGAATACCCATCAACAACTACGCCATTTGGTGTGAAAATATTTAGTTTAAAACTGCTCATAGTTTTACCTTATATTATAAGTTTTTAGCCTTTTCATGAACCATATTCATATCACCAACAAGGTAGAAAGCCTGCTCAGGAATATCATCACACTTACCATCTAAAATAGCTTTGAATCCTGCAATTGTATCTTCGATCTTAACAAATTGACCTTCTAAACCTGTAAATTGAGCTGCAACGAAAAATGGTTGAGATAAAAACTTTTGAATCTTTCTTGCTCTAGCAACCGTTAATTTATCTTCCTCAGAAAGCTCATCCATACCAAGAATGGCAATAATATCTTGTAATTCTTTGTACTTTTGAAGAACTTGTTGAACACCTCTAGCTACAGCATAGTGCTCATCACCTACGATATCTGGAGATAAAATAGTTGATGAAGAAGTTAGTGGATCAACCGCAGGGTAAATACCTAATGAAGCGATTGCTCTGGATAATTCCGTAGTTGCATCTAAGTGAGCAAATGTTGTTGCTGGTGCAGGATCCGTATAATCATCTGCAGGAACGTAAACCGCTTGAATAGAAGTAATTGAACCATCTTTTGTAGATGTAATTCTTTCCTGAAGACCACCCATCTCAGTACCAAGAGTTGGTTGGTAACCAACGGCAGAAGGAATACGACCAAGAAGTGCCGAAACCTCAGAACCAGCTTGTGTAAATCTAAAGATATTATCAACGAAGAAAAGAACGTCTTGTTTTTCTTCATCTCTAAAATATTCTGCAACTGAAAGACCAGTAAGGGCAACCCTAGCTCTTGCTCCTGGTGGCTCATTCATCTGACCATAAACAAGTGCAGTTTTATCAATAACTCCTGATTCACTCATTTCGTCGTATAAATCTCTACCTTCTCTTGTTCTCTCTCCAACTCCTGCGAATACAGAAAGACCACCATGTTGAGTAGCGATATTGTTAATTAATTCCATGATTAAAACTGTCTTACCAACTCCGGCACCACCAAAAAGACCAATCTTACCACCTTTAACATAAGGAGCTAGAAGATCGATAACTTTAATACCTGTGTAGAATGGCTCTAGTTTAGTTGATAAATCAGAAAACTTTGGAGCTTGTCTATGGATTGGATAAGACTTTGTAGCGTTTACTGGTCCAGCCTCATCGATTGGTTGCCCAGTTACATTTACAATTCTACCAAGAACTTCTCTACCAACTGGTGCTTGAATTGGTGAGCCAGTATCAAGTACTTGTTGACCTCTAGCAAGTCCCTCAGTAGCGTCCATGGCAATTGTTCTTACCATATTATTTCCCAGGTGAGATGCAACTTCACAAACCAAGTTGTGGTCGCCACCTTCAATTGATCCATTTGTCATAGTTAATGCGTTAAAGATAGCTGGTAATTTTCCACTTGGAAATTCGACATCAACTACCGGCCCCATTACTTGTCTAATAATACCTTCATTTGCAGACATTTTTTATGCTCCTTAAGAGTTTAATGACTCAGCACCAGATACAATCTCAGTTAATTCTGTTGTAATTGCTGCTTGTCTTAATTTGTTCATTGTTAATGTTAAACTTCTAATCATTTCTTTACTGTTTGTAGTTGCATTATCCATTGCTGTCATTCTTGTTGCGTGTTCTGCAGCAACAGCATCAAGCATACTTGTAAAAACAGTTGTGTTTAAAACTTCAGGAATCAAAGTGTTTAAAATTGATTCAGCCGACGGTTCATACTTGAAATCAACAGGAAATTCTTTAATAAGTTCTTCTTTCTCTTCAGCATTAACTGTCATTGGAAGAACTTGCTTAACTGTAGAATTAAACTCAATTGCTGATACAAATGAATTGTACGCTACGTATAGCTTTCCTATCTCTCCATTTTTAAAATAATTAGCTAATTCTTTTATAATTGTTTGTGCTTCAGAAAACTCTGGATCAGCCTTAGCATAAGCAAATGTTTTTGATTCTTCAAAACCATCTCGTGCCAAAAGTTCTTTAACTTTTCTTCCAATAAAGAATAGTTTGTAATTTGTATCTTCATCACCTTGTACAAAGTTTTTTACTTTTTTATAAAGTGAAGAATTATAACTACCACACAGTCCTTTATCAGACGAAATAATTAAAATAGCAGCATTTTTAGATGCACTTTCTTTTAAATATTCGTGAGAATAATTTTCGGCCAAAGCCGCAGCAACTCTAACAGTTTTATCAAGTTCAGAAGAATAAGGTTTAAAACCTTGTATTCTTCCTTGAGCTTTTGAAAGTTTAGCTGCAGATACAAGTTTCATGGCACTAGTGATTTTAAGAGTACTTTTTGTACTCCCAATTCTCACTTTTAATTCTTTAATATTTGCCATACTTTTCTCTTCTTATAATTAGTAGTTAGTAGATACGAAGTTTTTAATGATATCAGTCAATTTAACTTCGTTTTCTGCAGAAATTGCTTTTTCATTTCTAACAGCATCTCTAAGCGCTGTGTGCTTTGTTTTAATATGTTCAATTAAACCATTTTCACACTCAACAATCTTAGCTTTTTCAACATTATCAAAGTGACCTTTTGTCCCTGCAAAAATTGAAATAACTTGATCTTCTACATCATAAGGAGAATATTGTGCTTGTTTAAGTAACTCGACAAGTCTCTCACCTCTTGCAAGTTGTTTTTGAGTAGCTTCATCTAGATCAGATGCAAACTGAGAGAATGCTGCAAGCTCTCTATACTGAGCAAGGTCAAGTCTTAAAGTACCAGATACCTTTTTCATCGCTTTAATTTGAGCAGAACCACCAACTCTTGAAACAGAAATACCAACGTTAACTGCCGGCCTAACACCTGCGTTAAATAAATCTGCCTCTAAGAAGATTTGTCCATCAGTAATTGAAATAACGTTTGTAGGAATATAAGCCGAAACGTCACCTTCTTGAGTTTCAATGATTGGAAGAGCTGTTAAAGAACCAGCACCTGTTTCATCACTCATTTTTGCTGCTCTTTCTAGTAATCTAGAGTGAACATAAAAAACGTCCCCTGGGAATGCCTCACGTCCTGGTGGACGTCTAAGAAGAAGGGATAATTGTCTATATGCTTGAGCTTGCTTAGTTAAATCGTCATAAACGATAACAGCATGCTTTCCATTATCTCTATAATACTCACCCATTGTACAACCAGAATAAGGTGCAATGTATTGAAGTGGTGCAGACTGAGATGCAGTAGCTGATACAATAATTGTATAGTCTAACGCGCCAGCTTCTTTTAGTTTTTGATATACTTGTCTTACTGTAGATTGCTTTTGTCCAACAGCAACGTAAACACATACAACATCTTTACCTTTTTGGTTGATAATTGTATCAAGTGCAACCGCCGTTTTACCTGTTTTTCTATCTCCAATAATAAGCTCTCTTTGTCCTCTACCGATTGGAATCATAGAGTCAATAGCTTTAATACCTGTTTGAACCGGTTCGTGAACTGGTTTTCTTTTAATAATTCCAGGCGCTTTAATTTCGATATTTCTAAATTCAGAAGACTTAATTTCACCTTGTCCATCAACTGGTTCACCAATTGCATTAACAACACGACCTAAAAGAGCATCACCAACAGGAACTTGTACAATCGACTTAGTTCTTTTTACTGTTGAACCTTCTTTAATTTCTGTGTCATCACCAAGTACGGCAATACCAACATTGTTAGACTCAAGGTTAAGAACCATCCCCTTAACACCATTGTCAAATTCTACTAGCTCACCAGCTAATACATTCTTCAAACCGAATACTCTGGCAACACCATCACCAATAGTTAATACAGTTCCAACTTCATTTACATCTAACTTCGTGTCAAAGTTAGCAATTCTTTCCTTAATAATCCCAGTAATTTCTTCAGGTCTCATTGTCGTGCTCATTAAGCGCTTCCTTAGTTATTATGGTTTATGTTTTATTTTCCTAATACAGAATCTCTAAAACTTTTTAATTGATTATCTACAGTTGCGTCCACCTGAAGGTCACCTACGGTCACTTTATAGCCAGCAGTTATTTCAGTATTTTTAACATACTCTAAAACTGGTTCAACGTTACCAAGCTTATCCTTTAGTGAAGCAACTAACTTGTTCTTATACTCATCTGTTATCGAATCATCTGCACCTTCTATCGTTCCCTTAAGAAACCCTTTTGCTGCATCATCGATTACAATCACTTCTTTAGTTATTAGCGGAAGAAGTGAAATTCTTTTTTCGTTTATTAAGTAGTTAATCGCTGAAGTTAAAATTTTAGATAGAGAAATTTTTTCAGCAATTGCATTAAATACTGAAGTTTTTTCTTCATTTGTAAAAACATCTAGAAATAAAACGTTTTCTAAATCATTTGATACGTTAATTACCTCAGTTAAATTAATTAACTCTTTTGCTACATCTACATTATTTTCCTTACCAAGTTCAATAAAAGTAGCTGCATAAACCTTTGCAATATTTTTATCTTTCATATCTATAAACCTTCAACAATGTTCTTAGTTGCATTCGCTGCGATTGAGCTATCTGATTTAATTTTTGTTTTTGTTTTAGAAATCACAAGATCTAATAGGTTTGAATTAAGTTCATTCATCAATTCTTTTTTCTCTGCTTCTATTTTAACAGATGCATCTTCCTTCATCTTTGATATTCTTTCTTGTACTTCTTTCGAGTACTGCTTTTCAAAACTTGAAACTAGCTCATCTGCTTCCGTTTCTAGTTTTTTAATTTCAGCCTCCATTCCGTCAGCTTTCTTTTTTTGAGCTTGCATCATCATCTCAGCTTCTTTAGCTTTTGCTGAAGCTCTTTCTAGCATTTCAGAAACTGTTGTTGATTTATTTGCAAAAAACTCACTAGCTGGCTTCTTTAATAAAAATACTAATGCCAAAACAAGAATTGTTACATTTACTGCTGCTGGTACTAGGCTTGCTGGTCCTGATCCACCTGCAGCTAAAACTAACTCAGATGATAAAAATAAAATTAAACTAACTAAACTTTTCATTACACACCTTTTGAAATTTTATCTACTAGGTTTCCAGCTAATTGCTCAGCTTCTTTTAATACAGCTTCTTTTTTCTCGCTTATTTCAGCTTCAACTTCTTTTCTTGTTTTTTCTAAAAAGCTGTTTACTTTATTTTCTTCACTCTTATATTTTGCTTCTTCTTTTTTAACAATTTCAGCCTTAGCGCTTTCCGTTTTTTGTTTTAAAGATTTATTTGTAGCAGATATTTTTTCTGTATATTCTTTTTGAGCTTTATCGATTTCAGAAAATTGTTTTTCAGCATTACCTTCTAAATTAACTGTTTTGTCTTCCCTTGTATCCAATACATTTTGTAGGTGGTTTAGAAACAAAAATTTAGAAACAAAAAACATTACTACAACAATAACAAACTGGTGAACGATACTTGCATCAGTACCAAGCTGTTTGAAAATATCTACAAACATTTCCATATTAACTAGTCCTTAATTTTAATTAAAATAACAACGTTATTTGATATTCTTTATGGCGAAAATAGTCAAGTGAGATCTTCTATAAACAAGAGGATTATTTAAATTATCTTTTATCTTTCATTTTTGTTACACCGTGAAAAATAACGCCTTCCTCCACAATTAAACTTGGTGAAGTGATGGTACCCTCGAAGCGGGCTGGTTTTCTAATCTCTACCCTTGACGTAGCTTTTAAATTACCAGTAACTGTACCTGATATTAAAATTACATTTGCATTAACATCAGCATTTATTACAGCGCCTTCAGATATGATTAATGTATTATTTGAAAAAATGCTTCCTGTGACATTGCCAGCAATCCTAACAACGCCATTAAAAGATAGGTTTCCCTCAAAACGGCAACCCTCTTCAATTATAGCGCAAATTTGATCATTTTTTTTCACGATTAAAGATCTCCCTTGATCAATATCGAAAAATAAGATTATCTTGTTAAATAATCATAAATATCGTTCAATTCAGCTTCATTACTAAACTTTATAGTAATTGTACCAGAACCATTATTTTTTGTCTTTAAATCAAAATGGTAGCCAGTTTTGCTCTCAAGTTTTTTTCTCAGTGCGTCTACTTGCTCATCAAGGAATTTATTTGAATTTATAGATTTTGTTGCCTTCTTTTGCTTTATAAGTTTTTCTAGCTCTCTTACTGATAATTTTTCATCTATAGCAATTCTAGCTAATCTTTTAGATTTTTCATCATCTTTAATTGAAGCTAATATTTTAGCATGACCAAAGGATAAGTCCTCTCTTTGTAGGTACTGAATCACCTCTCTAGGTAATTTTAATATTCTTAAGAAGTTTGCAATTGTAGATCTTTCTTTTCCGATTTTTTTTGCTACTTCTTCTTGAGTTAAACTGAACTCATTCATGAGTTGATAGTAAGCAAGTGCTTCTTCTACACAGTTTAGATCACTTCTTTGAACATTTTCAATAATGGCCATCACAAGAGTATCTTTTTTTGTAACTTTTTTTATTGTTACAGGAACTCTTTCAAGACCGGCCAGTTTAGCTGCTCTAAATCTTCTTTCACCTGCTATAATTGTATATTTACCATTTTCTTCAGAAACTGTTATTGGTTGTATTATTCCATTCTCTTTAATCGAATTGCTCAACTCTAAAAGGTCTTTGTCTTTAAATATCTTTCTTGGCTGGTCTTTATTGGCTAATAACTTTTCTATAGGTAACAGAATAAGTCCGTCATTTGATTTTGGTTCTATAGGACCATCTTTTTTCATAGAAGCATCAGATGCTGTTGTACTACTTGATAGTAGTGCACTCATACCTCTACCTAGTGCTAACTTCTGTTTACTCATAAATTACCTCTCTCTCACTAAATCTGTTGCTCATTTAAATTAGTTGATTCCTCTCTAAAAATTACCTGATCAACTAATGAAGAATTTTTTAGCTCTTCCTGCTTTTGCAATTCTTCTTTTAAAATGATTTCTCTCGCTAAGTTAAGATATGCTTCAGATCCTTTTGAAGTAACATCATACATAATTATTGGCTTACCATGACTTGGGCATTCCGATAGTTTTACGTTCCTAGGAATTATTGTTTTAAATGTTTGCTCTGGAAATGTACTCTGAATTTCTTCTGCTACTGCTTTAGATAGATTGTTTCTTCCGTCATACATAGTTAATAAAATACCTTCGTTTTTTAGAGCTGGGTTTAAACTATCCTTTAATAGTTCAACTGTATTTAAAAGTTGGGCTAAACCCTCCATTGCATAATACTCTGTTTGCATTGGTACTATAAAAGAGTCTGCAGCATTTAATCCATTAACAGTTAACAAACTTAATGACGGTGGGCAATCTATTATGACGTAATCATATTTTGACTTAATTGTAGCAAGTGCATTTTTAAGCTTAACTTCCCTTGCAAAAGTATGCATTAACTCAACTTCAGCCCCAATTAAATTGTTATCTGATGGACATATATCTAGGGATGGTAAATCTGTATTATAAATACAGTTCTCAATATTTTCTTCACCGATAACAGCATGGTAAACGTTAGATTTAACAAAATTAGACTTATCTAAACCTAAACCGACACTTGCATTTCCTTGTGGATCAAGATCAACTACTAGTGTTCTTCTTTCTGCTGCGGCTAGGCAAGCTGCTAAATTTACAGATGTTGTTGTTTTTCCAACTCCACCTTTTTGATTAGCTATTGCTATTATTTTTGCCATTGATATTCCTCTCGATATATTGAAGTGTGATACTTTTTTTTAGATTATGTCACTTAATTTGACAAGGTTATTCATAGCTTTATTTGATGTTCCATGTAGAACTTTTCTATTTTTAAAGCCAATTAAATATCTTTTATCGATATTATCTGTTTTTAATTTAATTTCCTTCTCTTCAAACATTTCCCAGTTTTTTTGAGCCAATAATATTTGATCCTTTTCCAATTCATAGAAACCAGGACCTTTATAAAAATAAACTTCACATGGCGCAGTTGCTATCACTTTTTCTAGGAAATCATTCACTTTACCGACAGCCTTAAAACTTATAGAGCACTCTTTATCGATAAGTATGTTTTCGATTCTTGAGTGAAAAAAATTTGTATTATTTTGGCCTAATTTATTAGAAATTTCCCCTACTACTTTTACTTTTTTATTTCTTGTTTCTACACCTAGAAATTTTTTATTAGGCAAAAGTTCCGCTAAAGGTAAGATTGGAAATCCACCACCAAAGCCAACATCTATGTGTGGTTTAGACAGATCATCCAGTATTACTTTAAACGGCACTGACTGACTATACGGAGCTATAGAGTCCTCTATTTGCTTTAATTTAAAGTCTTCAAAGTCCGTGATTCTTGTTAGGTTTATTCCTACATAATCTTCAGTTAAAAGTCTAAAATAGCTTTCTATAAAATTTTCCATACTAACTTAAACTTCCTGCTACAGCTGCTAAAGTCGCAGGCCTAATTCCCTCAATAATCCTTAACTGACCAAATGTATCAGGTTTTATTCTCTCAATTCTTTTTTTACACTCAAAGCTTATGTTCTCACTAGTTAATAAATTATTATAATTAATTTTCTTTGAATCTAATCTTTGGGTTTTTTTATAAATTAAATCAGACTTTGCAATATATCCTTCATATTTGAATGAAATTGCCAAAGTTTTCACTATCCTTTTATCGATATCAAAGCCGTTGAATCTTAAAAATTTGCTAAGAGTTTCAATTGGATTAAGGGCTGGTTGTTTTAATATTTCTGCCATAGAAGTTCTACGTGGAACTTTGATATCGTTAGCTTTGCAAAATGAATCTCTGTCATCAACATAGCACTCCATAATGGTTGTACGTAAAGATTCATAAGTGAAAATAAAGTTTTCTTGGTATAGATCCACTGGTTTAAGCAAACCAAAAGACCTTCTATAAGGAGCCATCCTAAGCGTTGTATTGTCTTCCCTTATATATAATCTATTCTCTGATCTTGCGGTAAACAATCTGTATGGTTCATCTCTTACATTACTAACAAGGTCTTCAATCATAACGCCAATATAAGATTCATTTCTTGATAAAATCAAAGGTTCTTTATCCATAAGAGAAAGGGCTGCATTTGCTCCAGCTATCAAACCTTGACCAGCTGCCTCTTCATAACCAGAGGTTCCATTTACCTGCCCAGCGAAATACAACCCTGGTATTGATATCATTTGTAATGTCTTATCGAGCTGTGTAGTGTCCACCACATCATACTCAACGGCATAACCATATTGTAAAATTTTACATTTTTCCAACCCAACAATGCTTTTCATTAGATCGTCCTGAACGTCTTTTGGAAGAGATGTTGATATTCCACTTGGATAAACTGTATCTAATTCATGACTTTCAGGTTCAATAAATACATGATGTACATCTTTATCGGGATATCTAAACGCTTTATCCTCTATGCTTGGACAATATCTTGCGCCTACAGCATTAATTCTCCCATTAAACATAGGTGAATGTTCTTTATTAATCCTGATTGTTTTTAAAGTTTCTGAATTTGTATGGGCTAAATAGCATGAAACTTGCTTTAAATTTCTATAATTTGTTCCATGTAGAACATGAAAACTTTCTACTGAACTATCACTAACCTGTTCTTCGAGCTGACTGTAATCTATCGAGTCCTTATCCAGCCTAGCTGGTGTTCCTGTTTTAAATCTAGCAGGAACTGTCTTTATGTCCGAAAAAATATTTTCAATACCATTTGAAGCTTCTGCATCGGATCTTCCACCTGAACTTTGCTCATAACCTGTATGTAGCTTTCCATTAAGAAAAGTTCCAACAGTAAAAATTAACTTTTTTGTGTTCCACGTAGAACTGTCAGTATTAATCCTAAAACCACAATCAACACGGATCACACTTATAACTTTTTCTCGGATTATATTGATATTATCTATTTTACTTAAAAAGTCTTCAGCAAATTCACTATACCTAACCTTGTCAATTTGCACTCGGGTTGACTGTACAGCATAGCCTTTAGACTCATTAAGAGTTCTAAACTGTATACCTGCCTTATCCGCGAGAATACCAGTCATCCCACCTAATGCATCAATCTCTCTTACTACCTGCCCCTTACCAACACCACCAATTGACGGATTACAAGGAGCTGATGCCAAGCCAACACCAGGCATAGAAATTAATCCAATTTTTAAGTCTTTAAACTGAGATGCAATTTGAGCGGCTTCAACGCCAGCATGTCCGCCACCAACAATTATAATATCGTACATAAACCTTAAACCAGTGTTCCACATGGAACACTACTTACCTATACAAAAATTATCAAAGATGTTATTCAAAACTTCGTCTGGCGAAATTATACCAATTAGCTCCGAAACACAATGGCCTACTATATTTAATTCAGAGCTAATAATGGCCATGTCCGTTTCAGTACTGGCTAATTCGTAGTATTTTTTAAATTCATTGTAAATATTCTGTATTGATTCTCGGTGCCTAGAAATCAATACAGGATCAAAATCCAATAATTTCAAATACTTATCATTAATCCCAAGCTGTAGTTGAGTAATATACTCGGACTCATTCGAGCGAAGATTCACATAAAGTGGTTCTATAGGACCAAATTTGATTGGTTCTATAGGACCAGATTTGGTTGGTTCTATAGGACCAGATTTGATTGGTTCTATAGGACCAGATTTAGTTGGTTCTATAGGGCCAGATTTGGTTGGTTCTATAGGACCAGATTTAATTGGCTCTATAGGACCAAAAATGGAAAGAACCCTATTGCACTGGCTTTCAAAATCCGGAAGATCTGAATGGGTAAAAATAATACGATCAAATTTAATATTTTTAATCCTTTCAAAATAAGAATTTTCAAATATAAATGGATTGATAACCAGAATTTTATAAAAGCTATCAGTGAGAACATTAATGGCTTTATTAATACCAACTTCTTCAATAGAATCGTTTGTCTTTCGAATTCCAGCGGTATCAATAAGTTTAAAAATGTTATTTTCAATCATAAGATTTTCTTGAATATAATCTCTGGTCGTACCTTGAATTTCAGATACAATGGCCCTATCTTCATTTAATAATTTATTAAAAAGACTACTCTTTCCCGAATTTGGCAGCCCGTAAAGTACAATCTCAGGATTAATCAGATTATCCCCTTGATTAAGAACTTTACTGTATAATTTTTCAATACTGATTTTTAAATTATTCAAGCTACCGAAAAATTCTTTTTTAAACCTGTCTTCTCCGATATCTTCCAAAAAATCAAATCCAAACTCAACAGATGATTTATGCTTTTTAAAATCATATAAAAGATTTTCAAAGTTCTTTTTTAAAGCTCCACCCATAAGTGATAGACCCTGGTCTAACTCGAACACGGTATTAGCATTAAGAAGCAAATCCAACCCTTCCACTTGTGATAAACTTAATTTTTTATTTTTATAGGCCCGGAATGAAAATTCCCCAGGCAGGGCATATCGAATATTACTATTGGTTATTAATAAATTGATAATTCTATCAATATTTAATTTATTACCATGTACACCAAATTCAAGAATATCCTCACCATTATAGGAATGAGGCGCTTTAAAATAAGTTAAAACAATTTCATCAACAATAACATCTTGATCGTGAATTTTACAAAATGTCGCATAACGAGGCTTTAACAAATTTAGATCACATGAAAAAAACTTATTAATTTGATTAAAAAAATTACTTCCTGAAATTCTAATGACCCCAATAGCACTGTTAGTAGTGTTCCCACTACTACAAGCAATTATAGGTGATTCATCAGTATAAACATCCATAAAATAACCAAAGCATATTACGCTGTTCTCTTATAAACAAACAGCTGTTGAAGCATACCAACAATAGTAGAAACTAGGATATATAAAGTTAAACCAGCTGGTAGATTAAGCATGAATAATGAAAACATTATTGGCATAAACATCATTACTTTTTGTTGAGCTGGATCCATAGTTGTACTAGGTGTTAATTTCATATTAAGCCACATGGCAATTCCCATAAGTACAGGTAAAATGTAAAATGGATCTTTCTCGCTTAAGTCTGTTATCCAAAAATAAAAAGGTGCATCTACTAGCTCAACTGAAGTAAAAAGTACTTTATAAAAAGCAAAAAACACTGGCATTTGAAGCAGCATTGGAAGACAACCGCCTAGAGGATTTGCTCCAGCTTTTTTAAATAAAGCCATTGTTTCTTGCTGAACCTTTTGTGGATTATCTTTATACTTTTCTTTTATTTTTTTTAGTTCTGGTTGAATAACCTGCATTTTCTTCATTGATTTAAAAGACTTGTATTGAAGCGGAAATGTTAACAGCCTAATTAATATAGTTAATAAAATAATAGATAAACCATAATTTTGTAATAAATTATAAAAATACTGAAGCCCTCTTAAAATCGGAACTGCAATTATCTCCCATATACCAAAATCAACAGACTTGCTTAGGTTAAAGCCAAACTTCTTAAGGTCATCATAATTTTTCTTCAAAAAACTAACCTTATAATTAAAAGAATTAGCACCTTCTAATGGTTCAATTAGTAGCAAATTACCTTTAGTTTGAAGTTTATACATTTTATTTGAGTCAAGAACAAAGGAAAGTATATGATAGTTAAAATCTAATCCAAACCAACCAAACTTACCTTCAAATTTTTCAGTATCTTCTTCCCCTACCTTAACAGTATCAAGACCGTCACTATACAAAACAAAAGAATTAAACTTTTGACCATCATCCATTTCTTGTTCTTCAGATTTCAAACCTAATCTTGGAACAAAAACACTTTTTCCATTCAAATCAATATCCAGATATCCCTTAGAATTAAGGGCTACAGTACCAGTTATTTCTTGATTTAAAGTTGAAATTTTTACGGTTGAATCATTAATTTTTGTTAATTGAAATTTTTGTTTAGAATTATTAATAAGTATTTCAAAATCTGATTTTTTAAAAACTTCACTTACTAACTTATCAGAATTAATAGAGTTAACTGTTTGAAGATTTAAAAATGAATCAATAGTAAATTCTAAGTTACCGTCCTTCAAAGTAATCACTTTTTCTTCAATCGAATTAGGGATAACACTATTGATTTTCTTTTCATTTGAATTTTCAGAAACAGGTTTAATATCTTCGACAGACATTTCTTTCTTTTCCATCACCTGATTAGTGTCATAAGTTTGCGTAGGAAATAAATAATTCCATCCAAATAATATAACTCCAGAAATAATAACAGCTAAAATAGCATTTCTATTTTCTTTTGATTGCATTTAAATCTCCTAATTTAGCCACTTCTTACCACAATGGCTTTGAAATAGCTATCTCTTGAAACTGCAGGACATAGATGTTTTGAGATCATCTTGAACCATTTTAAAGACTTGCTTGTATTCAAGCCTCTCCTTATTAATTTTTCTAAGATTAGGGGTAACAACTATATCAAAATTAGAATTTTTAATGGCATTTTGATTTAACCTAAAACTCTCTTTAAGAAGTCGCTTAAACGTATTTCTTTTATTGGCTTTGCCAAATTTTTTCGAAACTGCGATACCCATTCTATTTCTGCCAATCTTAGTCTCTTTTACGTAGAGAACTAAAACTCCAGACGCAAAAAAGCGACTTCCAGAACGCATGCCCTGAAAATCGCTTTTATTTAACAATCTGTTAACTTTTAAAAATTTTTGGTGCAAATGTTATTTAGTACCAGTAGAAACAGTTAAACTTTTTCTACCTTTAGCTCTTCTAGCCTTAATAACATTCTTTCCACCCGGACTACTCATTCTCTTTAAGAATCCGTGCTTTCTTAATCTTTTTAATTTCTTTGGTTGCCAAGTTCTCTTACTCATAATTATTTCCTATAGCGTTATTGTCTACAATGATTTTTAGGTGAGCATTTTTACAAAAAATACGGCCTTGGGTCAAATAAAAAATTATTTATATATGAAAAAAAAATCAACTTATTGATAAAAACTTTTGGCCATGCTAGATATCCTGCTACCAATAAACCAAGAGAGAGAAATTAATGAGTAATGATTTTCCATTCAATCACTTTATAAACTTCAACTCATTCAACAATAACAATAACTTAAAGAACCAAGAAATTAAAGATTTTGAATATCCTACACTAGAAGAACTAGAAAAAAGGGAGGATAATCAACAAACAAATACAGAAAACTCCAGTTTACTAACATCTGAGACTTTTTCTAATGAAGAACTAAATTCAATCAATGAAGAAGTGCTTAATGGCTTAAGATTAATGATAAGTCCCCAAAAATACAAAGCTTTTTTTGAAAGTACTTTCACTATGACGGAACTTAGTGATCAAAAAATAACATTTTCAGTCACCACAAGTTTTATCAAGAAAATGATTGAATCTCACTATATCAACGAAATCAAACAAATTATATTTAAAACCTTAGGTTCAGAATATACCATTGAAATTACTACAATATCAAATAAAAAGAATTTAATTAATTCTATTAATAATACTCTAAATACAGAAAATAACATTAAAATTAAACAAGAAGAAAAATCTGTAAGCAATAAAGTTTCATTTAAACTTCCAGAATTTAATTCAAAAGAAGATATTCAACAAGAAATTGAAAGTAAGGTAATTCAACACAATAAAGGAACAAAAAGCAAAAGATATGATTCAAATAAAACATTTGATAACTTTATTGTAGGGCCTTCCAATAATATGGCCTACGCTTTCTCCCTTGCAGTAGCAAAAGATCCAGGAAAAATTTATCCGCAATTATATATTCATGGAAACTCTGGCCTTGGAAAAACCCACTTACTTCACGCACTTTGCAACTATATCCAAAAGACTACTCCACATAATAGAATTTATTTTACCACAGCAAACGAATTCATGTCAGAAATGGTCTTAGCTATTCAAAGCACTACAGGAAATAACAATAAAATAAATGAATTCAGAAGAAAATATACTGAACTAGTTGATATTCTTATTATAGATGATATTCATGAACTAAAAAATAAAACAAGAACACAGTCGGAATTTTTTCACATATTTAACGAACTTCAAAACAAGGGTAAGCAACTTGTCTTTACAAGTGATAAACCACCTAAAGAAATTGTTGGGATTGAAGACAGAATAAGAACAAGACTATCAAGTGCTCTTTTAATAGATATCCAACAGCCAGACCTTGAAACAAGAATAGCGATACTTAAAAAGAAAGCCGTAGAAAAAGATATTTACTTAGACGATGAGGTTATAAATCTTATAGCAAGTTGCGTGAAAACCAATGTTAGGGAGCTTGAAGGTAATTTAGTAAAACTCGGTGCATACTCTGATTTGATGAATGTTGATATTGACCTAGAAATAGCAAAAGAACAGCTTAATCTTTGCGAAGGTTTAGAAGACAAAATATTAACGATCGAATCAATTTCTAAAAATGTTGCCAACTACTACAAAATTACACTTGGTGATATTAAAGGTAAATCTCGAAAAAAAGAGGTTGCCCTAGCGAGACATATAGCAATGTTTATGTCGCACAAAATTCTCAAAAAGACCTTAGAAGATATAGGTGAATTTTTTGATAATAGAGATCACAGCACCGTCATCCACGGTATAAAGAAGGTCCAAAACCTACTAAAAGAGAATTCTAAAATATCTCAACAACTCTACGAGATAGAATCTAGACTTTAAAAATATTATTTTCACTGAAAATTCTCCATAAATAAGACATCGTTAAAAATCAACGCGGGAACTACTTTGTTAAAAACTATAAAATTTAGTTTTCAACAATTCCACACAAAGTTGAAAAGTAGTTATCAAATTAACAGCTTTACTTTTAAACATTGTGAATAAAAATGTGAAAAAACGATCAAAAACATATAAGATTGGGTTAATTATTAATCATCAAATTTTATTTTGTTAAAAATGATGTTGAAAAAAATTAATTTAAACTATTTTTCTGAGTAACAAAAATAATATACGCAACAAAAACTCATTACTAAATGCGTAGGCCAAAAAGTTATAATTTGAATTTCACCTATAAGTATTTGAATTTAAAGCTCTTTCATAATTGTCCACAAACATTTTTCCCTTAATAATAAATATATTTATATATAAAATATTATATATAAGAACTAAAATAGACGGACTTGCGTATCTGTTTAAACCAAGCTAAAAAATATCTCAAATTAGAGGTAATCATGAATATAGCAATTGAATCACATTTATTGAGAGATGGTATTAATAAAATTCTAACCGTTATTGATAAAAAAAATTCGAGACCAATTTTAACAAATTGCTTAATAATTGCAGAGAATCACCATTTGGAACTAATTGCTACAGACCTAGAAGTAACAGCTAAGGTTTTACTAAAAGCTCAAATAAGTGAACCAGGAAAGTTCTGTATTAATACTAAAAATTTGTCAGATATTTTAAGAGAATTACCAGATGATTCATTAAATTTAAAAATTGATAAAGGTAATAATATACTAGCAATTAACTGCAAGAATATAAATTATTCACTTTTAATCACAAGTTCAGACGATTATCCACAAGTTACTTTTGAAAATAGTTCAAAACCTATAATTTTAAAATCAAAAGATTTACTTGAAGTTATTGGAAAAACAAGTCATGCGATTTCAAATGATGAAACCAGAATTAATTTAAACGGTATTTACTTCCAACATATCGAAAGCAAGCTTAGAGCTGTAGCTATAGATGGTCATAGATTAGCTTTACTTGATATTAATAATTTTCAATCAGAAAATTCAGTTTTATCTGATGGAGTTATAATTCCGAAGAAAGGAATAGCTGAATTAAAAAAATTAGCTGATACCTATTCTGAGGGCGAAGTAAAAATAAATATTGATGAGTCTTTTCTTTACGCATCAGCTAATGAAGATTATTTTTTATCAGTTAGATTAATAGCAAGGGAATACCCAAAATACCAAACAGTTATACCTTCTAAAACATCGTTCTCATTCACTCTAGAGAAAAGTAATTTAGTTGATGCAGTTAAAAGAATCAGACTTTTGTCCAATGAAAAAACCAACGGAATAAAATTTTCTATTACAAATACAGATCTAAAAATATCAGCAGATCACCCATCTTTAGGTCATGCAACTGAAACATTATTGATAGATTACGATGGAAACGAATTAGAAATTGGTTTCAACGCAAAATATATGATTGAAGTATTAACTGTCTTAGACGTATCAGAGATTACATTTGAATTTAACAATGAACTAAGCCCTGTAATAGTAAGATCTGTTGAAGAAGAAAACTTCCTTGGTATTATTATGCCATTAAAAATTTAAATGACACAAATTTATCTTAAACGACTACAAGTTGAGAATTTTAGAAATTTAAATAATTCTATTACCGAATTTTCTGATGGAATAAATTGTATTTTTGGTAATAATGGAAATGGTAAGACTAACTTGTTGGAAGCTATTTATTTTTTAATAAATCGTAAATCTTTTCGTAAAAATACAGCTTTTCCACAATTAATAAGTGTAGAAAGTGAAAAACCAGAAATTATATTTTCTTCGGTTTTTGATAATGAAGGTGATTTTTTATCTTATAGTGGAAAAATAGATAATTTATCAAATAATTGGTTCTTAAATAATACCCCAACTAAAAAGAAATTAGATTTAAAAGTTATTTTTATAAATCCATTTGATTCATTCTCTTTCCATTCTGTGCCAGCTTTTAGAAGAAATTGGATAGACACCCATTTATCTTATATATCTCCGGTTTATAAGAAAGCACTTTCAAGCTTTACGAGTGCTCTGAGATTTAGAAATAATTTACTATCAAAAAAACCACCCCAATATATAGATCAAATAAATGCTAATGATCCTCAGCTTGCAAAGTTTTCATATGAGTTAATTCAACATAGAAAGCAGTTTCTAAAAGAATTAAAAGAATATTGTATGTTAACTTTTAAGATTATATTCGATGAGACCCATGATTTGGAAATAGAACTTGATTCAAAGTTTTTAAATAATACAGAGCAAGAAATTTTAGAATATTATCAAGAAAGTGTTCAAAAGGACCAAATCATTGGGCATACGCGAAGCGGCGTACATAAAGATGACTATGTGTTTCATTTTGATGGTTATAATTCTTATGAATACTGTTCCTTGGGACAACAAAAAATGAGCTTTCTGAGCCTCTTATTTGCCTATATAGAGCTTTTTCGGTATAAATTTAACTCCTACCCTATGGTACTTATTGACGATGTATCAGGTGAGTTAGATGAACGTCGTTGGAAAAACTTAATCTCTTATCTACAAGCTAAGAGTTTTCAAGTTTTAATAACAACGGCGAATGAGAATTTTAAGAAGGAACTTGAAAAAATAGAAGAAGCAAAAAAAGTATTTTTAAAAGATGGATACATTAATTAAAAATTTTTTTCGTTTTATATAGCAGAGGGAGATGTTGTTTATGGATCAAAACACTGATTCAATTTCTAAAGTTAGTACCGAGTATACCGCTGATAAAATTAAGGTTTTAGAAGGTCTTGAAGCCGTTAGGAAAAGACCTGGTATGTATATTGGTGATACTGGCGTTAGAGGTTTTCACCATTGTGTTTATGAGATTGTTGATAATGCAGTTGATGAAGCACTAGCAGGTTACTGTACAGAAATTAAAGTTATTATTCACATTGATAATTCTATAACTGTTGTTGATGATGGTAGAGGAATTCCAGTTGGGATGCACCCTACTGAAGGTATTTCAGCAGCAGAGATTGTTTATACAAAACTTCACGCAGGTGGAAAGTTTAATGAAGATGATGGAGCATACAAAGTTTCCGGTGGTCTTCACGGTGTTGGTGCTGCAGTTGTAAACGCAATGAGTTCTTCACTTAAACTTGAAATTAAAAAACATGGAAAGGTTCACAAAGTTGAATTTAACCGTGGTGTGGCAGTAGCTCCACTAGAAGTTATTGGTGAATGTGGACAAGAAGAAAGCGGAACAGCTGTAACTTTCAAATTAGATGCTGAATGTTTTGAAATTCACGAATTCGATTATGATCGTCTTGCTAATAGATTTAGAGAGATGGCCTTCTTAAATAAAGGTTTAAAGATTACAATTAAGGATGAAAGATCTGATAAAAAAGAAACTTTTCATGCTGAAGGTGGACTTGGAGAATTTGTTTTATATTTAAATAGAGCAAAAACTGCAATCCACAAAAAGCCAGTATATTTCTTTCATTCAAGAGATGATTATGAAATAGAAATTGCAATGCAATGGACTGATTCATATTCAGAGACTCTTACTGGTTATGCAAATAATATTAATACTCCAGGTGGTGGTACTCACGTATCAGGTTTTAAGACTGCGTTGACTCGTGTTTTAAATAATTATGCTAAAGATAATAATTTAATCAAAGGTAAGTTAAGTCTTACTGGAGATGATATGAGAGAAGGTCTTACGGCCATTATTTCTGCTAAGCTAGCTAACCCGCAATTTGAAGGACAAACAAAAGATAAGCTTGGATCAAGTGAGGTAGAGGGAATTGTTAACTCTCTAGTTGGTGAAAAATTTAAGCAATTCTTAGAGGAAAACCCAAGTGTTGGTAAAACAGTAATTAAAAAATCTGTTGATGCAGCAGCTGCTAGAGATGCAGCTAGAAAAGCAAGAGAATTAACAAGAAGAAAATCGGCAATGGATTTTGCTGGTCTGCCAGGAAAGATGGCTGACTGTCAGGAAAAAGATCCTGCTCTTTGTGAACTATATATCGTTGAGGGTGACTCAGCGGGTGGTTCAGCTAAGCAAGGGAGAGATAGAAAGCACCAAGCAATACTTCCACTTAAAGGTAAGATTCTTAATGTTGAAAAAGCAAGATACGATAAAGTTTTAGCTTCTGATGAAATTAAATTTTTAGTGCAGGCTATGGGAACTAGTATTGGTAAAACGAATTTTGATATTTCAAAACTTAGATATCACAAAATTGTAATAATGACTGATGCGGATGTTGATGGTGCACATATTAGGACACTTTTATTAACTCTGTATTATAGACAGTTTCCTGAGCTTATTGAAAGAGGACATCTATATATTGCACAACCACCGTTGTATAAATATAAGAAAGGTAAAGTCGAAAAATATCTAAAAGATGAAAAGACATTAGAAAAATTCTTAATTAGTACTGCTCTAAGTAATTCAAATATTACAATAGATGGTTCTACTAAGGATGAAGAAGAAGTAAATACTCTTTTAAATAAGTATAAGGCATTTAATAATTTATTAAATTCTTATGATCGTCATTATGACAAAGCTTTAATAGCTAAAATTATTGAGCAGGGAAAACTTGATGCTGGTAATTTAAAAGCGAAAAATGTTTTAGAGGGTATTGTTAGTGAATTAACTGAACACTTTAAATCAATTGAGAATGAAACTTTGAAAAAATATTCATTTGAAATAGTTGAAGATCCATCTCATGAATCACATTTAATAAGAGTAACAGTAGCCAGTACTTTAAGAACGAAACAATTTAAAATTTCACATCATTTTGTTGATTCAACTGAATACCAAGATCTTTTAAATCATTATGAAGGTATTAAATCTTTCTTTAATTCAACTTTCGTTTTCAAAAATGACAAGAGTGAAGAAACTTATACTTCACTTGGTGAATTTGCAGATTTTGTAATTTCATCTGGTAAACAAGGAGCTTATGTTCAACGCTATAAGGGACTTGGAGAGATGAACCCAGAACAACTTTGGGAAACTACAATGAATCCTGAAAATAGAACATTACTACAAGTTAAGATTGAAGATTCAATTGATGCTGATCAAGTTTTCTCTGTTTTAATGGGAGATCAGGTTGAACCAAGAAGAGAGTTTGTTGAAAGCAATGCTCTTAATGTTAAAAACTTAGATATATAATTTTTTAAGGACGAATAATATATGAGTGACGAAAATAACAATACATCAGATCACAATCACGGGAATATAGCTCCCCTATTAATCCAAGATGAAATGAAGGATTGTTTTCTTGATTATGCCATGAGTGTAATTGTATCAAGAGCACTTCCAGATGTTAGAGATGGATTAAAACCAGTACATAGACGTGTATTATATGCCATGCACGTACTAAATAATTATCATAATAAACCATTTTTAAAATCAGCAAGAGTTGTTGGTGATGTAATTGGTAAGTATCACCCACATGGTGACTCTTCAGTTTATCAAGCAATCGTTAGACTAGCTCAGGATTTCTCAATGAGATATCCAGTTGTTGATGGCCAAGGTAACTTTGGTTCAATCGATGGAGATAATGCAGCGGCCATGAGGTATACCGAAGTAAGAATGAAAAAACTTGCTGAAGAGATGTTAAAAGATATCGATAAAGAAACTATTGAATGGCAACCAAACTATGATGATTCATTAAGTGAACCGCAAGTTTTACCAACGAAAGTTCCTAATTTATTAATTAATGGTTCTGCAGGTATCGCCGTAGGTATGGCAACTAATATACCTCCACATAATTTAACTGAAATTATGAATGGTCTTCAGACATTAATTAAAAATCCTGATGTTAGTATTGATGAATTAATGACTATTATTCCAGGACCTGATTTCCCTACTGCAGGTAGTATTCAAGGGACAAGTGGAATTAAATCTGCTTATCATACTGGTAAGGGTATTATTCAAATTAGAGCGAAAGCTGATATTGAAGTTCACGGTAAACAAGAAAGGGAAAGAATTGTTGTTACAGAAATTCCTTATCAAGTAAACAAAGCAAAGCTTATTGAAAAAATTGCAAAACTAGCTTCAGAAAAAACAGTTACAGGTATTTCTGATATTAGAGATGAATCAAATAAACTTGGTATTAGAATTGTAATTGATATTAAACGTGGTGAACCTGCAAATATCATTTTAAATAAACTTTATAAGATGACTCAAATGCAAGTTTCTTTTGGTATTATCTTCTTATCTATTAAGAATGGTCAGCCAAAAGTAATGAACCTTAAAGAACAACTTCAGTGTTTTATTGATCATAGACGTGAAGTTGTCATTAGAAGAACAATGTATGAGTTAAAGAAAGCGAAAGCTAGAGCTCATATTTTAGAAGGTTTAAAGATTGCAGTTGAAAATATTGATGCGATTGTTGAACTAATCAAAAAGTCAGAAGGACCAGCACAAGCTAAGTCTAAATTAATGAGTAATTACTCTATGTCTGATATTCAAGCGCAAGCTGTATTAGATATGAGACTTCAAAGACTTACCGGTCTAGAAAGAGATAAGATTATTGCTGATTACGAAGCAATTATGAAAGAGATTGCAAGATTAGAAGAAATTCTAGGTTCAGAAGATTTAATTAGAGGAATTGTAAGTGATGAGTTTGCTGAAGTTCTTGATAATTATGGTGATGAAAGAAGAACTGAAATCGTTGCAAGATCAGATGAGATTCAAATTGAAGATCTAATTAAAAATGAAGAAGTAATTGTTACGATTACACATAAAGGCTATTTAAAGAGAATGCCAACTGACACTTATAAGGCCCAAAAACGCGGTGGTAAAGGTGTTAAAGGTGCATCAAGTGAAGATGATTTCTTTACAACAATCTTTACAGCGGAAACTCATGACAAATTAATGTTCTTCACAAACAAAGGAACAGTTTTCACACTTAAAGTTTATGAGATTCCAGAAGGATCTAGAACTTCTAAAGGAAGAAATATTGTTAACCTTCTTCCACTTAAAGGTGACGAGAAAGTTACTGAAATTATCCCTGTTCCAAAATCTTACGACGATACCTATTTAGTCATCGCTACTGAGAAAGGTTTAATTAAGAAAACTAAGTTTGAAGAATATAAAAATGTTAAGCAATCTGGAATTAGAGCAATTAAAATTAATGAAGGAGATGCAGTATTAGGTGTTAGAATTACTGACGGTAAAAAAGATATCCTAATCTGTGCTAACTCTGGAAAAATTATTAGATTTGCAGAATCAGATTGTCGTCCTATGGGTAGAGTTTCTCAAGGGGTTAAAGCTATTGCATTAACTGAAGATGAAAGAGCTATTGGTATGGCCATTATTGATGATGGTATGGAATTACTTTCTGTTACTGATAAAGGTTATGGTAAGCGTTCTCAAACTTCAGAATACAGAAAACAATCTCGTGGTGGTAAAGGTATTATTGCCATGAAGTTAACTGATAAAACTGGAAATATCGCACAAATTAAACCTGTAAGTGAAAGTGATGATCTAATGATTATTACAAATAATGGTCAGGTAATTAGAACAAAGATTTCTGGGATATCACTTCTTGGTAGAAATACCCAGGGTGTTAGACTTATAAATCTTAAAGAAGGTGAATCTGTTGTTGCAGTTGAGAAGATTGCTGAAACGGATGATGAAGAGTAAATTTTATTTTATATTTTTAATTTTTATAATGACCGGATGTGGATTTTCATCCGGTCTTTATAAAGATATTATTAAAGCACAAGATTTGATCAATGAGCAGCAATTCAAAAAAGCAGCTAAGATCTACGAATCCATCCTTATAAAAAAACCATCCAAAAATATTGGGATAAAGATAAATTATCAACTTGGTGATTTATATTCAATCTATCTGAATGATTATAAAAAAAGCCTGCATTATTATGAAAGTATAGTTGAAAATTCAAATGAACCAAACTGGCAGGTTAAATCTTTAGAAAGAATGGCTTTTATCAATTTTGAAAATTTGAAAGACTTTGAATCTGCCGAAAAACAATTCAACACTCTATTACGATTTCAACCAGTTTTAAAAGACCAAAACAGATATAAACTGATGTATGCTAAATCAATTTTTGAACAAAAAAATTACCAACGCGCAATTAAGGAATTTAAAAGCTTAGATGATAAATTAGAGCAGGAATTAATTCTGGATAAATATTATTTCTTAGGGCTTGCACATTTCTATCGAAAAGAATGGAATAGTGCTTTAGAAAACTGGAAAGAATATTTAAGAAGAGAATCAAACCTAGATAAAATTGTTAATACAAAATTTCTAATAGCTAATGCTTATGAAAGTTCGGAAAGATTAAAAGAAGCTTACAATATATACTATTCAATCCTTGGGGACTATCCTCATCCAGAAATTATAAATCAACGATTAGAAGCTTTATATAACAGAAGAATTGCTAGAAAGAGATGAAGGAAGATAAGCCAAATATATTAAAAGTCCTTGGTTTGGCTGTCGGTTTACCTTCAACTATTTTAGGGGTTTTTGCTTTGGTTTATATTTTAATAGAAAAAGAAATAATTAGCACAATAACAGGGCTGATTTTTATAGTTGTTATTATAGCTTACACATTTTACTTAATGATCCGTTATGCAAATAAGAAATAAAATCTATATAAGAAAGTATGTATTTGGTACTATATTGAATCTTCTCTGGCCTCCTTTTTTATTTGGCTTTGAGGCTTTACCTTATGTTTTGATGTTTTTTATAGCAATTTTTCTAAATCAATATTTTTTAATAATTGTAGGTGCTGATCTATTAGGAATAGAAAAAAATAGAGGAATTTTACCTACATGGCTTTGTGCGTTGCTTAAATTGGTGATTTTAATTATAGGATTTTATGTTTTTATGAAGATAGTACCAGGAAAAGAAATTTTTGTGGTCTTGTTATATAAAATTCAATTGATTATCTTTGTTTTAAGTATTAAAAGAGTAGTTAAAAAAACTTAAGGATTTTTTATATGAAGTATATTATTTCACTTTTAATGCTACTAGTGAGTTCTAATGCTTTAGCAGCTGGTGGTTTTACATGGTTACATGGAGTAGCAGAGTCTGTTGGCCTTGCAGAACATACGGTAACATTTCTTTTTACGGCGACTATATTTCTTCTAGGTGGTCTTTTATACAGATTTAAAACAAGCTCTGTAGATTCAAGTGTTATTCCTGATAAGGGGATTTCTTTTAGAAATTTTGTGGAGTTTATTGGTGATTTTATTTATACCTTAGCTAAAAATACAATGGGTGCGAAAGACGCTAAAACTTACTACCCTCTTTTAATCTTTTACTTTGGTTTTGTATTTTTAAATAACTTAATTGGACTAATTCCAGGTTTTTTACCTCCTACTGAGAACTTCAATACAGGTCTAGCTTTAGGTATTTGGATTTTTATCTACTATAATGCTATGGGAGTAAAGGTTCAGGGGCTAATGGGTCATTTAAAGCACTTTGCTGGACCAATGCTTGCTATGGCACCACTTATTTTTGTTTTAGAAATAATTTCTCATGCAATGAGACCTATGACTCTAGGTTTAAGAATTAGAGGAAATATGTTAGGTGACCATACGGTTCTAGCTATTTTTTCTGATCTCGTACCGTATATTGTACCTCTACCGTTTTACTGTTTAGGTATTTTTGTTTGTTTTATGCAAGCATTCGTATTTACACTATTATCAATGATTTATATATCTATGGCGGTTGAAACTCACGATCATGAGGATCACGCGCACTAGAATTAACTTTTAAGGAGAATAAGATGGAAGTTAACGGAATGATCGCATTAGCGGCAGCAATTACAATCGGTTTAGCAGCTCTTGGTGGAACTACAGCTCAAGGTAAAGCAGCTTCAGCAGCTCTTGAAGGTATCGCAAGAAACCCAGAAGCTCAAGGTAAAATCTTTACACCAATGATTCTTGCAATGGCACTTATCGAGTCCCTAGTAATCTTAGGATTCGTTATTGCATTCATGCTTCAAGGTAAATTCTAATTAATTATTAAATTATTTAGATAGAAAGAAGGAAGCTTTTTAGCTTCCTTTTTTTATGTCCAAGAAAGAATTTCATCCATTAAATATGTCATACCAATATAACTTGCTTGATTCTTCCCAAATAAATTAAAGGCTGTTCCATGATCCACACTTACTCTTTTAAAAGGAAGTCCACAGCTGAAATTAATACCAGTCAATCCATATTTTAATTTAAAGACACCAAGGCCTTGGTCATGGGAGCTGTATATAAATAATTGGCTTTTATTTTTAATATTAAAGTGAAGAGTATCTCCTGCTTGCATATTATGAAAATTAATATGCTGATAGCGCTTCTTTAATGTTTCGATTGCTTTATTAATGACTTCGTCGTCTTTTGAAATGTATCCATTTTCTCCACAATGTGGATTAATACCACTAAAAAAAACTTCTTTAATTTCTCTATTTGGTAATTTCGAATCCAAGAAGTGCTTTATCTTTTCTGTAATTAATTTTTCATTAATAGATTTTGATACTTCGTTTATGTCTATATGATCGGTAAGAAGTAAAAAATTTGAGGAGCTACTTAAAAAAGACATCGTTATTTCATTGTTCTTAAAGAATTGTCTGAAATATTCTGTATGGCCATTGTAATGATTATCATCATCCTTAAACTGATCTTTAGAGCTAGGTAGAGTTAATAGAATATCAGTATTATCCATATCTCTAATACTTTTATTTAAGGAGATCATGGTTTCACTCAAATTTTTATTTTTTAAAAATTCACATGAAAGATCACTACTACTAAAATTCGTAGAATTTTTATTGATCTGAAATGGTATCTTGCAGTTAATTAATGTTGATTCTAGTGAGTCTCTAAAACAATAGAGCTTAAACAGTTTCTGATGTTCTTTCTTAAGTGTTAAATATGCTTTTAAAAATATCTCTAAGCCAATTCCTTTTTCATGGCCTTGAGTAACTCTAATCATAGATTATTAAGCGTATAATAGTTTAAGATTTCTCTTGAAAACCAATTATCAGATATTTTAGCTGATCTATTGATGAAAATTTGATTATAAATCATATTCTTTTTTGCTAAAAAATCACTCGATTCAGCTAAGTCTTTTTTGGTTATATAAAAACTGTGGATAACACCATTTTTTATATAGAGTTTAGAGAAAGTATTCTCATTAGTTTTCTTTAATAGTGCTGATAAGTCTTTGGGAAGATCTTCATCAGATAAAGTTCCCAGATCATTAGTGTCTAAATCGGAATAAATCTGAGGGAGATTTCCAGTCTTTTTATATTTTAATAAAATTTCTGGTAGTCTTTTTAAATCTTCTTTTGGAACTTTATTTTTAGCGATACTGAAATCTAGAACTTTATATTTAAAGCTTAATGCTTTATTGTTTGAATTTGCAGTATAATAAAAGTTTTTTAATTCTTGATCAGTTATTGTTACAAGAGGTCCAATAATTCTTCTTTGGAAAACGCTGTATTCCATAGCTTCTCTGATTAGTTCAAAATACTCATTAAAGCTTATACCTTTTGACTTTAAAAATAGTAAAAGTTCTTTTCTATTAAGTCGTAAACCTTTTTCAGTTTCTTTGATTCTTGATTCAACGGCATCGTCAGAAATTACGAACCCTAATTCAGCTAATCTGTCTTTAATTACAAAGTTTCTATGAAGAATATTTAGGATGTCTGAGTTGCTGTATTTGGTACCTTTATAAATAAATGGAGCGATTTCTTTTCTGATATTAATAGTTTTCTTAACCCTTTCTATTTCAGATAGTGTGAATACTTTATCGTTAATAACCCCAGCTATTTTATCTAATAGTTTAGCATGTACGTTAAATGAAATAATTAGAAAGAAAACAAAAACTTTACTCATCTATAGTTTATCCTTGTGAATTTTAACTTTGGCATTATTTCTCTTTTTGGCGAAATAGTCAGCTAAAATCTCATCTCTTTTCACATCATAAAGGATTTTTTGATATAGGTTTGTATCAATTTGTTCAAATTTCTTCTCACCAGTTACCATTACAATATGTATTCCGTATTGTGTTCTAAACGGATTCGTGATGTAACCAATGCGCTTACCTTTTATAGATTCGTAATATTCAGGAGCCAATCTTACTCGAGGTTGATATCCCATATCTCCACCAGTAAGAGCAGTTGTGGTTTGACCGTATTTTTTAGCAAGTTCTGAAAATTTCTTTGGGTTTTTTATGGCCTCATTATATATTTTATTAGCTAAAGCCATAGATTCTGCTAACTCTACATCAGTAGGAGTTGTTCTTAGTCTTAATAAAATTTGAGATGTTTTATACTCTTTGTTTTTTGAATAGTAAGATTTAACATCGCTATCACTGATTTTTATTTTATTAAGTTTAGGGGTTAATTCATCAGATATATATGCATGATAAATAATATCATTCATCTTTTTGACGACATCTGGTCTTTTATGAATATTAACTTTTTTAGCCTCTTCAATACCAATTATTCTATCAATAAGATCATTAAGTGAACTTTGAAGAGTAACTTTTTTACCACTTCTCACAAAGTTAAGATTTTGTTTATGGTAACTCAATAGAGTTGATTTCCTGATAGTTTTTCCTGCTGCCTCAGCAACAATTGGATCAGCTTCATCTGCATAAGCAGAAAATTGTGAAAAACTAAGAGATAGTAAAACTGTAAAAATCCATTTCATAATCATAATCCTAATATTTAATCATTTAGTTTAATTTTTAAAAATTCAGTAAAATCTAATAATGTATCAATATTAATCTTATCCTTAAATAAACAATTAATCGAGTAATCTGGATTTATTTTGTAAATTTTTGGCCTTTGCATAAAAAAGTTTAGGACTTTATCCCTCAAAAATGGTTCAGAGCTTAATAAATTATTATCAAAATATAAAATAATACTTGAGGTTTTTGTTTTTATAGCTTTAATTCCAAGATCTTGAATATTTATTCTAGAAAGTAGTATTTTTTGTAAATTGACCAGTTCATCCGGAAATTTTCCATATTGATCATAAATAATTTCCAAAATGTCTTTAATTTGGTTTTCAGTGGAACTATTAGACAATTTCTTATAAAATCTGAGTCTTTCACTAGAATTCTCAATATAAGATGTCGGAATGTAACCATTAAATGGTGTCATAAATTCAATATTTTTATTCCTCTGAATTGGTTTACCCTTAATTTCGTTGATAGCATCTTGAAGTAGTTCCATATAAAGTTCAAGTCCAATATTTCCAATATGACCTGATTGCTCAGCCCCTAATATATCTCCAGAGCCTCTAATTTCTAAATCACTTGAAGCGAGATTGAATCCTGAACCTAATTCAGCATAAGTCTGTAAGGCTTTTAACCTTTTACTCGCAATTTCAGAAATGTTGTGAAATGAGGGGATTATAAAATAAGCATAAGCTTTTTTATCTGAACGTCCAATTCTACCCCTTAATTGATGTAATTGGGAAAGACCAAAGGTATCAGCTCGGTCAATTATCATAGTATTTGCTTTAGGAATATCAATTCCAGACTCTATAATGGTGGTGGAGATTAGTACATCATATTTATATCCATAAAAATCGGTGATCCTTTTTTCAAGCTCTTTTTCTCCCATTTGCCCATGAGCAAAAACTATTCGGGCTGATGGAACTAATTTTTGAACTTTCCCTGCAAAGATTTCAATATCGTTAACTCGATTATGAACTATAAAGACTTGCCCTGCCCTACTAAGTTCTTTTTCTATTGCTAATTTTAATGTCTGATTATCTTCTTTGATTATATATGATTTTATAGTTTGACGCTTAGGTGGTGCAGTTTTAATTATAGAAAGATCCTTAATTCCAAGAAAAGACATTTGTAAAGTTCTAGGTATTGGAGTGGCTGTGAGTGTTAAGGTATCTACATTTTCCTTTAGTAATTTCATTTTTTCTTTATGGCCAACTCCAAAGCGCTGTTCTTCATCTATAATTAATAAACCTAAATCTTTGAACTTTACTGAATTAGAAAGAATTTTATGGGTTCCAATAAGAATATCAATTTTTCCTTCAGCAAGTTTTTGAAGAATCTCATTAACTTGTTTCGTGGTTTTAAATCGACTTATAAACTCGATGTTAACTGGAAAATCTTTAAATCTCTCCTTAAAGCTATTGTAATGTTGAAAAGATAGAACAGTTGTTGGAACTAAAACAGCAACTTGCTTATTGTCACATACAGCCTTAAAAGCTGCTCGCATAGCAACTTCTGTTTTTCCAAAACCAACATCCCCACAGACAAGCCTATCCATTGGTTTTTCGCTCATCATATCATTTAAGACATCATTAATAGCACTTGCTTGATCGGCAGTCTCTTGGAATCCAAAACTTAAAGCAAAATTTTCATAATCATGATCACTTTCACTAAATTTATAACCCTTTTGAAGTTCCCTTTTGGCATGTAATTCTAATAAATCAAAAGCAAGCTTTTTCACTGATTGTTTTGCTTTTGCTTTAATGGCATCAAATTTTTGAGTCTTCAAATTGGATAAAGTAGGTTTAGTTTCTTTATTAGCGTACTTTTGAATAAGATTTAAACGATAAACAGGAACATAGACTTTATCGTTATCTTTATACTCAATAATAATATAATCTGAAGTCGTATCCCCTAGAGTCAGTGTATCCAGTCCTAAATATTTTCCAACACCATAATCTTTATGAATTAGGTAATCACCAATATTAAGTGTAGAAAGTTGATCAGCAAAAAGATCGGATTCAAAATTTGTTTTAGTATTTTTTACTTTTTTAATAGATTTTTTAAAAAAATCATTAGAGGAAATAACAATTAGATCTTGAGAGCCGTAAACAAAACCTTGACTTAATTGACCTTGGATAAATTCAATTTTGGATAAAACGCCCGAAATACCTACTTGGGAGAGATTATACTGAATTTCATCTTTATGCTTTTCTTGATTCCAAACAATGTAGATATTTTTATTTTGCGAAACCAACTTTTTAATAGAATTAGAGATATCGATAACTTTATTTTGCCCAGTTGGATCGATTTTAAAAGTAGCAAGAAATGGTGTGATATTTAAATTAAATGAGTCTTTGAATTGATCCTTATCCAAGTTGTTTGTGAGTTCAACTTCATTAATTTGAACACAACCCATTTCATCTAAACATGAAAAATCAAAAACTTGATCATAATCCGCTTTTATATCTTCAGAACTTTCTTGATAAACTTTTTGGTTTTCTATAAGGGTGTTCTTGTAGATTTCTATCTCTTCAATAGCCTTGTGCATATTAAAAAAATGAACATTTGTATTTTTTAAAAAGCCTAAGAGTGTATTGTGATTTTCAAGAAAATACCCCAAATAGCTAGGATAATCATCAAAAAAATATTTATTTCTGAGGCATTTAGAAATATGCCTTCTAAACTCATATTTATTAGTTTCATTAAGTTTTGGTCTAGGAAAGTTGTTAAGAAATCTATTAACATAATCTTGATCTAGAAGATTGTGTTGGGTTTTACTAAATTGAATTGAATCAATATTACAATTAGGTTTAGACTTTAACGTAGTGGGATCAATTTCTCTAATTTCCTCAATCATATCGTCAAAAAAGATCAATCTAACAGGCTTAGAATTAAAGGGATAAATGTCAAAGATTTCACCTTTTGCTGCAAAAGTACCAGGTTCTTCTGTTGTTGGAGTTCGTCGAAAACCTAAAGATGTTAGTTTTGCAGATAATTCATTATGATTGTAAATATCTGATACAGAAATTTGAAAATTGTCATTCTTAAAAAATTCCAAACTTGGTGTGATAAGTGAAAGAGCCTTAGGAGTGGTAACAATATTATATTGCTCATTTGAATTTAATATTTTACTAATACAGTTAAATCGTTGAAGAAGATTAAATTCAGAAGATAATCGGCCTTCATATATATCAGAGCCTAATTCTGGATAAAATAAAGTATTTTGCTGCTTAGATTTAATAATATCAAAAGCCATTTCAGCTTTAACTTCACTATCGAGAATAAATAAATTGTTTTTGGATGTACTATAAAAGTTAAGATATAGAAAAAGCCACTGCTCAGGTTCTATACCGTTTAGGTCAACATTTATAAAGTCCGAGTCTTTTAGTTTGCTTAAAATTGGCAAGGAATTATACAAAAAAGCTCCAGTATAGTTTTTATTTCTTAATTAAATACCTTAAACTATAATTCTAGTATTTTGGAATATATATGAACACTTTTATTATAGAAACAATTTTATTATTTTTTGCATCTTTGATTTTCGTATTTTTTACTGTGAAGATAAATTTATCTAAAACGAAAATAAGCAGTAAAACAAAAATATTAAAATTATTAGAGTATATAATCGGTTTGATTTTAATTACAATAATTTCCATTCTTGCGATACACAAGAAGATTTTATTATTAAGCTTGTCGATCGTAACATATATAATTATCAAAAAAACTAATTGGAGGGAGAAACTTGATCTATAGCGTTGTTTTTCCATTCATATTGCTATCACTTATTCTACTTATAAACTTTATTTTTAATGAAAGAAATCAATATTATTATTTAAGTAGATACAATATAGGAAAACAATTTAGAATTATTGTTTTAAAGTCTGTCCGGAGTTTAATACTTACAATTAAAAATAAACTAGACGTTTCAATAGTAGAATCAATATTGAGAGTTATAAGTGTTTTTATATTTTCAATTGTGGGAAAAATAATTTGGGATCAAAATAGTGTGAGTCTAGACTTAGGTTTATCCATGCTAGTATTTAGTTTTTTTTCAGTCACAGTCTTAGACAATCTTTTGTCTAAACAGTCTTCTATATTCCAATTAAAAGACCATATAAATTCATTATCAATTATGATTGTTTTAATAATTCTAAATTTGGAATTCCCAATTCAAAATAGAAAAATAGATATAATAATCAGTTTAGCGATATTGTTGTTCTGCCTGTATGTCACCATGTTAATTTTTACAAGCCTTAGAAAAATAAATACTCGTAAAAAATCAGTTAAAATTATTTTAGAAGCAACAGTAGTTCTTGTTTTATGTGAACTACTTTATCAAAAAAATATTTTAAGCCTGGATTTGATAAATCCTTACGTAAGCTTGGTTCTTTTGTTTCCCTATGTCTTAATAACAAATATCTATGAAAGAATGACCTCAAAGAAAATTATAAATCAAAATAAAAATAATAACATCTTTTACTTCGGTGTATTTTTAATAACAATAAGGTTCTTAATGTGGAAATTTTAAACATTTTAATTTTTATATTGTTATTAGTCTCAGCGTTGACAAAAATGAACCAAATACCTATTTGGCTAACTTTCTCATTACTAGGACTAAAGTTTAGTTTGATTGAATCCTATATGAGTTTAATTCTTGTAATTCTTTCGTTGTTGGTCATTGAATTAAGTTCAGTTTGTAAAATAAACTTTAATAGTTCAAGTCAATCCATGAAGATGTCAAGTATAGTAAAAATAATATTAATTGGTTGTATCGCTGGAATAGGCTTGTGGAAATTTTTATTCATTAACAAGAATATAAGCATAACAGATAATGAACTAACAAAAATCTCAGTATTTGTTTTATTGTCTTTAATAATTTTAGGGTTAGTTTTAAATAATGGTAAACGTGGCAATAGTATTTCTAAGTAGTATAATGATTTTTCTTTTTTTGTGGTTTCAAAAATTTAGAGAATCATTTATTACTTTAAACTTTTTATTTTTATTCTTTTGTTCTGAATCTTATTCAAACAATAACTTATATTTGATAACAGTGCTTACGTATTTATTATTTATATTAGTCTCCGCTATATATATGATAAAACTTATAAGCGAGAGTAAATAATGTTTTTTGTTTATTTAACAATATTTTTTTTAATCTTTGTTGTAATGAAATTTACTAAATTTAAAGAATATAATCAGTTTGTATATATATTCCTTGGATTTAGCTCGATTCTTTTTCTTTTTAAAGACTTTAAAGAAATCTTAGATTTTAAATTTATTGATAATATATTTTTTATTGTACCTATTTTGATCATTCATTCTTTCTATTTACTTGTAAATAACGATTTTAAAAATCAGAAATTATGTAATGAATTTCATATTTTAATTTATATACTAATGATTATTAATTTTCAGGTTTTTTTAACGATTTGTTTGTTAGGTGCTATAACATATAAAAAAGTGTTAATAGAAAATTCAAAGCTAGAGATTAGAAGAACCACAATTCTGCTAATATTAGTTGCAGCTTTAAGTCAGTTGAATTTAAAGTTTAATGGTTTTGAAGAATTTATCTTCATCGCATTGTTGATGATAAATTTATTTAGAAAGAGTTCAAGCCAGGAAGTTTATAGTTTTGGTCTTGTGTTTGCTATTATTTCATTTGAATTTATGTCTATTAAGATTTTTTCTTTTATCCTAATTATTTTAAATGGTCTAAATTTCTTAATAAGTGTTAAACATTATGAAATTATGAAAAGGTTCTTACTAAATTTGGATATATTAGAAAGAATCCAAACAATTTTAAAAATCAAATATCAGCCATTAAAATTAGATTTGAAGGAAAATTTAGTTGATAGCGGCTTTCGCGTTTCAAGGAAAAAAGATTATAGTGGTTTAAATTTCGACTATGAATTATTCCTTTTATTATTGTTATTCATTTTTATGGTGGCATTATGATTCTAGCAGCATCGATAATTTCATTGTTAAGCCCTTTAAAGTATCTATTACAAAAAATAGTAAATAAAAGATTTACTGGAATTATATTTAATTTTATAGCACTAATCTTCTGTGCATTTTATACCATATTGAATGATAGTTTAGGCTACCATTTAATGTTTTTTTTAAGTGTCGTTTTTATTTTTTCAGTGGATTTAAGAAAAAAATTTAATTTAGAGTCCTTTATACTTCCTTTTATCTTTGTAGATATATCATTGGAGTATAAAAGTCTTATTTTATTAGTTTATTTTTATATCTCAAAAAATATTAATATATTTAACTTTTTGTCTATAATTCTGATAACAAATAATAGTCTTTTTATTTCTACATATAACATAGAAATAGAATTGGTTTTATTTTCTTTGTTATTTTTTAATAATTTAGTCCTTGATAAGCATACTAATATTGATGGAAAGCGATTAATATTTACTTATATATTATCAGAAATGTTTCTTGTTATTCAGAATGTCGAGGCGTTAGGTTTGATGGCTTTTATCGTGTTTTCAAGCTTTTTATATTTTAGGTCAAGCTATACTAAAAAGAGAGAGTTAGCCCTATATATTCTACCCCTATCTCTGTATTATCTGGACGGTAAAAATACATATGCATTTTTATTGTTAATTTTATTGTCATTTAATTATCATATAAAACTACCTAAAAACATTTTAATTCATGCAAGAAATTTATCCTTGTTCTTGATGTTGATTGTTAGTTTTTATATGTTTGTAGGTTATTTTGATAATTATAATTTGGCTTATAGCGTCGTTCTAATCTTATATTTAGCAATTTTCATAAAATCAATGCTTTTAGATTTAGAGAACACAGATAAATTTGCTTACAAGATAATAACTCTATTTTCAATAATAATAGTAGGAGGTTTATGGAGGTAATATTCATATATCCAATAATCTCTTGTGTTTTGGTATTCTTCCTTAATTCGCTTAAATTAGAGAAAAGAATTTTTATTTTGATTGGTTCTTTACCATTATTAGTTTCGACATATTTACATACTCAAAACTTTGAAATTTATTCTTTTTTAATTGTTATAATATGTTTTCTTTTTCCATTGAAACGACAAAGAGATAAATTATTTGTCTATACAACAAATTTATTTAATTATTTTATTTTTATCAGTGAAAGCTTTTTAGAAGTTCAAATCCTCTCTTTCTTCTATTTTGTTTATGTAACGATTTTATATAAAAAGCTTAATTCCTTATTATTAATATATTTATTCTTAAACTTGTATTTGTTCTTTAATGTTGGAACATTTAATTCAAATTTGGGACTTGATTCGTTATCAACTTTGTTTGTATTAAACGATTTAGGGGTCGGAGTATATTTCGTCTTAATATTAATAACATCCAGACTGTTTAGCGAAAATATAGAAAAGGAAAAGAATCTAAGTTTTGTTTGTGGTTTTATTTTACCAATAATTTATTTTTACTCCATGGAAGATGAGTTGTATAAATTTTTAATAAACCACGAATTATTTATATGTGTTGTCTTTGTAACAGTTACCCTGATGCATTTTGTGAGGTTTTTGAAAACAGGATTTGATTTAAAAAATGAAAATGATTTATATTTTGTTTCATTCTTGATTTTTATCTTCTCAGTTTTAAAATCACTAACAATTTATGAGTTCATTGTCCTGGAACTATTTTTGTTTGTCCTTTATTTAAAGAACTTTGATAAAACTCTATTTTTATTAACAATTTTTATAATTAATTTTGTTTTAATCAATGAGTTAAATTTAAACTATCTAATGATACTTTTAAGTTCAATTATATCATATAGGCTAATCTTGATTCCACTAGTACGGAAAAGAAAGGGGAAACTGATTGAAGCGCTATAAAGTAAAGCTCTTAGATGAAAGAGTAATTGGTCCTTTGGAGATCAAGGAAGTCTTAAGTCTAATAAAGAGTGATGAATTAACTGGTCAAGAAGAAATTAAAGAGTTCCCATTAGGCGAATGGGAATTACTAAGTGAAAATCAAACCATTAAGACTATTAAAGCCGAAAGTCCCGCGAGTAACGATGAAACTCATTTAATAAATCTTAAAAATTTGATTAAAGACAATGAGGAAAAGAAGCCGACCCCTAAACCGCCAAGCGTAACCAAGAGTAAGCCAGAAGAGGTTAATGAGTTTCAATTTGAAAAGGTAGACCCTCTGGAAGAATTTAATGAACAGTTGGACCAGCAAGCAATTGAGCTAGAAAAAAATGTTACCGAAAAAGAAAGAAGTTTTACATTACCTGAAAAAGAGGAAGATAAGACAATTGTAAGGGAAGTAAAACCAAAAACAGTAGATGAAGACAAAACCAAAGTTAATTTAGAATATAAAAAATATTTAGAGAATATTGAGAAAGAAAAAAAAGAAGAGGATCAGAAAAAAGCATTAGAAGATGCAGAAAAGCTTAAACAATCTATTAAAGTAGATTATGAAAATGAAGCTACCCAAGTATTAAGTCTTGAAGAGGATTTAAAAGATGAGAATATAATTCTTATAGAGCAGGAAATGGCTGATGAGCTTCTTGAAAAGAAAATAGAAAGAAAGAAAATAGAAAAACAAAAGGAAAAACGCCTTCGAGATGAGGATGAAGCTGAAAGCGAAGAAGATGAAAATGCTTCGTTAAAGAAAAAAAGTAAATTTGTAACAATTATTGCAATATTTATAATACTTTTTTTGGTACTAGATGAAGATGAAAAGAAACCAAATAAAGGCTTAAGCCCAATAGTAATAACAAATCCAGAAATAAAGTTCCCAATAAGATTTGATTTGCCTGACAAAGAAAAAGCTAAAGAACTGCTCCAGCTTGGCTTTGTTGAAGAATCAAAAGAAACTTATCCTAGTTTAAGGGCTGCAAATGCATATTATAGAGCAGCACTAGAAAACGATTTTGACAATGTTGATATTGCAGCTAAACTTATCTTTACGTCGAGTCAACTTCTCAAAAATTCTAACAAGTTTTATAGACATGCAAATTTGGTCTTCAAATTATTACAAAACTTCAAAGACAAAGCTACAAGTAATGTAAATATGGCAACGGCAGCTTCATATTTCTATCTTGTTATTAAAAAGCCAAAAGCAGCAGAGAAGATTTTCGATATTTATATGACGCTTAATAAGAAAAAAGCATCTGTTCGACTTTTTGCTGTCCACTTAAGATCCCTTTTGAAAACAGGAGACCTGACTAGTGCTAAAAAAATTGCTGAAAAATTAGAAGGTGTTAAGAAAAAAGATCTGTTTTTAACTGAATCTTTAATGGAGTATTACAAAGTTCAACAGTTTAATAAAAAAGCTTTAGCCTTGTTAGAGGAAGGACTTCTTAACTATCCAGAAAGCATATATTTGAATTTAGTCAAAGGAAATTTATTTCTGGCAAATAATAACTTGGAAGAAGTTAAAAAAACAATATTAAAACTAAATAAGTTAAACGTTGAAGGATCTATTTATTTTCAGAGTAAATACTTAACTTTAAAAGGGTTGTATTTAGCTTTGAACGATAATTTAACAGAAGCTGTAAAAGATTTAAAAAAAGCTCTTTCTATCGAAGAATCACCTGAGTTGATACAAAAATTATCCTTACTTGAGCAAAGTGAAAATGAGGAAATTAATTCAATAATAGTATTAAGTAAATCTAAGGCCGCAATTGTAAAAGCGAAAGAAGCTCTGGAGACTGGAGAACTGGAATCTGCTCTAAAAATTATATTGGCAGCCAGAGTTGTAGATCCAAAAAATATCGAACTCAAAATCTTTTTGGCCAAACTACAAATGAAAAGAGGCTATATAAAAGATGCCATTACGCAGCTAGAAAAACTTTATAAGGAGAATGTTTCTTCTAGAGATACTTTGTTCTCACTTATTGACGCGTATATAGAGGCTCATAGGTATAGAAAAGCAATGGAGCTTTTAAACGTTGCTCAGAATTTACCGGATCTCGAAAAAGAAAAATTTTATGGTGCAAAAGCAAAATTAGCATTGTTTAAAAAGGATTTTAACACTGCTAGTGGTTGGCTTCAGAGGGCCATAAATGCTAATCCAATGGATGATAAGTATAGATTTGAATTAGCAAAACTATACATTACCTACCACCAATACGATAAAGGTAAACTTGCGCTTAAGCAGGCAATGGATCTAGATCCATCGAATGTTGAGTTCAATTTATATTTTGCAGAAATTTTGTATGAAGTTGAATCAAGTAGTGCAGCTATAGGTTATCTATATGATGTATTAAAGGATTTTCCTGATTCTCCACAGATCTTAAGTAGGATTGGAATTTATTTTTATAGAAGCGGTCAGCTTAAAAAGTATAAAGCTGTTAAAAAAGAATTGATGAGTTTACCAAAAAAGCATAAAAGCTTATTTGAATTTCTTATTGAATCAGCGAGGTTAGATGATGATTTGGATAAGGTCATTAGCTATTCGGAGGATTTGTTAGAAATAGACCCAGGTGACTTAGAAGTTAGGATGGAATTAGCTAAAAACTATATAAAGAAACAAGATTATAAAAAGGCTAAGAATCAGCTAGATAGTATTTCTGAAAGGTTAGATACATATCCAAAACTACAGTATTTATATGCGAAACTTTATTATTTTGTTGATGAAATTGAAAAAGCTAAAGAGTTAATTTTAAAAGAAATAAAAGTTAATCCAAGTATTGTTGAAGGATATATCTTGTATGCGGATATATTGATTAAAGAAAAGAATTTAAATGATGCTAAAAGGCAATATTTAAAAGCTGTTCAAATCGACCCTAGAAACATAGATGCTATTTTGGGTATTGCCTTTATTGCCTTTCAAAATGACCAATATGATATGGCGCTTGATCAGTATCAAAAAGCGTTAGAAGTAGATCCAAATAAGCCTGAAGTTTACAAGTTACTAGGTGATGCCTATAGGAAGTTAGGTCAGAGTCAATTTGCGATAAAAAACTATAAGCATTTCCTTGAACTTTCTCCAAACACTAAGTATAAGAATAGTATCCAGACCTATATAAGAACAATGGAATGAGAGAATTATGCACGATATAAAATTTATTGAAAACAACTTAGAAGAAGTAAAAGCTAACCTACAAAAAAGAAATTTTGATTTGTCCTTTTTGGATATGGTTGTAGAAACGAATAAAAAAAGAAAAGAACTGACGACAATGGTCGAACAGAATCAGGCAGAAATTAAAAAGATTTCCAAAGAAGTTGGAATGAAAAAAAGAAATGGTGAGGACGCAACAGAGTTAATGAATAAAGTGCATGATTTAAAGTCTGCTATGGAAAACTCTAACAACCAACTCGATGAAATTAAAAAGAAATTGGATTATGACCTCTCAACAATTCCGAATTTACTAGAGAATGACTCCCCTATCGGAAATGATGAAAATGATAATGTTGAAATAAAAAAATGGTCAGAACCTAAAAGTTTCAACTTTGAAGTTAAAGATCATGTGGCCCTGGGAGAAAATCTTAAAATGCTAGATTTTGAGGCTGCGGCTAAATTAACTGGTGCACGTTTTGTTGTTTATAAAAATAAATTAGCAAGACTTGAGAGAGCTTTAGCAAATTTTATGTTAGATCACCAATTAGATCTTGGTTATGAAGAAATTATACCACCATTTATCGTTCATGAAAGAGCTCTTCATGGAACAGGTCAATTACCTAAGTTTAAGGAAGACTTGTTTAAAATAGAGGGAATGGATTGGTATTTAATTCCAACCTCTGAAGTTCCATTGACGAATATAAAAAGGGAAGAAATTTTTAATGAGTCAGAGCTACCATTAAAATATACGGGATTAACCCCTTGCTTTAGGTCTGAAGCTGGATCTCATGGAAAAGATACAAGAGGCCTAATCAGAATGCATCAGTTCAATAAGGTTGAAATGGTTAACATCACCCATCCCGAAAAATCTGATGAGACTCTTGCTGAAATGGTTAAAAGTGCAGAAACAATTTTAGAAAAACTAAATTTACCATATAGAACTGTGAGGTTATGTACTGGTGATATTGGATTTGGAGCTAAAAAGACTTTTGATATTGAAGTTTGGGTTCCAAGCCAAAAAACATATAGAGAAATTTCATCATGTTCAAATTGTGGGGACTTTCAAGCAAGAAGGGCCGGAATCAGATTCAAAAAAGAAGGTGAAAAACCTCAATTTGCTCATACATTAAACGGTTCAGGGCTAGCAGTTGGCAGATGTTTTGTTGCAGTGCTAGAAAACTATCAAAACTCTGATGGTTCAATCACCGTGCCAGAGGCGCTAAGGCCATATATGGGTGGAATAGAGAAAATTTCTTAATTTTTACAAATAAAAAGTGATTGATTTCTTAAGCATAAGAGTTTATATTCTTTTTTACTAAGTTTTCAGTGGAAGTGTGTCCGAGTGGTCGAAGGAGGCAGTTTTGAAAACTGTTGACGGTTTGCGCCGTCCGGGGGTTCGAATCCCTCCACTTCCGCCATACTTAGTAGCATCAAAATGATCTTTAATTTTTCAAATTGGTTTATCAGCTTAGTTAGGAGATGTGGGTGAGTGGCTGAAACCAGGCCCTTGCTAAGGGTCCGAACGTTCTGCGTTCCGCGAGTTCGAATCTCGCCATCTCCGCCATATTCGCACTTTTTTGGTGCTATAGATTATTGAAATTGCTCGGTTTTTCCGGGCAATTTTTTTGTCTGCTGTTTAAGATGTGCGAAAGTATTAGGCTATTTTGTTAGCTGATTTGAGACAAGTTCGCCAAGAAGAACATCTTTGTAATTCTTATTAATCATCATGTCTGTGGTCTTTACAACAACTCGATAATCACACTCATAATTAGTTTTAATTGAGAATTTGAATTCTTCGTTTGGCTTAATTTTAATTTTCTTAGGTATCATTTTTTTAGGATTATATTCTTTGAGCTCATGTAGGATTTTCTTTTTTCCACGAATATCTAGACAAGATATTGAGTATGAGACACCTAATGGATCAACTGTATCTAAAGTTTCTTTCCCCACGTTTTTATATGCACATTTAATTTGAGTCTTATCTTGAGAGCATTCAAGTGACATTGCTTTAACTGGATTTTTATAGGCTTCTTTGGCCAGTTTTAGAAATTCTGACCTTATAGCTTTAATTGAATCCGATTGATCTTTTGATGTCCAAAAAGTTTTGTCATTACCAATATGAAGCTCCTCAACTATTGAGCCTCCTCTTGGTTGGTGTTTATGATGCTTAATATTTTTTCTACTAGCAAAAATAGACTTTTTAAAACTTTGAAGCTCCGTATTTGTTATTTTAGATTCAAATTGGCCAATAATATTAGGGTAGTCAGCAAAAGTTGGAGAAATCGTAGACAGGTTGATACTTCCTTTAGGGTTGAGTGTAACTCTATCGTTTTTATAAGATTGTATGGCTCCACCATGGATATAGAATATTATAGAGCTGCTATAGTTAGAATTTGCAATTGCAATCAAACTTATTAAGAATATTATAATCACTTTCATGCTATTCTCCACATATTGGTCCTAAAATAGTTTTTATTGCAGAAGGATAAATTTTTATATTATCAGCTCCACTCCAATGGTAATTCATGACATCGTCAGGTGGATTGATTGAGTCTCTATCAGGACAATCTGGATCTGAATAGGTATCAGCTAATCCAAGCCTGTGCCCAAGTTCATGTAAGTAGAGTGAGCACCTATTCATGGCACTTAATTCAGGATTAGGATTAACTGTCATTTCATGAGTTGGCCAATTATATGAATTTCCTATTTCAGAGTGGGAATGAAGGTTTACGGTGTGGTCGCAGCCCATTCTATCCATGAAGCCACTATCTTCCTTTATTGTAAGATTTAACTTTATTCCATGCCTCGCATAAAAATCTTTCATACAAGGAATTGTTTCTCTTAGTTTTCTAAAAGCTTCCTTTCGATGCCTTTCTTCGCCTTTGTAGTCAAAGTATATACTAGTGTTAATATTTATAATTCCATTTTTCTTAATAAGTTTATAATTTACTCCGGACCCTATCGTTTCATCAGGAAACCAATCAATAACCTTACAAAGTCTTTTTGATCTATAGCTAACTGTTTTGTTATCGCCCTCTTTCTTATTCTCTAAGCAATTACTTATATACCCATTTTTCTGAGCGTAATAAGCGACCTTTCTATCTAGGTCACCATTTTGAGCATTCCATGCCTCAAAAGCTTTATCACTAGTAAACAACTGCTGGCCTTGAGCAAAACAAGTATTGTTTTGAGAAACATTACCCAAAATAGTATTTACTTGTTCAAGTGTACCAAATCTATAGTCCCAGGCTTTAACTTCCAGCGTTTGCTCAAGTCTTCTCATTTCTTTAATTTTAGGTTCCATTTCTTTGAGTATTCTATCTTGATCTTTATGGAGTCTACCGAGAATTTTTTTTGTTGATGATGGTGACCAAAAGTGATTTGAGGTCGTATTAGTTTCTGAAATTAAGCTTTGATTATCTCTGAATTGCGCACGTAATTTTGCAACTTCTTCCTCTAAAGAATAATAACGATCTAGGTCACTTTGAGCGTAAGTGAACCCTGAACAAAATATCAATATGATAGAGATTAATTTCAAAAAGTTCATCTCAGTTATCGTATCGAATTAATTGAGTTTTTTATAAGATTTGTAGTGAGATTTCGATGAGTAGGAATATATTTCTGAGAAGCAAAAAGTTGAGTAAGTTGGTTTGTTACTGAGCGACAAATCTCCCTTCTTTAGCGCTCTCCCTCGTTATCGATACTAAATTATATAGATACCGATGTGAAATAGTATTAAAATCCAAAGAAAACCGACGCCCTATTCTCTTTTTTCAAAATCATTAACTTCGGCTTCTTTATCTAATTCAACAATTTCAATTATGAACATTTAAGTTTAGAAGTAGAAATAAAGGGATTCAGGCGGGGCCATCTCCGCCATATTTGAACTTTTTTTGAGCTGTAGGTACTTGATATTATTATGATTTTACAGCTCAAAAAAGTTTGAAGCCCTAAAAAAAGTTCATTCACTATTTTATCAAATGTAAGAAAATAAAGGCCTTTTTTTTGAAGTTTTGGGTAATTTCAGCATTCATGCTACTGGTAGATGCTAGGTGAATGAAACCATTTACAAGTTTTTCATCATTTGCGTGAAGTTCAGTAAAAAAAGAAGGTCGTCGGATTCTTCTGACTAAAATCCACCTAAAAACTTTATACAGATGAAACTTTTCCAAAAACGGATTCGAAAGGTTCTCCCTGAATTTTAATGCTGCCGTATCATTGACCCCACCATGCTTATAACTATGTCGGGCTTATGTTTGTCCAATAGAGAATCGATTCTTTCCAATAGGTATGGTGTTGATGAGCCTGCGTGTCCCTCATTTATAATCTGAACACTATGGCCACCTTCTTGTAAGAGTCTTTCTAACTCCCTCAGCCAAGCACAATTTTTATTATCAGAAAAAAAATCAGCAGTGGTTGACTCCCCTAATGTAACTATTTTAATTGTAGAGTTTTGATGTTTCTGATTTCTAATGCTTTGAGAAAGTGTTATTGAAAAACTAATGAACCTGAAACTAATTTTAAGAATAGTTAAAGAAACAAATGGAAGGGTGAGATAAAAAATTAATTTTTTGAGTTTCATTTTACTCATGGTTAAAATACAAATTTTACATTAAAATTTGAAAGATCTTGACTCTCACTAAATAAAACCAAAAACTGACTAATTTCTTCAGCTAATTTTCATTATTATGCACTTTAGGTATGATTATTATTTAGAGTTTAAATAAAACAAGTTAGATTTTATCCCCTATACCAAGCTATTTTCCAATTTTACTCTAAATATGCTTCAAATACAGTCTTGTATAACCAACTTCTTAAACTTATCATAATTTTGTATAAAAAATTATACTATTGGAGCTAATGTGGACCTAGAAAAAAGAAAGATATTTTATGAGTTAATATTTTACGTATTACTGATAAAATTTAAAAGAGTTTTGGATAAATGAAAAAAAAAATATTCTCTTTGATTACAATCCTACTTTTTCCTCTTTTTGTGTTTAGCTTTTTTGAAATAATTTTAAGAATTTCTACCAATGAAAGTACATCATGGGAGTATTATAATAGTTTTGGAAAAACTAACTTTAGCAAGATAAATGGAAAATATTGTTCATGGTCAAGGACATTATACCCGCTTCCTCATTATGGATTTGTTCATGGGAAAAATACTAGGTGTGGCTATGATTTTGTAAATTCAAATGGTGTCGCAGGACGAGAATTTCCGAAAAAAAAGAATCCAGATTATTTTGATATTTTGATCACTGGAGGATCTGTTGCCTTTAATATGACAAGAAAGAACTATATTTCAAGTAAGAATAGTGTTCTTAAACAAAGACTAGAACAAAGCTTTACTTCCAAGGATGGAAGAGAAATAAGAGTTTTTAGTGGAGCTATAGGCTCATGGAAACAACCTAATCAATTATTTTTTTACCAAATTAATGGTGATGTTTTTGATGCAGTATTATCAATAGAAGGTGCAAATGAATTTTCAACTGGTATAAATCTTAAATTTGAAACACCAATGGAATTAGCTTCAAATTTTTTAAATTTCCCAGATGTAGATATGAACTTTGAAAAATTTACTTTAAAACTTTTAAGTAAAACGAATTCATTTTTACTGTTAAGACTAAGGGTGTTCTTAGAAAAAATTTACAGTGATAGGTATTACAAAAAATTGGAAAGCTCTGAGTATTATCGTTTACTTAGTAGGAAGGGAGCTCATGAAGAAGAATTAGTTCAAAAAACTTACAAAAAATATTTGAAATATTTAAAAACTTTTAAAACTCTAACACTGGAAAATGATCAAAAATTCGAGGTATTTTTCCATCCTGTTGTTGATATGAAATTCCCATTAACTGGGAAGGAAAAAAAATTAATTACCAAAAATAAAAATTATACAGTAGTTTATAAAGATTTTGTTGAAAAGTACTTACCAGCTCAAAATAAATTTGAAAATTACTTTAGTCTTCTCGGAGCTTTTCAACATAATGATAAAGAAGTGTTTGAAGATTATGTTCATTATAGTTATAAAAAAAATGGATATAATTTAGGACATGATATCCTAACAAATAATATTGTTAGTGTTCTTCAAAAAAAATGGGGAATACTTCCAAAGGAAGAAAACTAATGTTTTTAAAGAAAATTTTTGGAACATTTAAAAAACCAATGTTAAATAAAAAAACTTATTTAGTTCATCTACCTCAATGGAGTGTTAGCCAACCACCGATGGGATTATTACCAGACTCAGAAGTATATGAAAATCCAAAGAATTTTGGGATTATAACAAATGAATATGGCGGATGGCATTCTGATGAAATTACACCAGATGTTTTAAATGCTAGAGTAGCAGACTTTAGAAATTTTTGCTCTGAACTGTCGGTTAAAGTAAGTGGTTGATTTAGGAAAAAAATGTGTGTGGAATATTTTCTCTTGAACTAAAAAAAGAAGTAAATATAAATCTAATAGACCTATTAGATGACTTAATAAGAACCTGTGCTAAAAGAGGACGAGATTCCTTTGGTCTTGTTATTGTAGGAGAAAAGACTTTTTTCGAATATAAATCATTAAAAGACCCATTGGCGTTGATTGAAGATAAAGAGTTCTTAAGTCTCATTGAAGAAAAAATAAAAATTTCACAAAAAGAAAATGAACAAACGCTTTTATTAGGGCAATGTCGCTTGGCCACTTCGAGTTCAAGTGTAGAAGAAAAAAACAATCAGCCGCTTATTTCCGAAGATATAATTTTATTACATAATGGAATTTTAATTTCTAATGAAAACAATAGTCATATGAATGATTCATGGGATTTATTAAAAATTATATCCAACAAATCAATTGAGAATTTACAAAAAAATATTGTTGGCGAAAATAGTTTTATTGCTTTTAAAAAGGCTGAAAAGAAAAAGTTATGGTATACCAATAATGGATCCTTATACGAGTATAATAAAAACGATTTACATATCTTGTGTTCAGAACCTATTCAAAGTTTTGAATGTATTCAAGTCGAAAAATGCAAAGTTTATAAGAAATCATTTGGTTGGTGTTCTCCAAATTTAATGAATTTAAATTGGAGGAAGAAACTTAAACGGTGTAACCGTTGTGTATTACCTGAAACTCATCCATTCATAACCTTCAATAAAGATGGAGTTTGTAATTATTGCATTGATTACAAAAATCAAAAATTTTTAGGCAGTGAAAATTTGCAAAGAAGATTAGATAAATACAGAAAGTCTAACGGGGAAGCAGATTGTATTGTAGGTCTTAGTGGTGGAAGAGATAGCTGTTATGGGTTGCATATTTTAAAGGAAAAGTTCGGGATGAATCCTTTAGCTTATACTTATGACTGGGGTCTTACAACGCCAATTTCAAGGCGAAATCAATCTCGGATGTGCGGAGCTTTGGGAGTAGAACACCTAATTAGATCAGCTGATTTGGAAAAAAAGCGTAGGTATGTAAGAAAAAATGTAAATGCATGGTTAAGAAACCCTAAGCTTGGGATGGTCCCGCTATTTATGGCCGGAGATAAAGAATTTTATGAATATGGAAGAAATCTTCAAAAAGAAAGAAATATCGATCTTACAGTATTTTGTTCTGGCCAACAAGTAGAGCAACGAGAGTTTATGGTTGGCTTTACGGGAATAAAACAACCTACCTTACACAATAATCCAGATATGTATCATCATCCAAAAATTGTTAAACTCAAATTAGCATTTTGGTATTCTCTTCAGTATTTAATAAATCCAGCGTATTTAAATGAATCTTTTTGGGATTCAATAAATTCATTTCTAATTAGTTTTTTAAAGAGTACTAATTTTATATATTTATTTCATTATCTTCCATGGGATGAGAATGAAATTGAAAGTTTGTTGGTGTCAAAATATGGTTGGGAGAAAGATAGAAACTTTGGACAAAACCAGTGGCGCATGGGAGATGGGCAGACAGCTTTTACAAACTTTATTTACTATCACTTGGCAGGACTTACTGAATTTGATTCTTATCGTTCCCATCAGATTCGGGAAGGATATATTTCCAGGGATGAAGCATTAAGATTGTTAGAAAACGAAGTAGAGCCAAGGTATGATAGTGTAAAAGAGTTTTGTTATACAATTGGTATACCTTTTGAAGAAACAATAAAAAGAATAAAACAAATAAAACCAATATATAAAATTTAGGTCTCACTACTTTCAATTATTTTTGTAAGAGCTCGTACTGTTAGTTTTCTCTGGGCTCGAATCTTGGCCTCCGGGATTGGTTCAGATAAATCTTCAAGATAAGAATTAGGAATAAGATCATTTAAGTTAAAATCGTTACTAACACTATCTATATCAAAGTCACTGTGTTTAATCCCATTATATTTAAGCAAGCTATTACTCCACATAAATCCCCAAAGTTTATAGTATGGCATAACATCATAGTACCTACTTAGCTTAATGGTTAAAACTCCGGCTTTTAAAATATAGAATAACCTATCTGGCCGTAAGAGAATAAAAAATCTAAGAAATAAATCAAACAAAGATTTAGGCTTTTTAAAAATAAGTTTTATAAATTTAAAAATATTAATATAGCTTGTACCATTTTTTGATTTAGGCTTATAGCATTTTTTAACATCTAGATTTTTATAAAACTGCCTGAGCCGTTTGTATTGATAATTGCCATCGTTAAAATTTTTAACGAAAAATTCAAGGTCTCTTATTATCGTTTCCTTGGGTTTTAAATAAAGGATGTTGGTGCAAAACTTACTTCCACCTAAACCTAATTTTCCGTCTCTAAGCCGGTTAGAAGCACTCATTCTTTTATATAGTGGAGTTCCTGGTAGCGCCATTAATAGAGAAGGATCTCCTGTTATTAAGCCTGATTGTAAAATACCCTCTAACGTTTCTTCTGCCACGTTGTCTGGGTCAGAGTCGAATCCAAAAATTAAACCGGCCACGACAATGAAACCATATGCTTGAATATTTTTAATTGAGTCCACCATTGTAGTTTTTACATTTTGTATTTTGGCAGTTTCTAAGAGTTGATTTGTTCCAAAACTTTCAATACCAATGAATAACATGTCAAAACCGGCTTTCTTCATTTTATTAAGTAGACGATCATTATTTCCTAAATTTATTGTAAGCCAGGTGTATATATTAATTGATTTTCCAGTTTCTTCAGACCAATTAATAATGGCATCACATAGCTTTTCTGCCCATTTTAAATCTCCAATGAAGTTGTCACATGCGAATAATATTTGTGAGATATCTAGTTTAGAAAAATAATCTATTTCATTTATTATGGTTTCAATTTTTTTGACATGGGTTTTATTATTGTCTATTTGAATCCTGATATCGCAAAATTCGCACAGAAAGGGGCAACCTCTTGCGATCTCAATTATTCCACCATAATAGTTTTTAATAGAGGAAGAAAGAAGAAGCTTGTCCATTTCCAGAGACTCGGAAAGGTTAAATTTTTTATTGTTTTCAAAGATTCTTTGATTTGGATTAACCATTATTGTTTTTAGGAAATCGACGATGGCATTTTCTCCATCCCCTATAAAAATGTAATCAAAGCTATCTAGCCTTCCAATACTTCCATCCAAATTAAATGACCAAGTTATTGGACCACCTAAAACAGTTTTTGTGTGAGGGAATTTATTTTTTATATAAAGGTTTAAGGCGATAAGGTCCTTTTCATCCTGATTGATTCCAGAAAAAAGAAATATGTCAGAGCTCTCAATGGAGTCCTTAGATGCCATTCTATTATCGTAAAGTTTTATATCACAATCTAGCTCTTTTCTTATGTAGGAAGCAAGTGTGTAAGCCCATACTGGCATGTAGTGAATGCCAAACATTTGGGTGTTAGCCAATTCTTGATTTACGCAATGGACGAGGGTAATTGATTTAATCATTTAAAAGCCTAAATCTTTTAAATAGATTTTTATACTGTTTACGAAGAAGATGTATTCCTTCCGAACGATATTTAAAAATGAATTTAAAAAGTTCGATAAATCTGAAATTAAAAATGAAAACCTTTAAATAACCATATATTTGTAACCATTCAAGATATTTTTTGGGTACCCCTTCAAGCTCAAGCGCATTTCCAATTTGTTTATTGAAAGAATTCCAATCACTTGAAAGTAGTTTGTACCCGCCCTCACCTTTGTTGGCCATATCCCATATCTTTGTCCCAGGGTAAGGAACCATAACTCCAAAAATTGGTATGGTTGGATTGAGTTCTACAGCAAAGTTGATGGTGTCGAGAGCTGTTTTAACTGTCTCATTTGGCTGACCAATAATAAAAAAAGTATTAAATGATAATTTATATTTTTTCATAATATATATGGCTTTCTTTATTTTTTCTTTGGAAATCCCTTTTCCCATTTTCTTTAATGTTTCCTCATTTCCTGTTTCAACACCAAGACCAACAGTTACGCAATTAGCAGCTTTCATATTTTTTACAATTTCTTCATCTATAGTGTTTACATGAGTTTGGCACCACCATGAAATATGTTTATGAATTCCTCTAGCGACCATGCCTTTACATATTTCGACGGCTCTTTTTTTATTTACTGTGAAAATTTCATCACCAAAGTAAATAGATTTTGGATTTTTATTTTTAATAAGCCATTCTATTTCATCCAGAGTCGTCTCAACTGATCTTGCTCTAACAATTCTTCCTCCAGGATTCATACAAAAATTACAGCTAAATGGACAACCTCTTGAACTTTGAATCATATATTCTTGTGCACTGTTAAATAAATCCCATGCCGGTTTCAAAGAGTTCTGATCTACTAAGTATGGAGAAGTGCCTCCATCATAAAATTGATTATTTTTAATATAACATACACCCTGAGTATATATTTTTGCCCCTGTTTTAATTTGGTTAATTAAGTTTAAAAAAGCAACTTCCCCTTCGCCTTTTATTAAGAAATCAAAACAAGGAAATTCCTCAAGAGTTCTTTTCGCGAGGGTTGTTGCATGAACTCCTCCAATAACAACAATAATATTAGGGTTTTGTTCTTTTAGTAAATTAGCGAGATGAGCTGCAGCACTTACTTCATTTGTCATTGCAGTAATGCCAACAATTTTTGGATTTTTTGCAATGGCCATTGATACAGTATTTTGAAAGTCCAATCGCTCAAATTTACTATCAATCACATCTACATTTATATCATTAGAGTTTTCTCTTATATGTCCTGCAAGAAAAGCAAGTGCTGTTCTAGGAAAATTAGGTCTATCATAGTAAGGCTCTACTACTTTAAAAACGGGAGCATTTATAATTAAGACATTAAAACTCATTGTAAATAACTTACCATGTTAGGGTTAATAGAGTTAATTAAATCATAGTTTATATTAATTTTCATGTATGATTTCTTATTTAAGGCTTTAGTTGAAGATCTTGAAAAAGAATTAGGCAGAGCGTTACTCTTGATCTGGTATAAATTTATAAACCCAGAAATTCAAATCATTGATTTTAATCTTTTCTAGGAAAGTTGCTTTCACTTGCTTAAATTCCAAATAATTTAAAATATCATTTGGAAATTTGTTTATAGGTTTGTTTGTAATAACTGTATAATTGTGTAAAACAATTCCACTATTTTTAAAGGAGTTTAGGTGGAATCTAGAATCCCAAAAACCACCGCTAACAGAGAGTCTTATTTTATCGTAAATTTCACTTTCATTGTCTAATAAAAAAAGAGGTCTATAAGAATTCATAAACTTCGACAAGGTCTTAGTAGCGTTTTCTATTATTTCGTACTCTGATTTACTTGAAGCAGATGGGCTTTTAAAAAAATGAGCTTCTCCAAACTGATCAGGCCTTAGATTAGAAATTATAAGAAAAAACAAACTTAAATAAATGTATTTAAGTTTTTGAAACTTTAAAGATGCGAAGGTTAAAAGAAAAAAAGAAATTATCAAAATAATCGGATAAACGTTACCTAACTCATCATATAAAACTCGAAAATATCCAGGAGTTTGGGTGAAACATATTAGAATTGAGATAAAACTTATTCCTAGAATTAAGAAATTATATTTAACCTTAAGCTCAGTAATTACGGCTCCCATTATCAAATAAAATATTAGAAAACCCCAGTGAACAGAAGTTGTTTCAAAATAGTTAAATGAAATAACTATTAATGTAAAAATAACTATTAAAAAAAATATAAAACCATTATTTATAAAAGAATATTCTTTTTTATTCTTGTGCAGCCAAAGGGATAGATAAACTCCAATAAAAATTGAAAGAGCCTGTGGTATTGGATTTTGTCTCAATCGAATGTTGAGACCAGGATTATAACTTCCTTCGTTAATATTTTTCAAATGAAAAAGCTGATCGTAAAAAAAGAAGAATGGCCTTCCTAGTAATTTGTTGATAAGTCCAAAAAATATTATAAAAATGATTAGACCTAAAATGGAATGATAAATAAACTTTAGCCTATTGGAATTATGATTTAAATTCAAAAGATAAACGAAAGGTATCCAACTGTAGTAGATTATAGATCTGAAGTTAGAAAAAATTCCACAACAAAAAAGGAATGAAGCAAAAATAATAAATTTTTTGTTATTTTCATATTTATCTAATGTCAAAATGAAAAATGAACTAAATATATAAATATCAACGCCAATTGAAGGATAATCAATGGATTGGAGACCATAAAATAAAGGATTACATAAAAATAAAACGGAAATAATTTTGGCGGTGCTTTCTCCAAAAATATTTTTGATACTTAAGTATAGAACTGTAATGCAAAGAATAGTGGTTAAAAAGTACCTAAGGTATATTGCTGTTTTCAAATCTAAATATTTAAACATAAAACCATTGAATAAAAGAATCGGTAAACGGTCATCCATATAGCTAAAAAATAATTTTCCAAAATCTAAAAATTGATAGTTTAAGCCAAAATATTTCCAGCTATCGACGAGATGGTCATTTCCAAACAAAAAGTCAGGAACAAGGAAAAAAGGAATGATAATTAAAATGAGTATGTTCGCTAAAAAAATCCGATTGATTTTACCATTCATTTTTAAATCTTTAAACTTGCTTTTGAATAAATACGGATTCTGACTAAATCGAAAAGCATATGAAAACCATCTGTGAGAAGTGTGATGTTTGTAGATTTTTGTATTTTTAAATAAATTGGGATTGATTGGATTTCCAAACCTAAAAGGTTTGATTTATATATAATTTCTGCATCAAAACTGTATCTGTTGGTAAGTAGACTTTTGAATAATACTAAGGCTGATTCTCTTTTGAAGGCTTTTAAACCACACTGATTATCAAAGTCTCCAGTATCTAAAATCAGTTTACATATGAAGTTAAAAGTTTTACTCAAGTGCCTCCGTAAGAAACCAGATTTATAAAAATTCTCTTTAAATTTTCTTCGATCACCTGTTAAAACATCACATCTCATGTGTTCGCAGGAGTGAAAAAATTCTTGCAAACTATCTTCCTGAAATGGAAAATCGGAGTCACAAAAAACTAATATCTTGCCTTTCGCCTCGGAAAAACCGGTTTTGATAGCAAAACCTTTTCCATGATTTTTTTCTAATCGAATATATTTTACATTTTGAAGCTGACACACATTTTCGATTTCATTTTTTAACTGACTGCCATCATCAACCACTATGATCTCAGTATTTTTATTATACTTTGCAATTGTTTGCTTGATAAAAGTAATCGTCTCCTGAAGAGATTGAAAATTATCTAAAGTTGGTAGAATTATAGAAATATCCATAGCCTCGATTTTACATCGTTTTAAGAAACTCATGCAAATTTTACGAGTACATAAATTAAAAATTTTTTAGATTATTAGAATAAACTTTGCAATAATATCCAGCATGATTGAAAATAAATCCAATAATAATACAATATGCCCTCTGCCTTGGTTGCACTTTAGTGCACATTTAGATTCCACTATGAGAATTTGTTGTAATACAGACCATATGGGATTTGTGTATGATAACAATGGGAAAACAATAAAACTCTCTGAAGTTAAAAGCATAGAAGATTATTTTAATTTGGATTTTTTTAAAAAAATTAGAAGGGAGATGATTGAGGGAGAAAAGCCTGAAATTTGTAGGAAATGTTATCAGGTTGAGGATGCTGGCGGGCAATCTGTCAGACAAGGTTATTTGAGTCATTATTTAAATAAAAATTATTTTCCTTTAATTATAAAAAACACAGAAAAGGATGGGTCTATATGTCCTAAAGTTAAATCTTTGGATTTTAGCTTGTCCAATAATTGTAATTTAAAATGTATTATGTGTAGTCCTGATGCTTCATATCCAATTAAACAAGATTTTGATAAATTAGGAGTTAACTATGACTTGTTGTTTACAGAAGGAGCACACAAAAATTGGAAAAATTTAGATGCCTTGGACCGATTGATTCCTGAAATCTCAAATGACTTAGGTGAGTTTTTAACAACAGGTGGAGAGCCATTTTTAAGTAAACCCCATCTTCACACAGTAGATTTACTCATAAAGGGAGGTCGAGCCGAAAATATGACCCTTTCTTACCATACAAACTGTACCGTAAAGAACGAAGAACTCTTTGATAAATGGAATCAATTCAAGGGAGTTACAGTTCATTTTAGCATTGATGCGTACGGACATGTTGATGAGTATATCCGGCATAAAACTAAATGGAAGACGGTAGAAGAAAATGTTAACTTAATGCTAGAGCATAGAAAAGTATTTGGTGAAGTTCATACTTGTGTACAAGTTTGTAATATATTCGCATTAGATCGCCTATATAGTTGGATGGAGGGTTTTAAAGGAAGAATGCCAATTCTACCTATACACATTTGGATGCATAATCCAGCTTGGCTTCATATAAATATCCTTCCACAGGAATTGAAAGAAAAGGCATTAGAAAAATTGGAGAAATATTTTGCTGGTGTAAAAATTAAGGACTTTCAATATGAAGTTCGTAGTAAACAAGTTCTATCTTTTCTAACAAGATCTCTAGAAGAATCTCATGATGAAGAAAACTTAGAAGTATTTAAAGAGAGAATTAAAAAATTTGAAACTTTAAGAAAGCAACCGGCCATTGAAAAAATTGTCCCTGAATTAAAACCAATATTCAAGAATAAGAAAAAATTTATATTTTTTTAAGTATTAAAAATTCATTAAAGTCTTTATGATTGTTTATACTTTTATCATCGGGATTTAGTTTTAAAGCGATTTTGTAATACTTTGAAGCCTCATTAAAGTTTTTCTTTGAAAGATATGAATGGAAAATTCCCTTAGCTACATATTTATCGTTCGGATTTTTTGCAAATGCCTCTTCATAGGATTGAATGGCATCATCTAATTTACCAAGTGTTAGCATCATCCATGCCATTTCCCTAAAATCCAAAAAATTATCTTCGGTCATTCTTGAACTCGTCTGGAATTTTTTAATTGCCTCAATTAATTTATTTTCTGAGGCCAAGGCCCAACCTTCTTCTCTAATTTGATGTACATTAGGTGTTGGTTTAATTTCTTTTAAATCAAGTTTCCTAATCTCGTTACATAATTCTGGTAAAAAATCCTGGAAACGATGTCCACGTTTTTTATCCAATAGATTTGTATAATACAAAAAATTACCCATTAAAATTTTAGAATTATTCAAGTAATCGGATCTAAGAGTTCCAATTATCTGTAATACTTCTCTTTCAAAATAGCTATGTCTTAACTTATTTTTGGTTAATTCTAGGTAAGCTTCTAATTTGGAAATTGCAATTAATCTAATTTCATGTGGTAGTATTCTAATGTTAAGGTGTTCTGGATATGTGAGATAGGTAAAAGATATGGGTAAATTATTAAATTTTATACCTTCATCGAGTAAATCATCTGTTAACTTAAATATATCGTATAGGTATAATGCATTGTATGCTTGAATAGTTAATGCGAAGCTGAAACGCGTGTTAACTCCGGCATTTGGTGATTCATTTAAATATCTTAAGTTTTTAAGAACAACTTCTTGCTTGGATGGAAATCGGATATAGTTTAGTGCTTTGTCTGTACCATCAAAGCTAATTAAAATCAGAACTTTTTTGAAAAAGGGAAAATAGTCTCTAATTTTTTTAGATTGGGTGGTTGCTAAATTTGTTGTTACACATAGGAAAATATCTTTCGCATACCCTTTTTTAACAGCAAGATCTAATAAATAAAAAGTTTCTTCAAGAATTAAAGGCTCACCACCCACTAGTGAAATTTTTTTAAGTTTAGGAAGTAAATTCTCGAATTCAAATAAAAAATTTTCACCAGATTCCCATGATGGCAATTGATTAACGTCAATCTGAAATTCATGGTCTTTTAAACTGGTATTTTGAAAATACTTAAATTCTGTATTGTCAGTGTGGATATCTGTAAATTCCTTATAGATAAGATTGGAGTCTTGCGGCTGACACATCCTGCATTTAAGATTACACTTATTATTTAGCTTTAGGTCAATATAGCTTGGATAATATTCCTTAGTGTCGGAATATGACTCTAAGCAATCTAATGGATCATTATTTACTTGTTTTCTAAGAGATATTCCTCCGTGAGCCTCATTATTATAGCACTGCTGGCAGGCACTGATTAGTTCTCCTTTTAGCATTTGAGTACGAATTGATTTCATGTAATCTGAGTTGTAGATTTCTTTAACATTAGATTCATAAATTCTAAAAGATTTGTCTTCATTGTTTTTTATGGATGACTCCATTAAACAGCAAGGAGTTGTTGTGCCTGTCGGAGAAATCGAAATGCCTGTCCATGCTAATGAGCAAAAAGATGGGTTTTTTACAACGTCTTTATGATTTTTTTCCATCTAGTTTTTGGTCTTATACTTTTGGGGAATATTCGGTGTTAATGAGCCTTTACCTTGAAGTAGAGATAGGACCCAGTTTTTGAGGTCTTCATTCCACATTGGAATTGGTCTACATAGTTTGGCTCCTGAGTAGTTTAAGTGTAGGATTCCACGTTTTATTCTGTTTAATTCCTCAGGTGTATTTGAAAAGTCAAATTGAACACCATAACCATTAATATCCGTTCGTTTAAAAATGAGTTTTGAGTCTATAATAAATTCTTCTTCGTTAAAATTAAATTTTAATTTTACGGTATTCTCTAGTTGGAATTCATGGCTTGAAGTAAAGAAAAGTCCTCCCTCTGAGATATTTTGAATTTGAACTTCCTTGGTATCTGCTTCAGAACCAACATGACCTAAAATATCTACTTCATATCTTGGTTTCGCTTCCCACCATCTAAGTTTAGGATCAAAATAAGTGGTTTTAACTGTTGGAATGAGAAAATAAAAAGTTATTGCCACTGAAAAAATAATAGGAGAAATAATAGCAAAAAATATTTGAAGAAAATTGAGGTTTCCATAGTAAGTATAAAGATTAATAAAACCATTTAAACTAATCCAGCATACACAAACTAAAAGAACTATATAGCTCCATTTTTTCACAGACCAAACAGCAAAGGCTGCAAGAAGGCTAGGTATAATCAAATTGGCAAGTTTCATATGATTAGTCGGCAAATAAATTAAACTATATAAAAAATTAGAAAAATTTGTTTTGTGACTGTTAAGAATAAACGTCGTTAGAATATTTGAAATTGGTATAATTAATAAAATGATGGTTAGGATAACAATTGGCCATGGCTTTCGAAGCATAATATTTCCTTTTTTATATTTATACTAATTATAAATAAAATTTTAGATTTTAAAACATTGTATCTCTAATTTAGTTAGAATAAAATATATTCTTGGGGGAATAAAGTGAAGAGACATAATGAAAACTACTCACCAGATGACTTTTATCTTGGAAGAAAAGGTCCATGGCCACAACCATCACCTGTACATCCGTGGGGTGAGTCCCCTGCTGTGTTGAAGCTACCTTTAAGAGAGACTTTAGATTGGTGGACTTGGATTGGTTCAAGGTATGTTGCCACTCTGGCATTGACTCCTTTTTATTTTCTCAAGGGAGTTATGGCTCCAGGTTTAAAACCCGTAAGTGATGAAAAGTTTCAGTGGTATTTTAATAAAACTATGTTGAGTAAATTTTTGTCATCTAATCTTGACGAAATTGATAAGAAAATTTTTAAAAATGAGCTTAAAGATAAAAAAGACTGGTTTATTGTAGATTTAGAAGCTGTTAAAGTTGTAAAGCCTTTTGATGGTATTCACTGTAGTGCCTCAAAAACTCTTTTGTACAAAAAAGACGATGAGTTTATTGTTGTTTGTATTTATCTTGATGAGAGTGATGAAATTTTTTACCCAGAAGATGAAGACGCTTGGGAGCTTGCAAAATATTTTGTTTTACAGGGTGGAGCACTTTGCTCAACGCTGGTGACTCATCCGAATCAACATTTCCCTGTAGATTCAATCAATGCAATTATAAAAACTTCGATTCCCAAAAATCATATAGTCTATAAACTCTTTAAGCCCCATTTAAGGTTCACCTTGGCCTTAGAGAATGCTGTTCTTAATTACAAGTCATCGCTATTAAAAGAAAAGTGGTGGATGGTTTATGCACCCTATCCTGGTGGCTCTAATGGATTAAGAGATTTATTAGTTGAAGGTTATAAAGGAATTAAAGGAAATGCATCTTATCCTCCATTTTCGTTTCCAATGAAAGAGCCAAATTTAGAGACAGATTATGGGGTTTACCTAAGAACTTATTATAAGGTTGTTAAAAACTTTATAGAAAAAGTTTGTTTGAAAATAGAAAATGAGGATATCTGGGTAAGAAGATGGGCAGATTATGTAAACATGCATGTACCAGATTTCCCTACAGGAGATTTAATTTTTAAAGAGGATAATTTAGTACGTGCCTTAACAAGCTATTTATTTATTGTAACGGTTGGCCATAGCGTAGATCATTTTAATTATGGAAGTTTAGATAAAAGAGAGATTCCCTTAAGGCTAAGGCAAGCTGTTCCAGCGAATAAAAAAACAAAAATGAAGAATAGAAAAAAATTATGTAATCCTATAGATTTAATGAAGTATTATATGGCAGACACATTATTTTTTAGCCCTACAACTGTAACAAGTTTAATAAATACAAAATATAAATTTACTGATCCTACTCTTAAATCAGCAGTTCAAGAGTTTAAAGTAGAATTAAAAAATGCAGAGAAGGAATTGTTAGAAAAAGGAATAAAATACATGCCTTTGAACAAAATTGCAGCTTCTATTCAGTTTTAAAAATAATGTAGTTTTCAAGGACTAATATATCCATTTCTGTCGATAAAAAACATTTTATTGCATCTTCTGGTGAGCATACGATTGGTTCACCACGTACATTAAAACTTGTATTAATTAATACAGAACAACCCGTTAAGTTTTTAAACTCTTTAATGAGACCATATATTTTATTATTTTCATACTCACTAACAGTTTGAACTCTGGCTGAATGATCCAAGTGGGTTACAGCTGGTATTGGGGAGCAAATCTTTTTTAATCTCACATCTAGAGGATCGTTAAAGTTTTGCTCAGAATTTGAATCAACAACTTTAAATGTGTATTGCATAAAAGGAGATGGGATACATTCTTGAAAATACTTTTGAGAATCTTCAGCTAAAACAATAGGCGCAAAAGGCCTAAAGCTTTCTCTGTATTTAATTTTTAAATTAACCTTAGTTTGCATATCTTGGCTTAATGGATTTGCTAAGATACTTCTATTTCCAAGTGCTCTCGGCCCCCATTCACATCGGCCTTGAAACCATCCTACAATTTTATTTTCTGATATTTGTTTTGATACTACTTGGTTAAGTTCATCTTGAGACAATTTTTGTGAATCGAGATTAAATTTACGAATTACTTGTTTAATTTCTTTTTCAGAATAATCAATTCCTAGATATGGGTTAAAGTTATTAGTTGGATTGAAATCATTTTTGGAGAAATAGTATCCTAAGGCACAACCTAGTGCTGCACCAGCATCTCCTGGATTTGGATGAATAAAAATGTTATCAAAAGCTTTAGACAATAAAACTTTATTATTTGCCACACAGTTTAAGGCCACACCGCCTGATAAACAAAGATTTTTAGATTTAGTAATGGTTTTGGCATGTTGAATTATTTTTAGGTAAATCTCTTCGGTAACTATTTGGGCTGCTAATGCAAAATTGCAATGATCTTGCTTGATTTTAGATTCTGGAATCCTCTTTGGCATGCCAAAAAGAGCTTCAAATTTATCTTCTTTGATTGTTTTGTCACCGTTTTGAAATGAAAAGTAGTTTAAATTTAAATGAAAAGAACCATCGGGATAGATTTCAACAATTTCCTCTTTTATCAGCTTTATGAATTTTAAGGTTTGTTCAGATTTTCTATTCCCATAAGGTGCTAACCCCATTAATTTATATTCCCCTGAGTTAACTTTAAAACCACAAAAAAATGTAAATGCAGAATATAAAATGCCAAGTGAATCTGGAAATTCTATTTCTTTTAAAATCGTAAATTCCCTTTCAGAGAAATCAATAATTGAACACGTTGCCCATTCACCTACTCCGTCAATTGTTACTGCACAGCAGTCGGAAAAAGGAGAAGTGTAAAAAGACGCTGCGGCATGAGAAAAGTGATGTTCAGAAAATTTAATCGACACCTTACTTAAGTCCCCAGGTATTTTATTTAGATAACTTTTTATCAATTTTTTTGAATTGATTTTAGTGCCTAACCATTCTGGTAATGCCTTGAGGGCAAAATTTATTGTATGAGGGGCATAATTTATGATTGATTCAACAATTCTTTCAAATTTTAGGAAAGGTTTATCGTAAAAAACAATGGCTTCAAGGTTATTTGAATTTAAATTGTATTCTGTTTGTATGTATTTAAGTGTTAATAAAGGAAAAGACGAATCATTTTTAATTCTAGATAATCTTTCTTCCTGTTGAGCAAAGATAACTTTTCCATCTTTTATTAATGCAACTGCTGAGTCATGGTAGAAAGCTGAAATACCAATTATGTACATTACCAAGGCCTTTCAAAGTCAATTGACTTTCTTTCAATAGATTTGAAATTACTTTCTGAGCTTTTAGTTCTGTTATTCGCAAACAACTTGGTTGGAATAACAATTAGAATGTAGATTACTACAATAATTATATTTAATAATAGCCGACCTACGCGCTCAAGAAGCTTTTCAATATTTTTATTAAGAAATTTGAGTGTTTGAGGGGAAAATATCGAAATTACCCCGATGGCAGCTAAGATAATTGAAAAATAAGTTTCATTTTTTAAAAATAAAATACCTGCTGTTATAAAAATGACTTTTATTAAAAACTTACTAAGCATCAGAAGAGTGTATAAATAAACGGTGTTACAGCGGAGCTAGTTGTGAATATCACGATATATGAAATAAGGAATAAAACCAGGAGAAAAGGGATGAGAATCCACTTTTTTCTCTCTTTGAGGAACTGAATATATTCTTTAAAAAACTCTAGCAATGTTTATTCTCCGTATAATATATATGATAATGGATAAATATAAAAAACTGCAAAGGAATAATAAATTCATAATGAATATCTCAATAATTATACCTGTAAAAAATGAGGAACAAAATATTTATTGTTTATATGAAGAGTTGGTTTTAACTTTGCCTGAATTTTTTGATGAGGTTGAAATTATTTTCATAAATGATGGGTCTACAGATAAGACTTTGGAGGTTTTGAACTCCTTAAGTAGTAAAAAATTTAGACTATTGATTTTAAATAATGAAGAAAACTTAGGACAAGGAGTATCAATTTTAAAGGCTGCTGAGCATGCAAGTTTTGAGCAGCTCGTCATTATGGATGGCGATTTACAGGTAAATCCAAAAGATATAATTAAACTTTATAAACATTGGATTTCCAATGAACTAGATTTTGTATGCAGTAGAAGATTTGCAAGAAAAGATGATTATGTATTAAAGCATATGCCATCAAAACTGGGGAACATGCTTGTTAAAATTATTTTTAATACAGATTTTGAAGATATAGGATCTTCTTTAAAGTTATTAAAAAAATCCCATCTTATACAAATACCGAAATTTAAAAATTCCCATAGATATTTTTCCATTTTTTTACATTATATGGACTTAAGGTATGAGGAATTACCTGTAGAGCATAGACCCAGAAGATATGGAAGCTCCAATTATCATAGTTTAAAATTCTTAGCTGTTTTGCTAGAGCTATTTAAAGTAAGAAAAAGAATAGCCGTCTTTAGAAGAGACCAAAATGTGCGGAATTAGTGGTTATTATACATTTAAAGAGCAAGTAGACTTGGAATCAAAAATAAAGTCCTTGGTGGATTCTTTAAAACATAGAGGTCCTGATGAAAGTAGTTTTAAAATTATTAATTCTGCTCTTGCCTTTGGACATAATCTATTGGCCATAATGGATATGTCAGGGTGTTCCAAGCAACCATTTCAAACGGAAGGATCTTCATACTTAACATATAATGGGGAAATTTTTAATTTAAAGAGCCTTTGGAGTAAATATGAGATCAACAACAAATCTTCAGACACAACAACCTTAGCTGAAGGCATAGATAAGTATGGTTTTAGATTTTTAGATAGTTTAAGTGGAATGTATTCTTTTGGGTTTTGGAATAGTAAAACTTCCGAATTGTTTTTATCGAGGGATCATGTAGGAATAAAACCCCTATATTATTATGTAGATGAAGAAAAATGTATCTTTGCTTCGGAATTACAAGCTATTTTAAAAGTCTTGCCACCACAAGAGTTGGATATTGACGGAATTCATCAGTTTTTTCATATGGGGTTTATTACTTCTCCTAATACAGCTTTTAAAAAGATAAAGCAGGTAATGCCTGGAAGTACAATTAAGGTAAGTGAGAATGGTATTGAAACTGTCCATCAATTAAAAATTCAAAGTAAAGATGAAAAAGAGGATCTGGGTAAACTTATCAAAGAAATTTCTCTAAACCACCTTGTAGGAAAACCTAGCCCTTCCCTATTATTATCTGGAGGAATAGATTCTTCTATTTTAGCTTGGACCTTAAAGGATGAATATAAAGTAAACTATGGTACCTTAGAAAATTTATATGATGGAGATTCAGAGGTAGATAAAGCAAAAACTGTGGCCGAAACTTGTCGAAGAGATCTTACAACTTACAAATTGAAAAAAATAAACTTTAAGTTTTTTAAACAAATTCTAGCATCTATGGATGATTTAATTTGTGATCCGGCCATAATTTCAAATTTTCTTATTTATGAAAAAATAAAAGGCTCTACGAAAGTCATTATACAAGGTGATGGAGCAGATGAGTTATTCTATGGATATCACACCCATATTTTCATAAGATTTTTAAATCTAGGTATACTAGAAATATTAAAGCATCCTATAAACTTACTGATAAGACTTTTAAAACTCTTTTTAATAGAGCAAAAAAAATATCCTTTTCTTTCAAAATTAGAAAGACTTGTATATTTGTTAGATTATCCAGCAGAGCTAAGGCCACTGATTTTGCGTTCACCAATCCTAGAGAATAAATGGCTAAAAAATATAAATACGAATTATATTAATAATCTTGCAAAAAACAATTTCAAACCGTTAGATGTAGACTTTTATACATATTTAGAAGGAAATATTTTAAAAAAAGTGGACCGTTTAAGCATGGCAAATTCATTAGAGGTTCGAGTTCCTTATTTAGATCGAAGAGTTGTTTCATATAGCATGGGCTTACCTGATAAATTAAAACTTAAAAAATTTAAAACGAAGATACCGTTAAGAGATCTGGTGAAGACGTATTTTGGAAAAAGCCTATCAAGTCAAAAAAAAGTAGGTTTTGGTTATGATTTGGAAAAACTCTTTAAAGAGATTGGCGAAAAGAATATTCTCTCCCTAGTCTCCCCTGATTATGAAACATTTTTTATACCAGAATCATTTGAGAACTTAGTAAAGAAAAAGAGAACATTTAACGAAAGCTATTCATTATTTTGTATGATTTGTTTTAATTTATGGTTGGAAAGAAACAAAAATCACATATTGAGTAAGTAATTTCAGGCGCTTATGACCTTAATATTTTCTAAATAGTCTTAGTCTAAGCTATGTCTAGTATTTGGTTGGGCAATAATTCCAAATTTCTGTTAAAAATTGTTCATAAAATAAGGATTTAGTTATGCAAGAAAACCAAGAAAATTTGTACAGTATTCAGTTTGTTTCGAATGTAACGGGAATTAATCCTCACACTATTCGAGCATGGGAAAAACGTTATGGTGCAACTAGTCCTGTAAGAGATAGAAATGGCCGAAGACTATATTCTGACGAAGAAATAAAGCGTCTTGAAGTTCTACATAAGTTAGTAAGCTTCGGTAACAGTATTTCTGATATTGCCAATCTTACTAGAGAAGATTTAGAAAAAGTCCTAGAAAAATATTCAATAGAAGAAAACTCTCAAGCTTCTGCGCCAACAGAAGCCATTAATATTGAAGAATGTTTACAAAATATAAACATGGCGATTCAGTTTTTTAAACTTGATGTTTTAACTCATGAACTGCAAAAGGCTTCTGAAGCAATGGATAGTTTAGGTTTTGCTATGAAAATAGTAAATCCAATCATTACTGAAATGAGAAAATTAAAGGGTGTTGGGCACTTCCCTCTAGAAAAAAGAGAGCAAGTTTATTTGTTGTTAAAATCTTACTTAACCAAAAAGATGTTCTCTATTTCAAAGGCTAATAACTTAAAGAAAAAAATTATTGTCGCTTCTGCACCAGGACAATTGAATGAATTAGGTTCTATGGTAGTTGCAATTCTTTGCCAAAATAAGAAATATGAAGTGGAGTATTTAGGAGGTAACGTTAATGCGAAAGTGTTAGGAAAGCTTTCACAGCACTTTAACCCCGATGCAATTTTTGTAGGACTAAATTACAGTCACGATGTAGTTATGTCTTTAGCAGATAAAAATGATTATCTTAGAGACTTGGCCATTGATTTAGATGATAAAACAAAAGTCCTGATTGGTGCATTCGATTATTGCTTTCAGTTGCCACAATCTAACATGGAATGTTTCAATGACTTTGAAAACCTAAGTAGCTTTTTAAGTCATCATGTTTAACGAAACTTTTCGTAGTCGGTAATCTTTGAAACCGAGAACATAAGAAGCTTTAATTTAAATTTTTCCCATAAATTATGGAATTCAAACTGAGTTCCATAATATTCCTGATTATTTCTGTTAATTATACGTACTACTTTAGTATCAAGTTGAATGTTTTTATTAAGAATTTCGAAGTCGAGTTTAATAATACTCCCCTCCGTCAGTTGCGTCTCAAGTTGTAAAAGCGCACCACCAAAAGCTAAATCGACTACTGTTCCGTGAATTTCTTCTTCTGTATCAGGTGATTTGATAAAACAAGGCTCATTAATTGTATATCTACTTCCACGCTCCCACCATCTCAAATTTCTATCAAAAAATATTTCTCTAGATCTCGGTAATAATAAATAAATTACCATAAGCATATTAATGGAAAGTATCAAATAGGCAGTAATAGAAGGGTTTTGCGATAGATAAGGCCAAGAGAAAGGTTCATAATTAATGTGGAAATAAAGGCTGTATAGTTGAATCGAAATAAAAAGAATATAGCTATAAACCTTAACACTTAATAAAAGAAATCCTGAAATTGGAAAAAGAAACCAATAATTAAAAAAGTCTTTAGGGCTTAAAGAAAAAGTCTTTGCAAAAACAGCCCAAAAAGGAAATCCACTCTCAATACTTATAAAAGAAATACGTAAAAGAGGATCTATCAAGAGCATGAGCGCAAATAGTTTTAAAATAAGTGGTCGTTTTAACATTGTCTAATCCCCTATTGATTTCTAACTAGGTAAAAATATTACATTCTTGCATGCATTAAATTTTCAATTACTATTTTATTATATTTAAAAATTTAGCAAAGAATAAATATGAAACTTTTAGCCTACTTAATTCTATTTTTTAATTTAACAGCTAACGCTGCTGAAAATTCATTATATGACTTTAAATGGTTGGATGACGATGAAAAAGTATATGTCATTCAGAATAAAGAACATATAAAAGCTGGCGGTTTTGGTTTTGATCTAATGGCCATGGACTCTAATAGTTCTCCATATCAGGATACATTTGGATTTGGTGCAACCCTTACCTATTATTTCTCTGAAAATTGGTCAATGGATTTCACATACAAACAATATTCTAATTCCGATAGTGCTGACTTAGAAAATTTAGTTAATGCATTTGATAGTGAGATAAAACCTTTAATACGTCGTATCGATACGGCCATGTTATTTCATATAAACTGGATTCCATTTTATGGAAAAGTTAATACTTTCAATAAAATCTACTTCTTTGATTGGGGTTTTGGATTTGGTGGTGGTCAATTCAATACTGCCGGTAATTACGAGACCTTCGATGATAAAAGTAAATCAATCACATTCAAGGAAGAAGTTGATACAGGGTTTAATGTAAAATCTTATGTTAAGTTTTTTACCTTAAGCGGTGTAACAATAACCTTTGAATATAATTTAACAGGTGTTTCAACCATCCGAAATGCTCAAGGTACAAAAGAAACACTTTATTATAACGATATCGCGGCTGGAATTGGATATATATTTTGAACTGGTTAGCTTTTTTAATATTTATTGTTTCTTTTAATACCTATGGAAAAACGTATTCAGATATGTTTGATATTGTTTATAGAAACAAGCTTTATTATTCATCATATCTTTTCCTTAAAAAAAGTGTAGAAAGAGATCTTGTAATAAAAAGAAAAAAGGTATTTAAGGTATTAGATACAATACATCCCTCTGTATATATTCACGATGATGAACTTGATAAGTTTATTAATAAAAGATCCCAACTTGATTATGCTGTAGGCTTAAGAAGATTTTTTCTAAATGATTTCTTAACAGCAACAAAAAAATTAAGATCGGTCCCCAAGAATAGTTCAATGTATGTAGAGGCTAATTATTTATTAGGACTAATTAATATCAGGAATAGAAAAATAAAATCTGCTAAAAAGCATTTTTACAGATGTATAAAGTTTTCAAAATATAAGAAAAAGACACGTATAAAACCTCAAAGTTATATCTTATCCTTCAGAAATAGATGTATTCAACAATTAGGTCGACTGGAATACACAGAAAAAGACTATAAAACAGCTTTAAAAGTTTATAACTTTGTGAAGAAAGAAGATTATTTATGGCCAAGATTTTTAATGGATAAATCATGGGCGTATTATATGAATGGTGAAAATGAAAGGGCGTTAGGTTCAGTAATCTCTTTCAAAGCACCATTATTAAGTCGTTTTATGATTCCTGAAGCAAATTATCTTAGAGCCTTGGTTTATTATGATATGTGCTACTATGAAAAATCTGAGCAAATCTACAACGAATTCAATGAGGTAACATGGAAATATCGTAATACTGCTAAAACGGCGAGTAGAAATATATTACTCAAACTTCTAATTTCTAAAAAAGAACCAATCAATGAAAGAGAAAAGTTCCTTTATTATTATTTGAAAGGGTATAAAAAAGATATTAGATATTTAACCTTCAGAGAGTCTAGGCGACAAATCCGATTAGAAATCAAAAAGCTCTCTAGAATACGGTCTCTAAAACAAGCAAGAGTTTTTCTTGATACACTTTATGGCTATAGCAGTATCATTAAAGAAGACTTTCAAGATTTCTTAAAAAACTTATCAACAGATTACTATGAACAAATAAAAGGCATGAGGTCTGCCTTTGTAAAGTTGAATTTAATGATAAGTTTAAAAAAGAGAAAGAAAATTATGAAAGAAAATTCAGATAAATTTGAAGATGACTTTTTTGAACAGTCGCTAAGTAATATTGCAGATATCGAAGAAAAATTTATATGGGACTTTAGGGGAGGCTTTTGGGCTGACGAACTAGGTGACTATGCTGTAGCACTAAAAAATAGGTGTGGACAATGAAAAGAATAATTATCTTGGGTATAATCTTTTTATTCTCTGTTAATAGTTTTGCACAAAACAAGAGAGTGAGAATAAAAAGAACAAAAATTGAATACAAGAAAAGACAAAAAATCGATTTAGGAGCGTTGATGATTGATGGGGAAGTCATTACCCCTGGAGATTTTTCGGTGACTGATGAGAAGCAAAAAGCAAAAGATTTAATTTATAAAAGAAAAAATTATTACGATAGATTAGGCATAAATATACAATATGTATTTTAGAGGAGAATGAAAATGTTGGACTTTGTATCTGGGTTTATGAGAGATGGTGGAGCCTTCATGTGGGTTATACTTGTTGTATGGTTAACAGGATTGGGAATTAGTGCATTTAAATTTATTACGTTAAAAAGAAACGATATAAATGCAGAAAAGTTCTTTTCCCAGGTTAAGGGGTTTGTTCTTCAAAATAAGGTCGAAGATGCAGTTAATCTTTGCTCGGGTAGTAAAGCAGTCTTGCCATCGGTTTTAAGATCTGGTTTGAAAAGAGCAAACGAAGATAGGGTATATATTGAAGATGCTGTTAGTACATCTTTAATGGAACATACTCCAAAGTTGAATTATCAATTAAGCTATATTTCTCTAATTGCTAATGTTTCCACTCTCGTAGGGCTTTTAGGAACTATCCAAGGTCTAATTCTATCATTTAGTGCGGTTGGAGATTCTGATGTAACAAATAAAGCGCAAGCCTTGGCGAATGGTATCGCAAAAGCCATGAATACTACTGCCTTTGGGTTAATATCTGCTATTACAATTATGGTGCTACATACTGTTCTAAGTAACAAGGCGAACAAACTCCATGATAAGGTTGAAGAAGTTGCTGGAAAACTGATAGATTTATTGAGCGTTAAGAAAAGAAAAGATGTTTAAAAAAATAAGAAGAGAAGATAAATTAGAAAAACTAAACTTAGTACCGATAATGGATGCGGTTTTTATATTTATTTTCTTCTTGCTGTTCTCAGCCCAGTTCATAAAGTTATTTGAAATTGAAACAGAGGCTCCAATTGTAAATGAGGTTCCAAGTAATAAGCCACTTGAAAAAGAACCGCTCAACTTAAAGTTAAAAGTTTATGAAAGAAAGCTTGAGTTGGTAAAAGGGTTGGATGAAGTTGTAATCGATACTTTCTTTAAAAGCGAGGGAAGTTACAAGGAGAAACTTAAAGAAAGATCGCTTCAGATAAGACAAGAGTTTCCTGATGATGATCAGATTATAATCTCTCCTTTACCTAACATCCAATACGAAGAAATTGTAAAGTTAATAGATACTATTCAGGTTATCCCTAAGGACACAATGATTAAGGTAGAAACTAAGAAGGGATCTAGAACTCTATCAAAAATATTTAAGCAAATAGTTTTGGAGCCATTGGACGATGTTTAGTAAGAGATATAGAAGAAATACAGACGTTGAAGACATTGATATAACTTCATTGTTGGACATTTTGGTCATTTTATTGGTTTTTCTACTTAAAAGTTTTAATGATAGTGAACTTTCCGTAGAGTTAGCGAATGAACTGTCTCTACCATATTCATTATCAAGAGTCGCTGGACATGACGGAACGATACTTCAAGTTAATGCAAGAAAACAGGTTTTTTTAAATTCAAGTGTTATTGGAGATATAGCATCGGAGAAAACTAAAAAAGATTTAGTAAGTAAATTAAACGAAGAATTTACTAGAAGAAGTGAAAAATCTAAAAAATTAGATCCTAAAAAAGGTTTTATAATCAACTTTGTCTTTGATAGAGCCTTAGAATATAGAGTGATTAATGAGATTATGGATTTATCTGCTAAAACAGGCTTTAATAAATATAAGTTAGTCATACAGGGGGAAGATTGAAACAACTTTTTTTGTTTTTATTTTTATTTTCCTTTTCATTAAGCTCTTTTGCTAACAAGACAAAATGGCACAAACATTACAATCTTGTTCTTAGTGATATCAAATCGGTGGAAAAAATTCCGAATCGAGATATGGCACTTCGAGTCCGTTTATTTGAATTGTATGGTGAAAAACTTCAATTACTATTACAAAGAGAAAATGAGTATAGAATAAGATTTCTCAATACAGGAAAAAGTAAAGCACTGAATATCGTCATAAAAAAGCAAAAAGAAACGCTTGTTGAGTTAGAAAAGATAGCAAAACGGATTGAACGATTGACGGATGATAATAAGGTTTTAGCTAAGATAAATTATTATAGGTCTCTAAATTTTTCATTGGTTAAAAAAAAGGACTTGTTTTATAAGTACATTAAAAAGGCTGAAGAACTTAATAAAGACAAACAACTTGGAATGCAAATCAATTTAAAGCTAGCCGATCATTATTATAATGAAAAGATGTTTTCTAACGCTGTTGTTTATTATCAAAAGGTTGTTAGTGGGAAGAAAGACCAATGGGCAACGAAAAATTATTATAACCTAGCATGGAGTTATTTAAAATTAGAAGACTTTCAAAAAGCAATAAAAGCAATAAAAATTGCACATAATTATGAAAAAAGAAAAGGCTATTTTAAGATTGGTGAACAATTAATAGATGCAATTCTTTTATTTCATGCATATGCAAAGAAGACAAAAGAAGGTCTGGCTTATCTAGAACGTGAAAAAATCGCAAATTTCGAAAATCTTTTAAAGTATATTGACTTTATTTATAAGAGTGGTGAGAAAAAAAGCCTTCCTATTGTAATTAATAGGGTAAAAAAGTTAAAGCGTTCAAAAGAGCAAGAATACTTATTAACGGCCGTATTGGTTGAGATTTATAGAAATATAAAAAAGTATGTATCTCTTCAAAGGCATATAGCTGAATTTCGTCCCGTGATAAGAAAAAAATCAAAAGTCAGCAAAGAGGTTAACAAAGATTTAATAAATAAATTAACTGCTTATACTGGATTTTTACAAAAAGTTATCGGGGAGGGAGTTGTTATCCCAGATTCGAAACAGGACAAATATTTAAAATACATAAGTTTTAACTTTGATACATTGAAAGAACTAGATCCGAATAAGTCCTTTGAGTACATGTATTATAAAGGTGAAACTCACTTTAAAGTACAACAGTTTGATAAGGCCATTCTTATTTATCTAAGATCTTTAAGCAAAAATATTTCCCAAAATAAAAAAAGCAAGTTTTTGGATAAGAGTTTTGATTCTTTATTTGCAGCTATTGAAAAAAGCCGAAAGGTAAAAGGAAGTATCCTTGTTGCAAGCTTTACAACTTATTTAAAGTATTATCCACGCAGTAAAAAGGCAGCTGAAGTTTATAAAAGGTTAATTGCATATTATCGTAGTGTAGGAAAAGATCGGGCCATGTTCGTAACATTGCGAAGATATAATAGGGCATATCCTAATCAACAAAAGGATCAAAGAGAATACTACGGTTTATTGATAGATAAATACATTGCAAAAAGAGATTTAAATTCTATTTCATCCTTGAAGAAATTTGTTGATAAGGGATTTTTAGGCTTTGGCTCAAAAGAATCATTAAAATTAAAAAAAATAATGAGTGAAATCTATTTTTCAAAATACGAGGGCTTGGCTAAAAAGGGGAAGTTTGTAGAAGCTATAAAAGGTTTTCAATTACTTTTTGATGATAAAAAGTCTAACTATGAGTTAAGGGTAGATTCATTACGTAAGAAAATGTTTTATCAAGATAAGATTTATGATTATTTAAACTTAGGAGAATCACTCCTTGTGGCGTCGAACTTTTTTAACGTTCAAATGTTAAAGAAGCATGATGAGGAAATTAAATTTTATACTCAAAATATTTGCGTTGGTGATGAAATTGATAAATGTTTACGAGTTTACGAAGCATTTACAAAAAAGAAATTTTTGTATCCAAAAGAATTACAAAGTCTTTACTTTAAGATGAAATCATCCTTCGAACCTTTAAAGCTAACGAAACTACCAAATAGAATAGAACGAAGAAATTTTTTGTTTAAACTGTATCTTGCAGATCAAAAAAGAACTGAAAATAGTCTTTTGAAAAGTTTTTATCAGGACAAATCTAGAAAGGCTTTAATGGATTCCGAATATCAGACAAGAATCCTTCAGAAGTTTTATAAGTCTTTATCTTACAAAGAAACCGCAGAATATATTCAGAAAATTGATATACCCGAGATTAGGAAAAAGCATCTGGCAGTTTTGAATAATACATTTAAGATTTTGAATAATTGTAGTATTACATTACCAAAGACACCTGAAGTCCCTACCATGACCGAAGAAACGTTTGGGAAACTAGGTGGTGAAGTTATGCAGGCAGCGCAAAATAATAGCACAATGTTTGAAATGGTTATTTCTAAAATAGATCCGAATTATCTTCCATATGTATTATCTCAGTTAATCTTAAGGCTAGAAAAAGTTACAGATGAATTTAAGCGGTTTATTCCAATTTCAAAAAATGTTGAGTTAGAAAAAGCAATGAATAGTGAAATGGAAAATATTCATAAATATTTTGATAATCAAATCGTAGAATATAGAAATCTTTATTATAGGGCGGTTTCAGCAACGGCCATTGGATCCGGAGCGCGACTTTATAATGAAGATATAATCACTAAACCTAAACGAGTAAGTTTAGAGAAGATGTCTTTATGGGAAAGTTATTAATAGTTCTCTTTTTTATTTTTTCATGTGCTGGCTCTAAAAATAGAGATCCAAATGCAAACTTGTCGATTGAAATGAAAGACAATCTTTACAAAAATCAAGATGAGTTGGAAGTGATAAAGTTATTAAAAGATCCATTTCTTGATAGGGCCACAGAAGCTAATTGCTCCAAAAACTGGGGAGGAACATTAGAAAATTTGAAAGATAACCTTAAGAGAGAGAAAAACATTAAAAATAAAGCTAAAATCTGGCACAAACTTGGTAATTGCTTTCTACTGGTCGGGCAGTTTAAAAAGTCTTTATTTTATTACGACTTAGTTGAGGCAAGCGGTTTAAAAGACACTAAGATTCTATCTGCAATGTACTATAATATGGGGCAAATATTTGAATCTGTTGGTCAGGTAATTTTGGCTAAAACCTATTATGAGCTTGCATACAAAAATGATGACCCGAAGTCTTTTTCATTACTTAAGTTGGCTTTGTTAGAACATAGTTTGGGAGAATTTGATTTAAGCAACTCCTATATAAAAAAGCTAATTCCGAGGTTTCCTCAGAGTGAAACAATCAGGTTTGTCATGGGGGTAAATTATTTCCATATGGATAAACTTCCTTTAATAAAAAGTAAAGTCTTGGGTCGATTGGACGAAAAGTCTAAGAGTAGAGTTCTTTTAGAACTTGCAATAGGAACTAAGACTAAAAAGGATTTTGAGAAGTTAAGAAATGATATTGTAAACTTTGAGACGAATTTTGCTTTGCATAATAGTTTCAAAAAATATCTCCTCTCAACTTTAAACTAAAATGAATTACAAGCTTTTTGAGATATTCATCACCCACAATGGTAAGCAAATCAACTTTGAATTAAGTGATAGGCCCTTTTTGTTCGGTTCAGATTCAAGTTGTGATGTAGTTTTAGATGAAACATTTAAAAACATTGCTGCAGTAATTAAAAAAGAAAATAATAAAGTCATCATCAAAACATATGATGAGAATTTATTAATAAATATAAATAATAAAAAATATAAGAGTGCAAAGTTTGATAAACCAATATTCTTAAAGCTTGGTGATATCGATTTGGTTTTTAATGTAGAAGAAAAGGTCCTTTCTAAAGATCTTGATCACATGACGACAGCAGCATTAAAGCTTGATGACTTTAAAGATGTTTCTGAGCCAACAAAAAAAATAGAACTACCAAATCTGAATGAAAATTTACCCGAGCAGCCGGTACTAGAGGCGATGCCGAAAAAAGATTTACCGAAAAAAGAGTTACCTAAAAATAAACCTGCAACTCAACCTGCTCCTAAATCTGAGCAAGCTGCAGTTTTTATTGATCCAAAAGAAGCAGAGCTTGAAGATATATTTAAGTTCAATATAACCTTTGATGATTCAACATATAATGAACTCGCAATTAGACCATATGAAAATGAGTACTTAGACTTTTCAGATTATATCGATACAAAAGATGAAACTGTTAAAGAGTTACCTGTTCCTGATGTACATAAAACATCGAAAACAAAAAGTGTTCATGTATCTTATATGAATAATGGTGTAGTTTTAAATGATCGTTATTTTGAAGATACTAGAATTAAGCGAGTCTTTCTCTCTAAGTCTTACAATAAGAAAAACTATATTCAAGCATTTGATATAGATAAGGATAAGAAAGAATTTATATTTTATAGGAATAAAAAAATTTCTATTTTAGTGCCAGAAGGCTTTAAAGCACAGAAAGGTTTTGGGACAGATATTTTTGATATCGATACTGCAACGTTAGAACTAAATGAGGGAGAGAGAATTATACTTTCCCGTGGTACTACCCAGATTATAGTTCAGTTTACTGTTACACCTCCAAGTTTGAAATCTAATAGATTTTTTAATGTTGATGACTTAATGTTAAAATCTATGGCCTCAGCGTGGGCATTTGCTTTAGCAATATTGGCCATAGTTGTTGCATTTCCTCCAATTCAGCAAAAAGTTGAAGAAGAACAGAAGGTTGTGGTTATCTATAAGAAAAAAGATGTTGCGAAACCTGAAAATCAACCTAAGGAAAATACAGTTGAGGTACCTAAAGAAAAAATAGAAGTTGCACCTGTAGAAGATGTAGTAGTGGAAGCCGCTCCTGCTGAAGCTGAAAAAATTGAATCAAAAGAGAAGAAAAAAGAAAAAGTTGTAAAGAACGAAAAAATTCCAGATGTTAAAATTAAAAAAGTTAAGAAAAAAGTTAATAAAGTCGCAAAGGCGATAAAAAAGAAGAGACACGTAAATAAGTTAGCGAAAAAGAAAGCCCCATCTAAAGCTCCGGAGAAGAAATTTAAGTTTAATTTTGGAAGCAAAATGAAGACAATGATTTCCTCTACCTCAAAAACTAAACTTAAAGACGCAAAAAATATAAAAAATATAAATTTGGCTAGTAGTGTGAAGTCGACGACTAAGATTACTAGTGAATTTGACCAAAAGAAAATTGGTGCAACCAAAAACAAAGTTAGTCGTTTTATGGCCAGTAATCCTTCAAAAAGTAAAGTTATGATTGGAACGAAAGGATTATCTGGGAAGACTAAGACGTCGACAGCTTATATTGAAGAGAGTACTAAGATTCTTGGTGCACTTGACCCTGAAGTGGTAAGAGTTATCTTAAGAGAATACATTCCGCAATTTAGACATTGCTACCAAAGAGAGTTGATCACTAATCCATCTGTTGCAGGTATATTTGACATTCAGTTTCAGATTAATGGTAAAGGTTCAGGAATAAATGTGGGCGTCCTATCAAAAGGTAAAGGATTTTCAAAAACTGGTAAGAACTGTTTGAAACGGGTTGTAAGCCTTATTAAATTCCCTAAGCCAAAGGGTGGGGGTGTTGTAGATGTTAAGCAACCAATGAATTTCTATAAGCAATAAATCAATTTACGATATCGTTATTGAATGATACCCATTTAATATGAATGATATATTAAATGTTGAGATTAAATCCAGAGTTCCGTCTATAATTAAAATTAGAGAAATTTTAATAAGTCAAAAAGCAAAGCCTTATGGTGTTGATCATCAAATTGACACTTATTTTGAAGTCCCACAAGGACGTTTGAAAGTTAGACAGGGAAATGTTGAAAACTCGCTTATTTATTATGAAAGAAGTGATAAAGCAGAGGCGAGGGAGTCTGATATTCTTTTAGAGAAATTAGATAAGAGCTCCAATATAAAAAGTATCTTACATAAAGTTTTAGAGCCTAAGATCATTATTGATAAAAAACGTGAGATTTTTTTTATAGAAAATGTGAAATTTCACATTGATGATGTTGAAGGATTGGGACGGTTTATCGAAATTGAAGCTATTTCCGAAGACTCACAATTTACTAAAGAATACTTAGAGCAACAGGTGATTGAATATTCTGAACTTTTTAATTTGAAAAAGAAAGACTTTTTAAATCTAAGTTATAGTGATCTAAGTAAGGAATCATTTGCAGATAGGGTTTACCGAGAGGCTGCATTGTTTGAAGCTTGTTTTAAAAATGAGTTGCCAAGTTTTGTTAAGCCTTTAATCTCGAAAATTGATCACTTATGCTATCGTACTGAGTCTGAAGATGTTTATAATCAATGTAAAACAAGTTTTTCAAAGCTTGGTAAGACTCTTATCTCTTCTACTGTAGGGGGAAGAGAAATAACAACTTATAAATTGAGTAAGCCAATTGTGTTCTGTGGTGTGGATGTTGATGTGATAGAATTGGCATCTCCAAAGCCAAATAATAAATATGCTACTGGTTTTGAGCATTTAGAAATTGTTATCACAGAGAAGTTTGATTCCTTTATGAACGAATATAGCACATATGAGTTTGATACTAGTGCTATGAATAAAGAACATAATCCTGAGATTCGACTAAGTCTGAACTCTGGTATTAGTATAAAGTTTCATCATCAAAGTTTGGAATCAGTAATCGAGTACGAAAAATCAATGACTTAATAAAAATTTCTTGTTAAACTGTAGTAACTTTAATAGAAATACTGTACGCACCCTTGGCCCAGCTGGATAAGGCGTCTGACTACGGATCAGAAGATCGGGAGTTCGAATCTCTCAGGGTGCGCCACTTTTTTGAAATTACCTTATAATTCTATTTACTTTAAAAATTCTTCAATGGAAGGACAATTTGAAATTCGGTATATACATCTTCCTCTGAATGGATAGTTAGTTCTCCGTTGTGCTTATGAACAATGTCAGACACGAGATAAAGTCCAAGTCCAGTACCAAGTCCCGTAGGTTTGGTGGTAAAAAATGGCTTGAACACTTGTTCTCTAATGTCTTTAGGAATACCGACTCCATTGTCATGGACGGTGAGAAGAACTTTATCGGAACCATAGAACTTTGCAGAAATCTTGAGTTCAGGCTTAAAGTCTTTATCTTTAAGTTTATACTTAGTTAGTTTTTCACCAAGTGCATAAAAGGAATTTTCAAATAAGTTGACCATTAGTCTTCCAAACTCGTTGGGATATACATCAATGGCGATATCTTCATTGATTTCTACTTCTATTTTTGCTGACTGGCTTGCCTTTGTTTTCAATGACTTTTGTACTAGCTTTAAATTAACATCAATAAATTCACTAAGATTTATGTTGGTCGGTTCTGTATATTCGGGTTTAGCCTGTAAAAGCATGTTTTTAATAATGGCTTCCATTCTATCGCTACTACTTATAAGCATATTTAGTATGGGTTCAATGTCCTCAACATAGTCTTCATGGTTATTATTTTCTTTAAATTCATCAAAGAAGTTTCTTAGAATAATAATAGAGTTCTTAGTTACATTAAGTGGGTTTTTAAGTTCATGGGCTATACCTGCAGCGACAAGACTATGGGAATGCATTTTTTCCTGATTGATTATCTGGTCTTGGGCATTTTTTAGCTTGGCGACAAGTTTTTGAACCTCATTACTCTTTTCTTTGAGCAGCTCTGATTTGTTTTCAACAATGGCCTCAAGTACGTCTTTAAATTTTGACAGTTCTTTAATGAGTGAATTGAACGTAACTAATATTTTGTGAACTTCAATCGTGTCAATTTCTGTTTCGTTGAATTCAATGACTTTCGGTTTCTGTGGATCAACATCATTTATTTGTTTTATCAGTGCTCCTAATGGATCTTTTACCTTTTTTCTTAAAAATATAATTAAAATTGTCCAAAGAGAAATGGTTTTAATGATTGAATTGACCAAGATATAAAAGATTGTACTTGATAGGTTATCTAAAATGACTTTATTTCCTGAAAAAACGATTAATTTTCCAACAACTTCAGACTTTCCGGACTCTAGTGTCTTGATAAGTGTATGTTCAAATTGGAATTTACGATGAGGGTTAAAGAAACCAAGCTTATCCTGATTGATATTTTTTAATCCGTCTTGATCTTTGTCGTTAAGCTCTACGATAACCTTGTTGTCTGGTTGTATAAGCCTTACTCCTAATACAACAGGGCTTTGATTGATTCCTTTAAGAATGGTTTCGGTTTGATTGTCGTTGAACTCCCAGATGGAGTTAGTTAACGAGTCGTTAAAAGAAGAGAATATATTTGTAACACTTTCTTCAATTGTAGATCTTATGTCTTTGTACTCAAAGAAAACTTGTATGAAGGTTAGTAAAACAGCAACAGTAAGATAATACAGAGTTATATACCTTATCATTTCAAAGGTAATTGAAACTCTTGAATTATTTTCCTCTAGTTTTTCCATGGTTAGTTATATTATAAAGATAAGATAAGGAATTAGATCTATGGAAATTTTTTCTCTTAAGAGTTTACGGAATCACTCAGGTTTCATTACATTTTTATTGCTAAGTTTAATCCCCACTGTATTTCTCATTGGTTTTTTAGAGTTGAGTTTTGATGAAGCCTATTATTGGATATACTCTCAAAATTTAAGCTTTGGGTACTTTGACCATCCCCCAGTTATTGGTGCAGTGATTAAGGTCGGAACATTTTTATTTGGTCATAACGAATTTGGTGTTAGATTTGGAGGAGTCGCGTTATTTCTGAGTAGCTTATTCTTGCTTTGTCGAACTTGTAATGTAAGTCTTAAGAGTAGTAGTTTCTGGTTTTTACTCCTAGCTTTTCCTCTTATCAACTTATCTCCAATATTTGCTTTGCCAGATATTGGGATCTTGTTTTTTTGTGTATTGTACTTTTTTGGATTAAAAAAATATTACGAAAAGGATAATTTAGTAAATTCAATTTTACTTAGCATAGCCATCACTGGAATGTTTTATTCAAAATACCATGGTTTACTTATTGTGGTTCTAACCGTGATTTCAAATTTGAATTTATTTAAGAAAAAATCATTTTATCTGATAATTTGTCTAGTTGTATTGTTTTATATCCCACATGTGTATTGGCAGTATCAGCATGATTTTGTTTCATTTAGGTTTCACTTATTTGGAAGAGCAGAAAAGCATTTTGAGTTGAAAAATATTTTGGACTTTCTTGGTGGGCAGTTATTACTAATGGGATCTCCGATATTAATCTGGAGTATTTGGAAATGTGGAAAACTCTTTAGAAGTAAGGATGCATTTACTCGGGCCCTCGTTTTTAATTCTTTGGGCTTTCTTTTATTTTTATTTCTTTTATCGTTTCGAAACCAGATAGAAGCTAATTGGTCCCTAACTTGTGCGATAGCTTTGTTGATATTGTTATCGAAAGCTTTAAGGGATAGGGATTCCTTCGTATTCAAACTAAGTTTGTTCAATATATTTATTACTGGCCTACTTAAGGTTGTGTTAATTTTTCTACCAACACTTGCGAGCTTGGATATCAAAGATAATAGATTCAATGAAATTTATGGCTGGAAGGAAAAAAGAATTCCTAAGCTTTTAGAGTTATGTAAAGATAGGGTTCTTGTGGGTGATAACTATCAAGTCACATCAAAAGTAGCTTTTTATCTAAATAAGCCTAGAATTCCAGCTCTTCACCTTGGGAGTAGGTCAAGCCAATACGAAATTTTAAACTTTGAAAAAGAAATTTCTCCAGATACGGAAATTTGTTACTTCACCAGCAAAAATCTTGAAGGATCAAGTATAATAGAAACAGGCTATAAAGATGCTGTGTATGTTCTTACAAATATGAGATTTGAGGAACTTTTGAGTTTTTACAAGGTGAGTTATGAGGAAATTGTTAGAAATTGATTTTAAAGATGAAATAAAAAAGAATTTAATTACCGTATATGTTTTAGCGGTTCTTATTTTTTCTGTATTTATTGTCACAAGAACTCTTGAGCATTCAATTTTTAACCTTGGTTTTCTTTTCGAATTAGTCTTTGTCTTCGGAACTCTAAGATTTTATTTATTATCTGTGATGAATAGAAACTATGCTTTTTGGGGTATAAATATTGTAATGTCTATTTATCTTTTAATGTTCATTCTTCACTATACATTTTTTAAATATAATATTTTTGTTTTATACCTTTCTTTTTTAGCAGGAATATTCTTAGCAATTAATGCTTATATGATGAGTTCTCCTTTGTATTTTCCAAGAATCCAATGGTGGGAATACGACTTTAGATATCGAGGAGAATTGAAAGCATTTTTAAGGCATGAAGATAGTAACTTGCCAATTAGAATTGCAGATATTCGCAGAGAATGTATTTCTTTCTTAGCGTTCGAGGGTATAAAGTTAGGCGAGCAAATTGAATTGGAAATTCCGTTTGGAAAAAAGACATTCCAAATAAAGGGAATTTTGAAAACATCACGGGAAGATATTCCTGGAAGGCCTATTAGATATGGCCTAAAAGTAGATGTTGATGATAAAGACACACTAAGAATTTATAATGAATTAAGTAAAGTCTGGAACTTAAAGAAAAAAGCTAATATTAGAAGAAAGTTTACAGATTATGTAGAGTCCAAAGAGGCAAATGAACTTCAGTAATATTAAATATTTTATGTCGTTAGCAATTGATGAGGCTTATGAGGCTCAAAAAATTGATGAAGTTCCTGTTGGTGCTATCATTACTAATAAGCATGGCGACATTTTAGGAAAAGGCTTTAATACAAAGGAAAAAGAACAAGTTGCTTGTAATCATGCTGAAATTCTCGCTATTACAGAAGCCTCTAAAAGACTTGGTTCATGGCGTCTAATAGATTGTAATCTTTATGTCACTTTAGAACCTTGTCCTATGTGTATGGCCGCACTTTCTCAAGCTAGGATAAAGAATATTTATTTTGGAACATATGATCCTAAAGGCGGAGCAGTCAGCTTAGGCTTAGATCTTCATAAAGATAATAGACTAAATCACAAAATTGGAGTTTATGGAGGTTTTAATCACCTTAAATGTTCCAAAATAGTATCTGACTTCTTTAAACAAAAACGTAGACGCTATAAGCCCTAAATGCTAAATTATTTATCTCGCGGAGGATTGGCCGAGTGGTCGAAGGCGCACGCTTGGAAAGCGTGTAAGGGGGCAACTCCTTCGAGGGTTCGAATCCCTTGTCCTCCGCCATTTCTTTTTATACCCCAGTAAACATTTAAAATTATTAACCTTTAAAGAACTTTGAAATTTTGCAGTTCTAATTCGAGGCTAAAGTTTATTAACCGCCCCCTTTGCGTGGGGATGAACTTAAAGCAAAATTAACAACTGAAGCACCAGACTGTGTTTTAAATAGATTCGACTAGAAGGCATTAGGGCAGTTATTATTTTTTGTGGCAAAAATGAAAATAAAAAGTCTCGAGGGCTTGGAAGTTCTTGAAATTTCTGGTGCAAAAACAGGTTAATCTTTCACTTCCAGACTTTGTCTTTAAGCTCATCCCCATTCAAGTAGGTCAGTTAGAAAAGCATTTAGCGTATTAGTAAGTTACAGGTAGATTTCTATTCATACTAAGTGCATCTATTCCTACATTATAACGGTGCTCATGTCCTAATTGCCCGGCTTGATTTCTACCCCAGCATTTGATTTCATTTGATTCTAGTACAGTACAAGTGTGGTATCCTCCGGCATAAATACTTACTGGTTTATCGGCATTTGGTAGCATAACAGAGACCATATTATCTCCCATTTCACCTGCACCATCACCAATATTGGCGTTAGTTCCACGACCTAGTTGACCATAACCGTTATAACCCCAACAATTAATTTTATTATTATCCAGTAGGGCACAACTATGATAAATCCCTGTTGCAATGGCCTTAACACTTCTTCCAGTTCCAAGATCTGTTTGGGCAATACCATCACCAGTTTCTGAACCTGCATTTCCAATATCTGCTTGGTTACCGATTCCTAGTCTTCCGTAAGAACCTTCACCCCAACATTTAACTTGATTATTGTCCATTAAGACACAGGCGTGTTGATGGCCTAGTTTAATATCTTTTGCTGTTCTACCTGTACCAAGATTTACATAAGCTAAATTATCACCCATTTCACTTCCGCCATCTCCACGATCGGCAGTATTACCACTTCCTCTTCTTCCTTGGGCACCGTCACCCCAACATTTAACCCCATCATTATCAAGAATTGCACATGAGAAGTTATCACCAGTTTCAACTACTTTGGCACTTCGACCAGCACCCATATCGGTAAAAATTAAATTGTCACCCATCTCTCCAGCGCCATCTCCGCGATCTGCTTGACCACCGTGCCCGGTTCGGCCTTGACCACCTTCACCCCAGCATTTGATTTGACCATTACTTAAGATCGCACAACTATGGTTAGTCCACCCGTCACCACTTATAGGGTAGAGTCCTGCTCCTAAATTTGTAACTGCTAAATTATCACCCATTTCATTTGGATTATCACCTCGAGTTGCTCCGTTTTCTTGGCCAAGTCTTCCATTACCACCATTACCAAAACACTTAGTTGTATTATCAGTAAGGACTGCACATACATGGTATCTACCACCAAAGATATCCTTGGCATAAACACCAGTTCCTAAATCAATATTAGATAAATTTGCAACCGTTTCACCGGACTCATCGCCAAATCCATTAGACTCAATTCCAAGATTTCCAAATTGATCTGCTCCCCAACATTTTACTGTACTATTATCTAGTAAGGCACAAGTAGAGTAGAGACTTGTTGATACTTGAGTGGCGGTTCGTCCACTTCCAAGATCAACTGATGCTAGTGCAGCACCCATTTCACTTCCGTTATTTCCAATGGTATCTGTATTTTCTATTCCTAATTGTCCAAGTGAATTATCACCCCAACATTTAACATTACCAAGATTTGTTACTACACAAGTTGTTCTCTCACTTAAATCTATATGAGAAACAGTTTCACCTGCACCTAGGTCAGTAAAGGCAAGGTTGTCACCCATCTCTGTTCCACCATCACCACGAGTTGCTGTATTACCTTGGCCTAGTTGCCCAAAATTATTTCTTCCCCAACATTTTAAGTCCCCATTGTTAAAGACTGCACAAGAGTGATAGCCCTTAGCGTGAATAGAAACAGGGTAGCTTGTTGAGCCCATATCTGAGACTGCTAATGCATCCCCCATCTCTCCGATTTGATCACCTTGGTCTTGATTTGTTCCTTGCCCAAGTTGACCGTAGTTATTTCTTCCCCAACATTTAATAGTATCATTATCAAGTAGGGCACAGGAGTGGTGATAACCTAATGCTAAATCTTTTGCCGTTCTTCCAGTTCCCAGTTCAACCCAGGATGCTGCATTAGGAGTAATAATTTGATCAGTTGTTCCACCATTTCCTAAACGACCATGACCTGCATCTCCCCAACATTTAATTTTATTGTCAGGAGCTAAAATGGCACAACTATGTTCATGACCAGCAACTAGTTTTACAATAGACTTACCGGCACCTAGGTTGAGTTCTGTTAAATTATTGTTACAAGTTGCAGAGTTGGCACATCTATCAGTTTCATCACCATAACCACTTCTACCTTGAGCACCATTTCCAAAGCATTTAACACTATCTGTATCGATAATCACACAACTATGTTCTGAACCAACACTTATTCTTTTATCTGCATCTAAAACGGTATCGATGGTAACCGCATCTCCAATTTGAATGAATGGAAGTGCTGAGCCCATGGTTCCTGCATATTCACCTCTGTCAGTTTGGGATGCTGTTCCGGTTCTACCTTGGTTTCCATATCCCCAACATTTTGATTTTCCATTAGAGAAGAGAGCACATCGGTGATAATACTGTGAAGAGTAAATTGCAATCGGAGTATTTCCACTTCCAAAGTTTAGGGTCGCAAGTGCATTTCCCATTTCTCCAGGAGCATCTCCAATATAAGAATTACTATTACCGGCAAGACCATTCTCTAAGGTACCCCAACATTTAAACTCAGATGTAGTATTATCATTTTGAATATGAAGCATACAGGTATGAGTATCACCCAGCACTAATTTTTTTAAGTTGTATGTTTGGATATTCATTTCATCAATAAATCCATTTGCATCGGTAACTCTAACTGTTGTTAAATCGGCAATTGCTGGCGCGGTAAAAACACCCGTGGTCGCATTTATTGAACCGCTTCCTGATTCAACGGTATATACAAAAGGACCTGTTCCTTCTGAACTGGAAAAAGTTACAACTTGACCAGGAGCTACATTGGAATCTGTAACTGAAAGGTCAGGACCTTTTGCAACTGTAACTGTCGCTTCAACATAATTTGAATTGCTATCTGTGACTCTAATTATTTCTACACCTGCACCTGGGGGAGCGGTATAGTTTCCATTACTATCAATAACTCCAGAACCAGCATAAACTTGATATGAGTAAGGAGCCGCTCCACCTACTACCGAAAAGGCATAGTTATCATTGTCTTCAATTGTTATTGTCGCAGGTACAGCTGTAAGAGAGTCAACTACAGTGACTGTAGAGTAAGCTCTATTATTATTACTATCTTCGACTTGAACTGATACTGTTTCAGGGGAACCTCCAGAGGTATATTCTCCTGAAGAGCTATTGATACTTCCACCACCTGAAATAATCGAATAAGTATAAGGAGGAACTCCTCCAAGAGAACTTAAAGTAAAACTCTCATTGGTTCCAATTGTTTTTGTTGCAGGGGAGAGTTGTAATGAACTCCCGATGGTAACAACTGCATATACTGTATTACCACCAGCATCTTTTACTTCAATGGTATTATTCCCAACTGACGATGGAGCGTAGTAAACACCTTCATCAGTAACGGAACCATATCCACTAGATACTCTATAAGTATAAGGAGGGTTTCCACCAATAGCAGTAAACTCTGTATTTTCAGATGGGCCAATAACAATACTTGGTGGAGATACTCTAAGTAAACTTATCGTTATATCCTGAGGAGCACTTTCACCACTAACATCTTTACTTCCTTTGGAAAGACAAGATACTAGAGAAAATAGAAGTAGTAGAGGTAATAGTTTCATTCTAAATCTACCTCCGGTAGGGCATCACCCATGGTAACATCTAAAGTTCCCATTTGAGTTCTGTGTCCTAGTCCAAGTTGTCCTTCTGAGTTTCGTCCCCAACATTTTACGCTGTTGTCATTAAGAACAGCACAAGAATGTGCTTCACCAGCGACAATATCTAAAGCTGTTTTATTCGTTCCAAGATTTACATAAGGAAGATTTTCACCCATCTCTCCTGGAGAGTTTCCGGTAACAGCAGTACTTCCAATTCCAAGTTGTCCATTTCCATTTTCACCCCAACATTTAACTTTATCGTTATCTAAGATTGAGCAAACATGGTAGCGTCCACATGTAATTTTTTTAGCTGTCCTTCCTGTTCCAAGATCAACATAAGCAAGGCTATTTCCAAGAGTTCCTGAGGTTTTTCCTATATCAGTAGTGTTACCAATCCCTAAGTTACCCCAAGCATTTCTTCCCCAACACTTAACTTTTCCATTATTAAAAACAGAACAGTTATAACTTTCTCCACTACATATTTGAGTGGAAGTAATACCTGAACCATAATCAATAAACGGAAGTGAATTACCCATTTCTCCACCACCATCACCTTTTTGGCTTGTGTTTCCAATTCCATTATTTCCGTATGTTCCTTGTCCCCAACATTTAATTCCACCGTTAGCAAAACGAGCACAGGTATTATATAGCCCTCTTGAAACTTCAACTGGGTAGGAAGTAGAACCTAAGTCTGTTATGGCAAAATTATCACCAATTTCTCCAGCAGCATCACCTTTGTCATTTTTAGTACCATGTCCTCCGGCACCATTATCATTTCTTCCCCAACAGGCAAGCTCATCATTATCTAAAATGGCACAACCACCACGGTAACCAACATCAAATGTTTTAACCGTTCTTCCTGTCCCAAAATTTATAAAATTAATATTGTCTCCCCAATGATCAGGAACATAACCATAATAGCTACCATTACCTGAAGCTCTTGATCCTTCACCACCATATCCCCAGCAAGCAAGCCTATTATCTGTAGTCTGCCCACAAGTTACGAATTGAAAAGACTTAACTAATTTAAAAGGATTATTAGAACCCATATCAAGGTTTTGCAAACTAGAACCCATTTCACTAGGAACATCACCAATTATTGCTGAACCGGTACCTCTTGTTCCATAATAATCAAAACCAAAACACTTTAATGTGTTATTACTTAGGACTGCACATCCAGTATATTGATTGGTTTGAATTGTTGTAATTGTATGAGAAGAGCTTAGATTAATTGGGTCTAAGTTATCACCTAATGAAAGTGCACTTTCTCCAATATCAAATCTATGACCTTGGGCGAGTTGAGCTGTATCATTTCTTCCCCAACATTTTACATCATTATTATCAAGCTTGGCACACATTTGATTGATACCACCATAAAGCTTTTGGGCAGTTCTTCCAGTTCCAAGATTCACTGTAACAAGAACATCTCCCATTTCTCCGGCACCATCTCCACGAGTAGCAGTACTACCTTGCCCTAAATTTCCATATCCATTATAGCCCCAACACTTGACAGTATCATCATTAAGAATGGCGCAACTTGAATCACCTTGGAGTTCGATGTCTTTTGCAGTTTTGCTGGTACCAAGATCAACATAATTGAGATTATCTCCCATCTCACCTCCGTTATCTCCACGGTCGTCAACATCACCATAACCTAGTTGGCCATAATTATTTCTCCCCCAACATTTTACATTTCCGTCATCCAATAGAGCACAGGTATGATAATAACCAACTGATACTTTTGTGGCAGTATGTCCAGTCCCTAGAGAAACTTCTGAGACATCTTTTGGAGCTTTGGTCTGATCAGTTGTGTTACCGTAACCGAGACGGCCATAATCTCCTTCTCCCCAACATTTGACTGTATTATTTTGAAGAACTGCACATGTGTGTTCTAGTCCAACACTAATTTGAATTGCATTATCTGTATTAAAATCTAAGACAGGAATTCCATCACCAACTTCAGAAGCACCGTCACCACGAGTAGCAGTATTACCATGACCACTCTTTCCTTTACTTCCAATTCCCCAACACTTGGTAGAGTAATCATCTAAGATAGCACAAACGGTATGGTTATTAATGGAAAGAGCATCTTCAACATCTAAAACACTATTGATTGTTCTACCTGTTCCAAGATCAACCCATTCTAAACTATTTCCCATTTGGTCTGTAGCAAAACCACGGCTAGTTCTGTCACCTTGTCCTAATTGGCCATAGTTATTATATCCAAAACATTTTAATCTATGATCTGTGGTTACAGCACATGTTGAATATCTTCCAACTCTAACGCCTCTTACATTTACACCAGTTCCTAGATTAACTGTTTCTAATGAATCACCAAGTTCTGAACTATCATCAGTTAAGAAGAACTTTGTATCAGTTCCTACCTGTCCACCATTTCCAACACTATAGCTATTTCTTCCCCAACACTTTGTTGAAGCACTTGATAGATCACTATAGGTTGTCGCACAGGTTACCCCGTCACCAGCAGCAATTGTCCTAGGCACGAATGTTTCAATGCTAGTTGAATCTGTATATCCATTTACGTCAGTAACTTTTACTACTGTTGTTGAAGCATCAGTATGAGCTGTAAATGAACCCGTTGAAGCATTTATACTCCCTCCACCGGAAACGATACTATAAGTATAAGGAGGCGAACCGTTAGTCGCACTAAAGCTTACTGTTCTTGAGACCCCAACTTTATCAACTGGTCTATCGATCTGAGGACTATCTACTATTGTGACAATTGAATCAACAGAGTTGCCTGAATTATCAGTAACTCTAACAACTGTCGTTCCTATCGTTGATGGACCAACGAACAATCCGCTAGAAGAATTAACAGACCCATTACCGGTTAAAATTGAGTAGGTGTAAGGAATATCTCCACCTGATGCGCTAAAATTTATTTGTTCACCAAAACCTATAGTTTGGGTTTGAGGTGTGATTACTAAACTTGGGTTAATCGTTATCGCGGCAAAAGCAGTGTTAGCTGAAGAATCTCTAACTTCAATTACAGCACTTCCAGAGCTCACTCCTGTAGCATCATATAAACCAGTCAATGCATTTATAATTCCATCACCAGCAACAATACTATATGTATAAGGTGGAATACCTCCAGATCCTGATAAGTTTAAGGTATCACCTTCATTGATAGTAGAGCTTGTTGGTGAGATTGAAATTTGAACAGCAATACTTACTGTTGAAAAAGCTTCTTCTCCAAGAGAATCAACGGCCTTAACTACTGCTGTTCCTGCTACACTTGGTGCAGAATAAAAACCACTTGAATTAACAATTCCAATTCCTGAGTCCAAAGTAAAAACGTAAGGAGCAGTTCCACCTGTGGCATTAAATTGAATGGACTCACCAACGAATAAAGTTTTATTAGTTGGATTTACTGCCATTAAATTTATATTTACGTCAGGAGCTGTTTTAACTCCAAAGGTATCCTTAGAAGACTTATCTCCGCTCAAACATCCTTGTAGGATGAAAACTAAGAAAAAAGGAAAATATACTTTAAAGTTAAATTTTTTCATTTTTTTTCTTTATTATTTACCTCTTACTATTATCAACTAAGTTAAAGTTTCTACGTACTTCTAATGATTTAGCTCCTATTTAAGGCCATAAACACTAACTAAATGCCTTAGATAGTGGACTATTTTCACTATTCAGTATGTTATCGGATTCTATAAAGAATTCTTTAACCCGAATGACACTTTAAACAATTAAAATTAAAACACTTTAAATTTTTTCTTAATAAACCGATAGGCATACCGTATGAGAACTATAAATGTATTTATTATTTTATTTTTTGTCAGTTGTGCGAGTTATAAACCCGTAAAGATTGAAACAATTCCTAGTAAGGCCAAAGTGCATATTTATGATAATGAGCAAAAGAAGTTTGTTCAGGTTGGTGAAACTCCTTTTAGTCTAAGCAAGGAAAAACGAGATCAATATGTAACAGATGATAAAAACTTTTTAGCTCTAAAAGTTGAAAATCCTGGATATGTTGTTGAGCATATTATTTATGATTTAAAGACTAAGAAGAAGGTAGAGTATCTATTACAATTAAAACAAATAGAAATTTGGAGTGATACCAATGCAGAACTTTCTAGTAAACTTGCAAATGATATCGCAGCAAAGGTTCAAAAATTGAATCGCCATATTTTAACAAAACAACATGCTGAGGCCTTAGTCGTTACTCAAGGTCTTATAGATCAATATCCGAAAGCGTATGTGTTCTACGATATTAAAGGAAGTATCCTTCTTCTAAGAGGTAATAAAAATCAGGCAATAGTGAGTTTAAAAAAATCACTTTCAATTAATCCTGAAAATTTAGAAACGGAAAAATTATTAAAAGTCCTAGAAGGAGGTCAGCAGTGAGATCATCGGTACTTGGTTTAATCGCTGGAGTTTTTATTGTTTGTTATGCAGTATTACAAACAAGTGATAATGTTCATTCTTATTTAAACTTTCTATCGTTACTTATAGTCTTTGGTGGAACTATTTCTGCTGCTATTATTACTCATGGTTTATCAAAACTATATGATATCTTCTTAATGTTTTTTAAAGCATTTCAAACTTCTAAGTATAATACAGTATCAATAATTAATGAGATAGTAGAGATATCAAAAAGACTACACGAAGGTGAAAGTATTGAATCTCTACAAGAGCTGAATACCCATCCTTATATTAAAGATGGATTAAGACTAATCTATAATAAATTTTCAGATGAAAAAATAATTAATATCTCTCAAACGATGCTAAATGAGAGAGCCAACTATTATGAGGAATCAATTGATCAACTAGAAGTTCTTGCAAAATATCCACCAGCATTCGGGATGATGGGAACTATTATCGGTCTAATTGCTGTCCTTAAACAAATGGGATTAGATAAGGGGATTGAGACTGTTGGTCCGAATATGGCCGTGGCATTAATCACAACATTATATGGTATTTTTATAGCAAATTATATTATTCATCCTATCAGTGACAATCTTTATTCAAGATCCCAAAAAGATCTAAAAGTCAGAAGAATTATCGCTGAAGGTATTTTATTAATTAATAAAAACGAAGACCCAGTATATGTAAGAGAAGTTCTACTTGGCTATTTATTACCAAATGAAAGAGCTGTCTTTGATAAAAAAAATGGACTTAAAAGTAAGAAAGCGGAGAAAATGGTAGCGTAATGGAAGCAACAAAACTAGAGTTTGATCATTCAAAAGAAACTGTAATTGTTCGTAAAGTATCACGTAGAAAAAACAAGAGCAGTGATGGTTGGGTCATGAGTTTTGCCGATGTGGTAACCGTACTCTTATGTTTTTTCATAATTTTTTATATGGTTGAAAAGCAATATAAGAAAAATACAGGTTTCGGTCCAAATTCTGGTACTGTCCAAGAATTTAGGGCAAAGATGTCTACTCCAGAAGTCTTATCTTTAATCGAGTCAATGGAATTACTGCCTCAGGTTTCTGTTGTTAATAAATCTCAGTTTCTAGAAGTTCATTTTCCACCTGAAATGTTTTTTAAAAGTGGTAGCACTAAGTTAACCGATCAAGGTGTTGCTGTAATAAATAGAATCATCGCTCCTCTTACAAAAATAAAGGGTGGTTATATATTACAAATTCAAGGTTATACCGATTCTTCACCTGTTCGAGATATAAAAGGGAGATGGTGGAAGAATAATATGGAGCTTTCATTAGAACGTTCTTTAGAAGTTTATGACTATATGATTGCTAATGGTGTTGAGAAATCCATTTTAAGTGTCACCGGGTTTGGGGCGAATAAGCCATTAAATACTGATGATGCTAATATGCAAAGAAGAATAACGGTGAAGTTTGAGCCAATTTTAGAGGCAGGAACAAAGTGAAATTTAAATTTTTAAACTACATTTTAATATTTAATTTATTGCTACCAGCAATGGCACAGGCCTATTTTTCTAAGGCACAAAGATCAGAACTTGAAAGAAAGATCTTTAAAACGGAACAGCACTTAAAAAAATCCATCACTAAAGATTTAGAATTAGCTGTTGGTGTTAAAGAGATATTAGTTGATGTTGATATTGATGTTAATCGATATCAAGTTTATAAAGAAGTGGCTACTATAGATGAGAGTTGGAAGAAAATTGAAGAGATGCAACTACCAAGTTTATTTATCGATCAAAGTCAGCAGCGAGAATTAAAAGAAGTTAAAGAGATTGAAATTGAACATATCCTACCTCATATAAAGAGTATTAAACTCCTGATCTCATCTCCTTATGATATCGTTGATAAAGAAGCGATGAATAAGAAAATAAAAATGGTTTTGGCGTCAAATTACGACAAAGCAGACCAAGTTAAAATTGAAATTGAGTACGATAAATCACAGCAGTTATTAGTTGATAATAGAAAGAAAAGTTTAACTACTCCGCAATATATGAACGTTATAAATGACTTTAAGGGTGTCCTTAAAGAGTTTGGTCCATATGTTTTAGGTGGTATCGGTATCCTTTTTCTTGGTTTCTTAATGTTTCTATGGTTTTTTAAAAAATCAATGGGAGATATGGTTTCAGCAATTGATGACATCGAAGTAAAAGGTAACTTAACGGCCAGTATAGCTAGTGATGCTAATAAGAACTTACCAGCATTAGAGCAGCGAACTGATAGAATGTTATCTTCTGGTTCAGGCGGTAATATTTCATCATATATCGAGCTTCTTGAAAAAATAAGGTGTTTAGTAAAGAAGAATAAAGATTTAGTTGATGAAATGATTATATTGCACTTTAAGCTTGGTGAGGTTTCAAAGATTTTAGTCCTTTTAAATATTTTGGATAATAAAGAGAGAGAAGATATTTACAAAAAAATCCCTGCAAATCACTTAAAGGATTTAAAAGAATTTGTGGTAAATGATGGAGAGTATCTTTATCGAGACGAAGAAAAGCTCAATAATATAGCTCAAGAGATATTTAGAGTTATTAGCATTGCTATGGTTAAACCTGAAAGTTTTTATCAGATCTATCTTAAAAAAATAATTATTTCTCTTTCAGCTGTCGAAATTGCGAAAGTTATACGTGCTTGTACAAAAAGAGAACTTATGTACTTTTTAGAAAATGTAGACGGAGTAAAATTAGCTTTTGTAACAGCCACCCAAGATTTATCCCATATTGAATTTAATAATGAAAAAGTTGAGCTTAGCAATGAGGAAGTTAAGAAGTTTGTGCATAAGCTTGCTAAATTTATCTACGTTAAAGATGCCATGGTTGAAGGTAATGGTAATGCAAATCTAATTCCTCATCTTAGTAGTGAGATGGAAGAAAAGTATATTAAATCAATGGGGATTAGCCCTGAGTTTAAGTTTAAAAACTTAATTGCTGATAATATTGAATTCGTTAACAAATATGTAAAAAAGTTAAGTTTTGAAGAGATTAATGATATTCTTGCTTTATTTAATGAAGAAGAACGAAAGCACTTTATTAGCGTCTTACCTGAGCTTGTAGGGGAAAGGTTAGTCAGTAGATCATTTGAGCCAAATGAAAATACATTTAAACTTAAGATAGATTTATACAATCAGCTAAAAGCGGAGCACCTAAAAACTAAAAAACAAAAAATTGAAGAAGTTAATAATCAATTGGAATATATTGAAGAAGAATATAAGAAAATTGAGCAAGATCCAAAGCTTGATGTCACTGATGAAAAGGTAGAGGATGAAAGTGATGCTGATGAAAAGGTGGCTTAGTTTAGCGTTAATGGTATTCACATTTTGTGTCCATGCTAATGAAAATAAGACATTTGTATTTAATAAGGAAAGAAATCTCTTTCACATTTCAACAAGCTTACAGGCCCATACAAGTACTATTTCAAGTCAAGAGTCTAGTTCTAGTCAGGAAGTTGAAAACGACTTCAGCATAATAAGTCAAATTGTAACTGGAGAGTATTTTATAAATGATATGTTCAGTTTTGTTGGAAGCTATTATTTCGCGCTTGTGCTAGATATAGATGCTGAGATTCAGGGCCTTGACCTTGGAATACAATATTATCCTTTTGAAAATGGAACCAGCAAACAAATTGATTTTCTTGGAAGTCAAATTCATACTTCTCCTTTGTGGTCACCTTATTTGTACTTAGGTGCCAGTACAAGAGATTATCAATTTTCAACTGTAAACTTAAAGTTTCAAGGAATAGAAGTCCAAGTAGGAACCTATTATCATTTTAAGGATAACTACTTTTTAAAAAGTAATATTTTCATTCAACAACACTCTAACAATAATGTTAGAGATCTATCTACTGTAGGTGGATCTATCGGGTTAGGAATGAAGTTTTAACTTCTGGGACAGTATTCTTCCAGTTCAACACATGTTCTAGAGTAAAAAATAGTTGTCCACCAAGTTTCTGTCAATTTAGAATTTATAGCAAATTGAGAATTAGGGCACATTGTTTTAACCATGCTTCCTAGGTATCTATCTGTGTTAGTCTTGGCATTTGAGAAAAATAAAATTTATCCTTTACAGTAAGCAGTTAATAATTAACCAAAAACCAATAAAAAAATCCAACCTGTACCTACAATTTTATTTGAACTCATTTATAATGCCATTGTTAGGATTTGTTTAACTTTAGGCCCATCAATATCTTGGTTTTTTCCAATGTTTACTAGAGCATCGTTTCTCAATTAAACTCTGGATATAATTTTGTCATAAAGTATAGGTGAGTTTACTCAATTTGAAATTGCGATGGGTCTTCAAAAGAAAAGAGAGACTTATATATCTGTGAACGATGATTTGATCAAATTTAAACATGATGAACAAATCGATAGAGAAAAAGCCTCAGAAAGTTCTGAAAATAAAATTGCATTTTCAGAGTTAGGTTATGGAATTTTTTTTCGATGGATCTCTAACGAGATATTCCTTCAATGTAAGCATTGACAAAGAGCTTGATGAATCGGATTTTACAAAGTCATTTGCTGGTGGCGGGTTAAAATTTAATCTAGACGATAAGCATTCCTTTGAGTCGAGTTCAGTTTTAGATGCTGGCTTTCCTTTTCAAATAAAGCTTCCATCTATTTATGGCCTCTAACTTGCTCCATTATAGAGTAAGGATGAAAAGAGAGGGTCAAATTATGCGTAATTACAGTAGCTTATTGATTATTATGGGTTTATGCTGGCTAAATATTGGTCAGGCTGAGTTAAAAAAAGACAATTGTTTACATAAAAGAAACAAGATTTGTCATTCAATTATCAAGCTTAATGATCGTATAGATCATAAGGAAGCTTATAAATTATCTAATGTATTTTCCAAAGTATCTAAAATATATAAATTAGATCCGAAGCTTCTAGTTTCCATTGCTTTTCAAGAAAGCTCATTTAATGGAAGTGCTGTAAGAAAAGTAAGTGGGTTGGTATTTGACGAAGAAAAAGGGGAGTATAAAAAACTATCCGTTGGTGCTGACTTTTGTATGATGCAAATTCATATGAGTAATATTAAAAAAATGAAGTTAGATGTAAATAGACTTTTAACTGATAAAGCTTATTGTATTGAAGCTGGTGCAAAAATATTATCTCGTTATAAAAAACAACATAGTAAAACAGATAAGAGTTGGTGGACATATTATAATGCGAAAACAAAAGCAAAAAGAGATATTTACTTTAATAAAGTGGTAAAGCATTTAGATAATATTCAGATAACGAAAAATAGAGAAATTGCCTCTCAATAAAGATTGCAATTGATTCTGCGCTCCGTTCGATTATTCAATTCTTTAATAAGAAAAGTAGCCCTAGTTATAGGGCTACTTTTATATTCCTAGCTTATTAATTTTTAAAGTCTGTGTCTTGATATACAGTAATTACTCTATGCGCTCAAGTTCAGTTTCTACATCAATATTATATCGACCTGTACAGCTTTTTGATTCTGGAGATTCACCACGCAATCTACATCCAGCTGTAATGTTTATACAAACTGCACTATAATGATCATCAGAGTTAAAGTAGCTTCGACATGCTTTTTTAATTTTATTAATTTCTAAATTAGGATCTAAATCTCTTCCGTTTATTAAGACTTTTCCACCAGATTCAACTGAAAATGTACATTTTTTTGGTAACTTTACTTCTACTTCTCTTTCTACAAATTCCCATTTGTCATCAAGACAAAATAAAGAATTTCTGTATCCTTTTTGTGGATCTCCACTAAAAATGGCCCTTCTGTTTGTGATAATTTCTAAGTTTAATTGACTTTGTGAACATTCTTTTACGTTTACAATTAAGCTTTTTTCAAAAATATTTGAGCAATTAAAGACCTTTCCTCTTGTTTGAAACCTGATGCTTTTCTCACCCTTTCTGTTGGTGAAATCCTCAAGTTCACTCATTGTATATGAGTCATAAGCCATGACTCCTTCTTTGAAGAGATCAGGACTAGGTTGTGCCCATAAGGATGTCGAGATTAAGCTAAAAAAGGTTAGTCCAATTAGTATTAGTTTTTTCATAATTTATCTCCTTTAGTTGTTATTTTAGTTTTATTGACAGTTATTTGGATGAATTGACATTAGTGGACCATCATAACCTTCAACTACTGGATAACAAAGAAGCCTACCACCCTCAGAAATGTCCCATTTCGCTTGGATTGGACCACAATGCTCAGGATCGATTGAGACTGTTGGCCCATCGTAATTATCAATAATAGCATAACAAGCAATTCTATTGGACTGACCGACATCCCATTTGGCTTTTATTGGTCCACAATAACTTGGGTCTATTGAAAGCATCTGAGCATCATCTTTTCCAATATCAGGGTAGCAAAGGATTTCGTTAGAGACAGATACCCCCCACTTTCCTTTTATATCTGCACTAGTACTCGCTAGTGAAATTGTCATCAAAATCAGTCCTATTAATAAATTTTTCAAAAAATATCTCCTTTTTAATTAAGTAATGTTCTTAAATCTTTTTTCTTAAATTTTGGCAGATTTTATGATCAGGTGATGATTAATTGAAAAATAGAGTAAGGATTATATGTAAAAAGAATTGACGATAATTCTAAGTCTCTGAAAATATAAGAAGGCCCAGATTAATGGGCCATAAATTAACATCCTCGATACATTCGTCTTAATTTTTTCTGGTTACTATACCTAGGGTCTTTTGAGTTAGTTCCTTTTAATTTAAAAACTTTATTTTTAAAAATTTTTCTTTTCTTATATTTTTTATTTTTATAAAGCCGTCGTTGTCTTCGCGTTTTAGATTTATGATCTTCTAATTCATCAGAAATTGAAATGAAGCTTTGTTGTATATTTCGTGTTCTTCTTAATAAATTTAGATCAATTAGAATAAAACTAAAAACACTAAGACTTAGGGTAATAAGTCCTTTCATGAATACCTCTACAGTAAAAAATGGATAATGATTGAAAATTAAATGTAGAGTGAAATATTCATGATAATCACCTCGTGCTTAGCTAAAAGATTTTGAAATTAAGAAATATAGGTTTTGTGATTATCTATTCATGATTAGATAATTATAACACGGTTTAGTGAGGGACTCAATTACTTTATCTAAATAGGATGATTGCTCATTTTCAAGCTATCCAACTCATTTTACTCGATTAAAAATAAGTTTTTTTCCTTGATAAAACTCAAATGAATTTGCATCTGAGTCAAAAATAATTTTTATGCTGGCTTTACTAAATTCAAATTCCGTATTTGAAATTGCTAAAAGAGGAAAAGATCCTTGTTTGTCAGCCTGTCCATAAAGCTGACTTCCTTTATTAAAAATTTTTATTCCTAAAGGAAAGTCTTTAGATTTAAAGTATCCATTATATTTTTTTAAAATGGATTCCTCTACAGCTATACCAGCTTTTTCTTTTGGAAAACTTTTTGGGTCTTCAAAGTAGCTTGAAAGCATTGCAAGAGAAATATCGTTGGTATCTAAGTTTGCAGCATTAACTATTTGAACGAATACTAGGTCAGATTCTGGAAAGTAAGCTGCAATTGATCTAAAGCCATCGATTCCACCAGTATGCCCATAGCCAATATTTTTATTAAAGGGTAGTTCAAAAAGTGCATGTCCATAACCATCAACCATTTTTTTCATGAGATCTAAGGATTCTTTGTTCACTAACTTATTTGAAAATAAAGCTTTAAAAAATTTGGCCACATCTAAGGTCGTGGCTGCAATTGCACCTGCACCAAGGGGTACGGTTTGATGAGTATTAGAGGCTGGAATCCATTTCTCCTCGAAAAAATAACTAAGTACTTCATTTGGTTTTGAATCAGTTGCATTATAAACGTAAGTATTTCTAAGATTTAATGGCTTAGTTATATATTTACTCAAAAGCTCTTGATAACTTAGCCCAGATATTTTTTGAGCAATATAGGTTAGAAGAATATATCCAGTATTTGAGTACTTATGTTTTTGATTGGGTTCAAACTCAAAACCTGCTTTTATAATTCTTTGAACTTGATTTTTTTCATTCGTCGGTTTTTCGTTAATTGCATAATAATCTTTTGCTGCAGTAAAGTTTTTTAAACCTGAACGGTGTAGAATTAATTGCTCAATGGTTATTTTATTAGCATTAGGTATATTTGGGTAAAACTTTGAGAGTTTGTCTTGATAACTCAATAATTTATTTTCAACAAGTTTTGCAATGATGACGGTAGTATAAGTCTTAGAAATGGATCCGATCCTATAAATAGGAGCCTTGGGTTGCTCTTCAAAACCATAATTTTTAGAGTATTCAACTTGTCCATTGCTAAATAAAAGAACTGATCCCATGGCCGTTTTATTTTTACCTAATTTATTAAGATATTCATCAAGGCTTTTATACTTAGATTCCTGATGTTTGGTATTAGTGCATGCTGTAAAAATAATAAAGATTAAAAGAAAGTGAAAACTTCTCATAAATTAGTTCCTAGTTAAAAATTTGCGGTTTTTCTTATCAAGATTATCTAGCTGCGGCCATAAGCTATGAATGATTAACTAACTCATTGCGTCAAAAGATCGAAAGGACTTTACAGATATAAAGCTTTGAGTTTATTATGCTCTCGGCAGTTCACGACTGAGTTGCTGGGAATCCGCCAGGCCTGGAAGGGAGCAACGGTACCAGTATATTCTTTGTGTGTGCTGCCACTTTTCTTAATATCGCTTATATTTCCTTACATTCCGATATCTTACAGTTTGCGAATTGACATTAAAGACTCACTCTATTAATTTGGCCTAAAGTTTTATTAAAGAGAGAGAGAATTGAGTTACCAAGTATTTGCCCGTAAATGGAGACCTAGGTATTTTCGCGATGTAAAAGGCCAAGAGCACATCACGAGAACACTTGTGAACTCTATTAAAAATGACAAGATAGCTCATGCTTATTTACTCACGGGAACTCGTGGTATTGGGAAAACTACTATTGCAAGAATCTTTGCTAAGGCCATCAGATGTGAAGATTTATCGCCAGAGGGTGAGCCTTGTTTAAAGTGTAGTTCATGTTTAACCATAGATTCTGGAAATTCACTTGATTATATAGAAGTGGATGGAGCTTCTAATAACTCAGTTGATGATATTCGTGATCTTATTGAAAACGTTCAGTACTTACCGGCTAATGGGAAGTATAAAGTCTATGTCATTGATGAGGTTCATATGCTTTCGGTTAATGCGTTTAATGCATTACTGAAAACTTTAGAAGAGCCACCTGAACATGTTGTCTTTATTTTTGCGACAACAGACCCGCAAAAGCTAATTGGAACCGTTCTTTCTAGATGTCAGCGTTTTGATTTTAAAAATTCATCAATAGAGGACTCCAAGTCTCTTATAAAGTATATTGCTGAAAATGAAGGGATAAGCTTTGAAAATGATTTAATTATTGATGAGCTTGCAAAACAAGGAAAAGGTTCTTTTAGAGATTCTTTATCATTGTTTGATCAAGTTTTGAGTTTATCAAATTCAAATACAATTTCTGAAGAAGCAATGAAATTATCCCTAGGAATTGCTAGTCGAGACTCAGTAAATAAAATAATTGAGGCCATACTTAAAAAAGACAGAGAAAAGGTTAAATCCCTTTTCATGGAAATAATGAGTGAAAACGTAGATCTTAAAGTGTTTTTATTACAAGTCTTAGATCGAGTTTATGCCGTTGTTTCTAACGTTGATAGAAATGGTAATTTTACAAATTCTCTTGGTATTAATAACGAAGTTTTAAGTAAGGTAACCTTAATCGAGGTTATGTGGATTTATGAATCTCTTGCTAAAGATTTAGAATGGGCACTTAATTCAATTGCTCCAGAAAATTCATCTATTTTTTGTTTTCTTAAAGTTACATTAAGAGAAGAACTCGCAGGAATTGCTCAAAGTAATCCAATTCAATCTGTAGAAATTCAAAAAAAAAAGATAATTGAACCTGTTACTTCTTCTGATCCAGTAGAAACTAAAGAAAATCTAGTAACAACTCCGGAAACTCAAATTAAAGAGGAACCAATTGTAGAGTTAAAACCAGATTCAGAACAACCAGTTGAAGAAAGTAAGCCTCAGCCTCCAGAACAAGTGGAAGAAAAGTCTTGGGAAGGTTTTATTAAGTTTCTGTATCAGGAGGCTAAATCATTAGCTGTTAATATTGAAAGAGGAAATCTTTTAAATAAAGAAGACTTTGAGGAGCCAGGTGCTTTTTTAAGAGTAGCTTTTACAAAAGATTGTAAGATCTTTTTCGATTTTTTAAATGATATCGATAGAAAATATGAATTAATAGAGATGTTATCTGAATATCTAGGACTTAATAAAGAGGACCTTAGTATTAACTTTGAAATCTTGGATGAGAACCTTGAAGAAAATCAAAGTTTTCAAAGTTCTGTTGAAATAGAAGAAAATAACATTGCTCAAGTTAAAGAAGAAAAAAGACAAGAGATTTTAAATAATAAGTTTATCAAGTCAGCAGAGGATTTATTTAACTCAAAGATTGATAAAGTCGTTTTAAACGAAGAATAAATAAAGGAAGAATTATGGCAAACATGAATCAACTAATGAAACAAGCTCAACAAATGCAAATGAAAATGAAAGCATTACAAGGTGAATTGGATTCAAGAGAGTTTGAAGCAAGCTCTGGTGGAGGAATGGTAACTGTAAGGGTTAATGGTAAACAAGAATTGCTTGATATAAAAATCAATCCAGAGTGTGTTGATCCAAGTGATGTTGAAATGTTAGAAGATTTGATTAAAACGGCCGTATCAACTGCAATGAATGAAGCATCTGAAACTGTTTCTAAGGCAATGAGTAAAGTTACAGGTGGAATGAATATTCCAGGATTATTTTAGTGATAGAGCTTCCTGAATCCATTATAAATTCAGTAAAAAGCTTTTCAAAGCTTCCTGGTGTTGGTGAAAAGACCGCTTTAAGACAAATTATGTCTATGGTTAAATGGCAACCTTCCGATATCTTAGAATTTTCTGACTCAATTAAAAGTTTAATGAATATTAATAGATGCAACGAATGTGGGTTATATTCTAATGATGACTTATGTGAAATTTGTTTAAGTGATTCGAGAAAAAGTGCTTCTATCATGTGTGTTGTAGAAAACATTAATGATTTAATGGCAATTGAAAGAAGTAATGAATATCAAGGTATTTATCATGTACTGGGCGGAGTTTTAAATCCATTAATGGGTGTAGGACCTGAACAATTAAAAATAGATAAATTAGTAGAGCGAGTAAAAAAGTACGAGATACAGACTTTAATTTTAGCCGTTAACCCTTCTGTTGAAGGCGATGCAACTTGTTCTTATATAAAACAATTGTTACAAGATGTTCACGTAGAGAGAATTGGCTTTGGAATACCAATGGGTGGTTCATTAGAGTTTCTAGATCCATTAACAATATCTAAAGCCCTAGAGAACAGGAAAAGAATTTAAATGAATTTAAATATTCTTGTTAAACAATTTTTTGTTGAAAATGATTATCAAAAAATATCCGATAGAATCATTGTTTTGCGCAGTGATGGCATTAAGGTATATTCAAATTTTGAAAATGACACAGAGGCTGCATCAATTGGAGCTTTAGTAAGTGGATTATGGCAAGCTGCAGAAACACTTGCATCAATGGATAATAATAAGAAAGACTATTTAGACTTCAGGTTAGGATTTGATACTTCATCAGATGGCCTTTACGTATTACCATTGACTGTGCTAGGAAGTACGTATTATATATGTGCAATTTACAAAGATGCTAGTAACCCAGCTAAGATGAAGCGTCATCTAAGGTTGCTAAAGGATAATTTGGAAGTGTATTTAAGTGAGTTGTCATTAGACAATGAAGAAAATAGAAATGGTTATTTATTTTCAGAAATCTCTGATGATGAAATGGATAATTTGTTTTCATTTGGTGGGATGTAAATATGTCTTTTGTTAATTATCATACGAAAGAAATAAATTGTAAGATCGTTTATTATGGCCCTGGTCTTGGGGGAAAAACGACAAATATCCAGCATGTTTATCAAAAAACAGCAGCGAATAATAAAGGTCAAATGGTCACTTTAAATACAGAAAATGAAAGAACATTGTTCTTTGATTTTTTACCATTAGACTTAGGAACAATTAGAGGTTTTAAAACAAGATTTCATTTGTATACGGTACCAGGCCAGGTATTTTATGAAGCAAGTAGAAAATTAATTTTAAGAGGTGTTGACGGGATTGTATTTGTCGCGGATTCTCAAGTTGAGAAGATGGAAGCTAATATTGAAAGCCTTGAAGGCCTTAAAAAGAATTTAGTTGATCAAGGGCACGATATAACTAAAATACCGATTGTTATGCAATGGAATAAGAGAGATCTTCCCAATGTTATTGCGGAAGATGAAATGCAGAAGAAACTGAATGCTATTGATGCACCAGTTTTTAGTGCGTGTGCTATTAAGGGAGAGGGTGTTTTTGAAACACTTAAAAGTATAAGCAAACTAGTCTTACTAAACATTAAAGGTGGATTAGAAAATTAAGGAGTAATTCATGAAAGGATTATCTAAAAAACAATTAAGTACTTTGAAGGATCAAATTCAAGCAGAAAGAGAGAGAATTTTAAATGGGTTTGATAACATTAATGAAGAAAAATACCATTTAAATAATGATGATAGATTTGATGAAGTTGATCAAGCAACTTCAGACTATACTAGATCTCAAATGTTGAGATTTAGAAACAGAGATTTGTTTTATTTAAAAAAATTAAATAAAGCCTTAGAAAAATTTGCATCCGATGAATATGGAATTTGTGAAGAATGTGATGCAAATATTAAATTTGAAAGACTTGCAGCAAGACCAACCGCAGAGCTTTGTATTTCTTGTAAGGATGAAGCTGAAAGAGAAGAGCAAAGCAGCATCGTTGGAAGACAGTCTAAATCAATGGGTAAAAATGTTGATTTAGTAAGAAGTACACTTTAAGGAAGAAGTATGAGCAAAATTGGGATAATTGGTGGAAGTGGTATCTATAATATAGATACTGTAAAAGTTATTAAAGAGCATGAAGTAACAACACCGTTTGGTAAACCGAGCGATAAGGTGTTGGAGCTTGAAGTTGGAGGACATAGCTTTTATTTTTTGCCAAGACATGGAAGAGGTCATGCAATAGCTCCATCCGATATTAATTATAGAGCTAATATCTATGCTATGAAATTAATGGGAGTTAATACTCTTGTATCTATTTCTGCAGTTGGTTCATTAAAAGAAGAACATGCTCCTACTCATTTTGTTTTACCGTCACAATTTATTGATTGGACTAAAGGTCTAAGGGCAAGAACATTTTTTACAGAAGGTGTCGTTGGACACGTGTCGACAGCATATCCAGTTGAGAGAAATCTACAGGAAAGAATAGGTTCTGTATTAGCAGATACTAATATTACTCATTCTATGGGCGGATCGTATGTGTGTATAGAGGGACCCCAGTTTTCTTCAAGAGCAGAATCTGAAATTTATAGGTCTTTCAATGCAGATGTAATTGGAATGACTAATGTTCCTGAAGCTTATCTTGCAAAAGAAGCTGGTATGGCTTATGCAACAGTTGCTATGGTTACAGATTATGACTGCTGGAAAGAAGAGCATTGTTCAGTCGAAGAAATCATGAAAGTAATGGGAGATAATTATAAATCTGCTCAAGAACTCATCACCAAGCTTGTTCCAAACCTTTCTGAAAGCCCAATAGAATTCACTCCAGAAAATAAATATGCTGTTGTGACAAAACCTGAGCTTATTTCAAAAGAAAACCAAGAAATAATAAATACACTAATAAATGGATAAAAAGTATACCGAACATTACTCTGTATTTTATCGAGAATGTTTGGATGCATTTAAGTCTGCAAATCCAGATTCAACTTTTCGAGTCTTTGCTGATATGACCTTTGGTGGCGGTGGCCATAGTTTAGGAACAGTTAGAGAAATTGATAATTGTCATATGTATTCTGTAGATCAGGATCCAGATGCTATGAAAAATGGTTTAGAAAAAATTAAATCTGAAGGTTTTACTGAGCGTCTTTTTCTAAACAAAATGAATTTTGAATCATTTCCAAGCTTTATTAAAGAAAATCATTCTGAAGTGAAGTTTGATGGAATCCTAATGGACCTTGGAGTTTCATCACATCATTTTGATGATTTTTCTAGGGGTTTTTCTTTTAGAGAGGATGCGCCTTTGGATATGCGTATGGACTATGGAAATGATGAGGTTCCAACTGCCGCTAATTTTCTAAATGAATACGATGAAGAAAGTATTGCTAATGTTATCTATAAATATGGAGAAGAACATTATTCAAGAAGAATCGCTAAGGCGATTGTTGATTTTAGACAAGAAAAACCAATTGAAAGAACTAAAGAGTTAGAAGACATAGTTTTTCATGCTTATCCTAAGCATTTGAGACATAAGAGAATTCATCCTGCGACTAAAACATTCCAAGCGTTAAGAATTTACGTAAACAGAGAATTAGAGGTACTTGAAGAGACAATAGTGGAGCTTTTTTCTCTGTTAAAAGTTGGTGGTATACTACAAATCATATCATTTCACTCACTTGAAGATAGAATTGTGAAACATAAGTTTAAAGAAATTTTTCAATCTGATAAAAATATTGTTAAAATATTAACTAAGAAGCCAATTCTGCCTTCAGATCAAGAGATTAAGGAAAACTCGAGATCTAGGAGTGCAAAATTGAGAATCATTCAAAAAGTTGACCCAAATGCTCAAGGAGGAGTTGGTGGTAAGAAAAGCAAGAAAAAAAACTAACCCAGCGCTCAAATATTTATCAGATAAAGTTTTTACATCTCAAACCCTTCCCCTCATTTTTGTAATTTCTATTATTGGAATTATGTTTGTTCTTATAAGGATGAAAGGCGTTGAGCAAGACTATAAATATAATGAAATTGCTAAGCGAATAAAAGTTCAAAAAATTCAAAATAAAGAACTAAAAGCCAAAAGGGCACGTGAGTTGTCGGTAAAAAAACTTAAGGCTTATGCAAAAAAATATAAATTAAATGAGCCAGATGAAAAGAGAGTTATTATAATTCCATAGTTATGAAATTTAAAATTACATCTATATTCTTATTTTTAAGTCTTCTTTTCATTTCTGTAATTGGAAAAGCACTTTATATTCAGGTTGTGAATAGAGATAAGCTTATTGCTTATTCTGAAAGTCAGATGGTGAGGAAAACTAAAATCTATCCAAAACGTGGGTATATCCTGGACCGAAATGACAATCCACTTGCTATTAATATTCAAAAATATAATTTATTCACATTTGTAAAAAAAGAAGAAAATTTAAAGCAAGAACTTAAACAATTAAAAAAAATTGTACCATCCATTAGTCTTGATAGAATCCTTAAATCAATTAAGACAAGAAAGAAGTTTACTTGGATTAAAAGGGAGATTGAGCTCTCAAAGAAGCAGGTAAAGGAAATAAAAAAGTTTAAGAGTATTCTTCTTGAAACTAAATCAAGCCGTTTTTACCCAAATCATGAACTTCTTTCACAAGTACTGGGATTTGTAGGAATTGACAATGATGGTCTTGCTGGAATCGAGTATGAATTCAATGATAAACTACAAGGTGACCCTGAAATTTATAAATATTTTAGAGATGCTAAGGGCAGACCTATAAAATTTAAAAGTGCTAATTTAGATAAAAGAGCCGAGGATATTACTCTCGCGGTCGATAAAGATATTCAAGCAAACTTAGAAGAGTATTTAAAAGAAGGTGTGGAGAAGCATGAGGCCTTAAGAGGTGGTGCTGCTGTAATGGATGCAACCACGGGAGAGATTTGGGCAATGGCAAATTATCCAAGCTATGATCCAAATTATCCAAAGGTAAGTAACAATAAGAAGCTCTCATTTATAACTGACCCATTTGAGCCAGGATCAGTTTTCAAAACTCTAACCATAGCAGCAGCTTTAGAAAATAATATTGTAAGAGAAGATACAAATTATTTTTGCGAAAGAGGAAAATTCAGAGTCGGTAATCACTATATTAGTGAATCAGATAATAGACATGCTTATGAATGGTTATCCGTAAGAGATATTTTAAAATACAGTTCAAATATTGGAACAACAAAAATTGCTTTTGATCTGACTTATCCAACATTGAAAAAGACATTAGATGAATTCTATATCGGAAAGAAAACAGGAGTTGAAATTCCTGGAGAGTCTAGAGGTATTCTAGATGATAAAGAAAATATTTCACCATTACGTTTAAGCAATATAAGTTTTGGTCAAGGAGTTGCAACAACAGGGATACAAATGTTAGCAAGTTATGCTCCTTTTGCTAATGGAGGTTATTACGTAAAGCCTACCATTCTTAAAATTTCAAAAGATCATCCAGTTCAGAGTAAAAAACTGTTTTCAAAAGAAACCTCAAGGATGGTGACTTCAATGTTGTTAGAGGCGGTTGAAGATGGAACTGGTGGTAATGCAAAAGTAAAACACTTTGAAATTGCAGGAAAGACCTCAACAGCACAAAGAGCGGATGGTACAGGTAGGTATTCAGGTTATATCTCAGGGTTTATTGGTTATCCTGTTAATGTAGATAAGAGATTCATAGTATTTGTTTATGTAGATAATCCTAAAAAGGGTTACTATGGTAATACCGTAGCCGCTCCAATCTTTAAAAAAATCACAAAAAGTATTCTTTATAAAAATAAATCTTATTCTGGCTTAGCCAAAGCTTCTCCTAATAAAAAGTCTGCATTAGATAATATAAGTATTAAGTATTCTGCTACACGAAAAGTAAGAAAAGGAATTACACCTAACCTGATTGGATTAGATAAAAATTCAACTTTTAAAATCCTAAACTCCTTAGATGTTAAATATAGCCATAAAGGATTTGGAATTGTAAAAAAGCAAACACCTGCTCCTGGGACAACACTTGCAAAAGATACGATAATTAAAATTGAGTTTAAAGCTCCTTCCTATGATTAATTTAGATATAGTAAAAAATATTTCTTGGAAGACACAAGATTGTGATTCCAATACAGTCTTATTTTATAAATTTAATAACAAAGATGAATTAGAAGTATCAAAATTTAAAGAACGAATTAAAGATATTAAAGTTTATAGAATTATTATAAATAATAATCAGCCTAAATCTGAAAATATTATAAATGTAAGTGATGAAGAGTTTTCAAATAAACAAGAAGAATTACTTAATCGTCTTTACCCCCTAAATCCGAATATTAAATTTATTGGTGTAACAGGGACAAATGGGAAAACGACGACTGTCGACTTAGTCAGACAATTGGCCATAAAACGAAATAAAAATATTTTAAGTGTTGGAACCTTGGGTTTCTACTTAAATGAGAAAAAGTTAGAGGATTTCTCTCTAACAACCCCAGCTTATATAGATTTAAGAAAATTTTTATTTAATTATAAAGATAAAATTGAAATTGTGGCAATGGAATTAAGTTCTCATGCATTAGTTCAAAAAAGAACGGGTTCTCTTAAATTCAACTGTATAGGGTGGACAAACTTAACACAAGATCACTTAGATTTTCATAAAACAATGGATGAATATTTTTTAGCGAAAATGCAGGTGTTTAATTTACTTCAAGAAGGCTCAGTCGTCTGTCTTCCTAAGGGACAAAGTGAATTGATTAAAAAATTAAAGACTCAGTCAATTAAAGCTTTAGATCCAATTGCTCCTGTGAATAATCCTTTTTTAAAAATGAATTATAATAGAGAGAATCTTGCGATTGCTATCGATTTACTCAATTCTGTTGGGCTGACAAATTTTACTGAAGAAGAAATTGAAAACCTGGCTGCACCTCCTGGTCGTTTCAATATTTTAGAATTTAAAGACAAAAAAATTGTAATTGATTATGCTCATACCCCAGATAGTTTAAGTTCAATTGGCCGAGAAATAAAAGTATCTTTTCCTAACCTTTCACTTGTTACGGTCTTTGGTTGTGGTGGAGATAGAGACCGGAGTAAAAGAGCGCTTATGGCAAGTGCAGCAGAAGAGAATTCTGATTTTGTAATTTTGACTTCTGATAATCCAAGATTTGAAGATCCAATGCAAATTGCTAAAGATGCTGAGGCCGGTTTCACCAGTACATCTTATAGGATTTGCCTTGAAAGAGAGGAGGCAATATCAAGCGCGATAAAAAGTGAATACAATATCGTTCTGATTGCTGGAAAGGGACATGAAGATTATATTGATCAAAATGGAGTTAAAAGACCATATAGTGATTTGAAAACTGTTTTAAAGGTATTTAACCATGATAAAGCTTAATCAATTGGCAAATTTAGTAGAGGGATATGAAAATAATTCTCCTGCTGATGAATTTTTTTATTTTAAAGTTGATAATAGGGAATTGAATAATAAAAGTATTTTTATTGTTTATGTTGGAAGTAAGTTTAATCCATTAGATCACATTGATAAAATTGTTAAGTCTGGATGCAAATATGTTGCTGTTGAAAATAAACCAGAAAATCTAGAAAAAATTAAAAAACATCATAATGAAATTCATTTTATCATTGTTAAAAATATCATTGAATTTACTCAAAAAGCAGGTGCCGTTACAGCTGAAAATTTTAAAAATAATGGTGGGAACTTAATTGCAATTAGTGGTTCTAACGGAAAAACTACTACCAAAGAAATGTTAACTCATATTTTATGTGATCAGGCAGGTAATGATAAAGTATTTTCGACTCAAAAAAATAATAATAATCATATTGGAGTTCCGTTTACTTTATTTCAAGCCGACGAGTTTAAAAAATTTGGTGTAATTGAACTTGGTAGTAATCATCCTGGGGAAATAGAAGTTTTGTGTAAGATTGTAAAACCCCAATTTGGTATCACTACAAATATAGGAGATACCCATCTTGAGTTTTTTCAAAATCGAGAAAATGTATTTAAGGAAGAAGGGATTTTACATAAATATACAGAGGTATTCTTTCAAAACTTAGATGATGAATTTTTAAAAACATTAGAGACGAAAAAAAATTGGTTAACCTTTGGAATAGAAGACTCAAATAACAGATTAGAAGTCTTTGTCGATAAATTTAATTATAATGGGAAAGAGATAAAGAACTCCTTTGTAACAGGGTCTCATAACCACTTAAACCTATTTGTTGCGAGTTTAATTGCTACAAGGGTTCTTAAAACAAATTGGGAAAGCCTAGAGAATTCTATTATTAACTTTCAACCCACCCATAACAGGTCTCAATGGCTGAAATTTAAAGATCATAAAGTCTTTTTAGATGCATATAATGCTAATCCTTCTTCAATGAGATTAGCGATAAAAGGTTTTTCGGATTATTTAGGTTCTATAGGGGCAAGCCAAGAGGATTCATTACTTATTATTGGTGATATGAATGAACTAGGTGAGAAGTCTGACCAGTTTCATCAGGAACTAGGGGGATTTCTAAATCAATTCTCCTTCGGAGAAATTTACTTTGTTGGCCGCTTTGCAAAAGATTATATCAAAGACTTCCATGGAAAAAAAATAACAGCTGAAAAGGTTGAAGATTTAGCTGATCGCTTTCGCAGTGCAGATAAAAAATTTGTCTTTATTAAGGGTAGTAGGTCTTTACAACTAGAGACAATCCTCGATATAAGATAAGGTTAATTTTATTTCACCAGTAGTAAAGGCAACCTAGTTAGATGTTTTATCACATACTTTATCCATTAAGTGACAAAATTTCATTTTTTAACGTTTTTAGATACATTACATTCAGATCATTTTTGGCGTTTGTTATTGCAACAGTCATCTCTATTTTTTGGGGAAAGCGCTTTATTGCATACATGAAAATGAAACAATTTGGACAAGCAATTCGTGAAGATGGGCCAGAATCCCACTTTAAAAAAAGAGGAACACCAACACTGGGTGGGGTTTTTATTATAGGCTCAGTTTTAATTTCTTGCCTATTTGTGGGAAATTATAGTTCTTACCCGTTCATTGCAACACTTTTAGTCATGATTTCGTATTTTGGTCTGGGATATATTGATGATTACTTAAAAGTAATCAAGAAAAACTCAGACGGGGTTTCTGCAAAAACGAAACTTATATGGCAATTTGTAACTGCAATATTAGCGAGCTACTTTCTTATAAGCGCCAAAGTAATCGACACAAATTTATATATTCCATTTTTTAAAGATCCTATTATGGATTTAGGTTGGGGCTATATTGCTTTTGCAAGTTTTGTCATTGTTGGATCCAGTAATGCTGTGAATTTAACTGATGGACTAGATGGTTTGGTGACTGGGCCAGTAATTACAACTTCAGCAACTTTTGCTCTGTTAGCCTATTTAGCAGGACATAGTGAGTTATCATCTTATTTATTTATTCCTTATATAGATGGAGTTTCTGAACTAACGGTTTTATGTGCGGCTATTTTAGGGGCAAGTGTAGGCTTTCTTTGGTACAATTGTAATCCAGCTCAAATTTTTATGGGCGATGTCGGTTCTTTATCTTTAGGTGGAACACTTGGGATGATTGCAGTCTTAACTAAAAACGAATTTTTATTTGTTATTGTTGGTGGAGTATTCGTTATGGAGGCTGTATCTGTAATTCTTCAAGTTGGTTCGTATAAGTTAAGAAAAAAGAGAATATTTAAAATGGCACCTATTCATCATCATTTTGAATTACTAGGATGGCCAGAGCCAAAAGTAATTGTTCGTTTTTGGATTATATCGATAATGTTATCAATTTTAGCATTAGCGACATTAAAACTAAGATAATTAGAGAGGAGTAATAATGGAAAAATATCGTGGTAAAAAGGTATTAATTGTTGGTTTAGGAAAGACTGGGTTTGCTCTAATCAATATATTCAGTCAATTTGAATGTCAGATTAAAGTTACTGATATCAAGCCAATCTTTGATTTAAATAAAGCTGTTAAAAGACTTAAAAAATTAAAAGTCACACCTCAAATGACACTTGGTGAACATAAAGATGATGACTTCATCGAAGCTGATATCGTTGTTTACTCTTCTTCTGTTGATCCAAATCTTCCTCAATTAGTAAAAGCTAGAGAGCATGGAACTGAAGTGTTTAGTGAATTTGCATTTGCTTATGCAAACTGTAAAAAGCCAGTCATTGCTGTATGTGGATCAAAGGGAAGATCAACGATTGCTCATATGATTGGATACTCATTGAAAATGGATCAAAAAAATGTTTTTGTTGGTGGTACAAATTTAGAACCATTTTGTAATTTTCTTATTCACCCAAATAAAGATTTTACTGATTATGTAGTGGTTGAGGTGTCTCCCCTTCAGCTTCAAAGCATGGAAGACTTTCACCCTATTTTAGCAGTATTTCCAAATATTGAAGAAAGAACGATTCCTGGAAGATTTAATACAGCCGGTGAGTATATTGAAAATAGTCTTAAACCACTTAAGAGTTTAACATCAGAAGATTTCTTAATCACAAATTTTGATAAGCTTTCAAGTAATTCTATTTTAAGAAATTCCCAAGCTCAAAATTATTGGTATTCAAGAAGGTCATTTGTAAAAATGGGTGTTATTGGTGAAATCCAAGGAACACATTTTCATGATAAAAGAATTCATTGCAATATTCATTATCACTCAGAGTTTTCTGTTAGAAATATGAGAATTGTTGGACAAAATAATAGAGAAAATTTGTTGGCAGCAATTACGGCATGTAAAGCATTGAAAGTTTCAGACGACGCGATTCAAAAATGTATTGAAACATTCCCAGGAATACCTCATAGAATGGAATTTGTTATTGAAAAGAATGGTGTTAAGTTTTATAACGATGCAAAATCTGAGAAGATGGATGACCTAAAAGAAACTCTTGAAAACCTTAAGGGACCAATTATTTTAATTGCTGGTGGGAAAGATACTGAGCAAATGTATGAAGGATACTCAGACATTATTTCTGAAAAAGTCCGATTGATGGTGTTAGTTGGTGAGTGTAAAGAGAATATGAATCGGGCGATCGGTGATGCAACTCAGACCTTTTTAGTCGGATCTTTTGATGAATCAATTCTATTAGCATTTCAAAAATCTAGAACAGGGGATACTATTATTCTTTGTCCTGGTAATGAAAGTACGGATATTTTCAGAGACTACGATGAAAAAGGAAATTACTTTAAAAAACTAATTTTTCAATTATAAATTTAGATCTTAACAAATATCTCTGCCCTTTTTTGAGGGTAGAGATAATTCATTGCTGAACATAGTCATTTTCTGTTAGAATATTCATATGAATACACTAGCAAATACAAAAAAATATTTTTTAATTACCATTAGCCTCATTTTGATTTTAGGCTTGGTAATGGTTTATTCCTCAAGTTATATGTTTTCAACTGAAACATTTGGAAGTTCAACTCATTTTTTCTTTAAACAAATCATTTTTGTTATTTTTGGAGGAGCAGTTGCATTTGGCTTAAGTAAAACGAAAATGACATTTTGGTATAAAAATATTTATCTACTAAATTCTCTAGCAACATTTTTATTATTTTTAACCATGACACCTTTAGGCGTGACTATAAAGGGGTCCCAAAGATGGTTATCCATTGGTGGATTTAGTTTTCAACCAGGTGAGTTTGTTAAATATACAGCATGTCTTAGTGCAATTTATTTTTTCAACAAATTTAACGAGTATACAACGAAGCAAAAATTTTTAAATAGCTTACACTTTATTTTTCCACTCGCAGTTCTAATTACTCAGCCCGATTTTGGTACTTTTAGTATAACTGCTATTCTTATAGCCTTTGCATGCTTCTTAAGTGATTTTCCAAGGAAGTATTTTGCAGCAGCTATGGTAAGTGGTTTCATTGGTGGGGTAGCTTTATTAGTTGCAGCACCGTATAGAGTAAAGCGCTTAATGGTTTTCTTAGATCCTTGGAGTGATCCGCAAAACTCAGGTTTTCAAATTATTCAATCTTACTTAGCTTTTGCAAATGGCCATATCTTTGGCTTAGGAGTTGGAAATAGTAATGAGAAATTATTCTACTTACCCGAGGCTCACAATGACTTCATTTTATCGGTTATTGGAGAGGAGTTAGGTTTTCTTGGTGTTTGTTTTGTCGTTCTTTTATTTCTTTCTTTTACTTTTTTTGGATTTAAATTAGCACTAGCAGCAAGATCAAAGGTTAATCAACAGATAATTTCTTGCATGATATTTGCAATATCCCTACAGGCATTTTTGAATATGGGAGTTGTTTTAGGACTGCTACCAACTAAAGGCTTAAACCTACCCTTTATTTCATCAGGTGGTACTTCTATGTTTGCAAATATTGTAGCTATGGGAATTGTATTTTGTTGCCTGAATGCTAAGTCTCAAATCAGTAATAATGAAGAATCACAAGTTTATACTCAAACGGCCCTTGGCGTATGAAAAAAAAATGTGTTTTAGTCGCAGGTGGAACTGGCGGACATATTAATGCCGCTTTAAGTATGGGAGAGGCATTCAATGATTATGAAGTTCAATATTTATCTGGTACAAGGTATTTAGACTATAAATTATTTAAAGATAAAAATGCTAAACATCTGGACAGCAAACCTTTAAGAACTAAGAACCCTATTGTTCTGGTTAAGAATATTCTTTCAAATCTCAAAGTATTCATGGGTATATTATTTTTTTATATAAAGGAAAAACCTGACTTTATCATCGGAGCTGGTGGTTATATTTGTGGACCAACCCTATTAGCCGGTAAAATTTTAAGAAAACCAATTTTTATAATAGAGCAAAATGCAGTTATGGGGATGACCAATAAAATCTTATCTAGAATTTCTGATATTATTTTCACAAATTTTAAAAATACCAAGGGTCTTGAAAATCATCCAAAAGTTAAAACACTTGGGAATCCAATTAGAGGAGTGATTGAAGGTTCAAAAAATATATTGCAAAATGGTGAAATCAACATTTTGGTTTTTGGAGGCTCATTAGGAGCAACCCAGATCAATGAGGTCATTACTAATTTATTAGAAAAAGACTTTAATGGAACAAAGGTAAATTTTCTTCATCAGATTGGTAAGGGAAATGAGAATTCGGTCAAGATAAAATATCCTAATATTAATTATACACAACATGAATATCTTGATGACATGAAAAGTGCCTATGAGTGGTCAAATATAATCATTTCAAGAGCTGGAGCGTCTACAATTTCAGAGTTAAGAGTAGTGAGAAGGCCATCAATTTTAATTCCATATCCAGCCGCAACAGATAATCATCAATTTTATAATGCGATAGAGTTAGAGAATGAAAATTTAAGTTACATTTCTGTATTAGATCATAAATTGGATGTTTCAAATCTCACCGAAGAAGTGTATAAGTCTCTTTTGGATATTATTGAAAATAGTAAGTTTTATCAATCAGAGCAGACTTTAGATAAAGCTTCCTTAAAAATTAAAGAAGAGATTTTAAATTATGTTTGGAATAAATAAAAAATTAAAAATTCATTTTATCGGTATTGGTGGAATCGGAATGTCTGGCATCGCTAATATTTTAAATAACCTAGGTTACAATGTAAGCGGTTCTGACATTAATGACGGGGCCAATGTTAAAACTCTAAGAAACCAAGGTGTAGAAATCTTCATTGGTCATAAAGAAGATAATGTTAAGGATGCACAGTTGGTAGTCTATTCGTCAGCTGTAAATTATCAAAATCCCGAAGTGAAAAAGGCGATGGAACTTAAAATTCCAATTGTAAAAAGAGCAGAAATGTTAGCTGAATTAATGCGCCTAAAATACGGTGTGGCCATAGCTGGCTCTCATGGTAAGACGACGACTACAAGTTTTGTCTCAACAATATTTCAAAACCTCGATTTGAAACCAACTTGTATTGTAGGGGGGATTGTTAAGAACTTAGGCTCACAATCAGTAAAAGGAGATAGTGAGTTTTTAATTGCAGAAGCAGATGAATCAGATGGATCTTTTCTTTATTTAAACCCGATAATGAGTGTTATTACTAATATTGATAATGATCATTTAGATTATTATCAAAACCAAGAAAATATAAAAAAAGCATTTACTGACTTTTCAAATAAAATTCCATTTTATGGCTGTGTGGCGCTAAATGGAAACGATAAAAACTCAATTGATATTTTAAAAGATATAAGAAGACCTTCCATTGTTTATGGAATTGAAGGTAAAGAAAAATATTTTGAGATCGATTATCTCGCAAAAGATATTTCTCATAATGAAGACAATTCAACATTCACTCTTTGTTTTAAAAATGAAGAGCATATTGTTAGAATATCTTTGTCTGGTGATCATAATGTTTCAAATGCTTTAGCTGCGATTGCTATAAGTCATAAGTGTGGGGTTTCACTTTCTGATGCTGCAACAGCAATAACTAATTTTCATGGAGTTGGACGAAGATTTGAAAATTTATATCAAGACAGTAATATGGTTATTATTGATGATTATGGCCATCATCCAACAGAGATAAATGCAACTTTAAAAACAGCTAGAGTTAAGTATCCAAATCATAAAATTATTGCAATTTTTGAACCCCATCGATACAGCAGAACTAAAGAGTTTTGGAACGAATTTGTTGATTGCTTTCATGATGTAGATCAGGCGTATATTTCACCAATATACCCGGCAAGTGAAGAACCGATAGAGTATATTGATTCAGAGATATTAGTAAAAAATATCAATGAAAAATACAGTAATTGTTCTTATATTAAGTCTTTTGATGAGTTAGAAAATATTTTTAAAAAATATGAAAATCAAAAAAGTATAATTTTAACTCTTGGTGCAGGTTCAATCAGTAAAGTAACTAGAGATGCTATTGATAAATGGAAAGCTTAGATACAATAAAAATTAATGATGTTGAAATATTAAAAAATATCAATCTTCAGAAGTATACAACTATTAAACTTGCTAGAGTTGGCCAAATTGCGATTTGTAAAACTGAAAAGGGTTTAATTAATTTAATAGAGACGTTACATCAAAAGAAAATTAAGTACCGCTTGGTCGGATGGGGGGCTAATCAAGTTTTACACAATGTTGAAAACACTTTGTGTATAAAGCTAGATTTTAAATTTGATAAGTCTCAAATAGATCCAAGTCTAAACTTGTTTGAACTTCCAGCTTCTACTAACTTAAATCAACTTACATCTTTAGCCACTAAATATGGATTTTCTGGCTGGGAAGTATTTACTGGCGTACCAGGAAGTTTGGGGGGAGCAATTTGCATGAATGCGGGTACTTCTCTGGGAGAGATCGGTGAGCTTGTAGAGTCCGTAAGAGTGTTAAGATCTAATTTAAAGGTAGAATGTTTAACTTTAAGTAAGGAATCCTTTGTTTATAGAAATAATACATTTTTAAAACAAGGTGATATAATTTTATCGGCGAAGATAAGACACTTTGGTATTGATACAAGATTATCTGAAAAAATCACAGAATATCTAGATTACAGAAAGGCTACCCAGCCTTTAACTACAAGAAATTGCGGAAGTGTCTTTAAAAACCATTCTCAATTTAAGGCCGGTATTGTGATAGATCGAATTGGTTTGAAGGGCTTTGGAACAGATAATGTTTCAGTCAGTTTAAAGCATGGAAATTTTATAGAAAACAACGGAGAGGGTTCTTCAGACGAATTTATTGAGGTTGTGAACTCATTAAAAGAGGTAATTGAGCGCTTTTCTGGTTTAAAGTTTGAATTAGAAGTAAAAGTCTATTAAAATTTAAGAATGAAATTATTTCTTTTATTCCTATTAGTTTCGAATTCTTCATATGCTGTTTCAAAAAAATACTTTGAAGAAAAAATTCATTACAGAACTATGTTTGGTCAATGTCCTTCTAAAGCAGTTGGAAGACTAACTTTGACTTTAATAAAAGAGTTTGAAAAAAATAAATCTCTTCTCGATGTAAAAAAGAAAATAATTACTGATAAGCTAGATGAGAAATATTATTTATCGTCCTATAATATCAATTATGATCCATTACAAAAAATGATTAAATTTCATTATGAGTGTCCAAAAGCACTGATGAAAGTTCAAATTTATAGAAAAGATGGTGATGAGTTTTATACGGCCGTTTTAGTTGATAATGGGAAGCTTTTTGATCCAACTTATGAAGTTTTGCTTAGAACAGAAAAAAAGGTTGAAGGTGAACTTCCAAATCTTGCAATTCCTGCAGAACTGTTAAATAAAAATTTACATAAAAAAATAACTAGTATTTTAAATGACTTAGGAGAGAAATTTACTAAAAAAATCTCAGAAGTCATTTTAAATGAAAAGGAAGAACTCACTATTATTTTGAGTATCGGACAAAAGCCCTCAAGTGCATTTCTTGGTAAAGACTATTGGGAAGAGAAAGTTGATAAACTTAAAAGCTTAGTTGGATACATGCATGAGAAAAAGACTATTCCAACGGTTATAAATTTAACAAATACCAAAAAAGTCGTCGTTAAGTTTTCAGAAAAAATCTAATTATCTATTAAATTAGTCGGAAATAAAAAAAAGTTGTCATCTTAATTTCAGCATTCTAGAATTTAATTAGGTGCGCTATTAGGCGTATGAATAAGAATTGATTACGGAATGAATCTGTAACTGTAGTTTACAGTGAGAAAGGAATCTCTCATGAACGGAAAAAATTTAGTTGTTGCCCTAGATGTAGGAACAACCAAAGTATGTACAACAATCGGATACCAAGACTCAAATGGCTTTGAAATTATTGGTGTTGGATCCCACCCTAGTTACGGCCTTAAAAAAGGCTCCGTAGTTAATATCGATAAAACTGTAAAGTCCATTCATTGTTCTTTAGAAGATGCCAAACTAATGGCCGGTGTAAATACTGTAAACTCTGCAACTATTGGTATCGCAGGTAATCATATTTATTGTTTTAATTCCTCTGGTGTAGTCGCTGTTAAAGGTAAAGAGATTACTGACGCTGATGTAAATAGAGTCTTAGATGCTGCAAAAGCCGTACTTATACCTAGCGATAGAGAAGTTTTACATGTCATTCCCCAGGAGTTTAGAGTTGATAGTACAACAGGAGTAAAGAATCCTGTGGGTATGTATGGAACAAGATTAGAAGCTCATGTTCATATCGTTACTGGTAAAACACCTTTGATTCAAAATATTTTAAAATGTGTTGAGGCTGCTGGAATAGAGGCAGAAAATATTATCCTTCAACCTATTGCTTCATCTAGATCTGTTTTAACAAGCGAAGAAAAAGATTTAGGAGTTGTTCTTATCGATATCGGTGGTGGAACGACAGATCTTGCTGTTTGGAAAGATGGTAGTTTAATTCACTCTCAAATTATTCCAGTTGGTGGGAATCATTTTACAAACGACTTAGCAGTTGCTTTAAAAATTCCACATAATGAAGCTGAGAGAATAAAAATAAATCATGGAAGTGTTCTTAAAGAAAGATTAAATGATAACTCACATATAACTGTTCACGGAATTTCTGGTACTAAACCAAGGGAAGTTTCTTTATATGATATTTCTCAAGTCCTAGAAGCAAGAGCAGAAGAATTATTTTCAGTAATAAAAGACCAGGTAAAGGATAAGGGACTAGGTGACCTTATCACTGGTGGATATATTATTACAGGAGGCGGTGCTCTCGTTAAAGATTTAGCAGAGTTAGGAGAGTATATCTTAGAAAAACCAACAAAAATTGGTTATCCTAGACCGTTTGGTGGGATGACAAGTGTCATGCAGGACCCTAAATTTTCTACAGTGTTAGGGCTTCTTTTAGAAGCTAAACAGGAAAAATTAGGCCCTATTGCAACGTCTGACAAAACAAGTAAGAATAGTGAGGCCACATTAGAAAGCGATATCTTTACTAGGTTCAGTGGTTCTCTAAAAAGCGTATTTAAGGAAATTTTTTAATTCGGAGGAAATATTATGTTTGAAGTAGCCGACAACAAAGAAGTAAATTTAGGGGCAAGAATCAAGGTCATCGGTGTCGGTGGTGGTGGTTGTAATGCCGTAAATACAATGATTAGATCTGGTTTATCTGGAGTTGAGTTCATTGTTGCAAATACAGATTCTCAAGCATTAGCTGCAAACTTAGCACCTACTAAAATTCAATTAGGTAATGAACTTACTAAAGGTTTAGGAGCAGGGGCAAATCCAGAAGTTGGAAGAAAAGCTGCGCTTGATGACTATGAAAAATTATCTGAATATATTGAAGGAGCTGATATGGTTTTCGTTACTGCCGGAATGGGTGGTGGTACTGGAACTGGAGCAGCTCCTGTTATAGCAAAACTCGCTAAGGAATTAGGAGCATTAACAGTTGGTGTTGTAACAAAGCCTTTTATGTTTGAAGGGCGAAAGAGAATGAAGCAAGCTGCTAATGGAATTAAAACTTTAGAAGAATGTGTTGATTCTTTAATAACAATTCCAAACCAAAGACTACTTCAAATTGCTGGCGAGTCTTTATCTTTAGTAGATACATTTAAAAAAGCTGATGAAGTATTACTTCATGCAGTTCAAGGTATCTCAGATTTAATTAATAATACTGGATTTATCAATGCTGACTTTGCAGATGTTTCAACTGTAATGGCAAATAAAGGTTTAGCACTAATGGGGACTGGAATCGCAACAGGTCCTGATAGATCAATTAAAGCAGCAACTGATGCAATCAGTTCTCCACTTCTTGAAGATATCACAATCGATGGTGCTACTGGAATTATTGTTAACATTACAGGAAATTCAACTTTATCAATGCACGAAACAAATGAAGCAATGACATTAATTATGGAAGCAGCTGATGAGGATGCAGAGATAATTTTTGGAACTGTCGTTGATGATGAGATGGGTGACGAAGTTAAAGTTACAGTTATTGCAACTGGCCTTGGTGGTGATAGAGCAACTGCTACAGCATCACAAGAAACTTTTGTGAGACCAGTACAAACTGAGCAACCAACGGCTTCAATGAATGAAATGATGAGACCAGCAACTTCTGAAATCAGAGAACAACAAATTGAGCAAGAGGTTAGAATTGATACTGTTGCCCCTTCTAGATATGAAGAAGAAACTATTAATACAGCTACAAAGCAATCTGTTAATAATGAAATCACTGAAGAAGTTGAAAAGTCCCAAGCTATTTCAAGTAATTCAAGCTCATTAGATAGTTTCTTGGGAGCAAACCAAGCACAAGGTGTGTCTGAAGCTGCTATAGAAAACGAAGAAGTGAAGGTAAACGAAGAGCCTGTAAGAGTTGCAACACAAGCTCCAAGATCTAGTTTATCAGAATCTATCAGAGCTGAAGCCGCAAAATTTCAACCATCATACAATGCTGAAACAACTGCTGAGCCTGCAAAAGAAGCAGCAGCTACACCACAAAGAGCTAATGATTCATCAAAGGCAAAGTCTATTGCTGAGAAATTAGGATTCATGAATTTTGATGATGATGAGTTTGATACTCCATCTTTTATGAGAAAGGATAATCATCAATCTCCAAATGCATAATTAAAATTTTAAATAGAATTATAAGAAACCCTTCCGTTGTGAAGGGTTTTTTTATTCGTATCCACAAACTTCTTGATCGTAAAATTTAATGAAAAATGTTGTATTCACTTCGTCTTTATCACTTAGAAGGAAAACATCATCTTCAGCATTAGCTGAGTGAAACTTAACATCATTAACATCACCTTTTTCAATCATTTTTACTTTTATTTCAAAGTTATTTCCAAGGAATGGCCCTATGACTCCACCATCAGTATTTTTCCAATATTGCCAAACTCCTTTATAAGTTTGTGAGTGATTTTCTGCAACCTCAGAGTCTAACTTTTTTAATTCCATATTATCATCAGAGAGAAGGACAGCGTCAGAACTATTGTTATTTGATGTATAAACTTCCCAAACAACTTTATTGTAATCAGATCCACCTTCGTCCACATTAAAAAACATATTTAAACTAAGTCCATCAGACCCATCATAAAGAAATACATTTCCTGCATAGCTTGAAGGCTTGGGACCTATTTTTGGGTGAGCCGATGCTGAGTAATAATTGTAGTTTGCAGCCGCATTTTCACTTCCTGTATATGAGCTAATTTGTCCAAGAGACTCCTCTTCATCAGCAATATCATTACCATTAAGATCTTTATAAATTCCAAGTCTTGTTACATTTTTACAATTTAGCTGTGTTTCTATGTTAATAGTAGCTAGATTTGATGAATTTCCATCTAGATCAATTACTTTATAGGTTAAAGAGTCTTTTCCAACAAAATTAGTATTCGGCATATAAGTACATGTTTTAGACCCGCTAGACTGAAAGCAGTTTGTGAGCGTTCCATTTTTTGGACTATCTACAAGTTCATAAGTTAAAGTTTCTAAGTCTAGAGTATCTTTATCCGTAGCTTGATTGACTGTTATGTAAATTTCTTTATTAACTTCAGAGAGATATGTTTGATCTGCTCCAGCAATAGGAGGATAGGTTACCTTCTCGATGACTTGAGTGACCTCAATTATTAGGTCAGATTCTTCAGATTCAAAGTCACCATACTTTGCTTTAAATGACACTTTATCTTTTCCAAAAAAGTCTTTATTAGGAAAGTATGTACATGAAATAGAGTTAGAGCCATTGTAGTCACAATTTAATAAATTTCCATACTGAGGCTCTTGGGTAATAACGATTGCAGAATCAATATTATCTTTTTGATCAATTGTGTAGGTAAACTCCATGGGAATATTCATAGGAGTACTTACACTATCTTGCTCACCTTTTTGAGGAGCCTGGGTCTGATTAAATTCAGAGGCTTCCTGCTTGATACAGCTAGCTGTTAGGAAAATTGAAAATAATAGTGTGCCATAACTTTTCATTTTTTAATTGTATTGTTTATAAGAGGATTTTACCCGTGAGATATCTTAAGTGTTTGTTTTTTATAGGTTAGTAGGGCGAGGCAGTGACTAGAAAAGTAGGCAATTTGGGATTTTTCCGGGAATTTTTCTTAAGTACAATACTAATTTTGCCTGTCCTTGGTTTGCATGTAAGATTTTTAAATAAAATTCCGATAATAAGGATATGAAGGGAATCGTATTAGTCTTAAACTTTGTTTTTATTATTCAATCAACCTTAGCAACCACAACCGTTGGTGATGGTAATATTTTAACTGAACAAGTTGAAACAGTTTATCAGTACAATCACTTAAGAAATGTTGTTGCTCCTCAGCTTCCAGAACTTGATAATGCTCAAGTATCGATTTTGCTTGAAGAGACAAAGGATCTTAAGGAGAGAATGGAAAAGTATCCAACAGTTTTTAAGGAAGCTGAAATCATTAAGATGGATGAGTTTATAAGTGAGCTTGATACATCAATCACTGTACGAGAGGGTCTTAGTGCATGTGAACTAGACGAGGATGCTGATATAACCAAAAGTGAAATCGCAGTTTTTTCTGACTATGGATTATTAGGAGAAAATAATGGTTGTAGAAGTTTGGTAAAGGAGAGTTATTCTTTTCCGGAATTAAATACAATAAAAGATGTTGGTGTCTATATGATCCAAAAACAGATGGCGGAAGAAATTCATAAGGCCGCTATGCAAGAAAAAATTGCTTCTTATTTTGATATTCTGAGCAGACATGGAAGTAAAGGTTTGGGCTTAGAAAAAATCAAAAAAGAACTTTGTGATGACGATTTAAAAGATTGTGGCCAAGAAAATCTTACTCAGATAAGCAATTTGTATTCAAATTTAGATCCAACAATAAATTATAAAACTCTAGGTGAAAAAGAAAAAATAAACCTTCAATCTAAAGTAAATGACGGAATTGAAGATCTTAATAAAAACCTTTCACTTTTAAAAAGAAAAGTTAAAAAGAATGATAGTCTTTTTGCAATTGGTGGTAACGATTACTTAATTAGTTGTAATGAAGAAAGTGAAGATGCAAAGCTGTATAGGGAATACCAGAAATCAGTCGAAAATATGCTTAATCCAAATACAGAAAATAAGGGAAAGACTGGTAGAATTCAATCAGATTTAGTGGTCACAATGCTTTATGATCATATTGGTGCACCTGTCGTTCCTGAGAGTGAGTGTAATGAGGATGGTTTTAGAGAAATTACTATAGATAAAGTTCATCATAAATTTGTCACCTTAGAGAATATGAATGACGCTTCTGAAAAGATCGTCAAAAATGCAGCTAAAGCGATCTCAATGGAAGTTGATGATTTTGATGGTGGAGATGACCCTGTAGATTATATTGGCGATCAAGCTCATTATGCTCCACATCTAGTAGGAAGTTTTTTAGCAAAAAATCCAGAGACAACCCAATTAGTTTGTTCAGGTTTAGAGGATTTTCAATCTGATAAAATAAGAAATGAGAGAATTGAAACTGGAATAATGGCCCTTACAGCACTTACGGCTTTTACAGGTTTAGGCGGGCTTGGATTTATGGCACTACGAACTGCACTCTGGGCCGGAGCTAAGGCTGGTGGGAAAGAAGCCATTAGAACAATTTCAAAAAGTGGATCGTTCAGATTTTTAAAAAGAAACTCCAACCGTCTTCTCACATCTAAGGGAGCCGTTTTAAGTTATGGAGCAGTAACTGCAGGAGAGGTTGCAACTCTTCAAACTTTAAGAAGAAATAAAAAAGAAGATACAGAGAAACTAGAGCAGTTGATTTTAAATATGCCTGATTCAAAGCAGAAAGATGCACTTTATGACGAGTATTTAAAAGTATCTCAATTAGATTTTGATTTTTATTTAGCTGCTGGTGCGGGAGTATTTGATATAAGTGCTGTTTTGGGAATGGTAAAGCTAAATAAAGCACTAAGTGAATCTGAAGCAGCAGAATTAACTGCTCATTTAAAAGAAAAAAGAATTCAGTTAGAAAAACTTAAGAATGACCCAAATTATAGTCCATTGAAAGCGTTAAAAATGCTTTTACCTGAGGATGAATATGTGAGTTTGATTAAAAATTTAAATTCTGAATTAAAACCTGAAGATATGGATAAATTTGTAGCAAACTTTAGATTAAATTTGGATGTTTCGAATGGAGATTTTCTGTTAGCTTTACAAGATACTATTAAGCAAAGTGAACTTAAAATTGATATACCTAATGGAAAAGAACTTAATAGAATTGTACTAGATGATATTCCTGAAGAAGATTTTCCACAATTTGTTTTGGAAATGAATAGCAAGTATGACGATTTGTTTACTAAGTATAAAATTGATAATAATGAACAGAGGGAAGACCTCGCAAGTATCATTCATATCCTAGAAAAAAATGAGAAGTTTACATCAAGAAACTTACCAATTTCGGAGCAAAGAAATATTGTTGAGAAAAAATTAGATGATATTTTGGCTAAAAATGGTTGTAAGTAATTAAAGATTTATTATATTAAACTCATCATCATAACTGAGTGATAGTAATTCTGTGATAAATGAAAACTTTGTTAAATGAGTATGATTAAAAATTGAAATATTTGCCACAAAAATCTTATCCAAAGCATTCAAAGTTTTATTTTTTAATTGTAACTGGCTATTCAAATTTTGTGATGTAAATAAACTACTATCCTCATCTCCCAAGTTATGCTCAAGCTTCATTTTGTTTAAATCAAACTGTGGGAGATCAATATCTTTATAAACAACCAAGGCTTCTTCTATATTAAGACCTAGTAAAACATTTTTTATAGCTCCACCGGAGCCCAAAGATTCTCTCTCTTTAGTTACTCTTACAATAGACTGGTCCCAATTATTCTTTTTAATTAAAGATTCAAAATACTCAATATCAATATTTGTTGAAATAATGATGTTTTTAAAATCATTCTCTAAGAGACATTTAATATTTTCTGTAAGTTGAGTTTGATCTATAGAACTTTGATCTTTTGATTTTTTTCCACATAATAGAATGGCCGTATCTAATTTAATCATTAAAGTCCTCCTAATATTAATGTTATAGATCTTTAAAGAATAATCAACAGGTCTAATTTGGTATTAGATCCTTGAATTGTTTGACCATATTAGTAGGAATATAAAGAAGAAAAATAGTTGTAATCTGATCATTGATGATTTCGTACTCAAACTTTATAAAACTAGGTATACCTAAATTCTTAAGCTTAATATGAAGATCTTGGATTTCTAAGGCATCCTGTGGATTGTCGGGATTGGATTTTCCTTTTTGGATAATTGTCCATTTTTGTCGTTTATAGAGCGTAAAGTCCTGTGGACATAACCTTAGTTCATCAGTTTCTGTTATTTGGTCTTCCGTAAAGATTTGTTCACATATAGAACAAACAATTTGGTTTGATCTTTTAAATCTTGAGAAAAATTTATGTAAACAATTAATCATACCAAGTGAACGATAGTTATAGGCTTATAACCTAGGATACTGTTGAGGAAAGTCCTTGTCTTAATTCTTACTTGCTCAATTGTGTAATCATGATCTCTTTTTTTATTTTCAACAAAAGCACAGTAATCAATAAGATCTTTTAATTTCAATATATACTCATTGACCATATTGGGAAGTCCCTTTGTACTTACATTAATGGCCTGAGTTTTATGATTTAATGAGATGAATACGGCACCATTATTAGCAATCTTTCTACGCTCGCTTATTTTTTCACGTTCAATAATCAAGTCTTTTCCATGAATAAGATGAGGATCGTTTTGTTGTAATAGAAAAGTTTTTGGACTTCCATTTTTAAATTCGATTCCCTGATAGTTTTCTAAATATAAACTTTGTGTGTTAGGGAAATTTTTATCAATAAACTCAATATGTTTTCTTAAAAAGTGGGTTTCACCATGGATTGGAACATAATAATCAGGACTAATTTCTGATACAAGCAGTTTAAGATCTTCTTGGCAAGGATGACCGGAAGCATGAATCTGGTGGGTTTTAAAGTCAATTATATCAACTTCTTGTTCAGCCAATGAATTATAAAGTCTATATACCTTTTTTTCATTGCCTGGAATTGGCTTGGAGCTAAAGATAAATTGGTCATCTTTGTTGAGTTGAATATATTTTTGCTCTCCAATGACAATTCTTCTGGTTGCTCCGAGATGTTCACCTTGTGAGCCTGTTACAATATAAACAAGGTCTTGAGCATTGTGGTTTTGAACTGCATCTAGATCAAATATTGGGTAATCTTCTTTGAGTAAAAGGTTAGCTTTTTCAGCAGCATCTAGATAAAACTGGATGCTACGACCGATAGTAACAACCCTTTTTTTATGTTTTTTACAATGTTCTAAAATGTTTTTAATTCGATATATATTAGATGAAAATAATGTAATAAAAGTTCTTTTCTTTTTCTTAATCAATAAATTGAGATCATGACTTAGGTCTGATTCGCTTAAGGTTTTTCCTGATCCTAAAATATTGGTAGAATCCAACATAACGAGACTTTTGTCACTTTTTCCTAGGACATTCTTTATTTTATTTACGTTAATTGGCTCTTCAAATAATGGTTTTAAATCAAACTTAAAATCAGAGATAAAAAGTGTAGCAAGTTTCTCATTTCTAAAAATGATACCAAAGGTTTCAGGAATAGAATGTGTGACGTGAACAGGATGAAGCTCAAATTCATCAAACTTTAAAATAGTATCTTCGTTATACGTTTGAATTTTTCTTGAAAGCTTTCGTTTTTCAAGTTTAGCTTCAATTAAAATCTTTGCAAAATTTGGAGCTATAACTTTGATTTGAGGCATTTCTGTTAAAATATGGGAAACTGCACCTATATGGTCCTCATGTCCATGGGTTATAAATAAAGTGATTTCTTTTTCTTGGTTAATTTGGGTTGTATCAGCGATGAGATAATTAATGTCAAAAAAATCTTCATAGGGAAATAGAATACCATAATCAATGATTACGACATGGTTTTCGGTTTCGAAGATGGTCATGTTAGACCCAATTTCACCGACACCGCCAAAAGGACAAATTTTTAGATTAGTCATTAAGTAGTTCTTTAATCCTCGCTGCTAAAATTTTTGCAGCTACATCGGTTTCTTCTCCAACTGTGAAATCTGCAAATTGCTTCTGAGGATCTAAGTACTTTTGATACATAGGCCTAACTGTTTGATAGTATTGCTCGATTACAGACTCAAGAGATCTACCGCGCTCGTTAACGTCTCTATGTAATCTTCTCGTAAATCTTATGTCTGAGTCAACATGTAAAAAACATTTGATATCTAGATTTTTTCTAATTTCTTTATCAAAAAGTGTGAATATTCCTTCAAATAGAATTATTTTGGCTGGGGAAACCTTATGTACCTCATCTTTTCTTGAACTCGTCTTAAAATCGTAAATAGGCATTTCTATCGACTGACCGTCCTTAAGACTTTTGATGTGCTCATTAAGTAATTCCCAATCAAATGCACCTGGATGATCAAAATTAGGAGCATTGTCTTTAAGAAAAAGATCTTGAGGTAATTTATGTAAATAATAAGAGTCCATAGAAATCATTGTGGCTGATTCACCAATATGTTTTTGAACCTTTTTTGCAAATGTCGTCTTTCCTGAACCTGAACCGCCAGCTATTCCAATTATATACACGTAAACTCCTGATTTTAAGTGATTTAATTAGCATAAAATTTTTACTCTTTGAACAAAAAAGAAAATTTTATAAGTCTTATAACTAAAGGTATTCAACTCATTTCTTCTTTTATATAAGCTGGGATATGAATGATTATTTTATAGTATCTTGTGAAATTTCTACTGAAAGTGAAGATGAAGTCGTTGATAAGGCCATGAAAGACTTTAATTGTCTTGGTATTGAAGAGTTTTCAATTGATGAACCTAAGGTTGATGATATTCTTGGAGAAAGGTCTTATTCGGGTGGTGATGTTCCAGAAACCGTAATTCATGAAGTTGAGGACGTTTTAAGTAGTGAATCAAAATTAAAAAAGTTTTATTTTGATAAGAAATCTCTAGCTAATCACTTTTTAAAGGAATTAGAGGAGTCATTTAAACTCAATCCAAAACTTGAAGTTCAAGAAACAAAAGACTGGAATGAGGAATGGAAAAAAAGCTATAAACCAATTTTAGTATCTGAAGATTTAGAAATTGTCCCTGAGTGGGAGAAAGAGCTTTATAAATCAAAAGCGAAGAGATCTTTATATATTTATCCTGGAATGGGGTTTGGGACAGGGAGTCATGAGACGACATTTTTGTGCTTAAAAATCTTTATGACTATTCAAAATAAAGGTTCATCTTGTTTAGACTTTGGATGTGGTTCCGGTATCTTAGGTATAGCCTATAAGATGTTCTTTCCTGAAGGCATTTGTGATTTATATGATATTGACCCTGAAGCATTAAAAAATTGCGAACAAAATATAGAATTAAATAGTATGAGTACTCATGAGTACTCACTTATTTTGCCCAAGGAAAGAGCGAAAATTGAAAAAACTTATGATGTGGTCTTTGCAAATATTTTGCAAAATGTACTCTTAGCAGAGGCTAAGTTTTTAACTAATAGCCTTTCAGCTGGTGGACATCTCATCCTTTCAGGGCTTTTAACAGGTCAAGAAGATGAGGTTATTGAGAAGTATAAAAACTTAAACCCTAAACTTAATCATGTAAAAACTGAAAAGCTTGGTGATTGGGTAGCGGTATATTTACAAAATTAAATTATGAGAGCAGTTTTTTATCCTAATATTGATACAACCTGGAAACACTTAGCGATAAGTGGGGACAAAGCTAAACATCTGATAAAAGTTGCAAGAGTAAAAATAAATGAAGAAATTTTAGTTCTAAGTGGTGATGGAAAAAAGGTTTTTGGAATTATTGAGGAAATAACAAAAAAGGAACTTGTTATTTCTATTAAAAAGTTTGAATTTCAAAAAAAAGGCGAATGCATTGATTTATTTGTTGGTCAGGTTAAGAAAGATGCTTTGGACTTAGTTATAAAAATGGCCGTTGAACTTGGAATTAATAAACTCATTATAGGTGAGACTCAGTTCTCACAAAGATATATTCTTAAACCAGAGAGAATTGAAAGCTTAATTGAATCAGCGATGGAGCAGTCAAATAATGCTTATAAATTAATAGTCGAATTTTCAAACTTTAAATCATTAGACTTTAATTTTTATGAGTCAAAAATTTGTCTTTCATCCACTAAACAAGGTAGAAATTGTGGAAATATAATTAAGGGAACTACTCTTTTAATTATTGGGCCAGAAGGTGGGTTTTCAGAAGAGGAAGAAGCTTTTTTAGAAAAAAAAGTCACTATGAAAATTCAGTTACCAACACCTATACTTAGAACTCCGACGGCTGTGGCTTGTGGGATGGGAATAGTTTATTCAAGTCTTCTATGAGACAAAAGATTGATGCTTTAAGTTTTCTATGAGATTCTTAATTATAGTGGAGTTAGAGAATGAATAAAGAAAATGAAGATATTGATAATATTGTAGACAATTTTGACTTTAAACCTATTACTGAAGGTTTGGGATTTCATCACTCTTTAAAGGATGAAAAAGAAGTTAGGGTTGATTTAAATAAACAATCAAGAGCTTTAAAAAGGGAGCTGGAGACGAGAGTCGATCAGTTACAAAAACCTACTACTGTTGATATCAAACCTAATATGGGTGACCTTGCCCCTTTCTATACAAATACAACTGAGACCCAGACAACTACGTTACCAGTGACTGAAGTTGTGGAAGAGGAAGTTATAGAAGCACCAAATTACATTTTAGCTTCGACTACTAAAAAGTTTATGGCCTGGTCTGTGGATTTCTTTTTACTCATTTCAGTATTATGTTTAACAATGGCTTCTATTATTTTCTTTGCAGATTTACCTATGGAAATCATTAGTACCTTCATGCTATTTGATGAAATACCAACTAGTGCTTTAACAATATTTACTTTGTTCTATCTATTTTATTTCTCATTTCTTGATAAAACCGCTCATTCTACTTTTGGAAAAAGACTTTTTGGGCTTACAGTTACAGGATTTGATGAAAAGCAAATTAGTTTTAGTAAAAGTTTTTACCGTGCATTTATGACAGTTATCTCAATTCCATTTCTTGGGTTACCTTTATTTCTAAATCTTCAAGATAAACTAACTGATACAATCGTTATTGAAAAACATGATTAATTTGGAAGATTTTAATTCACATCGACAGGGTAAAAAAGTTGTTTTTACTAATGGTTGCTTTGATATTTTACATCGAGGGCATGTGACCTATTTGAATGAGGCTAAATCCCTAGGAGATATTTTAGTTTTAGGTTTAAATAGTGATGCAAGTGTAAAAAGACTTAAGGGTGAAACTAGACCAGTCAATAGCGAAGAAGATAGAAAGTTTGTATTAGAAAATCTAAAGGCGATTGATTATGTCTTTATTTTTACTGAAGATACTCCGTATGAGCTCATTAAAATAATAATGCCTGATGTATTAGTTAAGGGGGGAGATTGGAAGCCCGAGCAAATTGTTGGATCGGATTTAGTTTTAGCAAATGGTGGCGAAGTTAAATCATTAAATTTTGTGAATGGGTTTTCTACAACTTCGATTATTGAGAGAGCAAAAAGCTAGCCCTTAAGTTAAAAGCTAGCTTTATTTCAATTAGTTTTTAAGGTCGCTTAAAATCTCTTGAGAAATATCAAAAAGTGTATAACTATCAGAGTTCTCAAGGCGAGAACAAATTGTACCATTTTCAATTCTTTCCATATACATTTTTCTTATTACGTTTTCTTCTTCTTCTGTTCTATCAATTTCAGGTAAAACATTGTTGTATAATTCATTGAGAAGTGGTCCATACTCAACAAGGCCTTCATCGTATAAGGCCTTCATTAGGTAAGTCTGCCTAGCTTGATAAACGGAACTAGAACCAAGAGCTGCTCCTGGAGCGCCAAACATAGAACCAATAGTACCACCTGCTACTAGCGAGGGAATAAACATACCTATGACATAGGCGCCGCTAAGGGCTTGCTTGGTTGTAATACTTGTTAAATTTTCATAACAAGAATCTGATTCACCTTGCGCATAACTTGTTCCAATTGAACTAGAAATAAGAAAAATAGTTAAAATAAATTTTTTCATTTGTACTCCTTATTAATATAACTATAAATATAAATTGAATTAACATCTTTTCTGGTGAGGAAATAACAACTCTTTCCAATTTTATTTTTATAAATTTCTTTCCCATCACAGGACTTCCCATTTAGAAAAGCATTGTTACCAACTAACTCGATAGGTAATTTAATAGCTTCTTTTCTAAAACTGTGAGATGGATGACAGCTAGGATCATCCTTTGGGCACTTTCCAAGATAGTAAGAACCGAATGCCCTTTTTAGTTTTACTCTTGGGTTTTTATGGTTATCGAAGTTAAAGATAAAAGGTTTTGTGATTTGATAATAGTCTCTGATCGAAGCATATTTATCACTTTCAAATTCCGTGTTTTGCACGAAAGCCTTTAAGAAATGAATTGTGTCTTTTCTTTCTATTTGGTTCAAAACCATTTCAAAGTGTGTTCCAGATTCAAATTTTTGGTAGGATTCAGCCGTATAGGAATTAAGCTGTGTTGTCGCCTGGTAGTCATCGTTATTTAAAAATTTATATTTATCACTTAAGAGTTTTCTTAAAGATAAAGGCATATTTAGTCGTCCAAGAAGTAGATTTTGAAACATTTTTCTTCTTCCTTCTGGATCAAGTAATATAAAGAAATTTTCTTCGAGTAATTTAAATGAGTCTTCCGGCCAATTGCTTGGTTGATAAAGTTCATCAATAGTTTTTCCCAAAACCTTTCCAGCCTCCTTTAATGTGTGGTTTGGTTTGATTTGGGATATTGGATAAGTGGATAATCCAGATCTGATTAACCAGCTAGAAAATCTTTTAGGATGAAACTCATCGTTTGTGATTTCAGAAATAATATTACTATGCTTGAAAAGATTTATAATTCCGCCGACACAATTGTTGTTAAATAGGGTATAAGTTCCAATCAGTTTTGGATTGTTATAGAACTGTATTACAGACTGTTTTAAGTTAGAAAGTTCACTGTCGGCTAAATTTAAAATACTTCGAAAGGATTTTACTTCACCTTTAAAAAAATATGTATTCCAAACAACTGAAAAATTTTGTACCAACATGGTCATGGGATAGGCACCAAAGGTCAGTGGAATGGCTTCGAGGAGATTATTGTTAGTATTTGTTACAACTTGGAAGTTAATCGCGACATCATTATAGTAGTTGTTTTTATGAACAAAACGTAAATAACAATGTTGAAATAAGTCTAATTGATTTGATTCTTCAGGATAGTGACAAAATATTTCTGCACCTTTGTATTCGTCAATATTGCTTTCAAATCTTTCTAGTATTGGATTTTCGGCTGCCAAGGCCAAATTCGAGCAAAAAAGAATGAAAAGAAAAATTTTAAACATATAAACAATATACAATATTTAGGCATAGGATTGAGTGGATTTGAAATTGTTATAATATGTGCACAAAAATTAAACATAACAAGTATTTATACACCTGTATAAAATTTAAACATCATCATTAACATTCATTTAATTATTGAAAGTAATTCTAAAGATTTAAGAAAATAACGAGCAAAATCTAAACTGGTAAAGACTCTAGCACTTGGCTTGGGACTTGCAGCGTATTCCTTAAATGAAATTTGTTCCATGGGAGTGGCCATCAAAGAATTATCAAGCCTCTATTTAATAGGGATTATTATTTTAACTGTAAACTTAGCTCATACTAAAGAGCTTTCAGAAAATATTAGTTTCAAAGAAAAATCTAATGAAAGCCAACCATGGAGTTTTAAATTATCAACAGGTATAAGCTCTGATCTGTATAAAGATGAAAATACAATTTATAATTCCTTTCAATCTTTAAACATTTCCAGAAAACACTCTAATAAAATTTCTTCAAATTTTTTGATAATTCATGATTATAGATTAAGCGAGTATGAAGAAGAAAATAATAAAAACTCAAAGCTAAAAGATATAAAAGCAAGTTTACTTTTTAAGGATTTAATAAAGACGGAGAACTATAATATTTCTGGAAGTACTGGGGTTATTTTTGCTAATTCGAAACAATCCCAAGATAGCAGTAAAAATGGCTCTATCTTTTTTGGGGTAAATCAAGGATTATCATTTGAAAAATTTTACTTTTTCCAGAATAATATTGCGACGGTAAACTCTTACGAGTACAAAACTCCTAGTAAAAGGGCTGCGACTTATAATGAAAAGTTTGGAGTACTAAATTCTTTAGGACTCAATTATAGTTTTACAGATAGTCTTTCAATCGCGGCTTTAGGTAGTTTATATACAAGTAACTCTTATGCAGATGACCAGCAACAGTTTCAGATTTATAGTGTTCATACAAACTATAATTTAAAAAACAATTTGGCTTTAATTCTTACTTTTAATTCAAAAGATAAAATAATTACTAATAATTCATTGTTTGATGAAACGAATTCATCATACCAGCTGGAGATAGCTTATGATTTCTAATAACAAATTTAGACAACTCCTTTTAATTTGGATCACAATCTCTTTATTTGCTTCATGTGCAAAGGAGAGAGAAGAAGAATTCGTCCAAGGTCAGGGTCCTAGTTACGGATTGTTAGAGAGTGAGTCTCTTATAGCTGGAGAGATATATGATATTCAAACAAAAGAAAAACTTTACGATTCCAATATTGCTACTGCGAATATAGTTAACATTGAAGAAGACTCTAAATTATTTAATAGTTTTCCAGTTGTTAAATACGAAACTAATGCACCATATTTTGATGATATAATTTTTAAGGCTAAATCTAATTCTGAAAATGATTATAAAATTCTAAGAAAAATAAATGGTACAAGATTAGTTTATTATAAGGTTGCAAATAAGGAAAATATTCCTTTTCTAGAACATCAAATTGCAACGAGATTACATAATTCTAAGTTAGCTGTTCCTCTATTCTCTTATCAAATAACAGGATACTTCAATGTTGAGAACATAGAAGATGCAAATGGAAATAAAACATCTTTAAAAAGAGAGATTGTATTACCACAGGGTGAAATTGGGCAATTTTTAAAAGTAGATTTCTCTAGGAAGTATCTATCAGATACAATCTTAAAACAGAATGTATTTCCCGCAGACTTTTTTAAAGGAGAATGGATTTATAATGCTGAAATTATAAGAAAGAAAAATAATCGGCAAAACAGTGGTCTTATGGAAACTCTTAAGCTTGGAGTCGATTTTTCTTTTAACGAAGTTTCAAGAATCGAATTTAATGAATTAGGAAATACCCTCCAGGGACGAAATCTGAATGTGGATGTTGATAATGCTGTTTTAGAGGGTGAAGATGGAGAGACCAGCTTTAATGCCGCAATAAAAATTCCATTTGAAAGAGTTGATTTCTTTCTGAATGAGAATTCTCAAGTTGAGCAGCATGGAGATTCAAATAGCAGATCACGTCCTTCTCACATGAGAAAATATGTAAAGCTAAATTTAGAAGGTACGAGATCTGTTATCGAAAAATCTCCAGATCCAAGTAGTGTTAATATTGTGGATATATCTTTATCAGATAATTACCTAGGTTATACACTTCACTACACAGATAGAGATATTATTATAAGATATTCAATGAAAAGAGCAGATGAAGTTATAAATAAATCCAAGCAAAGAGTAGCTTGGGAAGATGATATGAAGCGAAGATTTGGTTTTTTTACAAGTAAGAAAGCTTCATCAGATCAAAGGCTAGTAAGGGATAAAGATAATCAGCAAAAAGAATTTATCAAAAGGTATTATCCAGAAAGGAATGGAAATGTAATTACATTTTATTTATCAAAAAATAGTGCTGATGAGTTTCACGAAGTCGCTCAACAAGCGATAGATGAATGGAATGATGTTTTCTATAATCAAGCTCAAACTGGAATTCAGATCAAATTAGCTCCAGTAACTAAGAAAGTTGATATCGCTGATGTTAGATATAATATTATTAATTTCATTGATACGAAGTCGACTTCTTCTCTTGGTGGATATGGACCTTCAGTTGCGGATTCATTATCAGGTGAAATCGTTTCTGCGACATCAAATATTTATGTTAACTCTACAAGGCAAAGATACATTGATGATTTAAGAAACTTTGTTTATTTCAAGATTGGAAAATTTGGTGGTGAAAATGTTATTGCTAAGCCGAATATCGATGGTGACTCTAGAACTTATGGTCTTACAGATAGATTTAAAGCACTTGAAAACCTTGTAAACAACCAGTGTAGAGAGACATTACTCCCTTATATATCAAAACTGAAAGATATAAACAAAGATTTACGAGCAGATAAAAAACTAACTCTAATAGATGATAATACAATCCTTGAAGCAAATACGCTTGAAGCCTGTGCAAACAAGGCGATGAGAATTGATTTGTTAGATACACTTTTACATGAGTTAGGGCATAATTTTGGTTTAAGGCATAATTTCGCAGGATCAGCAGATAAAGAAAACTTTGGAAAAGATACGAAAGAGCATAAACATGTTACAGCTAGTATTATGGATTATATGGGTGCTATTGCATCTCCTGTAAAAAAGCTGGGAGCTTATGATGTTGCAGCAATTAGGTTTGCATATAACGGTGAAATTCAAATTGCTGGTACTTCTGGTGAAAGTCACAATCATTTTGTTAGAATTAATCCAAATAAGACAATTGATCAAAATATGAAGGAACTTGGATTAACTGCAAGAAACTTCGAGTTTTGTACAGATGAGCAAAACAATAGAAATCCTTATGCATTTACAGATAAAGCATTATGTATTGTGTGGGATACTGGTTCTGACCCAGTAGAAATTGTTAAGAATGTTATTACCGAGGTGAATGCTAAAATAGCTTTTTATAGATACAGATTTGATTTTCCAAATGCTGTATTATCAACTGAGGTAGAGTTAGCAAAAGCACTAAGCTACCCAAGTCAAGTACTGTTAAGAATTTATAATCAATATCGAGTTTTAATGGCAAAACATCTCGATCAAAAAGATAGATATCTTTCATATCACTCTGCTGAAGAATATTTAAATAGTATTCCTTCAGAGGAAGAACTTGAAAAATCTTTCGGAGTTAATTCAGAAGAGGTTAAAACTTTTGAATCTTATAGGCAGGCTGCTAATTTGATAACGAGATTTTATATTGATCTTTATACACTTCCACAAAAAGCTTGTTTTGTAGCTGATGAAAATGGTGTGTTAGGTAGAAAAACAAATGGAATGCATAAATTTGTCATGTTAGCTAAACTTCGTGAAGACTTGAAAGATCCACTTATAGGGCGTTGTGATCATCCAAGTGTTGCAGATTATTTAGAGTCAACAACTGATGATATTACTGAAAAAGGGTTTCACTATAATAGTTATAAAACTGATGAAGAATATTATCAACGTGAAAACTTTTATCAAGATGACGTTATTGGGTTAAAAGGTATCGTTTCTTATGCTGGTAAGGTTTTAATTGAATTTAATCAAAACTGGTCAAAGTATCATAGTATAAATAAATTTCATCCTACAATATTGGATGAACCTAATTTAAGAGAAGAAGTTAATAGTTATATTTTAAGTAAAATAACTAATGGGGTAGATATAACTCAATATGGCTTAGATCCTGAAGTTAACGAATTTCGTTATTTACCTCTATTTAAACATGCCTATAAAGATAGTGTTGATAGCGTAACTGTTTTTTCAAATTCATTTAACTCTGGAACACAAACAGAAAAAGACTTTAAAAAGAAAAATTATAAATGGTTTTATGGATCAAGAGACTCAATTATTGACTCCAATGCAGAAGCCTGGACTCAGATTTCTCCTGGACATTATTATAATGCAAACCCAGGAGCAGAAAAAGCAGTTGAACTGATTACTAAAATGAATAATCTACAAAGAATTACAAAATTAAGCGGTATCGTTAATGAAAGAACAGCAGATGAATTTATTTTAGCGATGGAAAGTTTATTACGTAGCCAAGAAAGTGATCTAGACATAGAGAACTCAAATGTAGTCGACTTATCCCAGAAAATTAAAACTTTGTTAGATCAAACTTTAGAGTTGGAAACTAATTCAAATTCAGAAATTAATTTACAAAGTTTAGCTCTTGAAAAAGATGCACTGGCCAGTCAACTAGAATATATGTTTTCTGATCTTTTAAGTGATAGAAGGTTTAATTTACATTTATCAAACTGGAAGAAAGAAGAATTAAACGAAAGTAGATTACCTTCTGAATATTTTAATAAAAGTATAAATAAATCAAGCCTTATAAATCAGGAAGGCAGTTTTAATGAAAGATTAAGAACTTTAATTAGGGAGCATGCAAATACAATTGATAACTATTACTTATATCAAGAAGAGATTAATGCTCAAAAAGAATTATTACAAATACTTATAAAGAAGCCTCTTTAACAGTATTCCCCTAAAACCTTTTATAGTTTTAGGGGATACATCTTATTTTTCTCAAATATTTTAATTTAATCGAAGCCCTAAGTTGTTGAAAACATGGGTAACGCACTATTTTTATCAAGAATTGTGCCAAAAATTCTAAAGTATTTCCTGACCTGAGCGATAAGGTATATGTCTGATGGTTGCAGTCAACTACTCGGGCAGTAAGCTTAAAGAATAATCTTACAAAGGAGAACAACATGGGCTTAAGAATTAAATCAAACGTACCTTCTCAGATGGTACAGAAAGATCTGAGAAAAGTAGCAGCAAAAACTGATGAAAGTTACGCTAAACTTTCTTCAGGAAAAAGAATTACAAAATCAGCAGACGATGCAGCCGGATTAGGGATTGCAAAGAAAATGGAGGCTGAGGTTAAAGGTTTAAGAATGGCACAAAGAAATGCCAATGCCGGTATCTCAATGATCCAAGTAGCTGAGGGTGGACTTGATGAATCATCTAACATTTTAACAAGAATGAGAGAGTTATCAATCCAAGCAGCATCAGATACAGTTGGAGAGAGAGAGCGTGGATACCTAAACCTTGAATATGAGCAATTAACAAACGAGGTAGATAGAATCTCGAAAACAACAACCTTTAGTGGTGCACCACTTCTAACAGGTGAAAATGAAAATGGTGTAATGGACTTTCATGTAGGTGCTTATGCTGGGGAGGATAATAAAATTTCCTTCGATGCTCAAGCTACCAATGCAACAGGTGAGGCACTAGGAATTGCAGGATCAAATATCTTGGATAAGGAAAGTGCAGCAGGAAACTTAGAAGTCATAGATGAAGCAATTAATAAAGTGGCAGGATTTAGGGCAAACTTTGGTTCGATCCAGTCAAGACTACAGTCAACTATATCAAATCTAGATACAGCATCAGCTAACACTGAGGCCGCTAGATCAAGAATTGAAGATGTCGATGTAGCAGAAGAGTCAGCGAAGTTAGCAGCTAACAACGTGATGAAATCTGCAGGTATCTCATCTTTATCGCAGGCGAATAACATTCCAAATAGTGCATTAAGACTGATTGGATAGGTATTTGTCCCATAAAGTACCAAGGTAAGTAGAGAGGCGGGTGCGAGAGCACCCGTATATGAAAAAGATTGGATTATAAATTTTTATAAATCAATCGATCTTAAGCCCGCCTCTCTAAAATCAAGAAGAATTTAGAGAGGCAATTTTCAACAGGGCTTATTTAGATGGACCAATTGAATAAAAATTTATTAAAGAGAAATAAAAAAGATTGGGCCATATTTAGCATAATAAACAATGCTAAAATAAATAATAAAACTGTTGTGGGCTGGAAAATGATAGCAGGAAAAAAGTTTAGAGTTGAAGTCATTTTCCAAGTTATAAGAAAATATAGAAGTGAAATAGTCGTAAGGCCATTTGATTCTTCTCAAACCGAAGAATTAAAAAAATTGGCCAGCGGAACTGAAAAGCTAAATTTCTACTTACCAGACGAGATGGTTTTATTTCAAACAGAAGTAAAACAGATTGAAGTGAGTGGCGACATTATCGTTGGAATACCAAAAATGATCGCTCAAGTTGAAAGAAGAAAGGATTTTAGATTATTTGTAGAGAATAACTTTAAGATTCAAGTTAACTTTAAAAAAACTAACCACAATCAAAAGGTGGCCACTCAATTATTTAAAAAAAGTTGTTTTGACATAAGTTCAGGTGGTGCAGCTTTTATAACCTCAAAACTAGAGAGTAAATTTTTTCAAACAGGTGATGTTATTGAAAATTTTGAAATAGAGTTTGAAGATAAAAAAATTGAGGCAGAAGCGAAAGTCGTCCAGCTTAAAAAACTTGAAAAAAATAAATCAAAAACTATCGTTTATGGAGAGTTCCTAATAAGTCTAGAATTCCAAAAAATGAAACCAGAAGACAAAGAATTCTTAAAGGAAATGGTCTTTAGATACTCCGAATTTCAAAACGTTATTTAATTTTTCAAACTCAAATTTCTATCATAAAATCCATTTATGCAATTCGTATCGATTTCAGATTTACATATAAAAAAAAGTGGAGATGAAGCTTCTAAGCTTTTTTTGCACTTTTGTAATCATGAATTTACAAAAAACTCGGATAGAGTTTATTTTCTTGGTGATATATTTGAGCTTCTTATTGGAGATCATTACTCATATACAAAAAAATATGCCTTCTTTTTTGAAGAAATTGTGAAGCTCTTAGATTCTGGGAAGGAAGTCATTTTTCTTGAAGGAAATCATGATTTCCATTTTAAAAAAATAGCTTATAAATACTTTAAGAAACATACAGAAAATTGGTCTAAGTTTCGCTATGAAAAGCATGGTGAAATTTTTGAAACGAGCGGGAAAAAACTCTTTATTTGTCATGGTTATGAGGTTGATTATTATAATCAATACTTTAAAAATTGGTATGAAATTTATACGTCTAAGTGGATGTACATTTTAAGTACTTATATCTTACCATTTTTCATTATAAATTTTTTAGGAAATCTCGCCTCAAAAGACTCTAAACGTAGAGGGAAAAAGACTTTTGATTTTATGAAAATGAAAGAAAAGTATTTAATTGGTGCTAAAGCGCTTATAGAAGAAAAGTCAATTGATGGAGTCATCTGTGGGCATACACATATTGAGGAAGAACAATTTTTTGAAAACCAAACGATTTATTTTAATAATGGATTTCCTATTAAACATAAAAGAGCAATCATTGTTCGTGATGGTAAGCCGGAACTATTTTCTTTAACTTAAAAGGAAAGTTTAAAACTTATAAGCGCACCGGGAACAAAAGTATAAATAGCATCTTTCGCGTCTACTGTTCCATGGCCTTTAGAATCTCTATATTCTTTTAAAATCCCAGCAATTAAAGCAGCACCTGCCCCAGTAAGAGCACAAACAAGATTTTTGTTTTTCCCGTTAAAAACTTTCTGACAAAGTTTAGTGGTTCCTGCTGAGATAAGAGCTCCAATAATGGCATGTTTTTGTTTATCTTTTTCTGCTTGAAATGCTGTGTGAAGTATGGATGCAATTAAACTAACATTTACGGCTGTTTGGAAGTTTGGATTATTAAGAAAACTGTCATTTTGAGCATTTGGACAGTTTGTATTGTTTTGATTGAGTCCAGCCATTGAACTTAGTTCACCCCTTGTAATCTGTTGTCCACCAATATTAACGACCTCTTCATCAAAGCTTTCGACATTAGTGTAATCTGCAAGAGACGGGGGTTGGATTTTAAAATCCTCAGCAAAGGAATAAAATGGAAATAGTAAAATAAACAAAATGGGTAAAATATTTTTCATCCTATTTTAGATACAATTTCTATGCCATTTAAATTACCTGATATTAGGGGCTTAAGGTACACAAAATCATCAGATATAACTGTGATGTTATTTTTTTAATCAGTTTTAACAGATTAAAGCGAAGACATCTCTTTTACTTCATCTTCTAATTGTTTATGGGTTAACTCATCAATTCTAGAGTGAGTCCTACCATCTTCTTCAGATAAATGTTTACTTACTTTAATAAGTTTATCTGCGAATTTGGCAATTTGAGGTAAGTGTGTAATAGCAATAACTTGAGAGTTGTTTGATACTTTATTTAATGAGTTTCCAACTGTGATCGCTGTTTCTCCTCCGATTCCTGTATCTATTTCATCGAATAAGAATATATTTATAGAATCTTTACTTGATAGAAGAGTTCTTAATGCAAGAAGAATTCTAGATAGCTCCCCCCCTGAAGCAATGTCTTTAATTTTAAAGAATCCCTCCCCTGGGTTTGTTTCTGCTAAAAAAGAGATCGAACTTTGGCCATTTGAATTTAATTCATCTAGCTTTGTAACTTCTATCTTAACAGTCGCTCCACTCATTTTTAAATTCTGAACTTCTTTAGTAAGAGCCTCACTTAAATTCTGAGAATATTTCACCCTTCGTTCGTGGAGTTTATCAGATAAATTTATACATGTGTTTCTTAAGTCTTTTATTTTGTCTTTTAGGATATCGACAGAATCTGTTAGATTCTCTAATTCTTTTCTTTCTTGAATAAATCCATGATAGATATTAATTAATTCATCTGTAGATGCCTGATACTTTCTTTTTAATTTTTGATAAAGGTCGAGTTCATCTAGAACTGCCTCTAAGTCTTCGTCGCTATAATCAAAATCAACACTAGAATTTATTTTATAGTTAATATCATTTAAGGCTTCTTTTGCATTAAAAAATTGCTCAATAGATTCTTTATCCAATAGTTTATCTGTGATTTCTCTTTCAACTTGATTTAATAGGTCTAGAAGCCCCGGCAGATTATGGTCTCCTCCATCAAATAATTGGTTCAATTTATCTACGGATATCTTATTTTCTTCTAAATTTTGAAGTGATCTTTTCTTTTCAACAAGTTCTATTTCTCTCTCGCTAGAAGGGTTAAGCTTTTCGAACTCGCTTATTTGGAAAGTTAAATAATCTAATTTTTGTGTGATTTCTAATTTCTTATTTTCTATGGACTTTAGTTCTTCAGTGTTTTGTATTAAATGATTGAAAACATTACTATATTCACTCTTTAAAGTTTCGTTTACGGAAAATTGATCTAAAAGAAGTAATTGATAGTTACTAGATAAAAGTTTTTGATTCTCAAATTGACCGACAAGGTCTATGTACCGTTTAGCAAATTTAGTTAATGTCGCTAATTGGCAACTTTGATGATTTAAAAATGCTTTAGATTTTCCATTTTTGTAAATGATACGTTTTATATGGATCTCATCTTGATCATAAGGAAAGTTGTTTTGATCAAAGTAATTTTTAATTTCGATATCTGTACAGGTGAAAACGCCTTCAACTATTGCAAATTCAAATGTATTTCTAACTGTTCTTTTATCCGCTCTATGTCCCAAAATTAATTGGAGTGCATCTAGAATTAAACTTTTTCCAGAACCAGTCTCTCCAACAATCGCATTGAAACCTGTATCAAAGTTAATGGCTTGATCTTCAAAGGTTGCAAAGTTTTTTAGTGACAAGCTTGATAAGTATAAACCCATTGTATTCATAATTGTATCCTAGTATACCTCGCGTCTTCCATGGACGAATTTTTCTTTTAGTGTGTGGAAGTAGGTTCTCTCATCATTTTTAATGAGTTGAATGCTACGTTTTATTTCTTTGTTTAATATGATTGTTTGGTTGTTTTGAATGGAGATAAACTCTTGCCCATCTAGAGTGATGTTTACGCTATCAATTTTATCTAATAGTTTAATGGTAAGCTTGTGTCCATCAGGAATAACCAAAGGGCGGTGGGTTAGGCTGTGGGCACATATGGGGGTCAAAATTAGCGCCTTCACATCTGGGTGAACAATAGGACCACCAGCTGCAAGGGAATAAGCTGTTGATCCATAAGTCGAACTTATTATAAGGCCGTCACCGGTAAGATTATAAATGTGCTCACCGCTACTTTCTACAGAAAGTGAAAACATCCTCGCTAGATCATTTTTAGTGAAAACGGCATCATTAAAAAAAACCTTTTTAACTAATTTTTTATCACCTTCATACACAGTAATGGAATATAAATTTTTCTTAAAGCTAGTATACTTCCCAGCAAGAATAACATTTAGCTTTTCGTAAAAGTCGTTTTTACTAAACTCTGTAATAAAACCTAAGCGACCAAGATTTACTGAGAAAACTGGAACTTTAGAGCTCACGCTTCGAGAAACACCCAGAAGTGTTCCATCACCACCGAGAGAAATAATTAAGTCCGTCTCATTAAAAACAAATCTTTCTGTTTGAAATTCAATCTTATCAAGAGTTTTATTACTGATGCATTTTGATAAACGGCTCTCTTCTTTTGCAAGAAAAAATATATTTTTTTGCCTCCTACTTAGCCATCTAACTAAATTAGTAATGGTATTTGGTAGTTCTTCAATTTTTGAAGGTTTCAAAATAATGGCAATATTAATCAAGTCTTTGTTCATAGCTTTTTATTCTAAAAAGGTTTTGATAGCTTCTATCATACTATCAAAGGGTTTGTTTAGTATTTTACATCCATATCTGGACGCTTTTTCAAGGACTTGCGGTGATGAATAAGCCGTTATGATAACGAAAACATTCTTTATTTCATCCATGGAATAAATGGATTTAGATTCTTCAATGACATCGAAACCAGAAATATCCTGGAGCATCAAATCACAAATAACTCTGTCATATTTATTTTTAGAAATGAGTTCAATAGCTTCTTTGCCAGCTGGAGTTGCGTCAACATCACAGCCTTTTTTTTCAAGTAATTTTTTTAAGGATTTTTGAATAAGAATTTCATCTTCAATTATTAGTATTTTCATTTGGTAATATTAATTCAAATTGTGCACCTTTGTCATTGGGCACATATACAATTTCACCATTCATTTTTTGCATTAGGTTTTTACAAATATTCAATCCGAGACCCGTTCCTTCAGCTTTGGTGGTAAAAAAAGCATTAAAAATGTTTTCTGAGTTTTTCTGAATTCCCGGACCATTATCTATAAAAGTAATAAGTTTTTTATTTCCCACATTTTTTAGTTCAATCCTAATCTTTCCAGTTTTGTGGGACTCCGTTTTTATGGCCTGAGAGCTGTTAATAATTAGGTTGAAAAATATCTGAGCTAACCAGGTTTTATTTCCCCTCACTAGAAAGGCTTCGTCTGTAATTTGAATAATTTCACGTTCAATATTTCTAGTTTCACTTTTTGTTAAGGTAAAAACTTCTTTTAAGAGAAGTTTTACATCGATTTCCTCGAAGTCAGATTTTGTTTGATAAATATTGGAGAAATTTTCCATTATTGATTGGGATCTCTTGATGGCCAAGGAGATATCGTTTACCAGTTCAATTTGGTCTTCCTCCAAGTCCTCAGATTTTAATAGCTCGGTAGATAATTGAAGGCCAAAAAGTGGATTTGAAAGTTCATGTCTTAAAGTGTTTAACAATTCCCCTAATAAGTTTAGTTTCTCTTGATGAAAGCTAAAATTATTTTCGTTTTTTTGGATGAAATTTAAAACCCCTTCACCTATATTTTTATAGGAATCAATTTCAAGAGTTCTTTTAAGGGTTTCAAGGGCACTTTGATTAAGTCTTTTTGATGTAGTTTTAAAATAATTATCTAAATTGAATTTAACATAGCCAATTATGTTATTAAACTTTTCTATTTCTGTATCATTTTGGGGGAGAAAGTCATTCCTTGTTAATATGAAAATAACATTGTGAGTAGTTAAAATCAGTTCATGGGCCAAACAGGTTCCTATTATTTGAAAGTCCGAAGCTTTTAAAGAAGATTGTCCAAAAGAACGATTTTTAGATTTTTTAATAGCATTAAAAAGTGTTGTGAAAGTTCCAACGGAGTGTTCAGTTTCAAAACTTTTGTCTTTTTCAATTGTATATTGTTTGGCTGCTTGGTGGCCTTTTTCATGCACGAATAAGTGAATTGTTGAATAGCTATTTATAAATTCAATTTCGAATAATTTTTGTAAATTATTTTCAAGGTCTAATTTAGGGTTTGATAATCTTATTAAATCCATGAAGTTTTCAGGCATTAATTTGTTTAACGATTTTTTATTTAAAGTCTTACTAGGAATATTATCTTTTGCTTGTTCAAATAACTTGTGGATTAGATTAAGAGTAATTGGCAAGTTTTCAACAGTGGTAGAAATTTGCTTATTATCTGAATTTTCAAGATGATAATTTAGTGTCAATTGATTATGATTAGTTTTAACTACCTCTAGATCAGAGTCAGCTTTATTTGTACAAATGAGAATATCTGTTAAATCAGTTAGTTTAAAAAATTCAGACTGGGTTATATTATCTAAAAATACTTTTAGTTTTCTGTGTTTGTATTTTTGATTGCCGGTAAGATTAAGATTTTCCACTGAGTTAGGTTATCTTTTAGCTCATATTCTAGCAAGTCCGTAAGAACGATGAAATCTTCCTTTGTTTGGGCATTGTAAATTGCTTTTAAAACTGAAAGAAGGTGTATTTGCAACTCTTTTTGTGGAAGTTCGTTTTGAATATCAAGTTTTTTAATACTGTAACTGATGCCTTGAATAAAAATATCAATAGCTTCGATAATTTTTGTAAGCTTTATTTGTGCAATATCATTCTGGTCATTTTCCAGTAAGTCGGCACATACACTAATTTTTACTAAGATCTTATCTAATAATTGAGATAGATCATCTGATAAGTCATTTAATTGATTTTCAACAGGTGTAAAATTCACAATTATATGATCAGATTTTTCAATAGGTCTTATTAAAAGAGGATTTTCGCTGTTTGGCTCAATAACCTGACCGTTAAGGGCAAGTTTCTTTATATCATATTTTTCGAAAGGAAATTCTTTTTGTAATTTTGGTAATAAAGACTGAAGATTCAAATATTCATATTCATTAAAGTTTATATGAGTTGAGTTAACTTCAATTGTGGCCATCCTAAACTTCCTTGTTTCTTTCTTGATGCTGGACCATATGCGGTGATATGGATTTTTCGACAAAGTCGTTTATAACTGCAACAAGATTTGATGCGTCATAGTAAATCAATAAATTATTTTGAGTAACCTCTACTAGATTATTACCGATTGCATTAGCTTTGTTAACATAAAAATAATCTACGAGTCCTTGTAATAGTGGATAATTTTTCTTCGTTACATTGCAGAGCTGATCAATTTCTCCAAGTTTGTTTATATTTTCCTGGATAACCTTAAAATTTATTTCTTTTTCCTTAGCGTCATCAAGTATTCTGTTGGCATAGGTGACTCCAAAATTATATAACTCAAAAAGGTAGTTTACTCCAGATGTATACTCTGAAAGCTGAGCTGCAGTTTCTTTTGATATGTTTGGTAGTTCGGAATTAGATTCAACACCTCTAAGATAATATAACCAAATAATTTTATAATATTGCTTGAAGACTTCTTGAATATTATTGTGATGATTTGAAATTAAATTTAGATCTATTCCTTCATCCGAATATTCTGATCTATAAATTCTAACTGAATCCATATGGAGAGGACTAAGTCTAGATTTCAAAAAATCTTGATTAATTTCTTTTTGCTGGATTAAACCCGTTGCAATAGTATTTACAACTTGGTGATTTATACTATTGTGGCATGGTAATAAGTCACATCTTTGCTCTACCGGACATGGAAAACATTTGTTTCCTGGAGCAATAGTGATCACTTTATTTCCATAGGGAGAAGTTTCATTTGGTCTTACAGTTCCAAGACTTAAAACAATACTTGGAGTTAAAGTTTCACTGGCCAAATGAGATACCATGGAATCATGCCCGATAAATAACCTAGTATTCATAAGTAGTTGATAAACATCAGCAATAGAAGATTTTACAGTATGGTTATGAATTCGGTCTTTGTATTGAGATAAGGCAGGTGAGTTAAGCATTCTTGCTGCCTCTGCTTTATCTTCATTTCCACCTACGATATGAAATTGGTAATCTTCAAAATCTTTTGCAAGCTTGTAAATAAGCTCATTCCATTTACTAATTCCCCATTTCTTCTTTCTTTGTGAAGCGAATGGGTGGATGACAATATTATTAGCTCTATTTTGAAAGTTTGGATCAGGGTCTAAGACCAAATTTTCATTTACTCCTAATATATATCGATAAAGATCTACTAGATTAAAAGGAACATTCGTTCCATTAAGAACGTTACTATATAAGTACTGACTCCATTTATCGTTAATTTGGATCTCTGATCTACTATTTCTAACAGGACCAAGGTAGTGTTTTGCATTTATACAGCTTGCTAAATAACTTGAAGACTTACTAAAAGTTAAATTTACACAAAAATCAAACTCGGTCTTGTTAACATTAAAAAGAAATGTTGATAGTTCTGATTTTGCGGAGCTGAGAGTCTTATCGATAAAAAAATCTTTTGTCTCAAATAAAACAATATGATCAAAAACTGTTTCTAAAAGAAAGCCAATTCCCTTTGCGAATTTTCGTCTTGCAATAAGGGTGAACTCTGCATTTGGATTTTCAGCCTTAAATTGCCTAGTGGCTTGAAGTGTTTGAACCAAATCTCCAATTCGTGTTAGTTGAATCACTGCAATTTTAGTCTTCATTTTATCCCTCGTCTTCGATAAGTGAGGTTAAAAGAAGAGTTTGCAACTCATCTTGGTTTAACTCAGAACCTTCTTTAAGTCTCTTTTGAATCTCGTTCAAGGCTGTGTGAATTTCATCCTGAATACTCACAAGCTACTCCTTGTTAAAAATTATGCTTCATTTTGTAATGAAACTGATGCATCTTCCTGAATTGATCTTCCTTCTGCAAATTCTGAAATAATTCCAGTAAGTTTTTGAAGATCTGCTTTTAATTCAAATAAGTTATTTTCAATGGCCTTAACATTAGTCTCTATATCTTCTGAGTCTATGTTTTCAATTTTACCTTCGAAAAATCTAACAGTACTACTAACAATTGAGTTCCCTTTTCCAATCTTAATCAAAGTATCAAGATAATTAATAAAAGAGTTCATATTACTTTGAGAGTTTCTCATGCTTTTTAATGAACGTAATGTGGCTAAAAGCACTTTAACTGTACTTGTAAGTTCACTTTTTACTGTTGTTATATAAGTAAGAAGCTCTTCTCTATCTGTACTCTCTTTAATGTGGTCGATTAGTTCTTGATTACCCTCGTATCCAAGTAAGTTAAAGAAATATGATCTTTCTACGTGATAATTTATTTCATTTTGAATGTTAATATCTCCTCTGATTTGAGTGAGAAAGCATCCGTACTCGTCCTTAACAGTTTGGCATATTGGATTGGGACTATTCATATAATCTATTGGAAGTTCAGTTCCAAATTCTTCATTTAATGCCAAGATGATATCACTTGCAATATATCTATTTTCTTTAGCCTGTATAGAAGTGCAACCTTCATGAGTGAGAATCGTAGAATTGGCTTCACTATTAAATTCTCTTAACTCAATTGCCTTGGTATCCATTGCATCAGCAAAGGCTAGTTGATCATTTGAAGCAGAAATCATTACATCAATATTAGATACAACGCTTGGAAGAGCAACAGTATCTATATTTATAGATATAAGTTTGTTATCAAACTCTTGATTAAGAGTATTAACAAGTTCTCTTTGATAGTTTTTACCATTTAATAGTAGGACAGGCTTAAAGTCCTTAGAATCTTCTAATGTTTCAATTAAATCTTTGTATGTTTCTTGAGATATATTGTAACCATCATAGCCCGCAGCTAAATTAATTCCAACAACTATTGTTGCTGGTGATCCATTCATTTGCCTAATTCTTGCAAAATTTTGAGCTGCTACAACAGAATATTCTTCGTTTACTTTGATTTTCTCAGCCCCAAGATATAGTGGCATTCCCGCAATATGATTTCTCATATTCGCCTTACCAATATTATTTCTTGTTTGGTTAGAAGCTACAAAGTTTTGATATATACTCCATTTGTTAGATGCTCTTGCAATTCCTTTTGCATCAATAAAGGATCCTAGTTTAGATTCTGATTCAATTGCAGAAATAATAAAAGCACTTACAGTATCATTACTGTAATTGATGATATTATCCCACTTTCTGTCGTAGACATCGTTTAAAGACTCTGTGAAAGAGTTTACTGCAAATCCATCTGAGTAAAGGGCATTTTTCATTATGGTTGAGATAAGATTCGAATCAACGGTATGAATCTTTGTAAGTCCATTGAGGTTTTCAGCAGTTGTCCTGTTATTTTCAAAAGTCAGAAGTTCAATATTTGCACTTGGATGTTCCTCTTTGTAAGCAGCAATCATATTGGCTGAAATTATAACGTCATGGGATGTTCCAAAATTGAGAATTAATATATTTTTCATATTATCTATCCTTGATAATTTAAGTTTTTAATTTCTTCTAATGCTAAAAGAAGAAAGTCATTTCTTTCTAGTTTCTTGCCGCTTTCTTTAATTCCCTGAACGTATGAATCTAGGTTTTGACCCAGATTTTCATTAAAGATAGATTGTGATTTTTCAGTTAGGATACTTTTGTAATTAAGAATATCCTTTGGTGCTTGGTAGGCTAGGAACTTAGTAAAGTAGTCTTTATTCAGAATGAAGGAAGCATCATGCTTAATAATACATGGCTTATTCATTAAATATGAAACAAAATTCCAATCAGTAAACAGATCTTTGATTTTTTCCTTGAAAATTATTTTAATATTTGTGTCTTCAAATTTTCTTGTAGAAATAAAATCATCAATAAGCCTTTGATTTGGTTCCAAAATAATTATTTCGTAGTCACCATGATGAGAATTCAAGTGCCTTGCAATCTCTTCTACATGGTAACCAAATCCAAGTCCTAAAACTAAAACTTTATTTTTGTACTTTAAGGTTTCAGCATGTCCATCTATGAAAGCTTCAGCCTCTTTAACTGGGTTATAAATTGAATGTAAATAAACACCATTGATAACGGGAACGGTTAAGCCGTTTCTTGATCTTTGTAGTTCATATTGAGAGTTTCGTTCATCCATAATCGATCTCACCTTCGAATAAATTATTATTTAATATTATTTAGATTATATCCTCTAAAATTCTCTTTGTTTTTATACGTTTTTGCAATTTCAAACTGTGTCTTATTTTTTTCATGCTCTAAACACTCAGTAATTATATTGTCCATTTTAACGATATTTTCTATAACCTGATTAACTTGGTTATTAAACTCTACAACTATATCAGGGTTTTCACTTTGAGATTGGTGTAGGGATAATCTCTCACTAAGACTCTGAGTAATGTTTATTGCACGTTCTCTATTATCTAGTAGGTCTACTAACTCTTCAAATCTTCCTTCTTGAGCAGCCTTTAAGCTTAGAGTTGTAAGTTCATAAGCTTTTTCTAGAAAGTTTATTAATTGTTCTTGGACATCTTTCATTATGCATTCCCCGCTTTTTCCGTTTTAAGTGACTTTATCGCCTGGGCCCATCCATCATAAAGTGTTTTAAGAACTCTAAGACAGCCTTCTAAAGGTTCCTTTTCAATTTTAATATTTGCTTGAGTACTTGAGTAGAGTACATAATCATACAACGAGGCTAGTTCTCTCGCCACATCACCACCAACTTCAAAGTCCAAACTATTGTTTAACTCAATGACGATATCTTGAAGTTTTCCGATATGTTCACCTTTTTTTTGTACATTACCTTGCTCAATTGCTTCAACCGCTTTTTTACAATTTTTAATTGCAGCTTGATATAGCATAAGTAAAATCTGCTCTTTACTTGCTGTCTGTACTGAAGTTTTCTTGTAGGCCCCTAAACCGTAACTCATTTCTTACTCCTTAACCAAGTTGCTGAACTGGATTAAAACCGCCAGTTAAGCCAGCTAATCCACTTCCTTGTGTTTTAATTCTAGATATTGTTTCTTCTAATCGTGCAAATTTTGCTTTTAAATGTTCTTCTTTTCTGGCGATTTGCCTTTCTTTATTTTCTATTCTTCTATCAATTTGATCTATATTGGATTTAAGACCTTGCTCTCTTGATGTTAAAATTCCTGAGGGACGTTTTAAGGCATCTCCAACTAGTCTTTCTAAGTTATCTATAAAACCATTTATTTTTCCATCTTCAATTGTATATCTACCATTTACAACCTGAGTAACCATATCAATATTTTCATTTAACTTTGCTTCAAACTTATCTTTATCGAGTTTTAAAAGACCATCTCTTTGGAATGTTAAACCTAAATCACCAATTCGAGATGCGCCATATTCAGTTTTTACACCCATGAAAACTGTACTTCTAATTCTAGATTCTAAAGTTTGTAGGGTAATATCACCACCTAGAGTTCTGGATGTATCGGTAGTTTCATCCATGGCATTTTGTTCTTTAATAAACTTGATAACTTCATTGATATTGGTGACAAGGTCATCAATTTTTGTCGCCATTTTCGCTGTATCTTCTTTGATGTCCAAGGTTAGTTCATCTCCTGGTTTTGCTTTCTTAAGATCTAAGGTAACTCCAGGAATAAGATCAGAGGTCTTGTTTGAAGGAATTTCAATTTCAAATCCATCTAGTTTGATTTTTGCATCTTGAGCTGCTCTTTCACCGTCAAACCAGATATCAACTTCTCCATCTACAAGATAAAGGTTTGGAAATGTCGCTTTTTGGCCATCGCCAGTTCCTTCAAGAGCAATGATAATTTTCCAAGGTTCATCTGAACCATCACCAGAATTAACTACAGTTGCTTTCATTCCATTATCAGAATCACCATTAACTAATTTAGCTATTCCAGATAGTGTTGCATGATCTTCATCGATATAGATTTCTTTAGTTGTTCCATCTGGTAGCTCGTATTGGAGATATCCAACACCGATATAGGTATTGTCTTTATCTTCTACACCATTAGAAATAGCTGAAGACTTTTGAGCAAGCTGTAAAACTTCAATTTGGTATGAACCAGGCTCTGCGACATTTTTGTCAACTGTTGCTTGAACTCCATCGCCACTTACATTTACAGAAAACTCTCTAAAACTTCTTTCGGATTTAGTTGCATAGACGGACCCACGGAGTTTCTCAACTCTTCCCATTAAATCTTTTAGAAGGGCTTTTTTGTTTTCAAATTTGCCCTTTCTTTCTTCCATTTTTTTTATAGGAATTTTCTCCGCAGAGATAATCTGTTCCACTATATTTTTTGGAAGACCAGAATTTATTGATCCAAAAGCAATACCCAAATCATCCTCCTGATGTGCACCTTTGTCGATCCATACGCAAAGGGGGTAGCATAAATAGGGTATCATACTAAGAATTTGATGCAATAGGGTAGAATCTAAGCTACACTTTTAAAGAAAATAAAAAAGGCCCTGGGTAGGGGCCTTTGTATAGGATGAATTAGGGTTGGGTAAGAGTTATGTGTGATAACTCTTACTAAATTTATCGGGTATTATGGAAAAAACTTTATTAAAAAAGTCGGACTTTCTGAAGAAAAAATATAAATTCTTTATAAATCGGGCACTTATATACTTTTCTTTTCTTTGTATTCCTATCTGGATTCAAAAGTCATTGGATATGGCACTTATATTCCAGTCGATTATTTTACTCATGTATATGATGTTTATGATGGGTCAAAGCTATTTACTTGGGAAAGAAATTGATCATAGGCTCAAAATTTATTACCGGGCAAATTCTTCCATGGAAAGAATAGTTTATCGCGTGATTCTTGGAAGTATCGTGATGTTATTCTTATTTAATCTTTTTGCTCTCTTTTCGGTTGGAATTAAAACTGTACTCTTTTGGTTGTTTTTTAGTGCGCTTGGTTTATTTTATTCATGGCCAACGAGAGGAAAAATTATAGAAGAAACAATGATGGGTCAATTTGGGGAAATAAAGTTTTTGGACTCATTTGAAAAAACGATCTTGATTTTAAGTTCTTTAACTTTTTTTATCTCTCTTCCAGAACTACCACTATTTCAAAATATCGAAGCCTTAAAAATTTATTTTGATCCACAAATGGAAGTTAGCAATGTTTACTGGAATTATTTATCCACACTATATGTACCTTTTATTAAATTCCCAAAACTTTATAATTTAATATGGAGCTTTCATTTCTATTTTGTGGGGATGGGAACTTTCCTATTAGTTTTTTATTGCTTCTTGAGATATTTCTTTAGCAGACGACTTGCTATGTTGGGAGTATTTTCTGTTCTTAGTACATGGTCATTTTCACGTGTTCTAAGTGATGATTACTTTGCTACTATTTCTACGACTCTACCTTTAGTATGGATTTGGGCACATATGTGGAGTACTAGAAGTAATACTTATCGATCAGGCTTATTTACAGGGTTGGTAACAGCTTATCTAACTATGATAAACCCTTTGAACTTTTTACTTTTTCCTGCAGGCTTAATTGCTACTTATAAGGTTTTTCTTTCGAACAAAACGGCATGGTATAGAAAGCAGTGGGTAAAATATAATTTATTAGGTTTGTTTGTCGGCTTGGCTGTCGTGTTTTCTCAAACAGAATCACTTAATTTCTCAGTTTTAAATGGCGGGTATTTTGTGGATACGCTTTTAGATTTTATTTATAGAAAAGCATTCTATATAATTTCTCCAATTGGGTTTATTCTTATTTCTATTTACTCCCTTAATAAGTCTGGATTAATATTTACTTATGTGAATTTTGATAAGTCTAAAGTCTTAGAGGCTCTTTCTGGAATTGCCGTATTTATTATTTTGGGATGTCTCGTAAATCCTTCTCTAGTATCAGGCTTTAATCTTATTTGGATGTTATCATTTTTCGCTTTAGTTCCTTTAGAGTGGATTTTTCAGTCTATTAGTAGATTGAGATCTAAAAGAAATATGATCTATGCTATGTATATTCTGGTTTGTCTTCTGGATTCTCATTTAGAAAATAGGTTTAGAATTATTGGAAAGCTCTTTTTAGAAATTGAATCATTTAAGTATTTTATTGAGCTTTAAGAAAAACTTACAGCAGTTTTACTTATATCAAGTATAAGTAAAACTAAATTTACATGGTTTATGTGTTTGTAATTACTATTTTTTAGTGCGTTTGTTAATTTTTCTTGTTTGTTTTTGGTAAATTTATTACAATTAGTTTAGGTAGAAAAATTTTGGCAAGGAGGTCAATATTTTAAAGTCTGCACTATCACAAGAACTCTTTAATGAATTCGTCTCCAATTATCAAACTTGTAACCCATCAAATCAAAATCAGTCAGAGCCATTTGTTTATGTAGATCAGGAAGGAAACATCCGCCTGGTTACAAATGTGGTTAATTCTGATGGCTCGGAAGATGAGATATTTGCTGTATCCGTCGCTGGGGATGGTTTTATGGAGTTTTTGGCTTTCCAAGACCAAGCTTAGACAGGCAAATTTTGATGATTTTGGTGAAAACTTTTAAGTATATTTTAAAATATTAGTTTAGCGAAATTGTCAGTTTTGTTAAAAACTAATCTAAGTTATTGTTTTCTTGATATTGTATTGCTTCTAAATAAGATTTTTTGGTAGCAACTCTATATTTTTTATTGTTGATAACTTCAAGATTATTGTTAATTTTGTTTATTTTTGCTTGTAGAATGTAAGGATATGTTAAAATACCATGACAAACTTATCAAGATTTTAGAGAAATTAAAGCCGAAAATAAGACAAAATATTGACTCAATTCTTTCCCAGGGCAATCTCAAAGTTTCATATAAAGAAGACGACTCTGTGGTTACTCAGATCGATTTATTAATTTCTGATATGTTTAAGACAGAGCTTTCTGAGGTCTTTCCAAATGTTAATTTTTATAGTGAAGAAGATCCTTCTAGGCTCGATTTTCCTCTATTTATGTTAGATCCAGTTGATGGAACTAAAGAGCTGGCTGCTGGGCGAGATGAGTGGGTTGTTTCATTTGGCCTTTATTTTTCCGATAAATTAAGTGATAAAAGAAACTTTTCTTGGATTTATAATCCGATGAATGGAATTGAAATTAGTTCTTTAATGAAAATTGATGACTTGAAGGCCGAATATATTGCTCCCTATTTGGTAAGTAGAACTGAGATTAGTGAAGGGATGCATGACAAGTTAGATGGAGCTGTGGGAATGGGAAGTATTGCATATAAGCTAGCTCTACTAGCTCTTGGGGCTACTGATGGTGTTATATCTGAAAAGCCAAAGCATATTTGGGATATAGCTGCTGGAACTCATATTCTTATTAATTTAGGTTTTACTTGTACTGCAAACGAAAAGCCCTTAGATCATATTCAGATTATTTATGATTCGCCAATAATCTGGAAAAAATAATTCAAATCTGAAATAGGTTAAACTATTTTTGTATTTTTAGTTAAAGCCTTTAACTTTTCATATTAAAACAAACCTCACCTAAGGAGGTTTTATGAACTTTTCAAACTGCTTTAAACTTAAAAAACCAATACTTATTCTAGGAGAGACCGGGACAGGGAAATCTTGTTTAGCTAAATCACTTCATACTCAGTATGGTTTTGGATTGAAGTATATTCAGATAAATATTGCTGCCATTAATAAGAATTTATTTGAATCAGAATTATTTGGTCATACTAAAGGTTCTTTTACAGGTGCTCATGCAGATAAAGAGGGCTTTTGTGAAGCTATTGGAGCAGGGACTCTTTTTATAGATGAAATTGGTGAATTGTCTTTGGAAACTCAAGTCAAATTATTAACTCTGTTGGATGAGCGGATTTTTTACAGAGTTGGCTGTACAAAACCTAGAAACTTTAGAGGAAATATAATTTTGGCGACGAATATAGATTTAGCAAAAAAAGTGGAAAGTGGGGAGTTTAGAAAAGATCTGTATTTTAGATTAAGGTTTTATGAAATAAATTTAAGGCCATTAAGATCTCACGCCTTAATTAAAAAATTAATTTTGGAAGAAATTGAAGATAAGTCTAGTGAGTATAAGAATTTGATCTCTCTTGATAGAGAAAGCTTTGATCTTTTGAGTAAGTATAAGTGGCCTGGAAATTTTAGAGAGCTCTCCAATACAATAGAATATCTTTATAGCCTAGATAAGATCCTTGTCAAAGTGGAAGATCTTCCGAGCTGGATTAAAAATGAAAGACTCGATGCGCAAATTGAGTCCGGAAATTATTATGAATTAGTCGATGAGTTTGAAAGGAATTATTTAAGAGACCTAATGTTTAAAACTAAAGGAAAAATAGTTGAGGCTGTTAAATTATCAGGACTTAGTAAGCCGACAATAATTTCAAAATTAAGAAAGTATGATATATCTAGGTTGGACTTTAAAAATTTAAATTATACAAAAGAGGCCTATGGGTTTTAAGGTTAAAGATCATTATTTTAATAAAGCTAAAAAAGATAATTATTTAGCAAGAAGTATCTATAAATTAGAAGAAATAGATAAAAAATACTCTGTGCTTAAAAAAGGTGATCACGTACTTGATTGTGGTTATCACCCTGGATCATGGATTCAGTACACGTCAACTAAGGTTGGGTCTAGTGGAAATGTTGTAGGTATTGATATCAAAGAAGTAAATACGAAAGTTCAAGCTCTTCCCAATGTAACAGTTTATCAAAAAGATATTAATGAGGTAAAGGACTTAGCAGAACTTGGTGTCGATGATAAATTTGATGTTTTGATTTCTGATATGGCTCCAAATACTACTGGCATAAAGTCTGTCGATCAGGCTAGAAGCCTCCAGTTAGTTGAGATGGTATTTTATCATCTTCCAAATTTTTTAAAAAATAATGGGAATTTTGTAATTAAAGTTTTTGATTCTCATGAAGCTCAACAATATTTAAGAGATCAGAAATCACTATTTAAAAAATTTCATTTTTTAAAACCCAAATCTACAAGAAGTGTAAGTAAAGAGTTTTTTGTTATTGGAGTAGGTTTTAAAAATGATTAAATATATTTTTCTATTATTGCCCACGATGGCGATGGCAAATTTTAATTTCTCAAAAGATTTAAGTCTTAGACCGATTGATACTAAAAAGTTTGGTGACCAATTAACATCTACGGTTTTTAATTCTACAGATTGGCCGGAACAAATTAATTTCGAAGACCGAACTTATGATGTCAGTTATACATTCAATGATGACCTTACAAAGTATGTAAAAAGAGAACTAAGACGATATCGGTCAGATTATGCCTCAGTAGTAGTCATTGATAATAATACCGGGAAAGTTTTAACTGCAGTAGATTATACAAGAAATACTAAAAAGTTCGGAAAGAACATTACTTTTTCCACAACAAACCCTGCGGCAAGTATCTTTAAGGTGATTACAGCGGCTTCTCTAATCCAAAATGACACAGTAGATGAAGACTCTGAATTTACATATAATGGACGTTCAACGACTCTGTATAAGTATCAGCTAAAGAATAAGAAAACTCGCTGGACCAGAAGAATACCTTTTGAAAAGGCGTTTGCTTATAGTAATAATGTCGTTTTTGGAAAGGCTGCAATTCAAAATACTAATTACGCTGAGCTTTCATCTATGGCCCATAAATTTGGGTTCAATAATGACGATGTTTTACAGCTACTTGATTTAGGATCTTCAAAGTTGTTAGATGCAAATACTGAATACAGTTTAGCAGAATTAGCCTCTGGTTTTAATCGTAAAACGATGATGAGTCCTGTTCATGGAGCAGTTATTGCTTCTGTTGTTGCAAATGATGGACTTCTTAGAAAGCCAACACTTATTGAAAGTGTTGAGGATAGCGAACATCAAAGACAAGTTTGGAAACCAAAGTTTGAAATTGAAAGAGTTCTAAATAAAGAAGATAATGAAACTCTGAAAAATATGATGGAGTTAACAGTAAAAAGAGGAACTGCAAGAGGGGCTTTCCGACCTTGGAAAATTAAGAACCTTAAGGGAATTGATATTGGTGGTAAGACCGGAACGATTACCGGAGGTCTTCCCTATGGAAAAAGAGATTGGTTTGTTAGCTATGCTGTTCCAAGTGATGAGAATGATAAAGGTATTTCAGTTTGCGTCATGATAGTGAATGTTAAAAAATGGTATATAAAATCAACTGTTATGGCCAAGAAAGTAATAAATCATTACTATACTAAGATCAAAAATTAATTAGGAATTTATATGTTTTGGAAAAAAAAGAAAGTAGATGAGCACTTAACAAAAAAAGAAAAATTTAAAAAGGAAGCTAAATCTATATTTTGGATAATTCTTTTAGTTATGAGCTTTAGATCAGTTTTCTTTGAGCCATTTAAAATTCCTTCAGGTAGTATGATTCCAACATTGTTGATTGGTGATTTTATACTTGTTAATAAGTTTGCCTACGGATTTAAAGTACCATTTTCAGATTGGTTTACGGATCCTGTTTATATGACTGGTCCTGATAAGCCAGAGCGTGGAGATGTCATTGTCTTTAAGTATCCAAAAGATGAGTCTTTGAATTATATCAAGAGAGTGGTTGGTCTACCTGGTGATGTTATCCAAGTTATTGATAAAGTAGTGTATGTAAATGATGAGCCAATTAAGGCTGAAGACTTTGATGGAAAGCTTGTTATGGATGATATGGATGAAAAATATAAAAGATTTAATTTTAAATTTTTCAAAACTAAAACCGGTGAACATACTCACTTAACTCAAGTTCATGAGGATAATGTATTTACTGCTAATTTTCCTGCTGTAAAAGTTCCAGAGGGACATTATTTTGCAATGGGCGATAATCGTGACTTTTCCGCAGACAGTCGTTCATGGGGTTTTGTACCTTTTGAAAACATTAAGGGTGAAGCAATAATGGTTTGGTTTAGTATGTCTATTCCTATGCCTTGGTCACATCCAGATGAGTCTCTAATGTTTAGACCTTGGAGAATTGGGACGATGATTGATGATTCCCCAGGCCTTAATTAAGTGCTAATCTAGTTTCTCCATCATTGCCTGAATTATCTTTTAGAATTTGGATATCCTTTTGTCCTTTTACAAATTGTCTCAACCAATTTTTAAGGACTCCAGTTCCATGTCCGTGAATAATGGTTACAAATGGCACATCTCCCAAGAATAAGTCAGATATTATGTCTTCAACTAAGGACTGAAACTCTTCAAGTCTCATTCCTCTGCAATCATATTCTATTTGAGAGGATCTTGATTTAGATACTCCGGCAGATTGAATAACTTCTTTGGTATTTGTCTGATTTGCTACACGTAAAGATTTAAGAGGGACTTTCATTGAAAATGCTCCAGTTCCGATGTGAGCATTTGCTTTATCTACTTTTTTTACTAAAACAGTTTTTTGAATGGTTAAACAGAAATATTCTTTACCTGCCTCAATAATTTTCGGAGTAGAAAGGTTGGCGTATTTTTTCTCAGGACTTTCAATTTGTTCAGGTCTTTGAAACTTTTTAAGCTCATGTTTCATTTCCGAACCGTGCTTATCAAGTTGTTTAGTCTTTTGAATATTTCCTCGTTTGGTTTCTCTTAGAATATATTCAGCCTTATCAATTATTTTTTTTAGTTTCTTTTCAGTAGACTCTACTCGTTCTTCAATTTTAAGCTTTATAACACCTTCCATTGATGCTTTTTGATTTTTAAGTTGTTGATTTAAATTTTTATTCTCTTTTAGTGTTTTGTTAAGTTGATGTTCTTTTTCACTAATTGATTCTAATAGTTTTTCATAATGAATAACTTTATTATCTAAAAACTGAAGAGCATTATCATAAACATTCTCAAATCTAGGATTATTGGTCGTCAGAGATTTAAAAATTCTTAAGGCATGGGAACTACCAGGAGATCCGTAATGAAGTGTATAAGTGGGAGAGTTATTATCTGTATCAAAGCCAACATGCGCCGAAATGTAGTCTTCATCCTGATGAAGAATGGTTTTTAAAGTTTGATGGTGAGAAGACACAACTAAGTGGACTTTTGTAGTTAAGTGCAATTTTTTAAACAAAGCAATAGCAAGTGCAGATGCCTCTTCGGATGAAGTTGAATTAAAAATTTCATCAATAAGTATAAGGTTAGTACTTCCAAGATGTTCAAATAATTCAGTGTAGTTCTTAACTTCTGCAGAAAAAGAACTAAGACCAGAATTTAAATCCTGACCATCGTTTCCGAAATAAAAAACTTTGCTATAAATAGGCAATTGAGCTTCATCGCAGGGTATGAATAGGCCATGTCTTAAAAAAAGTTGGCAAAGGGCTAAAGTTTTTAAAGTCGCTGTTTTACCACCGGTATTGGGACCAGAAATAATTAGACCATTATTTTCTTTTGAAATAAAAATGTCGTTTTTAATAGGATTCTTAATGAGTGGATGGAAAGCATTAATTAATTTTATTTCTGGTTCGCTTGAAATTTCTGGATAAGTTAGGTTCAGTGCTTTGGCAAATTTGGCACGACTATTATATTCATCTAAAAATTTTAACAAATTAAATGTTTCAGAGATTTCTTTTAAAAAATGTTTTAATTTTTGTGTATACTCCAACTCTAATTTAGATAATATTGTTTGTATCTGAAAGACTAGTTGTAATCTTTCATAATTTAGCTGAGATATAGAATTTGGTTCAATATAGAGTGTGTTTCCTGACTCTGATCTTGAAATAATTTGTCCTAAGCTTCCTTGGTAGGAGTCACTTCTTAACGGAATGACATAGCGGTCATTAATTATATCAATAGTTGCAAATTGAATTTTCTTTTGCATTTGAGAATCTGTTAGTAGCCCTTCAATTCTAGATCGAATATTAGACTCAAGTTGAAGTCTTTTCTCGTAAAGAGGCCTTAATATCGGATGTTTAGCTAAATCAACTTCTCCATCTTTACTCACAAACCTTCTAAACTCTGTCTGTACATTTTTTTGAAATTCCCTTTTAAATTTATGGAAATCTTTAGCAACTTCAATTTCTGGCAAATAGTTTTGACATATTTTAAAATGAGTAAGATAGAATTCAAGTGTTTTAATTGTTTCATTGATTTCACTAAAATCTAAAGCTTTTTCTTTTTGAATATTATTTAATGTTTGATCAAAGTTTAAATCTGAATGAATGCTGGTAATATCCATAATAAAACTATTGAAATCTTGCTCATAAAGAAATTCATAAAAATTGTGGGTTTGGATGAGCTTAGTCTGAATTTCAGAAGTTTCTTCAAGATAATTCAAAATACTTTTGAAGTTAAATGTAAAATGAACCTGCTCTTTTAAAAGAGACTTTATGGTATTCCATTCAATTTGTTGCAGAACCTGTTCATTATTGTGTATATTTTGATCCATGATTCAATCCTATAACCAATTACAATATCAAATTAATCAAGTGAATGATACCATTAACGATAATGTTTATCTTCAGAAAATTTATAGTTCTTCTTATTTTATATGTTTTACGATGAGACTTATTGGGGAGTCAAAATATCTTTACATAGGAAGAGGGAGTGGATATGAAGGTGTGTGGTGTGATGGAGCGCGAGTTGAAAGCTTTCTAAGAAAGAGAGATAAGTTTTTAGAATATATCCGAAGGCACCTTTCCTCAACAATGATTAAGAGTATGACTATAGATGAGTCTGACCGGATTTTTTCAATTGATTACGCAAAATGGGGGAGAATTAACAAATTTACATTTTTTTATAATGCGCGAAACTTATATTTTGCAAACTTTTTTTTCGATCCTGATAAAGGCACAACTAGGTTGTTCAAAAGTTGGACGATGAAAACAGAGGATGCTAAAAGCTTTTCATTCGATATTTTTGACGACGTTGGTCGATCTCAATTGGATAAATCGAATTTAAATTTGGAAATATCCCCACTTAAGTCCTTATTAGCAAAGGAAAAGAGAAGTGCAATGACAGGAGCTTCAGGTGGAAAATCAAAAAAATTTTTAAATCGTAAAAAAAGAAGGATTTTAGAAGACCTTAATAAGGTCAATACAATTAGTAAGCTAAAAGAAATGACAGAAGCTGAAGACTTAACTCGCTTACCAATGAAGAATAAAATCGATGGTGTGAAATTAAATTTTAAATTTAAGGATCATTATAAGCGACGAGATGAAGTTTTTACTAAAATCAAAAAGCTTAATAAGGCTAAAAAAATCTTAGACTTGAGGTTAAAAGATACAGAAGAAAGTTTAAGCACATTTAAGAATATCTCTTTGGAAAATAATTTACGTCCAATTGCTCCAGTTTGGAAAACTCAAAAAAATACTAAAACAACAACTGTTTCGAATGAAAAAAATTATAAGGTAATAAGTGGGGAAATCTGTCAGTTAGGCATTGGTACTACGGCCCAAGGTAATGATCAGTTGCGATCAGAATGGGCAAAAAAAACCGATTATTGGTTTCATTTAGATGGAGATAAAAGTCCGCATATAATAGCTAGGATAGACGGAAATGTATTAACTCCGGAAATAATCAATCTCGCAGCATCAGCATTAGCCGAGTACAGTCAGTTTGATTATGAGGAGGTAAATTTAATTTATACCCAAGTTAAGAACTTAAAAGGTGTCAAAGGTAGTGCAGGTAAGGTTATTTTCAAAAAAGAAAAGCGTATTAGAAGTCTGGTTAATAAAAACTGGCTTGATTTGTTTTCTGTTGATTAATTCCTCAACTTCTTTTGCTAGGTTACCCGACTTTCAAGTTAGGATATATAACCCCCTGATTTCAAAGAATATTTCATTTGTGTTGGAATTGGATAAATTATCCGAACTATTTAGTGAAAACCTCAATAAAGATTTTAGCAGCATTGAGGTAACTTATAAAAAGAATAATGTTCAATTTGATACAACCAATTTGAATTTAGATTCTCATATTGATGAGATCTTAAGGGAAAATATTCGATCCAAGGCAGAGATTATAGTTGGTACCAGTTTAAAAAATTGGCTAAAAGATTATACTTTTATAGAAGAAAGTGGTGGTTGGTATATTTATGAAAGTTCTGTTGGACTGTTAGATAATAAAAAAATAAAAATAAGGTTTTTAAAAAATAAAATTTCACTTATTGAAATCACTCCTATTGGTACAAAGAGAACTGAATATCAGTACAAAAAATATGATTGGAGTGAAAAGCTAGTGCTTGATAAGGTGGAAAAAACCTTCATTGATGGATCTCAAAAAAACAGTGTGACGACTAGCTTAGGTTATTCCTTAGTTAATAAGTTATATATTGTAGATGAAATTAAACAAGTGACAAAGCAAGCCATCGGGGAAGCACAAGGTCAAGTATTCAAAAGAGAAATAATTGAGATATATAGAGTAAAAAATGTTTCATTTTTAAAATAATAACCAATTAGGTTTGTCAGTTAAAAAATACTGTTCCATATTTTTATCCAAGGTTATAATAGTATGCTGAAAATATTCTAATGTAGATACTGGAGAACTTGTTATGAGTGATATTAGAGAAAAAGTAAATGAAGTTTTAAGCTCAGCAAAGAGCGTCGTTTTTGGACAAGATAATATGTTAGAAGCAATCGTTGCTGCCCTAATTTGCGAAGGTCATTTGTTAATTGAGGGAATGCCAGGTTTAGGAAAAACATTAAGTGTTTCAACAATGAGTAAACTTTGTGATTTGGATTTTAAAAGAGTTCAGTTTACACCAGACTTATTACCTAGTGATCTTATTGGGACAATGATTTATAACCAAAAGAAAGAAGAGTTTTCTACTAAGTTTGGACCAATCTTTACACAATTAGTTCTTGCAGATGAGATCAATAGATCTCCAGCAAAAGTTCAAGCAGCCTTACTGGAAGCAATGGCTGAAAAGCAAGTAACGATTGGAGATAAAAGTTTTAAATTAGAAAGTCCTTTTGTCGTTCTAGCTACTCAAAACCCAATTGAACAGGAAGGAACTTATAACCTTCCAGAAGCCCAGTTAGATAGATTTATGATGAAAGTTCATGTCGGTTATCCTGACTTCGAAGCTGAAAAATCAATTTTAGATTTAAAACTACAATCGCTAGAAGAGTTAAAACCTATTATGAATAAATCTATTTTGGGAGATCTAAAATCTGAAGTTGAACAAGTTTATGTTGACGATAAGATTAAAGATCTTATTATCAAAATAGTCCATGCTACAAGGCCAGGTAACAAACACTTTTTGGCAAAGTATGATGGTGCAATTATGGCAGGAGCATCTCCGAGAGCAGCAATTTGGCTTCATAAAATATCAAAATTTAAAGCTTTTATGGATGGAAAGGATTTCGTGTCACCAGATCATATCATGAGTATTATAAAACCAATCCTGGGACATAGAGTCTTACTTTCTTATGAAGCAATCATTGATAAGATTGATGTTAGGGATGTTGTATATGATATAGCAAGTGAGTCCTTGTAAATGGATTTAAAAGAAGTTGAAAAGGTTGTAGGGGCAATACAATCACAGCTCTTTAGAAATTCAAATTCTTTTTCTGTTGGAATGTTAAAGTCTCATTTTAAAGGAGCTGGTCTACAATTTAAGGAACATCAAGTCTATAATCCCGGAGATGATGTACGTTTTATCGACTGGAATTTATCCGCAAAAACCAACTCTACTTTTATTAAAACCTTTGAAGAAGAGCGCAACGTTGAAATATTTGTATTTTTAGATATTACAGAAACTTTATTCTATGGTTATAAAAATGTTTCAAAATTACAAGCTTCAGTTGAGCTTATATGTTTGCTCTATTTACTTGCAGACAAGTCCAAGGATAAAGTATCCGTAATTATTTCTACTGATGAATTAAAAATACTTCCATTGGTGTCAGGACAAGAAGGAATTATTCTTTTAATTTCCACATTACAAAATATGGGAATTTTAACTGCCGATGGAAATGTAAACTTGAATTGGAACATGCCAGAGCAAGTTTCCGAAAATAAAAAATTAACGACTATTAAAAGCTATGTTGCAAGAAGAAAAGAACTAATCATTCTTTCCGATCTAACTGCGTTTGAGGATTTTCAAGCATTAAATAAACTTTTATATCACCCCAGTTTACATTGCTTTGTTGTTGAATCTCCTTTAGATCGAATGGAAAAAATGCCTTTTTCTGTATTTGGAAAAGCTAATGGAAAAAAAGTCTTTAGTTCTATTAATAGAAAGAAAAAATCCCCTTTAAAGGGTAGGTATAAAAAGCTTAAAGTTGATGAAAGATATTTGGAGGCATTTGTTCGTGAAATGCTTTAAATTAGTAATTATAATTTATTTTTTTAGCATAACAAATATTTATGCTCAGGTAACAAGCTCAGATATTGCAAATCAAGCAGTTGAAAACATCTTGAAAACTCAAGAAAATACTAACGAAATCATTACGTTAGATTCAGTGGCGCCATTAGAATCAAGTGATGTTGAAAGTGGTGAACTTTATCGGGTGAAGATTATTTCAAAAAAGTCTTTTGAAGAATTAAAAAATTATAAAAATAAAAGAATTAATGAAATCATGTTTGTAACAGATATTATTAATGATCAAATGGAAGGCTTAATTTTTGAAGTATTTGTAACAACTCCACCCAAGAAGAAACCAGATGAACCTTATCCATTTAAAGCTTTAGGTTTTAATTATAAAAACGATAAAAAAGACCTTCAGGGTGACTTGAAAATTTTAACAGTGAATAACCCATTTGATTTTAATAAATATTTAAATCCTAAAACGGTTATTTTTGTAAGCTTCCTGTTAGCAGCCTGTTTATTAATTCTAATTTCTTATATAGGATACAAAATTTATATTAAATTAAAGCAACGTAAAGAAAGACGATTGTTAGTTGAATCATATATAGGACTTTTAGAAAACGCAAAATCTAAAGAAGATTTTGAAGGTGTTTATGCTAGCCGTAAGAAAATAAAAGAATTTGTTGATTTAGATAATAAAGGTTTTATTTCTCTTCTAAATAAAATTAATGATTATCAATACCGCAAAGAATGGAAGCCTGATTACACAGATGAATTATTAGCCTTGAAAGAAAAAATTATTATTAATGGAGAAAATCGTGGAATATAAGGCTGTAGAATATTTCTTCATTGGCCTAGTTGCCATTATTTTTTGGAGCTTTGATTTTTGGAAAGTGTTCAATAAAGGTCAACTGATTTTACCTATCCAGAAAAATAAGAAAAGTATGCTAAGCCGAGGAGCAATTTATGCATTGGGATTAGCTGGTTTGCTTTTAATGTCTTTTGCTCTTACTGGTCCAAGAAAACCACTTAAACGTATTCCAAGTGAAATCGAAGTTAACGATATTTTCTTGGTCGTGGATGTTTCAAGGTCTATGTTAGCTGATGATTTAAGACCAAATAGATTAGAAGTGGCTAAAAATAAACTAAAAGAGTTTGCAGCATTAAGACCAACAGATCGAATTGGTGTCATTATTTTTTCGGAAAAAGTTTTCACTCTTTTACCCCTAACGACTGACCCTACTTTAGTGGACAAAATTATATCTGAAATTAAAATTGGCTTTCTTGGAAGTGGGACGAATATTGGAGATGCATTGGCACTCGCTGTGGCAAGAGGGCAAAATAGCAAAACAAAAAACAAAGTTATAGTTCTTCTTACAGATGGTGTTAATAATGTTGGAAATATGACCCCATTAAATGCGGCAAGAACGGCAAAAGAATATAATATGAAAGTTTATACGATAGGATTGGGGAAAACAAAATCTCGGTTACCAATAGGCAAAGATGCCTTCGGAAAACAACAATACCAAGCCATTCCTGGAGGTTCCATAGACTTAAAGACTCTGGATGATATTTCTAAGATGACTGGTGGTAAAAGTTTTATGGCAAACAGTGAAAATAGTTTACAAGAGATTCTAAACGAGATTCAAAAGTTGGAAAAAACAGAAATTAAAAACTTTAATCAAGTAGTATATGACGAACTCTTTTTTATATATCTTCTTTATGGCCTGGGATTATTCCTAGGTTCAGAAATTCTCAGAAAAGTTGTTATTCGAGAGGTTATATGAGCTTTATATATTCTAATTACATCTTTTTCGCTGTCATTTTCATCATTACGTTTTCTATTTATCAGATACGGATCCAGGGCAAATTCTTTCGCTGGGTTGAAGATCATTGGTTTTTGAATAAAAGTTCAAGAGCGAGTATTTCAAACTTTTTCTATTTACTCGCAATCGGGCTATTTGTTTTGGCCCTTTTAGACTTAAGGGGCAAGGAAGTAAATATTAAAAGCCATACATCTGAAGAAAGAACAATTATTTTAATAGATACCTCAGCAAGTATGCTAGTTGAAGACGTAAGGCCAAATAGATTTGAAAAATCTTTATTATTAGTAAAGCACTACTTAAAACAAGCAACAGGTCAGAAGGTTGCAGTGATGGTATTTTCCGATGGACAAAAAACAATTGTTCCATTTACTGATGATTACAATTTGTTAAATGCCAGGATTGAAACCCTTAAAAACCTAAATTTATCTCGAGGTGGTACCGGGTTGTCTTTAGCAGTTCAGGAAAGCATTCAATATTTTAAAGATACTGCGGAAGACCCTAAAGGTAACATTCTCATTTTTACGGATGCTGAGGAAAATGATGGCGGAATACAAATGGACGTTCCGAGCAATATCTCTGTAGCTGTTGTTGGAATTGGAACGGCTAGAGGTGGACCTATTCCATTACGAGATAGGAATGGTGTTTTTCGTGGAAATAAAAAGTTTAAGGGAAAAGAAGTAGTTTCTAAATTAGATGAGGCATTTTTAAAGAAAATGAGTGATAAAATAAAAAATTATAATTACTGGATTGCAGGGTCCTATTCCCTACCGACCAGAGAAATTCTTAGTTTCTTTTCAAAGGCGGCAGATTTAAGAGATTCAGAAAATCAGTTTCGAATTAGACCTGTACTTGTCGAATATTTATTGATACCTGGATTCTTCCTTTTGATAGTATCTTATCTACTAAAATTTAGGGGTGTATTCAAAGTTCTAGGAATAATTCTAGTTTTAAACTTAGGAAATGGTAAAACTTTTGCACAAAATCCTGAAGTTGATGAACCTGTAAAGTCTCCTGAGACTTTGGCCATGGAAGAAGCCTTTATAGAAGGAACACTTTCGGATGATGAAAAACAAGCATTGGCCAGTTCACTTTTAAAGGATAATTTCCCAGAACAGGCAGAACAACTCTACAATGAGGTCTTGCCAGAAAAGTTGACTGAAGAAAATTTGTACCATCATTTTAATAACGGTACCGCAAATTTAAAAACTAAAAAAATAGGAAAAGCAATTGAGAGATATAAGCGTATTTTAGACTTTATCGAGAAAAATCCTGATACAAAATTTAAAGATATAGAAAAAATTACTAAGGAAAATTTGCTTAAGGCTCTGATGTCTCAACAAGGACAGGGAAGTGGTAAGGGAAAAGAGAGCGACGAAAAAAGTGATAAGCAAAAAAATCAGAAATCCGAAAGCTCTGAAAAGGGTAATGAAAAAAAAGATGAAGATAATAAAGGCGACGATCAAAAAGATCAAAAAGAAAAAAAGGATCAAGATCAGTCTGGAAAAGATAAAGAGAAAGAAAAAGAAAATGAATCTGAGCAAGAAAAAAAAGAACGTAAAAAAAAGCTACCAGCTCTTTTAAAGCAATTATTAAACGATGATAATAAATTACAAAAGAAAATGATAGACGCTGAAACAACCGAGCGGAAAAAAAGAGATAAAAAGGATTGGTAATGAGATTAATAGGCTTATTGTTTTTAATTTTACCATTTACAGTGTTTGCCACTACATTAGACGTGAAAGTAAACCCGGATAATCCAGTATTTAATGAACCTTATACATTAAATTTTATAATTAAAACGAGTGAAGAGTTAACAGAAGAACCTTTTGTCAGCTTTGATCCCTTAAACGCTGAAGTTGTGTCAAAGTCAGATGTATCTACATCCACACAATTTACTTACGTGAATGGAAAGAGTTCAGTACAGCGAACTTATACTTTTAGTTATGATCTTATCTCATCAAAGCCAGGTACGGCTTATATTAGGTCTATTGTAGCCGAAGTAAATGGGCAGAAAATTAGACATAATACAATTCAGTTAAGGGTTCTAAAAACAACAAAAAGTATTGGCAAAATATTTGCTCAAGCTGAAGTTGATAAGACAGAAGCCTATGTCGGTGAATCCATTCTTGTAAGATACTATATATATACGAGAAATGATGTTCCTATAACGAGCCTTGATATAAAGAAGTTTCCTAAGTTGGACAAATACCTGAAAAGGTTTCATCAAGAAAAAAGTGGCCCAGAGAGAGTTAATTACAGAGGAAAACTTTATGTTAGAAGAATAATGTATACGGCCCAGCTTTTTGCTGAAAAGCCAGGTACGTTTAAAATAGATCCTATAACGATGTCGGTTAGATACAATAATAGAAGTAATTCATTTGGTAGTTTTGGATTAGGCCTACAGTTTGGTAAACCAATGACCACAACAGTTGTGAGTAAGCCTGTTGAAATCAATGTGCTGCCTATTCCCGCTGAAGGGATGCCTGCAAGCTTTTCTGGCTTAGTTGGAAAACATGAAGCTACTTTGAAAATTAATAAAAACAAATTTATTGCAAATGAACCAATAGAGTTAACCCTAGATATTACAGGTGATGGAGCCATGGAATTATATGAAGCTCCTCCTTTAATTAGTAATCCTGTTATTGAGGAGTTCGAAAAGAATGCTGATTTAATCATTAATTCTGATTTTACAGCAGTAAAGAAAATTAATTATACTTATTTAGGGCGGGAAACAGCAGAACTTAAAAACGAAGTCTTTGAATTTTCTTATTTTGATCCAGAACTTAAAGAATTTAAGATCATCAAGCTTCCAATTGGAAATATTAAGGTTGCAGGAGGTCTTAATAATAGAGGGAAAAGACCGGAACAGGCAAAGCCTAACAAATCAGATCAGAATATTGTCCGCAATTTTGAGACGGTGGATGAGCCGATCAAGTTAGAGTTTAAGCCTGTTTTTAAATTATTAAACACGTTTTTATATACTATTGAAGAAATTTTTATTTTACTTATAGTGACTCTGTTTTTTTTGATTTCTTACCTTTTTGGATCTAAGTTTAAAAACTTTAATACTGGAACCAAAGACCTTTATGAAGAAATGATAAAATCAGGTGTGAATTTTCAACATCTTCATAAAATTTTTAAAAGTACAGATAATAAAAGTCTAGAAGAAAAAATAAGCTCATCTGCTTTAAAGAAAAATACAAGAGATTACTTATTAGATATTGTGAATCAATTACAAGAGCAATATAAACAAGGTGCAGATACTCAATCTATAAAGATAAGTAAAAAACTATTGAATGACTTAAGAAAGCTTAAAACATGAACTATTTAAACATTACCAAATTGAATATAAACTTAGAAAAAATTGAAAAGAACTTTGGTATTGTTATCGGTAATTTTGATGGGGTTCACTTAGGACATAAATACCATCTAAATAAATTTGTTAGTGAATGTAGGAAGTTGAATATTGAGCCCATCCTTATAACTTTTTCACCTCATCCTAAAGAATACTTTAATCCAGAAATTCAAGACTTCTATCTTTCCTCAAGAAAAATGAAATCGAGAGAAATTGTTAAACTTGGAATAAATAATATTTTTACTTTGGAATTTGACTCAAATTTGCAAAATCTTTCTGCTGAAAAGTTTTTTAAAAATTATATTATTAATCATGAAAAACTAAGGCTTATACATTTAGGGCATGATTTTAAGTTAGGTGAAGGCAAAGAAGATGCAACAGATCTGATAAAGAGCATAACTAAAGATAAAAATATCGAAATTGTTCAAAGCTCTGCCTATAAGATAGATGAAGAAATTTTATCATCTACCTATATTAGATCCGTAGTTAAGGAGTCTGTTGAAAACGTAGAAAAATACTTGGGTAGACCATACTCTTTAAGTGGAAAGGTGATAAGAGGTAAAGGACTTGGAAAGAAATCATTGTTTCCAACTTGTAATTTAGATATTGAGAAAAAATTTATTATCCCTGATCTTGGAGTTTATATTACTAGGGTCCGCTTTAATGGACGTGAATATGATTCGATAACAAATATTGGACTTAATCCTAGCACTGATACAGATTCGAATATCAAAATTGAAACACATATCTTCTTTTTTAAAGAAGATATTTATAACGAAGAATTGGAATTAGTTTTTTTAAAAAAAATCCGAAACGAAGAAAAATTTGAAAGTTTGGATGCTTTAAGGTCTCAGATTTCTTTAGATATTGAAGAAGCAAAATTATTTCATAGAATGAATTCTTTATATAAATTGGCCCTTATCGGTAAAGATATATCTCATTCTAAATCTCAAGAGATGTACGAAAAAATATTAAAACGATTTGTTTATTATGATCTTATTGATTGTGATAAAGAAACTGAGATCCCACAATTAAGCTTTTTGCGAGAGAATTTTCATGGCGTAAGTATAACTGCTCCGTATAAAAGGTTTTTTATTGATAAGCTTATAGTGAAAAACCCAAAGCTGGATAGTATTAACGCTATAGTTTTTGAAAAACAAGATATAGTTGGAGTAAATACTGATTATCTTGCAGCTAAGGATATTTTGGAGGAGCTATTTCAAAATAATCCATTCTCTGAAATATTAGTTTTGGGAAGTGGTGCTATGTCTAAGATGCTTGAGTTAATATTTAATGAACTCAAATTGTCTTTTACCCAAATTAGTCGCAAGAAAAACAATTTTGATTTAATACCTAAGGTTTTAGATAGAGCTTCTAATAAAGTTTTAATTATTAATGCTTGCTCAAGGGACTACACTTTTCAACTGGAATCACATAGAAACTTTGTTTTTTGGGATATGAATTATAATTTAGTTAAACACTCAGAAATGTTTGAGCAAGTTGGTATCGATTATATTGATGGAATTGGCTTACTTGAGCTTCAAGCAAAATATGCCCTAAGTTTTTGGAAAATTTGAAACCCTCTAAAATCTTGAATGAAAAATCCGATACTTATAAAAAGGATTTTTTATGGTTAGAAACGAGTTTTTAAAACTATTAACAAGTAATGGTGTTGCAACTTTAAAAGAAGTTAGAGCATTAACTCTTAATAAGAATCCTGATGAAGTCACTGAGTTTGAAGTTTTAGGATTCCCGAATTTTAATGATGTAGAGTTCGCACAAAATTGTGCAGAAAAGTATGGTATGTCTTTTCTTGATCTTGCAAACGCTAAAGTCTCAAATGAAATCATTGGTAAATTACCAAAAAAATCAATTTTAAAGCATAGAAGTATTCCAATTCAGGCGAACCAAACTAAAGTCACCTTAGCTACGTTTGATCCCACAGTTGTTTCAGATGCTAAAAAGCCGTTGGAAAATGAATTAAAACTTTCAGTAGACTTTATTCTAACGAATATATCCTCATGGCAAAAACTTTTTGCTAACGTGCAAGACTCAGTTGAGGATTTAGTTAATAATATCGTTGAAGTCAAAGATGGGAATGAAGCAACAGAAGACGTTAAAGTCGAGGATATCGGACAGGATGTTGTAACTTTTGTGAATCGAATTTTGGCTGAATCCTTTGTAAAGGGTACTTCAGATATTCATATAGAGCCTTATGAAAAGACTTTTAGAGTTCGGTTCAGAATGGATGGATCACTAGTTGAAGTCGCAAGGCCACCTAAATCAATGATGTTGCCGGTCATTTCTAGACTCAAGATTATGTCTCAACTTGATATTTCTGAGAAAAGAAAACCTCAAGATGGTAGGATTAAACTGTTGGTGGGAGGAAGACCAATTGATTATAGGGTTTCATCGCTTCCAACATTATTTGGAGAAAAAATTGTTCTGCGGCTTCTAGACCAATCAAATTTACAGTTAGATATGACAAAGCTTGGTTTCGAGCAAAAACAATTGGATGTCTTTAAGAATGGAATACATAAACCTTACGGAATGGTTCTTGTTACGGGACCAACCGGTTCAGGTAAAACGACGACTCTTTATTCAGCTCTTGCAGATTTAAATACGGTAGATACAAACATTTCAACAGCAGAAGATCCTTGTGAATTCAACCTAGAGGGAATTAATCAGGTCAACGTTAAAAAAGAAGTAGGTTTAACTTTTGCTTCTGCTCTTAAAGCCTTTTTAAGGCAAGATCCTGATATTATCATGGTCGGGGAGATTAGAGATTTAGAAGTTGGTGAAATAGCTGTAGAAGCTGCTTTGACGGGACATATGGTTCTTTCTACTCTTCATACGAATGACGCTTGTAGTACGGTAACGAGACTATTAAATATGGGTATTGAACCCTTTCTTGTTGTTGCTGCACTTAACTGTGTCGTCGCTCAGAGATTATGTCGAAAAATTTGTCTAAATTGTAGAAAGCAAGTTCAAATTAATAAAGAAGAACTTATAGCTGCTGGATTTGCTCCGTCATCTGCTGAAAAGGTTAAAGTATTCAAAGGTGAAGGCTGCGATAAATGTGGAGGCAAAGGCTATAAGGGAAGAGTGGCGATTTATGAAGTTTTGGCCATGACTCCAAAGGTAAGAGAATTAATTTTGAGAAATGCTAGTACTGACGAATTAAAGGCGCAAGCTATTAAAGATGGAATGAAAAGTCTTAGAATGTGTGCTTTAACTAAAGTAGCTCAAGGATTAACAACTATTGAAGAAGCCATTGGAAATTCAGCTTCTGATAATGATTAAGGATAGATTATGGGTGATACTAAAACTAATGTAACAGCTGCAACAAGTACTAATACTAGTAGTAAAGCAGGTGCGGGTAATATCCAAATTCAACAGCTTTTTAAAGTTATGGTTGATAATGGAGCATCAGATTTACATATTACTATAGGCTCAGCTCCAGGAATGAGAATTTCGGGAGAGATTGTAAAAGTAAAAATACCAGCGCTAAATGCTGATGACACTAAAAGATTAGTATATCAAATTTTAACTGAAGCCCAGCGGTCTGAGTTGGAAAAAAATCTTGAACTAGATTTTTCATTCGGTGTAAAAGGCCTCGCCAGGTTTAGAGCAAACTGTTTTTATTCTAAGGGAGCAGTAGCAGCGGTATTTAGACAGATTCCAACTCAAGTTCCTGATTTTGATGCTTTAGGATTGCCGAACGTACTTCTAGAGATGACAGATGTTTCCAATGGATTAATGTTAGTAACAGGTCCAACAGGTTCAGGTAAATCAACGACCCTTGCTTCAATTATCGATAGGCTAAATTCTACAGAACCAGGGCATATATTAACCCTTGAAGATCCTGTTGAATTTATGCATCAACATAAAATGAGTTTGGTTAATCAAAGAGAGGTTGGTGTTGATACATTGACTTTTGCCAATGGTCTAAGATCACTTCTTAGACAAGATCCAGATATTGTTCTCGTCGGAGAGCTTAGGGATGTAGAGACAATTGAAGCAGCATTGGAAATTGCGGAAACTGGTCACTTAGTTTTTGGAACACTTCACACTAACTCAACAGTTCAAACGATTTCAAGAATTATCAACGTTTTTCCTGCGGATCAACAAGAGCCCATTAGGACACTTTTGTCTTTCGTTTTACAAGGGGTTGTCGCCCAACAACTATTACCTAAAAAAGGTGGTGGTAGAGTTCTTGCCCAGGAGATTTTAAGAATGACTCCTGCAATTAGAAACCTTGTTCGTGAGGATAAGCTTCACCAAGTCTATTCTCAAATGCAGATTAATCAAGAAGAAACTAAAATGGTGACGATGAATCAAAGTATAAAAAGGGCACTGGATTCAGGATATATAACAGCAGAAGATGCACTGTCTTATTCAAATAATCCAGAAGAAATGAAAAAGATGTTGGGACTTAAAGAGTAAAAGGGATAGACCATGGCACATGGTAAGTGGAAATATAATGGTATCAATGCCGAAGGACGAAAGGTCGATGGTGAGATAGAAGGTAAAGATGCACGACAAGTTAAGCGGGCCCTTCGAAAAAAGGGAATAAGGGTTAAAAAACTTATTGCTCCTAATCCATTTGATATTGACCTCGGCGTGTGGATGGTTGAGAAAGGCTTTGCGAAACCGTTTACTGCAGATGATTTAAATCGATTTACCAAGCAATTAAATATACTTATTGATGCAGGTGTTCCTATTCTTGAGAGTATCGAGATCTTGGCTAAGCAAGAAAAAGTTCCAGCTCTTAGATCAACCCTTAGAAATATCGCAGAACTTATCGGCCAAGGGAAGTCTTTACACGATGCTATGCAGGTACAAAAAGGATTTGATAAACTCTATACCTCTCTCGTAAAAGCAGGAGAGTCTGCAGGTATTTTAGATTCCATTCTTGCTAAGCTTTCTGAGTTTATGGAAAGACAAGCCGCGATTAAAAAGAAGGTTAAAAGTGCACTTACTTATCCAACCATCGTTGTCGTTATTGGTGTTGCTGTTGTTTGGGGTTTAATGGTTTTCGTTGTTCCTCAATTTGTCGGAATGCTTAAAGAAAGTGGACAAGAAATTCCAGCGGTAACTCAATTTGTTATTGATGTATCTGATTTTTTCCAAGAGTATACATTACTTTTAGCACCACTCTTATTTGCAGGGTTCGCAGCTTTTAAATCCTATATAAAAACAACTACAGGGAAGATAGCTTGGGATAAATACACCATGAAAGCTCCACTTTTTGGAGACATAATTATTAAGGGGGGATTGTCTGGAATGTTTAGAACTCTTGCGACAATGCTGGCAGCAGGTGTACCTTTAATTGAGTCCTTAGATATATGTATTGATACTATGGACAATACCCAAATGGCGAAAGATATGGATTTAGTAAAAGATGCCGTTACTAAAGGGAAATCAATAACCGAGCCACTTGGTCGAATTAGGTATTTTCCTCCGTTAGTAAACCAAATGGTTAAGGTTGGAGAGTCTACAGGGAACCTTGATGAAATGCTCATAAAAGTAGCTGATGTTTTTGAGCAGGAAACAAATGATACTATAGATAATCTTACCAAGCTAATAGAGCCACTTATTCTTGTCGGATTAGGTGGAGTAATTGGTACGGTTCTTGTCGCCATGTATTTACCAATATTTATGTCTGCTGGTGGAGCGTAACGAGAAACCAAAAAACTCATGTATTAAATAGTTGAAATAATATTGAATTATGTAAAAATAATATTTAATTAAGTAAAAAATTTAAGCGGTTAAGCCGATTATTTAAAATATATTTTATAATGTTTTAACAGTTTGTAATTCTCAATATTATAAACGCATAAATTAAAGATTTTCTAGAATCTTAATTTCTAGAAAGGGGAGAAAAAATGAAAAAAATGGTAAAGAAAATGGGCGAAAAAGGGTTTACCCTTGTTGAGCTTATGATCGTTGTTGCGATCATTGGGATTCTTTCTGCTGTTGCGGTTCCTAACTTTAAAAGGTACCAAGCAAAAGCGAAAGCGTCAGAAGCAAAAATTCAACTGGCTGCAGCTTACACAGCTGAAGCAGCATTTTACGGTGACTTTGGAATCTACCACAACTGTTTAAAGTATATGGGATTTGATCCAGCTAATGAAATCTCAAGTAGATTTTATACTATTGGGTTTAGTGCAGATGCTTCTGGTGTTTCAATTAATACGCCTATGCATGCATCAGCTGTCAATTCAGGTATGTCAGCAGCAAGATGTCCTACTACTTCAGCTGGGGCTTCTGGGGAACAATATTTTCCTGCTGGAAAAAGAGTAAACAACACTGTTACAACTGCACTTGCAACAAGTAAAGGTTCAGCTCTTGGAACACAAGAAGACGAAGCTAACCAAACATTTGTTATTCAAGCTGACGGTATTATCAGTGGTGATATGACTGGTACAGGAGATTATTCAGTTCATACTGTTGATGAGAAGAAAATCTTCAGTGTTGTTCAACCTGGTTACTAAAAACTAGTTTAGAAAAACATACAAAGGGGCAGCAATTTATTGCTGCCTTTTTTTATGGTGTAATTTGAATTTCTTAAAAGGTTTGATGGTTCTAAATTTACCCTTTTTAAAAATATAAGGGTTTCCATCAAAATCTAACTTTTCACAATCTTGTTTTTTTTGATTTAAGCATTTTAGATCAATCATGGCTTTGACTGAGTAAAGCTCAAAGGCGATCTTTTCAATTAAAATATTGGTACTTTCTGTTTTTTTCTTTTCTATTTTATACAACTCAAGCAGGGAGGTATAAATTTCTTCTAGAGATATGTTAAGCTGGCTTTTTATTTTTAATATTAACGTTTTATAATAACTTGGAAGTCTAGGATTATCTTTAATCCGTTCTAATCTTGAAATCGCTTTATTATAATCTTTTAATTCAAAGGCATAAAGATAACTTGCGGCAAAATTAATATCATAGTCATCTTTAAAGTATTTATCTGCTTCACTGTAAATATGATCAGCTCCAGTTAAGTCATCTTTAATAATGGATAAATACTTACCTCCAAACTCATAAGCATTATAAAATAAAGGATCATATGTAATAACAGATTTAAACCTAAGAAACATCCAACTATTAAGATCTCGCTTCTTATAATGCTCCAGATCGCCCTCAAGTAAAGTGGCAATCCATAATAAATCCGAAATAATTCGTTTTTGACCAAGTGAAAAAAATAATCCGATATTATTATTAAGATTATAAGTTGAATCTTGCTTACTTACTTTTACTTTTGGTTTGGAGTAATTATTATGAAATTGCTGAGCCGTCAGCAAAGATATAAAGGCTAAAAAGAGTAAGCCTAATAATTTGAAATTTATTGTCATCCTAGATAAAACCATTACTATATATTATATGTTGGAATTTCGTGATGTCACAAAAAAATTTGATACCGATCTCTTAAAAAAAGATTTTGTTGCACTCAAGGGTTTAAGTTTTAAAATAACTGAAGGCTCTACCATTGGATTTTTGGGAGCCAATGGTGCAGGGAAAACAACTTCTATCAAAATTGCAATGGACTTTATTAGACCAACTTCTGGTGAAGTTATATACGGAACTGAACTCGGAGGTTCAAAAAAAGAAGCCTTCAAGAAAATTGGTTATCTTCCTGAAAGACCATTTTTTTATCCACATCTTACCGGAAAAGAGTTTTGTTTTTATATGGGGCAACTTGCAGATGTTTCAAAAGCTAGAATTAAAGAACAAATAAATTTTTGGGCACCTAGGTTTAAAATAGACTTTGCACTAGATCGTTATATAAAAACTTATTCAAAAGGAATGCTACAGCGTATTGGTTTTTTGGCTACCTTACTTCATGATCCAAAGTTAATAATCTTAGACGAACCTCTTTCTGGACTAGATCCAATTGGAAGAAAAGATTTAAGAGATATTATTAGCGAAGTGAATAATTTAGGCAGTACTGTCTTTTTTAGTTCGCATATTGTTGGAGATGTAGAAGAAGTTTGTAGAGAAGTGATTTTTATAAAAAATGGTGAATTAGTTTATAGTGGCAATGTAGATTCAATAATAAGTGAAAACTTAAAACCTAATAATACTATTAGATTATCAAAAGAGAATGGTGAGATATATTCTGTTTTAAAGAGCCATGATGAGACGAATAATTTTCTAAAACAAGTTATTGAAAAGAATGAAAAAGTTCTATCAGTAACTCCAGATAAACCAACTTTAGAACAAATTTTTTATAGTGTGACTTAAAATGCTTTTAAATATAAATAAAATCCAAATTATAGCCCATAATACCTTTAGAGAAATCATTAAAGGAAAGATTCTATTCGTATCTTTGGTTTTAGGCCTAACTATGGCGACCATCACTTTTATTGCTTATCATTTTACCTATGAGACAACTCTTAGAGTTGCAGTTGACTTTGGATTAGGACTTTTAAATTTAAGTTCCATTGTCATTTCAATCCTGATTGGGGTTGGTTTATTGTATAGAGAAATCGAAAGTCGAACAGTTTATATGATTATATCTAGGCCAGTACCCAGATATGCCTTCATCTTAGGAAAGATAATAGGTCTTATTGGTGTTCTCGTAGTAAATATTGCCATATTAGCATTAATTACGGTGGTTATAATAAAAGGATTAGGGGCAGATATTCCAAATCTCTTCTTTTGGTCAATTCTTTTTACGATATTTGAGTCAACCATTGTTCTGTTGGTTGTCTCCACCTTGTCATTAGTATCATCTCAAGCAATTTCAATTTTATTATCAATAATTTTATATATTACTGGGCATGGGATAATTACAGTAAAGAATACATCTTTATATTTAAAAAGTGAAAGCCTACAGGCAATTGTAAATACATATCATAGTTTTCTACCAGGTTTTTACAAATTTAATATTAAAGACTTTGTACTTTATCAAGAATCTTTATCATATTCTTTTATCTGGTCTGTTATTTTGTATGGAACATTTTATGGATTGTTTCTGACTTGCTTAGCAATGTTTATATTTGAAAGGAAAAATCTTGATTAGTGTAATTACTTTGTTTAAGGCATTTTGTTTTATATTTGGACTTTTAATTGGAAGTTTTTTAAATGTTGTTATACTCAGAATGCCTCTTGGTAAAAGTATTGTAACGCCTAGATCAGCATGTTCTAAATGTGGCTATCAATTGAAATGGTACGACAATATTCCTATTATAAGTTACCTGCTTTTGAAGGGAAAATGTAGAAGTTGTGATGAGTCTTTTAGTATTCGCTATCCTTTAATTGAACTTGTTACAGGTTTAATTGCCTTAAACTTATTTCCTGACGTTATTAATATCCAAACTATGACTTTGTTTTCATTTCAATTCAGTGTGGCATGTATACTACTTGTCCATTTAATGATTGATATTGATCATCATCTTTTATTGGATAAGATAAATCTTTTTTTTCTAGCGATTGTTACTGCCTATTTAGTTTTATTTGAAAACTCTCTTAATTGGGTTTTTGGTGGATTAATTGGTTTTTTAGGTCCTTATTTAATAACTTATGCCTTTTATAAATTTAGAGGAGTTGTTGGTCTAGGGGGTGGTGATATAAAGTTATTTGGTATATTGGGATTAATTTTAGGCCCAATGGGAATTTTATCAAATATATTCATGAGCTGCTTATTGGGATCTGTGGTTGGGCTAGGATTAATTGTTGGAAATAAAATGGGTAAAGATACTCCTTTTGCATTTGGCCCATATATAATTGTTGTTGCTGCCATTCAAATTTACTTTCCTGAGCTTTTTAGTAGGATAAACTTTTTGAGTTTTTGACTATAATATTCTAATCGCTTGAATTTGCGAAAAAAATTGTTGTATAATGTCAATTGAAGCATTTTTCAAGGAAGGAAAATTTGTCCAGTATTATTGATAAAATAAATGAGCTCAAAGTTCATTTTGAAAAAGGTCATCTGCTAGGTGTTGACATTGGGCTAAGCTCTGTCAAAATTGCACTTCTATCAGATGCCAAAAAAGGTCAATATAAACTTGAAAAATACATGTCCTATCCATTGTCAGAAGCGGCTATCATTGAGGATGAAATTCAAAAAGTCGAAGAAGTCATAGAAGCAATACTCACCATACTTTCAGAAAAAAAGATCCAAAAAAGAATTTCTTGTCTAGGTTTAAGTGGCCCTAATACTGTTACTAAAAGACTTCAAGTTCCTTCAGGAAGTAAGGATGAAGTTGAAGATAATATTCTTTGGGAGTCAGAGCAGTATATTCCTTTTGGTGCTGATGATGCAGAGATTGGATTTTCTGTCATATCTGATGATTCAGATTTTGTAGATGCTATTGTTGGAGCAGCAAGGGTCGATGTCGCGGATAATTATATCGAAATTTTTAAACAAGCGAATCTTGCGGTAAAAGTTGTTGATCTCAATGTATTTGCTCTTTCTAACGTTTTTGAAAAAATTGTTCATGAAAGGCTAGAGGATATCTCTAATGAAGGAGCAGTCATCTTAGACTTTGGAGCCCAATATACGACTATTATTGTTTATAAAAATGGAGCCCCTGTTTTAACTAAAGAAATACCTATCGGAGGAGTTCTTTTAACGGAAGAAATTCAACGAAGTATGGGGGTTAGTTATGAGGAAGCAGAAGATCTAAAAATAAATGGAGATGATAACGGTAATTTACCAGAAGAAATTATTGATTTACTTGAAGTTCACTTAGAAAAGTTAATTGGCGAGTTAAGAAAAGTATTAAATTTCTATATTGCAGTTGGTTCATCAGATCAAGTAAAACATATGTTTATAACTGGTGGGAGTTCGCTTCTACCTGGAATTAAAGATGCACTTATCGATTTAATTGATATTGAGCCTGAAGAGTTAGATCCTTTCGAGTTTTTGCAACTAAAAGGTAATAACTTTAGTGAAGAAGAATTAGAAGAAATAAGAGTTACTGGATTGACAGTGCTTGGTTTGGCAATGAGGGAAGCGTAAATGGAAATTAAGGTAAATTTACTTCCAAGTGATCGGCGGGCCAATTTCACTGAATTTGGCGGTATAAAACTTAATTTAATTAATTTAAAACTTCTTATTCCGTTTTTTCTTGCTGTTTATCTGATTGAGCCAGTTATAGAGTCTGTTTATTCTGGTGATATCGAAAGATTTAAAAAAGCATCAACTTCGAACAATTCTAAGTATAGAAAATTGAGAACAGAAAGTCGTAAATATGACTCAATTAAAACTCAAGTAAAGCAGTTGAATGAGCAGGAAAAACAACTTGCTGAAAAGATACAAGTTGTTAAGGAGATCGTTGATAAGAGACAAAACCCTTTTAAGGTTCTTAAGTATATTGCTGAAAATATTCCAAAAGATGTTTGGCTACTTGAATTGGAACTGGATGATAAAAGATTAAAACTGGTTGGATACTCAAAATCATGGAAAAGTATTGGCCAATTTATTGAAAACTTAAAAACTTCTATCTTTTTTAATGGAAATGTTAACTATACGAGACCTTCAAACCTATCTCCGGATAATAATCAGCAAAAATTTGAACCATACGAAATTACTACTAATGTTGTGAGTTTTAAATGAAAGATAAGTTAGTTTCTAATATACATTTATTATTTTTAGTCTATGCCATTATGCTTGGTGTTGAAAAATTTGATGTCATGGAGCAAGAATTTAATTCAGCCAAAAGAGATTTAACGAATTCTCAAAATAAGCTTAAAAAAATGGAAAAGGACTTACTGGATTTAAAACGATTTGAATCAAATTTAGAAGAGTCAAAAACGAGAGTTAAAGAAGTTGTTGAGCGAATGGAGAAAGTTCAAAGACAGCTACCGAGTGATATTAATGTAACTGAAGTTAATGGTACCCTAACTGACTTTTCAAATGAATTGCGAATGTTAGATCCCTCACCAACGCCAAAAGAAGAACAGTCTTTTAACTTCTACGTATCAAAGGACTTTAACTTTGATGCTAAAGGGACATTTTTACAATTTTTAATATTTTTTGAAAAATTGGAAAAACTCAGCAACAACGGTAGAATTTTGAATGTTAAATATTTAAGATTTTTTGAATCCAATGAAGGAGACAGAAGATCCCGTTTTAAAATATTAGGCCTTACAACAACTGTCGAGGCTTATAAGTATAAAAAGTTTGACCCGGATAAGGTGGAATAATTTTTATGAAGTTTGTAATTATTTTAGCTTTCAGTCTTAGTTTAGGATCTTCTTGGGCCAGGATTGATAATATATTTAATGAGCATACTTCAATAGAAAAGCCGTTTGAGTTAAGAGATCCATTTCAAGCTCCTAAATTTAAATCAGAAAGTAGTAAGAAGAGGGTTCAAAGAGCATCAGGTATTTTAAATAATAAACCAAAACTTGAACAAAGATTTGATCTTTCAAAAATTAAAATAACCGGAATCCTCATTGGAAAAGAGCGAAGAATATTTGTTAATACCGGAGGCAATGAAGTTTTTACATTGAGAGAAGGTGATCAGTTTGGACTTGATGGACCAGAAATAAAAGCAATCTTACCAGGTGGGGTAATATTGGTTGAGAAAATTAGTAATATATACGGTGAAGATGAATTTATTGAAACAGTTGTTCCTATATCACAATAATGTTGCTAGGATGAACTATAGCTTTAAGGATGAGGTTATATAAATGAAATGGATTTTTTTAATATTTTTGTTAAGTACTAATGTACTTGCTCAAAACCTAGTCGAGATGAAATCAATTAACTTCATACAAGAAGGTGAAGTTTCCAAATTAATATTAGATTTTTCAAATTCCGTATACGCTCAAAAAAGTCATATAAAAGATGATAAGCAAATTATTTTGGATGTGAAAAATGCAAAAGCAGATAAAAAACTTTTAAGAGGTATCGATACATCAGAGTTTTCAGGAAGTGCTGTTTTCGTCAGTCCGTATAAAAAACCAGGATCATCAAATGATCTTAGATTTGCCATTCAGCTGAGAGATAACGTTAGATCCTTTATTGAAAAGCGGGGTACCAAGGTAATTCTTCATATTGAAAATAGATTTGGTGTATTTACTAGATCTAAGCTTAAAAAAGCTCAAGAGGGAGAAGTCCTTTCATCTGTAAAAGAAAATGAAAAGGTTTTGATACCTAAATCAGATTCAATTAATGATATTTTAGAAAATTTAACTCAGTCTGGAATTAAAAGATATGTTGGTAGAAAAATTTCATTAAATGTTAATAATATTCCATATACTGAAATTTTAAATATGATCAGTGATACATCTGGCTTTAATATAATTATAGATGATGCTGTTAACAAGCTTCCACCTCTTACATTAAGTCTTACCAACTTACCTTGGGACCAAGTACTAGATACAGTTATGGATTTAGGTAACTTAGTTGCAAGAAAGTATGGAAATATTTTAAATATTACAACTTCAGAAAAGGCCCGAGCAGAAAAATCTGCAGAACTAGAGGAAAAAGGAAAAAATAAGATTCTTGATCCCCTCGTAACTAAAATCTTTCCGATTAGCTATGCAACTTTAGAAGATATTCAAAAGGTTTTAGAGTCATACTCTACTAAGGAAAGAGGAACAATTACCCCTGATAAACGTACTCAAAATTTAATCGTTAAAGATACTGTTGAAGTTATTGAAAGAATGAAAAAAATTATTGAGACTCTGGATACTCAAACGCCTCAAATTTTAATTGAAGCGAAAATTGTTGAAGCATCCGAAAATTATGAATTTAGAGCTGGTTTGGCAGATGGTCTAAAGTTTTCTTACAATCCATTGGTGGATGCGGATACCTTAGCATCTGATAGCGCTGCTTTTTCATTTAACTCAGCCACTAATTTAAGTGACTCTTCTCTTTTAAGTGCGACTGTAAATGTTGGTCGATTGACTGATCTCGCATTTTCCCTACAACTTATGGAATCTGAATCAAAGGGGAAGATCATTTCGTCTCCAAAAGTTATTACTGAGAATAATAAAGCAGCGACGATTTCAAACAATACGACGAGAACTTTTGCAGTAAACTCACAGGATGAAAATGGAAATACTGTTACTTCTGTAGAAAGAATACCAACCACTGTTTCATTAAATGTTACTCCTAAAGTGACAAATGAAGGAAGTATCCTTATGACTGTTAGTATAAGTAAGTCTGGTTACGGAACAGCAGAAGTCGCGGGAGAGTTACCCCCTGTTAATAGTAGAAGTATTTCGACTAATGTTTTAGTTGATAATGGTTCGACGGTCGTAGTTGGTGGAATTTACCAGACAGAAGACTTTAAACTTGAATCGGGAGTGCCATTTTTAAAAGATTTACCATTGATCGGATGGTTATTTAAAAATGCTTACAACCCACAAAAATCTAGAAATGAATTAATCATATTTTTAACTCCTCGAGTAGTAAATCAGGAGGAAGCCGGGTTAGTAAACCGAGAGCTAGGCGATAATATCGGTATCTAATGAAGAGGATTAAGAACAATACAACATTGCTGAACAAGTACTCTTTAATGTATGAAAAAAAGCCTCGCTCTAGAGTTTTTGCTCCATTAGCGGAAGCCTATAGAAAACTTGGTATGATTGATGAAGCAATGAAAATCTTATCTCAGGGAATAAGAAACCATCCCTCCTACACTCTTGGTTATACCGTTCTAGCTAATTGTTATTTTGACTTGAAAAACTATGAAATGGCTTACAATACAATTAGACCATTTGTTTCACAGAATTTAGAGAATATCACGCTTCAAAAGCTATTTGCTAATACATGTATTAATTTAGGACATTTAGATGAAGCTCTTCAAACGTTTAAATATTTACTCCTTATTAATCCAAAAGATGTTTATGTTGCTGAACAAATTAAACTTTTAGAAGATGACCTGTTAGTTGAGGTTGATGAGCAAATTGAGGCTAAGACTTCAAATAATGACTCCTCCTTTGATGAAGATGAGTGGGTACAAGTTAGTTTTTCAAATAAAGAAGAGTCCACAGAGGAAGATCCTGTTGAGAATTGGAATGTTAAAAAAGAATCTCCACTTGATAATTTTAAAAATGAAGTAAAACAAAAATCCATCGAATTAAAACACCATGATCTTAATGATGAATTTTTTCATGAAGATTATGATAACGAGGCAGATGAAGTCATTGCACCTTCTGGTAAGAATGGTGACCCTATAATCAGTCACACTTTGGTAGACTTATATTGTAATCAAGGTCATTTAGATAAAGCAGCAAGTGTTCTTGAAAATATCTTAGATCTGCACCCTGATGATGAACCTACCAGGAAGCGTTTGGATGAGATTACTTTAATGATGGTGAATGAGAACATTTCGGAAACTGTAACTGCAAATAGTGTTGATAACGAAACCGAAAAAATTGAAAAACTAAGAGGCTATTTTGAATTATTTCAGAAAAAAATTAATGAAGTCTCTCAAGTAAAATTAGCTGCCTTATGAAAAACATATTAATTATAAATGGCCCAAATTTAAATATGTTGGGGCAAAGAGAGCCCGAAAAATATGGATCACTCTCTTTGGATGAAATAAAAACATATACAGAAAAAAAATGTAAAGATGAAGCCCTTCTTACTTGGTGGCAATCTAATTCAGAATCAGAAATTATTGAAAAACTACATGAATTATGTAATTCGAGCTATGAGGGTTTGATAATAAATCCTGCTGCATTTTCCCATACATCAATCGCTATTCTTGACGCGTTGAAAATTCTTAAAATTCCGATAATTGAAGTGCATTTAACAAATGTTTATAGGAGGGAACCTTTTAGGCATCAGATGTTGACTGCCCAAGCCTCTTCTATAATAATGAGTGGGCTTGGAAAAGATTCATACTATTTTGCTGTAAAAGCATTGCTAAAATAAAGGATACATTGTGAAATATCAAACTACTGACTTTAGAAATGGACTTAAAATTGCCATTGAGGGAAAGCCTTTTATTGTTGTGAGTTTTGCTCATACGAACCCTGGTAAAGGATCGGCTTTTGTAAAAGCGAAAATTAAAAATTTAGAAACTGGTCAAGTCTTAGAAAAGACTTTCAAGTCTGGAGTAGATACAGTTGATAAACCTGATATGGAAGATAGAGAAATGGAATATACCTACAGTGATATGGATGGATATAATTTCATGGATACTAAGACTTACGAGTCTGTGCATTTATCACATGATAATGTAGGGGATGCTAAGTATTATCTTCAAGATGGTATTAAAGTTGAAATTCTGTACTTTAATGAAAGACCAATTTCAATTGAATTACCAAACTTTGTAAATCTTAAAGTGACGGAAACAGATCCTGGTCTGAAAGGTGATACTGCCGGTGGAACTGGTGGTAAAAAAGCCATTATGGAAACGGGACTACAAGTAACAGTACCTTTATTTATTAATGAAGGTGAGCTTTTAAAAATTGACACTCGAACTGGTGAATATGTAGAAAGAGCTAAGGGATAAACATGAACTTAGAAAATGTTAAAAAATTTATTGAACTTGCTAAATCTGAAGGCGTTAGTGAGTTAAAGTATGAAGAAAAAGATTTAAAAATAGCTGTAAACTTTAATGCAGCACCTACTCAAAACTTTGTGGCTCATCAACCAAGTGTGCAAATGACAGCTAATTCATCTAGTGACATGACAAATACAAATAGTGTTGATGAAGGTTTACACATTATCACATCACCTTTTGTTGGTACATTCTATGCATCATCTGCACCAGGTAAACCTGTCTATGTTAAGGTTGGAGATAAAATCTCAAATGGTAAGACCTTATGTATATTAGAAGCAATGAAAATAATGAATGAAATAGAAAGTGATGTTAGTGGTGAGGTTGTTGAGATTTGCGTTGAAAATGAAAGCCTCGTAGAATTTGGTCAACCATTGTTCAAGGTAAGAGTGTAAAAAGTGAAAAAAATAAAAAAGGTTCTTATAGCAAATCGAGGTGAAATTGCGGTTAGAATACTGAGAAGCTGCAAGGAGCTGGGAATAGAGACTGTCTCAGTTTATTCTCAAGCTGATGAAAACTCACTTCACGTTAAGCTTGCTGATGAATCAGTTTGTATTGGGCCTGCAAAATCAATTCAAAGTTACTTAAATATTCATGCCATATTAAGTGCCGCCGAAATTACTGGTGCGGATGCAATTCATCCAGGTTATGGATTTTTATCGGAAAATGATGAATTTTCACGAATGTGTGAGAAGTGCGGCATAACTTTTATTGGTCCAAACGTTGATTGTTTAAGGTCTATGGGCGATAAAATAGAATCAAAAGAAATTGCTAAGAACGCAGATGTTCCAACGCTGGAACCAATTTATGTTAATAAATTATCTGATCAGGATATCTTAGCCCAAGCTAAAGAGATGACTTATCCTGTTTTGATCAAAGCTTCCGCCGGCGGTGGTGGAAGGGGAATGAAAAAAATAGATAAAGAAGCTGATCTCCTTTCTTCAATCGAAATTTTAAAACAAGAGGCCAAGCTAGGCTTTGGTGATGATACCTTATTCATTGAAAAATTTGTGACTAACCCAAGGCATATTGAAGTTCAAATTCTTGCAGATAAGCATGGAAATGTACTACACCTTGGAGAAAGAGATTGTACTATTCAAAGAAGATTTCAAAAAGTCGTTGAAGAATCACCAAGCCCTGTAATTGATGAGAAAACTCGTGATGAGATGTGTCAGGCGAGTGTTAGGTTGGCTAAAAAAGTCAAGTATGACTCAGTAGGAACTGTTGAATACTTGTATGATTTGGACTCAAAAAAGTTTTATTTCATGGAAATGAATACTAGAATCCAGGTAGAACACCCTATTACTGAACAAGTAATAGATTATGATCTTATTAGAGAACAAATAATGGTTGCGGCTGGAGTTAAAATTTCAGGTAAAAACTATATGCCCCAACTCCATTCGATTGAATGTAGAATTAATGCAGAAGATCCATTCAATGATTTTAGACCTTCACCTGGTAAAATAACTAATTTACATTTACCGGGAGGACACGGAATAAGAATTGATACACACGTTTACTCTGGATACACGATTCCCCCAAATTATGATTCAATGATTGCAAAACTTATTACAACAGCTCAAACAAGGGATGAGGCAATTGATAAAATGAAAAGAGCGTTAGATGAATTTGTTATAGAAGGCATTAAAACTACAATTCCATTTCATAGAAAGTTAATGGATAGTAAGGCCTATATTGAGGGCAATTATACTACTAAGTTTATGGAAGATTTTTCAATGGATGATTAATATGAAGAACATAGTTGTTTTAGGCTGTGGACTTGTTGGTAGAGTAATGGCTGAAGATCTTTCCTTAAAATATCATGTAGCTTCTGTTGATATTTCTCAAGCAAACTTAGATAAATTAAAATCTAAACACGTAAAAAAGATTTGTTCAGATGTGTCAGACCTATCCGTTCTGCAAGATATCATAAAAGATTATGATTTAGTTGTGGGTGCATTGCCTGGATTTATGGGATATGAAACAATGAAAAGAGTTATAATGGCTAAGAAAAATATAGTTGATATTTCTTTTTATCCAGAAGATCCATTTGAACTAGATAAGTTAGCTAAAGAAAATGATGTTGTCGCTGTAATGGACTGTGGTGTAGCACCAGGAATGGGCAATATTATTTTTTCTCATCATGATAAGATGATGAAAATAACTGATTATGAATGCCTAGTAGGAGGTCTTCCAAATAAAAGAGAATGGCCATTTGAATATCAAGCAGTTTTTTCTCCAATTGATGTTATTGAAGAATATATAAGACCAGCGAGATATGTTCAAAATAAATCTTTGATAATAAAAGAAGCACTTTCGGACACGGAGTTAGTTGAATTTGAAGAAATAGGAACCCTAGAAAGCTGGAATTCGGATGGGTTAAGAACATTAATTCAAACCATGAGCCATGTGCCAAATATGATTGAAAAAACGTTAAGATATCCTGGGTGTGTTGAGTATTTAAAGGTTTTAAGAGAGTGCGGCTATTTTTCTTACGAGCCTGTTGAAATAAACGGAAACATGATTAGACCAATAGATCTAACATCTAAATTACTTTTTCCTAAGTGGCAAATGAAAGAAGGGGATGAAGATTTCACTATAATGAGAATTAAAATTTCAGGAAAAGAGAACGAAGAAGATGTAGAATACACTTATACACTTCTTGACAGGTATAAGAATGATACAATATCAATGGCTAGAACAACCGGATATACTTGTACAGCTGTTGCAAACTTAGTTTTAGAAAATAAGTTTGATAAAAAAGGGATCTCACCTCCCGAATTCCTGGGAGACCATTTTAATTTCATAAATGACTACTTAACAGAAAGAGATGTCATTTACAAGGTTTCAAAAAGATAACTTTATCGCTTCAAAACCTTTGTTGAATAAACACCTCCTTCTGAGGATATTACCCTTAAAATGTATTCGCCTACACTAAGACTTGATAAATCGACTAAATTAGATGCACCAGTATTTTTATAATTTATTACCCTTCTACCATTCAGATCAAACAGGCTAATAATTGCGCCTTCTAAATTATAATCAGACTTAATTTCAACATAATCATTAGCTGGATTTGGAAACACAATAATCTGATTTAACTCAGTTACCTGGGCACTAAGAGTTTGACCTTCGGTAATTTCTAATGTCTGGTTTACACTTATATTATTAAGTACGTCTACAGTTCCTGATGGCCAGTACACTGTCAATGTTGAAATAGATGTGTCTTCTCCTAAGCCAAAGTAAGTATTTAGGCTGCTCATATATCTAAAGCCTGTACCACTTTGAACATCCCTAATCTGTGTTCCAATTGATGAAGAAGTTATTTCAATTCTTGCCCCAATACCGTTAATATTAGACGTAGTACCTATTGTCATAATTTTAAGCCAATTATTTCCGTTTGAACTATTTTGGTATAAATTACTTCCGTTAAAAACATCCAGAAAACCATCATTATTTGCATCGCCAATTCCTCCTGGGCCAGGCACTCCTCCGTCATATTGAGTAAAAGTAAAATCTCCGTCATTTAAAAGAATACTACCGTTAGAAATAATATCAATGTAGCCATCATTGTTAAAATCACCAGAATTATTTTCTATCCCGTATGGAGCATCTTCAACACCTGAACCAGCTGTAACATCGGTAAAAGTTCCATCTCCATTATTTCGCATTAATTTATGACTACCATCTGCAGTTGCGCTAGCGCCAACATAAACATCCATATTTCCGTCGTTATCAAAGTCTCCCCATGCAGACGACCATGTTTGAACAGGGTCACCTAAATTAGAACTATTATCGTGACCTCCATCTGGATAGAAACCATTGTAGTAGCCGGTTACATCAGCTATATTAGAAAAAGTACCATCTCCGTTATTTCTCCAAAGCTCGTTATATTTCCATTGAATATTACCACCCCTACATTTTGCGATAAATAGGTCTATGTCTCTGTCATTATCAAAATCAACCCAAGTTGAAGCGTAATTTCCGCCCTCTTGTTCACCAGGATAAGGAGATAAAGCATACTCAACCCCTCCAATTCCAGATGGGATTCCGTCTTCGTTAGGGCCTTGGAAGAATTGTAAGTTTCCGCTACCATCGTTTATATAGTATACGGTAGGTTGGACATCGTGACAAACAAAAGCATCTAAATGCCCATCGTTATTAATATCAACAAAATTTGATCTTTGTGAAAAAACATATTCATTACCCGAAATTTCAGTGTAAGCAGTTCCGTTATCATTAGCTCTCATAAATGTAACACCACTACCTCCACCATATAACAAGTCATTATAACCATTTCTGTCAAAATCACCTGCAGCCATACTCCATGAAGGAGTGTAATCCGCCTGGTCGGTCGATATATTTACTTCATCAAAACCAGTTTCTGTTTGAATTAATAAATTAATATTGCTCGATTGAATAGAAACTAAATCGTCTAATCCATCGCCATTCATGTCTACTAACCCTCTTTCTGAGCCAACAGAATTTACATTGATAGGGGTAAAATCGAAAGGAGCTGGAGGTTGAGGATCATTTTCTTCAAGTGTAAATTCAAATTCTTCCGTACCCCATCTATCATCCCAAGCAATAAAATAAGTATTGTCTGAATAAGCATTAAAAGAACTTTGAGATAAATATCCGTCACCACTATCATCATCACCGCCAACACATTGTAGATTTTCACAATCACCACCATAAACATGAAACCTAGTATCTAATCCACCATTGACAGCATAGTCTGTTGAAATTGTAACTAGAAAATCTTGAGAAGGGGTATATGAATACCATTGTAGTTCTCCATTAGCCGCATCATACTCTGTGCAATTTGCTTCATATGAGGCTCCGTTAATTCCATCAACAGTATACGTTCCCGCTGTTATTTCAATTGCATCATCACAGGAGCTCCCAGATTGAGAGTAGTGACTTATGCTTACAAGCATAAATATTATTGTTAGTAAAAATGTTTTTTTCATATTGGTGTTTTTAGTTACAATCATCATCTAAGGAAGTAATCCACTCTTCAATCATTTCAATTGCTTCATCGTGAACGATGCTTCTTCCTATTAATGGCATTCTGTATTGTTCTTCATTACTGGTCATTCTAAAATGTAGAACAGACCTATTGATATTCCCAGGGTTTATAATCAAATCAGTACCATTACCCAGGTCAGTGTCAGGCGTCAGACAAACTCCCATATTGGCTAAATCTTCTGTTGCTTCATAACTAAGCCTAATTGGCCTATATTCACAATGGGTGTTGTCTGAATGACAGTGGGCACAATTTATGTCAATGTAAGATCTGACCCTTTTTTCAAGAGGCTCAGACAAATCTTTCCAATTAGCCACCGCCTCAAGGTTAGCAGGGTAGCTATTTAAATAACCCATCTCCATCCATTTGTCTAATTGATTCATTGTGTTAGATCCGTAATCTAATGTTTTATTAATATTCCTAGGCTTTACCCCGTTAGGTATAGCACCATCAGAAATTTTATGACATGTCAAGCATTCGCTAGCGCTAGGAATTCTATAAGCGATATTTCTTTCTTGACCATTTTGAAGCCAAGAAATATCAACAACACTACCGTCCAAGCTAAAGGAAGCTTCTGTTTGATCTTCATTCCAAATATAGTCTGCAAATATCCAGCCACTTTCTTTTTTTATCATTAGCCTTGTTTCAATATTTTTACTTACCATATTTGGTAAAACATCATCGTATGAAAAGTTTTTTATAAGAATGGTGCCAACAGGAAAATCAAATACCTCAGAGCTAGAAACATAGTCAGCAGACACTCCTTCAGGCATCCATAAAAATCGGTTTTTAATAGAATAATCAGTAAATAAAGAGCTTATTAATTCATAAGGTATTACTCCGTAAACGGGATCCAGGTTTTTAAGTTCACCCTGAAAAAAGTTATACTGTGAAAGATTATCATAAGGCATTTCACTAAGATTATAATTTACTGGTGAAAATTCAACCGAAACATAATTCTCATCACTACAGCTGTAAGCTACCAGAAAATAACATAAAAGCAGTTTTTTGAAAAGAAAATTTAATCCACTCGCCATATACAATTACAATAAGCTACTATGCACGCAGCATATTTCACAAATTAGATGCCACAAAGTACAAAAAATCAATTTAAA
>CAXPDR010000019.1:0-113329 GCA_964215955.1 Flavobacteriaceae bacterium
TAATAGTCGACTCCTTCCAGCTCATGCTATAACCTCCTGTTATAGGAGTATTATAACCGACTGATTTATTTAGAAGTGTAAACTATGTCTCCGGTATAATTTGTTAACTATGTCTCAGGAAGGACAGAATTTAGCTACAAAACAAAAAGACTACTTAGTGTAGTCAAGGCCTCAAAATGAATAGCTAAGTTTATGTAATTAAAAAACTACTCTGTGTAGCCAAAGTTCTTTTTCTAAACGGTTTTTAAGGAGGTTAGAAGTGAAGCCAAAGAAGAAAAAGTATCGCAGAAGCGACACTAAGATTGAAACACAAGAAGGAAGACTACTTGCTTATCTCAGAGAGTCTAGAAATCTCTCCATGCGAAAAGCTGGTGAGTTGATTGGGTACTCTAGTGCAACAGTTAATCATGCTGAGAATGGGAGAATGGATTTAGGGTATGATCTTATTTTAAGATTTCTCAATGCTTATGGATATACCTATGAGCAATATGAAGGAATGCTTAAAGGGGATTTTAAAATCCCTGAACATACAAGAAGTGAATGCATCTCTATTATTAAAAGGCTAGATGATCAAAAACTAAAAACAGTTAAAGCGTTTCTTATGACGTTCTTAGAGAATTAAGGAGGTCATTGGTGGGAATTAAATACGATCAAGCAAAAAAACATTATGTCGTTACATACAGTCGGAGACATCCTGTAACGAGAATACCTAGAAGTCTAAGGAGGCAAGGAATTAAAACCAAGCCAGAAGCCGAAAGAGTTTACAGGGAATTAATAATTAAGTTAGATGAAAACGAATATAAAGATGAATTTGTCTCAATAGCCAAGGTTGATGTTTCTTTAGATGGATTATTAGAAGTTAGAGCGCAACTTGTTCAAGGTATAAAAAATGCTCTTACTGAAAATGATAAAAAATTTCTTATTAGCTTTGTTTCAAATAAGCCTGATTGGTCATTAGTAAGGGATGATAAAATTAAGGACTTTCCTTCAGTTAAATGGAAACTGATGAATCAAGGCAAAATGGATCAGAAGAAGCTTAATCTATATGTTCAGAAAGTTGGTGATTCTTTTAAAAAATAATAAGAGATGCAATTGAAGATAAAGAGGTTGCAAAGCTTTTAAATTTCTCTAAAACGAAGCTTTCTGAAATTAAAGCTTCAAATGATAGAGAAACTAACAACAAGAACTATCACCTTGTATCAATGGCCCTAATTCATATTGTTAATAAATATGATGTAGGCTCAAAGTACAATGCTTATTCTTGCCCAATGGTTAAGAAGAAATGGGTACAAAACAGTAATAAAATGGCAAAGATTTATAACCCTTATGCACCAAATATGCCTCAATGTGGTTCAAAAGACAGTAATTATTAAAGATTTAATGGGAGTATATTATTGCTCCCATTATTAGTTTACTGTCGTTATAAGCAAGATAATCCATTAAGTTTTTACAATTTTGATTGAGTATGAAGTAAAATTGTTGTAATGTTTGAGTATCATGAAAATAATAGTTTCGTTATTACTTATATTTACAGTACTTACAGATTTCACATCTGCTTCATTGCATGATGATTTTAGTGCTTGCGAAACACAAATTAGCTGTTCGGATGTAGATTTTCATGCATCCAGTGATTCTGAAGAACGCGACACAAAAAATTGTAACGATCACTGTCATCTAGGGCATTCTCATAATGTAGTTATTAGTACTGTCATTGTTGAAGAACTACCATCGACATATAAGATAACTGTGTCATATCCTGAATTTAGAGTCGATCAACCTATTAACCACCACTTAGACATTATACGTCCTCCGATTTCTTAATCTAACATTTTAAATACAGTACAGATTAATTAATTGAGGATAATTTTATGTATGTTTACTTTTTAGCAGGTGTACTGCTGTTCAGTAATGTTGCTATGTCTATTGAGACTTGTAACGTAAAAAACATTAAAGACTTTTATAATAGAGTTAAGCTAGATGGACCACTACAGGTTGAAGCGATTAAAAAGAAAGAGCTGGCATCAAGTAGAATTGACATTGCAGAGCAAAGACCTAATCCAGAGCTAGACTTTGAATACCTAAAGGGAGATGAGTTTGGTCTTGATATAAATACTTACTCTTTTTCTGCCAAGCACACAATAGAGCTTGGCTCAAAAAGAGATAAGCGTATAGAAAAGGCTAAAAGTTATCAAAAACTTAAAGGTGCAGGGGTTGATCTCGCTCTTTTTAACTCAAATATTCAATCAACTATTGGTTACCAGAGGGTTGCTCAGCTAAGTGTTACAATTAAAGCTGTTAAAGAAGCAATTCAAACTTTTGATAAACTTATAAAAAAACTGTCATTGAGAAAGAGATTAAACCCAGAAGAAACAGTATCGCTTTCAACTTTAAAACTAGCATCTAACGACTATAAAGCTCAGTTAAATGATCTTGAAAATGAAAAGACATTATTGATGGGTAAAATTAAATTCTTATCAAAATGCAATGATCTCGTTCCTCGCTATCAATATTTGAAATACCAGAATATTAATCTTCTTAATGAAGAAAAAGAGAAAAAAGGATTACTAAAATTAGAAGATTTTAAAGTTGATCTTGCAAAAGGCGAGCTTGAAGTTGAGAAATCGTTGGGCTACTCAAATATATCCATTGGGCCGACTTTTGAATACCAAACTCAAGGAAATGATGAATATGTATCAGCAGGTATTTCAGTTTCTTTTGCATTGCCAATATTTCAAACTAATGATGGGGGGAAGCTAAATGCTCTTAAGTCTCTATCAGCTCAAAAGTTAATATCAGCGAATAAAAAGGAATTGTTGATAGTTGAAAGAAATAATCTCGTACAAAAATTTAAAAGATCGCTCAGGACCTTACAAGGGATGCCTAGTTTAGTAGAGCTTGAAGAAAAACACCAAAAAGTAGAGAAATTATTCTCAAGAGGTGTTGTTTCAATCCAGATGTCTATCGAGTCCCATAGACAACAAATTGATTTTTTAAGATCTAAGTTTGAAACAGAAAATGATATTTTAGATACATATGGAAAACTGATCTTAATTGATGGAAATACAAAGGCCTTTGAAGGTCTATTTTAGGAGTATATTATGAAAAAACTAATGATTTTAGCTATTACATTATTAAGCATTGTTGGTTGTAGCAAAGGTGGTGATGAGAGAATTGCCGAGCAAGAAAATATTAGATCAAGAGAACAGGTTAATGCTCAGAACGAGAATAATCGAGAGTGGGCAGATAAAATGGAAAAGGATTTAAATAAAAGAAAGTATTTTATTAAATCAATTGAAGGAACATTTGCAGGTGACCTAACAGTAGAAGAAATTGACTTTGTTATTAAAGCGATGATTTCACCTAGTATACCAATTTCGTTCTCAGACAGAACTAGAACCCTGCAAGAAATAAATTACGAATTAGAAAACATGGCAATTAATCTACATATTAAGCTTGAAAACCCAAGGGTTTCCAATAGTGCAGTTAGTTGTACTATTGAAGGGTATAAACCTGATGTGGATAAAGGCATGATCAATATAATTTCTGAATCATGTAAAAATATTTTTAAACTTTTATTATCTGATGATTTGAATCAATTAGATCGTGAAATTCTATATAGAGACGCTAGTGAACTGGCAAGAGATCTTAAACAGAATAATATTTCTCAGATTGATATCTTAAGTGGTTTTTTTGAGTCTAGTGTGAGCACAAAAGAATATCAGTTTAAGCTTCAAAGGAATTAGAGATGAAATACTTATTATCATTACTACTCTTAAGTTTTTTAAGTATAGGCTATGCTGAAGAAAAAAGCATAACCCTAGATGAAGTTGCTTTAAAAGTGAAAGAGTCCAATTTTACGGTTTTAGAAAATGCTCAAAGAGTTTATCAAGCTAAAGAGACAATAATTTTTAGTAAAAGAAATTTATTACCTAAGTTAAATTTTTGGAACGTTTTAAAACTACCTTTTGATTGGGCATCAGCAATTGATATCGTTCAAGATATAGCTCCTTTCTTGGTACCAAATAATTGGTTCAGAGTTTCTCAAAACAAGCTATTTTATCTCGCACAAAAAGAGCAATATAGAGCTTTGTGGGCAAATGAAGTTATGACAGCAAAGCTTCTATATATAAACACGTTAAGAGATGAAGACTTTTTAAAACTGTTAGAAAATCAGCAGAGTCAATTGGATGAACTTATAGCAATTGTAAAAACAAGATCTGTTTTTGGTGAAGTTCCTCCTCAGGTGCTGAAGTTCTTACAAATAAGGAGGCTTGAGTTAGCAGAAGATATACGTTCTCTTAAAACATTAGTGTATGAAGAAGTTAAAGCAATATCTTATCTCATGGGGATTCCAGTTGAGGACGATTTAAAGTTAGTTAGTATTGATCTTCCTCAGGTTGAAAGTTTAAAACCAATTTCTTTTGATACTTTTGTATTTAGGGCCTTGGATAATGCTCCTGAAATAAATCAATTTAAATATATTAAGAACTCTCTTAAATATATTAGAAAAGAAGCTTATTTTACATTTTTAGGATCATCAACGACAGCAAGAAGTGCTAGTGGAGGTGTTTTTAATAATATTCCTTTGCAAGATGGATTAGGGTTTGGTCTTGGAAGCTCGTTAAGAATTACAGCATCGCAGGGTCATATTATCGATTTGAATGAAAGTGCAACAAAAGAAGTTATCAAGAAAAACTTATATAACTTAGTTAACAATTTTAATTCATATATTGAAAATATAGATAATCAAAACAAAAGGTTTCAATTAGCTCAAGAGAATTATGAGTCTATTAAAACACAATTGATTTTAGGGATGAATATTGATCCTCTTGAAATGTTAACAAGTATTGAGAATGTGTTTGATGCTTCAATATCTTTAACTAATTATAAGTATGAAGTGGTAAATACAATTGAGAAGCTTAAAAGATCTATTTTTAACGGAGATTACTCCAAAAAAGAGGGAAAACTTGAATCTATTTTAAGTGAGGTGAAATAATGAGAACTATATTACTAATGATGGCAGCTCTTGTTCTCACATCTTGTAAGTATGGAGTTACTTTTAATGAAATAAAGTCGTTAAAGAAATTAAAGCAAGAAGTCGAAATTGCATCTTCAGAAGATTTAACACAAGAGAACCAAGTTAAATTAAGAAACTATTTTTCTAAAATCAAAGATATTTCATATAGCTTTATAAATAACTTTAGTATGCAACGTTATTCACAGAAAAAGTTTTTGAGGTTTTTTAATGAGAATCTTTGTGATGAAATCTTAATAGATGAAATTAGATATTCTGAAATTATGAGAAAATGCTCAGTCAACGGTTTCTATATATGTTCTGAAGAGGTCAAGTCTTACTCGTCAATGTTAAAGAGTGTAAAAAAGAAGTTAACAAAGTTTCAAATGGAAAAGATTGTTTCAAATGAACAATGTAAAGCAAAGTTATTAAATTTTGGAGTTATTCATGAATAAGAAATATATATTAGTTATTGGACTTTTAACAATGTTTAGCTTGGCATTTGCTGATTCTGGGGATGATCATTCAGGTCACAATCATAGCAAAACATCTAAACATAGTGATGATGATGGACATGATCACTCAAAAGCTAGCCATGATGACCACGACGATCACGATGGGCATGATCACTCTAAAGCTGGCCATGATGACCACGACGATCATGGTGGACATGATCACGGTGGTGGAAAAGCAATTGGTAAAGGGAAGGCCATCGAAATCGTGGATGAGATTAAAGGTTTTAAATTATCAAAAGAGGCAATTAAATCTCTAAAGCTTAAATTGAAAACAGTAGATGGAGATGAGTTTGAAATTGAAAAATCCACTCTAGTAACATCAAAAAATGTTAAAGGGTTATATCGATTTAGAGGAGGTTTTTTCAAATTTCTTCCAGTAAAGCTTGTTAAAGAAACAAATGGGAAATACTTAGTAAAAGTGAAAGGTGTTGACTTTGGTGATCAGATCGTGACAAATGGCGTTGGCTTATTAAGAGTGACCGATGTGTACTCAACAGATAAATCTGAGTACGGACATTCTCACTAGGAGTATAGATGATTAACAAAATAATTCAATTTTCTGTTAACAACAGAATGTATATATTTATGGGAACATTGTTATTGTTAGTGTTTGGATATAGGTCCTTTCAAACTTTGTCAATTGATGCCGTACCTGATATTACGAACACACAAGTTCAAATAAATACCCCTGTTAAAGGTTTAGTACCAGAAGAAATTGAAAGAATGGTTACCTTTCCAATTGAGTACTCAATGAATGGAATTCCTGGCGTTGAAACCATTCGATCGATTTCAAGGTTTGGTATCTCTCAGGTTACTGTAATTTTCAAAGAAGATGTTGAAATTTTAATTGCTCGTCAATTAGTAAGTGAGAAATTACAAAATTTAGAGCTACCTGATGGTGTCGTACCTGAAATGGGGCCCATTAGTACAGGCTTAGGTGAAATATTTCATTATTCCGTTGCAGCTAAAAATCCAGAAAGTGATCCTGACAAAAGATTGTTACAGCTTATGAAGCTTAGGTCCCTTCAGGATTGGTTTATAAAACCAAGACTATTAACAGTTAAAGGAGTAACTGAGGTTAATACGATTGGAGGTTATGAGAAGCAATTCTTTATTCAGCCTAATATTGAAAAAATGACAAAATTTGGTCTTCATTTTGAAGATATTGAAAATGCTATTGAAAAAACTAATATTAATGTTGGTGGTGGATATATTCAACAAACCGGAGAGCAACTTTTAGTTCGAGGTGTAGGGCTTTTAAAGAACTTTTCTGACATTGAAAATGTAGTTATTAAGAGACTTTCTTCATATCAAGTTATTAAAATAGGAGATATTGCAAAGGTTAAATATGACAAACAAATAAGAACTGGAGCAGCTACTGTAAATGGAGAGGAAAGTATCATTGGTACGGCGTTTATGCTTTTAGGAGAAAATAGCCGAACTGTATCTGATGACGTTAATAATAAATTAGAGCAAATCAAAAAAGATATTCCTTCATGGGTAAAAATTAATGTTCTCTATAACCGATCTAATATGGTTGATGCTACATTAGGAACTGTTGAGCATAACCTATTAATGGGGGCAGGTCTCGTAATTCTTTTTCTTTTAATGTTAGTAGGTAATATAAGAGCAGCAATTATTACATCAATTATAATTCCAATTTCACTATTAGTAACTTTTATCTTAATGAAATGGCAAAATGTCTCAGGGAATCTGATGAGTCTTGGTGCTCTTGACTTCGGCATTATTGTTGATGGAGCTGTAATTGTCGTTGAAAACTGTGTTCATAAATTACAAAAAGAAGGGAAAAGACTTGGTAGAGAATTAACAAGGAAAGAGGTAAAAGAGTATGTCACTCAAGCAGCTATAGAGATAAGATCAGCGGCTGGATTTGGCGAGTTGATTGTTATAATCGTATTTGTACCTCTTTTTGCGTTAACAGGAGTAGAAGGGAAAATGTTTGGCCCAATGGCACAGACTTTTATTATGGCACTATGTTCTGCTCTATTTTTATCATTTACACTTGTTCCTGCTCTAGCTGCAACATTTTTAAGTGGAAAAACTAGAGATAAGAAACCTTTTCTAATGGATCTTGCGGAAAAAGGATTTGCACCTGTTTTAAATATTGCCCTTAAATTTAAAAAGGTAGTTCTTGGTATTGGAGCAACATCTATTCTTGCGGGTTTTGTAATGTTTTCTCAAATGGGATCGGAATTTATACCTCAATTAGATGAAGGTGATTTTGCATTACAGTTTATTCGACCTGCAAATATTAATACTGAAAACTCTGTAAAACTTCAGATGCTCTCTGAAAAAATCGTTAAAGAGTTTCCTCAGGTTGAAAATGTTTTTGCACGTACTGGTGCTGCAGAAGTCGCAACAGATCCTATGGGGGTTAATATTTCTGATTCTTATGTAATGCTGAAACCACGTGATAGTTGGCCAAAAGAAGATAAAATAAAATCCAAAAAAGATTTAATGAAAGCAGTTAAGGAAAGACTTGAGTTAAGTGTTCCAGGTCAAGTTATAATGGTATCTCAACCAGTAGAGCTAAGATTTAATGAACTTTTAGAAGGAACTAGAGCTGATGTTTCAGCGAAAGTATTTGGAGAGGACCTAGATAAGATAACTACTTACTCGAAAGAGGTAGCAGAGATTGTAGGGAAAATCAAAAGTTCTGGTGAAGCTGAGTCTGAATCTAAAGGAAAATCTCCTATGCTTCAATACACTCCAAAAATGGAAGAGCTAGCGCAATTAGGAGTTACTGCAAGACCTGTTCTTGATGCAATCAATACAGCAATAGGTGGAAAAGAAATTGGGCATGTATATGAAGGTGTCAGAAAATACCCAATTGTAACACGGTTATCAGAGGATGAAAGAAAAGATGTGTTCACAATAAGTCAGCTTCCAGTAGGTATCTCTGAGGGCTACACTGTTCCAATAGAACAAGTTGCTAAAATTGACTTCGTTGAAACCTTCACTGCTGTATCTAGAGAAAATTCACAGCGAAGAGTAGCTGTTTTAATAAATCCAGAGACAAGAGATGTTGAGTCATTCGTGAATGAAGCAAAGTCTAAGGTTGAAGAGAATGTTAAACTGCCAGAAGGCTATTATATTGAATGGGGTGGAAGCTTTAAAAACTTGCAAAGTGCTAAGCAAAGACTCGCAGTTTTAGTTCCATTAGCAATGTTGATCATTATTGGTATGCTCTATGCTGCTTTTAGAAACTTTGCCCAGGTACTCTTGATTTTTGCATGTGCTCCAATGGCATTAATTGGAGGTGTTGTTTCTTTAAATATTTTCGGAATGCCATTCAGTATTTCTGCAGGCGTTGGATTTATTGCTCTTTCTGGTATTAGTATTTTAAACGGAGTTGTTCTTGTTACTTACTTTAATCGATTAATTAAAGATGGAAAAACTCCTGATGATGTCGTGAAAGAGGGGGCAATGACTAGGCTTCGTCCTGTTTTAATGACTGCATTAACTGATATATTTGGCTTTTTACCAATGATGTTTTCAACTGGGCTAGGAGCTGAAGTTCAAAAACCACTTGCTACAGTTGTTGTTGGAGGAATATTTACAGCAACTTTACTTACACTAATCGTAATTCCTAGTTTATACAGATTATTTATTAGGTTTATGCAACCAGAATTAAAGGAGAATTTATAATGAAACTATTTTTAATAATGATACTAGGAGTATTCTTTTTATCTTCATGTGCACATCATCATAAAGAGGTTGCGCATCATCACCATAAAAACTGTAAAAAAAATTGTAATATGAAACATAGTTCAAAGGCGATGTTTAAAAATCATTGTGCGCAATCTGTCTCGGAAGGGGATTTACATGTACTTGGGAAAAAAGAGTTTTCATTGTCTCACAGTGGTGAAACTTACTATTTTTCAACAGAAGAAAAAAAGAAAACATTTGTAAAGCATATTGAGGAAAATACAAAAAGGGCACAAAAAAACTGGGGAGAAATTTCAAGAGATAGGTAGTAATGGAGCATAGTCACTCTCATCACCATCACGGCAGCAAGAATATACTTGTTGCCTTTTTCCTAAACGCAGGGTTTGCGGTAATAGAGCTAATTGGTGGGTACTTAACAAATAGTGTTGCCATATACTCTGATGCCCTACATGACTTTGGTGATAGTCTAGCTTTACTTTTTTCTTATTTCGTTGAAAAACTTAGCCACAAAGATGCTGATGATAATTTCACATTTGGTTATCGACGTTTTTCAATTCTTTCAGCTTTAATTAATGGAGTTATATTATTACTGGGAAGTGTTTTTGTAATTTATGAAGCCTCACAAAGAATAATGCTCCAGAAGAGGTTTCCGCAGAGGGAATGTTAGGGCTCGCCATTTTAGGAATTGCAGTTAATTCCTTTGCTGCCTATAGGCTCTTTAAAGATGATGGAATGAATACCAAAATGGTGATGTTCCATCTTTTGGAGGATATAATGGGATGGATCGCTGTTTTAGTTGTTAGTGTCGTCTTATTGTTTGAACCTTGGTATGTACTGGACTCAATTCTTTCAATTTTGATTTCATTAATAATTCCAAGAGGCGTTTATAAAAACTTGATGAAAATTGGATTGATTTTTCTTCAAAAATTTCCAGATGAACTAGAGTTTGAACAACTGAAGAACGAAGTAATGGAATTAGATCTTATTAAAGATATTCACGCTGTTAAGGGGTGGTCTATTGATGATTCAACCTACTATTTGCGCTTTCATGTTCTTGTACCAGAAGAAACAAAGATTGGGGCAGTTGACTCATTAAAGATTAAAACAAAAGAAATTTTGAAGAAGTATAATGTAACTTACTCAACAACTGAGTTTGAGTCGTCAAAGGGCTGCAGTGAAACCCAAAAAGTAGATAAAGGGCTTAGAATTGAAAAAAACGATAATTGAAATTAAAAAGATGGACTGTCCATCAGAAATAAAAATGATTGAAGGAATATTAGATAAACTCGATCTAAATATAAAAGTAGATTTTGATTTAGGGAATCGGACTGCTACTTTTTATCATGAAGTTAATACTAAAGTTATTTTAGAGGCTTTGGATCAATTAGCATTGCCAGGAACCTTAGTAACCTCTGACGAAATTTCTAAAGATGATATTCCAGATATCGGCCCGAGTGTTGAAGCAAAAACATTAAAGTATTTGCTTGCTATAAACTTTACTATGTTTATAGCCGAAATCTTGCTTGGTGTTTATGCTGAGTCAACAGGCCTTATTGCTGATGGGTTAGATATGTTAGCAGACTCTTTTGTTTACGCAATTAGTCTGTATGCTGTTGGCAAAAGTTTAATTGTAAAAAATAGAACCGCTTTTCTTAGTGGTGTTATGCAAATTTCACTTGGGCTTCTGTGCTTGTTAGAGGTTGGGCGCAAGTTTTATTTTGGAAGTGAACCTCTATCAAATTTTATGATAATCGTTTCAATTGTAGCACTAATCGCAAATGTATGGTGTCTTGTTCTTATCCATAAGCATAAAGACGGTGAAGTACATATGAAGGCCAGTTGGATATTTTCTGCGAACGATGTAATTGTGAATACCGGCGTAATTATATCTGGAATCCTAGTTCACTTTTTACAAAGTAATATTCCAGACCTAATTATAGGAGGTTTTGTATCCCTAATTGTCATTAAAGGGGGAATTACAATTATTAGGTTATCTAAAACTCAACGGCAAGACCTAAACAAAGATAACTCTTGTTGTAATAGTAGTTGCAGTAGAGAATAAAGGAATATCTTTGATGAATAATGAAATTTACTTATACAATTTCTATGTTGTGATCATATCTGACTCACTCAACACTGAGTTGCACTCACATCTTGCTCATCAGATAACTTTTTCTGTAAATGATGAACAGTTTCAAGTCGAGATTGATGACAAGATAATGGAAGATAAAGTGTTATTTATCCCCTCGGGCAAGCCTCATAGGTTCCTTGAAAGTAACTCCAAATATTTGTCAATCTTAATTGATAATGAGTCTTTATTTAAGATAGAAGAGGTGAAAAGGAATATCGAAAAACTTAATGTTTTTCCGAGGGATTTAAAGGATGTTAATTCTCTAATTGAGAATCTTGGAATTGATAACAACAAAAACATAGACTCTAGAATTGTCAAAGTAAAAGAAATGATTGAAAAAGCTGAATACTTGGAAAACATTAGATTAAATGAAATCTCCAAAGAAATCTCATTATCAGAAAGTAGGACACTTCATTTATTCAAAGAAGAAGTTGGAGTACCTTTTAGAAAGTATATTTTATGGAAAAAGTTAAAAAGAGCAATTACATTATTTGCGAATAGTAATGACAGGAAAATCACTGATATTGCTTTGGAGGCTGGATTTAGTGATTCTGCACACTTATCTAAGATAATTAAGTCATCCTTTGGCCTTTCACCTACAGAAATTCTTAAAAATAGCCAGTTTATAAAAGATCATAAATAGCCTTCAATCTATACTGTAAATAGAATAACTAGCGAGGTTGAGATGATGAATGAAACTAAAATTTTAGACTATAAAAACTCTGAAGTGGAAAAAGTTTTAAGAAGAATTACAAGTGGACTTACCGAGCAGAAAGATATCATTAATGCTTGCTATCTGTTTGTTAGGGATGAAATTAAATTTGGCTATAATGAAAGTGATGATATATCAGCCTCAAAAGTTTTAAAAGATGGATTTGGACAATGTAATACAAAGTCTAATCTACTACTTGCCCTTTTGCGAGGTGCTGGTGTTGAGGCTCGATTTCATGGATTTACTATTGATAAAAGATTACAATATGGAGCAGTGACAGGAATATTTTATTGGTTAACTCCAAGAGAGATTTTTCACAGCTGGATTGAAATAAATTATGATGGCAATTGGTTCAATCTTGAAGGATTTATACTTGATGAAGAATATTTAGGATCTTTAAAATCATATTTTAAGAGTAACCCTAAAACTCTTTGCGGTTATGGTGTTGCAAGTAATGATTTCCAGTCTCCTCAAGTCGACTGGAGTGGAAATAATAGTACTTACATCCAAAAAGAAGGTATTGTTAGAGATTTAGGTGTGTTTGACTCCCCAGATGAATTTTATGAAAAGTTTGGAACAAACCCTAAGGGTCTTAAAAAGATACTCTTTAAACTTCTTGTACGTCACATTATGAATAATACAATATCTAAGTTAAGAAAGAAGAGGAGAAACTCGGATGGAGATTTGAGAACGCTTTGTAGTACTGAAGATATTAATTCAATCAAAATATAACAATCATAACTAACTTGGATGACTTGTATGAAGCCTCAATTGAAGAAAATATTTTATTATAAAATGAATAAAGCTATAGAACAGATGGATTTAAAAAAGTTTGATGAAGCTTTCTCAAGTCTCGAGGAAGCTCATGTTCTTGGACAAAAGTATGTAATTCCTCATACGTTAAGTCATCTATATATGTTAAAAATTGCTATTAAAAGAAGAGACTTCCCTGTAATCTTAGGACAGTTGTTTAGAATTCCGACTGGCTTTCTAGGCTCATTAGTCGGTATTTTGCCAACAGGAAATACTGGGGGAAGTAATATATCTCCATTTAAGAGGATGGAGATACCTGAGTACTTAAAAAAGTATTTATCGTAGCTTTATATCTAATTTTTTGAAGCTTCAAAATTCGATATTTTGAGAAAAATCAAACTTATCTACTAAATGTTGTCTTAAAGAAATTTTCTATTTGTTAAATCAGAGAAGAAATAGACTTCAATCCAAAATACTGTTAAAATGATGCTGCTACACAATCAGGTAGTGATTTTTTAAGAGGTGAAAAAGAAAGTGGTGGCTATTTTGGCTACACTTGGTATGACAGCTTTAATAAAAACAAAAAGTTGTAAGAGTACCGGCACCTCCACCAACTGCAATGCTGGACGAACACCCGCTAAGTATCTGAAAATCTGTTTGGAATTCTTGTGTTTTTCCCAAGGTTCGCCTAGCATTCGCGGTAAAAGCGTTGGTCGCGGATGAGAAGTCGAACTTTTAACATCAGAGTCTTAATTAATTGATATTGCTTCACTTTGATGCTTATGGGTCTTGAGTACTTGTATTTTGAGTAAAACCCATATACCCTATGGGGGTATATGGAGGATTGTATGAAAACATTAAGTATTGAAGTAGAAGGTATGAATTGTGGTGGCTGTGTAAGTAAAATTTCAAATCATTTTCAAAATATAGATGGTATCTCGGACACGAAAGTAAGCCTTGAGGGACAAACAGTTAAGATTATTGCAGATAATGATTTTTCAAATATGAAGGTTAGAAATGATCTAATTGAGCTTGGCTTTAGCGTTAAGAGTATCAAAAAGGCTTAATATGGAAACGATTTCTTTTAAAATTGAGGGCATGAGCTGTGCTAGTTGTGCCAGCACAATTGAGAAGGAAGTGGCTTCGCTAGAAGGTGTGAAAAGCTCAAGCGTAAATTTTGCAGTTGAAACTGGCCGATTTGAAGTTCAAGACCATAGCGTTAGAGATAAAGTTATTGATCAGATAGAATCCCTTGGTTACTCAGTAGCAAACGATGAAAAAATCAGTAATGATTCAGAAAAAGTTGATGAAAACTTTTATAAGTTTGTGATCTCGATTGTTTTGGCAATGATGATATTTGCTCTAGCCATGTGGCCATTAAAAGGTTGGCCATCTAAGGACATTAACTGGTATTTACAATTAATTTTATGTACTCCTGTTTGGGGATGGGTTGGATTAAAGTTTCAAAAATCACTTTTTAACTTTTTAAAGAGTGGCAAGTCTAATATGAACACTTTAATTGGGCTTGGAACTACAGCAGCTTTTCTTTATAGTCTCTTTATAACAATATTCAAAGACTTTTCAATTCAAGCTGGACTTACTCAAAAGGTTTATTTTGAAGCCGTTGGGTTCATTATTTCATTTGTTTATTTGGGTCAATACTTTGAAGAGAAAGCGAAGAGAAAGACCACTGAGGCACTAAACTCTCTTTTTCAACTAAGCTCTAAGAATGCAACGATTATAGTTGATGGTGAATTAAAAGAAGTTAAAATAGAAGATGTAAAAGTAGGTGACTTAATTAGAGTTAAACCTGGGGAGAAGTTTCCTGTTGATGGAAAAATTATCAAAGGTGAATCTGCAATTGATGAGTCTATGATTTCAGGCGAGCCAATTCCAGTATCTAAACAAAGTGGAGATCAAGTTTTTACTGGAACAATTAATGGTGACAGCATTATTGAGTATAGGGCGACTAAAGTAGGTAATGATACTTTTTTATCTCAAATTATAAACTTTGTAGAGCAAGCACAAAACTCAAAACCTAAAATTCAGAAATATGCCGATAAAATAAGCTCAATTTTTACTCCTGTAGTTATTGTAATTTCAATCGTTACATTTTTAGCTTGGTTCTTTGTTGGGCCTTCGCCTATTTGGGGAAATTCAGTTTCTAATTTCATAGCAGTCCTTGTAATTGCTTGTCCCTGTGCTTTAGGACTTGCAACGCCTACTGCTGTTGTCGTTGCCACAGGTCGCGCATCGCTAAAAGGCTTATTAATTGGCGGTGGAGATATTATTGAAAAGGCTGTTGGTATTGATACGATTATTTTCGATAAAACTGGAACTATTACTGAAGGAAGGCCTTCTGTTATTGAAGTAAATATTAAAGATCATGATGATTCTATATTAAAAGATGTTGCATCTATAGAACAATTCTCAGAACACCCTCTTTCAAAAGCAATTGTTAAATATGCTAAAGAAAAAGGCTTAGAATTAAATGAGCCAGATAGTTTTGAAATAGTTAAAGGTAAAGGCTTAAAAGCAGAAATAGATGGGAAGGATTATCTTATAGGAAATGAAAAACTGTTAAATGAAAGCGGAGTAGTTCTTGATGAGTCCCTTGCTTTAAGTCAAATTGGAAGCTTCGTATTTGTTTCATTGAATGGTAATCATATTGGTTCAATCATAATAGGTGATAAAATTAAAGATTCTTCAAAAGAGACAATCAATCATCTAAAAAAGCGTGGAATTGAAACTTGGATGATTACAGGCGATAACGAAATCATAGCTGAATCTGTTTCTAAAGAGCTAGGTATAGACCATTTTATTGCTAACGCACTTCCTCTTGAAAAATCAACTCAATTAGAAAAACTTCAGGCTAGTGGGAAAGTTGTCGCAATGGTTGGAGATGGAGTTAATGATGCTCCAGCTTTAGCAAAGGCAAATCTATCCATGGCAATGGGAACTGGTACTGATGTGGCGATAAACGCTTCTGACGTGACAATTGTAAAAGGTGACCTATCAAAAGCTTTAGAGTTTATAGAATTATCCGAAGGGACAATGAAGATTATTAAACAAAATCTTTTTCTCTCCATGATTTACAATACGTTACTAATTCCAATTGCAGCAGGAGTTCTCGTTATCTTTGGTGGCCCAATGATGCCACCTGTTTTAGCAAGTGTAGCTATGGCCCTGAGTAGTATTTCTGTTGTTTCAAATAGCCTTAGAATTAAGAGTTTGATATGATTTTTGGCAATTTCACAGTTATAGGTTTTTAGATATGGCAAAAGATATAAAGGGCGCAGACCACAAATCACACTTATCAAGAGTGAATAGAATTGAAGGTCAAGTTAGAGGCGTTAAAAATATGATTGAAGATGGGAAGTATTGTGTTGATATACTGACTCAAATAAAGGCGATCAGAAGTGCCTTAAAAGGGCTAGAACTTCAAATATTAGAAGGACATGCCAATCATTGCTTAATGAACGCAGTTAGCTCTGGTTCTAAAAAAGAAGCTAAAGAAAAGATTAACGAGGTTATGGAGCTAATTAAAAAGTCTTCAAAATCTTAGTAATTGAATACTTCTTTTCTAACTAATCTGTTCAATTCAAAAATAACTAAGCCGCCAATAGTTGAACCAGCAAGCCAGTAAGTTGCGAATGTTAAGTATATCTCTGAGCCTAGTAAGAAAAAAGTCGAAAGAGCTACTATTGATATGGAAGTATAGTATAAGAATCTTGATTCTTTGATCTTCCCAATTTCACTAGATTTTAAAAGATAGGCTGCAAAAAGAGCGCCACTACCCATAAAAATAGAACCGCATATTGCCATACAAATATTTTCTCCAAACTTATGATGAAAATAGTGAAAAAGTTCAAAGTTATTAGTTAAGCTTAGGTTAAATTGTGGGCAAAATGTAAGAGTCAAGAAACCTATAAACGCTTGAATGGCGAGAAGCTTTGAAAATACAACTTTATGAGCTGGATTTAAGTCTGCTTGAACAAAGCTCAATATTCTATTACTTAATTCCTCTGGAGGATTAACTCCTTTGGAATTGATAAAGTCTTGAAAATCTTTTTTATCATTAGGATCAATCATGTTGTTTCTCCTAGTAATTTTGCTTTTAGCTTTTTGATGCCTCTTGAAACCAGCTTTCTTGAATTTGCTTCAGATGTATTAAGGGCCTTAGAGATTTCGATAAAGTCTTCTTCGGAATAATAACGAAGCTTCAGGGCTTGTTTTTCTTTCTCTGAAAGAGTCTTAATCGAATCAAGATCAATTTTGTCATTAAGCTCAGTTGGTTCTACGCTCAATTGATCTTCACTTAACTGGACAAACTTAGCTTTATTCTTCTTGATTGAGTCAAGAAGCTCACTTCTACATATTGTATATATCCACTTTAAAAGTGGGTGTTTGCTACTATATAGGTGTCGTGAATTATGGAACTTAACAAAAATACTTTGAAATATATCTTCGATCATATTCTTATCGGACAACCTTTTATCTAGGTAGCTATAAACTCGGTCTTTATGTCGTAAATAAATAACTTCAAAGGCCATATTTTCACCATTTTTATAAAGCTCCATGAGCTTTTCATCTTCTAAATGTGAAAATGGATTTCCCATCCTCTACCTCTTATTACGACGAGCGTGCCTATTTTGTGACAAAAACTTTTCAAAAGTACCCCATGGGCGTATAACTAGTTAAAAATACTATAGTTTTATTAAAAAAGTAAGTTTTTTGTCACAAATATGAAAAGACACTCGTAATAGGAGGTGAAGACTATTAAATTGGGGGATTTTTGAAAGTTCTGCTATTGCTTTTTATTTTTACGAACACGTTTCATGTATGGGGACATGGAGGTGAAGATCACTCTAATGATGTGAAACAACCTAAGGCAGTAAAGCCAAATGTGGAAATAGAAGAAAAGTATATAAGAATAAATCAAGAATACTTAAAGACTGTGAAACCAATCTTTCAGAAATCTTGTTTTGACTGCCATGGAAATACAACTGTGTACCCTTGGTATTATAAAATTCCCGGAGTAAAGCAGTTAATTGATAGTGATATAAAGGAGTCAAAGAAGCATCTGGATTTCTCAAAAGATTTTCCATTTGTAAGCCATGAGACACCTATAAAAGATTTAGATGCTATTGCTAAATCTATTAAGAATGATTCCATGCCACCATTTCGCTATCTCATTATGCATGGAGATAAAAAGCTAACTAAAGATGAGGTAAAACAGGTTGAAAAATGGATAAGAGAATCAAAAGAGATATTAAAATGATGAAGTATTTAGTTATTCTTTTCTTAATTGGCTCAGTAGAAGCTAACGCTATTACCTTTGAAAAGGCCATAACAGTTTTGGGTACACACGAGAGTGTTGATTCGGTGAACTTTAAATCAAAAGCCTTAAGTGAAGAAGCTGAATTAAAAGGATCATGGGGAGATCCGAAGTTTAAAATTGCTGCCAAAAATTTTCCAAAGGATAGTTTGAAAAATGACCAATCTCCTATGACTGGAATTGAGTTTGGCGTTTCACAGAAAATAGCTTTAACGACAAAGTATGGAAATATTGAAGATGCATTTAAGTCTCTTTCAAAAGCATACAAGTTTTCTGCAGATGATAAGAAAGAAGCTCTCACTAAGGCTTTTTGGGAAATATTAATTATCAAAAGGAAAGTATCTGAAGAGCTAGAGATTCTAAAAGAGAACAACGCATGGATTTCAAAAATCCTTAAAGTTAGTAAAAGGTTATACTCTACAGGAAAGACATCTCAGCAAGCACTTCTTGATATTCAAATTAGAAAGTCTGAAATTGAAAGTGAGTTAAATAATAAGAAATACGAACTATCTCAAATAGACGATCGGCTAAAGTATTTAATAGGAACTTCTGATTTTGAAGAAACTTCTATACCTTGGAAGTCTCTCAAAATAAGTTCAGATCAATTAAAAGATAATAAGGAGCTTAGTTTAAAAGAAAAGCTAAAAGCTAAAGATTTAGCTTTAACTGCCTCTAAGCAAAACTATGTTCCAGATTTAACTGTATCTCTGGGGTACACAAAAAGATCAAATATTGATGGGAACGGAGACTTTGCCTCCGCTGCAATTAGCTTTCCTCTACCTTTCTCTGGAGAAAAGTATTCCAAACATGGGCAAGCGGTTCAAGAGAAGTATATGGCCGTTAAAAACTTTGAAAACTATAAGAGGCAAAAAAATAGAGACATTTCTGTATTGAATAAAGAGATAGATAAACTTTTAGGAGAACTGAGTATTTTAAAAGAGAAAACCATTAAGTTCGCTCGTAATTCAAGAGAAATAACCGCTAAGTCTTATGGTCTTGGAAACTCTACTTATGTCGAGTTACTTCAAAGTGAACTTAAATTACAAAAAATCCTCATGCACAAAGTAATGCTCGAAGCAAAAAGAGATATTAAAAGAGCAACATTAAAGTATGTTAAAGGAGAGTCCTTAAATGAATAAGTTAATTAGTATTATATTTTTAATGTTTCTCCTTGCTATAGGTGTTTCTTGTCAAAAAGAAGGCTCTAGTGATTCAAGCAAAACTCACGAAGGTCATAAGCACTCTAAGACTAAGGTTTATTATACTTGCTCTATGCACCCACAGATTAAAGAAAAAGAAATGGGAAAATGTCCAATATGTCATATGAATCTAACAAAGATTGAAGTTGACGATGAAGAAGATATTCAAGCGGCGGCTATTGTGCCTGAAAAAGATATTTGGCAATGTCAAGATTTTCCCGATGTGACAAGTGAAACAGAAGATGTTTGTCCTATGGATGGTACACCTATGGTTAAGAAACCAAGAGAAAATAAGGCCGCTAAGGTTGTTGCCAAAGTGAAGCTAAGAAAAGCTCAGTTAAAACATTTTGAGCCAGACTTTTTTCCTGTAACGACGATGAAAATGACAAAGAAAATTAGATTGCTTGGATCAGTTCTTCAATCAGAGGAAAAAGAAAGTAATATCCCTGCTAGAATTGGAGGGAGAGTTGAAAAGGTTTATGTTAAATCAACTGGTAGTATGGTTAAGGTTGGTGATCCTGTAATTGATTTATATAGCCCAAAGTTAATTACTGCTGGAGAAGAATATTTACTAGCTCGAAAAAGTTATGCAAAAAGCAAGACTAAAGAATTTAAAGATATGCTAGATCAGAGTATTGAAAGACTTAAACTTTGGGGAATAAAGAGCTTTCAATTTGAAAATTGGTATAAAAAAGGAAAAGTACCAAGGCAGATTACAATTTACTCAAATGCAACAGGTATCGTTCGATCAAGAAATGCTACTGTTGGTAAATACTTTAAAGAGGGGCAAAACTTTTTTGAACTCTCAGACTTAGCAGATGTTTGGGTGGAGATGGATGTATATGAACATGATTCATCATTAATTAAGATCGGACAAAAAGTAGATTTAGAATTTACAGCTATTCCGGGGGAAAAACTTACTGGAGTTATAGATTTTGTAAACCCTGTCCTAGATCAAAAATCAAGAACATTAAAAGTTAGAGCTACTATTGAAAATGCTTCAGGTAAGCTAAAGCCCGGAATGATTGCAAATGCTGTTTTAAATGTAGATATAGAAGGAATGCCACTTGTGGTTCCGAGAACGGCAGTAATTGATACAGGTAAAAGAAAAGTCGTCTGGGTCAAGGTTTCTGGAAAGAACTTTCAGGCGAAAACTGTTCATGCAGGTTATGAATCTGAAGGTTATGTTGAAATTAAACATGGATTAATGGAAGGCGAAGAAGTCGTGATTGAAGGAAACTTCTTATTAGACGCTCAAGCACAACTTTTTGGTGGCTACGAAGATATGAAAGAATCCAAAACTTCAGGTCACAACCACTAAGGGCACACTATGATTCAGAACTTAATAGAATTATCTATTCGTAATCGTGCAGTTGTAGTTATAGGATTTGTCTTTATTGCCCTGCTGTCAATTTTCAGTCTAAAAACTGCCAGAATTGATGCTATCCCTGATATTGGTGAAAACCAGCAAATTGTTTTTACCGAATGGGCCGGGAGATCACCTAAAGATATAGAAGAACAGGTTACTTATCCTTTAAGTGTAATGATGCAAGGAATTCCTGGGGTTAAAAATATTCGTGCTACTTCTGCATTTGGCTTCTCAATTATTTATGTGATTTTTAAAGATGAGGTAGATTTTTATTGGAGTAGAAGCCGAGTCCTAGAGAAGTTATCCACAGCTTCATCTGAACTACCATCAGGTGTAACTCCTAATATGGGGCCTGATGCAACAGGGTTAGGGCAAATATTTTGGTACACTCTTGAAAATGAAAAAGGTGCATCAAAGCCAAAGTCTCTAGCAGAACTTAGATCAATTCAGGATTTTTATGTCCGCTATCTCCTTCAAGGAGTAGAGGGAGTAAGTGAAGTTGCTAGTATTGGTGGATTTGTAAAAGAGTATCAAATAGACGTTGATCCAAATAAATTATTTGCCTATGACGTTCACTTCTCGAAACTTATTAAGTCAATCCAAAACAGTAATATTGATGTTGGCGCAGAAGTAGTCGAGGATGGCGATAGAGAGTTCGTTGTTCGTGGTAAAGGTTTCTTTAAAAGCATTTCAGATATAGAAAATGTTGTAGTTGCAGTAAAGAATAATTCACCTATTAGGGTTAAAGATTTAGCTAGTGTGAATATTGGGCCGGGATTTAGGAGGGGCGCACTTGATAAAAATGGTGTTGAGTCTGTTGGCGGCGTTGTTACCATGCGTTTTGGTGAAAATCCAAAAGAAGTCATTGATAATGTAAAAGAAAGGCTTTCAATCGTTGAAAAAGGACTTCCTAAAGGGGTTAAGCTTGTACCTTTCTATGATCGAACAGAGGTAATTGAGCGAACAATTGGTACAGTATATTCGGCTCTTGGACAAGAGATTATAATTACAATTATCGTAATACTACTATTTCTACTTCATTTTAAGTCATCAATATTAGTCTCACTTACTCTTCCATTCGGTGTAGGGATTAGCTTTATTCTAATGAGGTTTTTAGGAATAGACTCAAATGTAATGAGTTTGTCTGGACTTGTTATTGCCATTGGTTCAATGGTTGATATGGGTATCATTATGACTGAGAATATATATTCTCATCTAGCTCAAAACCCTAATGCATCGAAGAAAGATAGAATTGAAATCATCGTTAAATCTGCTCGTGAAGTTGGGCCAGCAATTCTAACTGCTGTCGCAACAACAATTGTTACATTCTTGCCAGTGTTTGGACTAGAAGGAAGTGAAGGAAAGTTATTTGGGCCACTTGCTTGGGCAAAAACACTCGCAATGTTTGGCTCTGTCGTTGTAGCAATCATCTTAGTTCCTGCATTATCAGCATATCTATTAAAAGGAGAGCTAAAACCAATTGAGAAAAACAAAGTAAGTCTTTTTATTGTTGAAAAATATAGACCAGCTTTAAATTGGATGCTTGATAATAGAAAAATATTTGTCATTTTTCCTACAATTATTTTTATGCTTGGAATGTTAGCCTATTCAAAGTTAGGTAAAGAATTTATGCCCTCTCTAAATGAAGGTGAAATTCTTTATATGCCTGTAACAACTCCAGATGTGAGTATGACAAAGGCAAGAGAGCTTTTGGCCTATACTGATAAAAAATTGAAAGAACACCCTCTTGTTGCTGATGCCATAGGAAAGCTAGGTAGAGCAAATACTGCAATTGATCCTGCTCCTGTGGCCATGTTTGAAACTGTCATTAAGCTTGTTCCTGAAGATCAGTGGCCTGATGGTGTATCTATTTATGACATTATGAGTGAGCTTGATGGAGAGCTTCAAGTACCGGGCCTAGTAAATGCATGGCTATTTCCAATTGAAAATAGAATTGCCATGATCTCCACGGGAATTAAAACTCAGATTGGTATTAAAATATTCGGTGATGACCTAAAAACTCTTGAAAGTATTGCTTCCAAGATAGGTAAGGAAGTTGAGAAAGTTAAAGGAGCTTATGGAGTATATGCTGAACAGATTACAGGAAAGCCTTATATAGAGTTTGATATTGATCGAGTTGCGGCAAGTCGATATGGGATTAATACAGGAACAATTAATAAGATACTTCAGACAGCGGTTGGGGGAATGACTATTGGTCAATTCTATGAGGGGCGAGAACGATACCCAATACGAGTTAGATACAAGAAAGAACTTAGAGATAGAATTGATGAACTAAAAAAAGTCTTAGTGCCAAGTCCCCTAGGTCAACATATACCGCTATCTGAACTAGCTGATATTCAAGTTGTTACTGGCCCTGCTGCAATACAGTCAGAAAATGGAATGCTTAGATCACTTGTTTTATTAAATGTTCAAGGCAGAGATTTAATTGGTTTTGTAGAGGAAGCAAAAGAGCATATTGAAAAGAATGTAGAGCTTCCCAAAGGATATTCGATTGTTTGGGCAGGCCAATATGAGAGTCAGGTTCGCTCTAACAATAGACTAATGATGTTAGTACCACTTGCTTTACTAATAAACCTTATCCTTATTTATTTTGGTATCAAAAATTTAAGAAACGCAGCCATTATTTTTAGTGCAGTACCAATAGCCTTTGCTGGTGGTTTAATTCTTCTTTGGATAGGTGGATTTAATACTTCTGTTGCAGTTTGGGTAGGGTTTATTGCTCTATTTGGTATTGCTGTTGATGATGGTGTTGTGATGATGACATATCTTCAGGAGGCTATAAAGAATCATAAACCCAAAGATTGGGATGGTTTAAAAGAATGTATTTTAGAGGCTGGTTCAAGAAGAATTAGACCCCTTGTTATGACTACAACAACTACAGTTGTAGCTTTAATTCCAATTATGTGGTCAACAAGCACAGGTAGTGAGGTTATGAAACCTATGGCCATTCCAACTCTGGGTGGAATGTTAGTTGAGCTAGTAACTTTATTTATCGTGCCTGTTGTTTATTCATATTTTGAACAAAGAAAAATGGAAAGAGAAAATTTGGTTAAATAACTAATTACTATGGAGGTATATATGTGTCCAAATTGTGAAAAGAAACTATCATTAAAAAATTCATTCTTAGTATTGAGTGTGGTTGCACTTGGATTATTTGGGATGGAGAGCTATGGATCGGGAACTCATGGAGGCCACGACCATAGTAATATGAATCATTCTAAAATGGATCACTCAAAAATGAAAAAGGGTGATAGGAAGTCTTTGTCTGAAGCAGCTAAAAAATCTGTTATATCAGCTTTAGAAGCGAACGAAGCACTTCATAGCTCATTTTTTAAATATGATGCCAAAGCCGTGGAGTCAAATGCTATGAAATTAAAAAAGGCAATTGATGCAATTGAAGATAAAGAGGTTGCAAAGCTTTTAAATTTCTCTAAAACGAAACTCTCTGAAATTAAAGCTTCAAATGATAGAGAAACTAATAACAAGAACTATCACCTTGTATCAATGGCCCTAATTCATATTGTTAATAAATATGATGTTGGTTCAAAGTACAATGCTTATTCTTGCCCAATGGTTAAGAAAAAATGGGTACAAAACAGCAGTAAAATGGCAAAGGTTCATAACCCTTATGCTCCCAATATGCCTCACTGTGGTTCGCAAGATAGTCAACATTAAATATTATGGGACATAATCACTCTCACCACCATCATGGCAGCAAGAATATAATTGTTGCCTTTTTCCTAAATGCAGGGTTTGCCGTAATAGAGCTAATCGGTGGGTATTTAACAAATAGTGTTGCCATATACTCTGATGCTCTACATGACTTTGGTGATAGTTTGGCTTTACTCTTTTCTTATTTTGCTGAAAAGCTTAGTCATAAGGATGCAGACAAAAAGTTTACGTTTGGTTATCGACGTTTTTCAATTCTTTCAGCCTTGATTAATGGAGTTATTTTATTAGTAGGAAGTATTTTTGTAATTTATGAAGCTTCTCAAAGAATAATGGCTCCGGAAGAAGTATCTCCTGAAGGAATGCTAGGGTTAGCGATATTAGGTATTTTAGTAAACTCATTTGCCGCTTACAGGTTGTCTAAAGATGATGGCATGAATACTAAAATGGTCATGTTCCATCTTTTAGAGGATTTGCTTGGATGGGTTGCTGTTTTAATTGTTAGCATCGTCTTATTATTAAAACCTTGGTATGTATTAGACTCAATTCTCTCAATTTTGATTTCTTTAGTAATTCTAAGAGGGGTTTATAAAAACTTGATGAAAGTTGGATTGATTTTTCTTCAAAAATTTCCAGATGAACTAGAATTTGAACAACTGAAGAAGGAAGTAATTGAGCTTGAACTTGTAAATGACATACATGCAGTTAAGGGATGGTCAATTGATGATACAACTTACTATTTGCGTTTTCATGTTCTTGTACCAGAAGAAACAAAGATTGGGACTGTTGACTCATTAAAGGTTAAGATAAAAGAAATCTTGAAAAAATATAATGTTACTTACTCAACAATTGAATTTGAATCTGTGAATGGTTGCGATGATATACAAAATATGGACAAAATATGAAATGGCTTGAGCTAAAAATACCTCCATTACTTGTGGACCTTATATTTGGGGCCTTAATCTGGGCAATGCCAAGTCCCTATGAAGTAAGTAATTCGATGGTCTTATATGTATTCTCAGGGATATTGTTTTTCATAGGTTGCTTGGTATCAGCTCTTGGAGTGTGGGAATTTAAAAAGCAGAAAACAACAGTGAATCCAATGTCTCCACAAGAAAGTAATAGTCTGGTTATAAGAGGAATTTATAAATTTACAAGAAATCCGATGTATTTAGGATTTCTTCTTTGGCTGTTATCTTTTGGGGTCTTCCAGAGAAATCCTTTTTCGCTAATACTGGCAGCAGGATTTGTTTTGTATATGAATTACTTTCAAATAATTCCTGAAGAACGAGTATTAACTGATAGTTTTGGCGAAGATTACTTAGAGTATAAAAAATCAGTACGTCGATGGATATAATTACTAAATAAGCAAAAGAGACAAAAAATGAAAAAGACAAAAATAAAAATTCAAAAAATGGACTGTCCATCAGAAGTCAAAATGATCGAAGGAATTGTTGAAAAAATTGATCAAGAAATTAAAATGGAGTTTGATTTAGGAGATCGAACTGTAAGTTTTTACCATCGTTGTGATTCAAACCTAATTCTTCAGGGGTTAGAAAATATTTCATTACCAGGAGCACTTTTATCATCTGAAGATATCTTAGAAAGTGACGTTCCTGAAGTTGCTCCAAGCGTTGAAGCAAAAACCTTAAAATACTTACTCGCCATTAATTTCACAATGTTTCTTGTTGAAATATTTTTGGGATTTTACTCTGAGTCGACGGGGTTGATTGCTGACGGATTGGATATGCTGGCAGATTCTTTTGTTTACGGTATTAGCCTATATGCTGTTGGCAAAAGTGTTCATGTTAAAAACAAAACAGCCTTCTTAAGTGGTGTTATGCAAATTTCATTAGGCTTATTATGTCTTGTTGAAGTAGGTCGAAAATTTTATTTTGGAAGTGAGCCTCTATCAAACTTTATGATAATCGTCTCAATTGTTGCTCTAATTGCAAATGTATGGTGTCTTGCTCTTATTCATAAACATAAGGATGGGGAAGTGCATATGAAAGCCAGTTGGATATTTTCTGCTAATGATGTCATTGTAAATACAGGTGTTATTATATCTGGTGCTTTCGTTTACTTTTTCAAAACTAATATCCCTGACTTAATTATTGGTGGGCTTGTTTCACTTATTGTTATTAAGGGTGGATTAACAATTATTAAGCTCTCAAAGCCTCAAAAAGAGCAATCAAGGGAAAATCAAGATTGCTGTTCTGGTAAATGTAGCTAAAGGAGTTTTTAAGGAGCTTTTGTCAGCTTCTTAGTGAACTCTTCAAGTGACGGAAGCCCTTTATGAACTTTGATTATAGCTTCTTTTTTTATAGCCTTGCTTGATAAGTTTAAAACCGTAGTCCCTGTAATTACTGTAAATAATATCGCAAGAAATATCTCAATTATCGCACGCATGCTATGCCTCCTTTTTCTTAAGCTCTCGCTTAACAATGTCTTTTACTGTCGATGGATACCATGACCCACCGAGTTTAGTTGGTATGTTTTTATCATTTAAGTATTCAGAGATTCGCTTGAATGAATAACCCTTTTCTCGAAGGGAAATCATCTTCTCAATGACCTTTTTTTCGCCCTTGTGAACTACACGCGTAGTACCAATAAGCTTTTCACCGAAGCAAAGAGTAGGTGCTTTAATCTCTTCTTTTTTGAAACCTAGGGCACGAGTTGCATCACTTATTGAAGAGCGAGGCCAGCCTGTTAATTTTGAAATTTCATAGCTAGAAAGGTCTTTTTCTAAGTACAGTTTCCGCAAAAGTTCCGAATTTTGGATGGGTTTATTGAAGAAATGTGCTATGATTACAGGTACATAATGTGGGGAGCTACAGAGTTCGTGTAGCATTGTCGAACCTCCACCATTCAATTTACATCACAAAGCTCAAAAGCTAGACTATAAACCTTAAGAAAATCTAATTCAGGAGTTTTTCGATGAAATATTTTGATATGCATAACGAAGTTTATGAGAAGCTTTCTGAAGACGGTAAAATTAGTTGGGATGGATTTGAGAAGCCCGAAGAACTTTATAATCATGAGATTAACGTTGCACTTGCTGAAAGAATAGACCACTATTTTCCAGTAAAAAGTGGGGTTAGAGCAATTGACTTCGGTTGTGGGACAGGGACAGCATCTTTATATTTAGCTAATCTTGGTTTTGATGTGAAAGGTTTTGATGTAAGTCCTAAGGCGGTTGAAATAGCAATCCAGAATATGAATGATTTAAAGCTGAATGTAGACTTTAATGCTTGTGATCTAACAGAACTTAATAATCTAGAAGCTGATTTTACTGTTGATAGTTCTTTGCTGCATTGTCTTGTTGATTGGGAACATCGAAAAAGATTTTTTGATTTATGCGCTGATATTACCTTTATACATACAATGATAGAAGCGCAAGATATGTCAGAGATGACCGAACGGGATTATCTTTCCTTCCACGATGGAATACTTTGGAGTACGGGACCTGATCGTTGGGACATGGACTGGCATGAAATTGACGGTAGGAAAATGTTTAAACATAGAAGAATTTGCTCTGAAGAAATTTTTCTTAAAGAAGTAGAAGAAAATGGATTTGAAATGATGGAATATTATCTCAAAACTCAAGAACGAAGTTCATCCACATTAGTCGGTTGGATTAGACGTAAAAAATAAGTTTAAGACTTTCTGTTAAATAACTTAAAATAGAGGCAAGAATACTTTTAACAAAGAAGGAGAGGTCTTTTTTGGAGTATTTGATAATGATTTTTTAGTAGGCTGCGGAGGATTAAATATTGATCCTTATGTTGAAAACAACAGGATTGGAAGAGTACGCCATTTATATGTTCATCCTGAGTATCGGCGTAAAGGAATCGCTAAAGAGCTCATGGTGAAAGTAGAAAAACATACTCAAGAGCAGTTTAGTCTTTTAAGGTTAAGAACATTCAATCCTAGTGCTTCGCAGTTTTATAAAGAACTAGGGTATGGAGAGATTGATGATGAATATGCAACACATTGTAAGCAATTTTAGGAGATAAAAATGCCAATCTTAAATATTAAAGCTTTACCTCAAAAAGATAACTCGAGGGTAGAGCTAGCTTTAAAGAAAACATGCTTAGTAATTGCTGATTGTTATGGGTGTAAACCAGAGCACGTATGGGCAACTTGGGAAGAATTAAAGCCAGGATTCTATGTCGAAGGAAACTCTAGTGTAGAAGTTCAACCTAAGAATACGCATCCTCCAATTGCGACCTTAACTTGCTTTGAGGGAAAAAGTCCTGAAAAAATAGAAGAACTATTATTGATAGCTTCAAAAACCTTATCAAAAGAACTAGGAATTGAAGGCAATATATTTATGACTTACCATGAAGCGAAGTCTGGTGAGGTTGTTGCTGGTAATGGAATAGTGAGGAAAAAATGAAGTTAAGTGCAATTCAAACAGCAGAGAAGCTTTTTAAAGAAAAATATCCAAAAGCAAAAGCATTTTTCCTCGCAGGTTCAGTTTTAAGAGGATAAGCAACATCATACTCTGATTTGGATATTGTAATAGTTTTTGAAAAACTTGAAGCAGCATATAGGGACTCATTTATCTTTGAAGATTGGCCAGTGGAAGTATTTGTACATGATGAAGATACATTAAGGTACTTTTTTGAGAAAATGGATGCGGCATCAGGCTATCCATCTCTACCAACAATGGTGAATGAATCAATCGTTATCAGTGGAGAAGATGATTATTCAAATAAACTGAAAAAGTATGCAATGACAATTCTAGATTCTGGACCTGAGTCATGGAGTAGAGAAACTATCGACCGAGCAAGATATGGAATTACTGATTTGATTGATGATCTAAGAGAGCCAAGAAACTATCAAGAGTGTTGTGCAACAGCTGGAGTATTATACGACTCTCTTGCAAATTTTTATTTCAGAACGAAAAATGTTTGGAGTGCTAAAGGGAAGACAGTTCCGAGAAGGTTAAGTCAGGAAGATCCAGATTTTGCGCTGAGGTTTAACTCGGCATTTGATTCTTTGTATAAAGAGGGAAGTGTTGATGCTGTAATAGCTATATCAGAAGAGATTTTAAAACCTTTTGGTGGTTTTCTATTTGATGGGTATAAACTTGATGCTCCGAAAGAATGGAGACTATGACAAAGATATTAGTTTCTGGAAATGCTGGTGCTGGCAAAAGTTCTTTAGGGAAAGTGCTAGCAAAAAAATATCAGCTACCATTGTACGGACTTGAAAAAATAGTTTAGAAAGAAGGTTGGGTAAAAACTCCAAAAGAGGAAAGAGATATTCTTGTAAGAGAAATACTGTCAAAAGAGAAATGGGTTCTGGAAGGTATTATGAGAGATGGCTTGCTAGAAGCTGATGTAATTTACTTTTGAGATATTCACCCATTGAGATGTCCATTGAATGTTATTACTCGGTTCATGAAAAATGGACCTGGCTCAAGGCTGGAGCTACCTGAAAATTGTCCTGAGTATATTGGGTTTTTAAAGGCATTAAAAACCAAATTTATATTTCACAAAGTGACTAAGCCTTGGCTTTTGGATGAGACACAACGTAATCCAAAGGCAAAATTTATTCATATTAAGAGCTATAGGGAATTGAATCAAATAATTAATTAGACTTAGGTTCAGTCGTTGGGGTGGTGGTAAATAAGAGAATTTCATCAGAATTTCAATTAATTGCAATTTGTAGTGATTTTGTAATACAAGTTAACTTAACTATCTAAAAAAAGTTAGGGTGACTTCACCTCCACCAGCTGATTCTTACTTTTTCGTAAGAAACCCAAGATTTTGTTTTGCCATACTAAGTGGATCCAACGAATAGGAGGATTCGCAATTGGGAAATCTTTCGTCTTTGTAATTTCTGTTTTTCATTTATTTTAAGAAACTATTTGTTTATCCCGACCATTTATTTCTATTTGTATAGTTTCAAGAATTGTTCAATTTTCTTTTGAGTGTTGATGTTAATTCTATTCTGTGTAGAATATTGGTTGAGGGCCATGTAAGTTGATAAAGGAATTATTTTGGAAGGTAATTGCAGTATTTCATTTTTTCCAAGTTTAATAATTGAGTATGTATTAATTGGTCTGTCACTTTTATCAATATTATATAAATTTGGCTTAAGTCATGTTCGAAATATACCTAATAATATTTTAAATCATGATAATCAAACAATTGCTGACTTAATTTTCATTATTGATCTTAGTTGCTGGCTTATGTTCTTTATTTTAATAGGTTTTTTTTCACCGGATTCAAATAATGAAAGAAGCAGATTTTTAATTTGTTGGTTAGATGTTTGTATCTTTGGTACTTTTATCGTTTCTTACATTCAAGATAGATTCTACAATCGGAGGAATGATTTAGGAATGAACTTTATTATAAGTATTATTATTATAGTTCTTCTTATAATTGCTCTATTAACATATTATATTTCCCAGTACTTTGCACTTATTCCTTCATTGTTTGTTTGTTTTATCTTTATGTTCAAGTATCCTGTAGAATTTGAATCGGTAAATAAGATTAGAGTTTTTGGTACTATCGCATTGACTTTGTCATTGATATCTATTTTATATTTATCTGTTTTTATAACATTTGATAGTAACGGGATTAGAGTCTTTGATGCTAAAAAAGATTTATGTCATGAAAGAGTAATATAAAATTCTTTTAAATCTAGATGGATTGCAGCCAATGCTTTGTAGCCCGAAAAAGAATTAAGTTTTTGATTTTACAAATTATTGTCTTCACTCCAATCTTTTAATTGCTCCAAAATATTTAAAGCTGTTTTCCCAAACCTTGTTAACTCGTAGGAGACGGCAATTGGTCTGTCACTAATGACCACTCTTTTTAAAAGACCATTTTCTTCCATTTCTTTGAGCCGCTCATTTAATATTTTCTTGCTTGCACCACCTAAAAGTCTTGATAGTTCATTGAATCGAATAGGTTCGTCTTTTAAGTGCCATAGGATTGACCCTTTCCACTTGCCTCCAATGAGGCGCATTCCTCTTTCGATGGGGCATGGCTCAGAACAGGATTTTTGGACTGTTTTTTTTCTTTTTCTATTTGTTTCTAGGCGTTTATCAGGCTTTTTCATAAAAACTCACGTGGTTACTAAAAGTATACTGGTTGATAAATTATATCAGTGGTTTATATTAGCATGTATAAGAATTGTTATCAAATATGGAGATAAAAATGAAAAAAGCCTTAGTTATAAATGCACACCAAGAGTACCCATTTGCCAAAGGGGAGTTGAATAAAGCCTTAGCGGATAAAATTGCAAATTTTCTAAGTTCTAAAGGGTATGAAATTAAAACGACAACAATGAAAGATGACTGGAATGTTGAAGAAGAGGTTGAAAAACATGTTTGGGCAGATCTTGTCATTCTTCAATCTCCAGTTAATTGGATGGGCGTTCCTTGGAGTTTTAAGAAATATATGGATGAAGTTTATACTGCAGGAATGTTTGGTAAGCTTTGCCAAAATGATGGTCGGTCTGAAGAAGCTCCAAAAGAAAACTATGGTGCAGGTGGTTTATTACAAAACACAAAGTACATGATGTCTTTAACTTTTAATGCACCAGAAGAGTCATTTAATGATGAAAAAGAATATTTGTTTCAAGGAAAGAGTGTTGATGATTTGTTTTTCCCACAGCATATGAATTTTAGATTCTTTGGAATGAAACCATTACCAACTTTTGTTTGTTATGACGTTATGAAAAATGCAGATATTGAAAATGATTTTAAAAGATTAGATAAGCACCTTCAGGAGGTATTTTAGTGAACACTAATAAATTAGCAGCAGGAGATAAGTTTCCTAAGATAAGTGTTAAAACACTTAGTGGAGAAGATATTGTTTTAGGTGTCCCGAAAAATGGGGCGACTTGGCAGATGGTTGTGGTTTATAGAGGTAAGCATTGTCCACTTTGTACAAAGTATTTAGCAGCAATCGCTGAAATGAAGGATGCTTTCTTACAAGCAGGTGTCGATATTGTCGCAGTGTCAGCAGATACTGAAGAGAAGGCTAAAGCTCAAGCTCAAGATAAGTTAGGATTAACATTTGATGTAGGTTATGATCTCTCTATAGAGCAAATGCAAGAGTTGGGAGTTTATATTTCTCATCCGAGATCTCCACAAGAGACAGATCGTCCCTTTGCTGAACCAGGACTATTTGTTGTAAATGAGGACTTCAATCTTCATGTTGTTGATATTTCAAATAACCCTTTTGTAAGGCCTGAGTTAAGTGCATTACTTTCAGGATTGAATTGGATTAGAGATCCAAATAATAATTATCCGATAAGAGGAACTTACAAGTAGGAGAGATAAGGTGGAATCAAGACAGGCCACATGGTTTCAATCATAGGTTAAGGATCTAACTAAAGATGCGAAAAATGGGCGATATTTTATCTAAGTACCATAATGGAGATTTAAGGTTTGTCGGAGGTTCAAACCCCGGTGTTCATAGGAATAGTATTAGTGGAGAAATAATTTTATTAGGAAGTCAGAACCAAAATATAATCAATCCAGAACGAAGAGATGCACACTTTGATTTGACTATAGATAAAACAGGCGGAACTTTAACTTTTATAGATGACTTCGACTTTGGCTCCCAGAGTAAAAATATCAATGTGATTGGAACATCTACTGGAACAATTGACTTTAATAGTTCAGATATAAGTTTTGATAATTTAAATTACAATTCGACTGGTATGACGATTTTAAATGATACAAATCTTACAGGTACAATAAATCCATGAGTAAGTATTTGTTTTTCCTTTTTAAACCTTATTATTTTACTTGAGTTTACTTAAAGCATTAAAATTCCGATAGGTATTAAAGATGGATCGTTATAAATCATTGCTTATATTCATATTTTTTTCTCTAAAAAGTGTTTTTGCATTCGACTGCTATGTCGTTAGTGATTTTGAGAACTTTAAAGGTAATACTCGTGAATTTGCTTTAAAACATATGCCACTTTTACATACAAAAACATCAATAATTAATGGTCAGCAATGTGTTATTGTTAACTCTTGGGATAACCTAAAAAGTTCTATTGAAAAACACTCTAAGAAAGATTCAGAATTAGTTATTTACCAAGGCTCTCATGGTGGTCCTGGAGGAAAAATTTATATCAATAACGAAACGGTTCCAGGAGAAAAAATCCTGACGATTTTAAATGACCTTTCTGATTCAAGGAAAGTATTTGCTGCTTTAGAGTCTTGTCATTCTGGAGATATACTTAAAATGAAAATTATATCAGACTCTTTGAATAGTAACTCAACTAAGAACTTATGCCTTTTTACTTCCTCTAATTTTTTAGAGAAAAGTTACGGTATAATTCAAAATGAATCAAATATTTCTAAAACTCTAGTTTCAGATATTTCCGGTTTTAATGCTGAAGAAGTGATAATAAATTTAGGTTTTGGTCTTATCTCCTCAGCACCGTGGAACGAGATAACAAATTACTTAAACGAGAGAACTGTTGAGAATGCATTTGAAGTGTTTAAACTGTTAGAGTTCTCCGAAAGAATACTCTATTGTCATGATGAGAGTGTTAAAGGAGCACTTCTTCCTTTAGATGCGAATATTAGTGATGAAGATATCTTACTATTTAAGAACCCCGATAAGTTCACTCCAAAATTCGTGCAATCTGAATTACTATCATGGCTAGATGATTTAAGAAAACGAGACATGAAAGGTGAAAATAAATTGATTAGCGAACTTTTAAATTCGTTAGAATATGTTATTGATGAAGATAGTGAGGACCTCTCTTCTGATCTTGAAATATTTTATAATCGATTTAAAAGAAAACATCCTAATTTATGGGACAAATTAGTTTCTGGAAATCTAGCACCAAAGTCTGAAATAACTCAATTAAAAATACTTTCAGTAAAAAACAATCTTGAAAGACGATCTGAAATTGTTTCCAGAATGAATGATTATCTTTATAAAAAGAATAGACCGACAGAAAATACCTTAGAATCTGTTGAGAGAAAGCAAAAAGTATTAGAAAGTTTTCTAGGCGAATATAATGACATGCTAAATGGTGAGAAAAACTTTTACTATAAAGATGAGTTATCGCGAGTGTTGATTTTAGGCGGGACTAAAATTGAAAAACTAGAGTCTGACTTGGATAGATTGCGAAGAAATGCTTGCAGAGACTTTAAGTTTAAGTAATCTATCGGTCTAATATATTTATTTCTTTTATTACCAAAACGACCCAATAAAATGCACCGTTCGATGCGTTAGTTAATTGTTTTCCTAAAGAATAAAACGGTATGCATTTTGCAAACTTGAAAAGCGAATTTTATCGAACGGGGAGAACGTAATGAGAAATTTATTTATTTTGGTTTGTGCTATGTGTTTTACTGGAATTGCTCAAGCAAATTCGCTATGTGTTGATTTAAGATTGGAACATCAATCCGGTGCAACGTATGACTATAGTGTTCAACTTTGTAAGGATGTGACCAAAGGACAGGCGCTTTGTATGAGGTCACGACTTGAAAATGTTTCAGGAGCTACCTTTGCCCATAGTAAAAATGTTTGTGAAGGTGTCGGAGTTGGTCAGGCCCGTTGTATCGGAGTTCGATTGGAGCATGTCACAGGGGCCACCTTTGCCCAAAGTAAAAATGTTTGTGAAGATGTTAAAGTTGGGCAGGTATTATGTATGAAGGTTAGATTGGAAAAGGTCGCAGGAGCTACATTTGATTATAGTAAAACGAAATGCGTTGATGTAACGAGAGAGCAAGCTAGATGTGTTCGCACGAGAATGGAACACGTTGCAGGAGCTACATTTGATTATAGCTTACAGGTTTGTAAATAAAATTTACTAAGTAAAATCCAATCGCTAAACTATGTACTAAAGAGAAATTAGTACTAAGGAAATTTAGTGATTGAAGTAAGATTGGCAAAAAAAGAAGACGTTTATAGAATTTCTGAAATTACTCAAGAACATGAACCTAAATCTATTGAGGAATATACAGAAATTTTTAAGGCCCAAGTTGAGCAGAACTCGAACGCTAATAGTTCTATCATTATTTGTGTTGCCCTAATCGATGGAATTGTCGTTGGTCATGGAAAACTATTTCGCTATAGTAAAGAAAAGCATGACGTTGAGTTTAAATCCCCAGAAGGTTGGTATTTGAATGGAGTTATTGTTGATTCTGCCTATCGGAGAAAAGGTGTTGCAAAAGCGCTTTTATCATTTAGAGAATCTTATGTCTTAGAAAAAGAAGGTGGGGAATTGTATTCTATTGTCTCTGCAGAAAATCATCCGTCAATTTCATATCATACAACTCTTGGTTTTGTTGAGCAGCAGAGGGCCCCTGGGTATTTAAGTGTAAGGCTTAAATGTGGCGAAGGGATTTTATTTCATAAATCTTTGGGCCATATTTAAAAAGAGTGTGAGAATTTATCTATGAAAAAATTAATTATATTTGATTGTGATGGAACACTAGTGGATAGTGAAGTGATTGCCACTAAAGTTTTTATGAAGTACTGGGCCTCGCATGGTGTGCATTTTACCGAAGATGAATTCAAAGAGAAGTTTATTGGCGTTGGATCGAATTCACCAATTATAAGTGAAACGTTTGCAAAGATGCCAGTAAATGCCAAGGAAGAAGGAGATAAAATCCTTCATGAAGAATTACAAAAGAACTTAACCGCAGTTGAGGGAATGACTAAGTTAGTTTCGGCCTTGAAGCATGATATTTGTGTGGCTTCAAATAGTTCTTTAAATTATGTGAAAGCTGCCTTAAATAAGACAAAATTAGATCGTTATTTCGGTGAACATGTTTACAGTGCCGAGCAAGTTAAGAATCCTAAACCTTCGCCAGATTTATTTTTATATGCTTGTACTAAGCTTGGTTATGAGCCTCAAGATTGTCTTGTCATTGAGGATAGTCCATCTGGTGTGAAGGCAGCTCAAAATGCTAATATGCAGGTTGTTTCATTTTCTGGTGCCGCTCATTTCATTCCTTCCCTCGAAGAGAGGTTGAAATCTTTGAATGCAAATTGGCATTGTTCAAATATTAATGAATTAGAGGAGTTATTACTCAAAATTTAATAATTAAGAGCCATTAAGCACTATTATAATCATTACTTTTTTACACGTTTACATCGTTTGTAAACACTTTGGTTACAAATTCATTGATTCAAATTCATAATTACTATATTAAATTCCACATGAATTACGAAGCTAATTACTATTCTAAAAAGCTAAAAGAGGTTTTAGTTCAAAAGCAGCGAACGAATACGAGATATTCTCTTAGGGCGTTTTCAAGGGATCTGGATATGCATCCGGCAACCCTTACATTAGTGCTGCAAGAAAGAAGACCATTACCCAAAAAGAATATCGAAAATGTAATTCAAAAACTTGAAATGACTCCAAGCGAGGAGGCCATATTTAGAGAAAGTTTAACTAAAAAGAATAATACAACTTTAGATCAAGTTAAAATTTCAGATGAATATAAAAATAGATATATTCTTGATGATTCACAATATAAAGCAATTGCAGAATGGGAACATTACGCAGTAATTACCTTAATGGAGACTGCAAATTTTGAATCTTCTATTCAGCATATTTGCGAAAGACTTGAAATTTCAGAAATGAGAGCAGAAACAGTTCTCAGAAATTTAGAAATTGCTCAATTGATTGGAAAAAATGAGCAAGGCCATTATGTTCTTTTAAAAGGCCCGCTAAGGACGACAGAGGATATAACCTCGAAGGCTTTAAGAGTGTCTCATAAAGAAACATTAGAAATGAGTAAAACAAAACTGGATGAAGTTGAGGTAGAACTTAGAGATTTTTCTTCTATGACGGTAGCAGTTGATCCTAAAAATCTCCCAGAGGCTAAGACCATTATTAGAGAATTTCGCAAGAAGATGGCGTCATTACTTAGAGATGGTGATAAAACAGAAGTTTTTCAATTAGCAATTCAGCTCTATCCTTTAACTAATATTCAAAAGGAAAATTTATAATGAAAACTTTATTGATGGCCATAATTTTTATGGGATTTAATAGCTATGCAAATGAAAAAGGAAATGGTGGTTCATATGATGAAGCATATATCTATGGGACCCAAGATAACTATAATCAAATTATTTCAAAACTTAGTAAGTTTATAAAAAAACATGAATATGAATTTGCTGAATTTTTACCTGAAAAATTTGTTAAAGTGGCAAATGAATTAAAATTGAATGTTGTTGATGAAACTCTAACAGATAGCAATGGAGTAAAGGGAAGAACATGTTTAAACTTTCCAAACACATTAGAGATCGTTTGTGATATAGATAAATTAAGTAGAATTGAATATAATCCTAAAGCTCAATTTGTCTTGATGACCCATGAGATATTAGGCTTACTTGATATTGAAAAATCTTCTCCTTATTACCCAGAGCAGATTGATGGGTATAAGATTTCTAAAAAAATAGCTAAATATGTTACAAAAATAGCTGATTATGATCTGATTTTTGAAAGTAGAGAAAAACTTATTCTGGAGCTTAACGAATTGCTAAGGCAGCCTTTCGATGGACATACTCCAGGGTTCAATTGTTTTTATATTGGCTATCAACAAGTATTTTTAGATGAAGATGGCTGGTTAACCGTTGAAACCTATCATAAGAGTAATGGTGGTACCGGGTTCGGTTGCGGTTATGAAAATAGTTTCAATCTACATTTTACTCGCTATTTAGATTTAAGAAAAATTAGTTCACTGAAATATCATCCAATCCCTGCAGATAGATACTTTAATATCGCTGCAAGTTTTTCTCCTGAGTGTCATGGTGAAGAATGTACGGTAAACGAAAATGGAACAATTGAATTCAATGTAAGTGTAATTTATTTCAAGTATACTCATCCTTCTAAAACGAAAAGAATTAAAACTATTTTAGAAAAGCTCATTGATACTTATAGGTAAAACCTATAAAACAAAAAAATAAATAATCTTTGGTCGGACCTATACTTTTAGGGCCGACTTAATATTATTATTCAATAATTAAATAAATGCTTTGAAGCTTTCTCGGACCTAAGCAAGCCCCCAGAAAAAGTCACCGCTATTACTCAAATTGTAAGAAATTAACTTAGTACAATATCTCAAATTTCCAAAGGATGGATCATATGATAAGGTTTTTATATGTTTAAATTGATTAGAAACTTTCATTTTTTTCTTGTTATTACAATTCTTTGTTCAAGAAGTATATTTGCCCAAGACCAAACTTCTCCTAAAAGCTTTAATTATGAAAGGCTTAAAAGCCAGTATGAGAAAATGATTAATAATCCTTATATTCTGATGCCGTATAAAGGAAACTATTTTTTACCTGTTTCTTATAATGATAACCCTAATCACGAGGTTTTTGAAAAAATAGAGGACGGGCTTGAGTATGAGGACAGAGGAAAATTTACTAAGCACCTTGAATCAGAGTTTCAAATAAGTTTTATGGCCTTAACTAATAAAAATATTTTTGGAACTAAATTCAATACATTTCTAGGTTATACTCATAGGTCTTATTGGCAGATGTATAATGAAGAATGGTCCAGACCATTTAGGGAAACTAATTATAATCCAGAAGCATTTGCTAGATATATATTCGATGAACCTGTGAATATTTTAGGCTTTAAACTTATAGCTTATGATATTGGGCTAGAGCATGAATCAAATGGCCAAGTCCAAGAAATATCCCGAAGCTGGAATAGAGTTTATGGGCGAATGGCGTTGTTAACTGGAACGACTTTTATAAATTTTAAAGTTTGGCATAGATTAGCTGAAAGCGCTGAAATGGATGAAAATCCAAATATGTATAGGTACAGAGGATATGGCCAGCTAGATATTAAAACCTATATAAACTCCAATATGGTTCAACTTATTCTTATTCCAGGAACAGAGCATCTTGGTGGTGAGCTTATTTATAGTACCCATTGGAAAAATGGTGTGAGTTTTTATAGTAAGGCTTCCTATGGTTACGGAATTTCTCTACAGGATTACGATCACGATTCGAGAAGAATTGGCTTTGGGGTATCCCTTGGAGAGTTCTTTGCTCTTTCTAAAGGTGTGAATTAACCTTGGTCGGTTAATATAGGTTATTTAAAAATACCACAAAAATCTGGCATAATTTCTCATCATTTTTTCTCTAAGTATTTGAAATATCATTTATTTGAAAACACTGAAATTTACTCAAGTATAATTCAAAAGAACCGATAATAAGTTTTTGAAGCGAGGTAAAAATGAGAAGCATAAGTGGAAAACTATTTATTTCAGTAGGCGTAACATTCTTTAGTATCCAGGCGATGGCATGTAGTAATTCATTCTGCGTGAACTCAGAAATGCCTCTTTTAGCTCAAAATTCTACGAGACTTGTTTCTGCAATTAGCAGACTTGAAAGAGATTCTTCTATTAAGAGAGATCCAGGGTGGTGTGCACCGGTTGCATCAACCATGGCACTTGCTGGAAGTTTAAAAAAATCTAAGAATATGAGTTATTCAAATTCAAAATTAAATGCCATGAGAAACCACGATGTTAATTGGAATAGTCATGTTAACTCAGGAACTTTTTCTGATTCTATCCACCAAGTAGGTGAGATTATGAGAACGAATTGGAGAAAAGGTGGAACAAGCGTTAACAATATAAATCGTGGATTTAAAAGTATATACAATTCTATACGAGGTAATGTCTCAAAGAATTATATAGAGAAGAGAACAAAGCATAGCTCATATAACGTTAGTTATTTTAAAAATCTGTTTAAAGACAAATTTCCAGCAACATCAATGATTGTATATAAAACTGATAGAAGAAAAAAGTTTCTGAGCGGTCACGTTATTGCACTTCATGGTTATGAAGGTTCGACTTTAAAAATTTATGATCCTTGGGGAAGAATTTATAATGTTAATTTAAGTTCTACGGGTTCAAGAAGTTATCCAAAAATGTCTCATGTAAAAGGAACTCAAGGTGCTATTAAGTATTATGAGCGTGGAAGTAATTATGCATCTTTATATTCATTCGCATCATTTTCAGTAGCAGATAAAGCTACGTATACAAATCCAAGAGGAGGTAGATGGACAAGACCGGTAACACCTCCTAGATATGGAAGAGGTGGAAGGTATTTACCATAATGTTAAAAGAAATAGCGTCTATATTAATACTATTTACTGTGTCTTTTTATATTTCTCATTTGTATAATGATGAGTCCGATATAAAAAAGATCAATGAAAAAGGAAAAAAAATTGAAACTGTATCAGGGCATAAAACAGTTCTGATTAAGAGTGGAGAAACTACTAAAACAAGATTATCATCATCTAAAATAATCAAAAGAGAGGTTGCTTCTTCTAATACAGAAGAGGACCTCTCCTTAAAGAATTCTGTTAAAGAAGAAATGCCTATAAATAAAGTGGATATAAGTACTTTAGAAAAGACAACCCTAAGTACGGCATTTAAGATCGAGATGATTCAGAATGAAAAAATTGATTTAGGGAATCGATCAAAAACTAAAAAAGTTATTTTAAATGAATTAATGGGAATTTCTTTTGTCCAAAGAAATATAGCTTCTGAAGAATCAGATGATATTAGTGATATGGGAAAGTACCTTGAGTCCTTAAGTCCACCTGATAACGAAATTTATTTCTTTGAACTTTTTAATCAACTAACAAAGGTTGTTGACTCTTCTGAATTAAAAAAAATCAGTTTAGATTTATATGAGAGGGTTGATAATACTGAGGTCAAAGGACTTATTGTCTTACATCTTCTAGATAATGATGTAGAAAATGAAAATTTAAACTTCCTAGTTGAAAATCTGTCTGAAGATAAAGTTTTAAAGCATACCCCCGATAACTATATTATAGAAAAGGTAGATGGAAAAAGTCTTTTAGTTATTAATAATGGTCCTGTCTACGATGATGAAAGTGATCTGGTAGATAGTGAGTTGAATGAAAATAATGAATTTAAAAATGAGGAAATTTTATGAATAAGAAAAAGTTTTTTATAGCTTTTTTAGTTATTGCAATGGGTGCCGGTTTTGGTGCCATTTTTAATAATAGTTTCCAAAAAGAAAAGTCTGACCAGGTTAGATCCACAGAACTTAAGTCGGATGAGCTTGTAAATAAAGAGCGAGGCGTTGCTTCTAATAAGCCTGTTAATAAAACTTCTAATCAAGAGGTAAGCTTGAAGCCTAAAAAAATAGAGTTTAAAAAAACTAAATATAAAGAAAATGAATATTTAAAGTATATAAGTAAAGATCCAGGTTTTGAGGATGTTTTTCATAAGGCCATGGCCAAATTTGGAAAATTTGAGTTTGCAGAGGATCTTGCTGTATGGCTTGCCATTGGCGTAATTTTTGATTCATCTCCAGAGTATGGAGTACTTTTTGAAAACTCAATTGCAGAGTTGAACTCTCAAAAAGATGAAGTTTACTCAGCTGTATCCCAAACGATGAATTCTATTGGGCCTGAGGATAGTTTTTTACGTCAACAACTCATTAATGTTGTTGGTGTTATGGATCTTGAAAAAGAGAAAAAAGTTAGTTTTTTTGGAAGTGAAGCCAGTCGTGAAGTTGTTCTTGATCAAAATGGTGATTTCAGCCCAGACTCTATGAATATTACCAATTCAATTGCTTTTTTAAAACATTCCGGTTCATCTTTGGATGAAGTAAAAAAGGTTTATGAAAAGAGTATTCTTGCGAATCCAGATCCTAAGATTCAAAAAGAATTAATGGTAAGGTTTAATACTTACTTTCCTGGTTCTGTGGATATTTAAGATATCATAAATACCAGCCAGTTTAACCTCTTAGTAAAAGTCTTTCTCAGAATTTGAGAATATCATAATCTATAATTGATAATGGGTAATTAACTGTCCTGATCTAAATACTCCTGCATAAGCTCTTTTATCTTTGTCGTGTAAGGTCTTTTTTCTATATCACACTTAAGCTTAAATGCTTTTAATAAAGCGGGGTCGATCTTCATGGTAATTAACTTTGATTTCTCAACTTTCTTGGCTCCATTAAGTTCTCTCATGGCTTCAAGCCATTCTATTTGTTTGGTTGCATCTTTCATTTTTTGAGCTCCTTTATATCCAAAAGATCTTTATCCCTTCCAGATGCTTTTTTCATTTTGATAAGATCATTTTTGGAAATGACTTTAACTTCAAAATCACCAACTCTAAACTTTTCCGATTTAAAGTCGGATACATCATGGGTGATTAAGATATCAACTTGATCGGTTGGATTATCTGGATTGTAGAAATTCCAGGCCAAAAGATTTCGATTGTTTATATACTCGTCTCGAAATTTATAAACAGAAACTGCATCAATGGGGAGTTTGGAAATTAGGCCCATTTTATTGAGAAGAGACTCTAATTTTTTTAAGTTTGCTAGAGTGAATTTTATAATAAGGTCAATATCTACAGTATTTCTAGAATAACCGTGAAAATTTACGGCATAACCCCCAACAATCATATAATTGATTTTTTCCGCATTCAGATATTCTATAAGATTTTTTAGTTTCATAGTTCAAAGTATATACTGGTATATACCAATTTGATAGAGATATTTGGTAGTGGGAATGTATTTTCAAATACTTATTAAACTTGATTTTTGTTGTTGTCGTTCCTGTTTAGAGGAATTATCATTTTTTAACAGTGAGTTCTTCTTGGGGAATAGGCTGTTGAAAAGTATGCTACCCATTATAAGGTCCTATAAAAATGCTTCTTAAAAAACTCCATGCAAGCTACTTATTTGTAGAAAATGTAAAAAAGTCTTCATTGTGGTATTCAAAAGTTCTTAATACTCAACTTGAGATTGATGAAGATAACTTTGGACTTATAAGGATAGGGGATCAGGAATTATGTTTCCATCAAGCCGATTCTAAGTCTCCTGCTTCTAGTGGTGGGTGTGTCGGGTATTGGAATGTAGAAAACCTTTTAGCTGCGGCAAACAAGTTTATTGAGCATGGAGGAATAGTCTATAGGGGACCAATTGAAATTCCTGAAAGTGATGAAGGGATTTGCCAAATAAAAGATCCCTTTGGAAATGTAATAGGATTGCAAGGAAGGTTTAAAAAGTAAGGCCCACAATACATTAATATTGCAGGCCATATTTTCATTTATCTATCAAATTAAAACCAATATTTTACAACACCATTAAGTCCATAGTTGTCAGCTTCATTACTCGCCGTTGCTGTATATCTTAAGTTGGCACCTAGGCTTAGTTCTTCTGATAAACTAGATAGGGGAATATCAAAGCCTAGATTAGGCATAATCGCTCCATACATTGCTGTGTTATCAGAATTCTCAGTTACAACACCTAGACCTAATCCTACATAAGAATATTTTATGACAGGAGTCTCTCCACCTAAGTTATAACTACTTTTTAGGAAAAACTGAGTTCTGGTTAAATCGGTACTATCATCTTTTTCAAAATCTTGAGCTGATACTTCAAAGCCAACTCCATAAGGAACTTTGATTTGATAACCAGCTTCGACGGCCAATAGTCCGGCAGCATCATAGTCATTTTCTACGGGATCACTTACACCACTAAAAATGGCAACATGGGGTTTGTATAAACCGCTTTCATTAAGACCTTTTACATCCTCATAAGCCTTTTTAAGAAGATTTTTCTCTCCATCATCTGACTCTGCGTAAGCGATTGAAGTTGTCATAAATAGTAAACTAAACATTAAAAATTTCACAAGTATCTCCTTTGGATGTGAATGGTTCTTAGGCAGAATAGAAGATAATTTTTGAAAAGAATTTGTGATTATTTCAAGAGTTTGTGTAAGTTTTTAAACATTTGGAGAGGGATATGTAAAAAATTCTAAGCTTTGACCAATGTTACCGCTTGTAAGTGAGATAAATTTGTTTAAAGAATAATATTACATCATTGATTATTCGATATAGGAGCAAATTATGAAAAAAATTATTTTATTATTTATGTATACTCTTCTCTGTTCAGTCCCAGGATTTTCAGCAGATTATGATCTCGTTATGAGCTCTAGGTTTAATCCATTAGAGAATGAGATTGTTGAAATTGTTGAAGATAATAAGTTTTATACTGGAACTTATAGAAATGGTGTTCCGGCCGACGGTGGACGAGTTGATATTAACTATAAAATCCGAAAAGCGGATATGTTTGGTGATGCTCAAGTTTGGCTCGAATCTAATGGTTCTGAAGTTCAATTTACCTTATCCGAGTATCAAGATTACCTCACTGTAATCTTTAATAAGGTGACTTTTACGGTGAAAAGAAGATAAACTAAATGGTATGTAATTAAGGGGCGTATGAAGAAAAATATCGTATTTTTTGATGGAATTTGCAATTTGTGTAACACAAGTGTGAACTTTATCATGAGATTTGATAATAAAAAACAATTCTTCTTCGCCCCTTTACAAGGTGAGACCGCTAAGAAGTACGAGTTTAGAGAACTAACTAGTGTGATTTACGTAAATGAAGCCGGAAAGATTTATGAAAAGTCGGATGCAGCCTTAGAAATCCTATCGAGACTATTTCCTTTTGGCAGAGTTTTTCTTGTTTTTAAAATTATCCCTAAATTTATTAGAGACTGGGCTTATAACACTATAGCTAAACATCGTTACCAGCTATTTGGTAAGGCAGATACTTGTAGGGTTCCGACAGAAGAAGAACGAACTCGTTTTTTAGTTTAATAAAGTATTTGCACCTTTGATTTTAAACTCATATTATAAATTGTGATTAATTTAGTGAAGTTTGGTGAGATTCCAGCACTGTCCCGCAACGGTAAATATACTAATGTATTAAAGTCCGATCCTAATTAATCAGTTTTATCAACAAACCCGAGGAGGATTCAATTATGCAGCTCATAGCTTATTATTAACCAAATTTAATTAAATCAAAAAAAAGTTTTTATTGAGAAGCATTTTTCATGCTTTAAGCAATCATGTCTTGAACATGTAAAGGAATATTTATGTCAAATATTGATGATCAAATTATAAAAGCAAAAACGAGTATCGTAAGGGCGGTTTTTCCTGGAACAACTAATCATTATGATACCTTATTTGGTGGGATAACACTTAAATGGATGGACGAAATTGCTTTTATTACTGCAACTAGATTTGGCAGAAAAAAATTTGTTACTGTCTCAACTGATAGGATAGATTTTAATATGCCTATTCCTGGTGGTCATTTTGTAGAACTTGTAGGAGAAATTAGCAAAGTTGGAAATAGTAGTCTTGTGGTTGATGTTTCTTTATATTTAGAAGAAATGTATAGTGAAGAAAAACAATTGGCGGTTAAAGGAAGTTTTACTTTAGTCGCTATTGATGAGAAAAGAAGACCAATAAAAATTTCCAGCTAAGAAGTCTTAGCTGGATTAAACATTTTTAATATTCTTCAACTATTCCTGTGAGATTAGCTTTAATTTCAAAAGATCTACAATCACCATTCGCCATGATTGCCCATGGTTTGCAGACTTCATTTAGCTGTCCAATATAAACGCCTTCTAAAGGAATTTTAGGAGCAGGTAAGTCCCAAGTATAAGCACCCTTTATCTCAATGATATGGGACTCAAAACGCGGTGAATAGATAGGCCCTCTGGCCGTATTTTCTGTATGTATTTTAAGAATTGCGTCCTGAACGACTATTTTATAATAAAATCTTGTCATTTGTGCTGCACACTGCGGACAATGGGTTATCTTTTGATCTTTTATTTCCATAATGAGATTTATATTTTCTCTTAACCCTGAAGTTTTTAATAAATCACTGTATGATTTTTCCTGAGAATAAGAACTAGACATCATTAATAGAAAAAATAAAACACTTAAAACTTTCATAAAATCCTCCTCGTTGAAGTGTTGATAGTCTAATTATGCTCCAATATTAAATTGTTCAAACTTATTTACAAAGAGATATGATATTGATACCTAAGGTCTCATGATTGAAGGTTTTTTATACAAACAGGTAGGCGAAGAGTTAAAAACTAGGGCCAAAGCCCAAGGCATAACCCAAGCTAGAATTGCTTCTGATTTAAATGTGAGTATTCCTACAGTTAAACGGTGGTATGCTGGGCAGAGTTTAACCCTTCCATCAATTCAACGCTTAACAGAATATTTAGGAGTCAGCCTAGGAGAGTTTTTCTCTAATTTAGAAAATGACAAAAATAGTTTTGAATATACATTAAAGCAAGAGCAGTTCTTAGTTAAAAATCCAGCGAGTCTCGCTTTTTTTGATCAACTTGTTCGGGGAAGAAGTGTAAAGCAGATTAAAAATCAGTTTAAAATTAAAGAAAATGATATTAATTTTATTCTACTTAGCTTAGATCGAATCAAATTGATCGAGTTGCATCAGGATAATAAAGTTAAATTATTAAATAAAGGTGAGCCTAGGTGGCGAAAAAGTGGACCTCTTGCCAAAAGATTTAAAGCTGAGATCATTGAAAGTTTTTTAAATGGTGTCTCTGATAAAGAAGCTACATTTTATCTGCATGAATACCTTTGGCAGGATAAGGATTTAATCAAGAAAAAAATTGAAGATTTAAAGCAATTTTTAGTTTTGGCCAATAAAAAGGCAAATAGAAGTAATGAAGCTAAGGTTTCTTATGGTACATATATTGCCTCTAATAAGTTTGATTGGAAACTTACAGATTTACTTAAATAAGTCGCTTAAACCATTAGTAAGCAGGATTTGATTATTAACCCTCCCCATTCAAGTAGGTTAGTTAGAATTAATTATAGGGACATTGCCATGAAGTATGCTTGATGCTACAAAGCAGCATGATTCATGTTCAAAGGTTCGTATGAAGGTCTGGATTGACGCTGATGCCTGTCCAAAAATGGTAAAAGAGATAATTTTTAAAGCATCTGCTAGACTTAAAGTTAATGTGTGTTTAGTCGCAAATAGCTATATGCAAATTCCAAGTTCTCCATATATCTCCTTAATTCAAGTAGATAAGGGGGCCGATGTTGCAGATTTTTATATCGTTGAACATTTAGAATCAAATGATTTAGTAATAACAGCGGATATTCCTTTGGCCTCGGCAGTTGTTGAAAAGAATGCAACTGCAATTAATCCTCGAGGTGAAATTTATACCGAAGAAAATATTAGTGAGCGTCTTTCTATGAGAAATTTCATGCAGGAGTTGCGTGATAGTGGAATTGATACTGGTGGACCTCCTCCATTGAATGCCAAGGACAAAGAGAAATTTGCCAACGCATTTGATCGGATTATGACAAAACTTTTAAAATAGGAAATGAAATTGATTACTTTTGATAAATTTAACTTACAACCAAGTATTAATATAGCACTTAAGATAAAAGGCTATAAATCTCCAACACCGATTCAGGCCGAAGCTATACCAAAGGTCTTAGAAGGAAAAGACTTTTTAGGAATTGCTCAAACGGGTTCGGGAAAAACTGCAGCCTTTTCTCTCCCAATGATAAATCATTTGGCAACTAAGCCAAAGAAGTTGGCCCCTAAAGCGCCTAGGTGCTTAATTCTTACGCCTACTAGAGAGCTTGCTTCTCAAATTGATTTAAATATTAAAACTTATTCTAAAGGTCTTAATTTAAAGACAAAGGTTATTTTTGGTGGGGTTGGTGCCTCTCCGCAAGTTAAAGCCTTAAATTCTGGACTTGATATTGTTGTGGCGACACCAGGACGTTTAGTTGATTTAATGGGATCAAAGGATGTTAAATTAGATCAAATTGAAATGTTTGTTTTGGATGAGGCAGATCGAATGCTTGATATGGGATTTTTTAATGACGTTAAAAAAGTGATTGCAAAACTTCCAAAGTCTAAGCAAACCTTATTTTTTTCAGCGACAATGCCAAAGGATATTGAAGCTTTGGCCAGTAGTCTTTTAAAAGATTATAAAAAGGTTGAGGTGACTCCAGAATCAACGGTTGTTGAGTCTATTCATCAGACCATGAATTTTTTGAAAAAAGAAAATAAGGTAAAGTTACTTACTAAAATCATCCAAGAGGAAGAGATTACTAGCTGTTTGGTTTTTACCAGAACAAAGCACGGGGCTGATAGGGTCGTAAGACTTTTAGAAAGATCGAATATTAAAGCTGCTGCGATTCATGGGAATAAGTCTCAAAATAATCGAGAGCGAGCTCTAGAGAAGTTTAGAGATGGTGATATCAAGATTTTAGTGGCCACGGATATAGCTGCTAGAGGAATTGACGTTAGCCATATTAGCCATGTTGTTAATTACAATTTACCAGAAGATCCAAAGAGTTATGTTCACCGAATTGGAAGAACTGGAAGGGCCGGAAGAGAGGGAGTTGCCATTTCTTTTTGTGATGAGCAAGAAATGAATCATGTTAAAACTATTGAGAAACATATTCGAAAGAAAATTACGGTAGATCTTAATCAACCTTTTCATGAAGACTTAGCTTTTAGCCCAAGACCTGTTAGAGGAAAGTCTCGCGGGAAAAAGAAAGCAAATGATAAACCTAAGAAAAAACTAAGCATGAGTAAAAAGGCGAGAAGACGAAGAAGCTTTAAAGGTTAAAACGGAGGAGTTATGTCAAAATTTAATTGGTCAGATGCAGAATCTGAAAACTGGAAATCCAAGCATACTTTTAAAAGATCTTATCAAGACGAAGTTGTAAAAAAACTTGAGAGTCTAAAAGATAAGTTTAGAGTTGAAACCTATGGAGAGTTAAATTACTTTAGTCGAAATTATCCTCTTTATAGGGTTTTAAGTAAGAACTTCGATGATTCCAAGCCTTATATTTTAGTCACCGGAGGAGTTCATGGTTATGAAACGAGTGGTGTCCAGGGGGCTTTATTATTTTTAACAGAGAAAGCGAAAGAATGGGAAAGTCATTTTAATCTCGTTTTTTATCCGTGCATTAGTCCTTGGGGCTATGAAACAATAAATCGTTGGAATCCAGATGCCATTGATCCAAATAGAAACTTCAAAGAGAATAGTGAAGCAGCAGAGTGCTCAGCAATTTATGAATCACTAAAAAAACTTGATATTACATTTTTGGCCCATTTTGACTTACATGAAACCACAGATACTGATAATACTGTTTTTAGGCCAGACTTAGAAAAAAGGGACGGAATCAAACAAGAACTTTGGGAAATTCCAGATGGTTTTTATACTGTCGGGGATTCAAGTCGAGATGAGCTTGAGTTCCAAAAAGCCATTATCGAAAGTGTGTCTAAAGTCACACATATTGCACCCTCTGATAAAAATGGAAAAATCATTGGTGTCGATATTAAGGCAAATGGTATTATAAACTACGATGTTAAAAAGCTATTTTTATGTGCAGGACTTACGAATGCCCGCTTTGTGACAACTACTGAAGTTTATCCAGATAGTCCTAAAGTTGATGAGGATGAGTGTAATAGGGCCCAAGTAGCTGCTCTTATTGGTGGGCTTGAATATTTATCCCAGAGATAAGTAGATTTTATTATAGAGAGTTGAAATAATTATTTTATTTATTGCATTAATCTAAGTAATTATCTCTTCAACGAATTAACGGAAACGTTAACAATTGGAGGGGAATTATGAAAAACTTATTACTAGCTTTATTTATCAGTAGTTACACTTTTACCGTACAGGCTTCACAGAAAATTCATACAAATTGCAGTGATCACTCTTTTGCCTATAATCGCATGGATATTTCCGAAACAGATGAAAAAATTCAATTTAACCTTTCGGGGTCGACCGTCTTTAATATCGTTTTGGACTGGGAAAATTCAAATAATACCACTAGTTTTGAAATTGAAAAATCACAGTGTCATATGAGTCAAGATAAATTACTCATCCAATGCACTACAGGAGAAACTATAGTCACAAAAGGTCGATTAAATTTTGGAGAAGATACGGCCCATATTGAGATGTACAAACTTGAGCATTTAAATATCGATTTAAGGTTTATTGAGTCAGCTAGCCCATTTATTATGAGTGGATTTGAATTAGTGAGTAGTTTTAAGGTTGAAGGTGAACAGAAACGCAAAGAAAATAGAGTTTTATTTTATGGTGAAAGAGAGTCGGGATGTATTGATCTATAACAGTTTTTTCATAAAAAAGGGAGCTAGCAAGCTCCCTTAGTGCTTTGGTTGAGAATAATCATAATTTTCTCCATTCTTTAAAAGTACCTTTGGATCTCGGGGTGATTTGTTCCAGTTTTTCTTAATTCTATGATGAGATCATTTAGTTTCAACTTGATTTGTTTTTTCTTTTTTTCACATTGCTCCTTAAAGTATTTAGTATGTCCAAAACTAATACTGTCTAGCAGTGATAAATCATTTAGCAATGAAAAGAATTGCTTTTCTGTTCTATCCACGTTCTCTGTTGCGTCGGTCTCCATTTATCACCTCCAATAGTTAAATAGCATGTTGAGTATATTGGTTCTCAATATTTTCTAAGACGCTTTTAGCAATCGATGGTGCATACTCTTTGAGTTCATAGTAGTTATTATCAAGCTTATTTCTATAAAGTAATTGAAACTCAGGGAAGTTTAAACGACGTATTTTTTTTACTAAGACATATTTTTCTCCAAATACATTAGTTCTTTCTTCTCCAATGACTTCAACATGTTTGTTCATAAGTTTGAGAAACTTTGACTTTAAATGATCTCCTTTTAATAAAATATCCTCTTCTTGAGGTGTAAAAAGTGAGAAGGAGATAGGTTTGTCTTCTTTGTCCCAATCACAAGGGGTCACAGTACCATAGAGAATTTTTAATTTCTTTCTTGATAATGTCGGTGAATAATCTAAAATTTTCATAAATAAATCCTCCTATCTAGAAAACATATTTTTGCCCATGAGGATATGCTAGGAGAATTGAGTTTTTTGATTTTAAAATGAATTATATAACCGTCGACCTCCCATTTTTTGTTCAATCAAAAAACCTTGGTTCGTTAACTAAGCATAAACCGAAGGGCGTTAAGTTAGATTTATCATATCAAAAATTCGAATAAACAAATGTCAATTTTTTGTAAAATCTAACTAAATATGACCTTAATTATTGGCAGGTTTTTGAACCCTTATTTTACTAAGTTATTGTAAATATTGATCTCTTTGAAACTCTGTATTACAAAACTTGGGTCTGTCCTAAGATGATTATAATGAAAACACAAACACTAACCCTACAAATTAAAAAGTCGTCTTTTGCCGCAAAAAGAAAGATCCTTCCTGTTTTTGAAAAATTTCCATTTTTTATAAGGAAGTTTATATGGAATCGAATTTTGGGCAAACATTATAAAAAGTCTTATAAAGATCTTGAAATCAAGATTGCCGAAACTCCTCAGGAAATTACAGCGGCGTTGAATCTCATTTATAATAATTATAAAAAAACTGGTTTTATTCACGCTAATGCTTATGAAAAGTATATTTCTAAATATTCTTTTCTTCCAAGTACTATATTGATTATAGGTAAGGTCAATAAACAAGTTATCTGTACTATTTCTGTCATAAGAGATAATCCTATCGGGTTTCCGACAGAAAAAGCCTGGAATATATCTTCAGTTAAAAAACGATATAATAATATTGTTGAATTAAGCACCTTAACTGTAAGGAAAGACTACCAAGGATCTTTCGGTAAAATTCTTTTACCTCTATTTACTTATGTCTATCGATTTTGCCGCAACACAATTGGTGTTGATGCAGTCATAATGTCTTCCATAAAGGAGGCATCTGTATTATATAAGGACTTATTAGGTTTTAAATCTTTAGATGGAGACCCAATAGCTACTTTTACCCGTAAAAGATTACCTTCTAGGTTTTTATACCTAAGTGTAACAGAATCAGAAAAAATAATAAGTAAAAGATATAAGAAAAATAATAAGAAAAATTTATACCATTTCATATTTAATAAAAAATTTAAGAATTTTAAATATCCGACTTATAACCATTGGCGTGACTTTAATAACTATAGATTAACAACTTATTATAAAAATCATGGTTTAAAACTTATCAAAGAGATCGATATTGATGAGTGTAATAAATTAAATAGCTATTATGAATTTAGTTCTATTATCCCAATTACATCTGCGAACGATTATGAAGTGAAGCGACAATCAAAAAGGTACCAAACCTCTATTCCTTGTGTTTTAAGAACGTTTAACCGAAAACGGAAAAAAGCTTTGATTACGGATGTTTCTGTAGATGGATTAAAATTAAAAGGCGTTAGAAGAAAATCAAATCCAAGAATTTATGTAACTGACAGTAAAGGTAAATATGTTCATATCGATTTAAAGTATAGATGGATTAACGATAAAACTGGAGAAATTGGTTGTATCGTGGCCCCTAAATCAAAGGCATTATGGCAAAGACTTCTAAATCAGACTTTAGAGATAGATTTTAACGAACTATTGGCAAGCTAGTATTTTTATAAGATCATAGGGTGATGAATATATCTATCAGACCCGGACAAAAAGAGGATGCATCTTTCATCTTAGAGATGATTAAACAACTTGCAATTTATGAAAAAGCAGAAGAACAAGTTCTTTTAACATTAGATCAGCTTGCTCAAGATGGGTTTTCCTCCGATAAACTATTTGAAACCATTATATTAGAAGCAGATAAGAAGCCGGTTGGTATGGCCTTATTTTATAACAGGTATTCTACCTGGAAAGGTAAGTCCTTATATTTAGAAGACCTTTTTGTCTTACCAGATTATAGGGGACATGGACTTGGAATGCTCGCTATGAAATGGTTGGCAAATTTTGCAGTTAAAACTAATTGTAAAAGGTTTGAATGGCAAGTCCTAGACTGGAACGAGCCCTCCATAAAGTTTTATAAAACGATTAACACTGACCTTGATAATGAATGGTTAAATTGTAGGTTAGAGGGTGAAAATTTAGCTGCGCTCGGAAAAGAATAGCTGAGATTTTAAAATGAAAATAGAATTACTAAATTTCAAAAATACAGATTTTAATTTAAATGCATCCTATTTTGTACAATCAAAAGAGGACTCTAAAGGGTTGGTACTAGTTTTACCTGGAGCTGGATACTCTTTTATGGGACCTTGTTTGTATTATCCTACTAATTTTCTTTTTGACCTAGGTTATAATATTTTGAATATTGAATACGACTTTAGGTGGAAAACTTATACAGGTACTAGTAAGGAAGATTACGCCTCTTTAATGAAATTTATTGATCAAGAGGTTGAAAATATTAAACAAGATAAAGAGCTAATTATCCTTGCAAAAAGTATTGGGACTCGTTTTCTTGCAACAAGTAAGCTTCAAGCCTATAAATATATTTGGTTAACACCTGCTTTAAAAGATGACTTTGTTAAAAATGCCATTCAGGTTAAAAATAGAAACAGTCTTGTCATTATTGGTGATAAAGACCCTTTTTATGATGAAGAGACATTAAGTTTAATTCAAAATAAATTAATCATTTCTGGAGCTGATCACGGTTTGGACATTGAAAAAGATATCAATAAGTCATTAGATGGGATGAAAAATATTATTCAAAATATAGGCCAGTTTCTGAAACATTAAACTTTTATATTGTGGTAAATAGGTCCCTTTTAGTTATTATTTGACCAGTTGGTCAAGTTTGTGTATACTAGCTGGATGACAAGAAAAATTGATTTTGACATTGATGAAGTTATAAAAATGGCCATGGATGTATTTTGGGTAAAAGGATACGAGAATACAAGTATGAAGGATTTAATGGAAGCAACAGGTCTTTTAAAGGGAAGTTTGTATAATACATTTGGTTCTAAAGAGGAATTGTATTTAAAGTGTCTTGAACAATATGGCCACAATTCTCAGGCGCGTTTCTATAATGGTCAAAATCCTGCGGACTATCTCAAGAAGTTTTTCCAAAGGCTTGTAAATGAAGGCTGTGAAAAGTCTTACATCAAAGGGTGTCTTATAATGAACTCTTGTTTGGAGTTTGGTGGATCAGAAGACTTGAAGGCTAAAAGGTCAACAAAGCTATTTGATGCTACAGAGTCAAATTTTAAAAAAGTTTTACTCGATTTAATCAGCGAAAAAGATGATGAATTCATTCACGAAATGACAGTGAAGTTGATTACCGCGGCATTTTCTATTAGAGAAATTTCTAAATTTAGAAAGGATAAAAAGTTTTTGAAACAGATTGCAAATAACGCTTTATTGGATCTAGATATAAGCATCTAATTTTTTTGTTATGAATTTGACCAAGTGGTCAAGAATGGAGGTTTAGTGAGTATCAGTTTAGTTTTTAGTTCTTTTTTGGCAGGTATTTTAACCATATTTTCACCCTGTATTTTACCTATGGTACCTTTTGTTGTCCGTTCATCACTTCAATCATCGAAATTAGGTCCAGTGTTTTTAGCACTTGGGTTGGCGATTAGCTTTTCTATCTCAACCTATATCATATCTACATCTGGTCAATTGATAGGGCTTGAGCCGGATGATTTAAAAATATTATCAGCAATTTTTCTTTTAATCGCCTCATGTTTATTTATGTTTCCAAAAGCTTTAGATAAACTTTCTTTGTTGCTTGCCCCAGTTAACAATAAACTCCAAGGAGTGAATTCAAAGGTTCAATTAAAAAATAAGTTTCTTATGGAGTTTCTTAACGGGCTTTTTCTAGGGCCAATATGGGCGCCATGTTCAGGTCCTACGTTGGCGATTATTATTGGAATAATTATTAATAATCCAGAAACAAAGTCTTCTATTTTTCTTTTGGCCATTTTTTCTATTGGGTCTATTTTACCTATTTTATTTTTTTCTTATGGTGCTAAAAATTTGATTGAAAAAATTCAAAAGAAAAGTTTAGAGAATTCAAATAAGGTTAAACTTTGCATGGGGTTATTTTGCGGAGTTATGGCCATCTTAATACTTACAGGATTAGATAAAGAACTTGAAACATATATCTTAAAAATATTACCAGAATTTATAACAAATCTTTCATTATCAGTTTAAAGGAGTTTTATGAAAAAATTATTAACATTTTGGGTCAGTTTAATGAGTCTTTTCGTCTACGGAAATGACACTAGTTTGGAAATTGATTCTTTTATTTCTAAAAATAAAAATGTCCTAGTTCACGTTCATGCATCTTGGTGCCCTTCATGTAAGGTCCAAAAAAAGATACTAAGTGAGATTCAAAATAAAAACTTTGTTTTAAAGGAAATAAATTTTGATAAAGATAAGAAATTTCTTAAGAAAAATAAAATTTTCAAACAATCAATGCTTATTTCATTTATTAATGGACAAGAAGTTGGACGAAAATATGGAATTACTAAAAAGGAAAAAATTATGAACTTCATTAAAGAAAGTTTTCCTAACTCTCTTCAAGAAAAGATTAATCAAAAAAGGTCCAAATCTAAAGTTCCCCAAGCAGCTAGGATGACTATGGTAGAAGCAACTGAGGAATTAAGAAAATCTGGAATTATAGATAAAGCTCTGAAAACTGGAGACCAATATATCGACTTTACTTTAGTAAACGTAAATGGAAAAAAGGTTACGCTCTCGGAGAAACTAAAAAATGGTCCAATTATTCTTACCTTTTACCGTGGAGGATGGTGTCCTTATTGTAATATTCAGTTAAAAGCTTATCAGGAAAAACTTGATGAATTTAGAAAAGCTGGAGGTCAACTTATTGCTATATCGCCTGAATCAATGGAGTCAGGTAATACTACTGTTAAGAAGAATGATCTAAAATTTGAAATTTTAACCGACAACTTAAATAAAGAAGCTCGAAAATACGGTCTAGTTTTTAAGCTTAGTGAAAAATTAAAAGAAGTTTATTTAAAGTTTGGTTTAGACTTAGAAAAGAATCAAGGAAATGACTCGTGGGAACTTCCTATTCCTGCAACATATGTCATAGATAAAAGTGGAAAAATAGTCTATTCATTTCTTAATGTTGATTATATTCAAAGAGCAGAGCCTCAAGAAATTATAAATATATTAGAAAGTTTAAAGAAATAATTCAAATATCCCCCTAGTCTTTAACTAGACCAGGGGGGCTTTCACTTGAATTTTCTAGAGGAATAGGAAAGGCATTCATAAAATAAATTCCAGTTGGAACATCTTTCAGATCTAAACATTCCATAATGAGCGCAGTCTTAAATAATGTGTTGTGAATAGGTCTCTCTATACTTCCAGGCATAAAATCAGATGATTTCCAACTTGTTCCGTAGAGTTTTATGCCCCCGTCAGTTAGAAAGTTGGCTGCCTCTTGAGATAAGATTAATACATAATTAGGATCATGTAATCCTTGTTTGCTTAGGGGGATATTTTCCAAGCTTATAATCAATCGTTTTGGAACTACTTTTTCTCCTGTTGTCGTTTGGAGCGCTTGAAGGATTTCCTCTTTACTTATTTCCGATACTTGAATATTTGGGATAGTTGCATGTTTTTTAAAGTTATTGCCCTTAAGTTTTAATACAATGGTCTTTCCAAAAAAATGTTCCCACGACTTATCTTGAAAATAATGATCAATGGTTCTTCCATTTTTTTGAGTATGTGCGGGAGCTTCAATATGAGGCAGACTGTGGGGTTTAAGTGTATAAGTAGAGTAATTTACTGGCGGAGCTTTTGGATCTGGTGAGTTAATGTCATAAATTTGCTCTTTTTTATAGGGACTGCCTTCAAACCACATCCCCTCAAAAGATTCTTTGATAATTGGACTAATTATATAGGGCATAAATCTTCCTTTTTATATTTCTTGAATTCATCAAGAGAACACATCTTTATTCTCTACTAGAAAATCTATAAAGGCCCTTGTTTTTAAAGGTAAATTTTTACTTGGTGAAAATACTACGTGAAGTGGATTTTTTTCCTGCCACCATTTTGGAAGGACTTTCTTTAATGTTCCATTTTTCAATTCTTTATTACAATTAGTACTTGGAATAATGACTATACCTGTTCCAGCTAAGGCCAATTGTTTGAGCATAGGAAAAGAGTTAGCTCGCATAAACGGTGAGAATCCATATTGTTGATAAATCTCACTGAGAGGATCTTGTTTATTTTCATTATTAAAAGAGAGAATAGTGTGGTCTTTTATGTCTTCCCAAGACTTTGGTTCTCCTTTAAGTTTTAAATAATCTGGACTCGCAACTAAAATAAGTTGAGTATCTGCTAGTTTTTTTTGTTTTAAACTGGAATCTTTTAGTTTACCTGCTCTTAAGGCAAGGTCTATATCATTCGCGGCAAGGTCAACATAAGTATCACTAAGCATGACTCTAAAATTTATCTGAGGATAAATTTTATTAAACTCACATATAAGTTGTGGCAAAATATTTTCACCAAATGAAATGGGACCTGAAATTGAAATTGTTCCAGAAACCGAGTCGCTTTCATCGGAAAAAGAATCAATTTTTTTATCTAATTGCTCCATGAGTAAGTGGGTGTCTTGATAGAGGTTTTTGCCGGCCTCAGTTAAACTAATGGAGCGGGTACTTCTTTTTAAAAGTTCAGTGTTCAGTTCTTCTTCTAAACGCAAAATTGAGCGGCTTACTCTCGATTTTGGTTGTTTGAGTTGATGTGCTGCCTTAGTAAAGCTTCCAAATTCAGCAACCTTTATGAATACTTTCAGTAGGTTATAGTTCATTATTGTCTCACTTTTGGAACATTGTAATGCAATTGTGTCTCCTTTTGCAACAGATAAAATTAGACGATAATGAATAAGAACTTAATAAAGAATACCAAAAAAGGAAGTTTATATGAAAACAGTATTACACAAAGCAGACACTAGAGGAGTTGCAAACCATGGATGGCTTAGTAGTCATCATACTTTTAGTTTTGCTAATTATTACAATCCTGAGCGAATGGGTTTTGGAACTTTGAGAGTTATAAATGATGACATCGTTGCCCCTGCTAGAGGTTTTGGAACTCATCCCCATGAAAATATGGAAATTATATCAGTTCCACTTAGTGGTTGTCTTAGGCATAAAGATACTATGGGAAATGAACATGTCATAAAAGCAGGTGAGGTTCAGGCGATGAGTGCAGGTACTGGTCTTCAACATAGTGAATATAATCATTCTCAAAATGAAGCTGTAAACTTTTTACAGATTTGGGTTTATCCAAAGAGAAAAAATATCAAACCTAATTATTCACAAAAGGAATTTTTAGAAGAAAATCGAATGAATAAAATACAGCTAGTCGTTTCTCCAGATGGAAGGGATAATACGGTTGAAATTAATCAAGATGCCTTCTTTTCAAGGACTCAAATTGGGGTTGGTAATGAGCTTACTTATTCAAAGTATTTAAAAGATAATGGTGTTTATTTCTTGATCCTAGAGGGAGATATAGAAGTAAATGGAAAAAGTCTAAGTACTAAAGATGGTCTTGGAGTTATGGATGCAGATGACCTGAAATTAGTAGCTAAAAGTAAAGCTGAAGTTTTAATTATGGAAGTGCCTCTAAAGGCCTAAGGAGTTTAGATAATGAAAAAAGTATTAATAGTAGCCGGAAGTAATAATAAGAATTTAGAACTCGCAGGAGAGTTTAATAAAACTTTATCAGCGAGAGGAGTAGAAACACAGGTTCTAGATTTAGTATCGCTTAATTTACCGCTTTATACACCTATTGCAGAAGCTCAGGGAATACCTTCTGAAGTTTTAGAATATAAAAAGTTGATAGGTGAGGCCTCGGGTTTTGTATTTGTGGTCCCCGAATATAATGGGGGACTACCTCCAGTTGTGACGAACTTTATCGCTTGGATTAGTCGAAGTGGTGATCAAAATTGGAGAGGAGTATTTAATGGAAAACCTGCTGGACTCGCAAGCTTTAGTGGAGGAGGTGGTATTCAGGCGCTCGTATCTCTTCGGACACAACTTTCTTATATTGGAATGAATACTATTGGAAGACAGGTCGTCGCTACTTATAGGCAAGAACTTAATATGGAAGATGTTGAGGGTGTTTCCGATTTGCTCATTGACGGGATGAAATAGATTTTAAATATTTTATAACTTGATTTGTAAGAAGTTTTCATAAGACAAATTGGATCAATATTGTCACAATTTAGACTATGAAAACTTTTTTATCTTTAATTTTCTTCTTTTCTTTAAATTCTTATGCTTCACAAAAACATTTAAAAAATAAACCAACTAAAGCAGATGGTTTTGCTTGGGCAAAGAACTTAGATCCGCTTAAAAGTTCAAGTTGGCCATTTGAAATCGAATCGATTGGTCATTCGATGCAATCATTTCAAAAATATGGTTTTTCTTCTGCTTATTGGCATGATGGTTTGGATATGCGAGGGGATGCTGGAACTAAAATTTATGCCAGCGTTTCAGGAACAGTGGTTAATATTGAAAACTATCATCCGGGAAATGATCTTTATTGGGAAGTTGCAATTTTAGACGATCAAGGTTTTGTTTGGAAATATCATCATGTTGATAAAGACTCGATTCCAAAGAAAGTAAAAGATGCTTTCAAAAATAAATTAAGAGTGGAACAAGGTGAGTATATAGGTGATATTGTCACTTGGCCAGAAAGTGCATATGGTGAACGCTATCATCACATCCACTTGCTCGTCGTGGATGGAAAGGGACGATTCATTAATCCTTTTAAACTTTTACCAAAACTTCTCGATCATTCAGCACCAGTTATTAAAGAAATTGGCTTGTTTGATCATAAACGCCGAATTATTCGAGGCAATACTGTTCGCGGAGAACACGGAATTTTTATCAATGCTTATGATACAGTTCTTCATTCAAAATTTAATCTTACTCCATATATGATTAGTTATAGAATTGATGGTGGGGATGAGAAGATCGTATGGAAATTTGATACACTTCCTTCCATTGGAAATGATAGAGATTATATTCATGACTTTTATTTAAAAGGAACTTGTGGAAATTATCATTGTCGTAATTTTTATATAAATCTTAATTTTAATATCAAGTCTAAAAATAATGCGACAGATTTTTTAACTCTCAGTAAAGGGCAACACCAGGTTGATGTAAAGGTGAGCGATTTTGTCGGTAATAGTGCGAATAAGAGTTTTATTTATCAGGTTGAATGATTTTTTGACTTAATGATTACTAAAGTCTGAGGTAAATCAGAGACTTACCATGTAGCATGCGGTTTAATACTTAAAAGTATCTATTCAAGCGCTAATGTGGTATAATGAGTATAAGGATGAGATTTTTCTTTTCGTTTTTTTATTTTCATAATTAAGTCAATTTGACAAAACAATCGTAAAATTAAATTCAAAATTTATTAAATAAACCACAAGATTCTCTCTTGATGGTTCGTTTATTAGAGAAAGGATAAGGTCTATATGAATTGATGATTAGGCCATATCCTTTGATCTTTTTAATATTAAATGGAGGTTTTATTATGAACAAAGAAAGTATTATTGGAGAAAGTATTATTTGTAGTGGTCTTGGAATTGGACAAATTACAGACATCACTCATTTAACTGAGGGTGGGGAAGAGTTTTACAAAGTTAACTTTCCAAAAGATAAGTGTACAAATTACTTTTCCATTGAAAACAAAAAGAATTATAGAATCCTTTCATCTAAAAAAACGTTAAGTAAGGCTATTGAAACTTTTAAAACAAGTTTTGAGCCAGCCGAATATAAAACAGTCCAAGAAAAAATCAATACGGTTAAAGAATTATTAAAAGAGGAAGATGTAGTTAAATTAGCAAAAACCTTATCACAGCTAAACGCAGAAAAAGAATTACATGTTCAAATTAACAAATCTTACAAAGATGCTTTGGATTCTTTTATTGATGAAATTTCATTTGTTCTTGAAGTAAAAAGGTCGGAAGCATATTCCATTTTAAGCCTTAAGGATCCTGATAATAAAAAATAAATTATTAGATTGGAGCTTACAGTTTGAAAAACTAATTTTATTCTTCAAGTCAAAGATCATCTTATGAGAAATCATACTAACGTATTAAAAGTTTATAAATGGCATAAAAGGAGAATATTATGCAAACAGGTACAGTAAAGTTTTTTAACGATCAAAAAGGATTTGGCTTCATTACACCGGATAATGGTGGAAGTGATATTTTTGTTCACGTTTCAGCAGTTGAAAATGGAACACTAGCTGATAACGATAAGGTAACTTATGTTGTTGGTGAAGGTGCTAAAGGACCTTGTGCTTTAGAAGTAAAAATGGCTTAATCATTTCAAAGCAAAGTGTAGGTGTTTTTTGGTAAATGCTTACACTTTGTTGAAAATTGACTCAAAGTTTACATAAAGTTGATCTCTCTTAAATTCACTAATGCTACTTTTTAAATAGGAGGGCATTTATGAATTTTCTAAATACGACAGTTTTTATTAGTTTATCTTTTTTTTCATTTCATCTTTTTGCTAGTGATATTTTTCAGGTCAGAGTTGAAAAAGTTGATCATCTAAGTGGTCATCAAATTGATTTTGAATGGGAACTTACTACTCAACATGGAACAACCCTCAAGTTGGTTTGTCCGGGCAATAAGGTTGCCTATAAGGATACCCCTCATATTTTATATTTTGGGCATGCTAATCAGTACGTAGGAAGATTTGCATTTAACGCTGACAATAAATGTAATCAACTCAATGAATTTATTCGTGGAGTTCATTATCGAGTTGATCCAATTAATCCGATTATTCTTAAATTTAGCCGCAGCAAAAAGGAAGTTCGATCGATAATCTTTCCTGAGCTCGATCCGTATGACTTAAGTCCAAAGTCCAAGTTTGGAAACGTTATTGGTGGAATTTAGATGAGGGCATTATACTCACGTTAATTAGTATTATTTATCATGATTTTTTGATGACTTACAAGAAGATTGACTAAAAACTTAACAGTCCCTATAAATTTAAATATCAAGATACAACTAACCAAAATGTAGGGTATTCTATTGAAAAATAGGAGACTTAATATGAATGTAATTATTAACTTTTTAGCTATTCTTTGCATCGTTGTTTTTTCATCTACTAATACTAAAGCAAATGGTACTTGTAGGCTTCATTATAAAGGTTTAGAGGATAATAACGAGGTTGACATTTTATCAGCCAAAAATCGATTTAAAAGAAAAGACTTTATTGTTTTAACAAACATAAAGCCTGTTCCTGGAGATTATGTCTTGAGCTTAACAAGTTCTAAACTTGTAGCTGACGATCAGTTCAGACCTTTTTTGTGTATAATAACCCTGGGTAATGAATGTAAAACTACAGGCGGACATTATAAGTATATAGAAAAATATACTTTAGCCAAAGTTGATGAAGACGGGAGTCATGAAATTATAGAGCATTTAAGTAGTGATGTTGAGTCCGGTATGTACATAGAAGAAAAAAGTAAAAAAAGAGCTAGTAAACTAGCTTCCAAAGTCAAAACTTGTCATTATTACTAAATAGTAATTGAGGCCTTCCTTTTCAAATCAATGGTCAATGGAGGGCCCAATAAATATTCAAACCGACAAAGTATCTAAGTGGTTTTTACAGTTGTAAATTCGGATTTTCCTAATTGTGGAATTTATTTTTTGAACCTTGAATAGACTCAGGCCATTATAAGCAACGTTAATACTATGTATTTATAATGAGGCTTAGTTATGGTGGTTTATAGTTTTCTCTTCTTTTTATTAGTTTTTGTTTTGATTGGTGTTTCATCAACATTTAAAAGCAAAAAAAGTAATTCAGATTATCTTTTAGCGGGACATGATATTCCACCTTGGCTTGCAGCTCTTTCCGCTATCGCTACTAATAATAGTGGTTATATGTTTATTGGTATGATTGGATTTACTTATACTTCTGGTCTTCAATCTATTTGGCTTATGATTGGTTGGATTGTTGGTGACTTTATTATGAGTATGTTTGTTCATAAAAAGTTACGAAAAGTTACTGAAAGTGAAAATATATTAAGCTTTGGTGGAGTTCTATCACGTTGGCAAAAAGGAACTAATTTTAAAAAACTAAGACTGTTGGTCGGAATTATAACTGTCTTGTTCTTAGGTGTATATGCAGCAGCTCAACTTAAAGCCGGAAGTAAAGCACTTCATGTTTTATTTGGATGGGACTATAGTATTGGTGCCATCATAGGAAGTGTTATTGTATTTCTCTACTGTTTATCTGGAGGGATAAGGGCTTCGATCTGGACTGACGCTGCTCAATCCATTGTCATGATTTTTGCTATGACTTTGTTATTTTTTGTCGGAGTTAATCAAGTCGGTGGCTTTGATCAATATGTCTCTAAACTTGATGCTATTTCACCAACATTTTTAAGCCTTCAACCCACTGGACTGAGTCTTGATAATTCTGTGGGTGTTTTGTTATTTATTCTAGGTTGGGTCTTTGGTGGCTTTGGAGTTATAGGTCAACCTCATATTATGATTCGATTTATGACGGTGGATAATCCAGAAAGCATGAATAAAACTAAGGTCTATTATTATTCTTGGTATATCGCCTTTTATGCTGTGACTATTGGAGCAGGATTAACTGCTAGGCTAATCTTACCTGAGTCTAGTTCATTTGATGCAGAGTTAGCTCTTCCTTTGATGAGTCAACAAATGTTACCTGAAATCTTAATCGGTGTTGTTCTTGCCGGAATTTTTTCTGCAACTATGTCTACTGCAGATTCTCAAATATTAAGCTGTAGTGCTGCTTTTACCAGAGATATACTTCCAAAAGAAAAGGTCACATTGTTTATTACAAAACTTACAACTGCAGCAGTGACTATTGTTGCTTTAATGATAGCACTTTTCGGAAGCAGTAATGTATTTGAACTTGTTCTTATTGCATGGTCTGTTTTATCCGCAGGCTTTGGTCCACTTATGCTCATGTATGCCTTAGGTAAAAAAGTTTCAGAAATGACAGGAATCCTAATGATTGTTCATGGGGTTGGGGTAACCCTATTGTGGAGAGAGTTAGGTCTGGGTGGAACTATGTATGAAGTGGCTCCTGGAATGATTGTCGGATTTCTCACTTACTTTATTTTAAGTATGACTAGTTGGAATGATTTTGAGGAGGCGAAGGCTTCATAAAGTTGAATGATTTAAAATGGATGGTGGTTAAAGTATAACACCATCTACATAGCACCTACCATCTATTTTCATAGACTCAGTAACCTGAATCTTGCGATCTGGCATCAGAAGAATTTCACCTTCATTATTTTCCGTAATAAGAATTCCCTTTTGATCAGACATTAGAGTTAGGGTTATTAGAGCTCCAGGTCTTGCTAATCTTTCAAAGGCGTAATAATTAGCATCCCTCTTATATAGACTTGTGGATAAAAATGCTTTATCTTCAATCGTGTCGCCTGCTTCGAAACATTTATTATCGCGCCAATCTAAACCTATTCCACGATATAGTACAAGTCCTTTCGGTATTGAGGGCAAGATATTAGCAGCTTCTTTTATGTCATTAACATCTTTCTGTACTTGATGGGGATAATCATAATAATTAAACTCGGTTTTAGTTCCACGTAAATAAGCATTTATATCTAAATAAACGGTTTCATCTAAATGAGCATAATATTGAATAGCAAACTTTTGTCTTTTACTTAATTTTGAGGAGTTAGCATAATTAGAATAACCAAGGTAATCAGATAGTTTAACTTCGTTCCAGTTGAACTCTGCAAATATAGGAAAAGTAAAAAATAGACTAACTAATGTTAAAAACTTCATCATATTATTAAAACTATGGCCTTGATATAAATTTAAATATTATTTTGCCACTTTTTTGATTCAACGAAGAGTATTTTGAAAAATGCTGCAAAAAATACATGTAAAAAGTTTAGACATTTTAAATGAGTTCATTGATGATTATATATAGAAGGCATATTAGGAGTAAGTTATGGAGACCTTTTTAAATAATTTCATACTCGTAGGTTCAATAATTTTATTCTTGAGTGTCCTTTTAAGTAAGTCTTCTAGTCGATTTGGTTTTCCCATTTTGATCATTTTTATGGTCGTAGGAATGATTTCAGGAAGTGAAGGCTTAGGTGGAATACAGTTCGAAAATTATGAATTAACTCATTCCTTAAGTTTGGTAGCACTCTGTTTGATTATTTTTTCAGGAGGTATCGAAACTGAAATTAAGGATATTAAAAATGATCTTGGACGTGGAATAATTTTATCCTCTCTCGGTGTACTTTTAACGGCAAGTTTAGTGGGAATCTTTGTATTTTACCTGCTTGGAATAGGTCCATTAGAATCTTTTCTCGTTGGGGCTATTCTTTCGGCTACAGATGCTGCAGCTGTATTTGCTGTATTTAAAGATCGAAAGGCACAGGTTGTTGCGCATAATAAAAATTTACTTAAGTTTGAGTCTGGAAGTAATGACCCAATGGCCTATTTTTTAGTCACACTCGTCCTTGGGCTAATTCAAACGGGTGAGTATGAAATTGCAAATATTAGCCTAAGTTTTCTTTTAAATCCTTTGGTTGGTATTGCTATTGGGTGGATTTTATCCAAACTTTTTATAAGCTTAAATAATATTGTAAATCTAGAATTTATTGGTTTATACCCGGCCCTGACTTTATCTTTTCTTTTCTTGAACTATTCTATTGCCTCACAATTAGGAGGAAATGGTTTTTTAGCTGTCTATATATTTGGTTTACTTATTAGCAGTAAAAAGATTTTACATAAAACATTTTTGTATAGTTTTTATGATGGTATTTCATGGCTTTCTCAAATAGGTCTTTTTGTCATGTTAGGACTACTTGTTTTCCCAAGCCGTTTGATTAATATTGCACCAGAAGGCTTTGTAGTCGCTTTATTTTTGATCTTTATTGCACGTCCTGTCACCATATTTTTATGCTTGTCAAATAGTCGATTTAACCTGAAAGATAAAGTCTTCATTTCTTGGGCGGGGTTAAAGGGTGCAACTCCAATTGTCTTTGCTAGTTTGGCAGCAGTTAAAATGGGGGATAAAGCTTTCATCCTTTTCGATATCGTTTTTTTCGTCGTTTTGGTTTCTGCATTAATTCAGGGGGTTACACTAAAGTTGGTTGCAAGAAAGTTGGGGCTTTTGTATGAAGCAATAGAGGATCCAAATTTTCCTATTGATATTGAAGTTCTAGAAAAAACAAAAAATGGTATTAAAGAATTTGTTATTGAAGATGGGTTCTATGCCATTGAAAAAAGAGTTGTTGATTTAAATCTTCCTAGTGGATGTCTTGTTCTTTTTATAAAGAGGGAAGGCGTTTTTGTTATTCCAGATGGCTCTATTAAATTCAATCTTGGTGATAAAGTACTTTTTGTTACTCAGTCCAAGTCAGATATAGAGAAAGCCTTATTTTGCTTCCAGAGTGGCGAGGATTTAGTCGTTGATAGCGATCCTACTCAAAATAATTAAAGAATATCATATGAGAGATTCATAAAGTCTGTTATTATTTAAAAGTGAAAAATGGCAACGTATTAAACAAAGAAAATGGTACTTACAAATTAACTAATTTTATTTTAGTCGTTATTACTTTATTTTGCAGCATGCTTTATGATCCTATTGTCAGAGTTGACAATACACCTCGTACGCCTATCTTTAAAGAATTTTTAACATTTTCTACCACTACATTTATCACTAATTCAAGATTTAAGAATCCTCGGTGGAAGCCTGATTCTAAGAATCTGTTTATTATGGTGGACAGAATATTATTATTGAATAATGTTTTTGTTCTACTTTTAGGAATCTTTCTTTATGTTAGCTGTTTTAGCATATTAACCCTGTTAAAGTCTTCACTCCAAATTCGAGCTCCTTCAACTTTATTCTATAGTTAAATCGAATTTTTAAAAGGAGTATAGAATGAAGCTAAGAATAAAGTTTCCCACGTTCTTATTGGTTTGTTTTACTTGTGTAATTCTTATCGTTTACTTATTTTCTATTTATCAGATAAGTGAGCATAGACTAATAGGACGAATTGTAACAATGGAGTCAAATTGGGGCTCTCATAATTACCATATAACGGTTTTTTCTGAGAACAAGTTATACGAAATATATGTTGAGTCAGAATCAATGATTAATGAATTAAAAAGCTTTAAGGCAAAGTTTATTGAATTTAGTTTCAATGAATATTTATCTGGATTTATCTGGAAATCCAGATATAAATTGACGGCGTTTAATTCAATTGAATCAGGAAGAATAAGAAGAACAAAAGCTTTAGAAAAGGTAGATAGAACATTAGTCTGCTCCCTTTTGTATCAAATCAACAATAACTCAGAACTTAAAACTAAAGTGTTTAAGTTTTTAAAATCTAATTATGAAGTAGAGCATATATTAAAAAAATGTGAATGAAAAAGAGAGTACCGACTAAAGGTACTCTCTTCTTTGCATGTTATTTAGACTATATGTAAGTATCAAATAAGATTAAAAGTATCGTCATGACAAAAAAACTAAAGAACAATATCCAGTCTTTGATATTTTTCAAAGAGCCTCCTTTGTAAAATGATTAATTAGTATATTTTACATTCGATATGGTGGGCCTCTAGTTTTGTCTGCTTGGGATTCATTGGTATTTTTTATTTGTTGCTTACTTATATTAGTTTCTAGGTTTGTTAATTTTCGAAGATGAGTGTGAGAAATACTTAGGATTAAGTGATCTGAATGGTTGTTTCTATTTGGTTCTTCCAACTCAGTTGGCAGGGCCGTTAAAAAAAGATTTTCTTTTGTTTGTTGGATCGATTCTTTTTTATTAAAATTTTGATACTCAAAAAAAGTATAGAAAACTACCGAAAAAATCAAAAACTTCATTAATATTCTCATATTATAATATAGCAGAAAATATCTTGTTTATACAGGTTTTATTTCCTTTAAATGGACAAACTCGGTAGCATTCAAAAAAATATATCAATGTTTTTAAATTGGAAAGTCTCATTTGAGTGTTCCTTTTTTGCAACATTGTATTGCATAAATATACTCTATTGCAACACTAGAAAATCAGCGATAATTAAAATGAAAAAGTTTTATAGAAGAGAATTTATTATATCCATATTTATAGGAAAAATTGGCCTTGTTTTCGGGAGAAAGGTTATGACAAAAGGAAAAAAGACAAAAATGCCATTACTCTTTATTGGTCATGGTTCACCAATGAATGCCATTGAAGAAAATGATTTTACGAAGATGCTAAAGGGGCTTTCAAAATGGATCATTATCAATGAGATGTTTTAAGTTTAGTTAGAAAGTTATATACTTTTAAAACTAAAGGTAGGACTTTCATGAGTATTAAAATCACAGAAGAAATTAAAAATTATTGGCTAAAATTTATTAATCAAAGAGAGGATCTTTTTCATCTTAAAGATTACAAATTTGAGGCATGGAGTTTTGGAAATTCTAAAGAATTAGCGGATGAACTTGGTCAGCTGGTATTGGAAGGAAAGAAAACCGCAACTTGTAGTCTGTTAAGGGCCTATAATGGCTTTGAAAATGAAATCCCAAGAGTGGGTGTTTATAGTGTCCTTTGTAATGGAGATGAAATTCCTATTTGTATTGTCTTTTTAACAGATACTTGGGTTTGTAAATATAATGAAGTTACTGAAAAGCATGCTTTTGAAGAAGGTGAAGGCGATAGGAGTCTTGAACATTGGAAGGAAGTTCATCAGCAATTCTTTTCTCAGTATGATGGATTTCATGAGGAAGACGATCTTATTTGTGAACGATTCAAAGTTATTTATAAATAAGTAAAGTTTTCATGGAATATTATTAGTTTACATCTCTTGTGTTAGTAGTTTTTGAATGAAACTATTATTTCCTTTTTTAATTTTATTTTCCGCTATTTCAACAAGTTATGCAGCCGAAAAATTCGCTGGAATCCAATTTGATTCATCAGTTCCAAACTCCCAGATGAACTCGATGAAAGAAGATTTGAAATATTTATTCAAATCTAGCTCTCAAAACCAAGAATTAAAACAAATATTAGAAACAAAAGACACTAGTGGAGCAGTACTTTATAATTGGATCTATAATCGCATTAAATACATAATTGGTGAATCATACGTGATTGGAGGAAGAAATTTTCTTTCCCGTGGATTATTTTGGAGTGGGTTTAAATTTCCTAATACTCCTTTACCTGTGATTGATCGTGGAAATAATGAAAACTTTGGCTCCGCCGTTGTTATGTCAAATATAGGTGCTAATCTATATTATTCTGGTAAGAAATTTAACGAACTTAAAGGTATCAGACTAGATGGTGAAAAAGTTTACGCTAAATCTACAAGGGTAGGTATTTTACAAATAGGAGAAGGATTATTTTCTAATATCACCGCCATTAACGAATTAGAAAACTCTGAAGCTAATAAAATTCAGCGGCTAGGAACTCTATTTCATGAGGCCAGACATAGTGATGGACAAGGGAAGAATCTAGGATTTTTACATAAGAAATGTCCTATGGGCCATGATTTTTCTGGGTTGTTTGCTTGTGAATCTTATGGGAATGGGGCCTACAAAACTGGAGCTCTTACAAGAAAGGCTTTTCTTAAAGATTGTCGAACTTGTACTTTAGAAGACAAGACCAAACTTGAAGCATCAATTGCTGATGCATTGAATAGAGTTGTTTTTAGATCTCATGTAAAAACGAAAGAAGAGCTCTTAAAAGAAATAGACATGTACGAACCTGTTATTAAGGTATACATCGATTTGATTAAAGCTTCCCAAGGAAGTGACAATTTAGGCCAATTAGAAAATGAGCTCCAAAAATTTAAGGATAAACAACAATTATGTCGTGATCAATTAAAAGAGATAGAAACCATTTCCAGAGCAACAAATGTGATTGCTCAGCCTGAAGGTGAGTTTAGGGAAGTTGATACTAAATTTAGCTCTAAACTTATGCAACAAGAGTTAAATCTATAATGAACAGAAAGATATTTTTATTTCTCATTTTAAGTTTAATTTCTAAGAATCTTTTTCATAAAGAATATAATTATTTTTGCCCAGAAGAATTGTTAACTCAAAAAAATGAAGTTATTGATAAAGTCTTTAAAACAAAAATAAGTTATGGTGAATATATAAATAATCTTCCTTTTAAAGAAGATATGAATAACTTAAGTGACTCAGAAATTCATGGCACGCCAGAATTAGTATTAAAAAGCGCAGAACTTATAGCTAAAATTCAATCTGGTGCTCAGAAAGATAAGAAGTTAAGAAAAGCTGCTCTAAGCTTTTTCAAAAAATGTGTTGAAAACCAACGGGTCTTAAGTTCAATAAGGGCCGTATGTCTTAATAAACTATATATTCTTATTCCGAAATGGAAACTTGCTATGCCCCTTGATGCAACTCATATATCCGATGAAATTGAAAGATTAGCATTTCAAACTAGGTTTTAAGTTTTCGGTTTTTATTTTTTTTGTTATAACTAATTTATGGGACACGATCACTCACATCATCATCACCATCATGGAAGTAAAAATATTCTTGTTGCTTTCTTTCTTAATGCTGGATTTTCAGTCATAGAACTTATCGGTGGGTACTTGACCAATAGTGTTGCTATTTACTCTGATGCATTACATGATTTTGGTGATAGTCTAGCTCTTCTATTTTCCTATTATGCTGAAAAACTAAGCCATAAAGATGCTGACCAAAAATTTACTTTCGGTTATCGCCGTTTTTCAATTTTATCTGCATTTATAAATGGATTAATCCTTTTGTTGGGAAGTCTTTTTGTTATCTATGAAGCCGCCCAAAGAATTATGGCACCTGAAGAAGTCGTTCCTGAGGGGATGCTTGGTCTAGCTATTTTAGGAATTGTTGTAAACTCTACTGCTGCTTACCGATTATCCAAAGATGATGGAGTGAATGCTAAGATGGTTATGTATCATCTATTAGAGGACTTATTAGGATGGGTTGCTGTTCTCATTGTAAGTATTATTCTTCTTTTTAAGCCATGGTTCATTCTAGATTCCATTTTATCTATTTTGATTTCACTTTTAATTCTTAAAGGAGTTTATAAAAATCTAATAAAGGTTGGATTGATTTTTCTTCAAAAGTTTCCTGATGAATTGGAATTTGAAAAATTAAAAAGTGAAGTATTAGATTTAGAGCTTGTAAAGGATATCCATGCAGTCAAAGGATGGTCTATTGATGATACAACTTATTATCTTCGATTTCATATATCAGTTCCTAGGGAAACTCAAATTGGACTGGTAGATGAATTAAAGATTAAAATAAAACAAGTCTTGAGAAAATATAATGTTACCTATTCAACGATTGAGTTTGAATCCACAAATGAATGTGAAGAGTGTTAGTTCACAAAGTTTACATTAATATTTATGACTCCATCATTTTTTAAATTACCTTGAATTGGCAATATCTCAACTCTTTCTTTGTTCATATTCATAGTTAAATTTATTCTATGGAATAGGTCTGAATTAGCGAGTAGTTTTTTTCGCATATAATGAACTAGTTTCGTTAAATAAGCTTTTTTATGCTTGGGCTTTATAAAGGCCTCAGAACCCAGCTTAAAACCTCCTTTATAATCTAGTTTATTAATAACTCCATTTTTTTGCAACATCAGTGCATTTAAGTCAAAAGTAATGTTTAAGTTACCTTCTTCCGATCTTCCTTGTAGGTAATCAAGGACCACATTCTTAGCATGTTTTATGATTCCCATGTTCAGATAACTTCCAGTATAAAGTATATCAATATCTTTTTGGCTGAATTTAAAATTTGGTCTTCTGGCCTTATTCATGGGAGAAACATAGGCATTTAATTCTTGGGGAAAATTCATTATCAAATTTCTCCAGTTTTCATATTTCCTTGATGTCGACCATACTCTATAAAATCTCGGTTGAATATATTCATCTAAAAAAAGAATTTTTTCAGTATTTGGATTTTCTAAATGTTTAATTGTTTGATTTTTTGTTAATCCGGCAATATCGTACATTTCATGCGGGTGATATATAAAGTGATATGAGTTTGATTCTAAAGAGATCTTTTCTTTTAAACCATGACTTTTAATACAAGATATAGTCATTTTCCTTTTATACCTTTTGTCAGTTCTCTCAAGAATGAGTCCAGCATTTAGCAAAATGTCCTTTTTATACTGATCTAAATCAGAAGGATAATAAAAATAAATATCACTCCATGTATTTCTAGAGTATCCATTAATTGATATTTCTTGATTATAAGTTTGTAGGGCATAAGTTTTTTTATTAACGGTGTGGTCAAAGACAATATTAAACTCTAAATCTTTCATTTTATATGTATAGATTGTTTGGTTTTTTCTTTGCTCAATTGAGGTTTGTTTTAATCCTGGAGCACTACAAACGATACCTAATCCTGAACTAATGTTTTTATTATAATCTTCATAAGCAGCATCTGTATTATATGCATACACATTGATGCTTGTTAAAAGAATTAAAGACGTCATAAACCATGTTATTTTCATTTAATACTCCAAAAAAAATAGTATCTTGGTTTCATTTTAGTTCTTTTTGGAATGTAAAAGGAGGTAATTTGTAATGATTCCATATGTTGGTGTCATAAGTTTTGACAATTTTGACCTTATTTCAGCTAAATAGAAAGGCCGATGGAGAGATCGGCCTTGTAGGAAGGTTTTTTTATTGTTTCATTAAAATTGCCGTTATGGGAATAATCTCAATGGCAGGAACAATTTCAATGGTTGCACGTCGATTTTTACTTCGTAAGTAAGAATCTGTTGCTCGGATTAAGGGAGCATTTTCGCCGTAGCTTCTGGTACTGATGCGATCGGGTGATATGCCTAAATCCATAAGTACTTTCTTCACTGCTAGAGCTCTTTTTAATCCTAGATTTTCATTATATTTTTCAGTTCCAATTCTATCTGTGTGCCCATTTATAACAATGGTTGAATCTTTTGATGCTTTATTCAAAGCAGCAATCGAATCTTTCAGGTAAAACATTTCGTGTGTGTTAATGCTTGAAGAATTAAATCCGAAGTGGATGACAGGAAGCCGAATCTGATTCTTCTTTCTTAATGTTTTTGAACTTGAGCATGCAACAAAAATAATCATTAGAAATAATACAATTAAACTTCTAAGTAACATTTTTAATATTCCTCTTGGTTTAATTTCATTTTTTCAAGGTCTTGTCTTAGCATATTGAGACGCTCATCAATATCATCCATCAGGAGATTCGCACTGATAGGATCTAAGTAGTCTTTTCTGACGAATAAATCATCAATTAATTCAAGCTCTTTATAAAATCTCCAATGAAACATTGGTCTCAATTTCGTATTTTCAATTTCAGGATATCTGGAAAAATAATAGATTTCTAAATCTTTGAGCAGTGTTTCTATTGTTTCTAATTTTTTATTTAAAAACAATTCTTTTTCCTCATTTTCTTTTCTAACCAGATGGTTTCTACTTTTTTCATTAAAATTAAAACTTGTACTTAGTGCTCTCATAAGAAGCTCCTTTTTTAGTTCGTTAAAATCATGCTAGCGAAATAAATAAAGTATTAATCCTTATGTTTGTTTAAAGTTTGTGTAGAATTGTTCACAGATGGCAAGGCTTCACCTAAGCTCATTCCTCCTTTAATTCCAAAGTCTAAGGTTCTAATTGGAAAAGGGATTATTATATCGTTTTCATCAAAAGCTTCTTTTATTCTAATAATGGCCTCATGTTTTGCCTTTAGATAGGCATTATTGGCAGGGTAGTTAATCCAAATTCTTACTTGGAAATTGATAGAACTTGAGTCAAATTCATTATAGTAAACCTCTATATCTTCAGTTTTTATTCTTTCCTCTATATTTTCTAAAGCCTTTCTCGTTACACTTTCAACAAGTCTTAAGTCTTCTCCATATGAAACACCAATAGTTATATCTATCCTTCTTTTTGGTGTTGTAGTTAGGTTGATAAAGGGTTTCGTGAACATGTATTTATTAGGTATGATAACTTCTAGTCCTTGGAATGTCGTTATGCTCGTTGTCCTCAGTGTTATTTTTGAGATTGTTCCAAAGTAGTCATCAATTTCAATGATATCATTTAATTTATAGGGCTCTCTAAAGGCAATAAAAATACCTGAAACAAAGTTCGATGCAATTTCTTGGAATGCAAAACCAAGTGCAAGACCTATTACACCTGCACCAGCTAGGATTGATGTAACTGTTTTGTCTAAGTTTAATATTTCTAGGGCAACAAAAGTTCCAATGATAATAACTATAAAATAAATGATTGTTCTTAGAAGGCCAGTGACAGCAATGTTTTTAGTCAGCCTTGGAAGGAGACGCTCACTCATGCTTCTCATCAATTTAGCGAGACCAAGGAATATTAGAAAGACTATGGTTGCTGCGACTAAATTAGGGATTGATTTTATGATTATTTCATACCATGTAATTAACTTTTCACTTAATAGGTTTAAAATTCCAGTTAGGTTTATTTTTTCATTCATCTGTATACCTCTTTGTCGTTATTAATTGGGTTTACTTTAACACTGAGCATCTTTGAATTCTTTTAAGGAGCGTAATTAAAATGTGTAGATTTCTTCACAAAGTTTAATCAAGTTCGTGATGTAAAATTTTGTGAAAAAACCGAGGATATTAACCAAACAAAGGAGCAAAAAATGAATGATCAAATTTCTAAAGGTAAATGGAAAGAATTTAAAGGAAAGATAAGAGAGCAATGGGGTGACTTATCAGATGACGAACTAGAAAAGACCAAAGGTAATATGGATCAAATTGCTGGGAAAGTACAACAAAAATATGGTGAATCAATTGATGGTGCCAAAAAGAAGCTTAACAACTTACTTGGGCATATAAATCAAACATTATCATAGAAAAAGGAGAAAACATGAAAGATATAGCACAATTTAAAAGACCTATAACAAGCATTGACGATACGAGTGTCACTAAAATTACAAATGCTTTAAACACATTATTAGCGAATGAGTTTGGATTATTTACCAAGACTCTTAACTATCATTGGAATATTTCTGGTCCGAGATTTCACAGTCTACATAGCTTTCTTGAGGTTCAGTATAGAGATTTACTAGAGGTGATGGATGATATAGCAGAGCGTGTAAAAATATTGGGCGAAACACCTCATAGTACAGTTCAAAAATTCGCAGAAACAATGAGCTTAAATGAGATGAATGGTAATGAAATGCATAGTCAGGAAATGTTACATGACTTATTTAAAGATAATATAAAAATTCAGGCTTTTATTAAGGAAAGTCTTACTATGAAAAGATTTTTTGAAAATGATCCTGGAACGGAAGACTTTCTTATCAGTTTGTTACAAAAACATGAAAAGATGAGTTGGATGCTTAAATCCCATTTGGAATAGAAAAAGGAGAAAAAATGTACACACATCACGATATAAATAAAGTAGGTGAAACACCTAGAGCTAAAATACTTAATGAAGATATTGATGAAATCCTAAGAGGGGAAATATCAGCAGTAGAAGCATATGAGCAGGTTATAGAGCAGTTGAGCGAAGACCCCGAGCTATTTCGACTAACCGAAATGAAGGTTGATCATGAAAATGCTGTAAATTATTGGAAAAAAGAGTCCAGAGATTCTGGAAGAATTCCTGAGTCAGATTCGAGTCTATGGGGAAATGTTGTTGAAGCGTTTGTTGGTACCTCAAAAATTATTGGGGATGAGGCGGCTCTTATCGCTCTTAAGAAGGGTGAGGAGCATGGGCTTTCAAATTATAGGAAAATGCTTAAAAGTGAAAAACTTAAAAAAGCCGAAAAAGAAAAAATTGAAAATATGTTTATTCCTAACCAGAAAAAGCATATTGAAAGTATCGATCTTCTTTTAGGAATGCAGTAAATAAGGAGTTTAATATGATGTTTTTAAAAATTATCTTTTTGGCCATGACTTCAGTTTTTATTGTCGGTTGTGCTACCAATGAAAAGGTTAGTTCACTAGATCCTAAGGTAAAAGATAGATTGAATGAATATTCAAAATCAGTTCAAAAATACGATAAAGTTGGAGCAGATGTATTAACTCCAACTAAGTATGAAAAAATAAATACCTTCTTTGATGAGGCAACAAATGAAGCTTATGCTGGCAAAGGGTTTAAATCGATTGACAGTACTTTAAAACAAGGTGAAAAGCTTTTTCCAAAGATTGAAAAAGACTTTAACCTAGCAAAAGTTCATCTTAAAAAAGTCTTGGTCGCTAGGGATCAGGCACTAGATGAAAAAGCCGAAAGTTTAAAAAGTTTTAATGAAGCAGATGAAGAACTTAAAGAACTTGGTTATTTACTTGAAGAAAAGGATATAAACGAGATTTTAGAGCGAAGGGACTGGTTAGAAGGTCTTTATGTAAAAGCTGAAATAGAGGCGATACAGATTAGAGAACTTAAAGGGGCCAATGATATTGTGAAGGCTACCAGAGAAATGGAATCACATTCTTTCTTTGAAAAAGAAGAAAGTATTGCTGTGAAGGACATTGAGTCTGCTTATATCTTGATAAAGAAATTTAAAGACCAACCGGGCAGATATATGGATGCTGTTAGAAAAGCCGAGAAATCTTCATCAAGGTTCTATGCTTTGACTAAAACAGGAGAATGGGTCGAAAAGAATGATGTAAGCAAAATTGTTTACAGGCTAGATAGCGATCTTAATAAGGCCCTAAAGCCTTTAGCATATGAAAATACAGAACTAATGTCTTACGATGAAAAAATGGCGATGGTAGGTAGTGAAACAGAAACAATCCCATTTTTATTGGATGAGCTTACCGCTGTACAATACGATTCTTATCTTCAACATAAGAAAGTTTTAAAGCTTAAGCGAAAAAATATGAAAATTAAAGAAAAGCTTGCAAGTAAAACAAAGGTGCAAAAGAGCATTGAAAAAGTAAGATCCCTTTTCAACGAGGATGAAGCGAAAGTTTTTGTCCAGGGAGATGATCTTATTATTAGATTGGTTGGTTTGAATTTCGGTTTTGACAAAAGTAAACTTCCAAATGGGTCTGAACAAATTCTTAAAAAGGTTGGTAATAGTGCAAAAACTCTAAATTATCCGGATTTAAAAATTATTGGACATGCAGACTCAAAGGGTGATCCACTCTATAATGAAAACCTATCTAAGAAGAGAGCAGTAGAGGTAAAAAAGTTTCTGGTGCAGAAAACACAGATAGAAAGTGACTCAGCATTTGTTATGGGGGCCGGTTATCGAAAGCCTATTGCTGAAAATAAAACAAATCAAGGAAGAAAATCAAATCGAAGGATCGATATTGTTTTTAATTCTGTAGTAAATTAAGTTCTTACTTACTGGCGGAAAGCTTCCGCCAGTAAGCTTTATTCAGTTGGAGAGAATTTATAACCTGCTCCATGAACTGATTCTATTATATGCGCTACTGGACCTAGTTTTTTTCTCAATTTGCTTACATGGGTATCAACTGATCGGGAATAAACATGAACATCCTGTCCCCAGATATCATTTAGCATCGTATCTCTATTAATCACTTCACCTGTTTTATTAGCAAAATAGGTGAGTAACTTAAATTCAAGTGCTGTAAGGTCAATTACTTTAAATTCTTTTTCAGATAGAACTTTAACTTCTTGGCTTATTTTATTGATCTCTATTTCATTCCATTTGAGAATATCTGCTGTGCTTTTAAGAATCTCTTGTTTCTTTAGCTTTGCTTCTACTCTTGCCTTGAGCTCTAAGGTATTAAAAGGCTTTGTTATATAGTCATCTGCACCTGCAGAAAAACCAAGAACCTTTTCGGAAAGATCATCATGGGAAGTTAGGAAGAAAATTGGAATTTCGGGATGTTTAATTTGAATCTTTGAACATAATTCAAGTCCGCTTCCATCTGGGAGTTCTATATCTAATAAAATAATATCATAAGTTCCTGATTCCATGGCCTCTTCTGCACTAGCAATACTATCGCACCAGTCCAATGTGTTAAGTGGGCCTAATAATGCTTGGGAAACCATTCTATAGATTTCTTTACTGTCTTCAACAAGAAGGATAGAGTTTTTCATATTTTTATCCATGTAAATCTTAAAAGATTTAAAGTTAATAAATGATTTTTAACATTCTTAATGGCATAAGTATCATGAAAGTGTAATGATGTCATAAATAGAATGTTTGCGGAGCGCAAAAATATGATAGATATAAGTAAAGAGATGCCTGTAGCTGGTTTAGAAGAGTATTATCAGGAATTTTTAGCAGATCGAAATTCTGAGTTAGAAGAAATGAATGCATTTTTAGAAAGATCGGAGTTTGATTCTATAAAAAAGATTGCCCATAAGTGGAAAGGATTTTGCGCACCATATGGCTTTCAGTATTTAGAAACTTTAAGCGAAGCCCTCGAGGTTAAAGCAAGTGAGCTTAGTCTAAAAGATGTATCAGAGATATTGTTGCAAATTGGCAAATATTTGGATTTAAAAGAAGAAGCTTCAAAAGGAGAATAGTTTTTCTATGGAAGAGTCAAATCAACTTATTAAAAATACAAAAAAGAAGTTCTTAATTTATTCTCTAATAGGTATTTCATTAGTTGGACTTGTCTCTTACTTCGCTCTAAGGTTGCATGGTCAAAATGTTGAAAAACAAGCTTCTATTCAAAAAATGTACTCACTTGTTACCAATCAGTTAAACTTAATAAATCAAATTTCCGCCCTGAGCGAAAAATTTGATAATAATGATGATGAAGTGATTTCTACTGAAATAAATAAAGAGTTTAAACAACATCTGAAGGATCTTAATTCCGAAAATCAAATATTGAATCAATTATTAAAAGAAAACAATATTATATCGATTAAAAATATTGGAGACATTCTAGAAGATCATCAAACGAATAATAAATTACATCTATTTGTAAAAAGGGCCTCTGAATTAGTTGAAGATAAACCTTTGTCAAATCTCGAGGTTAAGAAGAATATAAAATTTCTCGCAGATAGCTCTCGAGATGGTATTGGAGATGTTTTAAGTGTAATCGGAAAGAAGCTCGCAAAGGAACAAAACTCCTCATTAAACATTTTAAACCGCATGGGCTTTATTCTTGTTGGGTTATGTATTTTACAAGTAATTCTTGTGTGGCTCCTAGTTTTTAAACCATTGTACAATACAATATTAACCCAGCATGAAAAAATCTCGGAATCAATTCTAAGAGCTGAAAGTGCAAATCGCTCTAAAACTGATTTTTTAGCAAATATTAGTCATGAAATTAGAACTCCGATGACTGGAATTCTTGGTTATTCGGATATCTTAAAAAGAGATAATATTTCAAAAGAAGATAGAGATGATGCAGTTAAGATTATTGATCAAAATGCAAACCACTTACTCGCCTTGATAGATGAAATTTTAGACATTTCAAAAATAGAAGCTGGTAAGTTTGATTTTGAAAATGAAGAAGTTGATTTGTCCGCCTTTTTAAATGAATTTTACTCTCTTATAAATGTAAAATTCGAAGATAAGGGAATTGATCTTATTTTTAAAAATCGGGGGAAAATTCCTGAAACAATTATGACTGATCCCAAAAGATTAAAGCAAATTTTATTCAATATACTTGGTAATGCCATAAAGTTTACGGATAAAGGTTTTGTGGAGTTAACTGTTTCCTATATTAAAGAATCTAATCTTCTTTCTTTAAAAATAAAAGATACCGGTATTGGTATTAGTCCAGAGCAAAAGAAAAAACTTTTTAAACCATTTGAACAAGGAGATAGTTCTGTTGGTCGGAAATTTGGTGGTACAGGACTGGGACTTGTTTTAACTAAAGGATTAGCTCGTGGAATGGGTGGTGATATTAAGATTCTTGAGTCTAAAGTTGGAGTTGGGACAACGATGGAAGTTTTAGTTAATATCGGAAAACCTGAAGAACTTGAGCTTGTTTCTTCATTTTCTACAAGTGTTATTGAAGATAAACCTGAGAGTATTGATAGAGCAGCCTTAGATGGTGTTAAAATTCTGGTTGTGGACGATGCAAAAGAAAATGCGAGATTATTTAAGCTTTATTTGGCTGAGGCCGGTGCGGAAGTTGAAATAGCAAATGATGGAGAGTCCGCGCTCTCAAAAGCATCAAGTTCATTTTATGATATTGTCCTATTAGATTTACAGATGCCTGGAAAAGATGGTTTTCAGGTTATTAAAGAACTTAGAGATAAATCTTTTGAAAAACCTGTTGTGGCCCTAACGGCACATGCTATGAAAGAAGAAAAGGAAAAAACCAAAAAAGCTGGCTTCAATGATCATATAACTAAGCCTGTTAAGCCAAACGATTTAATTCAAGCTGTTTCTGAATTGATACACAGTGAACCAATAAGAGTTTCATAAAATGTGTAGAAATCTACACACTTTCTATAATACTTCAGGAAGTATCTCCTTCTATCATTTGACATAATATCAAGGTGTTAACCAAGGATCTAATAAGACAAGATCCAAACCGAGAGATATTATGGAAAATTCAAAAAAAAAAATTATTTTACCAACTGGTGATTCATTTGATGTGAATGAAGATAAAACCAAAAGAGCTCAAAAAAGAGAGAATGAAGATCAAAAGTTTGTTCCCGTTATTATTAAACGTAGTGATGAGGCCATAAGACATCCAGATGACGTCTTAGAAAAAGCAATACATGAGGGAGTAGAACAACACAAAAGACCTGTTATTTCGCTTTTTCTTTCTGCTGTATCTGCTGGATTAATTCTAGGATTCGCAGCGATGTGTGTATCACTTGCATCACAGATTTTTAGCTCTGAAGATCACTTTATTTTTGATCGGCTTGCGATGGCATTAGTTTATCCTCTTGGATTTATTATATGTATTATGAGTGGTACCCAGCTTTTTACTGAGCATACAGCTACTGCTGTATTTCCAGTTCTTGATAAAAAAGCATCCCTTAAATCTTTATTGAAACTCTGGGGAATTGTTTTAACAGGAAACTTTATTGGAACTTTTGCAAGTTCAGTTATTATTTCATCAACTGATTCCGTTATTATGGCCAAAGCTGGAGTCTTGGAAATTAGCCACCATCTTATGAATTTCACTTTTTTGGAGACTTTTATGAGTGCGGTTCTAGCAGGATGGCTTATGGCCCAAGGTGGATGGTTGGTAATGGCAACTCCACCAACAAGTAGTCAAATAGCATGTATTTATATTGTCACATTCATTATTGGATTAGGTGGACTTCATCATTCAATCGCTGGTTCAGCAGAAATCTTCAGTGGACTTTTACTAAGTGAAAAACCGCATTATTTACAGGCCAGTATGACTTTGATCTCAGCTATTCTTGGTAACTTAATTGGTGGGAGTGTGTTTGTCGCAATATTAAATTACGCTCATATCAAGAAAACCCAATAAAATTATAAATGATAACAAAGCTACACAATTTTTAAATAAAATCATGATGAAATTAAATAAGACGGTAGTTATTATAGTGTTAGTTAAAATAAAGGAGGTCGTAATGCTGTATTGGGCGAGTATATTTTTTATCATAGCTTTAATCGCCGCAATATTTGGTTTTAGCGGTATAGCTGCTACTAGTGCAGAAATTGCACAAGTATTATTTTATTTATTTGTTTTAGGGTTTGTTTTATCCGTTTTTCTACACTTTGCTAGGGGAGTAGATGAGAAAACAAAGTTTAAATAGATTACTAAATTATAGGTTTTAGAGAACATTAAAAGGAGAAAATTATGAAAAACACATTATTAGTTACATTTATTTGTCTTGGATCAATTTCTGCATTTGGATCTGTTGACTTCAAGAAAGAATATAAAGAATTAAAACAAACTACTGAGGAAAAAATTGAAGTCATGGATAAGAAACTTGAAAAGGTTGGCGAGAAGATTAGTGACATGAGCGGAGAAGCAAAAGAAGAAATGGAAGAAAAATATGAAGAGCTTTTAGAAATGAAAGATGATCTTAAAGATAAATTAGCAGATGCTGGTGACACAACGGCCGATAAATGGGAATCCACAAAAGATCGTCTAGAAGATTATGCAGATGATCTTGAAAGTAAGATCGATAAGGCCATAAATTAAAAGTATTTTATTTGTGAGGGGGGGAGTTCCCCCTCTTAATTAATAAGGAATTTACTTTGTATAACTTCAATAAACAAATTTATTTAAGTGCTTCGAAAGATAATCTTTCTAGGTTTTCTGGTTTTGTGAAGGCATTAAAAAATTCTACAAATTGCTCGAGTATTGATCAAGTTGATGAGAATTGCAAGGGGCTAATTGTTGTCCTGGGAGGAGATGGAAGCCTTAATTATTTAATTAATAATTTAGAAAACCTCTCTCGGTTTAATATTGTTTATTTCCCTTGTGGGACTGCAAATGATTTTGCTCGTTCGGTGAGGTTAAAACCTATTAATCCTAGTTGGACTTCGCTGAATGACATTATAGGTAATGCAGCTATTGTAAAAATTCCAGTTATGAACTGTAATCAAAGAAAATTTATAAATGTTGCAACAGGCGGAGCTCCTGCTAAAGTTACTGAAAGTGGTTCTGACAATTTAAAAGAATATGGGGGAAGGTTTAGTTATTATGTTAATGCCTTAGAAAAAGCGGTTTCTCCAGAAGTTATTGATGTAAGAATTAACATAGACAATAGCATAGAGTTTGAAGAAAAATTGTATGGATTTGCGATCTTACAGGGCTTGTATGCTGGTGGTGGTGTAAAGCTTTCACCTACTATAGCACCAAATTTCCAAAAACATTTTGAAATCACAGGAATTAAAAGTCCTCAATTGGTTAATGGTCTTAACTCATTGATGAAATTTCAAACTGAGAAAAAACCTGTTAAGGAAACTGATGAAAGTGTAATTTATGAAAAGGCTGAATTTATAAAGGTTTCTGGAAACAAAGAGATACCTGTAAAACTAGATGGCGAAGAGTATTTTTCAGATGAATTAAACTTTAAAAAAAGTGATGATTATTTAAATCTTTTTTATTATTAAAGGAGAAAGTTATATGAGCAATAATGATGAACCGAAAATTATACCTAATAAACCCAAACATCCTCAAAAGGATCCACAACCGACTAAGCCAGGGATTCCTCGGCGAATACCAGATCATTCCGATCCCTCTAAGGAAAAACCTATTGAGGTTCCACCAGATAGACCTAAAGAGGTACCAGTTCGTGGACCAAAGCCTGATAAAATTAAAACAATTCCTAATGGTGACTTATTGAATTGAATAACTAATCTTTTTTAGTCCGGCTACATCTTTTAAATGCTTTAAGATGCCTATTATGGCCGGCAGATTGGAGCCTATTAAAAACCTTCAATAAGTAAACCCCTTGTTGACTATAGAGTCGCTTGAATGGTGGTTCCTGAAATTGACCCAGATCATAATAGGAAAAAATTTATAAAATCTTAATATCTTTGTCGTGGACTCAAATATTATTTGAAGTCTAGAAGTTGTATAACAACATTTATCGAAGTTGACATAAAATTAACATTGTTTTTGTTGTTTTTCAAAAATCTACCATTTAATATAGTTAACCAAGTTAACTAATTTGGTAAGGTGATGACAAAATTAAACATTTCTAGAAAATACATAGAAACCATTCCACTTTGTTTGGGATTAATGAAACCTTATATTACTAAGGTCTGTAATGTTGAGATCAGTTTTCCGAAATATAGAATAATTGGCCTGATTATCAGTGGAAGCTCTACTGTGAGCGAGATAGCTGATTTTATGCATGTTTCAAAACCTGCAATATCAAAATTGGTAGACTCTCTTACAAACGAAAAATATATTTCTAAGCATATTTGTCCTAAAGATAGACGAATTGTCTATCTTCGAGCCACGCATAAAGGAATTAAAAAATTCGAAAAGGTCAGACATCTCGCCAGCGAAATGTTTTTGGAAAACCTAGAAGGACTAAATAAGAAAGAAGTGAATGAAATTCAGAAAGCATTAAATGTTTTAGAGAACTTTGCTTTGAAACAAATAGGAGATGTCAGTTGTTAAAATATGTCGGTTTAATTTTTATTAGCTATACTTCCAGTTTTGCTAGTGTAGACGATTTGTATTTAAAATCATTGAAAAGTTCTAAACAGGTTGAAATCTTTAATTTAGAAGAAGAAAACTCTAAAGCGAACTTAGATGCTGTTACATCCAGCTTATATCCTAGTCTAGATATAAATAATTCAAACACCTATCAAAAAGATTACGATACTGATGGTGATGGGGGTAATAAAATTGACTCTGATGTTTATCTTTCGTTATCTCAAAAACTTTTTCAAGGTGGAGCCGAATTTGCTTTAAATGATTACAGAAAATTGGTTCCGAAGCAAGCTGCGGCCTTGAGAGAACAAAATCTTTCAGAATATTACAGGGATTTTACAAATTTATACTTCCAAGTATCTTCAGCTAAAGAAGAAAACGAAAAAATAGAGGCTTTGTTAAATAATCTTAAAAAAAGGTTATCTATAGTCCGTAAAAGGGCTAAAATAGGAAGAGACAGAAAAGCCGATTTATTGGCTCTTGAGTCTCAGATGCACAAACTAGAATCAGATCTTCTAGGAAGTATGGCCCAATATAAAACGGCTTTAACCAGTTTTAAAAACTTTTCTGGTCTTGAAGATATAGGGAGCTTCCAAAATAGAATTGATCCACTTGAGTTGACACTAGTGAAAGATAGAGATTTAGGAAAGATTCCTTCTCTAAGTTATCTAGAGCATGATTATCAAGCATCACTTATTGATACACGAATTGAAAAATCAAAATATTATCCTCAGGTAGATCTTAACACTAATTATTATTTAAATACTAATGAGTACAATGAGAATGATTGGGCAGTTAGTGTCAATGTAAAGCTCAATTTATTTGACTTCGGGGTTAAATCATCAAGTGTACAAAGTAAAAATGTTCAAGCCAATATCAAAAATGCAAGATTAGAGTATGGAAAAAGAAATGCCAAAAATGATTGGAATAACTTCGTTAATAATTTTGATGTCAAAAAAAATGAGTTGGTTAAGCTTAAGAAAGCTCTAAAAAGCAGTAAGGCTTCTTATCAAGAGCAATTACAAGACTTAGAAAAAGGTCTTGTCACCCAAATCGAAGTTATTCGAAGCTTAGATGATGTTATTGAATTAGAAAAATTAGTAATTCGCTCTGCTCTTAATGTTAAATCTTTATACTATCAAGCAAATGCTTTTCTAGGTAATTTACCTAAAGAATAAGGAAGTCTAAAAATGAAAATCTCTTCAATTTCCATAAAAAATCCCGTCTTTGCATGGATGTTAATGTGCTCCCTTATTCTTTTTGGTGTTTTAGGCTTTAGGGAGCTTGGAATTAATGAAAATCCGGATGTTGATTATCCTTCAATATCCATTTCTTATGAATACGAAGGCGCAACTCCTGAAGTTGTTGAAAAGGATATTTTGGAGCCAGTGGAGTCCGTTCTTGTTTCAATGCAGGGGATAAAGGATATGACCTCAACTGCAGGAAGGGCTCAAGGTAGAATTGAACTAGAGTTTAGTTTAGATAAGGATATAGACTTTGCCCTTCAAGAGGTTCAAACTTTACTAGGGAGAGCTCAAAGACAACTTCCTGACAGCATTGAAACCCCTACAGTGACTAAATCAAACGCCGCAGATGATCCCATTATGTATTTAGCTCTTGTATCAACAACCTTGAATGAGAGAGAACTTAATTTATTATTCAAAGATGGAGTTATTGATCAATTAACCACTATAGAAGGAGTTTCTGAAGTAAGAGCTTTTGGCGCAAGAGATCCCATGATGAGGATTGATGTCAAAGCTGAATTATTGGCAAAATATCAATTAACCGTTTCTGATATTGTTGAAACTCTAGAGCGAGAGAGTCTAGAGTTACCTGCTGGAAAGTTTGAAACGCCTGAAACCGAAACAAGTATTAGGGTTTTAGGTGAAGGAAGAACTGTCGAAGATTTTCAAGATATGATTATTAGTCGAAGAGGTGGAAGGGCCAATTATGTACCCATAAGATTAAAAGACGTTGCTCATATTTATCAAGGTGTTGAAAATAGAACCAGAATTTCAAGAGTAAATAAGGTTCCATCGCTTTCAATGCCGATATATAAACAGCGTGGGGTAAATGCTGTAGAGGTGGCAGATAGAGTTAAGGAAAGAGTTAAGGAAATTTCAAAAACACTACCTGAAGGAACCAATCTTTCAGTTAACTTTGATAGGACCACATTTATTAGACTATCGATTAATGACCTTCTCAAAAACTTACTCATTTCAGTGCTTCTTACTTCATTTGTATGCTGGTTGTTTTTAAATTCAATTTCAGCAACAATAAACATTTTGCTGGCGATACCAACAGCGATTATTGGAACTTTTGCTTTTATGCATCTTTTAGGATTTTCGTTAAATACCTTTTCTCTACTTGGTTTAACTTTAGCGATTGGAATTGTTGTCGATGATGCTATTGTTATGCTTGAAAATATCGTACGTTATGCAAAAAGCGGGTATGATAAAGTTCAAGCCTCATTTAAAGGTAGTAGTGAGATCGCATTTGCCGTACTTGCGACAACAGCTGTTCTTGTAGCCATTTTTGCTCCTATTACTCTCATGCCAGGAATTGAAGGACGATTTTTTCAGGAGTTTGCCCTTACAATTTGTATTGCTGTCAGTTTATCTTCGCTGGAAGCCTTAACCCTTGCTCCAATGAGATGTTCCCAATTTTTAAATGTTAAGGCTAAAGGTATTTTCGTTCATAGGTGGGTCGATCAATTTGTCGATACAACAAGAAAATTTTATATAAAAAATTTAGAATTGGCATTAAGGCATAGATTTAAAGTCATTTTTATCTCTATTGGTGTTGTTTTAAGTTCACTATTTACTTTAAATTATATTGATAAGGAATTTTCTCCAGAGTCGGATAGAGGTTTCATGTTTGTCATATTTATTGCTCCAGACGGGAAAAGTCTAGACTATACTAATGAAAAAGTGAAGGAGTATGAAAAAGTTGTTGAAAAAAATCCTGATGTTAGAAGAATGATTGTTGCGGTTGGTGGTGGTCGTGGTGCAACCACGGGTAACAGAGGTTTTGGTGTTATAATTCTTAAAGATAGGGAAGAGCGGACGAATAGCCAGTTTGAAGTCGCCGCTGCATTAAGAAAGGAACTTTCTAAAATTCAAGGCATAAGAATTATCGTTAGGGATAGAATGGGCTCTGCTATCGGTGGAAGAAGAGGAAGTCCTATCGAATTTACAATCACCGGTCCGGATGCAGAAATTCAAGCGCAACTTTTTAAACAATTACAAAAAGAAATGAATGAATCTAAACTTATGGTTGGAGTTCGGTCTGATGATATAGGTGAACTTCCAGAGGTACATATACTCCCCGATAGATTAAAGGCTCAGCAGCGAGGTGTTGAGATTTCTACGATAGCAAAAACTTTAAATATAGGAGTAGGTGGAGTTGCAGCTGCTAAATATACAGAAAGTGGAAGGCGGTATGATGTATTTGTTCAACTTGAAGAAAAAGATAGAACCAGCCAAACGATCTCTGAGCTTCTTTTACAAAATAATAGAGGAGAATTTGTGACTTTAAAAGATGTTGTTACGATTAGCGATGCATTTGGTCCGCAGTCCATCTATAGAGAAAATCGAGCTAGAGGAATTAGAGTTGATGCCAACTTAGGAAATGGAATAGCCCAAAGTCAGGCGATTCAGTTCATTAAAGATGCAGGTAAAAAACTATTACCTTCAGGTTATAACTTAAAATTCTCAAAAGATCTTAATGATTCACTATTTGGTATTCTCCTAATTATGGTCCTTGGCTTGGTTATTGCTTATATGGTTCTTGCGAGTCAATTTAACTCTTTTTCAGATCCATTTACAGTTTTTATGGCAATTCCTTTCGGCTTGGCAGGTTCTTTTATGGCCTTGTGGCTTTCCGGTAGCACATTAAATATTTATTCAATGATCGGGATTCTTTTAACAATGGGGATCGTGAAGAAAACTTCTATTCTAATCGTTGAATTCTCCAACCAATTACGAGATGAAGGTAAAGAGCTACAAGATGCCATTCTTCATGCATGTGAAACTCGTTTCAGACCAATTGTTATGACGACTTTTACGACGTTAGCTTCAGCCATTCCAGCAGCTGTTATTATTGGAGCTGGCTCAGAAACTCGAAGACCTATGGCCTTAGTTATTATCGGGGGTGTATTTCTGTCTACTATTTTTACTCTTGTCGTAATTCCGTGTTTTTATTCTCTCGTGGCCAAACCTCGTAGAAAAATATTAGAAGAATTAGATTAATTAGTATTGGTACATTTTTTACAGATTTCTAAATCGTACTGACCTTTAAAAATGTCAGTACGTAACTTTTTAAATTCTTCATTATTCCAGATTTCTTTGATGTCCTTTTTTTTGATATTTCCAAAATTTATATCGCTATTGAAATCATTACAGCAAAGTATTACTTCTCCGGTTGCATCAATAACAAGGGTCGATTTAGGATGATAACATCTTGAATGACTAATAGGGTTGTCTACTGGAAGTAAGCCACCTCTATTATAAAAACTTAGTTGATCTCCATTTCGATATTCAATATTTAAATGTTTTTTATACCTTGATATCAGACCTTTGAGCTCTAGGTTCTTGTTTTGTGGACTATGGTTCGTAATAATAAGGCCATCGACTTTGGCATTTATTAGTTTTTCAAATATGTCGGAATTAAGATAATCACCGTTAGTGTGAATACCGACTATTGATTTGGGACGTTTAAGTTTTATATAGCTAACGATATCAAAAAGCCTATCATCAAGAAGAGGCTCTCCATAAAAATGAGGAAGAAATTTTCCATTAAAATTGATTGAAACTAATTGATCAACTATTGATTTTATATCTTCTATATCGAGCTTAATTTCATTTTTTTTCAGACCGCGATCGGAAATAGAATTAGGGCAATAACTGCATCTTCTATTGCAATAAGTAGTTGTTTCTAAAATAATTGTGTTGAAATAACCTTGTAGACCATTTGATATATTTAAAAAATCAAAATAGTAATACCAAATACTGTTAAATGGGGAAATAAGATTTTTCAACATACTTCTTATGATAAGCTATATATTAGGCGGCATCAAGCTAGATATTAAGAGGTAGATATGAAAAATATTGAAAAAAAATTGGAAGAGGTATTACAATTTTGGTTTGAAGAGTTAAGCCCAGAGGATTGGTGGAAAAAAAGTGAACAAATTGATCATCAAATTATGGATAGGTTTTTAGAACTTCATAAATTTCTGAAGGAAGAAAGGCTTGATGGCAAAAGAGTTTCCCCAGAACTTAAATTAGCTGAAATTATAGTTCTCGATCAATTTTCGAGAAACATATTTAGAGATACTCCTGAGTCATTTTCCTGTGATGATTTTGCTTTAAGTTGTGCGAGAAAAGCAATAAAATCTGGAGATGATCTAAAGGTTAATGAGTCGAAGAGAGCTTTTTTTTACATGCCCTATATGCATAGTGAAGATATTAAGACTCATGATGAAGCCATTGCTTTATTTGTGAAATTAGGAAATGAGAATTATTTAAAATTTGAAAAAGCTCATCGCGATATCATAAAGCGTTTTGGTCGTTATCCGCATAGAAATGAAATTCTTGGAAGAGTTTCTACCGAGGAAGAAGTTGAGTTTTTAAAAAAACCGGGTTCTTCTTTTTGAGAAAGTATAATGGTATTGGATAAATAAAGGATTATTATGGATTGGAAACTCTTTACAGCTACATTTGCTACGATTTTTATTGCTGAAATAGGGGATAAAACTCAATTTGCAGCCATGGCGGCTGCTTCACAAACAAGATCTACTATGACTGTTTTATTGGCCACTGTTTGTGCTTTAGCCATTGCTGGGTCATTAGGGGTTGCTGGTGGGACAATTTTAAGTAAGTATATTGATCCTGAAAAATTAAAATATGTATCAGGTACAGCTTTTATTTTAATGGGAGTTTGGATTTTGTTTAAAAAATCTGGTTCTTAAATATCGTAAGTGCAACTTACCCTGACTGGAATTGTTTTTAGTTCCTCTAATAAACTTTCATAGGTCGAAATAGCAGCAGAGCCATTTTCTTTGATTTTATAAATTGTTTTACCGTTAATATCTTTGGTTGAAAGTATTTTAAAGTTATCAAATAATATATCTTCTAACCTTGTATGGGCGTAATCAGACACGCTTTCCCAAGAAACTGTCACGGTATATTGATTCAATTTAACGTAACCAGTTGCATAATAGGCATTTTGGCATTCAGATCTAAGACTTTGCGCCTGTACTGAAAATGAAAAAATGAAAACTGATACAATTAAAATAAATCTCATAAAATGACCTCTGAAAATTTTCCTTTTAGGTATCAATTATTTCTTAAAATGACCTTTATAATTAGAAATATATGAAAAAAATACTTAGTTAATCCGCTGACTAAAGACAAATTGATTGATATGTTTGTGTTTATGAGAAAAATTAATGTTGGTATTATAGGTTTTGGTCTTTCCGGTAGGGTATTTCATACGAGTCTTTTACTCGCAAGTCCGGAATATCGAATAGTAAAAGTTTTCAGTTCCAGGGAAAAAGAGATTAAGAGCATTTTACCAGATGCCACAGTTGTAAATGAGTTAGAGGACATTTTTAATGATTCAGAAATCGATCTGGTCATTATATGTGGACCGAATAAGTTTCACTTTGAACAAACAAAACTAGCTTTAGAGGCTGGGAAGCATGTTGTGGTTGAAAAACCTTTTGTTGTAAATTCTAAAGAAGGTGAAGAACTCATTATACTGGCCGAGCAAAAAGAGCTGATTTTAACTGTTTTTCATAACAGAAGATGGGATGGTGATTTCCTAAACCTTAAAAAAGCAATAAATAATAATCTTTTAGGTCCTATTCAACAATTTGAATCCAATTTTGATCGTTGGAGGCCTAGTATCAGACAAAATAAGTGGAAAGAAATGGAGGGTGAGGGAACTGGAATTTTGTACGACCTTGGTTCTCACTTAATTGATCAGTGCTTAGATCTTTTTGGTATTCCTGAAGAAGTTTTAGCTGATATTGAAGAGCAGAAAAATAACCCTGGCGTTGTCGATTATTTTCATATCATTTTTAGATATAAGAAAATGAGGGCGATACTTCATAGCTCTTCTTTTTCAAAAACCAGTCCTCGGTTCAGAGTATTAGGAGAAAAAGGAAACTTTATTAAAAGTGAACTCGATAATCAAGAAGAACTTATGAGTATGGGAACCTCACCTTTAGATAATAATTTTGGTAAGGAGAATATTGAAGATTATCAAATTTATTATGAGGACGAAAATGATTCTCAGTTTCAGTTAGAAAATGGACAATATTTAAGTTTTTATACTAATATGGCCCAAGCGATTATGGATAGAGAAAAAGCGTTTCTTCCAGTTGAGCCCAGGGATGCAGTTAATGTAATTAAGCTTATAGAATTATGCGTTTTAAGTAATAAAAAGAAATCATGGATAAAAGTAGAAAATTTTTGAATATTAAAAATAATATGAAAAACGTTTACGAAAGTAACGCAAAAGCCTTTGACATTCAAAGGGGAAAAACTCTATTTGAAAAAAACTGGTTAGACCAATTTATTCAGTTTCTTCCCAAAAACGGTTCTGTTTTAGATGTTGGCTGTGGTACTGCAGATCCGATAGCAACTTATTTTATACATAATGGTTTTGAAATTGTAGGAATAGATTTCTCTGATGGAATGCTTGATATTGCAAAAAAGAGGTTTCCAAGTTTCAAATGGCTTAATCATGATATGAGAGAATTTGAATTAGGGATTCAGTTTGATGGAATTATTGCCTGGAATAGTTTTTTTCATTTGGATCATGAGGAGCAAACGAAAACTTTGACCAGCTTTTCTAAACATTTAAAACCATCAGGTGTACTTATGTTTACTGCAGGACCAGGGCACGGTGAAGTCCTCGGTAAAGTTAATGGACAAGATGTTTATCATAGTAGCTTTTCTTTTAAAGAATACAAAAGTATTTTGAATTCTTTGAAATTTTCAATAATAAACCATAAATTAGAAGACCCTGATTGTCAGGGTCATAGTATCTACTTAGCTCAGCTTAACTAACTCGCCTTACCATAAATTACATCAAGGACTTTTGTTGTCGCACCTTTTAGACTGTTAGCCTCAGTTTTTAAATCTTCCGCTCTATCGTGTGTTTCATCTGATATTGACACATTTTTATGGGTAACATCATTTAAGGACTTTATGGCCGCATTTATTTCTTGGATACTGGCAAATTGATTTTTAGAATCATCCATAACACTTAATGAAATATTACTAGAGTTTTGAATATTGGAAGAAATAATATTTAATTCTTCTTCGCATTTTCTAGCGACATTGACCCCATTTTTAATTTTGTCCATAGCATTTTTTGTTATGACTTCCATTTCTGCAGCATGGGTTTTTATATGTTCCTCTACTTTTTCTATTCCCTCACTGAGTAGGGATTGAATTTCTATCGCTGAATTTCCTGAAATATTAGCTAAACTTCCAACTTCTTGAGCAACAATTGCAAATCCTTTTCCATGTTCTCCTGCTCTGGCAGCTTCAACTGAGGCATTGAATGATAAAAGTTTTGTTTGAAAAACTATATCATTGATTACATTTGTTTTATCAGCAATTTCAGAAATCACTTGTGTTATTTCATTAAGCTTTTGATTACTATCTTCAATTTTGTTGGCAACATCAATATTAGATTGTTCAATATCTTTTATCGATCGAATCATCTTTTCTACAGCCTTTTTTCCAGACTCGACAGCGGATATTCCCGTTTTTCCTATCTCAACAGAGTCTTGAATAGATAAATTACTTTTTTCTATACTTGTTTTTATGTATTCTAAACTTTGAGTTGTTTGAGTCAGGCTACTTGCTTGAGTATTGGTTGCATCTTTTAAACCCGTAGAGCCATTGAGCACATCTGAAGCTGAATGATCAATTCTTCCGCTAATTTGATTTAATACATCGGCTACCTCTATTATTGGTGCAGAAATCTTGGCCTGTAAGAAATAGGAAATAAAAAGACAGATAACCATGACAACTAGTGCCGTTCCAAAAATTTCATATTGTAAGATAACTAAAGGTCTAAAAATTTCTTCGTGATTCATACCTGCAGCTAAGATCCATTTCATTTCCGGAAATGTCCTATAAGCTACAGTCTTTTTATCAATTTTTCCTGTTTTAGGATCTTTCCAATTATAATGGATAATTCCATTTTCTTTTTTTGCCATTTCTTGAAAAAATAATTTACCATCAGCATCTCTAGTTTCAAAGATATTCTTACCTTCAATGCTTTTGTGGGCGAGTAGGTGTCCTTCGGTGTTAGCAATATATGCATAACCCGTTTCTCCATATTTTTTATTTCTAACTTCTTCTTTTAGTGCTTTTAAATTTGATTCTGCTTTTCCTACAAATATTGCCCCAATAATCTTTCCGTTAGATTTTAAAGGTCGGTAAATAGTCACGTACCAATCATTGACGACAAAGGCCCTCCCCATGAAATCTTCTCCTGCTAGGATCTTTTTATAAACTGGTGAGTCTGTAGGGATAAAAGTCCCTGTGGCCCTATTACCATCAAGTTTTTTAATATTAGTTGAAACTCTTAGGAGTCCATCATCAATTAACTGGAAGATAGTCACTGCACTATTAGTGTTTTTAGCGATTGTATCGACTAGGTCATATTTTTGAAAAACTTCTATTCCATTGATTTTCATCTTCTGAATTTTTTTTGTGTGCTGCTCTTTTGTTATTTGATTTATGGCCACAGCTGTATTGTACTCATCAGGGCTAATTGTTGCTGTTTGGTTATTCACATCATGCCCAGCAATTTTAATGGCATGTTCGAGGTTAGTAAGGTTTTGTTGATATTGGCTTTTTGTCACTTGGTAAATACTATTTACCTTTTCTTTCATATTTGTAGAGACTTCATGAGTTATAAGCTCTTTGACTTTAAAATAAACGATTCCGGAAATAAGAACACAGACAAATACAATTGATCCCAAAATTGTTAAGGTTAATTTTTTCTTTAAACTCATAAATATACTCCTAAAACCATAATTGAAATTTTATCGGATATAACTGAAATAATTATTAAGAGAAAATTAAAGACATTTACCTATTTCTGAGTGATTTCGTAGATTATTGAGGTTTTCTTATTGTCCTTAAATAAATTTTATAATGGGTTGAGGGAGGGAAGTATAGAACCTCCCTCAAATATTTATAATTAATTACAGGTCCCACCTACACAATAGTTTTGGCATTGAGAATCAAAGGTACAAGAATCACCTCTGTATCCATCTTGGCATGTTCCATTATGGCAATATCCATTACATTGGGAATCAAAAGTACAAGAATCTCCTGCATACCCATCTTGGCATATTCCACTATAGCAATATCCATTACATTGGGAATCAAACGAACAGTGAGTTGGACCGTAATCTGGTTCAGGGCTAGGTTCTCTGTCACGATCTCGGTGTCTATCGTGATCACGGTCACCGTGTCTACCTCTGTCTCTTCCGTTTCGATCTCTGTCACGATTTCGACGTCTGTCTCTTCTGTCATTTTTTTCATTTCCATAGGTATCTAATTGAAAGAAATTAGAAACATTTGGAATTGATTCATTAAAATTTTCATTTGCATAAGTTATTTCACTAAATATGCTTGCACTGAGTAGCATCAATAGTGCTAAGTAAATCTTCATCCCATTCTCCTTATTAATGATTGTCTCGATGAGCAATGAGCAAGTTATGTGCCAATTATTTAGTCAAAAAAATCACTGCTTAACGTAGCGCAAAGTGCGTAATGAAACTAAAAAAGTGGATAATAATCGACTAAAGCCAAAAAAGGATGAACTAATGAAAGTAAAAGGAAGCTGTCTTTGTAAAGCAGTTCAGTTTGAGTTTAATATTAAAGATAAACATTTTGATGCATGCCATTGTTCGATGTGTAGGAGCTGGGGAGGTGGACCTGCTTTTACAGTTGAAAGTGATTCTCATATAAAATTCAATTCAGAGCATAACATTACGGTTTTTGAATCTAGTTCATGGGCCGAAAGAGGATTTTGTAAATTATGTGGGACTCATTTGTTTTATAGACTTAAGGATAAAAGTTTAAACTTCTGTAATTTTAATCTAGGTACAATTCAAAATCACGAAGAGTTTAAATTTACCAAACAAATCTTTATAGATTCAAAGCCAGAAAACTACTCGTTCTCTAATAAAACTCAAAATTTAACTGAACAGGAAATCATTAATGGATAAGAAAAAACTATATATCTTAACTTCAGAGAAATTACCAAATCTCTATTATGATGATAAAAAACTAATAGAAGAATTTAAACAGCAAGGATATGAGATTGAAGTTGTCGTATGGGATAATGCTTATATTCCAGATCATTCATTAGTCCTTATTCGAACTATTTGGGATTATCCCTTAAAAAGAAACACATTTTTAGAGTTGCTTTCTGATTTTGAAAAGAGAAATGTTAAGACAATTAATGATGTCAGCACCATTAAGTGGAACCTTGATAAGTCCTATTTAGTTGAATTGTACGATAAGGGAGCAAGTGTCGTTAAGACAGAGATTAAACACAATTTTAAACTTGAGGATTTAGCTAAAAAGAAATTTCCTTTAGTTGTTAAACCACTTGTGGGAGCAAGTGGAAGAAATACATTTTGCTTAGAGCATGAAAACTTTAATCAGGATATTAATGCACTCGTTGGAGAAGATGTACTTATTCAACCTTTTGTTTCAAGTATTAAAACAATAGGCGAGTATTCTTTTATTTTTTTTGGTGGGAAGTTTTCACATGGAATCATTAAAACCCCGAAAGATGGGGAGTTTAGAATTCAAGAAGAACATGGTGGCCACGTAAAAAAATATGAACCATCAAATGAAGAATTAGTCCAAGTTAAAACTATTCTCGCGTTTTTAAAATATCCATGTCTTTATGCAAGAGTGGATGTTGTTAAAGTTGAAAATAAGTTTGAACTAATGGAGCTAGAATTAATTGAACCTGAACTTTTTTTTCGTTTTAGTGAAAATGGTGAAAGAAAACTTATAGAGGCTTTGTCGTGAAATTCAATCTCGGTGAATGTGAGGTAGCGCTTATTGTTGGTGCTGGTCATGGTATTGGACTTGGATTTGTAGAAGAAATTTTAAATAATAATGAAATTATTCAAATTTATGCTACTTACAGGAACAAGGGAAAAGCCGAAAATCTATTACGCTTAGAAACTAAGTTTCCAAAAAGGATCAAAACCTTTCACCTAAATCCTACTCAGGAAGAAGAATTTAATAAACTGTCTAACCATTTTGACGAACATAATATAAAAATTGATATTATTATTAACTCAGTTGGATTTCTTCATGACCATTTAATTGGACCAGAGAAGTCTTTACGAAGTTTTGATATTGAAAACTTTTTAAAAGTCATAAAAATAAATTCATGTATTACTCCAATGATAGCAAAGGTTTTCGAGAAGTATTTAAGAAGAAAAAAATTGTCCATTTTTGCAAGCATTTCTGCAAAAGTAGGGAGTATTGAAGACAATGCATTAGGGGGGTGGTATAGCTACCGGGCATCTAAAGCCGCCTTAAATATGTTAATCAAAAATATTTCGATTGAATTTGAACGTAAAAAGAATAATTGTATCGTATTATCCCTTCATCCTGGAACTACTAAAACCGAGTTATCAAAGCCCTTTATTCAAAGTACCAAATACATACTCCATACACCTCAAGAGACAGCTGCAAACTTATTAAAGGTATTAGATGGGAGCAAGCTAAGCGATAATGGTCGGTTTTATTCGTGGGATAATACAGAAATACCTTGGTAACATGCTTATTTTTTATGAGTGGATAGGATTTATATCTTTAGTAATTATTGTAATTGACTCTAATTGGTTTATACTAAATAAATGAAATATCCAAAATTTGTAAAAGATAACGAATTTTATAAAATTCATCAAGGGTTAAGTGATCTTGAGTTGAACCAAATGTTTAGTTCCAACCTTAAGCTTCTTCATAAACTAACAACCTCACATTATGAGGATTTGAAGTATCTCATTCATGACTATTTAGAGGTTGGAATTAAAGTTTTTGGAATGGAAATAGGTATTGTTTCAGATGTTGAAGGAGATGAATATATTGTTTGTGATGCTATCACTCCAGATAAGAGCCTAAAACCTGGTGATTCTTTCGAACTGGAAGGAACTTATTGTAGAGAAGTTGTTCAGTCTGGTCGGGTAATAGGGTTCCCCCATGTCGGAAATATTGCAGAAATGAAGGATCATCCTGTTTACATCAATATGAAACTCGAATCTTATATTTCTGCTCCAATCTATAAAAATAATAAAATTTTTGGAACATTAAACTTTTCATCAACTAAAATAAGAGAACATGGATTTTCTGAGTTTGAAAGAGAGTTCATCTCAATGATGGCCAACTCAATTGGTACTTTTCTTAAACTTAAAGATAAAGAAGAAAGGCTAGAACTTTCTAATCAAAGAATTAGAAAGTTAACAGGTTTTGTGGCCCATGATTTAAGAACTCCGCTTGGAAATATTTTGTCAATATGTGAATTTCTAGAGGATGCTGATGAAAGTGAGAGAAAAGAACTTATTGAAATGATAAAAAATAGCTCTGAAAAAGGTTTAGAGATTGTTCATACTATTTTAGAAGCAGCTGTGATTGATAGTGGTAAATTAAATGTTGAGAAGGAAAAGTTAAGTCTAAAAGATTTAATAAATACTACTCTTGATGAATACACAAAACATTTCAGTCAAAACTCTCTTACGGTTAATAAAAACTTAATCGATGGATTTGTGGAAGTAGATAAAGAGAGAATGATGCAAGTTTTTGGCAACCTTTTTTCCAATGCAGCAAAGTATTCCAAGCCTCAAACCTGTGTTGAAATCATACTAAAAGCCAAACAAAATAAAATTGAATTTAGTATTACTAATACTGTTTATACGGATAAGACTCAAGAAGGATTGGATGTTACAGAGTTAGGTTCAGTTGGACTTGGAATGGAAATTATTCAAGAATTGCTAAAAGTTCATGGGTCTAAATTAAAAGTTGAACTCCTTGGGAATAAATATTCATCATCTTTCGAATTAACAATCGCTTAGTTGCTTTTTATTGGTAATTTTTTGTAAATAAACCTTCGTAAACTTTGTTGTTAGTTGAATTCTTTTGACTAATATTTTTCTTCAAGAATTCTTGCCAATATTTAATGAAGGAATAGCTATGGTTTCTGTTATTTATCTTCCTGGTGTCTATCTTGACTTTTCTAAGGAAAAGGCACGAGAGCAGAAAAACTAATTCTTAGAAATCCCTGAAGTTAAGTATGGGAGTCGTAGAACAGGAAGAGCAGAGTTGGAGGAGTATGCCAAAGTTCAAGTAGAAAGAAAATAACACATACCTGGACTTATATATATATATAAAAATTTATAAGTCCGGGTTTTTTATTCTTGATTTAAATATAAAATCATATAGTGGAAAGGCAATATCAAAATGTTTAAGATCTTTAAGTTTTGGATCGTGGTGAGCCGTATGAAACTTTCTCATAAAGTTTAGAGGAGTGATCTTCATCCATTTTGATTCTTTTGGAAGATGAGAAATATAATGGATGAATTCATAAACTCCATAGTAAATACCAATTGCTGTTAAATTTGCCCAGATAAATTCCAAATGAAAACTAAAGATAAAGTAAATAAGGATGGGAAAAATTAAAGCATAGGCAAGATAACCTAGTACAGCATGGTATGGCATTAAAAGCATATAAGCGTCATTAGGTTGTGGGGGAGTCATATCTGAATTTATGTAAAATGCATGATGCTGGACATGCATGACAAAGGCCCAATTAAAAAGTTTTACTCGGTTGTGAAGAGCATATCTATGGAAGAAATAAATAAATGTGTGATGGTAAAAAAATGCAAAGAAAAACCACTTTATTGAGAATAAATTATGGTAACAGAGATAAAAAATTCCAATCATGCTCAAAATAAAAACCAAAGCTATGAAAATTTTCTGAATCTTTGAGCTATACCAAGTTGGTATTACCGTTTTTCTAAAGTTTGTACGATAGACCTCTATGGATTTCATTAATCCCTGATTACTAAAAGATTGCTATTTGAGCAATAGGATATTTATATCTAAGGAAAAAATACTCGAACTGTTCTGTCGGAATACGTTTTCTAGTCTAAAAATATAGCAATTTTCATTTAAAGAGTTAAAATATGAATAAGGAGTTTTAATGAAAAAGAGTAATAATATTTTAGAAGTAAGAAGTGCTGAAATTGCGGATATAAATGATATTATAGCCATCGTATCAAAGGTATACGGTGAGAATGATACTTACAAAAGAGAAATGGTTAGGGGCCATCTTACAAACTATCAAAAAGGCTGTTTTGTAGCAGAGCTAAATGGCAAAATTGTTGCTTACTCAGCCTCTATACTAGTAGATGAAGATATTGCCCTATCAGCTCATACTTGGAATGAAATTACAGGGGGTGGCTACGGGACAACTCATAATCCTCATGGGGACTTTCTTTATGGATATGAAACTTGTGTAGATCCAGATATTAGAGGTTTTAGAATTGGTCAGAGAATTTATATTGCAAGGATGAACTTGGTTAAGTTTGAAAACTTAAAAGGTATTGTTTTTGGTGGAAGAATTCCTGGTTATAGTAAACGTGCAAAAAAAGTCAAAAATGTAGAAGAGTATATTGAGAAAGTTAAAGAAAAGAAATTTAAGGACTCTGTCTTAGGCTTTCATTTAAGAAGAAACTTCGAAGTTATTGGAGTTTTAAAAAACTACCTACCTACAGATAAAGAGAGCAAAGGGTATGCAGTACATTTAAAGTGGGAAAATCCTGAATATCTTTCAATTGATAAAACTGAACATAAACCTATTAGGGCGAGTCATGTAAGAGTTGTTAGTGTTCAATATCAACAAAGAAAGGTTTCGAGCTTTGATGAATTTGCGGAAATTGTAGAGTATTATGTTGATGTTGCTGGTGACTACAGGGCCGACTTTTTACTCTTTCCTGAGCTTTTTACGATGCAACTTTTATCTATAAAAAATGAAGAAATTCCACCAGATGTTGCGATTGAGCATATGACTAAATATACAGAGCAAATTAAAGAGCTTTTTAATGGCCTGGCCATAAAGTACAACGTTAATATTATTGCTGGGTCCCATCCAACAAAAGTAGGTGAGAGGGTTCAAAATATCTCTTATATCTGTCTTAGAGATGGAAGAATTCATGAACAAGCAAAAATTCATCCCACACCAGATGAAAAGTATTGGTGGAAAATTGAAGGGGGTGATGAAGTTAAGGTCATTGATACAGACTGTGGTCCCATTGGTGTCCTCATCTGCTATGACAGTGAGTTTCCAGAGTTAACAAGACACCTCGTTAATCAAGGAATGCAATTTTTATTCGTTCCATTTCTCACGGATAATAGGCAAGCTTATTGCCGAGTTAAATTTTGCTGTCAAGCAAGAGCTATTGAAAATCAAATTTATGTCACCATGGCCGGTAATGTTGGAAATCTCCCTCGAGTAAGTAATCTGGATATCCAATATGCTCAAAGCTGTATTCTCACACCTTGTGATTTTCCTTTTGCAAGAGATGGAATTGCTGCAGATACAACACCAAATGTAGAGATGGTTGCTATTGCAGATTTGCGAATAGATACATTATTAGAAGCAAGGGCACATGGAGCAGTAAGAAATCTTAAAGATAGAAGACATGATTTATATTCTGTAACTTGGAAAAAATAGATTTTGTTTCTTATCGAATCTTTTTAAGTATAGAGCGATAACATTTGTCTCTAGAAAACTGTAAAAGATTTTGAATTTCGGATCTGTGAACTGGATAAATTCTAACTTTTGGCTTTTTGGTCTCTACGATTTTTTCTAAAAGTTTCGAAAGAGTATTTATACTTGTATCAAAAAGTTTATTATCCGTTGCTGTACATGAAGAAGAAGGGACGTGAATAAATCCATAGGCGATGTCTGGTAGTTGACTCATATTGAATAGGGTTTCATTACAGACAAATGTTCCAGCAGACTTAGAAAAATTGATATTATTTCTAGCCTCACGCTCTAGGTCACAATAAGCCTCATTCCAATTAAACATTCGAGTGTGATAAGTAGACATTTCAGGATTAATGATCTCTTCTGAATAAACGAGACCATCATTATCTGGAGTGTAATTATCCATAAGGTTTTTCGCTCTAGTTTCTAGACGTGGTTTTTCACAACCAGCTTCTCCAAGAGAGAGAACTATTTTTGCTCTATTACTCATTGAATTTAAGCAATCCTTAAGAGTTTCTGTCGCTTTATGAAACTTAGTAGGAAGCTCACAAAATTCAATTTCCTTTGTGGGATACTTGGCCTTAAGCTGTGTAACGAGTTTTTTGGCCATTATTCTAGAGTTATTTTCATTTGCACTCCCAAATGGATCAAAACCTGAGATGAGAAGTGAATCTATCCCAAATGCTGATTTTGATAAGAATATAAGTAAAAATAAGAGTTTCATGGCGCCTTTTTAACAGATAGTTTTAAACTTTGCAATGCGATGTGTTATTTTTTCACGAATTTCTTACAAATTCCATCAAAAGGCTTCAATTGTGCATGGTTAAGCTCTTCTATGATATTCTTAGATATAAATAAGGATGTTTTATGAAAGCTTTAATTATGATGATTAGTCTTTTCAGCCTAGATCTTATGGCCAATGATATTTGTGAATTTAAGAGTCTAAAGTTTGAAAGTTTACAAGTTCAAACCGGAAAGTTAGGGGTAGATAATTGCTTTATCAAATTATCTGGTCATGAAGAAAATGGAGCAATGAGAAGCCACTTATTTACTCAAAAAGGTTTATATCAAATTTTTAATTCCTTTCACCTCTACTATGATGGCGTCAAAGAGTTTTGGTTTGATGGCTTTGAGAAATTAAAGTTTTATAAAATAGGTTCTCAAAAGCTTAATGTGCAATTAAAACCTGGTTTATCTTTCGTTTTTGATTCCTCCACAGCTTTGATCCATGAATCAAATGGACTTAATCTCAAAGAAGATATTTTTATTCATCCTCATAATGATGGGGGAGTAAATATCATGAATTCAGACTTTGATTATATTGAATTTAAATTTAGCGAAAATAGATCGCCAAGGAGTTTGAAAGATGGGGAGTTTGTATTTAATAAAAGAGTTAAGAGCTGCCACTTTTCTAACAAAACTTATATAAACTATAAAGATTCCAATTTATCTTGGAAATACTCTATCAACAACCTATTTGGAGTATTAAGAAATCAATGTCTCTAGGTTTAAAGTTTGTACTCATTAATCTTATTGTCCCCGATAAAGCAGCTTAAAAGGTTTAAACTTGTTAGAAAGAATTAAACTTGTACTTCCTCTTATTCTTGGATTAATTTTATGGCTGATCCCATCTCCTGAAGGGCTAGACCCAAGAGGTTGGAAACTTTTTGCCATTTTTATTAGCACAATATTCTCTGTTATTATTAACGCCTTTCCCATTATTACTGCTTCAATATTTGCATTAGCTATATCAATTTTGACAGGAGTTCTTTCTCCAAGTGAAGCCTACTCCGGATTTTCAAAAGGTTTTATATTACTTATTGTTGTCGCCTTTCTAGTGGCCAGGGGGGTGGTTAAATCTGGACTTGGAAAACGAATTGCCTTTCTTATAATCAAAAAGTTTGGAAAGTCTACATTAGGCTTAGCTTATTCAATGACAGCAACAGATATGTTAATTGCTCCGGCATTTCCTAGCAATACTGCCAGATCAGGTGTTTTATTTCCTATTATTCAATCTCTGGCCCAGGATAGTGGATCAAAGGTAAGCGATGGGACGCGAAGTAAAATAGGTAGCTTTCTTATGATGAATGCTATTTTAGGACTCAGTTTATCTTCAACTCTTTGGTTAACAGCAATGGCCGCAAATCCTACGGGAGTTGTAATGGCAAAAGAGTATGGAATTAATATAAGTTTCTTTGATTGGTTTTTAGCTGCTAGCGTTCCTACTTTTTGTGCCTATATTATTGTTCCCTTTATTTTATATAAAATTTTTCCACCTGAAATAAAGTACACTCCAAATGCGCCAAAAATAGCCGAAGCTGCTTTGAATAAAATGGGTCCAGTCAGTCGAAATGAATGGATTATGGGGATAACTTTCATTGTTATGGTTGTTTTGTGGTCAATATCTAGTACTTTTAATATTGATAAAACCGCCATCGCTTTTCTCGGTTTAACCGTTCTTATGGTAAGTAAAATTTTTACCATTGAAGACTTTAAAGGTGAAGGGAGTGCCCTTTCTACTTTTATTTGGTTTGCTATTTTATATACACTTAGTAGTTTTTTAAATAAGTACGGATTTATGAATTTTATAGGTGAGGGTTTAGCCAGCTATGTAACAGCCTTTAGTTGGCCTATGGTTTATATGTTCCTCATCTCGCTTTATGTTTTAATTCACTATTTCTTTGTAAGTCAAACAGCGCAAATGTTGGCCTTATATGGTGTATTTTTAGGTGTTGGTATTCAAGCAAATGTTCCGCCTAAATTACTCGCCTTAATGTTGTTATTCGCTACTAATTTTAATTCAGCAATCACGCCCCAAGGTTCTAGTGCCAATGTTTTATTTGCCGGTAGTGGTTATTTAACCAGTCAGGAGATTTACAAATTTGGAGGAATTGCGACATTATTATTTACATTAATTTATCTCACACTAGGAACTGCTTGGATAATTCTCATATCTTAATATTGTCCTGTGCAACAAGTCATATTCAGATTGCCTAAGCTTTAATTATGAAAATACCAAGATCTTTGTTATACTTTGTAAAAAATTATTCAAGGAATTAAAATGAAGGGATCTCAAAAAGTAATTGATGGTTTAAATAAGTTATTAACTAAAGAACTAACCTCTGTAGATTTATATTTACTACATTCTCGTATATTTGAAGATTGGGGACTTATGAAGCTTTATGATCGTATTAACGGTGAAAAAGACCATGAAGGACTTCATGCAGATATGGTGCTTAAAAGAATTATTTTCCTGGAAGGTGAGCCAGATGTTCTTGCAAGAGATGGCTTTAAAGTGACTTTAAATGTTAAGGCCATGTTGGAACAATGCCTTGACTATGAAACCGAAAATCAAGCAATGCTTAAAGACCTAATTAAACTTTGTGAAACAGAGCAGGATTATGAAACTAGGAATATGCTGTCTACTCTTTTAAAGGATACTGAAGAGGATCATATTAAGTGGATTGAAACTCAACTTAATCTTATTAATCTTGTTGGTGAACAAAACTACCTCCAATCTCAACAATAAAATATCAAATTAAATTTTTATGTTAGTGAATAGGATTAATTTTTATTTAATTTTACTTCTATTCACAACTTCAGCTTTTGCGGGAAAGGTAACTAGCCTAAAAGGAATAGTCACTCTTCATAAACTAACTGATAAGACATTCACACCGATCCAAATTGGATCAGTTATTAATTATGGGGATGTCATTGAAACTAAGGCTAAATCGTTTGTCAAAATCAAATTTCCAGATAAATCCTCATACATTTTAGGTCCCAATAGTAAACTCTCAATTACCAAACAAACTCCAGACTCACCCAAAATCCTAAATTTATTAGAAGGCAGAATTAAAGGCCTTGTAATGAAGGGGCAGAGTAAACCGTCTGGCTATCATCATAAAGTTTTTGTTAAAACTCGTTCTGCGATTTTAGGTGTCAGAGGTACTGAATTTGTTACTAGTTATAATGGGAAAAATCATATAACTTCAAATATTACCCTCAAAGGAGAGGTTGACCTATATAAGACTTCTGATGAATTAATTTTTGAATCAATACGTGAAGAATTAGACTTAACTGAAAATGAGTCAACTGAAGTTAATCCTAAAAGTTTGAAAGAAAAAATTGAAGGTACGAAAGTTAAGGCCATAAAAAAGGGTTATTTTTCATCGGCACTCCTCAATGAGGAAGAAGCAAAGGTTCCATTAAGAATATCTCCTAAACAGATCATTGCCCTTAAAGAGACAAACTTTCTTACTAAAACTAAAAGTCATAAAATGAGTGTGTCAGATCTTTATGCAACTTATGAAGACAAAACTTTTGATAAAAAAACGATTCGCCATGGTAGAGATGGCGGTCTTGTAGATTTAAAAACCGGAATTTATATTTCACCACCAGAAAATGCCCTTTTTGATGATAAAAATAAAATCTACATTATTCCGGAAGAATTGGGGAAAGTTGATCCAAAAACGGGAGATTATAATCCACCAAGAGGACTTTTATTAGATCCAACTGAAGGATTTATTTTAGATCCCCATTATTATGGTGATAGGAATATTAAGGAAAATCTCCAGTCTCTCATGGCGATGACGGGGAGAATTAATGAACGTTTAAATAAAGCAGTAAAAGTTTTCAAACATATCACAAGAAGTGACTTATATGTATATACGGATTATAAATATACAACCAATGTTACAGAAAACTATTTCGGAGAAACAAGAAATATAACAGGAGAACCTTCGGGACTATTAGATGCGAAAGGATTTTTTGGTTTTCAGTTATTTCATAATAAGGATCTTCTTATCTATCCAAAAGGTTCTTTAAAGTCTAAGTTTTATCAACAAGAAGATACTATTGTTCGTAAGGAAAATTCCGGTGAAGCGATGGCAGGTATCGAAATACATCGTAAATTTAAAATGTTTGGTAGAAAATCTAGATTAATATTTGATTCGGAATATAAAAAATATTACAAAAATAGAAAGCAGAATAATTCCTTACAAGTTTATCATGATACAACAACGTTTGGTATAAAAGAGATTCTTAGTTTTAATAAAAAAAATCATGCTCGAGTCTTTTATAAATATGGTTATTTTCAGGGATTTGAAGAAGAAAATTTTGGAGAGTTGCATCAAGCCTCTATATCCCATAGGTACGTATTAGGTGAGACTTATGATGTTATATTTGGGTTGGGGTTTTCTGCAAGATTTGATAATCAAGATGATCAAAAATATTGGATTACAAAATCCTTTTTTAAGGGAATTAAAAAAGACATTTTTTACAGAACCGATGTGAGTCTAAGTTTTAGTCATGAATTTCATAAATCGAAAAATGAATTTCCTTTTGAGTCTGCAATTTACACCAATTCTGAGATAAGTTTTCATAGAAGGCTTGGAGACTTTTGGAAACTAAATGGTAAATATTCCTATGAAGTTCAAAATGCTTATAAGGAGTATGAAAAACGATCTTTTAACGGGCAGTCATTTGGAATTGGACTTACTATGTATTATTAAGGTCTGAACCAAACTCTATAACCAAATCAGTTTTATTTTTTTGGTTTTTGATCCATTTTATTGAATGGTTAAATGACATAAACTCTCTGGGACCAAGTTTTTTAAATTTTAAATGTTCAGTCTTCAGATCTTTTATTGTTCTGATTAGCGCCTTACTCTGAAAACTTGCATAAGACCTATCTTTTTGAATGATTGTATAATCATATTTGTTATCAATTTGAGATTTGGATCTAATAAAGTAATTTTTATCTAATGTGCATAGATCTTTTAAAGCATTTAATAGCTTAAGGTTATGTTCCAAATAATTAGATTTCTGAAGATTTTTATCTTGGAAGATTAATTTGGGCTTTTCTATTTTATTTAAAATTTTTTTGATGATTTCTTTGGCTTCAATCTTAGTTTTCGTATAAATTAAAGCTTTTTTATGAGGGTGAGTTTGTCCTACCCTTAAAAAAAATCGTTTTTGTTTATCTATGACTTTATATACGCAATATGGGTATATCGTTTTATTTAATTTACTTTCAAGTAAACCTGCCTGAACTAATGATCTTGTTTTTAGAATATCAATTCTTGTATTTTTAACTAATCGGGACTTGTTTTTTGGACAAATCAGTAGGAGTTCTTCTAATCTTTTTTTGATATTATCTGTTTTATATACTTCTTTATTCTGACCATCTTTTATAATTATAACACCTGGGTAGGGAGAAGAATTAATTATAAGTTTTTTGTGCTTAGGTAAGTATGTGTTTAATTCTTGTTTTTTGTGAGAAAACTTTTTAAGGATAGTATGAATTTGGTAAAGCGAATTTACATCATCCATGGCCCTGTGATTGTTATGATGTTTAACTCCAAATAATTGACACAAACTCGCTAAAGAATAAGAATTTAAACCAGGTATAATAGATTTTGATAATTCCAAAGTGCATTGTTTCTTATTTGAAAAATTCATTCCAAGGGAGAAGAACTCTTTCTTTAGTAGGTCATAATCAAATGCTGCTTTATGGGCAATTATTATTGCATCTTCAATTTTTTCAAAAACTCTTTGGGAAATTTTATGGAAGGGAGGCGCATTTTTCACCATATTTTGAGTAATTCCAGTTAATTGAGTTATTTCTGGTTGAACTGGGGTGTCAGGCCTTACAAAAGAGTGAAAAAAGTCGAGATCATTTCCAGCTTCATCTTTTATAATGATGGCCAACTCAATTATTTCAGCATCTAGCCAATTTGTGTGATTTGCCTCGATATCTAAATAAGCATAGCGGTTCATTGTAAAATTTTCCCGAATTCAGTAAAGATCTGTCAATGAAAACAAAGATAATGCTATGAAATATCAATAGGTTTCCAATAAATGTCATAGTTTGTCAGTGTTCTTCTTAGAAAATTTAGATTATGGTGTTGGATACGAGGTGAAAATATGAAAAAGAAAATACTAACTTTGTCGTTGTTAATGATTCCACTTTTTGTAACTTTAGCTGATGAGCACTCTCACTCTCATGATCATCTGTGGTCGGAGGATAAAGCAGCTTTTAAATATACTGAAAATGCACTTAAAATAAAAAGCAACAGGGTCATGCCATTGAATTCAACTTTAATTAGTGTTGATGATGCTTATTTTTCTCAAAAACTAAAAGAGTTTTCAGGAGCAGCACCCATTCTACTAAATGGTAATGAAGTTATAATTAGTGAACGTGGAAGTAAGAAAGGACTTGATAATGCTCTACTTTTTCTAGAGGCTGAGTATGATCTTCATGGTTTTAATGTTTCTTATCACGATTTTGGCGGTTGGTTTTCTAAGGGGAAGAACTTTGTGGCCACTAAGAAAGGACAAGATCCTTCTAAAATTATCATAATTTCATCTCATATTGATTCTGTTGGAAATGCAGGAGCCAACGACAATGGAACGGGGACTATAGGAACTTTAGCTATTGCAAAGGCTTTGGCTCCTTATAACTTTAAATATGAACTTAGAATTTTAGGTTTTGATAAAGAAGAAAAGGGATTAGTAGGATCCAGAGAATATGTTAAATCATTATCTGCGGAAGAAAAATCTAAGATCCATGCTGTCATTAATTTTGAAATGATGGGAACCAATTCAAGAAAAGATGGAAAGTTTCATATTATCGATTGTGATAGGACAGAGTCGGTATTTATTTCTAGAATGATGGAAGGAATAATCAATTTTCATAAACTAGGAATTAGTAAAGTTCCTGGTTGTACAGACCGTTCCGATCATGCTTCTTTTTGGAAAGCAAATATTCCAGCAATAGTTATTTCTGAAAACTTCTTTGGTGGAGATTCTGATAAGTGTTATCATAAAAAATGTGATAAATTTGATTCAAGACTTGATTTTGAATATATGCAAAAAATAACTACGGCCGTAGCATCTACAGCTTATGAATTATTAGAGGTTATTAAATAGTATTAATCCATTTTTGCATAAGCTGGTTTTGAATTTGTTTAGCTTTGAAGCTCCATTTCTTAGAACTTTTTCTTAAATTCTTTGCTCGTTTAGAGAGTCTATTATTTTTTAGTATTTCTAAATTATCTGCATTCTGAATAAGTATATTAAAAGCTAATCTTTTACCTGACTTCGTAAAAAGATATCCAGCGATATTGTCTACGTAGTGTAATGAGCCTGTTTTGGCCCATACATGAAAAGCAAAATTAGGGGTTTTAAGTCTATTTTTTAGCCATCCACTATGTCCAACAGTTGAAAGTAAGGACATAAAGCTCCTATCGTTATACATGGTTTTAAAGTTGTTTTTGAGAAATAGGGAAAGTTCAGAAGAACTGGTTTTGTTTGAGTAGCTCAATCCCGAACCATTTTTAAGATGAGTCTTTTTCCATTTTATTTTTGGAAATCTTTTCTTTAACCATTCATTCAAGTTCTGGGATGATTCTTTCCTGGCCACTAGGTAGGGAAGTTCTGCCATTAGGTTATTACTGTATTCCATAGCTAAGGTGGAGAGTTCAATTAAGGGAAGACTTTTGTGTCTTGAAAGAAGTTTGAGACCTTTCGAGGATAAATCTTGAAGCTCTTTTGGTTGTGGTAAATTTACCCCCATTATTTCTGCAAGGTATTTTAGATAATGTGCAGTGAATAGTCCTGAATTTTTAGCAGGTAAAGATTCCCAACTCTTATTGGTCTTTTTTAGTTTTTTCCATCGTTCTTCAAGGAACTTAGATTTTTCATATGTGTAGTTTAGATCCACCAATTTCTTTTTGGATTCCTCAATCTTAATATGTTCAAGGTTTGGTATCGTTAAATTATTTTTGGTATTCACATTAAATCTATTAAACTCAACATTTAAGGCACTCAAACTGGGGTTATCAGGCTGATCCTCAAGTCCAATATTATCTAAGTTCTTGATCAAAGGTATATAGGATTGATTAAAATAAAACTGTCCATTGATTTTAAAAATATTTTTATTTAATAGAGCTTGCGCTAAGCTCATTAAATGAGCACTGGTGAGATAAGGATCAGCTCCACCCACAAGATATAAATCTCCATTTAAAATTCCATTTTTAATTTTTCCTTTTATAAATAATTTAGTTTCAAATTGATACTGTGGACCAAGTTTCTCAAGTGAAAAGGGAAGGGAGTAGAGCTTACTTACTGACGCTAAAACCATACTGGCGTTTTGTTCTTTTTGATCAAAAATTTTTTGTGAATCTAAATCTATTAAACTAAAGCTTACTTCATGTGTGGTTTTTGAATGGCTTGCAATTGATATAAAACTAAGTAAGATTAAAAATAAATAAGGCATATTCCTATTCTAGTATTAAAAATTGTGAATACAACAGATCTTTGTACTCGGCTATTTTTTTTAAAAAGTTATTTTTAAATCCGATAGTAAGTTTATAAGCGAGAGGAGAATTTTTGGTGAAAGAGGCGAAACTACCTAAAAATGAAAATGAACGACTTCAGGCTTTAAAAGAACTTGAAATCTTAGATACACTGGAAGAGCAAGCTTACGACGATTTAACCAAATTAGCTGCTTTAATTTGTGATGTACCTATTGCCTTAGTAAGCTTGGTCGATAAAGAAAGACAATGGTTTAAGTCAAATTATGGTCTCGCGGCTAAAGAAACAGATAGAAGCCTAGCATTTTGTGCTCATGCCATTTTAGATGATGATATCTTTTATATTCCTGACTCAGAAAAAGATGATAGATTTAAAGATAATCCGCTAGTTAAGGGTGAACCTCACGTTAAATTTTATGCTGGAATTCCATTGAAGGTAAACGGGATGTTTAATGTTGGGACTCTTTGTGTCATAGATAATAAGCCTAATCAATTAAGTCAGATTCAAAAAGACGCTCTAAAAATTTTGGGAAGACAAGTAGAAAGTCAATTTATGCTTAGAAAGCTTAATAAGGAGCAAACCTTCGCATTAAGAAATGCCAATGAAGAAATTAGAAATAAAATAATGATGGATAGAACCCAAAAAGCGGCCAAAATTGGAAGCTGGAGAGTTAATCTCAAGGATCAAAGTATTTATTGGTCAAAAACTACTTATGATATTCATGAAGAAGATTACGATAAGGAAATAATTTTAGAAGACGCCATAAACTATTATGTTGAAGAATATCGTCCCATTATTTCTAAAATGATCGAAGATGGAATAAAAGAGCAAAAAGGCTGGAACGCAGATTTAAAAATTCGTAAAAAAAGTGGTCAGGAGAAATGGGTTAGGGCAATTGGGCATCCAGTCATCGACAATGGCGAAGTTGTTCAGTTGGAAGGAACATTTCAAGATATAGATGATATTATTCATTACCAAGATAGACTGAAGGAAGAAAAAGAAAAAGCAGTTGTTGCTGAGAGGTCAAAATCCCAGTTCCTCGCAAACATGAGTCATGAGATCAGAACACCCCTTAATGGGATCTTGGGGATGACTGAGATTTTAACTGATAAAATAACAGATGTGGAATCTAAGGAGTATTTAAAAATTATTCAAAATTGTGGTAAGTCTTTATTAGTACTTATCAATGATGTCCTCGATTTTTCAAAAATAGAGGCAGGTAAGTTAGATTTAGAGTTTAGAGAATTTAATGTCCATGAACTAATCGAAGAGTGCATCTTACTATTTAAAGTTTCAACGGATAAAAATATTAATTTAAAATTTGAATTTGAACCAGATACACCAAAGTGGATTAAATCAGATCCTATTAGAATAAAACAAATCTTGGATAATTATTTATCCAATGCGGTAAAGTTTACTAAACAGGGAGATATTAAAGTATATTTGAGTCATGAATATTCCAATGATGAAAGAAAATTACTAAAATTTAGTGTTAAGGATTCGGGAATTGGTATTAGCCATGAAAATCAGCAAAAACTTTTTAAAAGGTTTTCCCAAGTGGATGCTTCTGATACACGTCTTTACGGAGGTACCGGACTTGGGTTATCTATTTCAAAAAAATTGGCAGTATTATTAGGGGGAGATGTTAGTGTTACTAGTGAGTTAGGGAGTGGTTCGGAGTTTAACTTTACCATTTCTTATGAAAATATTAATTCAAGCTCACCTCAAATAATGGCCCTAGAAAATAAAAATACAGAATTTGAAAAGATTAATATCTTATTAGTTGAGGACAATATTGTTAATCAAAAGGTTGCTAGTAATTTTTTGAAAAAGCTAGGGATGGATATTCAGGTGGCAAATAATGGAAATGAGGCGATTGATCTAGTAGAGTCTAATCATTTTGATCTCGTATTTATGGACTGCCAAATGCCAGAACTAGATGGCTTTGAAGCGACAAGAAAAATTAAGCGAACCTTGGGGAAGGATGCACCTTTAATTATTGCGTTGACCGCTAGTTCTATGAAAGAGGATATTGAACGGTGTTTTAGTGCTGGAATGGATGATTTTTTATCTAAACCACTATCCTTAAATTCTTTAATTGAAGTATTAAATAAATACGATTTTTCAAAAAAGTAAGAAATATGGGAAATCAAGTTAAAATGGAAAATTCCTATTGTAAGTTTGTTAGTGAACTAGAAAAAGATAATATTCATGTGAAGTATCATGATACCCAATATGGATTCCCGATTAAGACAGATGAAGAGTTGTTTGGAAGGTTGCTATTAGAAATAAACCAGGCCGGGTTAAGTTGGAATACCATTTTAATGAAGAAAGACAACTTTAAAGATGCTTACTCTCTGTTTGAACTTGAAACTGTAGCGAAATATAAAGAAAAAGATATTACTAGATTACTTAATGATAAAGGAATTATAAGAAATAAGTTAAAGGTAAATGCGGCGATTTATAATGCAAAGGTTATATTGGAGTTGCAAAAAGAATATGGAAGTTTTAAGAATTGGCTTGATCATAATCATCCATTGAAATTGGATGAATGGGTTAAGCTTTTTAAGAAGTACTTTAAATTTACCGGAGGCGAAATAACGAAAGAATTTTTAATGAGCACAGGCTATCTAAAAGGAGCTCATCATAATTCTTGCCCAATCTATAAGAAGATCATTAAGCTTTCTCCGCCATGGTTGGTGGAGTAGGTTATATTTCCAATTCATCTATGGCCTTGTCTACAGTATCAACTTCAGAGGCGCACATTTTGTTGATTTTCATCTCATAGTGAAGAAGGCCGAGAATTTCCTGGCTATCATCAATTTTAAGAACATTTTTCTTTTCACTCATCCTAATATTAAAGCATATTTATTGATTTTATATAAAGGTTTATTAACCGACCCCTTTGAATGGACCTAATCCCCCTAGATAATAGTTATTAAAATAATGCATCAAGATTTCTAAATGACCTTGGAGCCTTTTAGGATCTTGCGTCACCGACCAGGTCTTTCGAACTAAAGTTGCAATTGCTCCTCTTAACATCGCTAAACAATGATTTATCTCAAAAATAGGATCATACTTCACCTTTTTAAGTTCTCCCTGACCTGCTACCGATCCTTTTTCACTT
>CAXPDR010000020.1:0-23981 GCA_964215955.1 Flavobacteriaceae bacterium
TAAAAGTTGCGATTCCGGCTACTGCCGCCACAGTTAAAGTACCACCGAGTGTTCCAGCTGATGGATTATTGTTTATTGATACCGTTACATTATCAGTTGCATCTGTGACTAAGTTGTTTTGAGCATCCCTGATCTCTACAGTTATGGCCGGAGATATGACAAACCCATTATCTGTATCACTTGGTTCTTGTGTAATCACAAGTTGAGTCGGTGTGGCCACAATATCAAAAGCACTTGATGTATCGAGGGTTAATGCTCCTGATGTAGCGTCTAAAGTGTAGCTTGTTCCAATTTGATCTAAGCTTATATCATTAAAAGTAGCAGTTCCATTTACGGCAGCTTGAGTTGTTGTTCCAGATAGAGTTGATCCACCAGGATTACTATTAATTGTCAGGTTTATGTTATCAGTATCCGTAGTAATATTACCGTAGGCGTCCTGAATTTCTACGGTTACAGCAGGATTGATTATAGAATTATAATCAGTGTCTACAGGCTGAGTAATAAAAGTTAATTTGGATTTTGCATTGGGACTTATATCAAAACTTGCTGTTGTATCTGAAGCTAGTACACCTGAACTTGCAGTTAGGGTGTATCCAGTAAAGGCTTTATCAATATTGATATCTGTAAATGTTGCTGTCCCAGCTACAGCTGCAATCGTTAAAGTACCTCCCAGAGTTGCTGCACCAGTTGATGGATCAGTTCCAAACGCAATAGTGATATTGGAAGTTTCCGTTGGGACGATGTTACCATTAGCATCTTGAAATTCTACGGTTAAAGAAGGACTAAAGTTTACCCCTGCAATATTATTGGTTGGTTCTTGATTAAATACAACTTGAGTCGCTGGAGCTTGGGTAATATCAAAACTATTAGAAGTATCAGGTGTTAAACTTCCTGAACTCGCGGTTAATGTGTAACCTGAATTAACCGTATCAATTGAGAGGTCACTGAAAGTTGCAATCCCATTTACTGCATTTACTGTAAGTGTTCCACTTAAAGTTGCTGTTCCAGCAGATGGGTCTGTACCAAACGCGAGAGTTACTGCTTCTGTTGCATCCGTAATAAGATTATTTGATCCATCTCTAACTTCAACTGTAAGAGCCGGAGAAATTGTAAAACCATTATTTGTATTTGTTGGTTGAGTTGTGATGACTACTGCAACAGCAGGGTTCTCATTGACTTTAATGTTTGATGTATCCGCTGGAACGTATGAGGTAAAATCTAGTAGAGCATTAACTGTGTTATATTTTGCACTAACTATTGTTCCGGTAGAATTTAAATCAAGAGATGTCGTAGAAAAACTAATTCCGTCATCGTCTTGATCTGAACTTTGTACTGTGTATTGAAAAGTAAGAGTATCAGAATTCGTTCCTGATACATAGTCAGCATAAATTGTTCCTGTATCAAGGGTGATTGGAAGTCTAGGCGTGTTTGAGATAATTACTTCTTCATCGAACTGAATGGTAAAATCTAGAGTTTGTCCATCCGTATAATTTGCATCTGCAGGAAAAGTCATTGCGATAATCTCTGGGACAGAGCCATCGACAATTACATTAGGAGTTAAAGGAGCAGCTAAGTCTAATCTTGCATCGTTACTTTCACTGTCTTGAATCGTCGCACCATTCAAACTAAGAGGGGTACTAACACGTAGGCCATCTGTATCTTCATCCCCATTAGAAACTATATATTGAAAAGTTAGAGTGTCTGTTCCTGAACCACTAAGATAGGTTGCATTTTCAGTATTATTTCCAATTTCTAATGGAAGGGTTGGAGTTCCACTGGCCACTGTGACTGTTTCATTAAAATTAACATCAACAGATATTATATCTCCAAGAATGTAAGTTTTATCTGCCGGTAGAGTAAAACCTGTGACATAGGGTGAATTTCCGTCTACATAAGTTGTGATCATTGGCAGAGGGACAAATGTGAGGGGGGCATTATTTCCAGCTAAGTCTTTTAGACTTCCGTTGTTTAGTCCAAGCGGGGAGCTCATAGAAATTCCATCTAGATCTAGATCACTTTCTTGAACATGATATTTATATATATGTGTGGTTGTAGCGTTACCACCAGAATAAGTTGCGTATCTTGTGACTCCTCCGACATCAAGTTGAATCCTTGGAGTTCCACTAACAAGAGTTGAGTCATCAAAAATAACTATAAAGTCTAGAACATCACCTTTGTAATAGATTTTGGGAGCTGGTGGAGTAACTAAAATAATACTAGGACCAGTCGTATCTACAAGGATATTATCTGTTGAGGGAGGAGAGATAAAGTCAGTTGTTGAATTTGTAATAACTCCTGCATTTGAAAATTGTAGTGTACCTCCGTTAAGGTCTATAGAGCTAGCTACTTCTATACCATTAGTATCTTCATCTCCGGCTTGAATTGTGTATCTGAATATAATTTTTTTGGAGCCACTACCTTTTAGGTAATTTGCATAAACAGTATTACCATCAAGATCAATTTGAATTCTCGGGTTACCAGAGACTGTTAAGTCATAAGGGTGGGAAATACTAAAATCAAGGTTTTGGTTTTGTACGTAAGTTTGATTTGCAGGTACTGATATGAATAGAGAATTGGTGACTTCTTTATGCCCTGAGAATAGACCACCGCCAGAATCGTCCTCTGATCCACTTTCAAAATTACATCCAGCAAAGAATGTAAAAATTAATAATAAAATCAAATTTACTATCTTCAAGCCACCCTCATAACTGTCAGTAAACTTATCGGGACAAACTACGATTATTATGACTATTCTACGAGCTAACGGCATGAATTTCTTAGACAATTTAGATGATTTTAATAGCTGAGTAAATCTAGCTATTTAGGCCATTAATATAGTCATTGAATTTTATTTAGGGAATGAAAGAATTTGAAAATGGGCGAGTAAAATTGGCATTTCACCCCTTTGTCTTCTCAGACAGAGGGGTGATTTAAGATATTAATTATTCCATAAAAAAACATCAGTTTTGTATCTTGTATTGCTATTTCCATTTTGGGTGTCACAGAAAGTTGTTGGTTGGATTGAATAAAGCTGTTCCCAAAGACCATTTCTGAAGTCTACATCATCCCAACTTCTCGACTCGCAGAAAGTTTCTCCTCCTGCAGTATATTGAATTCTATAAGCACATTTTTTAGTATCTGGAAAATCATAGTTATTTCCGCTCAACCATTTATGACTTCTTACTTGATTGGCATTTGTAATGTTAATGTTATTTGCTTGAAGCCAATCCTTACATAAGGTTTTATTAGCAGTTGGTGGTGTTAACTGATGTGACCAGTTTGATAAATCTACAAAATAATTGAAGACCGATGTTTTATACCTAGTGTTGGTATTTCCATTTTGAGTATCACAGAAGGCAACTGGTTGAATTGAGTAAAGTTGACCCCAAAGACCATTTCTGAAGTCTGCGTCATTCCAGCTTCTCGACTCGCAGAAAGTTTCACCGCCTGCAGTATATTGAATTCTATAAGCACATTTTGCATCTACTGGAATGTCGTAGTTTTTCCCGCTCAACCATTTATGACTTCTAACTTGATTGCCCATTCTAATGATAATGTTATTTTCTTGAAGCCAATTTTTACATAAAACTTTATTTCCAATTGGAGCTTGTAATTGATAAGACCAATTACTTAGGTCAACAAATCGACTACCTGTATTTCCATTTTCGTCATCTTCATTTCCATCATTTCCATCATTTCCATCATTTTCATCATCTTCATTGTTAATGTTTGAACTCCCGCTAATATCATTTCCTATAATGTGGAGCGATCTTCTGAAATAGCTTTGAAAAGTATCGATTGTTCCAAATGCCATTCCTTCTGTGAAAAATTGATTACAGCTAGTGACTGGAACAACGTACTCTGTATAAGAGTTGAAAGAAGGAAGTTCATTACATAGATGAGTTACACAGGACTTAAGAGCTCCGGTTGTGAATGGTGTCCCATCACCTTTATCTCGAATTTCGTATGGACAGTAGTTTTCTCTTACCAAACGGTTGTATTCTGTACCTGTTTGGCTTATGTTGTTGGCTTGCATGTAAGCATAGTATGGATCTAAATTCTCCGTAAAAGTTTTAAGTTCAGTAAACTTTACTCCCTGTGATTCTAACCAAGCTGCAGCAGTTTGATTAGTTCCACCTGATCTACTAGATAAGCCTATTTCAATTGCTTTTTGAGGTGAGTTTAGACTATGCCCAGTATCTGTTTGGAATTTTGAATCAAAAACGCCCATCTCGAATTTAAATCTTAACTGACCTCCTACATTAGCTGTATTAGTATCCCAGTTCCATGAACAACTTAAACTCGGTTTCCAGTTTGAATCCTTAGTGTTACAAATAGCTTGTTTACACGGTATTCCGTTGGTGGCAGATAAATTTACTGATTCATATGCACATATCATTGATCCGGTTTCAATTAAATTTTTATGATTGATCCTGTTTGCAAAAGAAAGATTGTTATCAGCTAAATCTTTTTCTTGATAAGAATCTCCATGGGTAATTTTTAAGAATAGATCTTTTGAAGGGTCGTTCATGTATGGATTAATTCCAAGTCTTACAAAAAATTCAATGGCTGATTCTCCTGCATTTCCTGTTGGTACATGTGCTTTTCCTATAGAATCAAAAAAACGATCATCTAAAAGCACCGCCCTTGTTGTGCGAGCTTTATTTAACTTTATTTGAAGTCTTTGTTGGAAAGCAATTTTGTTTCGTGCTTCTGGGATCTCACCAGCTTGAGTCGCATCACAAATAGCGACCGCTCTAATATTATCCACTTGGTCTACACCGTTTGCATCTTTGTATCTGTTTCTCTCTGATGTGTTAACTTCTTCGAAAGATTTGGTTAGACTTGCTTCTGTACAGTGCACTCGACCATTTTTGAACTGTACGCGGTATAAACATTGGTTTTGGTTAAATCGATCGGGTTTTTGCTCTTGGGCATGATATGCAATACTATTGAGCTTTGAATTCCAAAAGTGTAAGTGCCCACCATCTTTATATTCCGTAACAACTCCCATCTGCTTTACATCAATTTGTTTACTAATAAACCACTCTGAACAAGATTGTCTTTCAGCAGCATAGGCATGAGTCGATGAGTTTGAACCAAAAACAATTTTTCTATTTTCTGCTTGGCCGAAATCAATCCACTCTGTTGCTATATTGGCATTTTGATCAGTTTCTCCACCTTCACCTTTACCTTCACCTTCATTTGTTCCTACATAGAAAACATCGGTCTTATATCTCGTATTCGTATTTCCGTTTTGGGTATCACAGAAAGTTGCTGGCTGAATGGAGTGAAGCTGCTCCCATAAACCATTTCTGAAGTCTAAATCATCCCAACTTCTTGATTCACAGAATGTTTCCCCATTGGCTTGGTATTGGATTCTATAAGCACATTTTCCATTGTCTGGAATGTCATAATTATTTCCACTAAGCCATTTATGAGTTCTAACATGTTCTGGATTAGAAACGTTTATACCATTTGCTGATAGCCAATCTTTACAAAGCACTTTGTTTCCAATAGGTGTTTGTGGTTGCGGAGACCAAATACTTAAATCAACGTAGCGTCCAGTTGAGTTTCCACCGCCAGGGGTCTCTTCAGACGAAGTTACACAAGTGCTGCCATCACTACTTAATTCAAATCCGTTATCACAAACAATATTACATTGTCCTGCTGTTTCTCCATTACCTTGAGGATTACAAGTTAGAACCCTAGAAGAAGATGCGATTCCCATTGTCCCTGCCACATGACAAGATGTTTCTGTTCTTTGAGAATTTGGTGAACAAACATTTTGAACACATGTATTAGTGTTCGTATCTAAGTGATAATTTGCATTACAATTAGCAATGACACATTCTCCAACCTGAGTTTCAGAAGTTCCTTCACTATTACATTGAAAATTTGCAAATGCATTTGCCGCATTATTTTTATTACATGACCTAGAGGTTATTTGATATGGTTCACAAACTTTTGAGATACAACTGTTACCATCTTGAACAAAACCAGTGATACAGCTCTTTACGGTACATGAGGTTTGTAGTGTTTCAGCGGAACCATTTGAGTTACATTGAAAAATTTCTTGAGCTGATGATGCATTTGCAATAGAGCATGATTCAACTCTTTGATTGTTTGGAATACAAACCTGTGGAATACAAGACTTACCATCGTTACTCAGCATGAATCCATTTAAACAACCTTTTAATTCACAAGTTGAATAGGTTGCATTTGATCCACTTGAATTACATATTTGTTGCTTACTTGCTGTTCTTGCATTCGGAATTTCTCCAGCACATGAAATTGTCTTAACTTCATTTGGTGTACAGGCAAGTGGAATACAGGTATTGCCATCTTTTTTAAACCCATTTCTACATTGTACTAAGTTACAACTAGAATATGTTTTGTAGTTTCCGATTGTATTACATGTTGCAGTTCTTATTGCAATCATGGAGTTAGGTACAAGATTAGTACAAGAGATTTCTTCTGGAGGAAGGTTTGGCTCACAAACCTTTGGTACACATTGGTTTCCAGCTTTAACATATCCAGGAAGGCATGCTTCTACTTGGCATGATCCCATTGTTACGGAAGAACCTTCTGCATTACATATTTTAGTTATACTTGCTTTCGAAGAATTATCTTTTAAGTGTGAACAATCAATTTTTTCTTCCGATTGGGTACAAACTTTAGGTCTACATGCATTTCCTTGTCTGTAATGGGATGGTAAACAAGAACTGATTTCACATACACCATAAGACTGAACAAAACCCTGTCCTGAACAAACGACTTGTCTCGTTGCGGATGCGGCACCTGAAACTTCAGCAGTACAATTTTCGGTTGTTCTTGAATATGGGCTACATTGAGATTGAACACAAACATTATTTATATTAGTAAATCCCGGCTGGCATGATTGCACCATACACTCGGAACTTATTTGAGATTTACCATCAGGGAGACATGTATGAACGATGGATGCGACACTTGAGTTTGATTTAAACTGAACACAACTTTGATAGGTATTGGTACCAGGAATACAACTACCACCGACTAAACCTGGATTATTTTGGGTGGTATTTGTAATGATTCCTTGCTCATCAGGTAGCTGTTCCACAACTTGTTCTTTACAAGAGTAGAAAAGACCAAAAACAATTAGATAAAAGACGTACATAATTTTCATAAAAAGATCCCTGATTAAAATATATCTTAAGTATTATCGTCGGTTATTCCTGTAAGGTTTAGTGCTTTTTTATAACTACTTTAAATTACGGGGAAAATTGCCAGGTTATTTAAGAATTTGTGCATATTTTTTAGGGCAAAATTTTTACTTCTCAGATAAAGTTATGTGAAATTGATAAGATAGAGAGGTGAAGGTTTGGATCTCCTTAATATTTATTTTTTTATTCTATTCTTGTGCTCAAAGAATAAAAGTCCCTATTAATAGAATGATGTCGCCACAAGCAATTGGTAAGGGGGCTTTGGTAGAATATAGAGAAATGGGTTATAGCTCAGGTGTTCTCGACTTTACTGATAATACAACTTCTAATCCTCTTATTATGAGTACCTCAAACGATAAGGAGTTCTATTTGGCAGTAGGTGTTTCAAGTATTGCAGACCTCTTTGTTAAAGTTCCGGAGGAGTCTAGCTCACTTATTGGAATCAAAGTTCAAGTTCTTGGAGAACCCCTTAAAGCTGGAAGCACTGGACATAACTTGGCATTCTCCATGGGAATGGGAAATGAGCAGGATAAATTTGAGCAAACATTTACAATCGATTTAAAGTCTAATGTTACTGATTTTGCATTAATTCATGGGTTTAAACCGAGTCCATTTTTAACAATTTATGATGGTATATCCCTAAGCCATTATGAATTTGAAGGAACAATTAACGGAACTACCGGGCTTGATAGTAACGATATTAGTTATAGTGCTGAGAATATTTTAGGTGCACATGTTGGTGTAATTTTGGGGGGAACTGGTCTTCAATTAAAACTTGAGCTAGCTGCTCAAAAAATAAAATGGACTAATACTGATGAAAAGACTTTAACTAGCTTTGGAATGGGCCTAAATGCCAACTGGTAGCCTTTTCCGCATTAAAAAATCTTTAACATTAATTGATATAATAGTGGAGGGAATTAAAGGCCTACAATGAAGATTTTATTTATTTTTTTATTCATTATTACTCAAAAGTCTTATGCATTACTTCCGTTTGAAGATGCTGTAAGTCCAGAGCTTGTTACTTCAGCTAGGGCTTTAGCTATGGGAAATGCTTATATGTCTAAAGTAGATGATGGGTGGTCTGCATTCTATAATCCAGCAGGACTTGGTACTGTTAGAGGATTACAATTCCATCTGGGTAATATTCATTTAGAAACAAATAACGGGTTTTTAGATATCACTGGGAATGGTGGATTTACTGACTCAATTACGCAATATCAAGATGCTTTTGATCCTGTTGGTCTTAGGGACTTACATGCAGAAGATCCTGGAAAGATTTCCCATGCAAGAATTCAAGCTTTTCCAAATGTTACTTATAGAGGAATAACTCTAGGTTATATGTATGTTCAACAAAATCGGGCCAGATTAAAAAGTGCAGATGATGATTTTGAAATTGCAGAAAGAGTTGATACGGGTCCAGTTATGTCATTATCAGCTTCGCTTTTTGGTGGTGTTATTAAATTTGGCGCAACGGCTATTCATTTAACAAGAAAAGAACTCCAAAAAGATTTTGCTCCGACAGATACAGTTTCTGTGGATTCAGATGTGGATTATAAAAAAGGTTCAATGACTCATATTACTGCGGGAACAAGAATTACTTTGCCAATTGCTGCTCTTCCAACATTTTCAGCTGTTATAAGAAATTCTTCTAATACCGAGTGGGATACTGAAGAATTAGGTGGCCTACCAGATAAAATACCTCAAACAGTAGATTACTCTTTTTCTATAACTCCGAATCTTGGAAGAACATTTAGAATGCATTGGGAAATAGCCCAAAAAGATGTAGGTGATAGATACGATGATGTTCCAGCTCAAAGAAAACTGATGACTGGAATTGAATTCGATTATATGAGAAAAATGTTTGTTCGTTTTGGTTATGGAGATGGATGGGGTTCCGGTGGAATTGGTGTTCGGAATAAATCTTTCTCTTTTGACCTTACGACCTATGCCATTGAAGCCTCTGATGATGGTGTAAGAGAAGAAGAGGATCGAAGATATATTATGTCTATTTCAAGAGGGTTTTAATTATCCTTGTCTTCTAGCATAATGGCCACTGGCTTTACTAAGTCTCCATATTCAACTTCTTGTTGCTTTGAAATAGGTTGAGTCTTTTTACCAGTTAAGAGTTCAGGATGACATTTGGTTATTTCATTAATCTCATTTCCAAGAGTGTAGGCTTCAACACCGTTATAAGCAACCGTTCCAAGTGCTAAGGCTCCTGTTATGACATTCACAATATGGGCATATGAGCGATTTCTAAATTTTGACTCTTGGTTTGCAATATTTGATCTTAATATATCAGCTTTAGCTTTTAGATTTTTAACAGTCGGATGATTTTTGGCTTTAGAGTTTTGAATACTTACATTTTTGTTTAGTTTCTCTTTTTCATCAGCGATATTTTGTAAAATTGTTGACTGAGAATTACTAAGAAGTGAGTTAGTTAAAATATTTCCGCCAACAACAGCTCCACCGATGACAGTGTTTTGAACACTATCATTTTGCTCTTCAACTAGTTTCTCTACTTCTTCTCTGAGCTCACGGTTAGTAGGTTCATTTGCAATACTCACAAAAGAAAAGATTAAAAAGGTAAAAATAACTCCTAAAATGCGCATGAATTCTCCTTTGTAAATAATAAAGCAAGAACTAAGCCAAGCATATTTCGTGATTACAGTAGTTTGTAGTGTTGAACTGACTAAGATTTAGTCAAATTCAAAAATTTGTCTTAAAAAATAACAGTTTAGAATTCTCAGGTAAAAGCCGATTAGTAAAATGTGAAAACTTGTTTCTCAATTATCCTTTTAGCTTTTTCAATAAAGCTTTCTGCTTACGATGCCTGTAAGAGTGTTACAAAATTAACTTGTAACCAGGAAAATATTCAAACTATTGAGAAGGATCTGAAAAAGGGTCTTGCTGGAAATTCGGACTTATTTTTAAAAGAATTGATTAAACTTAAGCTCATTGAAAAATATGAATTATATCTTCAAAACTTTGTAAATCCTGTAATCAACCACAAAGAGGAATTCACTAAAAAAGAATTTAAAACTGTTTTAGAAAATCATAAAACTCATCTTGAAACAATGAGATTGAGTCTAGCATTAAGAAAGCCCTCAACTAGAGAATATGAATTTAGTTTTAGACAAAAAGATATGTTTGAAACTGAAATTGAACATTTCTCCTATATTGACGGTAAGGAGATCGCTCCACTAAGTGAAGATGAAAAATTAATGGCCACTGCTATTTTTAAAGATTTACATGCAAGCTATTATAAAGAAAATAAAGTTCCTGAAAAAATGAATTCAATTATTGATGCTGCTAAAAGAACTGATGCTGATAAAGCTGTCTTGAGGATGAATAATGAGATATTTTGGGGCGTGTATTTAGATTCTATTATAGAAAAACCTGTTCTAAGACATATTTCAGTTACAGTTGGTGACCTAGATGAAAAAAGTCTAGTGGCAGCGTACAAAGATTTAGCAAAGGAAATTGAAAAGAAAAAAGAGCTTGTTTTTAATCTGGCCGATGACATGTTGGAACAACTTTATTTTCACGATAGTTTTATGAATGAAATTTTACAAGAGAATACCTTCTTTTGTGAGTCCGCTGAAATGCTTAGAGCAGATCAAACATGGGATAGAAAGAAGAAAGAATATATTTATGGTTTTGCTGGCTTAGCTCTTTGTCCTTTTACATTAGTAGGTTGTTCTGGTGCTGTGTTTGGTGGAAGTGTTGCAAATTTTATGAATGAAAAGGAGCGCTTAGAAACGTCTCTCACTTTATCTGTGGGGAGCGATACATTAAATAGGAAAGAGTTAACTGAAAAAACAAAGAGCGTAGGAAGTAGCGCCTTGATGGTACTTCTTTCTGCACCAACTTCTATTATTGGAAAAATTGGCCTAAAAAAGGTTGGTTTTGAAACAGTTGCTCATAATGTTAAAGCCTATGCTAAAGCCGTAAAAAAAGAAGGTTGGAAAAGAGCGTTCATAAAAGAACCAACAAATAGTAGTTCTGTGTTTAAATTTGTATTTAAACAAATGAAGAAAAAGCCTGATGCTCATGATTATATCGATTATGTTATTCAAGCTCCTATTATAGGAATTTCCAAACTTGTTTCAAAAAAAGCGTACACCTTTCAACCTGGGGAGTTTGCTGTAGGACAGCTTCAAAAATTATTACAAAAATTTGCTCTTAAAAAATCAATGGAATTAACTGGTCCTATTCACTATTTAGGTAATCTCGTAGATTTTAGGTTAGTTCTTACTGGTTATGCTTATGGTATTAATGCTGGAATGGACTATATTGAAAGCAACTCTAAGATGATAGATTATGCTAAGGCAAATTTTTTAAGTACAGATGAAGATGCAAGGTTTGAGATTCTTCGCCAAGCTGAGATTTCCTGTAAAAACTCTGTTGCATGTTCTTCTAATATTGACGAATTAATGAAAGTTTATTCCAACTTAATTGTTAATGGTGATTTTAAGCTACAGAAGAAAGAAATAGAACTAGAAAAAAAAGGTTTTTCAAAAGATAAAATTATTGAGGAGATTTTAAAAGATAAAGATCTTATAGAATATATGCCATACATTTTTCCAAATTTTAGTCAGAATTTTCCTGACTTTGATAGTGAAAAGGAAATTTCTAAAAAGCATATTCAGACCATGGCCTTCGAATTAATTAAAATTAATGTGGCCAGAGATATAAAACGTGGTGGTATAGAAAAAATTCTTAATGAGGATGAAGATGCTCCAAATGATTTGGTATTTTTCTTAAATCATAGCCAAAGGGCCAGAAAATTAATTTCACAACCACTTACTCCAAAAGTGTTATCTGAAATTTCAGATGAACTAAATCTTTGGGTTCAAATCAATCATCAAGAACTTTTAAAGTAAGTAATTGATTTTACTATAATTGAACAGATGTAAAACATCCATAATTGATTGAATTTACTGGCCTTTAATTTCAAATCCTGATAGATATCACCAAATTTTAGTTTTGAAGGTTCGAGTCCTTCCCAAGAGAGTCTTGGAAATAAACCCATTGGAGAATTATTATGCATAATCCTTATGCTTCATTTTTGGATACCCTTGAAAAACCTGCACGTTATATTGGTGGTGAACATTTCATTATAAAAAAAGATTGGGAAACTCTTACGGGAAAAGTAGCTTTATGTTTTCCAGATACCTATGAAATTGGAATGTCTCATTTAGGATTTAAAATTTTATATGAAGAGCTAAACAAAAATGAAGATCTGTGTGCAGAAAGAGCATTTTGTCCATGGGTGGATATGGAAAAGGAGATGAGAGCACGAAAATTACCTCTTGTTTCTCTTGAAAACTTTAAGCCTTTAAGTGAGTTTGATATTGTAGGTTTTTCTCTTCAATATGAAATGAGCTATACCAATATTTTAAATATGCTAGATCTAGGTGGAATTACTATTCACCAAGAAGAACGTGGAGAAGATGAACCATTTGTTATTGCTGGTGGTCCTTGTGCTACACATCCTGAACCTCTCGCTCCATTTTGTGATTTTTTCGTTATAGGTGATGGAGAAAAAATCTTTTCAAAAATTGCTAGATTTATTGGACAGGCCAGAAAGGAAGGGATGAAAAGAGATAGAATTCTTTTTGAACTTGCAAAACAAAAAGGGATTTATGTTCCTTCTTTTTATGATGTCGAAATTTGCGATAAAACAAACCTTCAGTACGTAGCAGGACCAAAGCCTGAGTTTGATGGAGTTATTGCTCCAAGAGTTGAAAGATATTTTGTGGATAGTTTGAAAGATTATCCTTTTCCAACCAAATCGCCAATTCCGCATATGACAGCTATCTTTGATAGATTTTCTGTCGAGTTAAGTCGTGGTTGTACAGAGGGATGTCGTTTTTGCCAAGCTGGAATGATTTATAGACCTGTTAGGGAAAGAAAACCCGATGATGTTAAAAAACTTGTGATTGATGGGTTAAAAAATGGAGGCTTTGATGAAGCTTCATTAACTTGTCTTTCTACTGCTGATTACTCTGCTGTAACTCCACTTATTGTTGATCTACTTGATAAGCTCTCGAAGGAAAAGGCGACTTTAGGGATTTCATCTCTTCGTGCTTATGGGCTTGATCAAAGAGTTTTAGATAAATTAGCCGAAGTGAAAAACTCTTCTCTGACTTTTGCACCAGAAGCGGGAAGTGAGAGAATGAGAAAAGTTATAAATAAAAATGTTAAAGAAGAAGATATGCTTCAAACGGCTGAGGATGTTTTTAGTCGTGGTTGGAAAAAAATGAAATTATATTTTATGATAGGACTACCAACTGAAGAAGATGAAGATGTTGTCGCAATCATGGAAACTGGCCTTAAAGCAAAGCAAGTTGCTCAAAGACGTTGCGGAGTAAGAAACCCGGCCATCACAATTTCGGTTTCATCATACGTTCCAAAGCCGCATACCCCGTTTCAATGGGCCAATATGATTACTCTTGATGAGATCATAAGAAAGCAAAATCTTCTCAAAGATTATGCTGTGAAATTTGGTCTGAATTTTAGAAAGCATTGGTCAAAGATTTCTCATTTAGAAGGAATTGTTTCTCGTGGTGATAGAAGAGTTGGTAAAGCCATTTATCTTGCTTGGGAAAAAGGGTGTCGTTTTGATGGTTGGAATGAAACTTTTGATCATGATCTTTGGATTGAAGCGGTAGAAGAGGCTGGGATCGAGTCTGAATATTATTTAAATACTATACCTATGGATGGAAAACTACCATGGGATCATATCGATGTTGGTTTGGAAGATAAATTTTTAAAAAGAGAGTGGGTTAAAGCCACGAAGAATAGAGTCTCACCTCCTTGTGGAAAAGTTGCTGGAATGATTGTTCATCACTCAAATCTAACAGCTTTAGAAAAGACTTTTGATATCGATAGAAAACGTCTGGTTTGTTATAGCTGTGGGGTTGAGTGTGATCTTCAAGGTATGGTAGATGAAAGAAAAGACTTTCTAAAGCGTGTTGATGCTATTGAGGATGCTCCTTATGTAAGACCTGAGCGAAGAGAAATTGTCGATACCAGGGAAAAACGTGGGCAGTGGGTAGGACATAAATATCGAATCGAATTTGCTAAAATTGGACCTCTTACTTTTACTTCGCATCTTGATCTTCAAAAAATAATGATGAGAATTTTTAAGCGAGCTAATATAGAAATGCTTTATTCTGAGGGATACAAGTTAAGACCACTTATCTCTTTTGGACCTGCTTTGACTTTAGGAATTAGTTCATTGACAGAGTATTTTGATATTCGAGTTCCTGAAGAATGGACAGATAAACAAGCTATCCTAAACCTTTTAGCTGAGCATAGTGAAAGAGGAATTGTTTTTAAAGAAATTCATACGATAGAAGGAAAAACGAAGTCTATTCAGGAAGCAGTGGATGAGTTTACCTATTTTGTTCCTCTGGAAAATGATGATAGTGCCGATGAAGATCTTAAAAAGTTAAATTCAACAAAAGAAATTATTGTTGAGAGTTTTTCTAAGAAGACAAAATCATATATTAAAAAAGATATCTCTACTAAAATTAAATCTGCGGTAGTTGGAAAAGTCGGCCTAGATGAAGCTTATGTGTCTATTATAGATGAAGTTTCTCCTTGTCGAAACAAAGGCTTTATCATTAAGACTGATGTGGACTACGGAACAAGTATTCGACCAATGGATTTAGTGAAAGGACTTAACTCTCTAGGTATTAAGGTTCACCGTCCTATTAGATTGAATGCTAGGCTTACTGAAGCAGCTATAAAATAATTCTATTACAGTGATTTGATATAGTCATTTTATTTATGCTAGATGTTTTTGTAACTTCTCCCTAGCAAACAGAATGGGAGGCAAGATGAAAAAAATTATTTTAGGTATGTTATTAACGACTAATGTATTTGCAGGAACGATGACTGTAAAAGGGATTTCTAATATTGGACAATCTCCAGATTATATTGAATTAAAACTATCTGTGATCAGTAAATGTTTTAAGACTGCAGAAGAAAGTCGAAAAACAGTTGAAGAATCAAGTAAAAAACTAAGAGAACTCATCGTCCAAGAAATCTCTATAGTTGCAGGTGATCAATTAGTTATCACTGCAGGTAATAGTCAAAGACAAGATGAAAAGATCACAATTAGAGATGAGAACTCTGGAAGATCTGAAACAAGGGCCTTGTGCGAAAAAGGGTGGAGAAGTTCTCGCCAGATTATTGCGAAGTTTTCTGATTTAAATCTTTTTGAGAGTTTGAATCCAAAGATTTTAAGTGAAATTGATCAGATCGAGTTAGAGCAAAGAGTGACTAATAAAGGAATGGTAAATATTAAGTTACACGCACCGATTCCTAGACTAATGCCAGAGACGAGTGCTGATATGGAAGAACAAGCTCTTAAGGAATCACTTATAAATGCTTCCAAGAAATTTGAAATCGTGAAGGATCTTTGTTCCTTGGTTAATGTAAGTATTGAAAGTATTTCTAATGCTAGCTCAGTCATAAGACCTTATAGAGATCAGACTGAAGTAAATGACGACGGTTTAAATTTTGCACTTCAATATGTACATCTTGCTTATAATATTACTTTTTCTTTTGAAAATACGACAGGGTCTTGTGCGATGACTGTAGATTAAAAAAAAGCCCTTCTTTATAGAAGGGCTTTTTTAAATATTTGATAATAAATTCATGGCCATATTAACACCAACTGGCTTTGTACAATATCCATCTGCTTTTAAGTTTTTAGCCTTTATAATATCACTCATAGATTCTGAAGAAGTAAACATTATAATTGGTGGATGTTTTTTGAATTCCTCAGTTGACCTTAATTTTTCTAAAACATCAAAGCCACTTAAGTCGGGCATATTGATATCCAGTAAAATAATTTCCGGCATTTCGACAATATTATTTCTGACTTTTTCGATATAGTTGATTAAATCATTGCCGGATTGGAGGCAAATTAGAGGGTTAGAACGTTCTGTTTTTTGATATATATAAGTAAGAAGTTGGAGTTGTCCTGGGTCATCATCAACAATGACAATAGTACCATTTCCTTGAGTAAAAGGCTTTGGTGCATTGGGGTCTATGACAAAACTATCATTCACTTGATATTCCTTCAGAAATAAAAATAATAAGTATTATACCATAAATAAAATTGGAATTTAAATGAAAGTTTTAGTTAAGAAAATCTATCGTATAGGGTTTGTCCCAGTCATAATTTTAACAATTGGTCTCATTATCAGTGGTTTGATTTCTTATATTCAAATTCAAGAGTTTAGCGCTTATAGAAAAAACTATGTTCTTAAGCAAAAATTAATGGAAAAACTTCATTTCTCTTTCGGATATGGAGGTGGAATACATAATTTTAAAAATTATGTTTTAAGAGGTTTCGATGAATATCGAATTCAATCTGAGAAAAACCTTTTAAAATCTTTGAAACTAATTGGTCAAATCAAAGCTATTGAAAAGGTTGAGAATAAAGAGTTGAAAGCATTTTCTGATATTGAAAATACTATTGAAGAGTATTTGGAAAAACTTCCTGTTGCTAGAGATCTCATATCTAAAAAGACACTTATCTCTTATATCGATAAACAAGTTAAAGTTGATGATACTAAGGCTATCTTAGGGCTTAAGTTTTTAGAGCAAAGACTTGAATCTAAAAATAAAATTTTCTTAAAAAGACAAGAGAGGATTACTAAAACTACCTTTGCAACCTATGTTATAAGTTTACTCTTATCCATAGTTTGTTATTTGTATGTAAGTAGATTAACCAAAAAAGACTTAATCAAATCAATTAAGATGTTATTTGAAATTTCAGATGATTTAAAAGATGGTAAGATAAAAAAATATTCATTAAATGAGCTCCCAGATGATGGATTAAAAAAGCTTGCTCTTCAGCTGAATCAATTAGGAGTCGAACTAAACTCGACTATTGAATCACTAAAAGATTCTAATGAAAGTTTACAAGATTTTGCCTATGTAGCCGCTCATGATATTCAAGGTCCCGCTAAAAAAATCTATAATTATATTGAACTACTTGAAATGCAATTAGAGTTTAATGATACCGAAAAAATTAAACATTCAATGAATGAGATTAAAAAATCCTCAGAATTTATGATAAATTTGATTCGAGGGATACTGAAGATATCTGTCGTGGAAAAAAGGGATGTGAAATTAGAAAGAATAGACCTTTTTAAATTTTTAGAAGATATAAAAAACGATGAATTAAGAAATCATTCAGAGCTAGATATAAAATTATTAGATCTTCCATCCGTTTTAGTTGAGCCAAGTCTACTTAGAAGTTATTTTCAAAATTTAATTTCAAATTCTTTTAAATATAAAAAAGAAAATGAACCATGTCAGATCGAGATATATGGAGAAGATTTAGGAGATAGTTTAATTTTAAATCTGAAAGATAACGGAATTGGTATTGGTGAAGAACAAATAAATGATGTTGTTAAAGCCTTTCACAGAAGTGATAAGAGTAAAAGAGTTCAAGGTCTTGGCCTTGGACTTTATCAGTGTGCAAGAATTGCTGAAAGTCACGGAACCAAACTGGAAATTACAAGTAAGCTTGGTGAAGGGACCACTTTTTCAATTAAGCTTAAGAAAGCGGATGCCTAAGCAGCATCCTTTTTTCCTAATAATCGTGAATTAATTGAACCAACAACATTTTCGAGTACTTCTGATTCTGAATGCATTGAATCTGAAAGATGCTTTAATTCATTAATGAGATTTATATTTTCATGATTTGAGTTATCTATGACTCTGATTGCATCAGTGATTTCTCTTACGCCTTTTGATTGCTCGTCCGATGCTGTTGCAATAGACTTCATAAGCTCAGTATTTTTTCTGATATTTTCAACAACACCATTTATGATATTAATAGAGTCTTTTGATTTATTTACACCATCATTGAGAACGGATTGTCCTTCTCTTGATAATTTTTCCATGCTTGAACTTGTCTCTCTTACTATTTCATTTACATGATTAATACTTGTTTCAAGTAATGAGTTAATTTCTTCTGAAGCTTTTCCAGATACATTGGCAAGATTTCCAACCTCTTCTGCTACAACAGCGAACCCTTTACCATGTTCACCTGCCCTTGCAGCTTCTACTGAGGCATTAAAAGAGAGAAGTTTTGTTTGGAAAACGATGTCGTTAATGATCGTTGTTTTTTCTGCGATCTGTTCAATCATATTAGTTACTTCTTGAATTTTATTCATATTATTATTAAGTTCGGAAATCATTTGGCGATTTGATTTACTAATATTTTGAATTGAATTTGTTACCGAATTAACCGAGGTTTTACCAGTTTCAGCTTTCGTGAAAGAAGAATTTGTATTAGATTCGGTCTCTTGAATACTTTTATTCGTCATTTCAACCATTTTACTAATTTCTTCTAAGGTCGCAACAGTTTGCTGGACGCTTGCTGCTTGAGAGTCTGTAGACTCAGATACGACAGTTGTAATCTTTGCAATCTTTTGACTTAAGTCCTTGTTGCTTCTGACGACTGAATTGAGGTTGGTTACAACTGCATCTTGTACGTCTATAAATGTTCCAAACTTTTTCGCAATTATGGCACAGCCAATAGATTGCACTATAGCAAACGTTGCATGTAAAAGAACAATGTTAAAACTGGCTTCATAATTAAATAAACTTTTTGGTAATAAAAAGAAAAATCCAATATGATGAACTGCAACGGTGACCAAAGCTGCTAGGACAGGCCAGATAGAACCAAAAACAATGGTAAAAGCTAAAAATGTGAAAATGTGAAAATGCATTTCAATCATCCCCTTACCAAGATGAATCATGACTGCACTCAAGCACATCATTGCCACTGCATTTAAGCTGGATGTTAAAATACTTGAAGGTTTTACGAGATAAGAGATGGATGGTCCCAGTAAAATTAAGATTGGCCCTAGAATCGCTATAGAGAATTCTGTTTTAAAAAACCATGCTTCTGCAAGAAATACGGGAATATGTAATAGGCCCACAAATAGAAACAGTTTATTGATTTTTTTGTTGTAATCGTCTCTAAATGAATTCATGTTTAACTACCTCTTATAATGAATATTTCAATCCTAGTGGATCAAGTTCTTTTTGCAAGTTTTTAGCAACAGCACAGCCTTGAATATGAAAGTTTTCTGGAGCTGTTTTATTTTTAATTTGTTCTAATAAAGCGAGATCTTGAATTTTAGTAATAGGTGTTACCATGGTTTTGGCATAGCCACCGCTGTATTTTATTTCTCCTGCTTTATTGTGAATGATAAGGAGTGGTACTCCCTCAATATAACTTTTAATATTTTTCGATTTTAAAATTTTAAAGCCCGATTTACTGAGGCTTTGTTCATAGGTTTTACTGTCTCCTAAAAACATCACGCTTTCTGAGATACCTGGAGTTGCTTTTCTTTCAATTAAGTACTCTGCAATTATTTGGGAGCATCCACATTCTTCAGTTAAGATGTGAATCATGCCGAAGTCATTAGGAATTTCTGAAATTTTAAAGTCGCTTTTTTCTACTTTGTTTTCAAACACTGCTAAGTGGATTCCATGCATATGGGCTATGGTGTAGCTCATACCAAAAAACCAGATTGCAATAAAAGTGTAGAGAAGTTTTGTCTTCATGCCTTCTTATCGGCATTTATTTTCCTGAAGTTTAAGATTTTTCTTCAAAAAAACTTGTAAGTGATTAAAATCATGTTTTTAGAGCTTGAGTAATATTGTGCAACATATCTGGTCAAAACTCTTTAAATTATATAGATTTAGCCCTTAATTATTGTATTCTTAAAGGGGATCGGCCATGGCAAGGACTCAATCAAAGTCACCATCTAAATCTGATAAAGCTTTTCAAGCGAAACTTGATCTGATTAAAAAGCATAAATTAGATAAAAAGCAGTTAGTTGAAATGTATAGAAACTCTTATGTTTCTAGAAAAGTAGATGATGCTGAAATTACAATGAAAAAACAATCTAAGGCTTTTTTCCAAATTTCAGGTGCGGGTCATGAGGGGATTTTATCTGCTACTGCAAAAATATTAAAACCTAAGTATGATTATTTTCTAACATACTATAGAGATAGAGCGCTTTGCCTTGGGCTTGGGGTTACACCTTATGAAATGTTATGCCAGGCAAATGGGAATGTTGGAGATACAGCAACTCATGGGAGACAAATGCCGGCTCATTTTGCCAATGTAAATTTAAATATTGTTTCTCGTTCTAGTTGTACAGGTTCTCAATTTTTACAAGCGTGTGGGACGGCTGAAGCAGGAATGTTTTACGATAAACTCTCAAAGGATGGAGTTGATCACTCTCATGCTTATCACAAAGATGAAATTGTTTATGTAAGTTCAGGAGATGGAACGACCTCTCAAGGTGAGTTTTGGGAAGGTCTGACAACTGCTTGTGTAAATAAATTACCTGTAATGTTTATGATTCAAGATAATGGTTTTGCTATTTCTGTACCAACTTTTGTTCAGACTCCAGGCGGATCCATTTCAAAGTGTTTAGAAGCAATTCCTGGTTTAAAAGTCTATGAATGTGATGGAACATGTCCGATTGATTCTTACGATACAGTAAAACAAGCCGAAGAGTATATCCGTGCTGGTAATGGTCCTGCATTAGTGCATGCCCACGTTACAAGACCTTATTCTCACTCTCTTTCAGACGATCATTCATTCTATAGAACTAAAGAAGAGCTTGAGCAAGAGGCTAAAATTGATACTTTAAATACATATCCAGAGTTTTTAATTAAAGCTGGCTTCTTAACCAAAGAAGAAAAAGAAGCTCTAAATTTAGAAGTTGATAATGAAGTTAAAGAGGCGATGAAAAAAGCTATTGAAACTGAATGGCCTGATCAATCTACATATATGGATCATCTTTATTCTGAAGATGTAGATCCTACATCTGGTGAATTTGATAATGCAGCAGAGTTTTCGGGAAAAGAAGATATTCCTATGGCCGGGGCAATTAACGCCGTCTTAAAATCAGAAATTCAAAAAAATCCTATGATGAGAATGTTTGGTGAGGATGTTGCGGATTTCTCTGAGCTTGAAAAATTGGATAATGAAGACCTTAAGGGTAAAGGTGGAGTTTTTAAAGTTTCAGCTGGATGCCAAAGAGTTTCAAAGGAAGGGCAAGTATTTAATTCTCCTCTTGCAGAAGCTAATATTATTGGACGTGCCATTGGTATGGCCATGAGAGGAATTAAGCCAGTTGTTGAGATCCAATTTTTTGATTATATCTGGACTGCTTATATGCAGCTTAAAAACGAAATGGGAACTACTAGATATCGATCAGGTGGAGATTATAAATGTCCAATGGTTGTAAGAGTACCAATTGGCGGTTATTTAAAAGGTGGATCGATTTATCACTCCCAATCTGGAGAATCTCTATTTACTCATTGTCCTGGGATTAGAGTTGTTTATCCTTCAAACGCGGAAGATGCAGCTGGTTTACTTAGAACAGCTATCAGATGTGATGATCCAGTAATGTTCTTAGAGCATAAGCATTTGTATTACCAAGGATATAATAGAACTGCTGATCCAGGTGAGAACTTCATGATCCCATTTGGGAAAGCACGTATTGTTAAAGAGGGAAGTGATGCAACCATCGTAGCATGGGGAGCTTTAGTTCAAAAATCTGTCGATGCAGCTAAGAAGATCGAAGAGGAAACTGGAAAGTCTATTGAAATTATTGATCCAAGAACTCTTAATCCTTTTGATATGGAATCAATCAAAATATCTCTGGCAAAAACAAATAGACTACTTATTTGTCATGAAGAGCATAAAACTTCAGGATATGCTGGGGAAATTGCAGCAAGAGTTAATGAGGAGTGCTTTGAAGAATTAGACGCACCAATAATGAGAGTTGCAGCTAAGGATGTTCATTGTGCATATAATCCTGGTCTTGAAGAGGTTATCCTTCCTCAAACTTCAGATGTATATAATCAGCTTAAAAACTTAATTCAATACTAATTAGAATAATAAAGTTTCTTTTCAATTGATTACTCTGCGTTATAAAATTATTGTAGCGCGGGGTAATTATTCTTTATGTTTAAATTTATTTTATTGATACTAGTTAGTGTTTCCTGTTCTCAATTTTCCAGTGTGGAGAATGGAGGAAGGGTCGAATCAAACTTTGGATTTTCAATAATTCAAGGTTCTACCGATGAGAGTAGTACTATTCTAAGACTAGTCTATCCAGGCTTTTTAAATCCAAATTTTAAAATCTTTGAAATTGAGAGTAAAAAAGAAATAAAAACTTTTAAGGTGAGACATTATCAAAAAGAATACTCTGGCTTTAGGGTGACTCATATACTCATTGATAATCTAAAAACTAAAATTGATTACAAATTAGAAGTCCTAACTAGCGAGGGGATGTGGAAAGATTCAAGAATTTTTTCTACTTTAAATCCTAAAAAGAAAAATCTTAAAGTTCTAGTAGCGAGTTGCATGGATGATACTTTTAATGATGTCGGAAATAAGATTTGGCCAATAGCCTTAGGGCATAAGCCTGATCTTGTCCTTCTTATTGGAGATAATCTATATGCCGATATTTATTCTGGGATATTTGTTGGCTCTAAATTACCAGCAAAACCAGAACAGATTTGGAGAAGGCATATAGATCATGCAATGAAGTTAAAAATAAATAGAATGAATAAACTTACTCCTATTTTGACCACATGGGATGACCATGACTATGGTGTTGATGATGGTGATAAACATTTTGAGTATAAAGAACCTTCAATGGAAATGTTTAGAACATTTTTTCCGATGAAAGACAATGATATTACTTCCCAGGGTTATGGAGTTGGTTCTCTTACCAAGATTTCTGGACAGAATATTTTTCTTCTGGATGGCCGAAGTTTTAGAGATTCAAAGAAGGAAAAAAATGGAATGCATTTTGGAAAAGCTCAAAGGGAGTGGTTAAAAAAGAATTTATCTGAATCAAACCATTTGAATTGGATTATATCTGGTGACCAATTTTTTGGTGGCTATCATACCTATGAGTCTTTTGAAGGCTTACATCCGAAAGAATTTCAAAGCTTTAAGACCGATATAAAAGAGAGTGGAAAGAATGTATTTTTCATTTCAGGCGATAGGCATTTTGTTGAGCTTATCAAAGTTCCAACATCTGAAATTGGAAAAGAGAGCTTTGAAATAACCTTAAGCGGAATTCATGCTAAAATGTTTCCTAATAATTTAGAAAAATTTAATAACCCAAAAAGAATCAAAGGGTTTGCTGGGAAGTATAACTATGGAATATTTGAAGCTTCGGGTAATAAAGTTACTTTAAAGGCCTATTCTATGGATGGCCTAGAGTTTTCTTATACATATAAACCCTAATATTTCTTAAACATTTTTTTCTTATAATGATTTCCAAGAAGATTTTTAATCAAATCTAGGAGGTCAATTACCATCGTCTAAATGCAACTACTTTTTAATTTCTAAGTCTCTAATGTCTAAACACGACCTCTAAGTAGGTCGTGTTTTTTTTAGAAAGGAGTATTATGTTTAACTCAACAGTAAATGAGCTTTCTAAGTATGTATTAGCAGATCATCATGATGGAGATATCAATATTACGACTAAGGATTTGATTACCTATTCGAAAGGTACCTTTCATGAGGATCAGCCAATTGAGGAAGCGTCTAAGTTTTTAATTAAAGAAAATTTAACAGGACTTCCTGTGGTGAATACATCAGATCAGCTAGTGGGGTTTTTATCTGAAAAAGATTGTCTCAAAAATATCTTTGATAATTCAATTAATAAAATGCCTCCAGGTAATGTTGGC
>CAXPDR010000021.1:0-3842 GCA_964215955.1 Flavobacteriaceae bacterium
TGATTTAATTAACATCTTCACTTTGTCATTTGTTGACTTAGTGGCATTAACTTTGATGATGTTATATGCAGTCATATTATTAAAAGTAATAAATTTGAAAAAAGAAAAGATTAATGGTTAAACCCAAGTCAGCAGAATCTGAATTAATTAGTAAAATTATATTCGGTATTGAAGATGTTAAGGGTGTAGATGTAAATATAATGGACCTAACAAATATTACTAACACTGTTTGTGGATATTTTATAGTTTGTACGGGCACATCAAATACTCATGTTACAGCAATTGTTAGCTCAATTAGAAAACATGTGAGTAAAGAATTAAAGGAAAAACCATTTAGTATTGAAGGAAATGAAAATCAGGAATGGGTTCTAATTGATTATGTTAATGTAGTAGTTCATGTTTTTCAAAGAGAAATTAGAGAATATTATGATATTGAGAACCTATGGGGTGATGCAAAAATTACAAACGTTGAATTAAATGCTTGAAAATGGCAAACAAGAAAAAAAATAATAAATCAAAAATTAATATATACTGGTTCTATGCATCAATTGTCTTTTTTATAATCAGTATTGGACTACTTGGTGGAGATAACGGTATTCAAAATACTCAACCAACTGATATTTCATCTTTTGAAAATTATTTAAGAAATGGAGATGTGGAGAGAGTCACAATTATTAACCAGAGATATGCCCGAGTAACATTAAATGAAAATGCTCTTGAAAAAGACATACATAAAAGAGCTAGATCAAAAAACTTTTTAGGACAAGATAATCTAGCTGGGCCTCACTATCAATTTGAAATTGGTACTCCAGAATTATTTGAAACCAATCTTCAGCAAATTAAACAAACTCAAGATTTAGACTTTTCAATCGAATTTATGACTATGGAGAATAGATGGCTTGATGTTCTTTTAGGATTTCTGCCAATTATTATAATAATTGGAGTATGGATTTTCTTAATGAGAAGAATGTCTGGTGGTGCTGGAGGTGCAGGTGGGCAAATTTTTAATATTGGTAAATCAAAAGCAAAATTATTTGATCAGAATACTTTAGTAAAAGTTACATTTAAGGATGTAGCTGGTCTTGAGGGTGCAAAAGAAGAAGTTCAAGAAATAGTTGATTTTTTAAAGAATCCAAAAAAATATACTGTTTTAGGTGGTAAAATTCCAAAAGGTGCTCTTTTAGTAGGTGCACCAGGAACTGGAAAAACTCTTCTTGCAAAAGCTGTAGCAGGTGAAGCTAAAGTTCCTTTCTTTTCTCTTTCTGGTTCTGATTTTGTTGAAATGTTTGTTGGAGTAGGTGCTTCAAGAGTTAGAGATTTGTTTAAGCAAGCAAAGGATAAATCTCCATCAATAATTTTTATTGATGAGATAGATGCCATAGGAAGAGCTAGGGGTAGAAGTAATATTACTGGATCTAATGATGAAAGAGAAAATACTCTTAATCAACTTTTAACAGAAATGGATGGTTTTGGTACAGATACTAATGTTATAGTTATTGCTGCAACAAACAGAGCTGATGTCCTTGACAAAGCATTAATGAGGGCTGGTAGATTTGATAGACAGATATTTGTAGACCTACCTGACTTGAATGAAAGAAGAGAAATCTTTCAGGTTCATTTAAAGCCATTAAAAAAGAGTAGGACTTTAGACATTGACTTCTTAGCAAAACAAACACCTGGTTTCTCTGGTGCTGATATTGCAAACGTTTGTAATGAAGCAGCATTAATAGCTGCAAGAAACAATAAGAAATCTGTTGGTAAACAAGATTTTCTTGATGCAGTAGATAGAATTGTAGGTGGTTTAGAGAAAAAGAATAAAATAATCACTAAAGAAGAGAAGAATACAATAGCTTTTCATGAAGCAGGTCATGCAATTGTAAGTTGGCTTCTTGAACACGCAGCTCCTCTTATTAAAGTAACAATTGTTCCAAGAGGTCAGTCTCTCGGGGCTGCCTGGTATTTACCAGAGGAGAGAATGATTGTAAGAACAGAACAAATGCTAGACGAAATGTGTGCTACTCTAGGTGGAAGAGCAGCAGAAAAGATAATGTTTAATAAAATCTCCACTGGAGCTTTAAGCGATTTAGAAAAAGTTACTAAACAGGCAAGAGCAATAGTCTCTGTTTATGGTTTAAATGATAAAATCGGTAACATTACATACTATGACTCAAGTGGGCAAACTGATTATAATTTCACTAAGCCTTACTCTGAAGAAACTGCAAAAAAAATAGACGAAGAAATATCACTTATTATTGAAAAACAATATAAAAGAGCCTGTGATATTCTTAAGAAAAACAAAAGCAAACTATCAGAACTTGCTAAAAGACTGTTGGAGAAAGAAGTAATCTTTAAAGAAGATCTTGTTAAAATTCTTGGTGAAAGACCATTTAAAAAAGATGAACAAGATGAAAATAAAAAATAATTATTTTGAGCTTTTGGAACTTTTTAAAAAATAAGAAGAAAGATAACCAGGAGCCTGATGATACCTCTATTTCTGATGAATCATCTTTGGATTTAATTTTTGCCAAAAATTTTACAGAATCAGGTGGTAGATTCATCTATCTAGATCATGAAAATTCTACAAAAGATGTCTTTGAAAAAATTATTGGAGAAAATAATTGGGAGATAGACAATGTTTGTTCACTTGATCCAGATATCTCTAAAAATCTTGATATAAGATTAATTAGAAATATTGATAACGAAAAAGTCAAAGCACTTGTCACTAATTGTGAATATTTACTTTCAAATTCAGGAAGAATATTAATTTGTAACAAACAGATTAAGAATAACAAAATTGAAAATCTTCCTCCAGTAGTAATAATTTTGGCTCGTATGGATCAATTTGTATCTGACCTAAGTGAAGGCATGACTAAGCTTAAATATAAATACAAAACAAAGTTTCCTTCAAATATTACAACTATTGTAGTAAAAAATAAGCTAAATGAAGATAACTTTTTAACTTACGGTAATAGTGCCAAAGATATTTATCTTATTTTGAGTGATGATTAATTTTCTTCCAAGATTAATTAGTGGAATTCTCTACATAGTAATAATTTTTGCATCAATAGTTATTAGTATGGAGACATTCATAACTGTTTTTTTAATTTTTACATTAATATCAACATATGAAGCTAATTCACTGTATCAAAAAATTAAATCTAAGGGATATAAGTATAATCATCCTTTTATCCCCCCGTTATATGTTTCAGTATCAATGATAGCTCTGATTTATATTCCATTTAGTGGTAATGCTATATACAACCCATATCTAATCTTGTTTATTTTTATTTTAATATGGATAAGTGATACTATGTCTTATTTTTTTGGATCGTTATTTGGTAGAAATAATTTAAAAATTGAAGCTTCACCAAATAAAACGTGGGAGGGTTTTATTGGTGGATTATTTTGTTCAGTTTTATTCAGTTATGTTTCATTTAATTTTATACAAGAAATATTCCCTTTCTGGAAAACTATAGTGCTTGGATTCATTATACCAATTTTTGGACTTTTTGGAGATATTGTTCAATCCAAAATTAAGAGAAAAGCTGGTGTAAAAGATAGCGGAAATATAATACCTGGACACGGAGGCTTATTTGATAGATTAGATAGTGCAATTGGTAATTCCTTTATTGTTCTAATAATAACCATTTTATAATGTTTCATAAGGAAGGCTTTAATATTATAATTCTTTTTTTCATAGTTGTATCTATGGATGTTATTATTTTAGAAGTTCTTTTTGAAGAACCATCAACTATAAAGAGTCTTCTTCAAACTAGTGCACTAATTGTTTTACTATTAATATTATGGTTTTTCAGAAACCCAAAAAGAAACATAAATAAAAA
>CAXPDR010000022.1:0-2387 GCA_964215955.1 Flavobacteriaceae bacterium
CTTGAGCACCATTTGCAAAATCTCCAAACTGTGCTTCCCACAAAGTAAGAGTATTAGGTTCAACCAAGCTATAACCATACTCAAATCCTAGAACAGCTAATTCAGATAAAAAGCTATCAACAACTTCAAATTGTTTCTGGTTATCTGAAATATTATTTAAAGGAACATATCGACTATTATCCTTTTGATTTCTTAGTACAGAGTGTCTTTGGCTAAAAGTTCCTCTTCCAGAGTCTTGACCAACTAATCTGACTGGATAACCTTCTTCTAATAATGATCCAAATGCTAATGCTTCAGCTGTTGACCAATCAATATTAAATCCATTTTTAACAGACTGTTTTCTGTTGTTCAATATTTTAACTATTGTTTTATGTAAGTTAAGTTCCTCAGGTGAAGCATTTATTTTTTCAGAAATTTTTAAAAGTTTTTTAGTATCCGCTCCTGTTACACCTCTTTTGTCTTTTCCTTTTTCAGGTTTATATGCTGACCACGTTCCTTCAAACCAGGCAATTTTTGGCTTATAATCTTTTGCACTTTTGAACTGCTCATCAAGCAAGTTTTTGAAAGTTTTAATTGAATGATTTAAATCTTCGCTTGAAATTACATTTTCTTCTACAAGTTTTTTTCCATAAACTTCTATTGTTGATGGATGGGATCTAATTTTTTTATACATTAAAGGTTGAGTAAATGATGGCTCATCTCCCTCGTTATGGCCAAACCTTCTGTAACAAATTAAATCTACAACCACATCTCTATTGAACTTAAGTCTAAATTCTGAAGCTATTCTGGCCGCATAAACAACTGCTTCTGGATCATCTCCATTTGCATGAATTATTGGGGCATCAACCATTTTTGCTATATCAGAAGGGTATGGAGAAGACCTAGCAAACCTTGGGCTAGTCGTAAAACCTATCTGATTATTTACAATTATATGAATTGTGCCACCTGTATTATGACCAGGAAGTCCAGACATTGCAAAACATTCAGCTACAACACCTTGTCCTGCAAACGCAGCGTCACCATGAATTAAAATTGGTATAACTTTATTTCTTTCTTTGTCTTTGTGGAAATATTGCTTTGCTCTAGTTTGGCCTAGTACAACTGGATTAACTGCTTCTAAGTGAGATGGATTATCAGTTAAGCTTACATGAACAGAATTACCATCAAACTCTCTATTCGATGAAGCACCTAAATGATATTTTACATCTCCCGCACCTTCGTCTGATGAATTTCCAAATTCTCCAGCAAATTCATTGAATATTCTTTTATACGACTTTTGTAATACGTTGGCTAAAACATTTAATCTCCCTCGATGAGACATACCAATCTTAACTTCTTTTACTTGAGATTGGCCACTAATTTTAATTATTTGCTCTAAAGCAGGAATTAAACTTTCACCTCCATCTAATCCAAATCTTTTAGTTACAACATATTTTGTATGAAGAAATTTTTCAAAGCCCTCAGCTTGAATTAGTTTATTTAAAATTGCTTCCTTACCATTTTTGGTAAAATTTAAATTATCTTCCGATTTTTCAATTCTATCTCTGAACCATTTTCTCTCTGTAGGATTTGATATATGCATGTATTCATAGCCAACTGGTCCACAATAAGTTTTTTTTAAGAAACTTAATATATCTCTAATATTTGAACTCTGTCTGTTGATCACACCACCAAGATAAATATTTTTTTGATAATCATTTTTTTTAAAACCAAAAGATTCTGGGTGAAGCTCATCTAAATATTCTGATTTAAGCAATTCAAGTGGGTCAAGTTTAGCTATAAGATGTCCTCTTTGTCTGTATGATCTGATCATTGAGACAGCTTTTATTGAGTCCTCGTTTGATCCAGCTGAATTTACATTCGTAGCATTAACAATAGAAACAGCACCGTTGGATTTAAGATCCTCTTGATCAATTTTTTCTTGAAGCTCATCAATATCTATTGTGTTTTTTTTAGGTCCCCAAGAAGGACCGTTAATTTCTTTTGCAATGATATTTAATTCTTCTCCAATACCTTCAAAATAATCTTTCCAACTATCTGGTAAATCTGAATCTTTATTAACGAACTTAAGGTACATTCGCTCAATAAAAGCACTATTAGATTTGTTTAAAAATGAAGTTTTTTCGTATTCGAGATTTTTTGATGCTGACATCTATTTATTTAATATAATCCTCTGATATTATTTTTCAATTTGACAATTTATTAAATAAAGTTTTTCCAATTATTGATGGCGATTTAGCGACAGTAATACCAGATTCTACCATTTTCTTTATCTTATCCTCTGCACCACCTTTTCCTCCTGAAATAATAGCACCCGCATGACCCATTCTACGTCCTGGGGGAGCCGTAATTCCTGCAATAAAACCCACAATTGGTTTTTTTATTTT
>CAXPDR010000023.1:0-162734 GCA_964215955.1 Flavobacteriaceae bacterium
AACCAATAGTTCAACCTTATGCACTCATTGAATCAGATGAGCATCAGAGTTATGATTTTTTTGTAAGAAGTTACTTTCCAAACTCCGACTATAGACAATACAAAAGTCAAAAAGCGACAGTTGCGGGACAGGGAGAACTCAAGAACAAGAACTATGATCCCATTTTTTGCATTAACCAAACATTAGCTATGATGAGAGATGGAATATCTACTTTTGTAAGAAGAACTTGGTGTACGACTCAAAGTTTGAAAAAGCTCCAAGGTCATTTAGAAATTTTTATCTATTATTACAACCAAAGATATTTGGGAGGTCTATCCCCACGTAAAGGGGGCGGTTAGAAAAAATTTAATTAAAAATAAGCTTTCGTAAAAATGAATCTAAGTTTAAATGAAAGCTATCATAAACTACTTGTTTATCTGTCCTTGCAAGCATTTGGAATAACACAGCATTAACATATTGCTGTATCGCAGCAGACAAAAATGTTTTATTTAACTGAATATTTTTTTCGGACTCAATTTCTTCTAGTAATTCATAGACAAGACTTCGCCCCTTATCAATTGTCTGGGTTGCTAACTCTCTTGTGTTTGCATCAGTAGCGGCAAAACTAAATAATTGCAAAAGAACACCGGTTTGTTCCGGATACAAATGTCCCCATTCAATATTTGACCTTAGTAAAGACTTTAATTTATCAAAAGGACAAGCTTCATTCATATTTTGCTTTTCAAAAATAGATCTATTATTTGAAATCACAAACTTTAGGATTTCATTAAATAAAACTTTTTTATTTTTAAAATGATAAAATATAGTAGTTTGGGAAACACCGCACAAATCAGCAATTTCCTGGGTAGACGTTGCTTCAAACCCTTTTTTAAAGAAACATTCGATAGAAGTCGTAATAATCTTTTCCCGACTCCTTTGTCCTTTAGTTTTTATCTGTACTTTAGTATTTTCCACGTAATTTCAGCCAATTAAGTTTAATTTAGGACAAAAATATAAGCCAATATGGACACAAACTCAAGTTCTTTAACTTTAATGAATCTTTATAAATATCTAATATTCAAAGCTTGATCTAATTTTTGGTTTAAATTACATTTTTCCCGCTTATATTAGAATCCCACCTCTATTAAAATAAGAGAAGACATGAAACTCTTACTATCCACTTTATTTATTATCCTTTTCACTTCCTGTGCTGGGCCAACAACACCATTTGGCGGGCAAGTTTTAATTGGAGAGAAATTCAGGCTCGATCAAAGTTTTACTCCTCCAGAAAATATAAATTTTAAATTTTCTCCTGAGCGCCAATATTATAATTCACCTTATGATTTACAGGTTTCAATCGTTGATCCTAGTTTTGATATTAATAGTTTTCGATATGAAATTTTATACAATAATCGCCTGCTAAATAGATGGATGAAAACAGAAGAAATTCAATTTCCATCCAAAAAAAATGAACCTATCAAAATAACTTTTAAAAACCTTTCTATCCTACCGGGTAATATAAATAAGATATCCTTTCTTTATTATCCAAAAGGTTCAGAAACTCCCATTATACATAAGCTAGAAGTTCCTGAATGTTTAAAGGAAAAGCTTCCTGAAAAAATGAACCTGTCACCATTTAATATTTCAAAGTCTCTTAAAAATAATATTCAAAATATTTCAGAAAAATATGGTTATAATTCCAATCTCATTGCAGCACTCATCGCTCAAGAGTCTTCATTCAATCCTAAAGCCTTAAGTTTTGCCAAAGCACTAGGATTAACTCAAGTCACTCCAATGGCACATGAAGAAATTAATAGATTTAAAAAAGAATGGAAGATTCATCCTCTATTCCTCCAGACCAATGTTTTAAACCTTAGAACAAAACTAAAAGAAAATAAAATTAACTCTTTTAATGACTGGCGACTTGATGAGAAAAAGTCCATAGAAGGTGGAATTCTTTATATGAATTACCTTAGTGATTACTGGAGTCAGCCAAATAAACAAGCAATCCTGGCTGATGCTTTTCAGCATGATGTCCCTGAATTAGATATTTTGTTAGCTAGTTATAATTCAGGCCCCGCAAGAGTGAGTAGGGCCATAGCAAGCCATAAAAAGCATTGGCTTTTCGATAAGAATCTCAATGAAGCACGTAAATATGTTATGAATATAAAGAGTTATTGTTACTCTTTTAACCAAGGTATAACTCATGAAGAATAAACCCCTTTTTCTAAAACTTTTTCCCTTATTTGCATTAGCAATAGCATTGAGTTTCCCATTACAAATTATGTATCTATACAAGATACCTTACACCGATATTATCAAAGTGTTTTCTATGTTGACTCCACTAAACCTAATAAGTATGTCCGTACTCTTTACAACTGCAATACTTACTGCCTCTATGAGTCGATCAGTTTACAAAATGGTTCCCATTTTACTGGTAGCTCTATTTGCCAACAATGCAATCGTAGGTCTTTATGGAAGTGACTACACAGTAGTACAGGTAGCTCTTAGTTTCTTTTTATTCGCCTTTTCTTTAAAGCCATTTTATGCCCAAGAAGTAAAAGCTGTTATCTTAAATCCAAATTTAAGATGGTGGAAAACACCAGAAAGGTTCAATGTTAAAAAAGATTTAAAAATTAGCAATGGAAGTTTTGATATATTTTCTGAAACAACAAACATCTCTTCAACAGGTTTATTTGCTAAAGTTGAAGATGAAAAGTTACTACGTGCCTTTAAACTTAATGAGGTAATAGATATACAATTAGGCGAGACTGACAAACTTTTCAAAGCTAAAGTCGTAAGAGTAAATGATAAAAAAACCGAAAGATCCGATGTAGGTTTCGGCCTTCAAATATGTAAAGACTCATCTCACAAAGAGGTATACCTTCCTTGGTTTAAAGAGAATACTGCTAGTGCTTAAATTAAGCCTTTCCTTTAAGCATCCCATGCCAATATAACTTAGGAAGTCCATAGGCCTTTAACATGTACATACTAAACCTTTCTTGAGCCTGATCAAATGGAAAGGACTCAACTGGATTTCCGTCATAATCAAATTCAGCAATAATACAAGTTCCATATCCTGTAACCAAAGGGCATGAAGCATAGCCATCATAATTAGCAATAAGCTCTTTTCCAGCGATATGGGCAAGAAGATTTTCAACTAATACAGGAGCCTGTTTTCTAATCGCCGCACCTGTTCTAGATGTGGGAAGAGAACTGCAATCACCCAAACTAAAAACATTTGGAAACCGTATGTGTTGAGTTGTATATTTATCAACTTCAACCCATCCACCGGCATCGGCTAATTCACTTTTAGCTATAAAATCTGGTGATCCCATAGGTGGGACAACATGAATCATATCATAACTTTTTTCAATTAATGTTCCGTTATTATCAAAAACAGCAACTTTCTCGCAACCTTTAATTTCAACCAAATTATGCTCATAGCTTGGTTTTAAATCTTTTCTTTCTAAAACCTTTTCAAGAGCATTTCTATACTTTTCAACTCCAAAAATCCTAGGACCAGCTAAACAAAAGTCTAAGTTGACTTGATCACGCAAACCTTTTTTTCGGAAATAATCTTCGGCCATATACAATATTTTCTGAGGTGCCCCTGCACACTTTATAGGCATGGCCGGTTGAGTAAATAAAATATTTCCAGATTTATTAGCCTGTAAAAACTCCCAAGTTTTTTCAACATATTTATAACTATAATTAGAACATACACCATTCTTTCCAATACTTTCTTCAAGGCCTTTGATAGCACTCCAATTTATCTGGATACCAGCAGCAACAATGAGATAGTCGTAGTTCTCTTTGCTTCCATCATCCAGAGTTATCTGATTTTCACCTGGATTAAAAGTATCAACAGCTTTTTTAATCCACTTAACGCCAGCAGGAATAACATCGCTTTGATTTTTTTCACTTTCTTCTTTTTTAAAAACACCAGCTCCAATCAAAGTCCAGAGGGGTTGATAAAAATGTTTATCACTCGGATCAATAATACTGATTTCTAAATTATTATTTGAGTTTTGATTCATTAAACGTGCAGCAACTGTAACTCCTCCAGTACCAGCTCCGACTATAAGTATTTTAGTTTTTCCAGACATATTTTTCCCCTATTTCTTATTCTGTGTTTGAAGTTTACGACCAAAATGAACGGCTATATTCATACCAAAACCTAAACTTCTTTGAATGTCTTTATTGAACAAAGCCCCTAGTAACTTAAAAGGCCCTACTTCCTTTTCTTTAACTTGGCTAACTGCGAGTGACTGTCCTAGTGCACCAACAACATTGATAGATTTTTGATCGAGAATTCCAGATTCAAGAAGTTTTGTTAATGCTCCAGACTCCATTAAATTCACCATATCAAAACTAAAGCTTTTGAGATTTTTACTTAATTCCTCTATATTAATTCCACTTTCCATAGCTTTTTGCATAATTTCATCAACACTATCTGTTAAAATACAAAAAATATTCTCTAATTCTCCTACTTGCTCGATAAGTGGAGCCAAGTTTTTCATAGTGTTAGTTAAAGATGTAAAAGCATCAATTGTTTCAGGCTTGCTCAAAACTTCGAACAACTCTTTTAATTTGGAGATAGCCTCTAAATTTTGCTGCCCACTAGCGGTAGCAGGACTCATTAATTCATCAACAGTATCAACAAGAATATTAAACTCATTTGGTAGTGGAATTTGTTCAAGAGACTCAGGCATCTTCGCTTTTTCTTCTAACCTAGATAAACGTTCATCAATGCTTCTGAGTAAACTAAGTACTTCTGTATCTGACATATTTTCCCCTTTTAATAAGTATAGCTCCAATTGAATTTAAAAATTATGATGAGGATCACAAAGAAAGGCCCAACATGTGGGCCTTTCTTACTTATTTTTTTCTTAAGGGGATTTTTATAAACTCTTTATCTTTTTCTAATAATTCACCGGCCCAAGCGTTAAACTGAACACTTTGAAGTAATAGGTTTGGTGCCGCTAATCCAGAATCTCTTCCATCTCTAAAACCAACGAACTCACTTTCTGTTGTATTTTTCGTAATTTGCACATTTCCATCCTTATGCTCTTTAAGCTTTGCCTTTTCCCAAACAATTCTTCCTCCAGGCATATAATCATGGCCTGGATAAACATCAATATTGTCATCTAATTTGTAAAGCTTATTGGAAATAGAATTAAACATATCCTTTGATGAACCTGCAGGAAAATCACATCGTCCAGTACCGTAGTCTGGCGCAAATAGAAGATCTCCTGTAAATGCTGCCTGTTCATTTATGACAAATGTCATACAAGCTGGAGTATGCCCAGGTGTTGCTATCGCTTTAATAGAAAGATTTCCAACTGAGATGGTCTCGCCATCTGTTAATAACTGGTCAAATTCACGGCCATCATTATTTGAATCATTTGAAAACACATCAGAAAATACTGATTGAACGTCCTTAATTTTTTCACTAATAAGAACTTTAGAATTTGGATATTTTTCTTTAAAGAAATTAGCACCAGTTAAGTGGTCAGCATGAGCGTGGGTCTCTAGTAGATAAACTAAGTCAAGCTCATTTTCCTTAAGATAGTCATCCATGATTTTCGCAGATTTGAAGCCAATTATAGATGCTTTTGAATCATAATCGGCCACACTGTCAATAAGAACTGCTTTTTTAGTGCTCTCATCAGAAACAATATAACTCAAGGTAAATGTTTGAGGGTGAAAAAACGATTTAATCTTCATGACAATACTCCTTTTTAGTTTTGTTATAAAGATTATGACAAATTTAAATACAAAGGAGTTATGACCGTCAACAAAGTGGTACCTGATCTAGATCAGACTTTTAAGCTTATTTTGCAATTTTATCGCAATAGTACTTATAATTTCCTGGATATATACGAATTTCTCCTTTATCCACTTCATATACTTCTTCAGCTAGCTCGTTTAAAAAGTGCCTATCGTGACTTACGAACATAATGGTGCCCTCAAATCGCTTTAAAGCGTCGAGTAGGACCTCCCTACTTTTGATATCAAGATGGTTTGTTGGCTCATCTAGAACTAGAAAATTATTATTTTGAGATAATAATTTTGCCATAATTAATCTAGATTTTTCTCCTCCAGATAAGTATTTAACCTTCTTTTTAACATCATCCCCTCTAAATAAGAAAGCTGCTAAAAGATTTCTTATATATCCATCACTAGCTTCAGCTAACTCTTCACGAATTTGATCAAAGACAGTATTTTCAGGTTTAAGAACCTCTAAAGAATACTGAGAGAAATAACCTAGTTTAATTGATGGACCAAGTCTCACTTCACCACTCGTCGCTTCTGTTTGACCCGTTAAAACTTTTAATAAGGTAGATTTTCCGGCCCCATTAACTCCAACAACTGCAATTTTAGAAAGTCTCTTTACAATACCGTTCAATCCCTTGAATATTTCTTTATCGCTACCTTCAGAGTTTTTCCATGACTTACCTAAGTCCTTCATAACCACGACGTCATCAGAGCCTCTTGGAGGATTACTAAATTCAAATGATATACTTTCTTCCTCAGGTGGAAGTTCAATTCTTTCAATTTTATCAATTTTTTTCACCCTAGATTGAACCTGGGCTGCATGAGAGGCTCTGGCCTTAAACTTCGCAATGAACTCTTCTTCTTTTTGAAGCATAGCTTGTTGTCTGGAATGCTCTGCTTTTATTTGATCAAGTCTTATTTCTTTTTCTTGCATGTAAAAGTCATAATTTCCGGAATAGGTTGTCACTTTTCCAAAATTAATTTCAACAATTTTTTTACAAACATTATTCATAAAATCTCTATCATGGGTAGTCATAAATATTGAACCATCATAGACTTTAAGCCAGTCTTCTAACCATAGTATTGTTTCCATATCAAGATAGTTGGTTGGCTCATCCATCAAAATAAGATCTGGCTTCATAACAAGAACTTTTGCTAGGGCAATTCTCATTTTCCACCCCCCACTAAAGTCTTCTACCATCTTGTGATGATCAGCTGGTGCGATACCTAACCCAGTTAAAATTTCTTCTGCACGAGTTTCTAAATCGTAGCCACCAACTTTCTCAAAATCGGTTTGTACATCACCCATTTTGATCAAAAGATCATTCATTTCGTCATCTGACATATTGGCAGCATCAGCTAATTTTTCCTCGAATTCTTTCATTTGTTTAGCGAGCTTTGTAACCTGAGCATCACCTTCAAGGACTTCCTGTAAAGCGGTTTTTCCCTTCATTTCTCCAACACTTTGGGAAAAGTAGGCAATTCTTAGATTATCTGGAAAACTAATTTGACCTTGATCTGGTTTTGACTCACCTATTATCATCCTAAAAAGTGTGGATTTACCAGCACCATTTGGGCCTACAAGACCAACTTTTTCACCTGGGTTAATTTGAAATGTTGCACTGGAATAAAGGGTCTCTCCACCTTGTATAGTAGAGACATTGGAAATATTTAACATTATGAATCCTAACTATTTAATTTAAAACATACGTTTTTTTGTTTAATTTAAAACATACCTTTTTGTTTAATTTAAAACATTCCCATTTTATTTAATTTAAAACAAGAGTTTGTTTGATTTTAAGTTAATGCTTTGGTTTGAAGCATTAAATTAAAAGCATTTAAATTATAGTTGAATTCTACCTTAGCAATTTCAATTCGTCTTTTTAATTCTAAAAGATTTACTTGGGAAAGCTTTTCTTTTGCATCGTGATATTGTTTTTTAAGATCCTCTAAGGACTTTAAAGTCTCTACAATTCTTTCCTTCATTTTCTCAAGCTCTTTAAGCTTATCATCATCAAGGGTATATTTGGCCCTAGCTTCTTTAAGTTTCATTTGAAGTTTTGCTCCCATAATTTTGAAGTCGGGAGTTTTTTTCAGTTTGGAAGCCAGTTTAATCCAAGAAAGAAATTGAATGAGCCATTTAGTTGGATCAAATTGAAACCATTTGATTCCGTTTCTATAGTCAGCTTGAAAATAGTGATGAAAATTATGATACCCCTCGCCAAAAGTCAGTAAGGCCATAAACCAGCTGTCTTTCGCTGTATTTGAGTCTGTATACGGAGTTGTTCCAATATAATGGCAAAGAGAATTAATGAAAAACGTACTATGATGGAGGATTACGACTTTAAATAACGCACCAACCGCAAGCCCACCAAGAAAGGAATTAAAAACAAGCCAACCAATTAAAGTGGGAAGTATGATTCCAAAAAAACCAGCGATTAGAAAATAATATTTATGTTGAAAAACAATCAACCTGTCCTTCATTAAATCTCTGACGTATTTTGGGTCGAAATCATTTGAGTTTTTTAACAAAATCCAGCCCATATGTGCATAAAAGAATCCTTCATTAATATTGTAAGGATCATGATCAGTATCAACTTGATTGTGATGAACTCTATGATCACTTGCCCACTTTAAAACAGAGTTTTGGAAAGCGGCTGCACCAAAAATGAGAAAAAATGTTTTAACAATAGGATGAGCATCATAAGCTTTATGAGAAAATAGTCTATGGTATCCAGCAGTAATAGAAATACCAGAAAGAATATAAAAGAAAATTCCTAGTAATAATAACCTGTAGTCAAAACCGTCGAAGTAAATCCATAAAATCGTTAAAGTTATAGATGCTGGTGGTGTTAATAATAAGAACAGCGTATTTAACCAAGATAGGTTTTTAAGTCTATATTTAAAATGTTCTCCCATGTATGATACTCCTTCCAATTTCTCTAACTATTGTACATGAGGAATTTTAAAACTCAAAGTATTTTAACAATTGTTAAGATTGTTTTTTTTAGAAATTTCAAACACTTATATATGGCCGGGCTTCATCTAAGCTTTCAACGACCTTATATGGGCAAGGCATTGCCAAAGACAATGCCTTAGAACTTAACTTAGAAAGTTTACTTGGATTGTTATTAATTCTAATAAATTGCTTACAATGTAAGCCTAATAATTTCTTATTTTGTTTAAACCATTTACCAAAGTCTCTTTTTTGTTCCTTATTAAAATGACTCGGACCTTCGACTTCAAATATAATAGAAAATTTTTCTTTTACTAATAACTTATTAAGAGCTTCCATCAGATCATTAAAATCATCAGAACATCTGGGTTCACCAAGCTTTAAATAATTAACATTATGATATATTTCTTCCTTAATTAGCATTTTTTTCACTCAAAGTTATTTGTTGTCTGTTAAAAATCAAAACCCAACTTATGTATAATACGGCCAGAGAAATTCCAATGACTATAAGTTCTTCACTTACTAATTTCTTTTTCATGCTTAAAGCGATCAACCCTCCACCTAAAGCATAGCCCAAAGAATGTGCCACAGATGAAAGACCAAGTTTTTTCCCAAATACATTTTCAGTTTTTTCATTATCTTTGCTATTGCTAGTTAAAGCCAAATAAGCGGGTGGAATTAAGGCTGACGCAATTGAAATAAATCCAATTGAAATCCAAATTTTAAATTCCGAGTTAGCATACATCATGACGATAGTCCCCATAACGAGACAAACAGAACCAATACTAACTCTAGGTTTCCAGTTTGTTTTGAAAAAAACAAGAGAAAGTTGCTGAATCAAAACTACTGCAAGGCTAAGGACTAAAATAATTTTGGCAAACATCAACGTTGCTTCATGTCCTGTAATGCCAAGTGAAGATTTAACATGAAATCCTAAAAAACTATAAAGAATTCCCACAAATGAAGTAAAAACCAAGGCTAACAAAATGGGATATTTTGATTCAAAAAAGTTAAGTTTTAATTTTCTAAAAAATAAATTATATGTTTGTCCTCCCATTATTTTATTTGAATTTTCATTTTCTTCAGGGGCGCTATAAACCAATACGCCAAGGCTAAAAACCAAAAAGGTTGCGGCGTATAAAACAATTTCAAAATTAACACCTTTAATTAAAACTAAGATAGGGCCTAATATTCTTCCAAGATTTAGGCACATTGAGTTTCTGGTTAAAACCTTAATATGGCTTAATTTAGGGCTCATATCTAATTGCCAGGCTTGGGAGACGGGAATCATACCTGCACATAAAAACCCATAGATAATTCTCGCCATATATACCATGATGACTTTCACCATAATTGGTAGATTATGATTAAAAATAAAAATTAAAGAAAGGAAGGAGAAAGAAAGACAGAGACCAAGTACATTAATTGAAAGGACTTTTTTCCTTCCTAACTGATCACTCTTACTTGCCCAAAATGGCGCCATAAAGGCAAATATAAAGGAACCAATACTGATGGCCCCTACGATATGATATGTTTCAACACCAGTCTTTTCAGAGATGTATGGTATGGTGGTGTATAAAACCATTTGAATCATAGCAAAGCTTAAACTATTAATGTAAGCTAAATACATTTGAAAAGGCATCTACGTCTCCTAGAGATTCACATTCAAGTTAAGGCCTAAATTTGTTCTATCTGCTCTAAGATCTTCTAATAAGAACTTTACACTAGGAGCAATAGAGATATCTCTATTAAAAAAATAGGTTGTAGCAAGGGTTTGTTGCCTCTTATCTTCTTCCGGATTAATTTGATCCCTATATCTAGTATAAGAAAATAAATCAGTGATTGCTCTTATTGCAATTTTTCTAGAAAGATAAAATTCAGCTGAAAGGTTTGCTCTATATTTATGTTCAGGTTGGGATTCACGAATATTATAGTCCCTACCAAAATACTCAATGGTATCCTTATCGTAAGCATAGTTTTCATAGTTTAAAGACCCCGCAATATAAACTGCCTTATTAATTCGATACGCTCCTGCGTGGGAGTACTGGAAAATAGAGCGACCACCATATTCACGGTAACTATCTCTTGTCACATAAGCATATTTAAAAAATGAAATGTTTTGAAGATCCCCTATATAGTAAGTTCTAAAATAACTGATTGTTGGATCATCACCAGAAGTTTTTTGTCCATATTTATCGTAATCAGATTGATTTTGAGAATTATCTGTTTCTAAATTAGAATGGAAAGGAGTGGTAGAATGTATCCCAATTTGAATAGAAAGATTGTCCTGTTTGGTTAATCTATACTTTAATCCCAAATTACCAGTAAACTCAGCTAAATAAGGTTTAGCTTCTTTGTTTCTAACATTAGGACGTTCTGCACTATTAATTTTTTCAAGGCTTCCTCCTTTATAACTATAGCTAGAATACAAGGACCAATCACTAAGTGCACCTGATAATGTTTTTAAAGTTGGGTTTTCTACGACTTCACCCTTACTACCTTTAGGATGAACTTCTTCTGTATTAACTTGAGTATTTGCAAAAATACTCAATGGGAATAGTAAAACAATAAACTTAAACATATGTACCTCGATCATTAAAGAAATTAATAAATTGATTATTTTGATAGTTATTTTCAGGAAAGGTTTCAGAGTCTAAAAGGGAATTAGCAATGACACTAGACCTCCACGACATCAGACTTGTTTGAGGATCAGCAATCCCATGTCCATGCCGAGAATAATTCATGGCAAATATTTTATTTCCATTAAGCTTGGTTTTTAATTCGTAATTTTTTTGAGTTATAGGTCTTCCCAGTTCATCCAACTCAAGATATTTCCTAATTCCATCAAGATATGTTGGGACTTTAGTAGAGAAACCAGTTGCTAAAATAATAATATCAAACTCTTCACCATAGGTATTATTTTCTAACTTACACTCAATACTCACAGTATAACCTTGACTGGAGAAAGATATATCTTTAAGCCAATTCATGGGAGCTATTTCATATTTACAAAACTGTTTTTTATAAAACTTATCAAGATATAACTCATTATAAAATTCTTGCAAATAACTGGGTGTATTTCCATCACTGGCCAAAAGTTGTTGTTTAGTAAATTGTTCCTTTTTAATCTGATCGATATTGTAGAACCGTTGAACAAATTCAGGAGTAAAAATTTCATTTGTAAAAGGACCTTCATCAAGTGGCAGAAGATTTTGTCTTCCAGTGATGAGTTTAACCTTGTCCGCATGTCCCCACTTGTCTTTCAATACATTTCTAAAGGTCTCAAGCCCAGTCTGGCCTCCCCCAACGATCAATACTCTTTTACCAGATAAACTCATATTTTGAATTTTAGGATCTTTTGCATGGAATACATTTTCACCTAAAAAAGGAAGAGCACATTTTGGGATATTTTTAACAGGCCCACTGGCAACACATAGATGTTTAGTCTTAATTGCATGTCCATGTTTAAATACCTTAAAATGATCGTCAAAATACTCAACTTGCTCAATCATAGAATCAAATTCGATATATTCATTTAATTCCTGACTAACCCATTTTAAATAATCATTAAATTCAAATCGAGTGATATTATTTCGACCTGTATTTAAAAACGAATAAAATTGATTTTTTTTGACCAAATAATTTAAGAAACTATAGGGGTTCGTGGGATCGACTGGTGTGACAAGGTCTTTTAAAAAAGAAGTTTGCATTGTTGCATCATCAAACAATAACTCAGGATGCCAGGCAAAGCTTTTCTTATCATCAAAGAACTTCATATTAATAGTATTTTTCGGTGCTAAAAGTGCGGCAAGACTTAAATTAAACGGGCCTAGTCCTATACCCAATAAATCATACATATTTATTTACTCCATTATACGAACCTAAGAGAGGATTTTTTATTTTTTGACCAACTAGAGGCTTTAATCTTTCATTAGTATCGCTATACCCCATTTTAAAGCGAACCTTATTTACTAAGACTTTATCCAATTCAGCGGACATTAATAAACTTTCAGATAGGGTAATATTATTTTTTGTTTCATATTTCTCAATAACCTCACCTAAAATGTAGAAAAATTTTTCAAAAGTAAGGTCTGTATTTTTTTGAAAAATCTTAGCAACATACCTTAAAACTGTGATAAAATGTCCGGTTACTAAATCATGAATTAAATAGTGCGATGGCAATCTATCGAGCTTAGAAAACGCATTTTCATCACATAAACAAGAATCTTGGGCAAGCCTAAGATCACCATGAAAGTCTTTTATAATCAGTCTATAAGGAATATGATTTCTCAATACTAAGATTGTATTTTGCCCGTGAGCGACTAAACCTAAACCATATTTAATCTGGAGGTGGTAAAGTGGTATTACGACTATTTCAAAATATTTCTTTAACCAATCAGAAACGGCAAGGCCAGATTGATTAATAAGGTCTAAAACAAACCAACCATCTGATACTTTTAAGGTCAAGGCTGCCGTTGGCAATGCTCTTTCAAATTCAGCAATCTTACTATTAACACTCTCACGCCATACACCACCAAAACATTCATTAAATTGGTACGGAGCATCTTTAACTTGATCGAAAATAGGATTGGGAACATGAAAATTAAACTTATCCCTTAAGACATCTACTTTACCAGATAAAAAAACATCATTTTTTATAAGTTTATCTACTTTTTGAGAAATAATGGGTCCTTCTTCAATATATTGAGAAGAAATCCCCCTATAACAAGAGGTATTCAATATAGATAATGAGGTTTTGTAATCATACCCGCCTGTACAAGAAAGGGTTCTTAAAGAGATTTGGGGTTTATATAAACTACCTATAAGACCAAGGTCTATAATTTTTTTATTTTTTATTTCTTTTTGAAAATAGAGACTTAACTTATTTTCCCATTGCCATGGATGAACTGGAACAAGCAAAAAGTTATCAAGATCATATTCAACTTCTGGATAATTTAATGCAGCGCTATCAATTTCGTTGCTAATTGAAAAATTAACAATACACTTATGAATTAACAACCATCGAAGCTTAAAATCATTTAAAGACTCAGGAGCATATTTTCTAATTTCATTACTTCCCCAACCTATTCGTCCCTTATTTAATAATATTTTTGGGTGGCCATCTAAGATTGTGTCTAGATCATTAAAAGAAAAGTATTCTAAATCCTTCAAAACTAAATTATCTTGATTATTAAATACGAGTTCATCCGAAAAAAGTGTACTTTGTAACTCCGATAAGAAATGACTTAAAATTATATCATCAACACCAAGAAAATCTTGAACTTCCAAAAAGAAAAAGGAAGCGTCAAGTTCTAATTGGTGGCCATTGATCGTGTATTTTTTTAATGATTTTTCTTCAATACAAAGGCTATCAAATGCAACTTTCTCACCGGTAAATTCGTAATAAATATTTTCAAGTTCTAAGATGAAATATCCACATTTGTATTTTAATTCAATAATCTCTTCAAAATATAATTCTTCTAAAGCTTTACAAATCATATTCCGTTCAACAGTAGAGCTTGAATTAAATGGCATTTTCTTTCTCCAAATAAAACCTATCTTTATGACACTCTAAAAGGGCTGCTCTTTTATGGGGAAAATCAAATTCTTTGATAAACTTCCATCCAGGTAAGGCTTCACAAAACTTTAATATATTTTTATTATCAGCCCTAGGCTCACCAAGGACTCTTAATGTCTTGGGATGATTTTCTAATAAATACTGGGAAACAAAAAGCATGGAATCATACACAACCCTAGTTTTTAAATATTTTTTCTCACCTATTAGTAAATGAAGTCCCCTGTCATATTTTTCAGCATCACCATAAGGAGCAATTCTATCCTCATATGCCCAATACACTTCATAATATCCAACTGGTTTTCCATCTAGTTCAAAAATGAAAGGAAGCTTAAAGGGTGAGTTTAAGGTTTTTTCTATATATTTTTTCAGTTCACTTTTAGAAATGTTTAATTCCCAAAATTCTTTAACATGATCTAAATGATGCCAGGAATGAAAAAGATCCAAATCATCTAAGTTAATTCTTCTATAAGAAAAGTTTCGACCTTTTTTATCTTTACATTTAAATACGATTTCACTTTTTAAATGCTCAACAGCTCTAAGCTTTGATAATGGATTTAAGACCTTTTTATAAATCATCCATGGTGTTTCACTTGTATTTTCATCAATCAAATTAAAAACACAGTAGCTATTTCCTTTGGACCACAAATATTTTGAATGACATATATATTTCAAGAACTGATTTTCGGGTTGTTGGTAAATCCAATCATACAAGTGATTTCTAAAGATAGTTAACAACCGATATTCGTCTTCCTTATCACTAGAGAGAGCCGCAATTGTTGTAAAAAGAGTATTAATTATTAAATAATATCCAAACACTTTATCAACGTTCTCATTAGAAAGTACTGTTTTCTCTTCAAAATCATATTTCTCACAAAACTTAAAAGCCAAATCTTGAGTAAAACCACTGCCTTGGCAGTCTCGATAGACAACACCTTGAGGTAAGCCATCATTAAACTCTACTAAAATATTTTGTAAATGAGCCCCTAAAAGAACTCCTTGATTCTGGAGTTCAATAAATGGGTAAATAATATTTTCTAAAAAGTGTTCAAAGAAAGTTTTTAAGGCCAGCAGTTTGTTTTCACTAAACTCCAGCGCTATTTCCCTTAGTTTTGATTCTTTGTTAACCTTTTCGCAAAGACTGGCCAGCAAAAAGGTATTTTCAAATTCTTTATTTTCTCTAAATTGTACGATACTTCGTTTTAAAATTTGTCCGTTTCTATCTTTAAAAGCAACAAAATCTGGCTCTTTTAAGATTGAAAGGTTTTTAGGAATAGAAATATTTTCATAAATGAAGTCACAAATTCTACGACTTCTTAAACATTCATCTATGGTCAAATGTCTTACTGAATTAGTTAGTTCAATATCCATGCTAAACTTGAGCTGCAGCGGAGAATTCTTAGAATATACAGATCTCATAGACGAAAGAGCGAAAAAATTTATATTCCCCTCAGAGACTTTTAAAGCCTTCACTTCCTTTGAAATTTTTCTCCATTGCCATGGATGCATGGGAACTAATACTTTTTCTTTAGATAAGTTTTCGGCCTCAATTAGTGGTTCAATAAATGCTTTATAATCACTCGGAAGCCCTCTTGTAAAAAGATCAGTTTCATTAACTTCTACCCATAATAATTTAAAAGAATTACCAAACTCAGGACAATACTTCACTTGGTCCTCAACCGTCATTCCCTTTTTTGACTTTGGATATGGGTGATATGGGTGACCTAATAATAATTTCTGTTCAGATTTTAAATACTTATTTTTACTAAAGTTATTCACTGATAAATTCTTAGAAATATTGTGAGAACTTTTATTTACCTTTTCATACAGAGCTTTTCTATCCAAACTAAATTCCATAAGAATTAAGTCCAACAACTCGTCGACCAAAATTTTTTGATCATTTAATTTAAATAAGTTTGAGAACTCATAAAACCCAACCATAGAACTTTTTTTTATTTGAATTTTGAGTTTACCAAATTCACCATCAATAGATAAAAACGAGTCGCAAATCGCGACCCGTTTATCTAGAGAATAATCCCGTATGAATGAATTTAAAAAACTACGTAGATTTAAATAAGTTGCAAGAACTTTGGTTGAATACGACATTATTTCTCCGTCTTATCTTTGACCTAAAAACTTTGAAACAGTAAAATCGAGACCAATATGAGTTGCCCCTTCACCACAAAATTGAGAAGCGCTATCTACTGGCATCATTACAGTTGCATGGTGTGGATGTCCCCAATATAAATAATCATTTTCTTCTAGATGAGAATCTAGAGTTTTTTTACCTTCGGCACAAGCCTCAAACCCATCTTGAGAAAATGCTTTAGAATCCACCAACTTTATCGTTGAGGCTCCATTATCGGCAAAAAGAATAGCTGAATAGCTACAAGTTTGCCCATTGGCCATAAAAGTCCCCTTAATAAGAGCATTATCTAAGGTATAGTCGGATCTAAGATATTCAAATTTAACATTTAAATCTTGATGAGTTGTTGGTCCAGTAATGTTTTCACCATAAGCACCACATTTGTAGCCTGTAAATTTAGCTTCCCATCTTTCTTCACCGTTTAAGTTGAGGTCTGATTCAGCAAACCCGGAAAGTGATACTAAAGTAATAGCCGTAATAATCAGTTTTTTCATATAATTCTCCTTTTTTGTTTTACATACAGGATCACTGTTTGATATGTCAAACACATTCACCACACACAAAACTTAAAAAAGATAATTCAAACAAAAAAGAGAATTTGTTACACGCTGCATAGTAATAAAAAAGCGTTAATGTTATAGCTAAGCCATGGCCAGATATTTAATTTTATTATTTCTTTTACTCTCTTTGATACCCAGCTCCCATGCTGATACAGATCAATGTTCAGTGATAAACAGAGCTTATCTACCTGAGTTTAGAATTTTAAATATTACGAATGAAGTTCACCAAAGGATTCCACCAGAGTTTTATACATTTTTATCCGATAGTTCTGACTTAAAAATAAATTGGTTGAATTTTGGCAATTTAGAAAAAGAAATTAAAGATCTAACTTTTTGTACAAACTTATCAAATAAACCAATAATTGGATCAGGTTCAAGAACTGGAAGTGTTTATTTCACTAAAGAGAAGACTGTAATATTTAATTTTAAATCTTATAAAAATAAACTTGGATCAGGTTTAAACTTACTCCATGAAATACTAGGGGCTTTAGGATATCCGGACGAGAATTACCAGATAACAACTGCTCTTTATACTAAATTTCATAATTCCTTTTTCTCAGAAGAAAGTTCACAAACTATACTTAACTCTCTCGAGTCATTTTTAGACAAAAACCCAAGAAACTTTGAAAATAGAATATTTGAAAGAGAAGGGAGTTCTGGTGGGGTAACAGGTGTTGGCGGGGGTGGTGATGCAGACCTCATTCCTTTAAAAGCTTTTGCCCTAAATATGGCACTATCCAACAAAGATTTTGTGGTACGAATCCTGAACGGAAACGACTTTGACCAATTCTTCAATTTTTTATTCAATCTACAGATTGAACCAGAATCTGAGATTTCTCCTGACTTTAAGACTCCTTATGGAAATACAGGTATATTCATGGCCATTGATAAAGGCGAATCACTTCTTCTTATCACAAAAGAAAAATGGACCTACTTACTTAACTACGGAAATATCCAAGAAAGGTCTAAATATATTTTTAATATAGTTTTAAGTGCAGCTACACTTTATCAAATAAGAAAATGAAAAAGAAAAATAGTTCGCACATTATATTAAACAAGGCATTCAAAAGACTTCAAAAGTCCAATCCGAACTTTTCGCTAAGGGCTCTCGCATTAAAGCTGGAAGTAAGTCATGTCTTCATGTCAAAGATCTTAAAGGGTGAAGCAAATATTCCCGACGATAAACTACCCAGACTTATAAGATTCTTAAAACTAGATGATCTATCAAAGAGAGAGCTAAAAGATGCTATTATCAAAGATGCAATTGAACAAAAGCTCGCAGCATTTGAAACAAAAGAAATAACTATTGATGAAGATTTAATTACTCCCAATTTTGAAGAACTGCCTAGTGGCATTTTAGGAACCTTAGAGAACTGGTATGAATTGGCCATATGTGATCTATTAACAACTATACCAAAAGACTCTAATTCTTGGGTGAGTGAAAATATAGCAAGTGAACTCAAATTAACCCACCAGGAGGTTGAATCTGGACTTACAAAATTATCATCATTAAATTTAATTGAAAAAAAAGAACATGGATGGAAAAAGACAAATACTAAACTAAGGTTTCCAACAACGACACCAAAAGACATTACGAGAAACTATTATCAACAAATTCTTGCAAAGGCAGCTGATGAATTGGAAGATCAGTCCCAGGATCGATTTGAAAAGAGATTAATAACAAACCTAACCATTGCTATCGACGAGTCTAAAATTGCTTATGCCAAGGAAGAAATCCAAAAATTCACATATCAATTATCAAGTGAATTAAGTAAAGGAGACTGCCAGTCCGTTTACTTCCTAACCACTTGTTTTTACCCTGTCACAAAGTAATTGTTAACCAATTTAGTTAACAGATAATTTTCCGTTCCTCGATTATTCATTGCCGACTTTAAAATCATTTCATAATTACTCTCTCATGAAATTCGAGGAGGAACAATGAAAGCACATTTATTAGTCATTTTATTTTTAAACAATTTGGTAAGCTGTAATTCAAGTTATCTAGATCCAACATCAGATTTAGACATGGACCCACCTACTATTGACCACTATGGAAATGGGAATGCAGGGCTTGATCACGGAAAGTTAGCTAAGAAGTTTATCAACAATATGTCCCAAGAAACCGGTTTAAACTATACACTTCTAAAAACTAAAACTAAAAAATTCAATTTCATTGTTGCTCTAAATCCAGAGACAGATGAAATTTTTGCAATCAACATAAGCAGCTATAACCCGGCTAATAGTGCCCAGGATTTTTTAAATAACTCTGCTTATTTAACAGGTTTTGATTATTATCCAGTAGGACCTTATATTGATTATGTAACAGAAATTGTTGGATATGATCGTAACGATAACCCTATATATGAAACAATTGCGAAAGAAATGTTTAGATACTCAAGTAGTTATGTCCATAAAGAGACAGGCTTAAACTTTGAGAAAACACAAGCGTCACCAAAAGACTTAGCTAAGGTAGCTGCCATATCAGAAGCCTTAGAAATTGAAAGAAAAGGCCATCTTTTATCAAAGAACTTTGGTTTAAGTTTAGCGAGAGCAAATGAAGTTGTCAGACTTGCTAAGCATTGGGAGCACTCCGCACAAAAAGGTATGACTAAAAAAGAAGTAGACCAATTTTCAAAGGAACTTTTAGGTTTCAGTTTTTCGAAGGGTTACCAAGCAGTAAAGAAGGCGATAAACGGGGATGCTAAGGACTTAGATAAGCTAATTGAAAAAGCATCTGCTTATAACAATATTACACCAGAACACTCGGTAAAACTTTTCAACAAACTTTTAAAATAAGGAAAAACATGAAAATCTTTTTAATTTTTTACACTATCTTTCTTACAACAAATCTATTCGCTAATGATAGACAATGCACCCATAACGACCACTGTAATTACCCAAAGAGCTATTGCAATATTCCAACGGGTGCAAGCTTTGGTTATTGTGGCTACCAACAAGGAACTGATGGTGACCTATGTGAAGGTGATTGGGAATGTGGATTTGGCTATCTTTGCGATCAACCAAGTTCAGATTCTTATGGAACTTGTAAGGATTCAGACTCTGTGGAATGTTACCGCAATCCAAACTGCTCAGTTGTCTCTTTCTAACAAGTAAATAGTACAGAAGTCTCCCCCCTGAGCTTCTGTGCTATTTTATAAAATTAGCAGCAATTTCTTCAGAATAAAAATTAAACTTATTGAACGGTCTAAAAAATCCAACATGCCCACCTTTATCGGGGTCAAGAAATGTTAAATTAGCATTGTTAGCCACTTCCTCGTAGGGAAAACATTCATTTGATAAAAACGGGTCATTTTTGGCGTTTAAAATTAAGGTTGGAATTTTGATATATTTTAAAAATTGTTTGGAACTTGATTTATTATAATAATCATCTCCATCTTTAAAACCATGGATTGGACCGGTAAACACATCATCAAACTCTGGTAGGTTTTTTAATTCCTCAACCTTAGTAGGATCTATACCAAAAGCTTTTAATTTCTGTTCTTTTGCATAAATTTTTTGCTTAAGTGTTTTTAAAAAGTTTTGGGTATAGACCTTATTGAATCCACTCTTTAATTTATAAGAAGAAGTTTTTAAACAGACAGGCGCAGAAATTGCGATAGCTTTATTTATTTGGGGATAAAGCTCACTCCCTCTTTCACCTATATATTTTAAAGTCAGATTCCCCCCCAAAGAAAAACCAATCAAATTGATGGATTCGTAAGAACTCTTTGTGTGTGAAATGACTTCTTCTAAATCCTGTGTTGCACCAGAGTGGTAATAACTAAGAGTTTGATTTATTTCCCCTGAACATCCTCTGTAGTTCCACGCCAAAACATCAAAACCTCTATCGAAAAAGACTTTTGCCATACCTCTTATGTATTTTGCTTGAGAACTGGACTCCAATCCGTGGCTCAAAATAACAAGTTTTGAACTATTTTGCTTTAACCAATCAAGGTCCAAAAAGTCATTATCCCTGGTATAAATCCTTTCCCGGTAATAACTTAGCCTTGGAGCACACCTAAAAAAATAAGGTAAAAGCGTTTCGAAGTTCCCATTATTTAACATTTTTAATTTAACCCTGTAATTTCTTCACATTTCTTAAGTTTAACTTTACTTAATTTTAACTTAAGTATATATTGAATTATACCTAAACGGCCATAAGGCCATAAGTTAGGCGGTAAATCCCCTCGCGTTGTAGTTGAAGCTCTTAAAGTTGAAGTGGAAGTAGTTGTAAGTCTTTGTTTGCCGCCTAACACATTTTACTTTCCAAATTTTACAATACCAGCGAAAATTAACTCATGAATTATATATTATTATTTTTTAAATCCCAATATTTAACCATATTTTTTGGTTTTATTGGACTCGTTCTTCCTTATTATTTAATTTGCACATTCATGCCCAAAATACCATATATGCATTGGTTTTTTATTCTGGTTTTATTTTTAATAAAATTATTAGTTGTGAATGACAAAAAATATCAAAAGAGGCTTAAGCCTAGAGTTCAAAGTGAGCTTGCTAAAGAACTGAAGAAAAACCCTTCAAATGACTTAATATTTAAAAGACTTGTTTTTTATACAAGAGCGCGAGATTTTAACTTCGCACTCTTTGGTATTTTAATATTGATTTTAGCAATCGTTTTTAAACAGTTTTAATTATAGATCAATTTCTACAAAAACTGGTAGGTGGTCTGAATAACCTCCACCATGTCTCGTACTTGATCTGTGAGGAACACCGTATGCTTGATGGGTAGAGTTATCATCCCAGTTAGTCCATGTTATGTCTCTAACCATAAAGTTTTCTTTAATAATATTAAAAGTTTTATAATTTACTGAAACCTTTCCTTTTGAAAGACATCTTTTTAATACAAAGATTTTATCTAAAGAATCCCATTCACCTTTATACCAATGGGTTCCTTTAGCTTCTACATTATTAAACAGCCTACCTTTAACTTCAACATCTTCAAAAATAGGAAGAATATTTTCTTTGATTCCATTAAGGACATCATCTTTAACAGTGTTAAAGTCACCTGTTGCAATAACTAAATCAGATTTAGACTTCTTTGCTATATCAGCAAGCTTCTCGCTGGCAACAATTCTAGTTTCATCAATATTGCCTTGTGATGGCCAATGATTTCCAAAAACAGTAACTGTCTTACCCGCAACTGCATAGGTAACTTCTAAAATTGGTCTTGTTGTTCTTGTGCTATGAGGGGCTAAATTTAAGTGATGAACTTTTTGTGATAAAACTGGAAACCTTGAAACCATTCCAATATCAATTCCCCTTGAATCCTGACCTTCTAAAAGAGTCACATAATTATAACCAAATTTTGATAACTCTTTATTCACTAACATTGTTAATACATTTAAGTTTTCAACTTCTTGAAAGACAAGAATATCAGCACCATAACCTGATTGGGCAGTCATAATTACTTTGGCAAGATTTTTAATCTTAGTTTCTAATTTATCCTTAGTCCAATCAGTTTCAAGACAAGACTTTTTATAATGTTCTTTGCTTAAGCTTTTACAATAAGCTTGAATCTCTGCCGAATTATCTTTGATAACCTTTGGTAAGTATGTGTAGTCTTCTTTTCCTTTATCATGAATTGTATCAAACAGGTTTTCTACATTGTAGGTCATAATAGATACTGAACTTAACTTTCCATTTCCTGCAAATAGAGAAAAAGAAAATACTAATGCTAAAAAAGTTATAATAGATTTCATCGATCACCTCTCAAATTGATGAGCTATATTTACAAATCAAATTCGAATTGTAAAAACCTTTTTAAGTTTAAATTATGTTAAGGTTTAGTAAAACTAATATCAATTTGACACCAGTTTTAAAGACTTTTAATGAAAATAATGACTTAAAATAAGAAGGAGCGCTGCAAACGCAACGCCCCAGAAATATGTTATGCTACAGATTTAATCCAATTTCTAAGAAAATTTACAAAAGACAGAGACGGATCAATATTTGTCCTTTCCAAATATCTAGGTATTGACTCATAAGGAAGAGGAAGATTCTCTTTTTCAAGAAGATCAATAAGAGCTTTCACACCTTTTTCTGTCTCTTCGCTTAAGCCTGCTTTTTGTCTATAGGCCCACTTTGGCACAACCTCAGCAAAAGCTATTCCTTTATATGCAGTGCCTTGTGAGGTGATAACCCTATCACCTGAAGTTCCTTCCCATACCCTAGAATAAAATGAAAGGTGTGACCTAGGAATATTTTCCATTCTCACATTTAACTCTCCATCAAATCCATCAATTACTTTTAATTTTGCTATAACTGCTGCTGCCTCTTTGATTCCATAGTCATATGCATTTTCTTTTCTCTTTATAGTTACAATAGGAGCATCAATTTCATCTAAAAAATTTCCAGCTACTTGAGAAGCATACTTACCATCAGCAATTACTAGTGCTGGGGAGCTATTTTCGAAAACTTTTTCCAAAACTTTTTCTTGATAATTATAGGCTGCGCTCATCACTTGACGCCATTCTTCCTCACTAGCTCCATCCATTGCAAATGGAACAGTTTTAATGACAAGGTAATCTTCAGAAACATTTATCGCACTCATTAATGATTGTAAGTATTGACCTCTAGTTCCAGTTAAAGCTCTTGCAGTAACTATATCGTCATAGCCTTGTGGATCAGCAATAATAACCACTTTTGGTTTTTTAAATGTACCTCTATAATGACCAAAGTCAGAGACACTTGGGTGAGACTTAATATTATAAGCATCAATCCCATCTTTATCAAAACTCATTCCTTCTTTGACTTTATAAAAAGCATCATAGTCTAAACTTTCGATCATAGTTTTGGCCATATCTAAGCCTGGACCTGCATCAAAGACATATTTTTCAGCTTCAGTTCTAGGTCTTGCAATATAAAGGTTTTCAGCGTCTATACCAAATGGCTTCTTAACTTCTGTCATTCTTTTTATAGCAGGTTTAGAAAACTTTCCATTATCTCTTGTTCCAATAATTACGACATTAGCGTTACCACTCATTCTTCTAGCCGTTGATTTTGAAACCATTCTATTGGCAGGTGTACCAAAGTCATAAAATTCAGGACCTATGTCAGACCTTCCATACTCGTAACTTTCACCCTTTGCATAATAATTTACCTTTCCAAGGTCTGGCTTTATTTCCCAACCATTTTTAGCAAACTTATCTAATTTCTTAACATCTCTCATTACCCGCTTACTAGCAGCTTCTTTCCCAGCTGAGTAAGAGTCAGCATCCATAACTGTTCTGGATAGCGAAGATGGATGTGGTAATGAAATAACAATAATATCATTTTCAATTATCGTTCCATCATTAAGTTTTAAACCCTTTAACGATCTCGTTTTGACACCATTTACAAGCATTGTATCCAGATCATACCCACCAAGTTGAGCTGAATTTAAAAGACCATTTTTATAAGGACCACCTTTTGTAAATACACCTTTTCTCAGATACTCATTTATATTCTCCTTAAGAGATTTAAGGGCAAGTTTTTGATCTTTAGAATTTTTATAAATGAGTTTTTTACCTACGATTTCTGAATATAAATCTTTACCATTTTGAGAAACTAATGAAGGAAAAGTATTGTTTCCCCCTGCATATTCCGATTTAGTCACAGGAACTTGGATATTTTCCATTTGGTTCTCCAATCGCCCGTAAACTTCTGCTCCTTTAGATTTAGCAAAAGTTGCGATGGTATCCCTTGCAGCTCCACCAAAAAGAACAATGAGTTTCATCGATTCTTTGTTATTTCTAATAATCCAGTCAATTAAGTTATTTCTCCATTTTACTATTGGAGAATTTAGATTATTACTCATGGCCCACAATTTATTACTAACGAGGTTAGATTGTCTTACAGAATACTCTCCATTTTTTTTATAAAAATAGGGAGTATTATAAACACCATATTGCCCTTTAATGGTGAACGAATAAGCATTCATAAATGCTGCACCTTCATTAACACCAAAATAGTTGGCTAAATCCTGTGCCCTACCACCAAATCCAGCAGTCGCTGGTCTTCCGGCTGCTTCAGCAATATGAGTTCCATCTTGACCAATGAATAGCATTTTAACTTTATTCTTTTCCTGTCTCATCCTCCAAGGGATAGGACCAAAAGCAGGTCTAAACTTTTGTTTTCTTCCCATGATTTTATTAGAAATTTCAGGCATATTTGGAATTGCCGCCGTAATATCAATTAACTCACAGCCCATGGATTTTATTTCTTGCTTTTCACAACTTTCATCACCCATAATTGGACCTTGGTCGTATGACCATTCAGGCATTTGTGCATATACAGATGAAATACTGATGACTTTCATTAATGCCAAAGCATAAAAAGCCTTTCTTTTCCCCAATGAAGTGTTCATAATTTTTCCCCAAAAATTAGATTATTAAATTTCATTTGTTTTAACTAGATATGTCACAAAACAAAAGTTAAGTTTAAAAAGCGCGAATTTTTTACATATTCAGTTATAAATTACCATTTATTAAATACTTATATGGACCAACATGTTAGTTTAACTAATATTATGACCAGTATTACATTAGAAAAGTTTAAATATGAGGAACGTATTAACGTTCTCACCCATTTACCAGGTATATTTTTAGGAATAGTTCTCTATTTCTTTTTAATTTCAAAAACAAGTGACCGAGGCATTGAAGAATTTGTAGGCCATACAGTTTACGCCATTAGTTTTGTCATGATTTATTTGGCATCCACCATTTATCATGGTGTTAAAAATTCAGACTTAAAACAGTTTTTCAAAAGAATCGATCACGCTTGTATATACGTTTATATGGCCGGATGCTATACGCCTTTTGTGCTAAATAATATGATAGGAGAATATAAATACCATTACCTAGGTTTTATTTGGTTTATTGCTGTTATTGGTGTCCTCTATAAACTTGTTTCAAAATATAGAGGCTCAAAACTATCTTTATTTCTCTATTTTAGTTTTGGTTTAATGTGTTTTTTAAACTGGAAAAGTTTTTTAGCACAAATACCAGTTGAATCATTCATCTATCTCTTAGTAGGTGGGATTGCTTATGCTATTGGAGCAGGCTTTTACATGGCAAAGAACCTGCCTTACCATCATGGTATTTGGCATATATTTGTTCTCCTTGGGTCAATCTCCCATTTCTATGCTCTTTACATAAACTAGCTTGTGTTAAATAATCACATTTAAGAGGTTAAAATATGGGAATTCTAAATTTTATAAAAGGATCAAAAATGAAGCTAGGTGCAAAACATATACTGGTAGATCAAGAATTTGAGGCAAAAGACATCCTAAAGAAACTTTCTGAAGGTGAAGCTTTTGAATTTTTGGCTCAAGAGTTCTCTAAATGTGGTTCTGCCGCTCAGGGTGGTGATTTAGGAACATTCGGAAAGGGAATGATGGTTAAACCATTTGAGGAAGCTGTTATGGCCCTAGAAGTGGATAAAATCAGCCAACCAATAAAAACACAATTTGGGTACCATATTATAAAAAGAACGGCTTAAAATTCACCTGCCAGATAATTTAAGTTTTCAAAGTAGAATCTTAAAGGTATTTCTTCTCAGAACTAAGGAGAGATTTATGAAAAAACTTTTATTATCCGTGCTATTTATTGTAATTACATTACAGTCTACTTATGCAGACCGTCTACTAAAGAGGGAATCAAGAGAATTAAATAGATTGATTCAAAACGAAGCAGACTATCTTAGTTACTCACAAATAGAAAAGCTAAGGCAGCTTATCCTTGAAGCTAAATATATTATAAACAATGGAAACACGATTCCAGACTGGGACAGACAAGCTTGTACTGATAAACTATACAAATTGTACTTCAAATCACTAAGCAACCAGCAAGCAATGGACCGAGCAGTTCAAGATTGCAAAACTTTTAAAGATTTAGAAATTTTTACTTTTGTTTATAATACAGCTTATAAATCAATCAGTAATGTACAGGCCATAGAACTAGCAGTAAGAAACTCTGGTAGAGATTTAGAATATAAACTTGAATTATTAAAATACTTATACGCGACTTATTATAAATCATTATCAAATATCCAAAGTTTAGAAAAAAGTTTAAATATCACTAAGACACTTCAAGGTAATGAAGAACAATGTATAAAAAAGAATTATGCAATCTATTATAGATCACTAAGTAATGTTCAGGCATTAGACAAAGCAATCATATCTTGTAGATAAAACAATATTGAAAGGACCTTTAAACCGGGTCCTTTTTTTTATTCCAAAATTTGGGAATATCCGAACCTAAAAGTACTTATTTTGCTTTTTCCTCACTAAAAGATAAACACCAAATAGAAGCATTGCTACCGATAAGATCTGTCCCATATTTAGGGCCATTCCTTCTTCAAAGGCAACCTGGTTTTCTTTAAAGAATTCGGTAATAAATCGCCATCCCATACCACAGACAAAGATAAGACCTATAAATCTCCCCTTTGGCCATGTCTCATGAAATCTTTTATAGAGATAAAAAACAATCATTGAAATGGTAAAATACCCTATAGACTCGTAAAGTTGAGCTGGATGTCTTGGAATATTATCTACCCTCTTAAAGACAAATGCCCATGGAACATCACTTGGCTTTCCAAGTATTTCTGAGTTCATAAGATTACCAATTCTTATATAGGCACCAGTGATAAGACTAGGAGCCCCAACAAGATCCAATAACCAGACATAATCAAGTTTTTTAGATGCCTTTCTATTAAAAAGAAATACACCGATGGCCACACCTAAAAATCCACCATGACTTGCCAGTCCCCCTTCCCAAACTTTTAAAATTAAGAATGGGTTGCTCAGATAGTAGCCAGGCTCATAGAATAAACAATGTCCTAACCGTGCACCAATAATGCATCCTAAAAGCATATGGGTAAAAAGTCTTGAAACATCCTTTTGCGTATAGCCAGCTTTAATCATATGCTTGCCGACATATTTCTCACCCAAAAAGAAGCCTAATACAAAAGCCAGTCCATAATATCTTGGGGCAAGATTAAAACCTAATATATTTAAATGAAAAATTTCTGGATCAACATTCCATGTAATCACAATAACTCCTAATAATAACTAACTGTGGTAAATGATTTTAAAACGATGGGATAAGTTCTTCCCACTTTTTCACTCCATCCCTGAACAATATCACAAGGTACTTGATATTGATTATCCCAATGATTGATAACAAGTTCACATTTATTTTTTTGTTCAATTATATCTATTGCCATCACCCAATGAAGTTCAAAGCTTCCAGGATTTTGAATAAGAAGACCTACAGGGTTTCTCACATAAGTCTTACCATTCCTATTAATTTTCAACTGATTTCTCTGAGAGTATCTTGGTGTTAAACGTTCCTTAATCCCTGTGATAAAGTCACTGACTCCAAAATAGTTTATACTCCACTCTCCTTGGAGAAGAGGACACTCTACCCCCAATCTTGGAAAGGAATTTTTCATCCCTCTCACAAAGGTTCCAGGTCGAACACCAGGCGTAATATCTCTAAATATTGGAGTAAAATATCGATCTGGGTCTACCACTTTTTTACAAAGAGAATAAACCAAATTAGAAGCAAGAGTTTGACCACATTTACCTTCCCACCCTTGGTAGCCCCGACTTGGGGGTTGGACAAAAGAAGGAGAGCCATCCCGACATCGTCGAAATCCTTTGGACCTTAGGTCTAATTCATCACTTTGAGCTAATGAGACCATCTGACAATTATCTTTATAATAAGCTGACCAACGAGATTCAAAAGAACGCTCGGCCCTTGGAAGCTCATAAACAGAAATTAATTCCTGTGCATTTGCTCCAGCACAAATATAAATGAGAAATATGCTTATTATCTTGAGCATGCTGGTTTCCTTTCCTTGGAATTTATAATATGATCATCGCCAAATTTTAATAAAATGTACAGTTTAAGGGATAATAATTATGCTAAGCACTAATAATGTGAGTTTAAGTTTTGGTGGAAGAAAACTTTTCGATGATGTTAACGTCAAATTTACACCAGGTAACTGTTATGGACTCATTGGTGCAAATGGTGCAGGTAAATCAACTTTTGTAAAAATCTTATCAGGCGATCTAGAACCAAATACAGGAAATGTTGATTTAACTCCAGGCGAAAGATTATCTGTCTTAAAGCAAGATCACTACGCATACGATGAATACACAGTTATCCAGACCATGCTAATGGGTAATGAGAGACTTTACCAAGTCATGCAAGAAAAAGATGCAATCTATGCCAAAGAAGATTTCACAGATGAAGATGGGATAAGGTCAGCTGAATTAGAAGCGGAATTTGCAGAAATGAATGGTTGGGAAGCCGAATCTGATGCTGCTGTCATGTTATCAGGACTAGGAATTGGTGATGAAAAACACCACACCTTAATGAAAGACTTAAAAGGATCAGAAAAAGTAAAAGTACTTCTTGGCCAAGCACTATTTGGAAAGCCTGATGTTTTATTACTAGATGAGCCTACCAACCATTTGGATATCAAAGCAGTTCAATGGCTAAATAACTTCTTATTAAACTTTGAAAACACCGTCATCGTAGTTTCCCACGATAGACATTTTTTAAATAAAGTATGTACTCATATTGCAGATTTAGATTTTAAAAAGATTACAGTATATGCTGGTAACTATGACTTTTGGAGAAAATCAAGTGAGCTGGCACAGAGACTAAGATCTGATCAAAAGAAAAAAGCAGAAGATAAGGCAAAAGAACTTAAGGCCTTTATTCAAAGATTCTCAGCAAATGCTTCCAAATCAAATCAAGCAACAGCAAGAAGAAAACAATTAGATAATTTAGAACTAGATGATCTTCCAGTATCATCAAGGAAATACCCATTTGTTCATTTTGACCAAGAAAGAGAGGCCGGAAAAGATATCTTACGTGTTGAAGGTCTGACCAAAACGGTAGATGGAGTTAAAATCCTTGATAACGTAAGCTTCGTTATCAATAAAGGGGAAAAGGTAGTCTTTCTTGGAGACAACGATTTGACAATAACTACTCTTATGGAAATCCTTGCTGGTAAAATGGAACCAGATAGCGGAACTTATACTTGGGGTGTTACTACTAAACAGGGATATTTTCCTCAAGATAACTCTCATTACTTCGCTGACGGAAAATACTCTTTAGTCGATTGGCTAAGACAATACTCAAAAGATCAAACGGAGACATTTGTAAGAGGTTTCTTAGGAAAGATGTTATTCTCAGGTGAAGAAGCCTTAAAGAAAACTAACGTATTATCAGGTGGTGAAAAAGTTAGGTGTGTACTTTCAAAAATGATGCTTGAAGAACCGAATGTTATCATGCTAGATGGACCTACATCTCACTTAGACTTAGAGTCTATTACTGCCGTAAATGAAGGTTTAGTTCGTTACAAAGGAACCATCCTATTGACGACTCACGATCATGAATTTATGCAAACTGTTGGTGATAGATTTATTGAAATCAATGGAAGTGTGACTGAAGACAGATACTCTACTTACGAAGATTTTCTAGATTTCAAATTGAAATAATTATTTACTTTTTGGTGTACTCAACTAAATGCAATCTTAACTAAAGATGAGTCAGGTGAATTAAGCGGCTTTCTTTTTGTCTTTGTCTTGACCAGACATCATGTAATAGATGTCCGCCATTGGCATTGGCTTAGAGAAATAATAACCTTGAATGAAGTTACAACCAAAACCTTTTAAGACTTCCCATTCTTCTTTAGTTTCAACACCTTCAGCAATAACTGAAAGATTAAGATCTTTTGCCATTTGAACAACATTCTTGACAATATTTTTAGATTTTTGATCTTTTACTATTTTTTCAACAAATGATTTATCAATTTTTAAATTATTGACTTCTAAATTAGCAAGATAACTTAGAGATGAATAACCCGTACCAAAATCATCTAGAGCAACAGAGTAACCCATTTTTCTCGCACGCGAAATCCAGTCAAAAACGAAATTACCGGCTAATAAAACTCTCTCGGTAATTTCTAGCTTAACCTCTGAAGGTTTGATTCCATAATATTTAACTGTTTTATTTAAAATTTCAAATAAATGAGGGTCATTAAATTGCTTTGCCGCAATATTAATACTTAAAAATAACTTGGTAGCAAGTTTATTAACGGCCTTCAAATTTTGTTTTAACTTTGCAAAGTCTCTAACCGTTCTTTGAATAATCCAATGTCCAATTGGTACAATCAATGAGGTTTCTTCTGCAATCCCCATAAAGACATCTGGTCTTACAACACCTCTATCAGGATTATGCCATCTCATTAATGCCTCAAATCCCATAATTGTTCCAGTATTTGAGTCAACGATAGGCTGATAATGAACCTTAAATTCATTTTCATCTAATGCATTTTTTAAGCTTTTTTCAAGTTTTATTTTTTCAACAACTCCCGCATTAGTTTTATAATCAGAGAGTTGAATAATATTCGTACTGGTAGCTTCTGCAGGTAGATTGGTTCTCGTTGGATCACTGGTATCTTTGAGAGTTTCTCTTAACCTATTTAAAAGGATAGATAACAAAAACCTGACAACTGGATCTGCATCTTCAACCCTTTCATTGAGTTGATCTTTTGATACTTCAACTAATTCACATTCTCCAAGGGCAATTGCTGTTGCAGAACGATCTGAACCATCAATAATGGCCATTTCACCCAAAATATCCCCGACACCTAAGATCGCTACAGGCTCAGTATTGTCTTCTAATCCACTTACTCTAATTTCAACTCTCCCACTATCAATCAAGTAGGCACAATCCCCAGCGTCACCTTCTTTGAAGATTACAGCACCATCAGAATAAGATTTTGAATATGTATTTTTTGACAAAAATAACTCCTTATCATTAGTCTTATCGTCCTAGTCATTTAATAATTTAGTTAAATTTACAAAAAAAACTTAAGCTGTTGATTTTATATAAAACTCAGACTATCTTGAGTAAAATAACCGGAAATAAAGATGAGTAGTAAAAAACGATTTAAATCAAATAATGGGACCAAAGGTCAAAGACTTAAATTGACCCCAGATAAAGATGATAATAACCAATATATAAACTGGTTCCCAGGCCATATGAACAAGGCTTTAAAACAGATAAAATCACGGTTAAAGCTTGTGGACCTTATTCTGGAAATTAGAGATGCTAGAGTTCCGCTCACCTCGTCAAACTTTGCCCTAGATGAAATTCTAACCTCTAAACCCAGGCTCATTGTTTTCAACAAAGCTAACTTAGCTGACAAAGATACGATCCAAAAATGGGAAAGTTATTTTTCTAAACTGGAAATCGATCACATTTTTATAAATGCCTTGGATAAATCATCTGTTTCAAAAATTACTGATTTTGCCAAAAAATGTATTTTAAAAAACTATTACAAGCAGAATCCGGACGGTGAACCGAAAGAAAAGAAAAGTATGATGATAGTAGGCTTACCTAATACAGGAAAATCAACTCTCATTAATAGGATAGCTAAAAGAGATGCAACTAGAACGGCAGATAAACCTGGACAAACACAAGTACAGCAATGGATAAAAATAGAAGAAAATTTTGAGCTACTCGACACCCCTGGTGTTATGCCACCCAAAATAGAGAATGAAGAAAAAGGAATCTGGCTTGCGGCAATTCATGCAATTCCCAGTAAAATCGTAAGTGATGAAACAGTGGCATGTTATTTAGTAAAATACTTTCTTAACAAAAAAAATAAAAAGTTTTCTGAGCTTTATCAAATAGAACATTTTGATTATGACTTTATCACATGTTTAGAACATATTGGGCAAGTAAGAAAATGCCTGATCAAAGGTGGAGAAGTTGACTTTGAGAGAGTTTATCGAATCATTGTACAAGATTTTAGATTGGCTAAATTTGGTGAGCTTAGCTTTGAAGAACCACCAAAGCTTTAAATTTTAATCAAGCCGATAAATTTGCATAATATCTTCTAGAATTTTATCAAAATCAATTTTTAAGTCTATGAGCTTACCTGTGTGGATGTCAAATACCCAACCATGAACTTTAAGACCACGTTCTCTTGAAGCTCGTTGAACGGCTGCAGTTTTTATAGTATTCACGCATTGTTCCTGTACGTTAAGTTCCACAAGTCTTTTGTGGCGGGCGTGTTCGTCATCAATTTGATCCAACTCAGTTTTGTGTAACCTGTAAACGTCTCTGATATTTCTAAGCCATGGATTCAAAATACTTAAGTCTTTACTTTCAAGCGCAGCATTTACCCCACCACAACCATAATGCCCACATACAATAATATGCTTAACCTTAAGTTGATCTACGGCATAATTGATAACACTCATTACATTTAGATCAATACTTATAACCATATTTGCAATATTTCTATGAACAAAAACTTCACCTGGTCCTGCTCCTAATAGCTCTTCAGCTGTGACTCTGCTGTCGGAGCACCCTATATACAAAACTTCAGGATTTTGTCCTTTTGCAAGGTTATTAAAATAATCACTATCTTTAGAAAGCTTTTTTTCTATCCATTGTTGGTTATCAGAAAATATTTTTTTAAAATCCATATCTCACCTATAAAAAGTACAGTTATATCCAATTGTTTTTATTACATCTCAGTAGAAATACAAAGTAAAGCTGTTGGAATAAACCAAAATTTTTCGGTTTAAGATTTTTGTTTTAAAAAGTCTAACTTTGATCATGTTTTCATACAGTCCTAGATGATATCTTTATTTAGTTGGCGTTATTTTTTAAAACTAAATTTAGCATGTTCTAAGTTTCATAAACCAAACACGGAACAAATGTTAAAACAACCTTAACATGTAAGTATTATTAGTAGCTTTTATGTTCAAATGTTGTTCAAGTTACTGAATTTTAAGCTTTAAATATCCCAAAACGAATAATATAGTGTTAGGATAAGGTACGTGAATATTTTAATAATAGAAGATGATTTAGGTTTAATTGAACAACTAGAGTTGGGCTTGCAAGGTAAGTTCAACGTCTGTACAGCAAATTCAACAATTGACGCTAAGCAGTTATTATTGAGACAAGATCTTACTTTTGATGTGATTCTAGCAGACTACAATCTTGGTCACTCAAACGCATTTGAACTCATGAAATACATATATGACTTACCTGTCATGCCAAAAACTATTATGATGTCCGGTTATGCTACAAAAGATATCGTTATCACAGCACTAAATAGCGGTATCGACCACTTTTTGGAAAAGCCTTTCACAATTGAAAAACTTATTAATATCATCGATAGTTATAGTTTGATAAAGATTAAGATTGGGTCTTACCTAATTGATTGTAATCTCCTTACCATTTCTCATAAAAATGAAATAACGAAGCTAACACAAATTGAGTTAAACCTATTTCTGGCTTTTTATAGAAACTTAAATCAAATCGTTACCAAACAAGACCTACAACTAAAAGTTTGGGGTGGTGAATGCAAAGCAAGGAACAACCTAGGTACTCATCTAACCAATCTAAAAAGTAAACTCCCAATTCTTAATGATTACCTCATCAACGTCAGAGGTATTGGATATTTACTTCAAAACCCCCAAGATTAATCCTTTACTTCCAGACTTTGTCTTTAAGCTCATCCCCCATTCAAGTAACTGGGTTAGAATCCATTTTATTCCATAAATTAGGATTTGCACTAGCACGCAAGAAAAAATCAATCATCAGAAAATGTCTTCTCATTGCTCTATCAAACCGATGGTTTTTAATTGGATTAAATAATCCCCCTTTAGAGAATAATTGTAATGGATTCTTCTTAAGCCATATCCAAGACCCCATTTCAAGAGTCAATGGTATAAAGTTCTTCTCAGGAAATTTTTCTTTTCTATAAAAATAAAGATAATCCCAGAGGTCGCCATGGGTTGTGTAATTATCAGACTGAGGCTCAATTTTATAAATATGATGAGGAACAGTCTTATCAAATAGCATTTCAAGTTTATCAATCATTGGTTTTCTATCAAATGGTTTAGTCGAGCACGCATATGGGTACCAAAGTCTATCTTTAAACCCAAAACCTGAATGAAAATCAATTGTAATGGAATTATCAGCACTCAACACATGCTCTTTAACGAAGTCACAAAGAACTCTAGACTCTAACTCCATTTCATTTCGTTTGCCCCTATACCAAGGAATCAATTTACCAAGACGATGTCCTCCAACCAAAGGAACAACTTTCTCATAACTATCTATTGGAGAATTTCTCATTAAATCAACACCATTTCCGTTAGAGCGCATTAGGTGAACAATTCCGACGGGATTAATAATAGGAATACTTACTAGGCGCACGCGCTCAAATAGTCTGACCGTATTTTCATCCCAAGAAAGAAGTTGAAAAAGATAATTCAAATAAGATAAAACAACATGAGAACCAACTTGCTCTAAACCATGAACTCCTCCAAAAATACCAAAAACAGGAATATCGGGAGACTTTTTCCCAATGGAAAAAGCATGTATCGGATAAGTTTCATTCTTATAATTGACTTCATCCAGTACTTGGTGTTCAACGACGCTTGGTAAGTTTTCAATAAGTAAATCAAGTGCTTTAAATTCATCTTGTCCAAATTTCATTGTAACAGCTTAACATAAATAGCAGGATAAGTTGATGTAAAAAGCTTTCATTTTAAAAGCACATAAAATTGAAATCAAAATCTTATATAAATTTTATAAATTAAAACAATGATCTTTTTCAACTTTATATAGTGAGCTCCCATTAATAATTGTAGCATTCTTATCAGTTATAACTTTTAATTGTTTTTCCTCAACAATAATTCCAGTTTCTTCGTGGAGACAAATTATTGGAAAACCAAATTTTTTAGAAAATTCCATAACTTCCTCATTATGTTCCTCAAAATAATGAGCGTGGATAGCATACTTTCCCATCAAATTTAAACCTTGGTAACTGATCAGCTCAACATCATTACTGTCACCATCATCCCCCATATGAGCTGTTTCTAGATGAGATCCTAGGACAATTGCTCCTGCACTATCACCATTAATCACCCCCCCATTATGTAAAAATCGATGTAAGAGTTCAAAGGTATGAGTATACCTAACATGGGACATCAATTTAAAAGTATTACCTCCATCAATATAAATTCCACCAAAACCTTTAAGATAATCCCAATTCAACAAATTTAAATCATCACACATTTCAATGAGATCAAAGGAGATTGTAGAAAAAACTTCTTTTATCCGTTCAAGGCCATATTTCCATTCCTCAGTATCCTGAGCAAGGGGAATGTATAATAACCTTGGTTTAGTTTTTATCGCATTAAGAAAGCATTCATCCATTTCGCGAAAATAATCCGACTCTCCACCACCTGTTAAAAAAAGCTTCAAAACTGCATCTCCATCGTGTAATTCTTACTTAAAAATAAAACGTTTCTATAATTTTATGATAAATAGTGAGGTCTATGCAAATTAATGTTAGATACCTAGAAAATTTAAGACTTGAATCATGTTTTGAGGATTATAAGCTTATTGCTGATCAACCAATTAGATACAAAGGTGATGGGAGTGCTCCAGGACCTTTTGATTATTTTTTGGCTTCATCCGTTATGTGCGCAGCTTATTTTGTAAAAGTTTACTGCAACGCTAGAAATATACCGACTGAAGATATAAGGGTCTATCAAGACAATATAGTATCACCAGAAAATAGATATAAACAAACTTTTCATATACAGATAGAACTTCCAGAATCCATAAGTGACAAAGATAAAAAAGGGATTTTGGCAGCAATGGAAAGATGTTCCGTAAAAAGAGTAATACAAAATAATCCTGATTTTATCATTGAAACTAAAAGTGTTTTAGGAAAAGAACAAAAACTCCAATACCAAACTGACAACAAGCTTAAAACCTTAATTGCAGGAAAAGATGCTCCATTAGAGGAAACGATAGAAACTCTAAGTCAAATAATTGCGGATTTAGGAATTAAATTAGAAATTGCTTCATGGAGAAACCCAATTCCTAACGTATGGTCCGTTCATATAAGAGATGCAGACTCTCCGATTTGTTTTACAAATGGTAAAGGGGCAACTAAAGATGCTGCTTTATGTTCGGCTCTAGGCGAATATATAGAAAGAATAGGTAATAATTATTTTTATAACGATTATTATCTTGGTGAAGAAATTTCTAATTTGGAATTTGTCCACTATCCCAATGAAAAATGGTTTAAAGTTGAAAATGACTCTATTCCAAATGGGCTTATGGATCAATACCTTATTGAGTCTTATTGCAATGATGGAGAACTAAAAGCAAATCATTTAATTGATACCAATTCTTCAAATATTAAAAGGGGAATTTGTGCCCTACCTTTTACTCGTTTTTCTGACCAAGCAACCGTATATATTCCAGTAAATCTTATTGGAAACTTATTCGTTAGTAATGGTATGAGTGCTGGTAACTCAAAGTTTGAAGCAAGAGTACAGGCCCTTTCAGAAATATATGAAAGAGCGGTAAAAAACAAAATCATTACAGAAGAGATTACCCTTCCGGATGTACCAAAAGAAATCTTAAAAAGATATCCACAAATCAATGCAGGTATTGAATCACTAGAAAAGCATGGTTTTCCTGTTTATGTAAAAGATGCTTCTTTAGGTGGGCAATTTCCTGTGATGAATGTGACAATTATGAATCCAAAAACAGGTGGAGTATTTGCCTCTTTTGGATCTCATCCAAGATTTGAAGTCGCACTTGAAAGAAGCTTAACAGAATTACTCCAAGGAAGAAGTTTTGAAGGCTTAAATGATATTCCCCTTCCGACCTTTAATAGTCTTGCTATTTCAGAGCCAAACAACATTGTGGATCATTTTATTGATTCGACAGGAATTATTTCTTGGAAATTTTTCAGTTCTCAATCCGAATTTGAATTCAATGAATGGGATTTTCAAGGTAGCACGGAAGAAGAGTTCGAATACCTCATAAATATCCTAAAACAGCTCGAGCTTGATTGCTACATTGCGGACTATACAGACTTGGGTGCAAATGCTTGTAGGATTCTTGTTCCAAACTTTTCAGAGATATATCCTGCAGATGATCTTATATGGGATAATAATAATTTTGCAATAAAGTATAGAAAGGACATATTAACCGTCCACAAATTAAATAATAACCAACTTAAAAAACTAGTTAATAAACTAGATGAAGATGAAATAGACGAACACATGGAAGTAAATGAACTCATAGGTATTGCCTTCGATGACAACTCTCCATGGAGCCAATTAACAGTTGGTGAATTAAAGGCCTTAATATTTTTAAAAACATCCAATTTAGAAGAGGCAAAAGAAAAAATCGAAGCCTATCTGGCATTTAATGAAAGTTTGCCAGAGAGAAGGATGTATTTTCAAGTAATCAATAACCTCATCGATATAGAACTAAATGATTATAAGCAAGAAGACTATAAAGAAGCTTTTATCAAAATGTATGGTGAAGACTTATACGGTAAAGCTGCTGATTCTATTACTGGAAGATTAACTTTTTATGGACTCCAGCAAACCAATTTGAACTTAGAAAATATTAGTAAACATCAAAAACTATTAGAAAGTTACATAAAGCTCATTAAAAAGAGAAAAACTTAATCTTTCTCCCAAAGAAGCCCTTTCTCCTTCATCTGACTATTTCTTTTTGGGTGTTCAGGGTAAAAAATCTTATCTCCATCTACTGGTGAGCATTGTCCGACACAGAGATAAAAGACATCTTGTTCAGTATTATTAATAATTGTATGCCCAACTCCACTACCAGCTTTAAAATCAACTCCCCACCCTTGATTAGCGATAAAGAGTTCGTTGTCTAACTTGATAGTTGGCCTACCTTTTAGGATGTAAATAAATTCCTCCTCATTACTATGGGCATGAGGCCATGAGCTTCTTTTACCTGGTGGAAGTTTTTCAAGCCAAATAGCAACATTCTCCATTTTAAAATGACGGCTCAAACAAACTCCATACCCAAATGTCTCTTGATCTCCAGGATAACTATAACTTTCTTTGGGAATATTATTAAATCCGTTAAACAGAGGAATTTTAGAATTATAATCTTTATTTTTTACTTTTCCTGGTAAACCATTATGCTCTCCCAATATTTGAGATGGCATATCATCCCACCACTTGTCCTTACAAATTTCTTTAAGGGCTGGATCAAGATGAAAATGATAACGATTAATACTTTTAGTTCTATCTCCAGAGACAAAAATTTCACAGTTCTTATCTCCATTGTTTATAAAACAATGACCAATTCCTGTCCCAGCAGGAAAGCCATAACAATCACCGGCCTTCATGGTTTTAATATGACCATTTAACCAAATATCAATTTCACCGGAGATGACAAAAACAAATTCTTCCTCATCGCTTTCTGCATGAGGTTCAGAGGTTCTATAGCCTGGTGGGATTTCAAAATAGTGAGCCGCAATATTCTTAAGATTAAAGTATTTAGAAAAATTAGCGTTTATTCCACCAACAAGTAAGTCTTCATTATAAAATTCTTCTTTGATGTCTTCTTGGAAGATTCCATGGCCATTAAACTCCGGAAGATAAAGACCTTGTTTATTAACCAACTTTTTTTTCGCTTGAGAAACTGGAAGCCAGTAGTAATGAAAAACTTCTCCATTATCAGAGTCCTCTGAAACAACAATATGTTCCCATTTATCAGCTAACCCACTCTGGTTTGAAATGTATACATATCTTTCATGAACCTTTTTATTTTTGTAAGAATCATAATCGTAGATACCCAATAAATAGATTTCCTCGTCAGTTAACCTAATACCTGACTCTTCAAACACTTCTCTTCTCACCCCTTCATTAGGGGTTTCATTTTTTTTTAAACTTCCACCGGGTATTTGAGGGTTAACTTCTGGAATTCCAGGATGGTCAAATACCAGAACTTCCTTTTCATTAACTCCCTCTCTAAATATATATGCATAAACTTTCTTTTTCTTTCCCATAATTAGCTTTTACTTAAGTGAGATAACAAATGTTGTGTTTTTTCGATTTCTATCTAGGGCCAACTTAAACCCACATTTTTCAATTATTTGCTTACTAATTGCAAGCCCTAGCCCAGAGCCTCCAACATGCTTTTTAGTAGAATAGTTGAGTTCAAAGATTTTGTCTGCAATTTCTGTTGGAATACCGTTTCCAGAATCAATAATTTCGATTTGTTCCAAGTCACGATTAAACTGAATTTTAATCCAAGAATTTTCAAATTTAGCCACAACATCAATAGCATTATTAACCAAATTAACTATGGCCATAGTAAAAGCAACATCATTGCACTTAATTTCAATATCTTTGTCCACGTCAATAAAAACCTCGATACCAGACTTCTCAACTCTATCTTGAATGATTTCTTGTGCTTCCAAAACTAAGTCATAAAGAAGAAATTTATTTAAGCTTAACTCACCATTATTTTTAAATAGATTCATATAAATCTTGGTAACTTTACTACTTTTATCGGTATACTTTAAAGACCTTTCAACATTCTTATTTACATCCAAGCCTTTCATGGCATTCCTCAAGGAAATATGAATAATCATAAGATAATTTCTGATGTCATGAGAAATACTTGCAGCAGCAGTACCAAATTGAGCAATTTTGGTTAACTCATCAACTTCAGCCTCTAAACTATTAATCTTTTTAAAAGCTAAACTTTGATAATATAAATTAAGCCTAAAAGCCTCAAAAGCATTACCAAGGTAATATAAAGGGATAAGTCCACCCGCAAGTTCTAAACCAAGTGCACTATCATTTAGCACACACAAAATAGTAATAATGATTCCTATCTTAAGCATAGGCTCATTATTTTTATATTTATTTAGGAAAAACCAAACCACAACACCTGAAAAAATAACCATTATGGCACCAAGTCCACCTAAAGAAAGTGTTCCAAAACTTGGAGAAATAGTAAACGACATGGTTTTAGCAAATAATGTGACTTGATCTTGATTATCATTGAACAATAAGTTTTTATTAAAGAGTAAGACTGTTAAAATATTTAAGACATGAGCTCCACACAAAAATAGACAGTAAATTTTTGGTATAATTAAAAGTTTTATTTTTTGATTAAGAAAAACCTCAATGGCCATCAGGTAACAGAAAAATGAGGAATAAGCAAAAAACCAAAAAACTCCTAATAAATTATTAGAAAGTTCCTGATTAAAATGATGAGTATTAAAACCAAATACAAAACAATATAATGCGGTTGTTAAGCACATTAAAGAGTGCCAGACAGAAGATTTATCTTGGTGATTTCTAAAATTAATCAATGAAATTATGAATTAATAGGCGAAAAAGGAGAAAACAAAAGTTGTTAAATATCTCGTAATTTGAATATAAGAACCTAATTCCATAAATAATATTACCATGAGAAGAAATTTATTTAAAAATTTTTAATAAAAAAGTTAATTTAATAATCTTGACGATTAAGATTTTGAGACCATTTTAAAATCATAATGAAATCGGCTGTAATTTGAACAACTTACCGCCATAACTAAGGAGGAAGAATGTTGAAACGAGGAGACTCACTAATCTCAAATGAAAACTCAATTAAAATAATTGGATTAAAAAAGACCCATCCCCTGTTTAAAAAAATTGAAGCCAGACTTGAATCTCTTTATGAGAAAAGTCCTGCAAATAGCCTAATACGACTAAAAATTGAACCTAGAAAGTCATCCTATCTAGTAGAATTAAAAATAAATTCTTATAACAATGTTTTTAACTCAAAAAAAGCATCTCATGAATTATTTCAAGCCTTCCTTCTTGCAAAAGAAGATATTGAAATTCAACTTTTAGATTGGAAGCGAAAAAGATTTAGTCAAGAATTAGAAAAAAGTATTACAACAGGAACGTACTCTGTAGCCTAAAATTGACAAGCAATCTCAGCTGGCTCAAAAGGCCAGCAATTTATTTACCCTCGCAATGGGAAACTTCCCATTCGATATAAAACCTATTAAGTAATTGCTCTATGTCAGCAACTTCACTATTCCTTACGGGTAATTTTACGAGAACAGAGACTTCTTTTCCATTCTCTATTATAACTTTAGTTTTAGGATTAATCGATGGAACAATAAGGCCATCTTTTTGACAAAAATTAATGATAGCTGTTGTTGCTTCATTAAGATAACCAGAGCAAAACTCTTGGGATACTTTTAAAACTTTTTCTTCAAAGTCCTCAACCAACTCTAATTTGTCAATTTTAAAGATAAAAGACTTTATGGAATACCCTTTAAAATAGGACTCATTTTTAAGGGATTTAGACAACATAAGACTATTTGGAATATTGATAATGCCACCAGTGGTTTGTTGAGAGTTTTTTTCTGGTCCAATTTCTAGGACCTTAGTTGTCATTAAGTTTTTTTCAATTATGAAACCTCTTAACCCATCAATTTCAATTCGATCACCAATTTTGAAGGAATTAGAAACTCTCCCTAAGATCCCACCAGTCAAGCACATGATAAGCTCTTTAAAGGCCAAAACGACTGCAGCAGCAACCGCCATAACCGATACGAAAAACACCTGAAGCTGAGCAAACCAAAGCAAAAAAATTGCAAAGACTAAAGAATATAAGAAATAATGAGAGGTTTTCTTTTTAAGTAATGTTTTTTCTATTTTATCTCTATCTGATCTTTCAATAAAATTCAAAAAGATCAACCTAAGAAAAAAGAAAAAAATGAGAAGCAGAAAAGTAAAGAAAAGAGGTTTACCTAATTTATGCTCAGAAATTATACTATACAACTGCAGAGTTTCATTCATCATAATTTAGGATTTTACAATGGAATCAGGTCTGAGTATATCATTTTGTGTTAAAATTTTACTCCCTCTGGTTGTAATATCTGAAAGCATATCCTTTTCATATTTAACATCAATGACATAAGCCTTCACGCTAACTTTAATAACAAACTTATTAGAAAGAGGAACCTCTTCAAAAGCTATGGACACATTCTTTTCTAAATAAACAAATCGCGAGGAGATAACGACCTCATACAGGAGTTCCTTAACTTTTTCCAGGTCCTGATGTACGGAAATATAAAAGGGTATAACAACCATCATATCAAGCGCCCCACAATTCCCACTTGCAACGACATCGGTCAAAAACTTTGAGTTTGGAATGGTTACAAGATTGTCATCTAATGTAGCTAGCCTTACTGACCTTAAGCCAATATTTTTAATTTCTCCGTAAACATCTCCAAAACTTACTCTATCACCGACCTGAAAAGGACGATCAAATAACAAAATAAATCCCGCGATCATTGAGCCCACGAGATCTTTCAACGCAAAGCCAAAAGCGACTGCAGCAGAACCACCAACGGTAACAAGAAATTCCTTTGAAGGTTGAAAGACATAATAAAAAGCTGTAACAACTCCAACTAGGTAGGTAATGAAAGTAAAAACGGTTGTAAGTTGAAGAATAACAAGTCTTTTTCCAGAGAATTTTTGTTGCAAATTCCCTGACCAAGTTGTGACCATTTTTACAAAAATAAAAATACAACCAATTAAAAAAACAAAAAGAAAAAATTTTTCTAATTTTAAAAAATCAAAAATAAGAAGTGTTATGTCTTTATCAGTTTCCATATATAAAATTTTTAACCTTTAAAAAGCGTATTAAACTGTATTGATTGGAGATATCGACCATATAGCGATGTCTTTCATCTCGATACAAGAATTTCCTTTCAAGACCAATTCTGATCGCGTTTTCAACAATCCCCTTCTGAAGATTGGTTGTTTGAACAATCTCCCTAAGACTTAAATTTTCGTGTTTTAAAACATGAGATAAGACAAAAGACAACTCATCAGTAATCTTATCAACACCGGAGTTTTCAAAATCTTTTGGAACATTAACGTTTAATACCCTATTGTTCTTTTTAGAAAGTGCAGATACCCAAAGATACAATGCCGCCCTAGGGTTCCCTCTTGAAAGTTCCCACAAGAGTTTAAAAAACTTGGATTCAACGGAACTATATCGGTCAATTTCATCTTGGGACCTTGTCGCACTTATCAGCAAATCATAGGAAAGTCTCATACCGGTTTGATTATGCCTATTCATAATTAATTCTTTTATTTTATTGTCATTCCACCCCTTAACTTCAAATATGTTTCTAAAGAATTGAATTCGACCAAAGGCCCTATCTAGATATAACCAGCTATACTTATTAAAGGACATTATCCAAAAAATATTTTTAGTTTGCTGATTAATAATATTAATAAATTCATGATAAGAGTTGTACCCTCCAGTTTTAGCTAAAAACAAATTTTGGCATTCATCAAGGATAATAATTTTCTTCTTAGTGATTGAACTGTCAAACTGAGCCAAATCAAAAGAATGGCTCAACTCCATACCAAACTGCTTGTTAAACAATTGATGTAAGTCCTCAACATCAATAGATTTTGAAGGAATTTTGAAATACTCCACATCAACAGGATGTTTTGCTTGTAAAGCATCCCCTATATGTTTTAAAAGAGTAGTTTTACCAATACCTTTATCCCCATAGATCACAGCAGAATGTTCTTCTGATCTCTCTTCTATCCATTCTACAACCTCTGCTTGTACTTTGGATTCCAAATTTTGCCCAGTATTTATATAATTATCAATAATATTGTTTGATTTTAAATCAAAAAACGCTTTGTAGGACTCACTAACGCGTGCACCTTCGCTTTCGCTAGCCTCGATTTTTTCTATTTGTTTTTTAAAAACATTTGCTGATATTTTTTTTGAGATTTCAAAATTTTCAGTCAAACCAATAATGAGATTTACGCCCATCAAGATTATAATAAAAAAAAGAATAAAAGAGGCTCTCATATTTTTTGGTAAATAATTCAAGATGAAAAAAAACTTTTCAACGACGACTCCGGAAAACATGCGTTCTGAATAGACGCTAAACTCTTTTTCCCACCTATGCGACTCCTTAATAAATTGATAAAGAGAATAGAAACTTATTAAAATATTAAGCAGTGTGTACAAATAAACTTTACCAACAGTTGCTTCGATCAAAATCATAGATATAAAATAGAAAAGGAAAATATTTTTAAATTTATTAGACGTTTGCCCAGCTTTCTCCTTAAATTTAACAAAGCTTGTAGAATCAAGCCTGGAGACACGGCCGAGAAAGATTGTTACAACTGATTTAATAATGGTTCCAAGGAAATAATAGATAACTAGCTTTATGATCAAGTGAAATTCATGAAAATATTCAAGGTCTTTTAAGAGATACAAAAGGAATATCCATAAGATACTGACAAAATTATCATTTATCTTATTCCATAATGAAAACAGATGCCTAACACCAAAAAGGGGGGATCCCTTTCTCAAAGCATATTCAAAAGTTCTATTAATCCTAGAAGTGAGTTCGTAAAAGACAAACCTTATGAGGTAGAAGCAAATGATGAGAAAAATAACTTGTAGTAATCGCCCCACAATTTTGTACAAGCCTTCTTTCCCAAGATTTATTTGTTCACTAAAGAAAAGATAAAAACTAAAAAAATAGCTAATTATCCTATAAGGAGAGGAGAATACTTCATCTTTTAGCTTAATAACAAACTCAGAACTAACGACAGAAGATAATATAAAACTATTTCCTAAATAATCAAAATATGCCTCCCTAACCCGATTACTATTAACCACTAATTGGTTTAGGATTATCAATTCTTGATTCTTTTTTTGTGTATAATTTTTTACAATTTCTTTTCTTAGTTCTAAAACTTCTAGTCTTAGAGCATTGACTTCCGAGAGATCAACATTAAAATTCGAAGAATCTAATTCCTTTGGAATATTCGGCAGTTTTACCCCGGAATTATTTCTAAGTAGATCATAATAATTTTCATTTAGTAGTGACCCCCACAACTCTTCAACAGTTTTATAATTAGCTCTGAGTTCATCTGTAGTAAGTTTTCCTAATTCACTACTTAATTGTCCTAATCGAAAAGCCTTTTCTTCAAAAAGCTTAATTTTCCTTTCCAAACTCTTATTTGTCTCTAGTCGCAAGGAAAGTAATTCAACTTTAAGTTGATTCAATTCATTTTTATAGTTAAGAATGAATCTTTTTTCACTACTGTCTTCTTTAAGAGATGCCTTTCTATTTTTTAAGATTGTATCTTCTAACTCCGAGAGTTCTTGAACAGTTTCTTTTGCTTCTGATTCATTTCTTTCAATGATGGTTGGAATATTATTTTCAGCAATTTCAATATTTCGAAGAGAGTCCCCAAGGACCAGGTTCTTTTCCAATATTTTAATTTTATTCTGAATAAGTTCAATTGAAACTTGCTTTAATCTTCTCAGATCCTCAACCTGATTGAGTTTCTTTAAACATTCATATGTAGAAAATACTTCTGAAGAAATTCCATTTTTATAATTTAAGATATTATTCAGATTATTAATTTTTTCTTGTGTCTGGTCTAACTCAAAGTCATGACCAAAAATATTTGAAATTGAATACCCCTGGACTTTTACTCCCTTAATAATATTTTCAAGAGAGTCATTTTGTTTAGAGATATCATCCAATATTGTTTTTAGTTTTTGTTCAATATCACTTTGATTACAAGTTGATCCTGAAACATGAAAACTAAGAAAAAAAACAAACCAATAAATAATTTTCATCTACTTACAAAGTCCAAATTAAATTTCAAAATCAAAAAAATCATACATTTCATCTTCAGCAACATCACCGTATAAAAACCCAATATTATATAGAGCATCACCGGCCATTATAAGTGCAGATTTACTTATTCCTAGGATCACACCATCATCTTCCATTGTAATCTTAGATATTAATTTACCACTTACATCCCTAAGAACACCAACAACCTCACCCTTTTTCACGACTTTTCCATTGTAAGCTTTATTGATAAGAATACCGCCTTCAGTGGCCCTAACCCATCTCGTTTTATTTATAATAATCTTATTTTTGTTAAACTTAACTTTGCTATTTATCATTCCACAGTGATGTAAAGCACTTTTTACTAAGTTTACACCATACTTTGTAATAACCTCATCTATTCTAAGGCCTTCACCACCTTCAAAAACGATACAAGGCTTTCCAAGTTCATTTATTGCTTCCCGCAATGACCCATCTCTTAATGAGCTATTAACAACTAATGGAACGCTAATTTTTTCAACTAATTCATTCACACCATCAATACTTAAGTCACATCTAATTTGAGGAATATTAAACCGACCTGGTCCACCTGAATGAAGATCAATAAAGACATCACCATATTTGGTTATCCTATCAAAAATAAAACGAGCAAATCTTGCCCCAAAGCTTCCCTTTTTCGATCCCGGAAAACACCGATTAAGATCCTTTCTATCAGGAAGATATCTTTGCTTATTTAAAAACCCATAAATATTCACAGTAGGAAAAATGATTAGAGTTCCCTTCTTAAGCTTTAATTTACTTGTCATTAATGCATTCGCAATTCTCATCCCATTCACTTCATCTCCATGAATGCATCCAGTCACAACAATACAAGGAGAAACTTCCTTCCCAGCTCGATAAATATAGAGAGGAGCCTTTACTTTCTGGAAACCATAAAATGATGGAAAATCCACAAATTCAACAACAGGTTTTCCTATTTCATAATTTTCAATATCGAATTCAAAAATATCGTCTTTCAACTATATATCCTTTTTAAGCTTGGTAAAATTCTGCTCAATAAAATTAATAATATGTACTGCCACATTTATTTCGGTGCAATTTTCAATTCCTTCTAAACCAGGCGAAGAATTCACTTCCAAAATCTTAGGCCCATGACCAGAACGAATAATATCTACACCTGCGACATTTAATCGCATGGCCTTTGCTGCACCAATAGCGATCTTTCTTTCTTCAGGGGTTATTTTAATGGGAGAACCTACCCCCCCTCTATGAATATTCGACCTAAACTCTCCTTCCTTAGCTTGTCTCATCATAGTGGCAACAACTTTATCTCCCACGACAAAACATCTGATATCAGAGCCATTCGCATCTTTTATAAACTCTTGAACTAGGAAGTTTGCGTCAAGCTCTCTAAAAGCATCTATCACACTCTCTGAAGCCTTTTTTGTCTCAGCTAAAACCACACCGCGCCCTTGAGATCCTTCCAAAAGTTTAACGACAGTTGGCGAACCACCAACAAGCTCAATTAGTTTATTAGTTTGCTCGGTACTACTTGCGAAACTCGTTTTTGGCAGGGGTAAATGCTTTTGAGATAAGATTTGTAAAGACCTTAGTTTATCTCTGGAACGACCAATGGCATTTGATGAATTTAAACAATAAATTCCCATCATTTCAAATTGCCTTACAATGGCCATACCATAATTACTAATACCTGCACCAATGCGAGGAATTATAGCATCAAATTTATCAAGTCTTCGGTTTTTATAGTAAACCATTGGGTTACCGCTTGTGACATCCATAAAGCAATGAGTGGGTTTGATAACTTCAATCCTATGTCCAGCTTTCTTTGCTTCTTCAACAATTCTTTTAGAAGAATATAAAGCTTTATTATTAGATAACATTAAAATATTCATAAACTTCCTTAAAACTTAAAATCTAGTGGGTAAAGTTTGAAGTGATTTCTTTGGAAACAATAACCTTATCAAATCCTTTCATTTTTGTAGCTTTACCATAACTGATAGTTTAATAATCAAAATAGCTCAGGTATATTTTCTTTCAAATCTAAGACTAAGTAAATCTTTCTTTGCCTAGAATTTTTAATGAATTATTTTTAGGCTTTATGATAAGAAATTTTAAAATATTTACTCTACTTTTTTTAAAATCATTTTAACGCATCACCTCATCAACAAATCCCATCAAACTTAGAGTTCATAAAAAACCGGTGTTCAAGAAAGAACTGATTTGTTAAGTAGAGAATGATCTCTAAATTGGATTTATTAAGATCTTTCTTAACATTTAACGAATAATTTCAAATTAAGTTTTATTTAGAGAAGTAAGTTCTTATACTGAGATTATGGAAAAAGAAGTTGTACCTATTTTAATAATTGAGGACGATGTTGACGATTTATTTTTTATCAAGGAAGTCCTAACTAAGTCTACACTATACAAATATGAGATAGAAACCATAAACTCTCTCAAAATGTTTGCCGATGTAAACTCAGATAAATTCCAATTAGCAATTTTGGATTTGAATCTTACTGATTCAAATGCGTTTGAGACACTCGATTTTATACAGTCACAAGACCTAAATTATCCCGTGATAGCAATTTCAGAAGAGTTCTCATACAGAAATAACATCCTTTGTGCAACTAATGGCATCATGGACTTTATATCTAAAAAAGCTTTTTACAGTACTGATCTTGATAACCGCTTAGGCTTTATTTTCCAAAAGGCTAAACAGACTGCACAAATCAAAAAAGAAAAGAATGAAGAAATAAAATATTTAACCAGCCAAACAGCTCACCACATAAACAATAGCCTTATGGTCTTATCTTATATAAATAATTCAACACCGGAGCTACCAGAAGAAAAGCAGGAAAAAATTTCAAATATAATTGATCGTTTAAAGCTTCACGCAATTAACATGATGCTTATTTCAGATCAAAGTATTTCTTCCCCAAGATCAATGAATTTAAATGATTTCTTCAATAAGTTAAACTTTGATTGTCAGCAATTTCAAAATGCGCCCCATCTTTTAATCGATGAAGAGAAATTTTTCCTTATTTTTAATGAATATAAAAAATACAGAAGCCTTGCGGACTTTTTACCTCGAATAGATCATGAAAAACTTGAGCTCATATTTCACTTTAAAACTGACTCTCCAAAACAAAATCATATCCTCGAAAAGTCATTAACCCACTTAATTCAACAACATAATGGAAAAGTTCTTTTTGATAAAAACACATTATCTATAGTCCTTCCATTTTTAGAGTAAAGAAAGATGATTAGGGAACTTAAAAATATTATTTTCTTTGAAGACGATCCACTAGACTGTGAGATATTCCATAATATTGTTTCAGATTTAGATAAAAATATAAACTGTGTTTTCTATCCAGATGATAGAAAGATTGAAGCACTTAAAGAATTTAATCCAATCAATTCTTTAATCTTACTAGATCTTAATTTAAAAAACATAGACGGTATAACTCTTTATAAGACCTACCTTGAAGACTTGAATTTCACTGTTTACATCCATACAAGTAGCGACAATCCTAAAGATATAATAATTGCTGGCAAATCAAAGATATCAGGATATTTTCAAAAGCAATTAAAGCACAAAGATATACAGGCTCAGCTTAAAAGTTTAATTTTCTTTTACCAATATAACTTAAAACACCTATACTAATTAAGAAAAGAAATTTTAAAATGAACACCTTCTTTTGATGGTAAAATCTCAATGGTACCAGATAGCTTTTCAATACTTCTACTCACAATTGTCATCCCAAGCCCAAGTCCCTTAGAGTCATCTCCTTTGATGAAAGGGTTTAAAACCTTTTCAATGAGTTTTTCTTCAATTCCTTGCCCTTTGTCATAATACTCAAGAATAACACTTTTCTTAAGGTTCTTAATCTCTATTACAATTGAAGCCTTTTGGTCTGTTTCTAATTTATAGTGAATAGAGTTTTCAAATAAATTTGAAAAGATTGATTCAAGCATCTGCCTGTCAGCTTTAATATAAGTATCTTCTTCGGTTTTTATAACTAAATTAATTTGATCACTATAGTTCACATGCACTTTTTCAAGTTTTTTTCTTAGATCAACGGATTCTAAAAATGGTTTAACTTGATTGATGGAAGAAATCTTCAACATCCCTGAAATCATATCCTGCATTTTCTCACTATTTCGGGTGATGATCTCAACATATTTACTGATTTTTTCATCCTCAACATTAAGTTCATCCATTCTTTTTTCCATTAATTCAGAAAAGCTTAAAACATGCCTAGCAGGGGCCCTAAGCTCATGGGAAACTAAAAATGCGTATTCTTCAAGTTGCCTGTTTGTTGATTCAAGAGTAGCCAGGGTGTGATTCAAGTCCGTTATATCATGCGCCAAAACAACAACCCCTGAGACTTTACCTTGTTCATCAAAATGAGGCATATAAAATGCGTCCAAATCTCTTGCACCGAGTTTTGGAAAATGAACTTTAATTTTGAAGTTTAAATCCTCACCATTCATCGCCAAATTCATCTTTTCTTTTATATTCTCAATGGTTTCTGAAGGCAAAAAATCCTTATAGTGCTTTCCTACAATATCGGATTCTGAGATATTCCATTTTTGTAAATACGCATTATTAACAAAACGATAAAATCCTTTAACATCGATATAAGATAATAAAGAAGGCATACCATAAGTAGCAACCTGAACAAGCTTCAAAGCTTTTGCCATTTCCGATTTAATTTTTTCTTGTTCAGAAACATCCATTATGGCAACAAGGGTTATTCCATCACTACCATTACTAAACTTTATGGGTCTTAGCCCAACCTCAAGATCCTTAAACCCATTATTTTTAGTTTTCCCCTGTAAAATTCTTCCGCCTCCCATCAATTTATCTGTTTCATTTTTAAAATAATGATAACGGTATTCCCTATGTTTAGTTCTTATTTTAGGTTCAATTAGGATTTCTACTTTTTCTCCTCTAAGCTCAGAGGATTCATAACCAAACAATTCATTAACATATTCATTTGAATAATTAATATCACCATTTTTATCTGAAAAAATGACTCCGACGGGTAGCTTTTCAATAACATTATGTAAATTATTAAAAAGAAAACTATTCAAACTTCTAAAAGAAGGAAGATTTATAATATTCTTTATATTCTTAAGAAATATGAAACATGAAACAACTGAAACAAATGCTGTACAAACCTTTAAAAGACCACTGACATAGTAAATGGGATACCATACACTTATAACTTCCAAGAAGTGAACAATCCCACAAAAGACTATGAATAACATAAACAAAATTACTGTTCCCCGCATAGGGAAATCTTTTCGCTGCCTTAAAATGATCAAGATTCCCACAGGTATAAATAAATAACAAAGACTTATAACTATGTCGGACACAACATGTAGTAAAACAAGCTCAGTCTTCCATAAATAACATTGACCGTGTGGCATCAAACCTTTCATGTTGATCATACTAAGAATTCCTTATAAAATATAATAAACAAATCTATCAGGGAGATCTGAAAATGAAAATACTTCTTATCGAAGACGATATTTCAGATATCGAATATTTGAACGAAGTTTTATCAGACTACTTCATAGAGTCCTCTCCAGTCATACCAGAGGTAATGGAGACAAATTATGATTTAATTATCGTGGACTTTTTCACAGAAGATGGTAACAATTTAAGTTTTCTTAAGAGGCTTTCAAGACTAGATACACCTCCTCCTGTCCTAATTATTTCAGGCTTCATAGATAAAATTAATATAACCGAGCTACCATTAAATCTAAATGCGCTTTTAATTCAAAAAGGAAAAAACTTCGAAGAAACACTCCAATATTACCTTGAATTAATTGCACATCAACCTCAAGTAAATAATTACGATTATAAAACCTTACTATTTAATCTCATCCATGACTTAAAAAATGATCTTGGAATATTTAATTATTTAATTGCGGATGAAACCCTCAAAGAAAAAATGGGTTCAACAGCAATCGAATCTGGTTGTTATGCATTCAAACGCATCCAATTTCTTTCTACTTTCATTAACTCTGAAACTGATGAGTACATAACTTTAAAGCAGGCAATGGAAGAAGTTCTGAATTCACCACAAATAAAAGAACACGCAGCTGCAATAAAATTAACATCAAATGACCAAGTTTTTAAATCATTACCAAATTATTTCCTTATAACTATTTTAAAGAATCTCATAGAAAACTCTTGTAAATTTCAGGATGAAAGCCGGGAGTTAAAAATTTATATTAATCATGAAATAACGAATTCCGGAGAGAATCTCATAATTTCTGATAACTCTATAGGGATGACCAAAGAAAAGGCCCAAAACTTGCTCCATAAAAAACAAACAAGTAACACTGGGCTAGGTTACGGTCTTTATTTGATTAATAATATCATCAGCGGCTTTGGTGGCAAAATTAAGATCCTTTCTTCCAAAGACGCAGGTACCACAATATTTATTTCCTTTTAGTAATAATTTGTCTAAAATTTCACTATGAATTATTTAGAAGAAGTAATTAGTATTTTTATTGTTCTGTGGGCAGTTATTGATCCCATTGGAACGGTACCAGTATTTATAGCGATAACAAAAGGTTATGATACCAAAGACAAAGTAAAAATTGCTAATAAATCTACTATTGCTGCATGCTGTATTTTAATCTTTTTTTTATTTGTTGGAGAATTTATTCTTAAAAATGTTGGTGTCCCACTAGCTGCTTTTCAAACATCAGGTGGAGTGATTCTATTTCTCTTCGCTATTAATATGATTTTTGGAAGCAGTAAACCAGAAGAAGAAATTCAATTAGTAAAAAATGCCTCTGAAACTGCAATTTTTCCTCTGGCAATACCATCAATAGCTGGTCCGGGGGCCATATTAGCGGTAGTTCTTTTGGCCGATACAAATAGAGCATCTTATATGAGTCAAATCAAAGTCCTTTTGGTACTTATATTTGTTCTACTTATTAATTATATATTAATGCGGGCATCCAATAAGATTCATCAAAAAATTGGTAATTCAGGGGCCATAGTAATCTCTAAAGTCATGGGACTTATCCTTGCGTCTATGGCCGCAAATAATATACTTATGGGAATTAAAGATTTTTTTAAAATTCAAGTTCAGCTAAACTAGGAATTTAAATGGAAAATAATATTAATACAGAAATTAAACGAGTTAATGGCTATCTTAAAGAAGTTGTAACCTTTTTTGATAATTCAGGAAAGCCTATTAGCCATATAGTAAACCCAATTATGGTTGAGTTAAAACCAAGGGATATGGCTCAAATATTTGTCGGTTCTCTTCTCGTTGCTTCGCCGCTTTGCCTAACAGAAGAAGTATGGAATTTAAGTGAAAGTTTACCTCAAAAAAATGTTTCTATGCTGTTTTGGGTTTCTTTAATAACCGTTTCTACTTTTGTCTATTTTAACTTTTATCGATTTAAGCTAAAAGGAAATGTCATAAATTTTATAAAAAGAATAGTTGCAACCTATTTCATCTCTATAATGAGTGTAGTGTTAATTTTATTTCTTATAAATAAATTACCTATTCAAGGTGACCTTACAGTAGCAATTAATCGAGTTATTTTAATTGGATTCCCAACCATTTTTGGTGGAACAATTACAGACTATTTAAAATAACCCATCTTCCCAACTACTATTTTCAATAAATACCCTTAATGCAGTTGCATTATTAAATTTTTTAAGAATAAGTTTCCGCTTTAAACCACAGCATATATTTTTAATAATAAGTGGCAGATATTTATAGTTATTTTTTCCACCAGTCATGTCATAAAGAAGTCTGGCCAGAAAAACCATATCATCTTCCATGGAAAAGGTTTTACCTTTCTTTGGATGAAAAACATCAATTAATTTTAAATCATAATGAAGACTTGATTTTTGAATAATTATATTATCACTATGAAGATCACCATGAAATTCACCATTAAGATGAATTTCCTCTACCGCCCGAACAATATCATAAAAAAGTCTCAAGGCTCGAAACGGCTCCATTTCACCATTATACCAACTGGAGACATATGTATCTAAGGTATATCCTTCAATAAAGTCGGATAATAAGTAAGGAATCCTTACTCCTTCTAAATAAAAATCATCCTTGCCAATATATTTGATTAAAGCATTACAGGCCCTAAGTTTATGAAGTTTTTTTATATAATCTTTAATTAATCCATCGTTTACAGTTTTTCTGGGATAAAAGAACTTAGCCGCTCTTTCAACATCAGTATCAATTTCTCTTACCCGATAAACTTCGCCTTCCCACCCATCACCTAGTTTTGCTTGTATTTCATATTTTTTAGAGACTAACATTCCTTTTGGAAAATCAAAGCTTCTTTTATTTTTCAATCTGTTCATTTTCAAAATCCACATGGCCTGGAATTTCATCTGACTCTGGAGCAATTAAATTAACACCTAAATGTAAAATTCTCGCACCTGCATCACAGTTGGGTTTTATATTTTTTCCTATGACTACACCTGAACGATCGGCCTTAATTTCTTCTTTAACCTGTCCAAATACATCGTAGACCTTAGCAATGATATCTCCAGCGTTAACTTCATCAGCAAGCTTTGGAAAAACATCGACAATCCCACCTTTATTAGAATAAATCCAATAGGAATTATCACAAACATACGCATCAGTAACCATATCCTGTACATCACCAGCAATCATATCCAAATGCTTCATCGTATTTAATATTCCCTCTAAGGTTTCATCAATAAGATTATGTTGAAATGCATTTGGATTACCGATCTCAATGGTAATGGCTGGAATTCCATTGTCATTGGCCCATTTCCTGAGTGTTCCATTTTCATCAAACTTCTGAACAATAATTTGGGGATTTTGTAGATAGGCCAAAGTTCTTGTTTCTTCACTTTCTAAATCAGCTCTGATATAAAGACTATTTACCCTTCCATGACTTGCAGTATGTAAATCTAATAGATAGTTAAACTTACTTATTAATTTAGAAGTGAAGTAATAGGCATACAAATTACTAGTATTCCCCTCCGGCTTACCTGGCATGATACGATTCAAATCTACATAATCGGTAAAATATCTTTGATTACTTAGATAACCAGGAACATTGCTAATTGGAACCAAAACAAGAGTACCGGACAATTTTTTTGGATCAATAAGATCAACAAGTTTAAAAATTGTAGAGATCCCATTTAACTCATTCCCATGAATAGCGGCCGTAATTCCAAGAGTGGGACCTTTTTTCAATCCACGGATAATAATTAGGGGTACTCTCCATGGTGTCCCCATGGCATTGTCTGACAAATGAAGATGTATTCTATGAATTTCACCTTTCTTTAAAGAGCTAATTCTCAGTTCATCTTTAGTTTTTATCGTTATAACTTTACTCATTTTTTTCCTTAGTAAAGAATCTCATTAAATAGAGATTCATCGTTATCAAGAGATTTAAAAAGTTTCGGTCTAAATTGACCTTTTTTATTTAGAAGTGTTTGTGACATTTTATCAATGGCCACAATAGTTAGAACTGTTTGAATATAAGCCTCGATGAGATCATCTAAACCAATCCCTAATGTATTAAAGTCTTTACTATCCATTAGCATAAGTCGACTCGTATCAGATTCCCACTGATTTTCACCTTTCTTTACCGAAAGATTTGTCCCAAGAACTTCCCAACTACCAGTTTTTAATTGAGAGGTCATCGGTGACCTCGCTCTCCTTGCGTAAACTGCACATGGGAAAAAGCCTTGAGGAGATGAGTAAACCATCACCCTTAAGTCAGCAATAAAAGTATTCCCTCTTTTATTAGGAACCGTTCCAATATGAAAAAATTTCCCTGTCTCACTATGTGAACTCCATTCATAATGACCAATTAAACTTTGAACAATAAATTGATCATATTGGTGTTCAACTGATAAGAAAGCATCAAGCTCTTGCTCAGATGTTATCGTATATACACCTTGCCCAGCATTAGAATAAGGATTTTTAATAACAGCTTTACCACCAAATTTTTTGATCCAAAGAGGGATCTCAAGTTTTGATACATCCTTAATAGTTTCAGGAACATTTATTTTTAAACCACTATCCATTAGTTCAGTATTAAATATTTCATAAGCTTTATTTGCTAAAAGTTTATTTCGTCCTCCAGCAAGACAGACAAGAGTAGAATTAAAAATGAATGTCTTTGAAGTGACAGGTAGTCTATTCCATGGTTTTTGAGTTACATAGCGGTATGCTGCCCTAATAGGTATATCTTCGCCTTCTTTATTAAGAGTCATGATCCCGTTTTCAAAACGTATAAATTGTTCTTCTCCATGAAAATGGGGAATCAAATAAACATCTTCTCCTGTCAAGTCAGCTAAAGTAGCAGCATAGCCTGAAACTTCCATATAGTTTTTATCGTATATAACTGCAAGCTTCCCGGCAGGTAATCTTTTCTTTTTAAGTTGAGGTAAAAAAGAATTTTCAATTAGATATCGATATCCTCTATACTCATCTGCATCACTTCTTAATGGCATAGACTTTTGCCCAGAAGGACAAGAATTGGTTTCTAGAACAACCATCTTTCTGTTTCCTCTTTCAGTGGTTACATAGAATAAATCTGCACCTCCCCAAAAGAAATGTTTTGATTGGTATTTTAAAATATCATTTAATGCATTTGGATTAACTTGAGGATTCAAATGATTATACCGTTGAATAATTCTATTATGATCAAGGTTAAAAAAATGGCTTACCATCGCATGAAGTTGGGAGTTCAATGCTTTTGGATAAAAATGATCTTCTTGCTCAAAGTTTTCAGGTTTAATTATTTCTACACTTCTCACGAAAGCTCTCCTTTTAAAAGTCTATGTCCAAGCCCTTTATAATTCTTTTTAACAACTCCCCAAACTGAGGTTTGTAGTTCTTCTAGCTCTCCAAGTACAACTACATCCTTATTTTGGCACAGCCTATTTTTTGCGACCTCAGGGACTATAGTAAACGCCAACCCCCTATCTGTAACAACTTGAAAAAGATCAATATCGTCAGCTTCTCCAATGACTTTTGGTGCTAATGAGTGCTTAGAAAAAAACAACTCAATTTCATACTTCAAAGATGAATCCTTAGTATAATTAAAAAAAGGAATCATATTTAAAGAGTCTGGAAAATCTTTCTTAAATTTTTTATATTTCTTATGAGCAACAGCAAAAGTTTTATTAACTCCTACTCTGTAGGAATCCATGTTACTTGATAAAGAATCTTTACTATCAGTAAACATCACGTCTAGATTTCCCTCTTCTAACTCTGCTAACAATAAGTGTCTTTCATTTTCATGAATTTTAACAGAGACCTCATCTTGTTCAAAAAGTGGTAAAATAGTATCATACAAGAAGTACTGAGACATAAAATGTGTGATCCCAATATCTATACTACGTTTAGGCAGTTGAATTTTATTTCTCAGTCTAAATGTTAATTCGTTCCCTAAATCAAATATTTTTTCAGCATACTTTAGAGCGAGGGAGCCTTCCTTCGTTAAAAATAAAGAACGATTTCTTCTTTCAAATAACTTACAATCAAAATATTCTTCAACAAGTTTAAGCTGATCACTGATCGTTGGTTGAGAGACATAAAGTTTCTCAGATGCACTTTTTACCGATCCTTCTTTAGCTACAATGTAAAAATAATATAAGTGATTAAAATTCAACCTATTCATAAATCCCTCCAATTAGTTTAAAACTAACTTAATATAGAAATAAAACGATTTTTCCATATTGTAAATATATACGATAATTACCCTATGAAAATGGAAAAACTTATTCTTTTAAGATATTCCCAGGCAAAGGATTTTCAGACCCATTCGGTGTTTGATTTCTTATTCCCTAAGAACCTTTATCTGGATGACCCTAGAGGGGGTGGCCATGCTACCCCCTTCTTTAAAAGGATTTTCTATGCTCATGTTTAATTGTGAACTAAAGTTTGAAGACGAAAAAACAGGCTTATATGCTCAGGAATTAATAACTAAAGGTAGTGTTATCTGGAAATATACGAACCTAACTTGCCATGTTTTTTGGAAAAAACAATTTTTGGCTCATTGCGACCAGCTTCCCCTAAATGAAATCAGAGAACTTCTAACTTACAGTTATATTAAAAATGGCCTTATCTACTTTCCCACTGACAAATCCAAATATAAAACTCATTCCCTAGGTCCAAATACTGCAATGAGAGATGAGAACACGGCCGTGGCCACTAAGGATATTTTATTTGGTGAGAGGTTAACCGAAAATTACAGATTATCCTATGATCGGGATAATTTTTATTTTTGGGAAGAGTTAAAAGAGAAATTAAATAGAGAACAAATATTAAAATTAATACATAAAAAGTTGAGCGTAAAAGGGAGACCAAAATCTTCCTTACATATTTAATTTAGTAATTTTGAGTTTAATTAGGTAAACTTATTTTCATAGGAGTTTAAATGAAAAGTTTTCTTACCAAAACATTAGTTTTAACACTTTTAACTGGAAGCTTTTTAAAAGCCAATTTACATGCTGAAGATGACCTTCAACCTTCTGATAATTCACAATTTGTGCAATTGTCGGACGATGAATTAGGTTCACTACCAGTTGCTCCTACAACTTTAGATGATGAGGAGTTAATTATTGAGGAACCAATCGACACGGCCGAAGAAATTCCTTTAGATGATTAATTAAAATGGATTATGCAAGAAATAGAATTTAATTTACAACCAGGAAAACGAATAAACTCTAACTTCCTGGTTGTTGAAAAACTAGGCGCAGGATTAGAAGGAGAAGTGTATAAGGTATTAGAGATAAATACCAAGTGCCTAAGGGCCATCAAACTTTTTTATCCAAAACGAAATATAAATTTTTCAGTAAGTATTAAAAACTCTCAAAAGTTAGAAAAATTACAAGATTCACCTATTGTTCTAAACTATCATGGTCATCAAACCATAACAATCAAAGGTCAAAAAATCGCCTGTATCATTAGCGAATTTGTAGAAGGACAAATCTTAGAAGATTTTGTTAACAGTCAAAAGAATAAACAACTAAGTATCTTCCCAGCGATACACTTACTTTATTCTTTGGTAAGAGGGCTTGAATTTATCCATGCCAACCGAGAATATCATGGAGACCTCCATACTGAAAACATTATCATAAAAAAATTCGGGCTTGAGTTTGATATTAAAATTATTGATTTTCATCATTGGGGAGACTCCAAAAAAGATAACCAAGATGAAGATATTATTAAAACGATTAGATTATTTTATGATATTTTGGGAGGGCAAAAATATTATAAAAAACTACCTCCTTCCATTAAATATATTATATGTGGCTTGAAGAGAAATCTCATCTTAAGTCGATTTAAAACAATGACCCAACTCAAATCTCATTTAGAACTCATGGATTGGTCAGATGCAGTTTAAGATTAGTAATGACAGTTCTAAATATGAATCTTCCTTTGAAAAATTAGGGAATTTTGATATTGGTTATTTTTCTTTAAAATGCGATAACACCAAAGAACACAATGAAGACTCCTTTACTATCAAGACCAAAAACAATGAAATTTTAGTTGGTATCTCCGATGGAGCGGGCGGACATCCTCTGGGTGCAAAGGCATCAAATACGGCCATAGACAGTCTCGCTAATAACTTTATAAAAAACAAAGACCATAATTTTTTGAAATATATAGAAAAATCGAATAAAGATGTGAGGGCCCTCAAAGCCGGTGCAAAAACGACCCTTGCAATTGTTTACATAAAAAAAGATTCATTAACTTGTCATAATGTTGGTGATTCTGAAATCATCTATTGGAACTCACAAGGTAAAGAAATATATAGAAATATTCCACAAAGTGAAGTTGGTCACTTAATTCAAGGTGGAGTCATTAGCCAAGATGATTCTTTAGACCATGATAATCGCTATATTGTAAATCACCTTGTAGGTGATAAAAGTTTACGTATAGAAAGCACAACAAAAATGAAACTTAAAATTGGTCATACCATATTACTTGGCTCTGATGGCCTTTTTGATAATTTATCACATGAGCAGCTTGCCCAAATCATATTCAAAGATAATATTGAACAAGCATTCAACGAGCTGACTAAGATCTGCACAGAACAAGACCCTGAATCTTGGAAAAAAAGTGATGATATAACCTTCTGTCTACTAAGAAAATTTCAGTAAGTCGTTAATTCTCACAAGTCTCTAATTCAATTTGGTAACGCTCAATTTCCACGTCAGCGCCTCTTGGATCGGAATCAATCACCTTAACCTCAATCATACGCTTAAAGCTAAACCTAGCATATTCTGAGCCTCTTGGGTCACCAACTCTATAACTATAAGAATTAGGAATTTCAATATTTTGAATTCCACCACCATCGACACAAATCTTACCACGACGACCTTGATTTATAGATTCATAACAAAAAGGAATACTTCCTTTTAAAATTGTTTCATCAGCAGAAAGGCAAAATGAATTGATATTATAAAACCTAGTACTTAAGGCATCAGTAATTTTTACTTTAGGCATAACTTTTTTGATAATGCCACCGTAACTTTGCAAGCTTATTAAAGTTAAAAAAAGTATTGAAATAAATTTCATCAAATACCTCCATTTTCATTTTTTTACTACATTTAACGCGAATTTGGATTAAGATCAAAAAAATTGTAAATACTACAAAGATTAAAGTTAAAAACTAGGTGAACTTTCCTTATACCAACATTTTGGACGAGCTTGCCCATTCAAACCGGCCATATAGGTATCAAATCGACATTGAGGCGTTGGATGCTCTAAATAGGTATTCTCAACCTCTGAGAGATCAGGAGTATCTGTGCTGGGCATGGAATGCCCCCAGTTATGTGCTAAAAACTCTCCTACTCCATTTATGGCCTGAATTAATCTCTGCTCAATATTATTTGGTGAAATCATAGATAAGGCTTCTCTAAGACAAAATTTAGTAGCAAAATAGTCAGCTTGCCCCTCGGCTGCAATAAAATCATTTTCTCTCTTAAGAGGCTCTCCCCCATATAGATGCCCAATTTCATGACATACAATTAAAGCTAGCGCATCTTGATTAATCTCAGATCTATGGGCCATGCCACGGAAAATAAGAACCTGAGCATCATCCCACCTTCTTGCTGTAGCATGATCTGCTGTTGGATCAGTCCAACCAGCATAGGTAATTAGCCTTTCCCCCTTACTAATTGCCAAAAATTGAAACTTTTCTTCCATCGCTTTAATCGTTTTTTTAAATAACTTCTTTGGTATTACAGGGTATTTAGTCGTTCGATTTAAAAACTCATCTCCAAGATGGAAAGAAGCTTGAGTAAGTTGCGACGAAAAAATTAAAAAAAGAATCAAATATTTCATTTAATAAGTATAAGAAATAAATTACGGAAAGAACAATTTTACAAACTTAAATACATTGAATTTATTTATAATACTTTTCGTGTTCAATAATTAAGCATCTATTGGAAACAACCTTAATTCCAGCAGCTTCTGCTTTAGCTTCAGCCTCTGGATGAGAAATCCCTAATTGTAGCCAAATAACTTCAACTCCACCAAGTTCAAGTATTTCATCCACAAGCTCAGGTATTTTTTCAGACGATCTAAATACATTAACAAACTTTCTATATTCGGTAGGAACATCTTTGAGTGAGTGAAGAATCCTGAAAACCTTTTTATCATGCTTCTTTGGATAGACGCCGACAATATCCCAACCATTTTCTTTCATATACACCGGAACATAATGACTAGGTTTAGCTGAATTAGAACTAAGCCCATAAACACAAAACTTAGGATAGCTATCTAGCAACTCTTTAAAATCTTTATCTTTAATATTCATACTCTTCCCTTAGCTCAAAATCATATTTATTAATCTTCTACTCATAGATTTCAATTTTATTTTCTTTTCTCTTTACGCAATTTATTTAGTTTGTTTTTAGTTTGTTTATCCAATTTTTCTGTCGCACTACTATAAGCAGTGGGCCTAATCTCGTGTAGGTGAGATTCAATAAAACCAAGTGTCTTTTTCGGATAAACATTATAGATTTCTCTTAGTGTCCAGCCGATTCCTTTTTGAACATAATATTCTCCATCATCTAGCAAGTTTTTGACAAAACCAATCAAATCATTGAAAGGCAACACTCTCTTTCTCTTCCTTGCATATTCAATTAATGAAACTACAGATTGTCTTCTTTTCCATGAGTTTTTGGATTTATTCCAGTTCTTCAAACTGGGAATAATCCATTCGGGATTTTCTTCCACGACTGTTGCATATATTTTTGATAAATCATCACTATGCTCCCAACAGCTAATTCGATTCACCCATGTCTTGAGTTTTTGAAACTCTGATTGAGAAATACTTTTTCTTTGGTAAAAATATAGAGCTGTACTCATAACTTCAAAACATTCGCTATTTTTCCATATAAAGTCCCAAGAATTTAGTATCTTTTGGTTGCTCTGTTCTAAAAAACAAAAATGAGTAGTTTCAAGGTGCTTTCTAACTATAGGTACTCGTAGGTTCGCCCTTAAAAGACCATTTTCATCTTTTTCAAGATCTTTTACACCAATCAATGAATTATGGACTTCTAGTAAATATTTTTTCAAGCTCATTCCTTCAAACTCAATATGGAAGATATAAAATTATTCTTCCTAATTCGGTATTCTTCTTGATCCATATCGATAGATGATTTCTTTAATTCATTATACTGAGAGAGGACTTCCTCACTTGACTGTAGTACTTCCCTAAAATGCAAAAAGTTTTCAAAGTTTGAGCCATTAACAATAAGCTGAATTGCAACGTCTTGTCCTTCATACTTACTTGTAACTAGCATACATAGCTCATTAGTTCTCAAGGTCTCTTTCTTTTCATAAAAACCAAGAGACTTAATTTGTTTTAGGGAATCTTCAAATTGGTTTTGATCCACAGCAACCAGGATATCTAAGTCACCTTTTGAAATACAACCTTTGACTGAAGAAGCACCAACATGTTCAATCCTGGCCAGGGGTAGTAATTCGGAGATACTATTTTCCAACTCTTTAAAAATTGGCATAAGAATGACAATATAGTTTTCATATTCGTAAAATTTCATAGCTCAATATCTTTCATTCTTCCTTATCCCTCAATCCCTATAACATTTCCAAATGGATCTTCTAATTGGCATATTGTTCTACCAATCTCGTTTACCTCAAGAGGCCCTCTATACATTTTCATATCAAATAATTTTGCTCGTTCAATAAATTTTACAAAATCATCAACATGTAAATAGCAAACGCTTCCCCCCTTAGATTTAGGGGATTGATCATCAGCTAGGTGAAGATTGAAATATGTATTTCCAAATTTAAATGAGCAAAATATTTCATCTTCTTCAAATGGCTCAACATCAAATAATCCACAATAAAAGTTTCTACTTTCTTTAATATTGTCTACAAACATGAGATTAGTAATTATACCTATAATCATCTTTAACAAACTCTTCTTTAAAATCGGTCATTGTTTCATTTTTTCTTACCTATCTGCTGGATGGTTAACCCCATCCATAACAGGCACATCTTGAATTTCAAAAGGATTTACTCCCTCAAGGCAAGCTACATTAAAGCCATATTGTGTTGGATTTGATCGTCTTTGGTGATGTGTATAAATTCCACAACTTGAACAAAAGAAATGCTTAGCAGTGTTGGTGTTAAATTGGTAAAGAGATAATTTATCTTTACCTTTCACTATTTTCAAATTTTCAAGTAAAACAGATGCTACAACGGCTCCTCTTCTTCGGCACATTGAGCAATCGCATCTTCTAGGGTTCTCTAGCCCATGAGGTAAATACAACTCCAACTCAACTGAACCGCAGTGACATGTTAGTTTATGATATTCGTTAATTTTCATAAGTATTTCCTTCCACTAATTATATTTACTACATGAGTTACAAAATGTAAGGTCGTAAAAAAGTCGCATAAAGGTTCGAACGACCTTTTGATGCTAAAAAATAGTAATAAAAACAATAGGATAAATACCCGTGCCCGAACTACCAGAAGTAAAAACAATAGCCGATCAACTTAACAAGGTAATGCCATTTAAGATAACATCTTTTTCTAAAAGTGATGTCAGTGATTCCATTATTCACACCAAGATTGATAAACTCAAAGGCAAAGTGATCTTAAATGTGAATAGAAAAGGTAAAATGTTGGATTTCATTTTAGATGATGGAAGGCATATTTTATCTCACCTTGGAATGACTGGAACCTGGTTAATTTCCAAAGAAAAAATTGTTGAAAAACATACCCACTTTCAACTAAAGGGAGATAACGGTTTCCTGGCTTACGTGGATCCAAGGCGCTTTGGCCATATGTATTTGTATGATGAAGTTCAATCCCAAATAAAATTAGATGAACTGGGACATGATCTTCTCGATCCAAATTTCACACTAGATTATTTTAAAACCAATCTTTTTAAATATCCCGAGCGTTTGATCAAAGTCACTCTCCTCGACCAATCCCTCTTCGCTGGTACAGGAAATTATATTGCCAATGAAATATGTGCTCATGGCAGAGTTAGACCCGATCGAAAAGTCCATTCTCTTAAGCCTAAAGAAATCAAAAAACTTTATGAAGGGATTTTCAAGGTCCTAAACCCAACGATTAATTCTGGAGGAACGACTTTTGCCGGCGGCTATAGAGACACTTCAGGAGATAAAGGCTCTGGAGTCAATCACCTAGTCGTTTTCTATCAAAAGCAATGTCAGCTTTGTAAAAAAAACGCAGTTCAAAAAATTGTTCTTGCCCAAAGGGGAACGTATTTTTGTCCTGTTTGCCAAAAATAAATTAGACTTGAATATAGCTATTAATAATAGATTTGATCGCCCTAAAGTTCATGGGCTTAGTTAAAAATCCCTTGGCACCTTTACTGTCGGCCCGAAGTTTATAATCGTCTAAATCATAAGCTGAAATAAAGAAGAGATCCACATGTGGGTGTAAACGCTTAACTTCATCAAGTAAAGTAAATCCGTCCATCACTGGCATATTGATATCAGAGAACATAATAAACATATCAACCGTATTATTCTTTAAGTAATTTAAACAGTCCTCTCCATTTGAAAAAGTAAGAAGGTTTATGGATCCAGACTTAAGCTCTGACTTCAAAGTATGTTTGAATAGAGTCAAAGCATGTTTTTCATCATCAACGAATATAATATTAAAAACTTCTTCCATTCAAAATTCCTAATTTTTATGGTTAAGGAAATCTTTATAATTCTTTTCGTAATTTTTGAAAATAATTTAAGCTTTTGTGTAAAGAAATGCTTCCCACTTCAAAGGGTTATTAGATGTGACTTCCATTTTCTTAACAAGTTCTTTAGAAAATTCTCTATCATTAAACTCAGGAAAGTAAACCTCCCCCTCTTCTGAGTAATCTACTTCCGTCAAATAGATACGATCAGCATATTTAAGACCTTCTTTATAAATTTGCCCACCACCTAAAATAAATGCTTCGGACTCCCCCTGAGATTTTGCATATTCTAATGCTTCCTCTACCGAGTTCACAACAATACAGCCATCCAATTTCAAGCCTTTTTGTCTTGTAACGACGATATTTGTTCTCTTAGGCAAAGGTCTGCCCATTGCCTCAAAGTTTTTTCGCCCCGTAATTACACAATGGCCTAAAGTCGTTTGCTTAAAATATTTAAACTCTTCGGGAAGGTGCCACATCATTTGGTTGCCTTTACCAATAACCCGGTTTTTTCCCATGGCCGCAATCATAGATACAATCATAATTTAAACCGCCACAGTCCCTTTAATATGAGGATGAGCTTCATAACCGATTAATTCAAAGTCTTCAAATTTAAAATCATCAATATTTTTCACATCAGGATTGATCTTAATTTTTGGAAGGGCCATTGGCTCCCTACTCATTTGAAGTTTACACTGCTCCATATGATTTGAATAAATATGAGCATCCCCTAAGGTATGAACAAACTCTCCAACTTCGAGATCACAAACTTGAGCTACCATATGAGTTAAAAGTGCATAACTTGCAATATTAAATGGAACTCCTAAAAAGATATCCGCTGATCTTTGATAAAGCTGGCAACTCAATTTTCCATTAGCTACGTAAAATTGAAAGAACATATGACAAGGAGGTAGCGCCATATTTTCTAGCTCCCCCACATTCCAAGCATTAACAATTAATCTTCTAGAGTTAGGATTAGTTTTAATTTGTTCAATGACGTTTTTAATTTGATCATGGGTTTTTCCATTGGCCCCTTGCCAGCTTCTCCATTGAACACCGTAGACTGGTCCAAGGTCACCATTTTCATCGGCCCATTCATTCCAGATTCTTACACCATTTTCAGAGAGGTATTGAATATTTCCAGTTCCTTTAAGAAACCATAAAAGCTCGTGAATAATAGATTTTAAATGAAGTTTTTTAGTCGTGACCATTGGAAAACCTTCAGATAAATCAAATCTCATTTGATGTCCAAAAACAGATTTAATTCCCGTTCCAGTTCTATCTTCTTTGATAACTCCATTATCATAAGCGCGCTTCATTAGATCTATATATTGCTGCATATGCTCTCCTTGCTTTTTTTATTTCATGTATTAAATTGCGTGTGTATAATTAATATGAAGATTAACAAATTTAACAAAGATTGTTAACGATAATCTTAAATGTAAGAGTTATATAAAAATGACTTTTTCAAGCATTAACAGGGACTATCGGGACTTCAACGGTGTCAATTATTTGTCTATTTAGACTTTTCAAGGAAAGAAAATGGTTAAAACAGGAATAATGCGTTTAAGGGATGAAAAAGAGCTCCAACAAAAGTTTAAAGGGAATATTGGTCTTTTATGCCACAGTGCAAGTATAGATAATAAATATCAACATAGTTTGGAAATATTTTTAAATACTTTTGGAGATAAAGTTAAAAAAGTTTTCGGACCTCAACATGGTTTTGTAACTGATGTCCAAGACAATATGGTTGAAACGAACCATTTCACTCATCCCTATTTTAATCTTCCCATATACTCTTTATATTCAGAAACAAGAGTCCCAACAGATGAAATGCTCGAAGGCATAGATCATTTATTCATTGATCTACAAGATGTTGGAACAAGGATATATACTTATATATACACAATGACTCATATCCTGGAAAAGTGTGCAGACAAAGATATAGAAATTATTATCTTAGATAGACCAAACCCAGTAAATGGGGTTGATATGGAAGGAAATTTATTAGATGAAAAATTCGCTTCTTTTGTAGGAAGACATGCCATGCCTGTAAGACATGCAATGACAATGGGAGAAGTTGCGTTGTTTCATCAAAAGTATTGGACTGATAAAAAATGTAACCTAACTGTTATAGAAATGAAAGATTACCAAAGAGACATGTTCTTCTGGGATACAGGTCTTCCCTACGTTAATCCTTCCCCAAATCTTCCCACACCAGAGGGATGCTTTACTTTTATAGGTACGGTTCTTTTTGAAGGCACAAATATTTCAGAAGGTAGAGGTACAACAAGGGCCTTAGAACAAATTGGCCATCCAAAACTAGATGCTTGGAAATATAGGGATCATTTTGAAAATACATTTGCTGAGTGTGGGTTAAATGGATTTACCATTAGACCAGTAACATTTCATCCTATGTTTCAAAAGTTTGAGCATCAAACTTGTGGTGGTTATTTTATCCACACCACAAATTATAAAAAGTTTAGACCATGGAAATTTGCTCAATTGTTTTTAAAAGAATTTAAAAACCTTTTTCCAAATGAATTTCACTACAAAACTGATGCCTACGAATATGGAGATGGATTAAAGGCCATTGATATGATTAATGGAACTGATAATTTGAGAAAATGGTATGAGGAAACGGACTTAAATTCCCAATATCTTGATAAATTAGAAAAACACGCACTTAATGAATTCAGACCGAAATGGGAAACTATCCTTCTTTATAAGTAGTTAATTTTACAAACTACCCCATTATTAAAGTCAAGTAATTTCAATATTTAACCGAAAAGAGATAGAGGGAAATATTGAAAATAATGCTTAGGTTTTTATTCTTATTTACATTCGTATTTAGCTTTAAAGTAATCGCACAAACTTATGAGATTGCTCCACTAACATATTGTCCTGAGTTTAAGGTTAAGGTTGAAAAAAGTACTAATTTTCATCTCACTTTTAAGCTTGGTCCTAATTCATTTAGTTCCGAAAAAACCGTTGTCATTTCAAATTTAAATAATTTGAGTTCTGTCACCCAGGAACTCACTCTTGCAGCTAAACGTTTTTGTCCTCTTAATTTAGAAGTTGTCTCAGTAGATGGAATCCTAAGCTGTTTACCAGAAAGTCTCTCAGAAAAACCCTTTAGCAAAGAATATATTTCTTTTCTAAATCAGATCATAAAAATAACTGATCAAACTTGGAATAGTTGTGAACATATTGTTCCCCTTATCAAACTTCAATTAGAAATTTCCCAACTTGATCAGAATACAATTTTAAGTATGGAAGACTCCAATGACCTTCTGAAAATTTTTACAGACGATGAGGTAGATAAAATTATCGATCTCTATCATACTTGTGGTGGGAAAAAAGGAACAAAAGAATTCCTTACGAACTTTATTCTTTTAGAAGGAAAAAAACAATGTCTATACCCTTCGCCACCTGGATTATTAAGTTTTAAAGAGTTTAAAAACATAGCAAACAGTATTGGTGAAAAGTATAAAGAAGAAGGCATATTTGGTTTAAACAGTGATAAGAATGAAATTATGAAGGATACTGTATTGGCAGTGACTAAAACAATTTTAAATACAGTGACAAAAGATTTACTAAAGCCTGAAGAAATTGATAACGTTATTAAAAGCTCAAACGTTGTTACAGATATAGAAAATATCGAAACTAAGTATATTGCGGATTACACAAAGTATATCCTCCCAATAGACGCTAGTCTAAAAATAATTGATGAAGCGTTATTACCAATTACCATCAATAAGTTTGGGGCTTCTTTTGAGGATGAAAAGGCTTCTTTATATGTACAAGATAAGATTTTCCCTCTTATAAAAGATTCTTATCAAGAATGTATAGACCCTATTAAATCTGAAATTAAATTTAATTCGAACTTAAAATTAAAAGACAGAATTCAGTACTTAAAAAAGAAGGAAGAACAATTCTGTAAAATAAATAATGAGCTATGCAATAAAACAGGCTGTGATTCATATAGAAATTACACAACAACAAAATCAGAAATTAAGGACAATCAAAGAATTCAAGCTTGTTTATTTAATGCTTTTCAAGAAGGTTTTGAACCGACTTTAGAAAAACTTTTGCTAGATCAATACAAGACCATAAAAGATTCCTTAAGCTATGATCCAAGTGATATGCAAGACAAAGCCAAAGCCGAATCAAAACAGTTAAAAGAATGTATTTCAAAAGAGATCGAAAACATTGGAAATTCAACAACTGAAAACTTCGATCAATTTCACTTTATTAGTCCAAAAGACTTTACAAGCGCTATTGCAGTTTGTGGGAAGAAAGCTGAAAAGAAAATAACAAGATACTTCACTCAAAATGTTTTAGAAAATCTAGAACCACTACAAAACTTTTATAACAATAAAAGCGATCTTAAAACAATCAGTCATAAACTAACTGAAAAGGCTTTAAATAACTGTACAGAAGAACAATTAAAAAGAGTCGACCAAACTAAAGTATCTGCAAGTTTATGTTTACCTATCATTGAAATGACAGTGGCCCAACATTTGGTTCCCCAAAGCATCGACCAAACTTTGGAGAATGCTGAAATAGATCCTCAAACGAGATTAAACATAAAGAATAATTTTAAAACGTGTAGTGATAAAGCAATAACTGAAGCTTTAAAAAAATTATATAACAAAAAGGGTCAACATCCCATTGAAAGTAAAGATAGAATTGCATCTTATTTAAAAAGAGAACATGGTTTTTTTCATTGCTTTCAAATGGGATTAGATACGACTACCCAAACCATAATAGACAAGAGCTTAAAAAATCTTTCAAAGGAACTGACAAAAAATTTAAAGGATCCGGATTACGCAAAAAAGATATTAAACACCATAGAACCTGGAATCCATTCGTGTTTTCTAAACAGCTATAAAACCTTTTCTTCCTGGCCACATTTTTTATCAGAAAATGAGAAAGGCATCTTGGATAAAATAAAAGTTAAATGTACAGAAAAAGCTACTAACTTTATACTTCCAAAAATAATTCTTAATGAAACCGAAAATGCCATTTCCTCCTTAAGGTCGGATCTGTTATTAAGTAAAACCTTATCAGCTGTATTATACAATGAAGAACTAACTCAAACACAGATGGAAAAAAGGATTATTGAAGATAAAAATAGTTTTCTGGCCAAAAACACTGATTCATCTCAAGAGGATTTTATCAATGAGTTTAAAAGAAAAACTCAAAAAAAGGTAATAAATGAAGTAAGAAACAAAGTATTTATGACTTTAGAAAAGGATTCTTTATTTGATACTAGAGTTTATGCCTTAAAAGAGGCTCTTACACCAACTTGTTTTAATGATTTATATGAAACATCAACAAATTGGCCAGAGCTTAAGAATTTGAAGCCAAAAGATAATGAAAATAAAGGTCCTCTCTTAACAAAAATATCTCAAATATTAATTTCAGGTATAAAAACTAGTACAAATTTAAATACATTTGATGAATTCTTAGAAAATTTAAGAAACATATGTTCCAAACCAAAATCTTACAAAACTCTTACTAGTATTTTAGAAACAAATATAGCAAAGAGCTTTATTTTAAATGAAACAAGCAAAGAGGTGAAGAAAGCATTTATAAAGACTGAAATAGACCAATGCATAAAAGATATTAAAAATTTCGAAATGGACTTTGATGAATATGGATATAAAGTCGATAGTATGACGAGACAAAAATCTATTTCAGAGGTGATCTGTACTGAGGATCAGACTTCAAAAAATACATTTAAGAGGCTTAAAAATAGAATTCTTAGTGAAGATGGAGAAAAGGCCATTTTATTTGATTTTATTGTAAAGAGAAAAAATAAAACCCTCGCGGCCATAGAAGAGAATATCAACGTTCATTTCATCAACAAAATAATGACTCAAGAATCAGATCTTTTAAACGACTTGAATTCAAACTTGTTCCAATTTTTAAATGGAAGTGAAGAACATAAAAATAAAATAAACCAGAAAATGGTGGAGTTAATTTTCAAAGATAGATCAACTAATAGTTTTAGTGATCAATTTCTATCGGCTCAGATCATGGCTTCAATTGGCCTTCAAGGATACGCAGTGGCAAAAAATCAAGTGGATGAATATATCAAAAAGATTGAAGGCTTACCAGATTCTACAGAAGAAAAAATAAAAAATCACACCTTAAATTCTTTTATAGGAAGATGGCGCTATGAAGGCATCAAACATTATATGAACTGGGACAATTTAACAGAAGACAAAAAAGATGAATTTTATACTCTCATTTATGATCAAAAAATTGCTTCTCTTTTTAACAGCTCTATTCCTAACTCTGAAAAAGAAGAGGGCAATAAAATAATCAAAAACTATTTTTTAGATTATATAAATAATGAGAGAAATTTTAAAAATCCAGATTTTACACAATATCAAACGAGAAATGGATCGATTATAAAAAATGGAAAAGAATACCTAACCTTTGCGGAAAAATTGAAAAGAGATATGAAATCTGAGGTAATGAGAAAATATGGGAACGACATTAAGGACTTCTTTAATCCTTTTAAATAAAAAAAAGGGAAGCCAACGACTTCCCTTCTAAATTAATAGTTATTTAATTATGCATTTTTATTTCGCCAGACTTTAACTTAGCTTTATAATCAACAACCATAGCTTTTACTTTAGGCATCAATATAAAACAAGCAATCATGTTTGGGATGGCCAATAGTCCATAAACAGCGTCTGAGATATTTAAAACAACGCTTAATTTGGCTATTGCACCCAAGAAAACAAATCCAACAAATACATATCTATATGGAGTAATACCTTTCTCACCAAAAATATAAGTTACACCTTGTTCACCATAATATGACCAAGAAATTAATGTTGAAAATGCAAACATGGTTACAGCAATTGTTACAATCCATGCTCCAGTAGGACCCATAACACTTGCAAAAGCTTTTGCAGTAAGGTCAACACCTTGAACATCACCATCTGACCAAACACCACTAGACAATAGTGCTAAGGCGGTAATAGTACAGACTAAAATTGTATCAATAAAAGGTTCAAGTAATGCTACAATACCTTCCTGAATTGGAGAGGATTTGGCAGCAGAGTGGGCCATGGCCGCAGATCCCATACCTGCTTCAGATGAGAAAGTTGCTCTTCTAATTCCTTGAACGATTACCTCTTTAACAACTACACCTGAAAAACCACCGACAGCAGCTGTTCCACCAAATGCACCTGAAAAGATCATAGAAAACATATCTGGTACATGTGATATATTTGCAAACACAACAACTAGTGCTCCACCGACATAAAGAACAACCATGGCCGGAACTAATTTTTCAGTAACGTGAGCAATTCTTTTAATACCACCAATCAGTACAATAAAAGCTAAAACAGCAAAAATAATTCCAGAAATCCAAGTTGGTAAACCTGTTGAAGTTTCTACGATTGATGCCATCTGATTTGATTGAAACATATTCCCGGCACCAAATGAACTTAGTATCGTGAATAGTGCATAAAACCAACCTAAGAATGCAAAGTTCTTTTTAAGTCCGTTTTTAATAACATACATTGGTCCACCATGAACATGGCCACTTGCACCTGTCTCTCTATAAGTTAAAGACAAAGTAACCTCAGTAAACTTAGTCGTCATACCTATAAAACCTGCAATCCATAGCCAGAATACAGCTCCTGGACCACCAACTGCAACAGCGACAGCAACCCCTGCTATATTCCCTAAACCAACTGTCGCAGATAACGCAGTGGTTAAGGCTTGAAAGTGAGAAATCTCACCTTTATCTTCAGGCTTATCATATTTCCCTCTAACGATATCAATTGCATGCTTGAACATTGTTAATTGTGGGAATCCAAAATAAACTGAAAAAATAATTCCGGCACCTACTAGTAATCCAACTAGTGGAAGCCCCCAAACCATCCCAACAAATTGTCCGGTTAGTGCTTCTAATTGCTCCATTAAATCTCCTTGTGTTTGTGTGTCTCTTGTAAAATTAAATCCTTATAAGCATAACGATAATAACTTATCTAATAAAGTATTATTTTAATTTATTTTTTTTTAGTATCAACTTGCCCCCATAAAAAAAGGCCCTATTAAAGGGCCTTTATGGATCAAAATATTTTTATTTTATACATTACTGAAACATATTTGGTAGAGGAAGGGCCATAACTGCGTTAGGATTCACTCGTGTTTTAACATTTGATGTTTTAACATCAGCAATTGTGATATTTGCCTCATTAATAGCACTAGAAATATCTGTTGTAAGAGATACTTTAGCTGCATAAGTAGCTCTATTCATATTTACGATACCTTTAGCTTTTACTTTTTCGCTTAGAAACATTTTCTCATCAACTGTCCCCATAATGATTTGTTTAATTTGCTTTGGAGTAAGATCTTTATTGATATCTTTAATTTGAGCTGCGATATTTGCAACATAAGGTGCAGCTTGTGAGGTACCACTTACCTCAAGATATTCATTACCAGGAATTTGAGAGTGAATTAACATTCCAGGAGCTGCTACATCAACAGTTTTTGTTCCATAGTTTGAAAAAGGAGCAATAAACTCATATTTATAAGTCGCACCAACAGAAATAACATTATCGGCCTGGATATTAGTTGGACTTGTTGGATATAAATCATTATTCATTCCATCATTTCCTGAGGCAAAAACAAATAATGTATTTGGTGCCGCTGCCACCATTTTTTTACCTTCCATAATTAATGAGTCTACAAAAAATCTAGCAAGCTCATCACTTTCTTCTTTGGATGGATCTCTTTGAAAAGCTAACTTAAACATATTATCTGTAATCATTTTAGCTTGATTAAAACCCGTTCCAAAAGATCCATTAGCAATATCGGCTTTATGATTACCAACATATGCAGCTATTTCTTCTAGAAGTAGCATTTGTTGTGAAGCAAGGGCAGAAAGACCAGCCTTTAATAATGTCATTCTCAAATCATCGGACTGCACATTATTATTTTTTATAGATTTTTTTACTGATTCAAAGAATGGCTTAACTTCTGTAGGTATTAATTTAACTGAAAGAATCTTCCCTTCAATATTATTATTAACTGTTATACCTGCAACGTGAGTTCCATGAACGAAGTTCCCAAATTTTTGCATTTCTTGAGCAAACAATGGATCTTTTCTTTTTTCCTCTAACCATTTTTTATCAGCTTCAGTGGCCCTATTTAAGAACATTCTTCCTTGAATCTGAAAAAACATATAAGGATCAGCAGAAAATGTTCCAATATACTTCCTATCGATGACAAGATTGTTTTGTTCTGCAAAATTCCACCCATAAACGTCATCTTGATAACCGTTACCGTCTTCATCTCTACTATTATCTGGTGTTTCTAGGGTGTTCATCCACAAATTATTCACTAAATCTTTATGCTCTACATCAACACCACTATCAATCACTGCAATGGTAGACCCCATAACTTGACTTGATGCTAGTAGCAAAATCCATAATGCTTTTTTCATATATTCATCTCCATGATTTACATAAATTTCTTCATCAAAGTATTATCATCGCTACTCACTGGTTTTTTGTCAATAAATGTAAGAAGTTTAAAGGGCACAAAAAAGCCCTCCTATTTCAGGAGGGCTTTGAACTAAGACTATTTTTCTTTAATTATCTTTTCATTAGTTCAGGAATATTAGTGATGTAAGTTACGTCTTCACCCTTACCTTCAGTTTGACCAAGTACATTACTGGCCATACATCCTTGCGATGAATCATAAACATAGTCACGAGCACCTCTAACTAAAATTCCCTCAATCATACCAGTGTTTGCATTAAATACTGCAGATCCTGAGTTTCCACCATAAGTATCTAGGTGAGCTGAAAAGAATTTTCCACTTCTTGAAGAAACTTTTGCTCCGTCAGCAATTTTAGTAGGTAGTCCAGAAGGGTGACCGATAACAACAAGATCCTCACCTACAGCTACTTTACCTTTTCTTCTATAATCTAAAACTCTTCTATCAGTTACCTTTCTATCCAGTTCAATTAGAGCGAAATCATTCATGTCACCTCTTGTAAGAACTGTATTGATAACTCTCTTACATGAAACAACACTTGAAGTTGGTACTTCAATTTTTGATTGACCAGCTTGAGAGATCTTATAATCAAATACCCATCTATATCTATCACAATCAGATTGGGACTTAATACAATGTCCAGCAGTAACTAATAGGTTTTCCCCAACTAAAAATCCTGAACAATTAGCAGCTGTTGGTTGCTCAGAAAATCTTTCAGATTTACAATATCTTGAAGATAGTGGAGAACCTGATATTTTAGTCATTCCGTTTCCTAGAGCTGATATGCTATATTTAGAAATCATAGCAGCAGTAGATTTTGATAGTTCAACATACATTGGGTTAGTAGAATCAATTACATCTACTCTATTATCTTCACCATAAATTACTTTGGTTCCCTTAGTAGCAGCTATACTTGATGTCATTGCAATAATTGAAATTGCGGCAATTAGACTTTTCATAACGGATATCCTTTTCCTTCGTTTCTTTATTTTTAAATATTCTAGAAGAGTAAGGAACTTAATGACAACTAACAGAAACTTACATTAAAAATAAATTTTGTAGTTTTTCGTTATCATTTTTAGGAATTTCCCTAGAAGAATTCGATTTATCGTAAAAAATAAACTTCCAAATACGGTTATCGGGATCAATAACTTCTAAGGAATCTCCATTTTCAGAAAGAATTTTTAAATCAACCTTCTGAGTATAATTAAAAAACTCTAGTCTTTGCTTTATACCAGAAAAGTCATCTTCAGAACCTACTTTGAACTGAAAAGGAGGTACATTAAGGTTATCAGATGATTCAGACTTCAAAATTCTAAAAGGAGATCCGCCTAGCTTAAAATCATAAAGATCATCAGCGACTTTAAAAACTTCAACATCAAACAAAGAAGTTAAAAAGTGTGCCATTATTGTTGGCCCTTTTGAATAAATTAAAATCTTATCAAATGTAATATCCATATATAGATATTATACTCTAATTTTTAGAATTATTAAAACTCTGCAACCAAAGAAAGATAAAAACTTTGTCTCCCCTTTGAGGTATCACTTGGTTGTCTATCAGGAGTTGTTCCATTTATATTGATATAATTAGATGAATATTTTATATCTTCATTCCATACATTTTTGATTTTAAACATCAACTTGTAATGATCTAAAAACTGAGGAGAATGCAGGTTTAAATTCATATGGCCATAAGCAGGCATTGGCTCTCTTGGATCCCCAACTTCTCTTGTCGTTTCAGAAAAATAGTATTGCTGTAGACTTACGTACCAATCTTTGGAAATTTTATAATTAATACCAACAAAAGATTTATTATTTGAAAGTTTTGGGGCCCATTCATGATCCTTATCTACAACTTTCAAAGAAGTATGATTAAAGCTTAATTTAAGATCTTTATGGAATTCTCCAATATATTCAAACTCAACACCCTCCCCTTGGTACGTTCCAATATTGGAATAAGTATTATTAGCATCCAAATTAATTATATTTCTTAACTGAAATTTATAAATGCTAAAGCTTAAATCATGGTCCTTACTAAGACGGTATGAATGATTAATCTCAACAGATTCCATTTTTTCTGGACTTAGATCCTCATTACCTTTGTTTACAGGATTATTTTGAGAGTATAATTCATAAAGATTAGGAGCTCTAAAAGCCTTGGCATAAATTAGTCTATAAGTACTTTTTTCATTTGGCGTATAAACTACCGAAGCCCTAGGATTAGTAGTCTCACCTATGTCATTATAGGAATCCCACCTAACCCCCGTAAACAAGTTTAAGTTTTTTTTAACATTGTATTCATCTTGAAAGTACAGAAAAATAGAAGAACGAGAAGTTTCAGGAAGGTATACTTCATCAGTATCTGTAACATCTTCAACCTCTCCACGAGGAGTTGCAAGATCAGAAGAGAAATTTTTTGTTTCCTTAATCTCTACAATATCCGTATGAACTAAACCTGTTCCTAATTTAATTGAATGATCTGAATTAATTTTAAAACTTACATCTAAATTAAGATAGTCTTCGTACTGGGTAAACTCTGGGGCTGCTAAGAAACCATCCTCAAAAGCACCTGCTCCAAAATTTGTTCCAGGCTCAAATAGAAGTATTTCCTCATCAATAATCTGTTGATTTACATCCCGACCTAAAGTGATACCTACACTTGTAGAACTGTTCAAATGATCACTATATTTAAACTTTAAACGAGCATCAACTCCCGTCATATAATTATGATCATCATAAATATTCCCAACCGTCCCATATTCAGGAATAATATCAAATTTTATATAATCAAATTCCATTGAAAACTTTTTAAAAGTGTATTTAAACTCAATTCCACTTTCTTTAAAATCCCCATTAAGTTTATCTGGAGTATTTGAAATTTCACCCGAACTTAAAACTGTATCGTAAACAGATTGAACATCATACTGTATACTCTCATTATTTAATTTAGATTGTGTATTATGAAGGTAAAAAGAGAACCCACCAGTGCTAGACTCTTTAGAAAATCCAACACTATTCATAAAGGTATCATAACTTCCACCTATAGATTTGGCTTTCACTCCATTAAAATCTTTATATCCGGAAGTAATTATATTAATAACTCCAGAAACAGCATCTGCACCATAAATAGCTGAACCTGGTCCTTTTATAATTTCAATTTTCTCTATATTATGTACAGGAATTAAGCGTCTCGTATAATGAAAAGGAGTACTTTGAATACTATCCTTTTTTCTTTGCCCATTAATAAGAACTAAAATCTGCTGGTTTTGCTTTGAATAAATTCCTCTAATACCAATATGATCTGTATATACATTATCGCCACCTCGGTTTAATTGAATCCCACTTACAGTTTCCAAAACTTCATTTAAAGTTATGGCGCCCATTGCTTCAATTTCTTTCTTAGTTATAACCTTTACGACTGATGGTGTTTTTTGAGTTTCGATACTTTTAATACTATCAATAGAACTAACTTTTAATTCCAGCAGTTTCTCTAGAGGCATATCAAAGAAACTGACTCTATCCTGAGCATAAACTGAATTAAATAATGAAATTAAAAATATAAATAGTAAAAATTTCATAAAAACATCAAGCAAATATTAAGTAAATATTAACATTTTTTAATTCTATGATGGAATGTAAATTAAAGCAAAGATATCAATGGAAATTATTCTGACAATGAATAACTGCGTCAATAGCATGAGGGTCGTGCACTCTAAAAATAAATTCATGCTGAACATTACTAGATAGAAGCCTGTTAACTAATATGGCCTGCATATGATTTAAAACCATATGATTATTTTTGTCTTCCATGTTCAAATCTTTTGGGAAACGAAGAAAACTCTTTTTGGAGATACCATACAAAATAGGATATTCCTTTGGAACAGTTTCTAAGAATTCGTTAAAGTTTTTAATCAAAAATTGGTTTTGCTCTCTAGTTTTTGAAAAACCAAAACAAGGATCTATAATCAATTCAACATTAAGACCTTTTAATTTTTCAATCCCCCTTTTAAAGTACTCAATCATTTCTTCAATAAGGTACTGATCGTTTTTATCAATCAGATATTCCATGTGTTTTTGAGTTTCACCACGATTAGGCGCAAGATTGTGTGAAAAGACATAAGTAAATTTTAAATTTGTCTTTTGAAAAAATGAAAGGAGTTCTTCATCAATCTTTCCAGAGACATCATTAAAGATCATTTGAGACTTTGGCCAAAACTTTTGAATAGTATTAGCGACTTTTTTAAAAACTTCAATTTTGTAGGTATCAATACTTATAATAAGTTCTGGATCTTCCATCTCTTCTAACAGAATAAATAATGTGTTCTCAAACCGCTTAATTTCTTCCAGACTTGAAATTGGTACATTAAAAGGGGCGGTTGATTCCGCACCAATATCTATTATGTCTGCCCAATTTTTAATTTCATTAAACTTAGATTTAAAAGACTCAAATGAATTATATTTGTTTCCATCTGAAAAAGAATCGGGAGTAATATTAATTACTCCCATTTTTTTTATATTCATAACTTTATGCAAGAGTTGGGTTTGGATCCGTTTGACTAAGACTTGAGTCCTCTTTGTCTGACTCATCTTCATCTTTGGTACTGGCCTTAGCAACTTCACCTTTTAGGCCCTCTTTTTTAAGTACTGGTCTTCCTATATCTTCACCACGCATAATTGCTGAAATCTGATCTGCATCTAATGTTTCCCATAAGATTAAAGACTCACTCATATTCGTTAAAATATTTCTTCTATCCATCAGAATCTTTTTAGCAATATCATAATTTCTTCTAATAATTGATCCTACTTCATCATCAATTTTCTTAGCTGTTTCTTCACTATATGTTGAGTTATCAGCACCAGGTCCATAACCAAATGGTTGGTTTGGATTTGCGGTAAAATTGACGGGCCCTAAAGTTGAGCTCATCCCCCAGTTACAAACCATTTTTCGTGCAATATCAGTTGCTCTTTCAATATCGTTAGAAGCACCTGAAGTGAAATCTTTAAACACTATTTCCTCTGCAAGCCTTCCACCTAAGAGCATTGCAATCATATTATTAGCTTTTTCTTTACTCATAGATAATTTATCTTCATCCGGAAGAGTAACAGTAACACCAAGTGCTCCTCCTCTCGGAATAACACTCACCTTATGAATGGGGTCATTTCCAGGTAGGGCCTGCCCAACAATAACGTGACCAGCTTCGTGGAATGCCGTATTTCTTTTTTCCTCATCAGAGATCATCATTGATTTTCTCTCAACCCCCATAAGAACTTTATCTTTAGCGTTTTCAAAATCAATATTAAAAAGTTTTTCTTTACTCTCTCTCGCTGCTAATAAAGCCGCTTCATTAACTAGATTTGCAAGGTCTGCACCTGTAAATCCAGGAGTTCCCTTTGCAATAGTTTCTAAATCAACATCATCAGATAAAGGAGTTTTACTGGTATGAACTTTTAAAATCCCCAGTCTTCCTCTTACATCAGGTCTACCAACAGTAACCCTTCTATCAAAACGGCCAGGCCTTAAAAGAGCTGGATCAAGAACATCAACTCTGTTAGTTGCGGCCATAATAATAACACCTTCATTTGATTCAAAACCATCCATTTCTACTAGCATTTGGTTTAGGGTTTGTTCACGCTCATCATGACCTCCGCCCATTCCTGCTCCTCTGTGTCTACCAACAGCATCGATCTCATCAATAAAGATGATACATGGAGCATTCTTTTTACCTTGTTCAAAAAGATCTCTTACTCTTGAAGCTCCAACCCCAACAAACATTTCAACAAAATCAGAGCCTGAGATTGAAAAGAATGGAACGCCAGCTTCACCAGCAACTGCCCGGGCCAATAAGGTCTTTCCAGTTCCTGGAGGACCAACAAGTAAAACACCTTTTGGAATTTTACCACCTAGTTTCGTATATTTTTTAGGATCTTTTAGAAAATCGACAACCTCTACTAGCTCTTCCTTTGCTTCTTCAACACCAGAAACATCTGTAAATGTAACTTTTTTATCTGACTCATTTAACATTTTCGCTTTAGATTTCCCAAAACTCATGGCCTTTCCACCACCTGCTTGCAATTGTCTTAAAAAGAAAAAGAAAATGACAAAAAGAAGAATCATTGGAAACCAGTTTATAAAAAGCGTCTGAAAAAATCCTTGTTTCTCTTCTGCTTTATAATTAGGAGTTATCCCTTTATCCCGCAATATTTTAAAGGTTTCATCACCAGTATTCCCAACTAATTCAAAAAACTTACCATCCTCATAACCTTCAATGAATTTTCCTTGAATCTTAGAATTTCCTTGAAAAGTTACTTCTGCTACATTTCCACCTTCAACGGCATTAATGAACTCAGAGTACTTTATGCTTTTAGCAGCAACAGGTCTTTGGTCTAATCTATTCATAAAAAAGGCCATGGCCGCAATTATAAGAATCCAAAGTGCGAGGGTCTTTTGTTGTTTTTTCATTATTCTTCCTTAATTGATAAACGCAATTATCCATGAATTGCCTAAATAATTGTAAATACTCACAGCTGACAAATCAAGTTAAACTCTTTGGAAATAAGCTATAACTCTAAAAAAAGATTAATTCTTAAGGCTTTGTGCCTATTTCTTTTTTTTGACCACTCTCTTTTGAGCTTTAACGCAGAGTAATAAGTAACATTCATCTCTTGAAGTTCGTGGACAGCCTGTACATTAAAGCTGGTTTTGAAATTTCTTTTGTCAAGATTACCATTATAAATAGTGACAAAAAATGGGAATGAGCTCTGGTTCATTTTATTTCTTAAAAACTCTTCTAAAAAATTACAATACTCGTCATAGCTAAAAACTTGGGGAGTATTCCACTTAAACCTGAGCTTCGGCGCAGCATTTCTTGTAATCAAAACGCAATGATAATCCAAATAAGCTTTAATGCTATTGGTAAGCACAATTGGTCCATATTTATGATTTTTTAGGGCCTGAGATAATTTCTTCAGTTGAAGGCTTACACTTCCTCTCGAATCCGGATTAAGGTATTGAAGACCTTGTATAGCAAGTTCTTCTAGACCAGAATAATCTTGCATGCCATCAATAGAGAAAATGAGAACGGAACCTCTTCCCTTCACTAAATTAAAACTAGATTTATTTTTATCTAAAAGATGTAAACCAAGCCTTCTAGCAATCTCGTTATGTCTATAAACATAATGCTTCAAATATTTTTTATAACGATCACTAAAGGCAGGAATGACATTTTGCCGTATAAAATTTCGCTCATATTTGATCATTTCATTGGTGGGGTCCTCAATATAGGGCAGGTCAAAATATTTGGAAAATTTTAAAACTTGTTCTTTTGTAAGACACATAAAAGGCCTAATAACTCTTCTATTTTTCACTGGTATCCCAACTAATCCCTCAATGCTTGCTGATCTTAAACTCTGAAGCATAGTCCACTCGAAACTATCATCAATATGATGAGCAAGAACTATTTTCTCATTTGGTCTAGCAATTTCATAAAAGCCTTCATATCGTTTAAGTCTAGCTTTATATTCAAAGTTTGACTTGGGATCTAAGTCTTGAACAGCAATAACTTCGCACTCAATCTCCAAATGCCTACATAAGTCGAGGACAAAGTTTTCTTCATCATGCTGACCTGACCTGGTTCCATGATTAATATGAACAACTCTCACCTCATTGGAATATCCGTAGCTTTGAATAATTTTTATCACCCACAAAAGGGCAACTGAATCAACACCACCAGAAACAGCTACTAGCAGCTCATCTTCCTTATCAAAAAGATTAAAAGATTGGATGAATTTTAAAAAGTGGCCAATAAGCCTATTTGTATATTTAGAATTTTTGGAAATAAATTTCATAGAGTTAGTGTATTTTTTTTTAATTTAACTGTACAGGTTTATTGACAACATCACTCGGGATCACTACTATGCTCCTTACTCAATTAAAAAAATCATGGCGACGTAGCTCAGTTGGTTAGAGCGCAGGATTCATAACCCTGAGGTCGGCAGTTCGATTCTGCCCGTCGCTACCATATTTTTTTCGGACTTTCAGTCCTCAAAATATCAACCACGGGCATAAATATTTCACTTCAAAAATGATAAATCATTTTTTACGTTCAAGGCTGAAAAAAAGAAAATTATTTTTGAATTTTTACCCTTTACGTACACATAAAAAAAATTAAATAATTCAAATCATATTTCAAAAAAATCAATATTAAGACATCCAGCAACTTCTTCTTGCGAATTAATTATAAGAGGATCTAATTCGCTTATTAAAGTTAAAATTCTTTTTTTAATTATTGCTTGATCTTTCTTAGAGAAAGAATATACCGTCGAAAAAAATAGATCTTGTGATTTTCGATTCTTAATAGACTCGATGGCCCTAACTCTCCAATTTGTATGATGGTTTTTAATCAATGGGTCATCATCTCCTAAATGGACTCTTGCTTCTAAAATTTTGTATTGATTTCCTATTTTCTCTATATGCCCAAGCTCAATTAAAAAATTCAATACTTCTAGAACTTTATCTTTGCCAAGCATTAGTCTCTTGGAAAGGGTCTCTAAATTATTAAAGTTAGGAATGGAGCAAAGAACATAAACTGCAATATATTCCCAACTACTGTAATACAAAACTTTATTTATCACAGACATCTGCTGGTTAGGTGTTACGATTCTATTCTTTACACGATCAACCTTTTTCAAGTATTGATTTATCTCTTCTAAAAAATGTTCCTTTAAGCTAAGAGTGCCCGCTCTCTCATATTCAACAAGAAGAATGAAGAAAGTCTTCTCCTGCTTGGAAAACTCAAAAAAACTACATGACCTCTCAGCTTGCTCAAGAGTAAAGTTTGCTGGTCCATTTAAAACCTGGGAAATATAGGTGGATTGGACACCTGTAACACTAGCAAGTTTAGCCTTTAAACCATGTGAAGGCTTTCTATTTCTTAGCTCATATTTCATGAACTTCTTATAATTTTTAAAATTGAATATTGTTCTTCTCATATAATTACATATACTTAAGGTTAATTATTTATTTTCAAATAAACTATAACATAAAAAATAAATTAATTAAACCTATCGCGTCATTAATTCATATGGCATAAGACCACTTACAAAAACGACAACAGTAGTCAAAAAATATTTCAAGGGGAACTTTATGTATCAAAAATTAAAAAGCTTAACTTTCAAACTTTCGTTAATCCTATCATTCTCAATCTCAAGTATTGTAATGGCGAACTCTAATTCATACTGTGGTGATGTAGAAACTTTTATCTTTTACAGAGACAAAAGTTTTATAGAAGTAGATGTTCCAAACGAAAGACGATTGCGTATGATGGCAGGAGCCTATTCTTCCATAATTAATATAACTCCTTACAATGAATACGTATTATTGACCAAATGGGAGATTATCGGCAAGCCTGGGTGTTTTACTTTGACAAAAGAAGTATTTTACAACTGGAACGGCTATCAAGGTAGCGTTGATAATGTCCTGATTAATGGAAATATCATTGAAGGAAAATCGGGAGGTTACTACCCACTTCTTTATTGTAATGAGTTGGAAATTGGAGGAAGACGTTCAGACCATGGTAGAGTAATGGAAAAAGAAGCTCGGCATAATGCTTTATTCGCCTGTAAATCAGAGGGTTATAGATCATGTAAAGAAGTCAGTTCTGCATGTATTCGGACCGCTTCAGGAAGTACATGGAAAGTCATCATGGAAGGCCAATAACAACTTAGAAGCATAGAAATTATTACACTAATTGATGCGGAGGATATAAGTTCATGCTATGCTTCGCGTCAATTAAATAGGATTTCACTTATGGACAATACAATAAAATTATCCCGACAGGTTTTGGTATTACTCTTAGTTTCAATTCCACTTGCCGCATTCTCAGGAGTTGGTAGTGGTGGTGGAGGAAGTGGTCTCACATCAGATATCAAAGCTAGATTTTGGGAAGTTATTGAAAGAGTAGAACAAAAAGTCACTAACGATAAAAATCTTAAAGATGACCTCTTATTAGATTTAAAAACCTTTATTTCAGCTTCAAAGGAATTTTTAAATAATTCTGAATTCAACGCCGAAGCAGTTACTGATCTTAGGTATTGTGATACTGGTAAAATCGTTAACGAAACATTTTACGATGCATGGGGTTGCCCAGGTAGACTTCAAGTTAAAGTTAAGTCTTTTGATATGACAAATGATGCATTAATATTCCACGAACTTGCTAGAGTTGTCCCAGGCTATGTCAACTTTGATGAACATTATGTCGTATCCGTTAATACACTTAAACTAAACTCTAAACAACAAAGTGTTGTTATTACTAAAGAGATATACCCAAAAGTACGTTATCGCCGTTATTATGTTGAAACAGAAAAAAATTTCAGGGAAAAGGCAGGTGCACTTGGAACAAAGATTATAGAGCATAACAACAAATATATTTTACAAACTATATGGACGGTTTTTGGTACAGAATATAAAGAGAATCTAATTACTCGTTAATATTATAGTCTGCCAGTTTTCAATAGGTATGTCTGATGTATATTGAAACAACAGCACCCCCAACAAGGACTGCATCGAAGCCGTTGTCGGCAAGATGCTTGCCTACAAATTTCCAAAGTTCTTCTTCTGTCGCATTTTTATAGTCAAACTTCATCATTTTTTACTTATAACGGGCTTGCCTTTTTTTCTAGGTCTTCTCCGAGTTTTAAATATTTCTTCTTTTTCTTTAACAGGGATGGAATTATAAAAGACTTTAACAAGTTCCATAAACGGTTTAACCATGGCACCTTGTTTTTTATTAAACTGATAGATACGGGTTTTCCCAGACAATTTAGAAATGATAATTCCAGCATCTTCAAATCGATCAAACTGCCTTTGAACTTGACTAAGAGAAATTTGGAAATCTTTTGCAACAGCAGACGGATATGTCTCACCATAGTGAAAAAGGTGTAAAAATATCTTTTGCGCTGTTTTTGATCCAAATATTTTATCTAACATACAAATAGTATAGTTCTTATCTCTTTTACAATCAACCCTTAATAAGGGTTATATAACCCCTAATAAGGGTTGTTCTAAAATTAGTTTTTTCCAAAAAGATGTTCACTTTGTGTTCACCCACGACCATAAATATCCCGAAACTATACGATTAAAACCGAAGTTCTTTTTCCTAAGTCACCGTTTTTACTTATTAAATTATTAATATTACTACACTATTTTTGTGCTTTATAGGATTCATAATTAACAATACTAAAAACAGTGAATCTGTTACTACAGTTTACACTCCAATTGACGGTCAGTATGTTGAGATTCAGGAGGTTTTCAATATCACGATTGATCCTAAGAAGAGTACTCTATTGATTCAAAAAACAGTTAATGATCAAGTTGAATCTTATACGTATATGTGTGACCTAGAAAATATCAGAGGTGCAAATTAATAATTTATTTATCTGGCTTAAACCAACAAAGAGGCCTCACACCTAATATCTCCCCTTGGATGCGATTACAATTCCCAACTAAGGCATCACTTTGGTCTACGTCCTCCAATTCAGATAGGATACAGAGTGCTCCTTGAAAATAAGTATCAAGTCGACATTGCGGCATTGGATGGCCATGAAAATGGCTATTCACTACAGCTGTATCCGAAGTTTCGAAGGATAGTGGTTTTGGTAGTTCCCTTAGAGAATGAAAAAGCTGGGCCGTACTTAATCCTGCCATAGAGCTTCTTTGACAAAGAAGCAATTCTTCTTGAGTAGAGAACTGCTCTGAACACTTAAGTTTTACACTTTCTGGAATGTCTAATTTTTCTAATATCTTTTTGTGATCTTCTCCACGCCAAACTCGTCTTAGGCACTTAGAAGTGGCCCAATAATCAGCTTGCCCTTCATTAGTTGCCCACCTTTTACGAATGCCGCCTCTTCCTGCACTTCTTGTTTTTTTAGGAGCTCCTCCGAGATGGTGACCAACTTCATGACAAACAACAAGAGTGAATGCGTCATTTGTAATATCTTTGTGCCTAGCAAGACCACCATACATACTAATCTTCCAGACACCAAAAGATCTACTGGCAAAAGCGTTAACCTTACCGCTGGACCATTTTCTTTCTACTTTTAGGCGACCACCCTCAGATTGAAAAATAGGTTTGTACACATTGATTACCTTATCGATGAGTCCATTAAAAGAATCTTCTGTCATATCATTTTGATTTTTAGTTTCTGTACCAACCCATAAATCATTCTCTGGCACAATACCTTTTGCTCCATCCTCACTACAGGAGAAGGAAAAAGAACTGTAAATCATTATAATTTGAAATATAATAAACGGTGCTTTTATCCATTGCATTGCTATATTTTGGCTTTGTTTAAAACTCTTTGTCTAGTTTTGAAAAATGAAAGCTTAACACCACTTAGCACGGGGTCTTAAAAATCATTACCTTTTTACATAGAAAGGAAAACCAGTTGCAAAAATTGACACTCTGCGCTACAAGATTCAAAACTTTTATTACTTATATATTCACCAATTTACGGAGAAAAATTACCATGAAATCATTAATTAGTATTTGTATTGTATTATCTAGCCTAAATAGTTATGCAGGAATTTTTACTGGAGATCCAGAAGGGTTTAAAACATATTTAAGCAATTTTGAGACTTATGAAGCTCATCAAAAGGATATTGAAAACATGCCACCAAGGGTATCTAAAGATGGAAAAGTCTACAGAAATTATAGTCCTAACTTTTTATCTGTTGATGGTACTGAAGAGGCGGCCCGAAACAGCTACAATACAATCTCACAAAGAACAAAGAGAAAAAAAATTGGACCTAGAACAGTAACAACAAGTGAAGTAACTTTTAAAATTTACAGTCATGCTACCTATGGCTTTGCTCCAGTAATCAAAGATGGAACATTTTTCTCTGTGAAAGAATGTAATTCAGAAAAACTAGTTTTACATTTATTACTTGATGAGAGTGGAGCTTATATGTCCCAAGCAGATGCTTATACAAATCCAATAGTAAGATGGTCTCCTAAAGTCAAGCTTCCAAAGTCTTGTAATTTCAACCTTGATGAAGCAAAAACTATTATAATTAACGGAAAAGAAATACCTGTTTTACATTAATTTTATTATGGCAGAAAGACCTGCTTTTAAGTAGGTCTTTTCTTATTAAGAAATATTCATTTATATATTTATCCATGGTGCTCAGAAACAACATCTGTCTCTAAAAGCTCTTTAACTCTTGGCTTTCTTCTTTTTCTCGTTTTTTCTGGGATAAGACCCTTCATGGATTCGATTTTACCAAAACATAAAAGTTTATCTCCCGCATTCAAGACACGTTCTCCCTTAGGATTAGGAATGACCTTTCCTTCTCGGTGAAGTGTTAACGCGTTTATATCTTTTTCTCGTAACCCAGAATTGTTAATAGTTGAGCCAACATACTCAGAACCTTCAGGAATTATTATTTCAGTAACTCCATACCCTTTACTCACTGTAAACTTCTCTCTTAAATCAATTTCTGGGTAATCAACTCTTGAGGCCATGTAATCGATAAAACTTCCGGCCACATCGAGGTGAGTACAGTTCTCAATTCCCTCTAGCCCCGGAGAAGAATTTATCTCCATAATTTGGGGACCATCTTTTCCTTCCAGCATATCTACACCGGCAATTCCAAGTCCCATAATTCTTGCGGCCCTAATGGCAACTTCTTTGTATTTATCATCCAGCTCTACCATCTCTGTTTTACCACCACGGTGAACATTACTTCTAAATTCTTGACCTTGTGCTACCCTTCTCATAGCTGCCACAACTTCATCACCGACAACAATTGCCCTAATGTCACGCCCCTTACTTTCGGCTACAAATTTTTGGATAAGTACATTTTGTTTTTGGCTTTGTAAAAGCTCTATAATAGAGGTTGCAGATTCAAGAGTGTGGGCAAGTAAAACTCCGATCCCTTGAGTTCCTTCCAAAAGTTTTATAACAATTGGTGCTCCACCAACTCTTTCAATAGCAGGTAGAACATCACGCTTATCTTTAACAAAAGTTGTAGGCGGAATTCCCACATTATGCCGACTCAATATTTGAAAACTTCTCAGTTTATCTCTAGAATTTAAAATACCATCTGCAGTGTTAGGAGTATAAACATCCATTTGTTGAAATTGACGAACGACTGCAGTTCCAAAATAAGTTATGGATGCACCAATTCTTGGTAAAATTGCGTCGTAATGACTTAATGGTTTTTGCCTATAATACAAATCTGGAGATTGTCGCTCCAAGTCTAGCGCAAACTTTAATGTGTTAAGAACTGTAACTTTATGACCTCTATGTTTAGCAGCTTCCACCAATCTTTTGGTACTATAATTTTTTGGTTCTCTTGATAAAATTCCTAATTTCATTTAGAACGACTCCCTTTTGCTTTTTTAATTCCTAAAAATGATTTCCCTGTATCAATAAGAAATCTTTTTCTCATACTTTCTCTTCCAAGAAGCATTCTAAACCCCATTTCATCTCTATTAGTAAGGGTTATTTCTATTTCCCAGGTTTCTCCCATCAAAGTCACTGGTGTTAATATTACCGGCCTTAACTCTGTGGCACCATTAGAGCTTTTAACTTTTCTATATTCTTCTATTTTTGCCCGACATTCAATTTCATCCTTACTGGTTCTTTGTTCTGGATGAATATTAAATTTTACATATTCAAAGCGACCTCTTTTATAGGTTTTCATATTAAAAGCATGTAATGAAGATGTCTTAGCTCCTGAATCCACTTTTGCTTTAATCTGATCAATTTTAAGGTCAGGTAGAGAAACCCATTCTCTCCAACCAATGATTTTTAATTCTTTTTTATTTTTAGTTTTCAAGTTTCAACCTCAAAATATATTTTTTTATTTACAACAGGCGATTGGACGACTTACCCCACAACCACTTATACCACCTAAGGTACTACCAGACCGTCCATTCAAACTTTGATTATTAGTCCAATTTGAACAGTTAAAAGTTCCGGTATTGGCCGTAAGCGCTGGATAGCCCTTCCCGTTCACCCAAGCAACTCCAGCTGTTCTATCCCCTGTTTGCAAATATTCAGTATCAGAACAAAAATGAGAATCTGGAAACTCACTATGACATTTAGCATTTGCTCCAGTAAGTCCACCTAAGTTTCCCTGATAAGTCGCGGTGGTATTTCCAACATAAGTAGGCTTACCACCACCTCCACTAGCACCTAAGATGACAGATAAATTCCCAGCATAAGAGAATGGTATAAAAAACAGAGAAAAAATAAGAGTCTTCATTAATATAACCTCCAATCACCAGCGCCATCACCGTCTGGGTCGTAGAAAAAAAGATCAATTGATATATTATTTAAATCTAAAATGAGATTTGGATCCCCCACAACAGAATCGGTAGCCTTCCCTCTTGAAATGGTTATATTATTAACACTTAAATCACCAGCCCCATGCAAAAACTTAATAATATCTCCATGGGTAGCATCGCTTGGAAGAGTCAGTCCATAACCAGCAGTTGTAGCATTTAAAGTTATGTTCTCACCAACAACAATACTATATCCGTCATCAGAAATATTAGTATCTTTCCAAACATGTTTAAGACTTTGAACTTTAACAATACCAGTAACATCTAAAGTTGCCTGTGGATTATCGTTTCCAATGCCAACATTTCCACCTTGATAATAAATATTATCAGGATCAGCGGTCGATTTATCCCAAAGACTAGATTCTACCGCTGAAAATGCCGTACAACCAGTAATAGTGTCATCACTAGCTGTATTAACATTCATTCTAATGTTTTTGGTAATAAGCTTAACAGAATTAGATTTTTCCCCACGATTAAATACTAGCTTTAAAAGAGTCGTCCCACTCCCACCTGTAACCACGCTTACTTCATCAGAACTATCTGATAACTCTATTGAGTTTATTTTTAATCTGACAGTTCCATAGTTTTTATTGGTTTCAAAAACAACAACTCCAGAAGAGTTTTTTATCTGAGTGATCCCAGTTTCGTTTTTAGCATTCATCCCACTAAAGGAGTTATGGCAAGCTCCACTTGATGAAAGAGTGGAACGAATTTCTTTTACTAAGGATATAATTTCTAGATTTTTCTCCGAATATTTAATACTTTTATTAGTATTCTCATTCATTTTTAAAAGGGTAACACCAATTCCTATAATTGCAGCTCCGGCCAACATGATTTCGATTAGGGAGAACCCCTTATGACCTCTTAAAATTCTATTCATTTAACAATTGTATGTTCTTTTTCAGGATTGGCAAATCTGAGCTACTTTTTACTTAATATTTTTAGTCTTGTTTTTCATATACACAAGCACAAGTACCATCGATGACCCTGTCGTATTCACACCTTGGCTCTTCACATGCAACTGACTTTAACACTTCATAACCACTAAAAGTTTGTCTTCCATCAGCACAGGAGATATTACAAGATCTTAAAATATCTTCTCCATTACAACTGAGATTAACATCCCAACTGCAAGATTCACTTGCAAAACCACTCAAAGACAAAAGTGCCAGAGTCAAAATCATTATTTTCTTCATAATAAAATCCTTTATAGTTTGATTTATCTTATCTCGCCTTTGGGATAGATTGAATGATTGAGGAAGATTTACATAGAAGTGTCAGCTTTTTTGACAGAAAAGAGGATTTTAAGCTTATTAAAACTAATATCGGTAGTTTTTAACCAACATATTTAACTAGAATGATATGCTAATATAATAGGAGTGAAATTATGGATTTTATCACTCATTTTTATCTTTTCAGGTTGTGCTTCACGGTCAAAACCAACTATTTGTGAATATCTCAAACTTGATAATTGTAATAATTCTAAACGCTCCCTTTCCAGAAGTGCAGGAGCATCCCTTCCCTCAGTAAATGCCGCTGCCTTTAATAACCCAGCAGCTATTTCATTAAATCGAGGTCTTGGGGTCGAATCTATTCACTATGATGGATATGCTCAAGTGGGCTTAATTACTGGAACGGGTCGAATTGGTGCGGCCATTTCAAATTTTCCAAATGATGGAACTTTTTTTGGAAATACTGCTATTGAAAGTGATAATGATTACAGAAAAAGAATAATAGATGGCAAAAAATTTGAAGATGATAAAATTGTTTTGGCCGGTGCACTTAATCTTTTTGGTGCCAAAACAAAGACAGGTCTACAAATGGATTTAGGTTTGATTTATAGACGTCATAATGAGTTAGAAAAAGATTATTATGGTGGAGGGCTTATTTTAAGTTACGCTAAGTTTATTTCTATTGGAGCCTCTTACTATGATGATGTCTATTACCAAAACTTAAGTGGAAAAGATGATGAAGTCATCGATGAAGAAGGAAATGCAACAACAATAATTTATCCAGAAGATCCAGATCTCATCACAGAGACAGACTTTTCTGTACGTTCATATGTCGCCGGACTAAGATTTTCAAAACTAGCATTAGACTATATTCATTTTGATGTAATTTCTGAAGATGAAGATTACAACGAAATTTCCATTGATATTTATAATTTAAGTTATTTTTATAAAAAATGGATTTTAAGTTATGGGAGAAGGTTTGAAACAAGTTTTAAAGAAGTCTACCAAGAAGAAACATTCATCCAAGAGAAAGAAAAATCAGATACTTTTCTTGGCGCCCAATACGCAACCAATAATGGTTTTTTATTAGGCGCATTTATAAATTATTATTTGATTAATGATTTAAGTTTAGGTCTAACCTATTTCTTTTAGATTCTCTCACCTAAGCCATATTTAATTTTAGCTTTTGCATATTCTTTTTGAGCTTTTGGTAACCATTTCTTAAGATTATCTTTTCTTTTATCATTTGCTGGATGGGTCGACATAAACTCAGGAGGAGCCTTCCCTCCACTGGCAGCTTTCATACGCTGCCAAACTCTTGGTGCTTCAGCTGGATCATACCCTGCTTTTGCCATATACATTTGACCAACTCTATCTGAATCTGTTTCATCACTTCTAGAAAATTTACGATCCATAAATTCAAGAGCAAAAACAGAAAGAAGGGCCCCTGCTTGGGACAATTTTTTACAGTCATCCGTATTACAAAGTAGCTCTCCTGCTAGGGCGATACCACCACCAAGTAATATACTATTATATTTTTTGTTTATTGCTCTTACATATCCTTTTTTACCATGCCTTAAAGTTGCGTGTGCCACCTCATGTCCCATAACTGCAGCTAGTGCGGCTTCTGTTTTTAACACAGGTAAGATACCTGTATAGACGGCCATCTTACCTCCGGGCATACACCAGGCATTCACCTGAGGTGAGTCAATAAGAATAACTTCCCATTTAAATGGTTCTCCAGATGCTTTCGCAATTCTATCTGAGACTCTTTTAACCATTGCAGTCCATTTTTTATTAGTGGAAAGTTTAGATTTTTTTTTAACTTCGGCATAAGCTTTTTCGGCCTCTGCATTTATTTGTTTATCACTTGGTTCTTTAGTTCCTGAGATATTACTACTAGCACAGCTTACAAGTGTCACCATTAACAATAATCGTAATATTAGTTTATTCACATCAACTCCTTGATATTACTATTTTAAAGCTCTTCATGAATTAGACAAGAATAAATTAGCAAGAATCTATGCTAAGCTTATATATAGAGGAGTAAATATGTTTGGAATATTTAAAAAAGATCCTATCAAGAAAAAACAAAAAGAATATGAGAGCCTAATGGAACAAGCGATGCACGCTCAAAGAAATGGAAAGATGGATATTTATGCAGAACTAGCGAGCAAAGCAGACAAGATTTTAAAAAAAATTGAAGATCTAAAGAAAGAGAACTCAAAATGAGCTTAAAAGTTATTAGACAACAAGAATTTAAAAATTTCGAAACGAGAAAAAGAGCAAGATTTATTAATTCTCTTTCAGGGTTTAAATCGGCCAATTTAATTGGAACTATTGATGATAAAAAAAACACCAACCTATCCATCGTAAGTTCAGCTTTTCACCTCGGTGCTGATCCTGCATTAATGGGAATTATTATTCGACCAGATATTAGCCCTAGGCATACTTTAAATAATATTCGCTCTAATAAAATTTGCACCCTTAATCATGTCAATAGAGATATCTATCAAAAGGCTCATCAAACAAGTGCCAGATACGACAAAGAAATTTCAGAATTCTTTGCATGTGGTTTAAGCGAAGAATATCTAAATAGTTTTCCAGCTCCTTTTGTAAAGGAGTCGTTGATAAAAATGAGTATGGAACTTTTAGAAGAAAAGTTTATTGAACTTAATGGAACTCATATGTTGATTCTCGCTATTAAAGATGTCTACTTACCAGAAGAGTACTTAAAAGATGATGGATATATTGACATAGAAAAAGCCCAGACAATTTGTGTCAGCGGACTCGATAGTTACCATTCAACGAACCAATTAGAGCGTCTCCCCTATGCAAAACCCTAATATAAATACTCATCACTTATATTCATTAAATTAAATTTAAATTTGGCCATCAGATTTCCATCTTGAAAAACTTTAGCTTTAAACTTAAAAAGGTTCTTGTTATTTTCAAGAAGTTCAATAGTTGCACTTATCTTTCTCTCTGGTTTTACAATGCTTAAAAATTTGGCGTATTCCACTTTATTTAATACTCCAATTGCATGTCCCTTAGTTTTCTCACTATTATAGTTGGGAACAGGAGAATAGTTTTTTGTTAAAAGAATTCCAGCACCTTGAGTACAAATTTCTTGCAGCATTGCACCTGGAACGACAGGAGCACCAGGAAAATGACCTTTAACATGTGCTTCCTCTCCTGTGTGATTTTTTTCAACCTTTATATGCTTTTGCCCGAACTCCAAGACTTTATCTACCATCAGATAAGGTTCTCTTTGATGTAATAAATTTTGTATCTCTATTGAATCCATAAAAATTTCCTTTTAAAAAATTTAGCAGGATTCCCTAAAGTCTAGTTTTCAGTTTTTGACACAAATTCTAGACAAAACATAACAATATTCGAAAAACTTAGAATTAAGATTGGTAAAAGGGTCAATTTCATTCCACGAACCCTGTTTTTAAAATCCATTTTTTCTTTTGTAAAAGACTTATAATGTAGCAGGCGTCCCAAAATGAACAAGCATCCAAGTGTATGGAATAACAAGGAAGGATAACCTTTATATCTCTCAATCGAGTAAAGAAGGATCAAAAAAAGAGGAGTGTAAGCAACAAAATTGCTATGGGCGCTTACAATTGCCTGAATCTGAGCATTATCACCCGTTCCGAGGCTAATTCTATGAGTTTTCCTGGCTTTAATGGTCTCCAAAGATATTTTAAACAATAAAATTCCAAGAATTCCCGCATAAATTGCCATTATTTTCCTCCTCAACGTAGACTTTCTAATAATCCCGTTTTCGTTGACATTTGTTTAGGCACAACATGTTATAAAAAATTAATGCATTCTTTAGTATATAATGATAAGTACCTGAATTAGAATACTCAACATGAGTATCGGAGGTTAAATAACTAATCTCCACAAAGCATAGGAATAAATATGAGTACAGGTAAAGTAAAGTTTTTTAACGAAGCTAAAGGTTTTGGTTTCATCACTCCAGACGATGGCGGAAAAGATGTTTTCGTACATGTTACAGCTATTGCCGACGGTAATCTAAATGATAACGATGCTGTTGAGTATGAAATGGGAGAAGGTAAGAAAGGACCTTGTGCCGTTAACGTTAAAAAAATATAAGATATATAGCATCAAATATTTTTTAATACGAAAGAAGGAAGTAGAAATACTTCCTTTTTTTTTACCCCAAAACAATTACCCGACTTGCTTTATCACTCAATAGACTTCTCATAGATAAAACTTATCACCTCATAAATTTAAACAATTGGTTTCCATTTTCCTCTTGTACTAGCATTAGTTTAAGTAGAAATTTGAAAGGAGAATACTTATGAAAAAGTCCGCAAAGCCGGTCTTAGTTCTTGCTGCCCTAGGTTTACTAGGATCAGCCTGTTCTAGCCAGCAAAAGCATGAGAGTTATGAGAAAGATTCTTTCTCTCCGGGAAAACCAAAACCAATGTCCTATTGGTGGCCAGAAAGATTAGACTTAACACCATTAAGACAACACAGTGTTGAATCGGATCCTTACGGAGAAAAATTTGACTATGCTAAGGAATTTAAAAAGTTGAATCTAAAGGCCGTTAAAGAAGACATCAAAAAAGTCTTATCAACATCACAAGACTGGTGGCCAGCAGATTATGGGAACTATGGACCATTCTTTATTCGTATGGCGTGGCATAGTGCCGGTACCTACAGAGTCATCGATGGCCGTGGTGGAGCAGCTGGTGGCCAGCTTAGACTAGAGCCTCAAAACAGTTGGCCTGATAATGGAAACTTAGATAAGGCCAGAAGACTTCTTTGGCCAATCAAACAAAAATACGGAAAGAAAATTTCTTGGGCCGATTTAATGGTTTTAACAGGAAATGTTTCTTTAGAGTCAATGGGATTTAATACTATTGGATTCGCAGGTGGTAGAACTGATGATTATGAACCAGATCTAGTTTACTGGGGTCCAGAATTAAAATGGCTGGATAGTAAAAGACACGAAAAGAGTAAAAAAAGAAAACTTAAAAAGCCGTTTGGTGCAACAAGAATGGGTTTAATCTATGTTAACCCTGAAGGACCAAATGGAGTGCCAGATCCATTGCTTGCAGCTCAGGACATCCGAGAGAACTTTGCAAGAATGGCCATGAATGATGAAGAAACAGTTGCATTAATAGCAGGAGGACATACATTCGGAAAAGCTCACGGAGCCCATAAGCCAGAAAAATGTTTAGATGCAGAGCCGGCAGGCGCGGCCATTGAACAACAAGGCTTAGGTTGGAAAAACAAATGTGGAAAAGGACATTCAGAAGATACTGTAACAAGTGGTCTTGAGGGTGCTTGGACAGCAGCTCCAACAATGTGGACTCACCAATACCTAGAAAACCTTTATCGCTACGAATGGAAATTAACTAAATCTCCAGCAGGTGCCCACCAATGGATTCCAACTGATGAAGCTGCAGCTAAATTAGTTCCAGATGCACATATTAGAAGAAAAAGACATGCACCAATCATGTTCACTACAGACTTAGCACTTAAAAAAGATCCTAAGTACAAAGAAATTACAAGTAGATGGTTAAAGAATCCAAAAGAGTTTGAAAAGGCATTTGCAAGAGCATGGTTTAAATTAACTCATAGAGATATGGGGCCACAAGCAAGGTATATTGGAAAAGAAGTTCCAAAAGAAACTTTTGCTTGGCAGGATCCACTTCCAAAAAGAAATCACAAGTTAATCTCAAGAGCACAATTAACTCAATTTAAAAATGAAATAGCAAAATCAGGACTTTCAACAACTGATTTAGTTAAGACTGCTTATGCTTCAGCAGGTTCATACAGAATTACAGATATGAGAGGTGGAGCAAATGGTGCAAGAGTTAGACTTGAACCACAAATTAATTGGGAAGTTAACGATCCAGCAACATTAAAGAAAAACCTAGAAAAACTTGAAATGATCCAAAATAAATTTAATAAATCTATTTCAGGAGCAAAAGTTTCTTTAGCAGACACAATTGTAATTGCTGGTGCTGTTGGTGTAGAAATGGCCGCGAAAAAAGCTGGATACCCAATCACTGTTCCTGTGAAATTAGGAAGAACTGATGCAACTCAAGAACAAACAGATGTAGAATCTTTTAGCTATCTTGAGCCACTTTCTGATCCATTCAGAAATTACCACAACGAAAAAAGCTATATGTCACCTGCTCAGAACTTAGTAGACAGAGCAAATATGCTTGGACTAACAGTACCTGAGATGACAGCACTAGTTGGTGGAATGAGAGCTTTAGGCGCGAATGCAGGAAGTTCTTCAAATGGGATTTTCACAAACAAAGTCGGAACGTTATCAAATGATTTTTTTGTGAATCTCTTAGACATGTCTACTAAATGGCAAAAATCTTCTAAAACTCCAGGTCTTTACGAAGGTGTTGACAGAAAGACTGGTAAAGTTAAATGGACAGGGACAACTGTTGACTTAATCTTTGGTTCCCACTCAGAGTTAAGAGCAATAGCTGAGGTTTATGCAGCTAAAGACGGAAAAAGAAAGCTTGTAAAAGACTTTGTTTCAGTTTGGACAAAGATCATGAGAGCTGACAGATTTGATATCTAAAAGTCTATTAATCGGAGGGGATCTATTCCCCTCTTTTCTTATATTTTAAAATCTCTGACAATAGTTTTGAACGTTCCATAAGAAGAAACTCCTTAAGGCCATATTTTTTAACTATTGATTCCGTAATCCTTAAAGAATCTTTGGCATATTTTTCAGCTTCCAAATTTCCAACTAACCCGAAGTTACAACTATACTCATTTTGAGCTGAAATTGGTTTGTAAAGGTTTTCAAAAATAGTTTTAAGGACTTTGGTACTTTTAGCTTTTATTTCATCCATCTGATAGTTAACGGATTTCTTTATAAATGGTTCAATATCAAAGTTTTTTGTTTTAACCATCATTTTCTCACCATAGAGCTTTTCCATGGCCCAAGCATTTAAGCCTATTCTTCTTATACAATTGGGTTGTAATGGAATGAGATATGGCGTAATAAAACTTTCACTGTATTCATAATTTAAAACTTCCATTTGATATAGACTCATAAAAACAGAAACGAGGTATTTCTTTTCTCTTAATCCACCTTGTTTATATAATTTAAATAGAGTAGCAGAATCTATAAAAACCTTATGGTTTATTTCTAAATCATACTCAAGTTTAACTTTTTTCTTATCAGCCTCACTTACTTTGTTTATGATGAAAGTGCCAGTTACCAGTCCCAATGGGAAAATATTAAAACTAGCATTTAGCTGAGCATCTGGAAAAGTTTTTTTGAAATTCTTTCTCATCTCAATGACTTTCACTCTTAACTCTTCTTGATAAGCTAAAAACTCTTTTTGATATGTTTTGAGAAAATATATGGTCGGGACAACTTGAATTTTTTCTAATGAGACTTTAATTTTTTTATCAGTATGGGGTAAAACCTTTTCAAAGTCCGAACTATAATTATAGTTTCTTCCTATGACTTGGGAGTGGAATTTTTTAATCGAATCACTCATTTGATTATTTTTAGAATCCTCAAAAAACTCTTTTACCCTTAACTCATTATCAACAATAAAAAAGCCATTTTCCTTATTTATTTTAGTTGGCAAAGGACCACAGGCTACAAAAGAAATGGAAAGAATCAATAGAAATACAAATTTGGCCATAATAATCCCTGAGTTTTGAAGAAAGTGAGTAAAAGTATCCTACTTTTAAATATTTAATAGTCAAACCCCATAGATCCATCTATATGAGTTATATGATAAATAAGTCTAAAATTGCCAAGGTCAAACTAAAAAGGGACCTTACTAAGAAAATTAACCAAGGAAATCCCTGGGTATTCCAAGATGCACTCCAGGATATCCCCCAGGTAACTCCAGGAACAATTTGTAAACTACTTGATAGGAAAAATAAAGTAGCAGCATTTGGTTATATATATCCAGAGTCCCAACTTACATTTAGGGTTTTATGCATCAAAGATAAAGTCCCTAATGATGAAATAATAAAACAAAGGCTAGATCTGGCCTATGAAGCGCGAATGCCCCTAATATCTAAAGATTCAAATAGTTACAGACTCTCCAATGGTGAAGGAGACCAATTACCTGGTCTTGTTATAGATGTTTTTAATAAGGTCGCAGTTCTACAACTTGATGGACCTGGACCATTTGGATTTTATGATAGATTCGCAATTGGTAAATACCTTAAAGAAAAACTCGCTTTAGATTGTGTATATTTTAAAGCAAGGCATAATTCAGGCCAAACCAGTGAGATATTGGCAGGAGTTTTAAATTCATCTCAGGTTGAATTTTTAGAATATGGAGCTCGATTCTCATGTGACGTCATAGATGGACAAAAAACTGGTTTCTTCTTAGATCAAAGAGAAAATAGGTATCTCATAAGAAAATATGCGAAAAATCTAGATGTCCTCAATATGTTTTCTTATACTGGTGGTTTTTCAATTAATGCAGGACTTGGTGGTGCCAAGTCTGTCACTTCGGTTGATATTGCAAAGCCTGCGACGGAAAATGCTAAATTAAACTGGGAGCTAAATAAACTTTCTCAAGATCATTTTGCAGTTGCTGAAAATTGTTTTGATTTTATTGAAAAAAGTTTAAAAGAAGAGAAAAAATGGGACTTAATTATTGTTGATCCCCCCTCTTTTGCTCCTTCCAAAAAATCTCTTGATAAGGCCATTCACAGTTATGAAAAAATATTTTCTGAAAGTTTAAGACTATGCCAAGCAAATGGATATTTTGCCGCCTCATCCTGTTCAAGTCATATCGATACAGAGATGTTTCTTGAGATTTGTAAAAATGCTATGTCCAAAGCTAGAAAACGAGGGAAAGTACTCTATATAGGAGCTCAGGGATTTGATCATGCCTATCCCCTCGCTCTTACAGAAATGCGCTACCTCAAGTTTGTTTTATTCAAGCTTTTTTAACTGACCTACTTGAATGGGGATGAGCATAAAGACAAAGTCTGGAAGTGAAAGATGAATCTGTTTTTACACCAATGACTTCAAGAGCTTCCAATGACTCGAAACTTTTTATTTTCCTCTTTTTCAAAAGAAATGATAACTGCCCTAACGCCTTCTAGTCGAATTTATATTAAAACACAGTCTGATGCTTCAGTTGTTTACTTTGGCTTTAAGCTCATCCCCATGCAAAGAGGACGGTTAATAAGCTTTTTAAAATTAACGACACATATTAACTGAATAGTTCACTGTTCCATATTTTTTATAATTTATATTAAAATCTAGCTCACATAATCTAGTATTTCGTTTGACTTGAACTAAGGCCCATTTTCTTTGAATCATACCTGGCACAAGCTTAGTTTCATTATACAAATGGTTTTCTCTATGAAGCTTAGCGTTTTCAAGATTATAGCTTCTGCTTGAAGCTGCACTGGCGACCTCTAAACCAGATCCGACATGAAGGGCCCCAATGGATCCATAGGCCATATCAGAGTTTCCATTCACTGCACCTGCAATTGCTAAAACGGCCAGAGCACCTGCGGCTAAACCTTTCCCAACATTTGTGTTGTGCTGATCAATCTCTTTGCGTTGAACAAAGGCCCTTTTCCACATTAAAGCATCTTTTGAATCAGGAATTTTAACAACGTTTTTACCGTCTATGGTAAGAATTTCTGCACCTTCAATCTCTACCCAGTCATCTTGTTGATTTTCAAAATGAAAGTTTACGACCTTGAAATGTTCAGTTGAGTAACGATCATCTACAAATGCTCTGATAGGTAAATCTTTAGGATGGGTACCTTTGTTAAATTCAGCATACTTACCTTTTTTGTGAGAAGCACAACTTACAATAATAGCAACTAGAAATAATACTCTTAAAATATTTATCATTTATCCTCCTTGAGTTGTTTGATAAATAATCTGTGAGTATTCATAAAAACAAAAGTCAACTTTTGTCAGGTTTATGTCAGGTATTTTATTAAAAGAAAAGTTTTAGCCCCGTATTATAAGCAGATCCATTCTCTCCATCCTCATTTGGGTAACTTATCCAATCAAAATAAACCTGCATTTTAGTAAATGTCATTCCTATACCGACACCGTAATACTGACTGACTTCACTAATTTCTTTATCTTTAACGCTTAAGTCACCGGTTGTTTCATAATTCGGTTGAATCTTACTGCGATTCACACCTAATCTAAAATTTAAATACTCGGCTAGATACCACCGAAAGCCATAATTAATTAAGCTTCCCTTAAGATCACTTTGAAAAGTAAAAGAATCCCCTGAAACGTCCTGATTTTTAAATTGAAGATCTGTATAACCGAACTCTATGGCCATAGAGTTTGTTAAAAAATATCCTAATTCTAATCCAAAGGTATTTCCTTTAAGAGTTTCAGTATCTTCTTTTTGAATATTTGAGTAAGTCAAAAACTCTTGGGTTATATTCCCATTGAATAATCCAATATAAGACGCTGCATATAGATTAAGGGAATATCCTGTTAAAATGATGAACTTAAATAGTATTTTAATATTTCTCATATATAGTTAAGTATAAAAAAACGTATAAACGAATTCAAATAGTTTAAATTGATATTTTAAGTAGACTAAGTTATTATTATTCTAATGAGAATACTCAATCGGAGGATCCACCAAATGGAATATAATTTTACAATTGGAGAACTTGTTTTCACCATCAGGAAAATCAACAAACTTACTCAAGTTGATTTTTCAAAAAGGCTTGGTGTTGTTCAATCAACCATTTCAAAAGTTGAAAAAGATATTTTCGATGATGTGCCGTTTAGTCTCATTTCAAAAATTTCAACTGATTTTGACATACCTCTACAAAACTTTCAATTTGGACATCTTCCGACAAAGAAAAACTCTGACGTAAAGAATATAATTCCACCTCAATACCTTGAAAGTGGTATTTTCAAAACTAAAACGGTTTTTGCGATCCTAAATGAATTAAAAAAAGAGCAAGGTGATAAGCTTTTTAAAGATTTAAAGTTACCCTACCAATACCTATGCTTAAGTGGTCTAAAATATAGTTTTGAATTTATTAATAAACTCTATTCTCTTACAGGAGAGGGTTTAAACCAAGTTATTAGGAAGCTAAGTGAAGAATTACCAAACGGAAATAAAGTAGAGACTTCAGTAATTTCAAAATACTTTAAATCTACTTCTGGGATTCACCTGGTAACACCGATTTCAGAAATACCAACAGGACTATCCTTCACTATTAAGTTTGATAATCACTTAAGCGAGTTAAATCAAATCTATGCAAATGTATTGGAACTAGAACTAGGATTAATCTTTAATTCCAAAGTTCAATTTGAAGAAATTGAAAATCATCAATTAAAAGTAACTATAAACGTAGGCTAGATTACTCACATACCAAGAACTCACTTGGAATTTTTATGCCAAAGGTAGTGTTATTTGCCTCGATATATACAAGTTCCAGACCTAATTTTTGCAATTCTAAATCACTATAAGTGAGCCCAAAACCACTTGCGTCAGGTTTGGAAGTTTGACCCTTTTCAAAAAGTTGTTTTTTAATCTCTTCAGAAATACCTGCCCCTGAGTCGGTAATAAGTAAATAATTTACTCCCCTAATTTCTGATAAACTTAATTCTATCCACTTTTGATCTAAATTCTTTATGGCATCCACTGAGTTTTTAAGTAAATTGATGGTAACTTGAGAAAAAACCAAGGGATCACTAATCATTGAAATTTTTTCAGATAAGGTATCTAGCCCCTTCATTTGTATTTTGTGTGCCTTAGTTAAGTATTCCACCACAGAAAAACTATTTTCTAAATTTGCCTTTAAATTAAACTCTTCTTTTTTATAGTGCTGCTCCCCTTTGAGAAGAAAGTGATATCGCTTGGCCAAATCCCTTAAAAACACAGTTCCTTTTAAACCTTTTTGTGCCAAAGTATGAATTTTTTCATCATTATACTTTGCCTTATTAATTAGTTTAATGGCATCCAGCGATGTCATACAGAGTGAATTATAATTATTTAAATCATGAATAAGACTACCAGTGTAACAACCAAGGGCAGACACTTTTTCCATGTTTTGCAATTTTTGGTTATAAACATTCTTAAGTCTTGTTACTTCCAAAAGGTTTTTTGCATCTACCTCTTGAAATGGTACCTTTAAATGACCTTGAACAATATGAGAGAACTGTTCGTCCATTCCATCAAGATCATTTGAAAATGAATACAAATGAAATTTTTTAAATAAAACATTCTCTAAATTATCCTGATCAATTTTTGCCTCGAGTTTTTTATCAATAAGTAGAATATTTTTTTTAGAATCCACATTTGGAATATTGGTTAAATCCATTGGTATTATTTCGATGTTGGACTTTTTAAAACAGCGATTTAAATTTCCTAAACTCTCTTTACAGGTACTGAGAGCATAAACAACAATTGAAGATATTTGATTTTGGGTAAATTGAAAATTTAACATAAAACACAACCTTTATTCCCTCTGGAATATAAGCATTGTATAATATGATCAAAGAATGTTCAATTTTTTTAACATGTGGTCAGAATTTACCTTCAAAGCAGGTTCATCGTTCTCTACCCAACGACTTTGATTTTCTAAACTTTTTATTTCGTCTTGTAGTTTTTCAATTTCTTTTTCTCTATTTCTATCAATTTCGGTATTAACTTTGGACAGCTCTTTGTTGTTTTTTTCTACTATTTTCTTATAATTACCCAACTCTTTTCTTAGCTGATTGAGACTTTTATTTAAGAGTGATGTATCTGTTACGCTTTTAACATATCTTCCCATATCTAACTTATCGGTAATCGACACCAAAAACTTGAGTGTTTCAGTTATTAACTTTCAGAAGTTTTATGGCCTCTATTTTTTTAAGGAAATCTGCCATTTCAAATGGCTTAGGTAAAATATCAATGACATTCCCCATTTTTTTGGTTTCTTCGACATTTATTTTCGCCACAGTACCTGTGTATACAATAATAGGTATATCTTTATTTTTAGAATTACTGACTAATTCATAGATATCTTTAAAGCTACCATCTCCTAAGATATTATCAGAGGCTATAATATCAAATTCTTGGTTTAATAATCCTTTGGTCTCCTCTACAGAACCACTGATAGAGAGTTCAATATCGTCCATTTTACCAAGCCAAAGCTTAACCATCTTTTGGATAAAAGGATCATCATCAATATATAAAAGCTTTACTTTTACACCCTCAAAATTACTCACTAATAAGTCTTTCACAAAGTTTTCAAAGCGATCTACAATTTTTGATTCTTTCAAAAATATTTCTGTGGGGCGATTTTTTTCATTAAAGAAATTTTCTACTTTTTTATCTGTTGTAATTAATATTGTAGGCGTGATTGAATTAAGTGTATCGGAACTTTTTAAAGTTTTAATCAATCTGACTCCGTCAACGCCCTCAACATTTAATGAACAAACAATTAAATCATATTTATTTTCAAAAATGGCATTTATACCATCTAGTCCATTCTCAACAATATCACATGAGACTTTATGTTTTTTACAAACGGCAGCTAAAGACTTGGTTACAACTGATTTTTTAGAAATTATGATTACTTTTTTCATTTGCTCATTATAACAAAAATTAAAGAACTAAATACCCCAGATACTAAAAAAATAAGAACAGTATATTTCATGACACTATTAAGTGATAATTTAGATATACTTAATAGTGGAAGGGCCCAAAACGGTTGAATCATATTCGTCCATGCATCTCCCCATGCCACCGCCATACTGGCCTTAACAAGGTCTAGACCAAGTTCTTTTGCGGCAGGCAATATAATTGGAGCTTGTAGGGCCCACTGCCCACCTCCACTAGGCACAAAGAAGTTTAAAAGACCTGCAGACCAATAAGTCATAAGGTAGAAAGTCGAATCATTAGAATACTCAATAAAAAATGAAGTCACATCCGCACTAAGACCGCTCATGCTCATCATTCCCATTATCCCAGCATAAAGTGGAAATTGAAGGATAATGCCACTGCTTTTTTTGACTCCGTCAGAAAAGTGCTGAATAAAGTTTTTCGAACCATGATGAAGGCCAAGGCCTAGAAAAATAAAAATTGTGCTCAAAATACCTAAGTTTAAACTCCCCCCTGCACTAAGATATCTATAAATAAAAATCATGGCGAACACGCTCATAATGATTGAGAGAAGTTTTGATTGTTCTAATTTTTGTGAAAAACTTGAATTCTCGTTTATTTTATTCTCTGTAACTTGAGTTTCCTCAGCTTCTATATTTAGATTTTCATCATATGATTCTCTTCTGGCCAATAACCAATTCACAAGAAGAATACATCCAAAATTGATAAAAATTAAAACGAGATTCATATCACCAAAAACACTTTCACCTAGACTAATATGTGCCGAACCAAGTAAGTCCTGAATAGACTGTGAAGGAGATGTTAATTTAAGGGGAATAGATCCAGAAAGTCCTCCATGCCAAAGTAGAAAACCTGAATAGCTTGAAGCCACAAGTAAACCAAAATTTAATTTTTTATTTCTTTTATACAGTTCAGTGGAAATTAGAGCGGCCATAATTAAACCAAATCCCCAGTTAATTAGGCAGGCCAAAGAGCTTACGATTGTTGCCAAAATGATAGCTTTTACTTGTGTGTTCCCAATAGTCGTTAATTTATCGATTAAAAAACTAATAAGAGGAGTTTTGGCAAGAACGTAACCTCCCACTAAAATGAGGGCCATTTCCATGGAAAACTTTAATAAATTCCAGAGATTTTGTCCCCAAAAATCAATTAATTCAAAGCCCGAGTAAGGCGTAAATATAATCCCCAGACCAAAGACTAATCCTGTCAAAAGAATCGCAAAAACGAAAGCATCAGGTAGATACTTCTCCATTAAATTATTAAAAAACTGGGTAATAAAACTCATTGAGAAACTCCAAGATCAGTTTAGTAAAATGACTAAAAGCACAATGTCTTTTAATGGCTTTTTTTATAGTCTTACATGAAAATTAATTACGGAGACAAAATGGCAGGATTAAACAAAGTTGTAAATACTTATGAAGAAGCATTGGCCGGAATATCTAACGATATGCTTTTAATGGTAGGTGGTTTTGGATTATGTGGTATACCAGAGGGCCTTATTCAAAAAGTTGCAGATTCTGGAGTCACAGGTCTAACTTGTATTTCAAATAACGCAGGCGTTGATGGCTTTGGTCTTGGAAAACTCCTAGAAAAACGTCAAGTAAAAACAATGATTGGTTCCTATGTTGGTGAAAATAAATTATTTGAAGAACTTTTTCTTAGTGGAGAAATGGAAGTTATTTTAACCCCACAAGGCACTTTGGCAGAAAAAATAAGAGCGACTGGAGCAGGAATTCCAGGTTTTTATACAGCAACTGGATACGGTACAAAAGTTGCTGAAGGAAAAGAAACTAAAGAATTTAATGGCAGAATGTACGTCTTGGAAGAAGCATACCCTAAGGCAGACTTTGCATTAGTAAAAGCATGGAAAGCTGATGAATATGGAAATTTAGTTTTTAGAAAAACTGCCAGAAATTTTAATTCTATGATAGCAACGGCTGGAAAATTGACAGTAGTTGAAGTTGAAGAAATTGTTAAACCAGGAGAACTGGACCCTGATGCAATTCACGTCCCAGGTATCTATGTAAATAGAGTGATAAAAGGTGAATTCGAAAAAAGAATTGAGCAAAGAACGACAAAATAATAGGATTTAATATATGGCACTTTCAAAAGAACAAATAGCAAAACGAATTGCAAAAGAATTAAAAGATGGTTACTACGTAAACCTTGGTATCGGAATACCAACCTTGGTCGCAAACTTCGTCCCTGAGGGAATCGAAATTATGCTACAAAGTGAAAATGGCCTTCTTGGAATGGGAGAATTCCCAGCCGAGGATAAAGTTGATGCCGATCTAATAAATGCGGGGAAACAAACCGTAACAATGACTCCAGGAGCTGCCTTATTTGATTCTGCAGATTCTTTTGCCATGATCCGTGGAGGCCATGTAGACTTAACGGTACTAGGTGCATTTGAAATAGACCAAGCAGGTAATATTGCATCTTGGATGATTCCAGGGAAGTTAGTAAAAGGCATGGGCGGAGCTATGGATTTAGTTGCCGGAGCAGAAAATATAATAGTCGCAATGACACATGCAAATAAACATGGTGTCTCTAAAATTTTAAAAAGTTGTTCACTTCCACTTACTGGGGTTGCTTGTGTTAAAAAGGTCGTCACAGATTTGGCTTATATGGAGTTGATTGACGGAAAGTTTCATTTATTAGAGCGTGCACCAGGAGTAAGCGTAGAAGAGATCCAACAAAAGACTGAAGCTGACCTTGTTGTTTCTGGAGATATTCCTGAGATGACTTTTTAAATTAAAATTCTTTGAACATATTCCTGTATATCAAATGGCTTGGCCGTAATATTCTCAGAATCAAAATTAAGAGAAGCTAGCTGTGCCAGACGATCAGGAGTTAAGAATCCGCTGATAATTTGAACCTTTATTGAAGGATAACATTCAATGACATTTGCCAAAAAGCTCAAAGAGCTTTCCCCTTGGATGACTAGATCTGAGACAATTAAATCTGGCTTTAAAAGTTCAATGGCCTTGGTACATTCTGAGAACGTTTTAAAGGTTTGTACTTCATAGCCCTTTTCAGAAATACACGCCTCTAAGAGCTCACTAATTCCTACTTCATCATCGACTATATAAACAAGACTACCCTCAATATTCACAATAAATTCCTTCCAATTTTTCAATTAATAAAATATTTTAATAAAAACAAAAATACTTCTTAAATAAGGGAAGTTTAAATTAAGTAAAAATAAAGTATAATCATGTTCAAGAATAATAATGTAGAATTTTGCTTTTTAAAAATTGACGATTTAGATCCGAAAGAATTTGAAATTTCAATTCCAGAAAAATTACAAAGTGCTCACCCAAAAAGGATAAAAGAATTCATCGGGGGAAGACATTGTGTTTTTAAAGCTGCTAAAAACTTAGGGTTTAAAATAAAGAGTCTTCCCATGGATGATAAAGGTGCACCAATATGGCCTAATGAGATCGTAGGCAGTATCTCCCATACCAAAGGGTTTGCAATTGCTGCTGTGGCCCTTAAAAAAAACTATAAATCAATTGGTATTGATACTGAAGTAATTATAAATGAAACCAAATTCTCAGTTATCGAAAAAAACATTTTAACGAATTTTGACAAGCAATTTATATCGACTAAGAACTATCCTTCAAAAAATGAAATCTACACTCTCATTTTTTCGGCAAAAGAAGCCTTATTTAAATTAATTAATCCACTAGCTCATACTTATTTCGGGTTTAATGAAGCTAACATGATTGATATTGATTTAAGCAATAAGACTTTTAAAATTCAATTAGATTCAAAGCAAAAAGACCTATTAATGTTTAATGCCATCTATATAGGTAAATATACTGTATTTGAATCTAGGATTGTGACTTTCCTAACTCTTTAGACAATTGCATTTCTAATTCCTTGGCAGCTAAAAAAGCGAAGGTGAAACCATTTTTATATAATCCGCAAATAGCAAATGTATTTGCATCAACCCGCCCCCAGAAGGGCATTCTTTTGTAACCTTTTTGCCTGATTCCGGTAAAGGCCTCAAACTTCTCAAGCTGAGGTATATCAATATTAACCTTAGTAGCTATATTCTTATGAATCTGATCTAAAAGGTCCATTCTAGGGGTTAAAATTGCAGAGTTATTTTCCGTAGTAGAGCCAATTTGTAAAACTCCTTGAGATTTTCGATAAATAAAATGATGTCCATTTAAAACAAGATTAAAGTCTGACTTAAAGCAAAGATCAGTCTTTTCGATCTTCATCTCTAAATATGAACCAGCAACAGTTTTACAGTGATCAAGATAGTAATCAAATTCGTGGTTTTTATTTTTTAAAAGATTTGCAGTACCGTGATTGGTGCAAACAAATATATAATCGAATTCAAAAACTCCCGCATTTGTAAAAACCTTTTTGCCATCAATCTTTTTAACAAAAGCTTTTTTCTCAGTTCTCTCCACGCCTTTGAGCAATGAGTTTTTAAGCTTATATGGATCAATAAAATAAGCTTCATTTTCAACGTAATAAACAGAAGAAGGTGTAATATTATTTAAGAAGGGATGAGATTTAACTTGCATAGGTTGAGAATATCTTCTTTCCCATTTTTCTTTATCTTCCTCTCCCCAGATTTGAAATTCGCTTCCCTTATAAACACCATCATACTTACTGAAATTATGCTTTAATAAAAACTCATCATAGCTATTACAAATAAGATCTCCGAGCTTGGAAATTCCCTTAGTTGTACCTCGCAAGCAATTAATGGAAGTCGTCCTATAACTGCAACCAGGATGAAAGTCATCACAGGAAAAATTAGAAATCTTAAGGTTTTTAATATGTGAAAACCTCTCCTGCAGTGCCCAAGCTGCGATCCCGTCTCCAATTATCAAAATATTTTTTGTTGTATTATTCATATTTTAAGATTCCTTAAGTTATTTATTTGCAAAGGCATCCTTAATAAATTATCGTTTTATATCAAATTTTATAAGGAAATAAGGAGAATTTGTCCATGTCTAAAGAACTAGATAATAAAGCAATCGCCTACGTTGTGGCCAAAACTGGAATAGCAGTAAACCAGGTAATTTCAACATCGAATTTATTATTTTTAGAAGACTGTACTATCCCCTTCATTTCTAGATATAGAAAGGAAGTTACGGGTAATTTGGATGAAGTTCAAATTAGAAATATCCAAGAGTTTTATGAGGAATACCAGGAAATTGAAAAAAGACGGGCATATATCTTAGAAACCATTACCAAGATGGAAAAATTAACACCAGAACTTCAAAAAAAGATCCAGGCTTGTGAAACGTTAAACCAGCTTGAAGACCTCTATGCTCCTTATAAATCAAAGAAGAAAACTAAAGCGACTCTTGCAAAAGAAAAAGGACTTGAACCTTTAGCGGAATTACTTCTTACAGCAAAAGATGGCTTTGATAAACAAATCGATAACATTAATAAGACTTTTGTTTCTGGTAGCGATGGAAAAGTTAAAAATATTGAAGAAGCACTAAATGGAGCTTGCGATATCATCGTTGAGAATTTTGTGCATAACCCAGATACCAAAGAAGAACTTAGAAAAGAATTCTGGAAATCCGCTAAGATTAAATCCAGCAAGAGAAAAGATGCTGAACAAATAAATGATCATCAAAAATTTAAAGATTTTTTTGAGTTCGAAGAAAATATTTCAGCACTTCAAGACCCTAAGAACTCACACCGTTTCATGGCCATGAGAAGAGGGATGAATTTAAAAGTATTAAAGATTGAAATTATCCTTGAAGGTGATCATGGAGTTAAGATCATTGAAGCAAATAGCTTTCCAAATGGAGAGGCTCTCGGTAATTATGATTTATTGATGAAACTAGCTAAAAAGGCTTATGACAGTTCAATATCAACTAGCCTCGATTTAGAATGTAAAACCGAGTTAAAGAAAATATCTGATTCAGCAGCAATCGATGTCTTTGGTATTAACCTTAAGAATTTATTATTACAACCTTACCTAGGATCAAAAGCTGTTCTTGGAATTGACCCAGGAGTAAGAACAGGTTGTAAAATCGTTGTTATCGATGCCAATGGTAAATTTATCGGAGACCACGTTGTCTACCCATTTGCTCCTAAATTCGATGAAACCGGATCAAAAATGATCTTGGAAAAGCTTATTGAAGCTTTTGATATAAAATATATTGCGATTGGAAATGGTACTAATGGTAGGGAAACTCTAGAATTTGTAGAAGATAATATAAAAGCAGTCCAAGACGGTTCTGTAAAAGCGACTATTATCTCTGAAGCCGGAGCATCAATCTATTCTGCGAGTGATATTGCAAGAAAGGAATTCCCTGATAAGGATGTTACAGTAAGAGGTGCCGTAAGCATCGCCAGAAGATTTCAAGACCCTCTAGCTGAACTTGTAAAAATCGATCCAAAATCGATTGGTGTTGGTCAGTACCAACATGATGTCAATCAAGTAAAACTTAAAAAGTCACTTACTGGTGTTGTCGAAGGCTGTGTTAACTTCGTTGGAGTTGATTTAAATACTGCCTCTGCACCTCTACTTTCTTATATCTCTGGTATTGGTCCTTCAGTTGCTGAAAACATAGTTAAACATAGAGAAAAAATCGGAGGTTTCAAATCTCGAGAAGAGCTTCTAAAAGTTTCTCGTTTTACAAATAAAGTATTTGAACAATCGGCAGGTTTTTTAAGAATCTACAATGGAAGTAATCCACTTGATGGAACATTTATTCACCCAGAAAGATATCCTATTCTTGAGGCGTGGTCTAAAAATAATAATACATCCCTAAGTAATTTAGTTTCGGATCAAGATGCAATTACAAAATTATCTCAGGATAGCTCACTTAAAGCAGAAGTTGGTGAAATGACTTTTGATGATATTGTAAAATCGTTAAAAGCTCCAAAACAAGATCCAAGGTCAGAATTTAAGTCCATAGAGTTTAGAAAAGATATTAGAAAAATCGATGATCTAAAACTTGGTGAATGGTATACAGGAGTTGTTAACAATATCACTAATTTTGGTGCTTTCGTTGACATGGGTGTAAAAGAAAGTGGTCTTCTTCATATCTCACAGATTTCAAATGAATTTGTAGAAAACCCACTAGACAAATTAAAAGTTGGACAAGAGCTAAAAGTTAGAGTGATTGAAGTTGATCTAGATAGAAAAAGAGTAAGTCTAAGTTGTAAGACTGACTCAGAAGTTGAATACTCAAAACATTCTGGAAAAGGACCAAAACCAAAGACGAAAGCTAAACCTCAACCTCAAATGAAAAATAACGCCTTTGCAGGTCTGGCCAATTTAAAACTAAAATAATGAGATTTTTAATTCTAATTTCACTTTTATTTTCAACAATAGTATTGGCCAATAAGAAGCCATCTATAAAGGTGGGACAAGTCATTTACCCACCTTATTTTACTGAAAATTTTGACGGGATTTTGAATAAAAAAATAGAAAACATACTTTCTTCATTTGAGGTGAGATGGTTAAACATCCCTCTTCCTAGAGCAATTAAACATCTTAACAACGGCGATATAGATATCAATACTTCTTTAGTAAAAGTTAAAGAAAGATTAAATATATTAGATTTTTCTTCTGAGCCCATTGTAAGTATAAGCCCCGCATTTTGTTCAACTGAAAAAAAGAAGACCCTTTTAAAGGACGATCTTAAAACGATGCTAAATTTAAGAAATGTCCTTATTCCAAAAGGATCACATCTAAAACAAGAATTAGGTAGTCTAAAAACCCAAACTAAGTTTATCGAGATTGCCTACAAGGGCAATTATATTGAGAGAGCAATCAAAATGCTAAAGCTCAATAGAGTTGATATAGCATTTTTTCCAGAGAAAAAGTCTTTTGAAAAAAAGGCACAGCAAATGAATATTCACTGTCTTCAAAGTTATTCAAAGAAACACCTACATTTTAGCTTCAAAAAAGGAAATCCTTTAAAGGCTAAGATTGATGGGGTGATGTAGGTCATTTAATTCAATACGCAAACTTGATACTTTGGAGTCGTGGTCACATCAGTTGTGGTAAAGGCGGTACCACCACTCATATATTCAAATTCATCAATTCCAGCTCCTGCTCTTGAGGTCCAATAATCAACACCGACATCACCGATAGTGGTAGCTTGAGTTGGAGTGACAACTGTCCAGTTTTCGCCATAATAATTTTGGCAGTTACTTCCATAATATTTTTTTGGAGGTCCAACATCATACACTAAGAAGGCATCAATTTTTTGATTAAGCCAATCATCGTTATTTTCTCCTCCATGATACCTTACACTATCATTCCAGTCAGCAATTGAAGAGATACTATTAGTGTATGGAAAGACAACAAAACTTATCCCACCAATCTGTTTAACTTCAACCACCCCAAGATAATATTTGTCAGTTAAATCAACTCCTGTGATTACATTATTTGGATCATTAATTAGATATTTATTATCAATTTTTCTTGTCCAAGACTGCTCAGTTCCAGAGGTATAATAATTGTAAAGGTGATTATCATTTCTTACGATAAAACCGGCCGCCGTAGCTGCTCCATTAGTAAAGCAATTATCAGCCCCAAACCCTTTCCCCGAACAACTAGAGGCGACAAGATTTGCAGGGTTAACATATACCACAAACCCTCCTGAGGATATTGAGGTTATCCAATTGCTCCCAGTAGAGATAAATTCCCTATAGCCCGAATCTTCGGCCATAAAAAACTGAATATCAGTGGATCCATCTAAATCATCCCCTGAGAAGAGATTCATCCTAACCTCTGCAAAGTTGACTAAAGAAACTTTAAAAGAAAATCCGGGGTCAACTGTAGTTATATCTGGTAAATTTAAGACAGCTGTATTTTGAACAACATATAATGTTCCGCTATCAGCTGGAGTAATGGCAATAGTTTGGTGAGTTGCTATATTTTGGACTAAACTCCCTCCCCCAGAAACCCCATTAATCTTATTTTCTAAATATTGAAAGTTTTCATTTATTTTTTGAGCTGAAATAACCTCTCCATCATTAAAGATATGAAGAGATGTAATTACGGCGGCAAAGCCATACAAGGAACCACTTAACAGAGCGGTAATCACACTATACTTTAAAAGAGAAGTAAGTTTGTTTTTCTTACTCTCCTCCTTGGCCTTCATACTTGAAAGTTCATTTTCTAAAAGCTGAATCTTTTCTTCTAAATTTTTGTCTTGCATAAGCTTACCTATATTTTTAAGGACCAAATTTTGTTACACCAAATTTACCAGCACCAAAAACGCCACCAGCTGCCCATTGAAATGGACCGTCACTACATCCATTGATAGCAATAGAGTTATTTATACTAATATCAATGACTACTTCATTTTCAATTTTTTCTTCTAGGGTTTTCCTTGTCGTCCCTACAATCGATGCTCGACTTAAATTTGCCATCTGAGACTTATTTAAAGTTCTATAATCCGGGCAAGTTTCACTCCCATCATGGTTTCTAAAACCAAAAACATGAAAATCTATAGGTATGGCGGTTGGAACTTCTTCCATGACGATAGTCATTCCATCGGCGACGGTGACAGATGCCATCTTAAATTCATCTATACGCAAATCACCAACACAACTTCCTGGATTTCTTCCTTCTTTAAAAGTGAGACCTACAAAATAACAATCAATATCATCAAGAGTGGAAATATCATGCTGCCCAAACGAACTTGGATTAACTGCGGTTTCTTTTTGGGTTCGACTAAAACTTTTAATGGACCTATTGCCTATATCAGAAAGAGGCATAGAAATTTTAACACTGGTAGGAGTCGTTTCTTCCGGCGCAGGTGCACACCCATAAAATGAAAACCCAATTAATAAAAATATGATTAAAATTTTACTATTCATCTTATATACCTTTTCGGTAAAAACTCTTGAATACTTATGATATTTAATTTCAAAGGATTCACCTAGAAATGACTTAACCCAATGAATTTAGGTAAACTTAAGAGTTCCTTAACTGTATTTCTCGCTCAAGTTTATGGCAATTTTACGCCCTTTAGACTCTAGACTGAAATATTTGCTTAATACCTAAGAATTTCCATCTCTTATATAATAAGTCTATGAGTAAAAAGGATCTGCAAAAAAACAATACCGACTCTCACCTGATTCGCCATGACGATATAGATGAAGAACTCTTCAAAAAATTCCAACAGGCAGAAAATCAAAACTCCAATATTCAAGATTTTATTACAGAGTTTTTGGGACAGTTCATTTCAGAACAAACTCAAAAGGCTTATATATCAGATCTTAATGCCTTTTTCTCTTTTTTAAAAAAAGGAGGATTATTTGTCAGTCATCCCAATCAGATAAAAGGAACTCACTTCCAATTTTATAGAGATTTTCTTTTTGAAAAACAATATAGTAGTGCTACCGTTAATAGAAAACTAGTTGCGATTAGGTCTTTTATCAAATGGGCGATGGCGCTAAAACTGATTGATCATAACCCCCTAGACGTAGTAAAACTTCCAAAGGTTGAAACTGAAACACCAACTAAAGCATTCGATGATCATGAGGTCGTCCAAATGCTTAACGCTCCTGACCTTAGTACTAAAAAAGGTCATCTACATAAACTCATTATCCACATGCTATTTTCATTAGGACTAAGACGCTCGGAGCTCGCCAAAATTAAAATAAAAGATATTACCCAAGAGCGTGGACATTACGTTTTAAGAATTAAAGGAAAGGGTGACAAGACAAGATTTCTACCATTGAGCAAGGATGTGATTATTGCAATCCAAGATTATATGGATGCTATGGCAAAATTTAAAATACACTTTGAAGCAGAAGATTTTCTCTTGCAAAGTACCCATAAAGGAAAAAACTCTAAACCAATGGACGGATCAACTATTTATAGAGTTATCAATAAATATGCAAAACAATGTGGTATTAACAAAAAAGTAAGTCCACATAGTTGTAGGGCCACCGCCATTTCTCACCTGCTTGATACTCAAAAAACACCCATAAGAGATGTTGCTATTTTTGCTGGCCACTCAAAAATTACGACGACAGAACGTTACGATAAAAGACGAGAAAGTCTAGATAACTCGGCCGCATATGATATAGATTATTTTTCTAAAAAATCAGCTAGCTAAATTTTTAAGATGGTTTTCAACCTTATTAACAAAATCAAAAAAGATATTAGGGACGTCTGACTCCAACATATGGTGATAGCGACAAAATAAATAGACTTCATTAGTAGTGGCAGATTTATAACTTAATGATTTAACAATATTTACTTGTTCTATGAAGAAATACCGTAGAGTTTCTTTAGTATAAAAAAACTCTTCCCCCCAATCCTCTTCCATCTTAAAGTTATTATTAGTGAAATCATTAAGAAGACGAGTATCAAGAAAGAATTTAACGAATTGAGATTTTTCTATAGTATTTAAAAGGAGATCATCATTGGTTGAAAAAAGTATCCCTGAATCTGTAATTTGCTTTATCTCCAAATTTGCAAGGTGGTCAAACTCTTGGCCATATTCAATTCGGACTTTACCACTGGTATGAATCCTAAGCTTTCTCATAGGCAGTTTATTACCTAAAACTTGAGATAAAACATATTTTTTTACGAGTTCATCGTTAAGTAAAGATATTAAAGTGAGCTCTTTAAATGGGCCCAGAGGTCCAACAAAAGATACTAAATTACAATTATAAAGTTGATCTTCAAAGCTTGAATCTTTTAAAAACTTAGAGAAACTGAGGTAAAGATCATTTAAATTCATTTTAATTATTTGTTCTTCTTGCTTTACCCAGATATTAGTATTTTTTAATTCGTCTACGAATTGCTTCTGGTAATTAAATATCTTTTTTAATTCTTCGTTTTCTTTAAGAAAGTTTTTCATATGTTTAATTAACAAATGATTGTCATTTAATTTCAATTCAAAAGGAGCATTTTTATCAAGTTTATATGAACTATTCCACTTTCCTTCTACTAAATCAACGATTGGCCATGAGAGTTTTTGCTTAAAATTTTCCATTTGTTTCCTTTAAATTTCTTACAGAAAACTAAACGGCAATTTTTTCCGATTCTTTAGAAAAAAAGCTTCACCCGACTTTTCTAATCAAGCTTACAAATGAGGTATTCTCTTTTTTGAAAATTTTAAAGGTAAAGTAACTAAAAATACTCGCTACTAAATAAGGCACAAGAAAACTAATAATAATGTGAAGAATTTCTATCTTCACAGGAATATTTCTTTCCACAAATTGATCCGGCATTAAAATAAATTGTTCAGTCTTTAATAGATAGAGGAAGAGAACTCCAATGCTTGTACCTAAAGCGGTAAAACCAATGGTCACAATTTGCCCAAAATAGAAAATAAGGCTCATTAAAGCTTTTTTAGAAAGCCCCAGAATCCAAAAGGAGGCTAAATCTATTTTGACTTTATTATAAAAAATTAAAAATCCGATCGTAATACAAATACCTATTAACAGACTCATCCCTACAAAAAGGATTAACATGACTCTAGTTTCTAAATTTAAAGCCCAGACCAATGTTGAGTTTTGTTTTTCCCACGGAATATACTGAATATCTTTCGAAAAATCTTTTAAGATTGAGTTTACTTCGCCATTATCAAGTGGAGAATATAATCTCAATTTATTAACCTTTCTGGCACCGATAAGATTTTGAACAAAACTTAACCTCACCCATCCTCTAGTTCCATCGATTTCAGGTAACTCGCTTGAATAAAAATCACTGATCCTACTTGCACCTTGCCTTGGGATTTCCCTCATCATAAAGGTCGTATGAGCTGGACTTGTAAAGATTAAACTAGCACCATAAAAACCCCGTAACTGCCTGGCCAATTCACTGCCTAAGACAACTTCGCTTTTATCTTTAGTTTTTAAAAACTCAGGGACATAATGTTTAAAGTCTACTCCATGCAAAATAATTCCATTTACATAGTTTTCAAGTTTAACCATGACTTCAATTTCATATTCAACAGTAAAGAGAGATTTTTTTTCTTCTAATTTTTTTATAAGGGCTTGGGTGTCAGAGAGACTTATCTTTGAAACATCAATAAAGCCATAACCCATGACATTTTTATTTCTCTTTATTAGCCCTTCTTGTAAGCCACCCATAACACCTTGAAGAACAACGAGACTAAAAGAAGAGATTAATAAACCGACAATGGCCAAAAATATGAGCTTTTGCCTCGTCCTACTTTTAAAGATATAGCTAAAAAAATACGCAAAGAGATTAAATTTTATCATTTATAAAAAGTGGCTTTTTTCTCTGCTAGATGATCTAAATAAGAACTAAGCTCATATCTATTTTCATCTACTTCGCTGGCAAACTTTTTAATAGCACCTCTAATACGATCAAGACCTTCATTGTCAGCGTATTTCAATAAACCACCTCTAAATGGAGGAAACCCAATACCAAAAATCAAACCAAGATCTACTGTGTCTGCATCTTCAACAATTTTCTCATCCAAAATATTTGCGGCTTCATTAATCATTGGAAGAATTAGACGCATTTGAATAGTAGTCTCATCCATTTTCTTTTGATCTTTTGGAAGTAATTTAAGCATTTCAGGATTAATTTCTCCTTGCTTACCTTTTTCATCGTACTCATAAAATCCTTTAGAGTTTTTCTTTCCTAAAAGACCAGCATCTACAGCTTGATGCGACAAAGGATTTGCTTTCGCTCTCTCACCAAGACCCGCTTCCATTATTTCACCAACATGTGCACAAACATCAAGACCGACTTCATCCATTAAGCGACAAGCACCCATAGGCATCCCAAAGTTCAAGGCTGCCTTATCAATCGCCTGGATACTTACTCCCTCTTGAAGAAGATAAGCAGCCTCATTAAGAAAAGGCGCTAGAATTCTATTCACTAAGAATCCTGGACAGTCGTTAACAACAATTGGTGTTTTTTTAACATCTAGTACCCATTTATATAGTCTATTAATGGTTTCTTCACTGACACCATCATGCCTAATAATTTCGACCAATGGCATTTTGTTGACAGGATTAAAGAAGTGAAGACCAGCAAATCGACTAGAGTCTTTTAAAGCTTTAGCCATTTCATTAATACTTAATGAGCTTGTATTAGTTGTTAAAAGACACTCTTTAGAAGTATAGTTTTCTACTTCCGCAAAGACCTTCTTTTTAATATCCATATTTTCTACAACAGCTTCGATAACAAGATTAGCTTGTTTAAATCCATTGAAGTTTAAAGTTGGTTTAATACTTCTTTGCTTTCTCTCTACTTCATCACGACTCATCTTTCTTCTTTTCAAAGCTTTAAGAAATACGTCAGATGATTGTTTCAAACCTAATTCTAAACCTTCAGAGTTAATATCCTTTAAAAGTGGAGCTTGATTAGCATTGGCCATTAACCAAGCGATTCCCCCTCCCATTGTTCCACCACCTAAAACAGCACCATGTTCAACGGAAGGGATGTTTTCTTTATTATCCAGTTTTTTAGCATTATCATGTAAAAAGAAAACATGTTGTAATGCTTTAGACTGCCCTGTTTGAGATAACTCTCCAAACGCACGAGCTTCATTACTTAAATAAGTTGATCGTCTTTTTCCAAATGAGTCTTCAAGATGTTGTAAAATTCTCAGTGGTGCAGGGTAAAAACCTTTAGTTTTTTCAAGAACGGTTTGTCTCGCCTTTTTGAAGATTACTCCCCTCGCTAAAAAGTTTTCACTTGCTCTATCAACTAATTTGTCTTGAAAGGATTTATTATCTTTTGATTTTTTAAAAAGATATTCTTTTGCTTTATCAAGCATTCTTTCACTTGGCATCATATATTCGGCAAGACCTATTTTTTTCGCCTTTTTTCCCTTAACTTGTCTTCCTGTTAAAAGTAAATCCAGAGAAGCTGTAAGACCAATTTTTTTAGGAAGCCTGTATGTACCACCAAAACCAGGAAGAACTCCCAGCATAACCTCTGGTAAACCTAAAACTGTTTTTCTACTATCAGAAACCATTATTTTATTGCAGCTTAAAACCATTTCTAAACCACCGCCGAGACAAACTCCATCAACAAGTGCCATCGTTGGTATTTTAAGGTCTTCTAATTTATTAAAAACCTCTTGTCCCTTTTCACAACCTTCAGAGGCTTCAATCTCAGAGCTTAAACCTTGGATAACACTCACATCCATTCCGGCTAAAAAACAATCTTTTTTATGAGAAAATAAAATAAGGCCTTTGGCATTTTTATCTGAAGCAACTTCACCAAGAGCTTCATCCATCTCTCTAAGGGTCGTTTCACTAATAACGGTCAGAGATTTTTCCTCATTCTTCCCAAAACCTAAATAATAAATTCCTTCTTTGATTTCTAAAGTAATTTTTTCAAAGCTCATATAAATCTCTCTATAGTTTTAAATTCTCAATTATAACCGCACCACCTTGGCCACCACCTATACATAAAGAAGCAACACCAAACTTAGCTTTTCTCTTTTGCAACTCATGAGCAAGGGTAACGACCAAACGACTTCCAGTTGACCCAACAGGATGCCCAAGAGCAATTGCTCCACCATTTACATTAAGTTTATCAAAGTCCACTTCACCTAACACATCTACATTCCACTTATCTGCATAATGCTTTTCTTTCATAACTTTTGTACATGCTATGACTTGAGCTGCAAAAGCCTCATTAATTTCAACGAGATCCATTTGAGACAAATTCATTCCCGTTCTTTTAAAGACACCATCCATGGCCATGACCGGTCCAAGTCCCATTCTCTCAGGCTCTAATCCATGAAAATGATAATCTACCATTCTTGCCATGGGCTCTAAATTATATTTTTTAACGGCTGCTTCGGAACATAATAGCCACATAGAACCACCATCAGTAATAGGACAAGCATTACCAACGGTCACAGTACCTGTCACTTTTTCAAAATAGGGCCTAAGTTTTCCTAATTTTTCCATAGTAGAATTCGCTCTTGGACCATTATCATCTTTAATGATTTTATCTAATTTCTCTCCACCAATAATTGGTACGATTTCTTCTAAAAACTTTGACTCCGACTGAGCACTAACTGCTCTTCTATGAGATTCATTTGCAAATTGATCTTGCTCTTCTCTCGAAATTTCAAACTCCCTGGCCAGCTTTTCTGCTGTTTGCCCCATATTGAGACCACAAAAAGGATCGGTTAATCCTTGCTCGATTGAAATAATGGGACTTAAATGAGGAAGTCTAAAGGTAGAAAGAGTTTTAATTTTATCAGCTGGAGTTTTGGACTTCATAAGTTGCATAAAAAACTCAGTCATATCTTCATTATAGATAAGTGGCATTTGAGTCATATTTTCAACTCCACCTGCAAAGATCACATCACTTCTTCCACTAGCGATTTTCACAAAGGCTTGAGAAAGGGCTTCCATTCCTGAGGCGCAATTTCTATGAACTGTGTACCCACTTGTTTTCTTATCTAGCCCAGCTTCAAGTGCCATGACTCTTCCCACATTTGGAAACTTAGGAGGATTACCAGTATTTCCAACAATAACTTCATCTACTTCATCATTTGGTATATTAGAAGCTTCTAATAAATCACGAATTAAATAATGACCTAAGTATGGTGCTGCAATATCTTTTAATATTGTTCCAGATTTGGCTTGAGGTGTACGCTTCCCATTGACCAGGTAAACTGATTGCATAATGAACTCCATTTCAATTATTGTTTCCATTTTATTTTAATCGAAAATCATCCAGAGCACCAGTTGATAAATGTTAAAAATATTAATAAAAAAAGGCCTATCCTAAGATAGACCTTTTAATTCGAGGGTATTTTCACAATTTCTTAAAATTCTACTAATAATGCAGCATACACACTAATAATATTTGATTCACCAAGCTCTTCAGCAAGATCATTAAGTCTTTCTTGATCCGGAGCAAAATAAGGATTTTGAGCGTTCTCATTAGATAAGTTTCCACCTAAGGATCTCATATAATTTAACTCAACATTTGCCCCCATAGATTTAGTGAATTTGATCTCCGATCCAACACTTAAATCAAGATTAATACTGCTAGTCGTTACTTCTTCATTACCAAATTGGTAGTTCCAATAACTATTATCATAATAGTTTCTAGCATTATTGTTATTAGTATACTCTAGAGTTGATCTATTATAACCAAGTCCAGCTCCAACATATGGTCTGAATCTATCATTTTTGACAATAAAATATTTAGAGTAAATTGAGAAGTTCATATTAGAGTACTCAATTTCTCTTCCGCCACTACCATAAGCACCAGTATATACATCGTAAAATCCAGCATCATAGTAGCCATTTCCACCATAATCTGTCGTTTTAAGTGTTGTATAATTAAAACCTACACCAACACTAAACTTAGGATTGATATTTGTCTCAACTTTAACACCGCCAACAAGGCTTCCTTCAAGGTTTTCATTCTCAGTAAAAAAACTTGTTAAACCAGTATAAGGTAAAACCTTGATTGTTCCGCCGAATGAATCCGCACCAACTGGAGCTGCCAGTGGAGCTTCTGATACTTGAGCCTTCGGTGCAGCCTGGGCAGTAGAAACTCTGTCTTCTCTTGGAGCTCTTACATAGTCCTCACAACCAGCTTTCATACCATCGGCCATCAAACAATCTATTTTTTTATTATTTTCTTCGACAATTTTCTTATATTCTTTTCTTTCTTCGATCAACTCTTCAGTTTCTTCAGCAAGCTTTTCAGTTTTTCTAGAAAGATCATTATAGCTCTTTTTCTTTTGTTTATTAATAATGATGGCATTCTTTGTTTTGCGTAGCTCATTATTAACGTTTTCTAATTCTGCATCAGTTGGCACAACTTCTTCTTGCATATAACCGTTAATATTAATTGGATCATTGTTTAATGTTCCATTGGCCATTGCTTGAGAAAATGTTGATGCCGAAAGCGATAGCATAAGCATAGCTTTTACAACATTTTTGGTTTTCATAATTCCTTCTCCTCGAATAAATAATTATCGAGAATAGTCTACCGAAGAAACTTGCCGCATGGCAGCATTTTAAATAATGTATGTAATTCTTATAGGAAGGTGTTAGAAAATCAACATCACTAAAACCCTTTAATTTCGGACACTTAACTATCTAGGGATTTGATAATATTTATAGCGACCTTTAAAAGAAGCATTTCCTCCTTCAAACATATTGCGATAGCTATCTAAATAGGTATTAGTTAAGGAGTCAGGATTATCCAAAAGTAAGGCATGAATTTGGCCAAAAATACTAGACATTAACACCATAATTACAGCAATCAAGAGGATATACTCTACCATGGTTTGGCCTTTTTGATTGAGCTTTTTCACTTTAAGCTTTTTCATAGTCCCATTATAAACTAGTCAGAAAACAGATCAAGTAGGTAGGAATAGAATCCAAGGGACTGGGCGCGCAAAGTACTACAAAGATGTATTCCTTTCATTTGTTTAGATGTTTCTTTGCTGTTTAAAACTCTATAACTAGATAAGTTATTAGGAGTTGGCTTCCTCGGTTTATTGGCACCTACGTTATACCAACTATCTTCCCCAACTGTCACAGTTACGGAAGAAACGAAATCCGCACGACTCAAATCAGGAAAAATTTTGAGTAAGGATTCGTACACATCGTCTATACAGTGAGTATAAAAAAATGATTCTTTACTTCCCATATAATCAGCAAAGGCATAGATCCCATACAGTTGCCCTTTTTCATTTATACTAATCTCCCAATAAGGAAAATCACTTCCCATTCTACTTTCATTTGAAAAAATAATTCTTTTGTTTTTAAAGTTTTCCAGAAATGGATGATCTATCAAAGCTTGAATATTAATGCTTAGGAAGCGATCTTTATCGTGAAAAGAATAGAATGGAAACTCATCAGGAATATTTCCAAATAGATAAGTATCCTTAACCTTTACGACACCGTCCAAAGAATCCAATAAAAGATATTTTAAAGAGTTATCTGAAACTCCCCAATCTTTAATATGACATTTTTTATAATCACCACCAAACTTTCGAAACTCAAAAGTTAAATCACTTATCAGTTTTTTTGTGTTAACTTCATATCTAGGAGCCAAGGTAGTTAAAAGTAAAAACTTTGTTTCAAACTCAAGTTTGGTCGAAGAAAAAATAGACTGATTCATTACCTGCATCAGAAAATGAATTTGCTTATTAATGTCTCCATCTTTGTTAATAAACTTTAAAAAGAAATCTAAGGTTTCATTTAATTCTTTATTATGGGTTAGCTTGAATATTTCACCAAATGATTCCTTTTTAAAAAAGTCCTCCACTTCGGCATTAATCGTCTTAATATAATAAAGAAAGTCCTGATCAAAAACTTCAGGATCTACATTTAGGAGTACTTCTTGATAAAATTCACTAAAAGTTTCAGGGATTTTTCGGGCCAACTCTCTTATATTGGCGTATGGAGAATTTGATAACTCAACCGTGGTATCATCCAAAATAATGATCGTATTTTTTGGATATAAATACAGATCGACATTAATGAGTGGTCCGATCTCATATCTTTCCCCAATTTTTCTTAAAAGTTCTATATCTAAGGTACTTAAATTTGAATACCATTTATCCGCAAATAAAAGTTCTGGCCTGTCAATTAGCAAAACTTCTTTATCTTCTTTTAGATGGACTAGTGAATACAGTAATGAAATAAAATTTAACCCTATAATGGCCTTATCATAATCTCGACTTAGCATCTATTCATCCTTAGAGTATTCAATATTAAAAAAGTTTTTAATATCGCCAAAGTTTGTTTTTATATGATGGTTGGATTTATTAAGGTTTAACCCAGACTTTTTATTAACCTGTAAAACTTCAGACTTTTTGTTTACGACGGATATCTTGTCCGGACTTTCATCTAATATAAAATCAAACTCGCTTGAACGAGCAGTATTTGGACCACAAATAACATGACAGCCACTTAAAAATGGCTCGAGGACACTATGAATAGACTCTCCAAATCCCCCACCGACATATGCCATATCAAAGGCAGTATACATTTCACAAAGGACACCTTTAACATCAAAAAGCCAAACACCTGGATTTTCCAAATACTCCGTAATCAAAATGTCCAACTGTTTTTCGGTGGTCTCCTGATTAATGATATAAACGGCCAACTGGTAGTGGCTTATTTTCTCTATCAAATTTAAAATATTTTGTTTTCCTAATTTATGAGGTGCAAGACAAAAAGTCGTTTTAAATAAATCATCAGGATGAACACCCTTAAAGATTGAAGCTTCATAGTCCCAAAAACTCCCAAAAATTAAAGATCTATCCGCCTTTTTTAAAACCTTCTCACAAAAGCTAGTAAAGATAGGAAATTTTTCTTGTATTGTTTGCTCATGATTAAGAACTCTTGCTTGAATTTGAAGACTTCTTAGATCACCTGTTAAAACCTTTTCTTCCTCTACTAAACCGAATTCACAAAACCTTTTTCGCTCTAGCTCAGTAGCAGCTAAGACTCTATCAAATTTCGAATAACACCACTGAAGATAAGACTTAGCAATATAGTTTTTCTGATTAAAATTTTTGACTGCTCCAGATAAAAGATAAAATTTCTTATCATTTCTACTGCCGTAAAATATGAGTTCAGGGAAAAAGTCATAGCGACACATAAATAGGGTATGACAAGTTAACCATTTATAAGCATTTTGCCGTATAAGCCATGGTTTGTAAGTTAAAAGAGGCATACGTAAACTTCTTACTTGCTCGGGAAATTCATGGGATAATTTTTTCACTTTATGCTCAACACTCTGTGAACAATAAATAATTTCTACATTTTTTTCATTTTTTAAAAGATCTTTAATCAAGAAGATGACTTGTTCATATTCCCCCTCTGAAGAAATTTCAAAACCAAATTCGGCCCTTGAAAGCCTATTAAGCTCAATCATATTATTTTGTTCAAACTCAATACGTTTTTTTGCATCAGCGACAAATATAGGTAGAACAAACCTAAAAATCGGGAAAAAAATTATTCTCATTATTTCATAAAACTTTATCATTTTTTCTCTCTTAAATTATTTTTTAATTTTTCAAGGACATCGGAAGGAGAAATCGCCAGCATACATTCTAATTTATTTTTTTTACATGGTTTTGAACCAGTTGCCGAACAAGGACTACAAGATATGCCGGCCCATAAAAACTGGGAATTACCTAGATGAGGCCTAAACCCAAAACTCGGGGAAGTCGAACCAAAAATACTAATAACGGGAACCCCATAAGCCTCTGCCATATGACTTGATCCAGTATCATTACTGACCACCAATTCTGCCTCACCTAATATTTCTGAGCTTTCTTTCAAACTAGTTTTACCCTGTAAGTTTAAATAACGATCTCCCCACCAACTTTCTTCGACAATTTCATTACAATACTTATCGTTAGGTCCAGCTATTAATACAATTTGATATTTATTAAGTTCATCACTTTTTATTATACTGTCGATAAGTTCTTTTACATAACTCATTGGCCATCTTTTCGTTTCAAAGGACGCCACAGGAGAAATGGCTATATAAGGTTTTGTCACTCTCTGTTCAAGAGGCGTAAAACTACTTGGAAGAGATGTAAGACCTAAAGTTTTTCTAGGTGAAGATTCACGAAGAAATTTTGATACATCTTCTTTGCAAAGCTCTTTTTTAAAAATAAATGAAAGATCCTTAATCGTTCTTTCAACATGTGGCTCTAGTTGAGAAAGAAAGTCCATTTTAAGATTAATAAGTAGTTTTCTAAAAAGACCTCTTTTATCCACAGTTAATGCCGGAATATTATAAGCAAGGAACCTCAAAACTTTGGCCCTAAGGGTATTATGTAAATCCACTAATAAATTAACATCTTTATACCTAAGTTCATTAGATAGCTGTTTTAATTGTAAAAAATCCTCTTTTCCTTTTTTCCTTTCAATTGTAATAACATTATCTATGTGAGGATGACCCTCTACCAAACTAGAAAATTCCTTTGATGTAATAAAGCTAACCTTAGTGTTTGGGAAATGAAATTTAATCCATGTCACCATAGATGTCTGTAAAACGACATCTCCTAAGCTAGAGAATCTAATAAAGGCTATATGCATTTTAAAATTTTATGCTTTTTTAAGTAAGCTGGCCATCTCTTCAGCAAAGTAAGTAAGAATGATTTTAGCTCCCGCTCTTTTGAAACTAGTCAACATTTCAACCATGATTGACTCTCCATCGATCCAACCTTTCTCAGCCGCTGCTTTGACCATAGCATATTCTCCGCTTACATTATAAACCGCTACCGGAAGCTCTGAGTGAGCCGATAAGTCTGATACGATATCTAAATATGAAATTCCAGGTTTTACCATGAGAAAATCTGCCCCCTCAGCAATATCCAACTCAGCTTCCCTTAAGGCTTCTTTTCTATTTCGAAAGTCCATTTGATAGGTTTTCTTATCTCCAGCTTTCGGAGTTGAGTCCAAAGCATCTCTGAAAGGTCCGTAAAAATGAGATGCATATTTTGCAGTGTAGGACATTATTGAGACATTAACAAAACCATTTTCATCAAGTACCTGACGAATATGTTTGATTCGCCCATCCATCATATCACTTGGACCTAGAATATCGATACCGGCTTTAGCTTGAGCTAAAGCCATTTTTCCTAAGACTTCAAGTGTTTCATCATTTAAAATTTCACCTTGTGCCGAAACAAGCCCATCATGACCATCAGTTGAATATGGATCAAGGGCAATATCTGACATCAGAACTAATTCAGGAAATTTATTTTTTATAATTTTGATCGATTTTTGATAAAAACCTTGATCATTATATGACTCTGTCGCCATTTTATCCTTAAGGCTTTCAGGAACAACTGGAAATAAGCAGACACATTTTATACCTAAACTACATATATCTTCTAACTTTTCCATGAGTAGATCTAAGCTGTATCTAAATTGACCCGGCATGGATTCAATTTCAACTTTCTGGCCTTCACCTGGAAGCAAGAATAATGGCATAATAAGATCATCAACTCTGACCTGGTTTTCAGCCACCATTTCTCTGATTCCAAAATCCTTTCTATTTCTCCTAGGCCTATAAACTTGGTGCATCTTTAATTCCTTTATCAGCAAGAGACTTATAAGCAACAGCATACATTTTTATTTGCTTTAACATACTTGCTAAACCATTAGTTCTATTCATAGATAAATGCTCGGTAATTCCAATTTTTTTCAAAAAGTCATCCTTGTATTCAAGAATTTCATCCGGAGTTGCACTTGAATAGACATTCACCAAAGTTGCGACAATACCTCTTACTAATACAGCATCACTATCAGCTCTAAACTTGACTGTTCCACTTTTAAACTCTGGAACTAGCCACACTTGTGATTGACATCCCTTTACTTGAAATTTCTCAACTTGATATTGCTCATCTAGGGAATCAAGTTCACGTCCAAGTTTAATAAGCTCCTTATATCTTTCTTCCCAATCATTATATTGATTAAATCGTTCAACTAACTTTTCTACACGCTCATCGATACTCATATTATCCCCTAATAATCTTAAGTAAGCTTAATACCATATCCGGCAAGATTTTCACAATCATAATTATTTAAAGTCCCCATAGTTTTTGCTCGATAAGTCAATTAGGTATCGAGGTGTAATCATGGAACAAATAAAAAAGATTATAGACTTACAACCATTATCGGATCAAGAAATTAAGGAGAAAAAATTCTCCCTAAGCGATTTATGGATGATAAAGGACGTTGAAGATAGGATATTTGGTCCTTATGAAACGTCTCAGTTAAGAACTTATATAAAAGATCATGAGTACCTATTTACTAAAACTTCAATTTATAATTTAGAAGAAGAAAAATGGTATAATACTTTTTCACTTTCCCAATTCCAAAGAAGAAAACCAGAGGTAGTTAAAAAAGATGAAAGTCTCCATATTGAGGGATTTTATCTCATTATCAATGGTCAAAAAAATGGACCATACTCACAAAATGAAGTTCAAAACTTACTTGATAGTAATCAAATAACTTCAACATCAGAACTTTCCCTTGATAAGGGGAAATCTTGGATTAAGGTTTATGAATATCATGCATTTGATAGAAGAAGTAAAAAATCAAATCAAGAACTTCCCTTTCAACCTTCTCAAGCAATTTTGGAAAAAATGGCCAAAACTAAAGAGGAAATAATCAATACAAAGGATCAGGAAGAGGCCATTGTAGAATTAGCTTTTATCGGTCATCAAAAAAATATCGACGCTGAAAACTCGGCCCAACAAAACATGCAAACGATCCAGGCTGAAGAAGAGGAACAAACCTCAAGCCAACTGTGGAAAATAGCCGGAATCGGCTTTGCAACTCTTTGTCTAATTGTCTTTGGAAGTTTTCAAATTTTTAAAGGTTTCGATGGTACAAATTCAGTTCAGAAAAAAACAACAGCAGTAAAAAGTATTGATAACTCAGATAGAACGGTTTCAAAAAAGAAAGAAACAAGAAAACCTGCTAGAAATATAAACAAAGCAAAAAAACCAAAAAAAATGTCGAGAACAATTACTAGAAGACAAAGACCAACTCCAAAAAGATATAAATCTCAACGTCCTATTCGAAAGATGCAAGTAAAAGATAGAGAAGTTGTAAGACACCACGAAATTGAAGAAATTGATATAAACAATCCTGAGGTGCAAGAACAACTAACACGTGAACTTGCAGGAGAAGGTGACCTAGAAGAACTTGAAGAAGAAGAATATCCTGAAGAAATTCTAGAAGAAGAGGAATTTAGGGATGAGCCGGAATATGGTGAAGAAAACCTTGAAGTTCACACAGAAGAAGATTACTAAGTCTAGAAACTAAAAATGCCAGTTTTTAAGTAATGTTTCTTCATTGTAGTCAAAAAGTTTTTATGCTATTTATAACCAATGAACAAAATTGATATTGCGCAAAAACTTGCAAAAAACTTTAATTCAACATTTGCTGATAACTCTTTCTTTCTATCTTTTGAAGGTATAGAAGGTAGTGGAAAATCAACTCAAATAAAACTTTTAGAAAAGCATCTTAGAAACAAAGGATACGATGTTCTCTGCCTTAGAGAGCCCGGTGGAACCAAGTTCGGAGAAGACCTTAGAAATGCAATTTTACAATCTGAAACAGATTTAGAAAATATTGCGGAAGCTTATCTATTCGCAGCTTCCAGAGCACAGCTCTTAAAGGAAAAAATATATCCATTTTTAGCAAAAAGTAATAGTATTGTTATTCTCGATCGCTATATTGATAGTTCAGTGGCCTATCAAGGTTTCGCCAGAGGCCTTGGCATCGATAAGATTTATGAGATTCACAATACCAAACCTTTGAATATTCTTCCAAACCTCACCTTCTACCTTAAAATATCCCTAGAAAAATCTATGGAAAGACAGAGTCAAAGAGGTCTAAGTAAGGATTACTTTGAAAAAGAAAACCACGACTTTTATAATAAATTAATTAACGGCTATGACACATGTGCTGAAGCCTTTTCTTCAAGAGTAAAAACGATTAACGGAGAAAATGACCTAGAAAAGGTGTCAGAGACAGTTCTGAGCACTTTTTCGAAGATCCTAAAACCATGAAAATTGAAAATATCATAAAAGCTAAGTATGAAAATGATAATTTGGCTCATCTCTATATTTTAGAGCCCAATATTAGCATAAATCCAGCAGAAAGTTTGGAATGGACTATTTCTTGCTTAGAACAGGTTTTGGGCTTAACAAAATCAAGAATAGAAAACTCAGAGGATATATTAATACTTAATCCATCTGAGGCTAAGAGTTATACTGTGGATCATTGCTCAGAGATTTTTAAGTTCACAAGTTTTGCTCCCCAAACCTTAAAAAGAAAGTTCCTAATTTTAAATGAGACCCATAAATTGAGTACCACCGTGTCTAATAAATTACTTAAAACCTTTGAGGAGCCACCTGTTCCCCTCACTATTTTCTTAATGAATGAGAATAAAAGTAAAATTTTAGAGACAATAAGATCAAGGGCCATAAAACTAAATATCACTCTGCCCAAAGAAACCAGGGCCAACCCACTCATAGAGTTTATAAACAAAGATTCTCAAACAAGCTTTGAAGATTTTGATAAATTTTACCAAGATAATTATTCAAATTTATCTGACTGCATCAAAGACCTCATACACCTTGCCACATCAAGTCAAACAAAGGAATTTAGTGACTCGATACATCACTTTAAAACTTTGCAAGATGACATCACGTATAACAATGCTCAGAATCACATAAAACTAAAAGTTTATGGTCTTCTCACCAACATGAAGCTTAATTAGCATTGACTACTCGTGCACAAAACCTGACAATGTTAGTTCAACCAAACTAGAGTATTGGATATATATATAATGAGTGAAAATATAGAAGAAACAAGTACTGATACAGGCTTAGAAAGCTCTAATAGTTCTTATCATAAGTCAGATAAAAAAAAGAAAAATAAATTTGCAGTCAAAGAAGAAATAACAGAAGAAAACTGTAAATTCGAAGAGGGTCAACCTCTTGAATTTGTTAAAGTTAGATTTCCTGGCCATGCTAAGGGATATTCGTTCCTAGTAGGAAATAGAAACTTGGCTTATGGAAAAAAAGTCGTTGCTATGAGTGACAGAGGAATGGCAGTAGGCTATATCAATTCGTTTCCTTACGAAATCCCATTTAAAAAGGACCTACTTCCCTTACGTTCTATAAATAAATCAGCGACTGAAGAAGATATCACCAAAGAAATAGAAAATTATAAAAAACAAAAAGAGATTGAGACCTTATGTCAGAATCTCATTGAGAAACATAAACTTGATATGAATTTGACCCATGTTGAATTTACCCAATTTGGGAAAAAAGTTGTTTTCTATTTTGTCGCCCCATCAAGGGTTGATTTTAGAGGCCTCGTGAAAGACCTTGTAAGTGATCTTAAACTTAGAATTGAATTAAGACAGATATCTGTAAGGGATAGAGCTGCTTCTCAAGGAGCGATTGGCCCCTGCGGAAGAGAGCTGTGTTGTTCATCATTTTTATCTAAGTATGGAAATGTTTCTATAAAAATGGCAAAAAACCAAAATCTAAGTTTAAATTACTCAAAATTGAACGGAGTTTGTGGTCAGCTTAAATGTTGCCTTCAATACGAAGATGATGTGTATTCACAAAAAAGAAAGAAGCTTCCGACTGAAGGAGATTTCGTCCAAGCTAAGAATGGAGACTCAGGTAAAGTCAAAAAAATTAATATACTTAGCCAACAGTTTGATATGCTTACAGATCGCGGTTTAATTAGAAGATACACTTTTGACCAATTAAAAAAGAAATATAAGGATGGTGAATATTCTTTCCCAAGACATTTCGACAATATCTCAGATGATACTGGGAACGTGATTGGTCTTAGTGAATTGGAGCAAAAACTCCAAAGACAAATAAGTAGAGACAAAGATAAAGCTGCCAAAAGGGCAAAGAAGTATGCCCATGAAGAGATCCTGAAAATAAGTGAGTTTCTTCCTGAAAGAGACCGTTCAAATGACTTTATTGAGGAAGAAGAAAAATTAGAAACTGAAACTGACAATTTAGAAGAAGATAAAGTTGAAGAATCAGCAACCACAGATTCAAAAGAGCCAGTTGAAGCTAAGTCTGAAAGACCTCAAAGAAGACCTGGTAAGAAAAACTATAGAAATAATAATAGACGAAGAAACAATAATTATCGAAAAGGTAATTCTAATAGACCTAATAATACCAATAATAAAAAGAAACCTCGAGGTTCTAAAGATTCGTAATGAATCAATTTAAAATCATCCATACATCGGACTGGCACCTAGGAAAAAAACTCTTCAAAGTAGAAAGAATTGAAGAGCATATACTATTTTTAAATTGGTTAAGGGATTACATTTTAAATGAGAAGATTAATCTTCTTATAATTGCGGGTGATATTTTTGATATACCAACTCCTTCAAACCAGGCACAAAAAGCTTTTCATGATTTTATATTCTCCCTAAGAAACATACCCAATTTCCAAACTCTTATAATTCCAGGGAATCATGATAGTCCTTCTCTTTTTGAAATACCAAAAGATTTTTTCAAAGAGAATAATGCATTTATCTATCCTCAATTAGAAAAAGACCTAACCAAAAACAACCACTATATTGAAACACCTTTTGGAACTTTAGGAATAAAACTACTTCCCTATTTTAGAAACTTTGAACTTATAAATCATATAAACCAGGGTTCTTTTCCAGATGTCGAAAGTTTCTTCAGACATTTTTTTACAAACTGGGATAAGGAAGCTCAACATAAAATTTTAATTTCTCATCATGGTTTTGGCCAATATTCTGTTGCTGGAAGTGAACATGCTATTCATTTATCAGGAATTGATCATTTTCCCACTTCATGGTTAGAAAGAAACTTTGATTATGTGGCCCTAGGACATATTCATAAGAGGCAGGTTATTTCACAAACACCCCCCGCCGTTTATTGTGGTTCTCCTATTCCCCTACGTTTTGGGGAAAGTAATCAAAAATTTATTTATGAGGTTGGCCTGAGTTCTCAAGGCATAACTTACCAGGACAAAGAAGTACCAAACTCAAAAAAGCTCATTCAATTGAAATGTTCAATAGAAGATTTGGATTCGAATTTAGAAAAATTTAAAAAGAAATTTCAAATATCAAAAGGTTACTTAGAAGTTCAGGTGACAACAGACAGACCACTTGCAGGGGTCGCAGATAAAATAAGAGATGAACTCAAGGACACGGGATTTGAGCTCCTCTCTTTCATTCCAAAGTTCCAAAGCTCGAAAACGGAAATTAAATCCATAGACCAAATAAGTAAAACGTCTTTAGAGGATTTATTTAAAGATTATTATAAAACAAAATATAGTGAAGAAATTATCCCCCCAACTCTACTGGAGAGCTTTACGGACTTATTAAATGAGGTTCGTGATGAGGATTGATAAGATTTCCATAACCAATATTGCTTCACTACAAGGATCTCATCATATTGACTTTAACGAAGTAAGTTCAACTTCAAGCCTTTTTGCGATTACGGGGAAAACGGGTTCTGGAAAGTCTACAATCCTTAACTGTATTTCCTTAGCACTCTATGGCTCAACCTACAAAACAAGTATAACGAGTATAGATTACATAACACTTGGAACAGAACAAGGTGAGATTGAGGTTTTTTATTCCATAGGAAACAAAACTTACAAGGCAAACTGGAAATTAAGAGTAAGAAAAAAAAATGGTGAAGCCCTAAAAAAACCATTATTAAATAGGGCCAATTATGAAGTTTCTCCAACTGGAATTGAAACCGCTATCGAAGCTCTACCAGAAGAACTGATTGGACTAAACTTCAAACAATTCTGTAAAACATCCATTCTTAATCAAGGTCAATTTGCAGAATTTCTTATGAGTAAATTTACCGAAAGAAAAGAAATTTTAGAGAAACTATATGATGGTGAAAATTTAGAGAAGTTAAATATAAAGCTCAAAGAAAAAATAAAAATCACCAAGGAAGAAGAAGAAAAGTACGCCCATCAAGTAAAAGGATTAACTGAAGCACTAGAATCTGATATTCTTTCACCAAAAGAACTAGAAAACTTGAACCAGGAAGTACAAAATAACTTAAAGTTAAGCCAAAAATTGATTGAGGTAGGAAAAACGGCTCAAGATATATTGGACCTTCAGGAAACCATCCACACCAATCAAAATCGGCTAGAAGGTGTTAAGCAACAACATAAGCAGGAAAAAGAAAACTTTATTCACTCCTCTAAAACTCGAGACCACATCCAAGATGAGAGGGAAAAGATTCAGGCCATACTTGAAAAAAGAAAGCCTTTTCTTCTCAAAGCAATAGAAAAAATCCAAGAGCTTAGAAATATTCAAAAACAAAAAGGCAAAATTGAGCAAGATATCAATAAAAACCAGCAAAAGCTTAGTGAAAATGAAATAAGACTAAAAGAATATAAAAATGAAATTCTAAACTCAGAACAGAGAGTTCAAAAAGCTTACGAGCTTTATCCTTTTTTTGAAAACATTGATCATAATTTATTTAAAAGATCCTATGAGGCTTTTCTTGAAATAAAGTCCTTCCTTCCCAAATTAGAAAAGGAATCACTAAATAAAAATTCATCTCTACAAGAATTACAAGAAGCAAAACACAAACTAAAAGAAACAAACAATGATATAAAATTAGAAATTGAACAATTAGAGAAAGATGTTAGAGACTTTGACAAGAGCATGAATACCGAAACTTTATTCAAATTAAAAAAGAACTCTGAGCGTCTTGAGAATATACGCTCGTCTCACTCTAAGAGTCTTGCACAAAAAAAAGACTTAATGGCTTCAATCCAAGACCATACAAAAGAGTATGAATTCTGTAAAAGCCAACTAGAAATAGAGACTTTAAAACTCTCAAATTTAGAAAAGGAAATTCAATTAAATAGAGCTTTAGCAGACATAAACCTTCTGATTGAGAAAAGTAAAGAAGGTGGACATTGTATTTTATGTGGAACTGAACACTCATCAGATTTTCAATACCCTGAAAAAAACTTAGACCAAAGTATTTTCAACGATCGTGAAAACAAACGTCAAAAAGTCCAAGAGCTAAATTTACAAGTTAATAAATTCCTGGAGGTCAAAAACAAAGAGGAGCTAAAACTGGCCCATATTGAATCTCTCTTAAACCAAGAGAATGAAGAAAAGAATTTTTTAGAAAATGAAATCTTAAACATTATCGACAAACCACTGACTCACGATTCAGTTCAAACATTTATTAAAGATTTAGAAGATAAAATAAAGCTAACCGAAGCTAAGAATGAAAAACTCCTTATTTTAAAGAATCAATACACTAATAATCTGAATAGAGAAGAAGAGACTAAGAAAGAAATTGATAAAAAATCTTCTGAATATGAAACGATAAGAGAACAAATAAAAATTAAAAACGAAGAACTTAATGTTTTAGAGACCCGATACGCAATTTTCTCACAGACAGTAGATGAAGTAAAAAAGGTAAACAACTATAAGGAAAAACTTCAACAAATTATTAATGAATTAAATTTCTTAAACCAAAACACTGTTATTATTGAAAAAAGCGTACAGGAAATTACGACTGATATAAAAAACTTAAATCAAGAAAATACAAGTTTAACTGACAAAATTATCTTGTTAGAAACCTATATAGCTGACAATAACATTCCAGAAGACCCATCCTCAGAACTAGAAAGTCTTGAAACCAATTTATCGGATATGACCTTAAAACTGACCAATGCAAATAATGATTTAAAAATCATTGAAATAAGGTTAGCAGAACTGAGAAGTAAGATTGACGGTTATATAGAGCAGATCAATCAAACTGAATTGTTTTTGAAAACAACTTTCGTAGACTTGAGGGAGAAATCAACCAAATTAACAGAATTAAAATACCCTTCTGAAGTTTCAAAAATAAAAGAAATTAATTTAAAGTTTACTCAACTTCATTTAGAAGAATTACACCAAGAGGTCTTTACAGAAACCTTAAGTGAATTTGAAAATCTTATGAATCATTTTAAAGATTATAATCAAATGAAACGAGATCAATTTGTAAGGGAAGAAAACAAAACAAATACTCATGCTATCAATCAGAAAAAAATACAAAAATTAAAACTAGAAATTGATAAAATACATTCTGAGTTAGAAAAGCTTGAAAATTTGTACTCTCTTATTGGAAAAGATGAATTTAGAAATTATGTTTTGAGTATTATTGAGAATAACTTACTGGAACAAACCAATGCTGAGCTTAATCTTCTGTGCCAAGGTAGATATATACTTGGTCAAACCAATAAATCTAACAAAATGGCATCAGAATTCATTGTTATAGACAATTTTAGAGACGGAATGAGTAGAAAAGTTGCCACTTTATCAGGTGGGGAAACTTTCTTAGTTTCCCTAGCAATGGCCATGGCCTTAGCTGAGCTGACTCGAGGGAAAACTCAGGTAGACTCTCTATTTATTGATGAGGGTTTTGGAACTTTAGACTCAGATTCAATAAATGAAGTTTATGAATTATTACAAAGTATCCAAAATAGCGGTAAGCAAATTGGCATTATCTCTCATGTGTCTGACCTAACTAATAGAATTCCGGTAAATATTTTTCTGAAGAAAAACCAACAAGGGATATCCGACATAAGTGTTTTGCTTAACTAAATAATATTTATAATTTTCTTTTTGAGAAAAATTATAAGTAAAGTATAATAGAAAAAAATTCGATAATACATTTGAATAAATTTTTACTTAAGGGATTCTAATGAGTGATAGTTTTGTTAAGTTCTCAAAGCCGTTTTTAGATGCATTAACGGAAACTTTTGAAATGATGGTTCAAACTAGTATTAAGGCCCATTCCCCTAAAATTAAGGGAAATAATGTTGCTAATGGTGACATCACAGCATTGATTGGGATGAACGGAAAAGTAGATAGAGATGGACAAGAAAAAGACTTCAAAGGTTTAATGGCGATCTCTTGGCCAGAAGATATGTATGTAAAACTAGCTGGTAGAATGCTTTTTGAAGAATACACCGAATACTGTGATGATATAGCTGATTCAGGAGCTGAGATTTGTAATATTGTTATGGGTAACGCTAAAAACGGGCTTACACCTCTTGGCTACAAGATAGATATGGCCACACCAAGTACAGTCAGAGGAAAAAATCATGAGATTAAATACCCTGCTAAAACAACAGTGGTGGAAATAACTTTAAGTTGTGACCTTGGAGATTTTAGTCTTGAGTTATGTTATCAAGAGCACTAATTTTTAAAGACCTGCTTTCTTTACAAAGCTTTTAAATTTTTTCATAACCTCTAGGTCGTAATTACCAAGTTGATTAACATTGAAGTCTTCCAGAACCGACTCTCTGGTTTTTCCTAGACAAGTGACCTCGCGGTCATAGAATGCACAAATCGATAATACTTCTTGCTCAGGCGTTAAGTTAGATAGTTTATTAGGAAAGCCATTTCCGCCCCTTTTCTCCTCGTGAGCAAGGATCAGCTCAATAACTGTTTTATTAGCAAACTCTTTATCTTGAAGGATTTCTCCCCCCATTTTGGGATGCTCTTTATAAGTGGTAAGCTCATTGGCTTCCATCTCAGACATTTCCTTTAAAAAAAGATATTTTTGATCTGCCGGAAATTGTGAGTAGGCAACGTCATGAAATAAACCAGCAACACCTAATAATTCTACAGAAGATTTTTCAAGCCCCATAAATTCGGCGAAACTAATACATAAAGAACTTGTATTTAAAGCATGCTTTTGCATGACTGCATCGTCGTTTCTATCAGAGTCATCTAATTTATGATCAAAAATCCCTTTTAAAAGTTCATCATTTTGGGCCAGAACATTGATGAGATTTGTGGCGGTATTTTGAGCGGCATCATATGATTTTTTAGAGTGTGGATCTTCATAAATCCTCTCTGCAGTAGCTTCACCTGCACCTACTACCAATGAAGACTTTTCCTCCAAACTAACCGTATCATCACTCATCGTGGCGTTAAGGCATCTATCTATATAATTTTGGTATTTTTCTTCCTCATTATCATTGATATAAAGTTTTCGAACTTTCTTCGTTTTTAAATACTTGATTCTATGGGCCTCAATATCATCCGCACCTCTTGCATATAGCAAAACTTTATGCGGCAATTGAACATAAACATCAAAACCCAGTTCAATTTCACTCTTAATAGTTGAAACTCTTATTGGTAAATACCCCATATATAAAATCCCTTTAGTCTAGTATAATACTTGTCCTAATTTATACCAAGTTTTTTCTGCTAAAGTACTTTAGTCAAACAAAAAAATTTAAAATTTCTTAGGTAGTTTTCCGATATTGTAATAGAATAAATCATAAACAATTTTTAGGAGTTACAGAATATGGCTTTTAACCCAAAACAGAAAATACTTATCATAGATGATATGAGTACGATGAGAAAAATCATCAAAAATATGCTCGGTAAGATGGGTTGTACAGACTTACATGAAGCTGATGATGGTGCACCTGCTTGGCAAATGATTCAGGATGCACACGAAGCTGGGCAACCCTATGAATTCATCGTTTCAGACTGGAATATGCCTCAAATGACAGGACTTGATTTGCTTAAAAATCTAAGATCTGATGAAAGATTTAAAACTCTTCCATTTCTTATGATTACAGCAGAGGCTGAACAAGCGAATGTTATAATTGCCGTTAAAGCCGGCGTTAGTAACTTTATTGTAAAGCCATTCTCAATTGTTACTTTAAAAGAAAAAATCGATAAAATTTTCCCAGGATAATTTATGTCAATGCTTCAAGACCCAGATATGGCCGAAATTGTAGAAGACTTTTGCAAGGAATCTGAATCAATTTACGAAAACCTAGAAGAAATGCTCGATGAATATGAAGAAAGCCGTGATTCTAAAAAGCTAGAAGAATTCGGCCAAGTTATTGATAGAGTTATGGGAGCAGCCAAATCTGTAGATGCAGAACAAACGGGAATGTATTGCGAACTCGGTAAAACCATAAGTTATAAGGCCAGTCAATCTATGGACAAAGCCTTATTGGAAATTGTTGTTGCCGTTTTATGGGATACCGTTGAAATCCTTCAAATTATGAATAAAAGCATTTTAACTTTAAAAGAAGAAAAGGTTTCTGGAATAAATCTTGAAGCCTTTGGTAGTAGACTTAGATGGCTTGCTGATAAATTCAAAGATATTCAAAGATCATCTGTTGCTATAAATACAGAAGGAAACAACCTTGGGGATCAAAAATCAATTGATGACCTTTTAGCCGATCTAGGACTTTGATTCCATTTCTTTTTCTAATTCATTTTGTAAAAAACTTCCCAAAGACTCAAGGAGTCTTTGGGGAAAATTAACATTAATCCCATCACTAGAAACACCTTTATGAAAGAGTTCAAAGGTCTTAATTAGATCCAGTTTTCTACCATTAATTTTTCCCATACTATACATGAGGATTTGATCTACTAAATTGATGATGAAGGAGGAAAAATCAATATAATCCTCTTTTTTCTGTCTTGGATAACCAGAACCATTACTCTGCTCGTGTTGTTCAAGAACAAGCCTTTTAACATTTTTGGGAATTTCAAATCCAATTTTAGATAGGATATAAATTGAAATTACAGGATGTTTTTCATAATCATCCATCCCTCTTAATTTCGGAAAATCGGTCAACAAGTTTGTTTTAAACAATATAAGCCCAACGTCTTTAAGCAGAGCGGCCACTACTATTTCACAAAGTTTTTCTTCATCTGTTATTTTATTTTGCTTAGCAATTAAATAAGACAAAGCGGCCACCCTAACAGGAAATATATCTCTTGAAAAAAGCTTATCTACGATTTCTGTAGCAATAGAAATAAAAGGAGATTTATGAAGTGGCAAACAAAGAATCTCTGAACGCACTTTAGCTATAATAGAAGAAAAGTCATTAGTTTTAGCAGCATCAATTAATGTTGTTTTTAATAAGAACTTTTCTTTGCTTTTAACTTCATATTTTTTTAACCTAGACTCTTGCAGCTCCATCATCCTAAAATAAAATGCATTTTCTTCCATTAACTGTTCTTTGGTGATCCCAGTTTCTGTATAAAAAGCTCCAAGATCTTCATAAAACAATTGGAAATAGGCACCCTTTTCATTTAAATCAGTCCACTCTTCTAATTTTTCTTTACTGAATATAGATCCTGCATGAAGGAATACTACACGGTGATCACTTTCATGATGATACATGAATAAATGAAAACTATAGGTTTTTTCCACCTCAAAAAACTCAGATTTTAACCTATAAAACTTTAACATTTATTGCTTCCTATTTTTTTCAATTTCTTCCATAATCGCCCCTTTTAAGCTCATAATGAGTAGCTCTACTTTTTGAGCATCGGCATGGTTTTTAATTGTTTCTTTAAAATGACAGACAGCGATCCCAAGAATTTCACCTTCTTCAAAGTAAGGATAAACAAACTCATTGATTTCAATTTGATAGGTCTCATCTTTCCAAGTTGGAAGCTTACAAGACAACCATGAAGCTAGATTTTCCTTTTCAAAGTCTTCAAACTCTCCCCCAATAATTTCATTTTTCCTAGCGTTATGACCACTGTATAAATGTTTACTTGGTGTTTCTGGTGTATTTGGATCAGCTAAGTAAAAACTCACATCACCATCGAATTCTTTGATTAAGCCAAAATGAATAAATTTAAAAAGGTTTTCATTTTTTATTTCATCCTTAAACAAAAAGTCATTATATATAACTAAATATTCAACTCCATATGATTCATTTGGGAAAAAGTTATATTCAGGTTCTTCTAAAATACTCTCAAGTCTCTCTCTCGCAATTTTCTCTTCTTCAGTTTCTTCTTCTTTAAATTGCCCTGCTCTTTTTTCTTTTTTAAACTGAGAATAATCTATGGTTTGTTCTTCAGAGTTCTTATCTTGATTTAATTGAACTTCATCTTCGCCTTTTTTGACTCCACCAATCACCATATTCTGAAGGTTTTTGAATTTACCTTCTTTAGCAACTTCCTCAAAATTACCATTTTTTTTCTTGGATTGGTCTTTTTCAATCCCTTCAAAGGTATTTCGTTTTTTATCTAATTCATTTTCTTCAACCCTTCCATCCTTCTTCTTTCTTTCAATCTCTGTTTCTTCAAATTTAGTATTATTCTTTGATTGATCTTTTTCAACTTCTTCAAAGGATTTTTTTTTCTTTTCTAATTCGTCAAATTCTAAATAAGCACCTTTCTTTTTATCATAATCCATTTCCCCCAGTTCGACCTTTTTATGAGATTCTTCATCATCAATCTCATCAAGATTCAGCTTCTTAAGTTCTCTGTGTTCGAGTTCAGCTTCTACAAAAGCTTTTTTCTTTTTTAAGTCTAGGTCTATTTCATCTAAAGTTTTTAACTTTTTCTTTTGAAGATCTTCAAGCTCTAATAAAAGCTTTGGTTTCTCTTTATGATCATCTTCAAGCTCTTCAAATTGAACTTTCTTTTTTTCTTGTTCTGATTCAACTTCTTCAAATAATTTTTTCTTTTTATTTAATTGGTTTTCTATTTCATCCAGGACCGCCCTTTTCTTTTTATAGTCCGCCTCTACTTCTTCAAAATTTTTTCTTTTCTTATTTTCAGGATCAAGATCCTTTATAGTGGGTCGCTTCTTCTTTAAATCCTGTTCAACTTCTTCAAATTTCAATTTTTTACGATTCAAGTCTCTATCTTGTTCTTCGAACTTTGCCCTTCTTTTATTTAAATCTTGTTCAACCTCATTAAATTTTCCATTTCTTTTTTTAAGGTCTGCTTGTTGTTCCTCAAATTTTGCAGTCTTTCTTCTCTTTAATTCTCCTTGAGCACTTAGTCCGAGATTTTTATGAGGATTATTTCCATATGCAGGATCAATGGCCTTAAAATGAGATTCTTTGAGATTATTTCCTTGTGCGACAGAATCAAATGTTTTAACTTTTTTTAACTGGAAAGAATCAAAGGGAGATTTCAAAAAAGGATTATTTTTTTGAGAGTTTGTCGTTAAATTAAAATTGGATAAAGAACCTCCACCCAACATCGTGTTTAAGTCAAAATTATGTTTTGGTTTCTTTAATTTTAAATCTGATTTTTCTTCATCTAAAGTCGCCATTTTTTCGACTCGAAGTTTTTCATTGGAATTATAGGTTTCTTTTTTCCGTTCTCCCCCACCAATAACCGTTTTAGTTGAAGCTGTTTCTAGAACTGCCTTATTTTTCTCTTCTTCGATTTTTTTTTGTTCTTGATCAAAAGTTGTAAAAAATAAGTTTATTTTATGAGAAAGTTTTTTAAGATTAACGTCGTTTTTAATAGATTCATTAAGACCGAGTTTTTGTAATTTTCCAAATATATGTGGAGGTAAAGTTTTATCTGAAACGAGAAAGTTTCTAGCATTTTTTCCTCTAACAAATTGCTTACAGCTTTCAAGATAAGATTCTGTTTTTTTTAGATCACTAGAAAATGTCACTGAATGTTCCATAACACCTATTAACTGGCCATATTCAGCAACTGAGTCCAACTCATAGACTACATATTGATCATTATTCTCAAGCTCATTTTTGAGTTCTTGGAGAACCTTAGATATGGGATAAATGAAAACAACGTTTCTTTCTATCAACATACTTAAATTGTATCACAAGTGTAGAATAACTAGGAATAACTTGATTTAACGAAGTATTTTACACGGAATTATTATTGATTTTAAGAATCTTTATTTTTTCCTAACTTTTCATAAAAAGCTTTCATATAAGTAAAGTGAAAATTCATAATAAAGTTAAAAAAACGTGAATGAACTGGTTTCTGCTCTAGCCTTCTTTTTAACTCTTTTAGTTCATATGCTTGTATTCCACTTAAATCAACGGCGATGTATTCCAGAAGGAATTCTTTAGAGCGCTTGAGTCTTCTTTCCATTAGTACCGGAGAAATCAAGATATTCTTTTTGGTAACCATGCTAAACTCTCTGATACTATCGTTCCCACTTTCTACATAGTTTTTCAAAACATTCTGAATGTATTCATGTTGAATCTGTAGGCCAATTAATCCATAGAGATCTTCAAGCATTTTAAGTCTATCTTTATCAACATTATAAATTCTAACATCAGACTCTCGTACATTATGAATAAATGTAAAAACATCCCTATTAACACTAAGCTTTTTAATTGTTTTTACTATAAATGGATTAGTTAAAAGATCCTCTATTGATGCTAAATCCTCTTCTTTAAAGCCTTTCTTCAGAGTATATTTCAATTCTGTCAGATATCTTTCTTCATCAAAAAAACTCCAAATACCTAAGTGACTTTGAAATCGCTTCAGTTCATATTCAATTTCATCTAACTTTTCTATGGATTTTAGCTGCTTTACCTTTTCTACTCCTTGAACAAAACTATCAAATTCTAATGTCATTAAGATTGAATCTACTTTTTTGTTCACATCTGCTGTCGCAGCAAGTGAAATGAATAAGAGGTAATACACTAAAAAGCTTTTCATATTGAACTTATCGACCACATGCGACATTTTCTTAATTTTTACTATAAATTTTGACCTAAATTTGAATTTAGCTTACTTCCTCTAAGATAGCTGAAAGAATAGTTCTTATGAGCGGAATAAATGAAAAACTAGATATAACAGAAAAGATCAAATGCATTCTATGTGGAAGTACCAGAGAGCCAAACGAGAAGGCCCAAAAAACCATCTGCGCTGACTGTGGGAATATGCTTAGTCTACTACCTCAACATTTAGAAACAGTAGACATCTCATTAAAATAATTTTTATTTAAAATTCGATATTTTTCGGAGTTCTATGAAACGGAATTACATCTCTAATATTTGTCATTCCTGTAATATACATTATGGCCCTTTCAAAGCCTAATCCAAAACCTGAATGAGGTACAGTTCCAAACCTTCTTAGGTCTAAGTACCATTTATAAAGATCTTCTTCGAGCCCCATTTCACTCATTCTAGTTTGCAGCTTTTCTAGGTTTTCTTCTCTTTGGGATCCACCAATAATTTCACCAACACCAGGAATGAGAATATCCATGGCCCTTACAGTTTTTCCATCTTCATTTTGTTTCATATAAAAGGCTTTAATATCCTTTGGATAATCAGTAACGATAACAGGACCGTCAAAATGCTCTTCAGCTAAAAATCTTTCGTGCTCTGTTTGAAGATCCATTCCCCAATCAACTTTATGTTCAAATTTTTTATTTGAATTATTTAAAATATCGATAGCTTCAGTATAAGTGATCTTTTTAAATGGAGTTGAGGCGACTTTTTTAAGCTTATCAATTAAACCTTTTTCAATAAATCTATTGAAAAAATTTAACTCATCTTCACAATGAGTTAAAGCGTGATTAATCATATATTGAATATAGTCTGCACCAAGCTCTGCAACTTCCTCTAAATCAGCAAAAGCAACTTCTGGTTCAATCATCCAAAATTCGGAAAGATGCCTAGTTGTATTTGAGTTTTCAGATCTAAAAGTAGGACCAAAAGTATAAACACTTCCCATTGAACAAGCAAAAGCTTCGGCTTCAAGTTGTCCAGTAACACATAAGTAAGCCTCTTTACCAAAATAATCTTTTTCCCATATAACTTTCCCTGACTTATCAAGGGGTAAGTTTTGGGGATCTAAAGTTGAAACTCTAAATAATTCACCTGCTCCTTCAGCGTCCATAGCTGTAAGGATTGGAGTGTGAACATTATAAAAACCTCTTTCACTAAAAAACTTATGTGTGGCCTGAGTTAGTTCATGTCTGACTCTAAAAACTGCTCCAAAGGAGTTTGTCCTAGGTCTTAAGTGAGCAATCTCCCTTAAAAACTCCATAGAAGTCCCTTTCTTTTGAAGAGGATAATCTTGAGGAGTAGTTCCTAAAATTTCGACCTCAGAAGCCTGTACTTCAATGGGTTGTTTTCCACCAGATTCAACTAATTTTCCTTTAATAGAAAGAGCTGATCCTGAAAGACATTTTGTAAACTCCTCGTAGCCATTAAGTGATTGATCAGCAATAACTTGAAGATCTTTCTGAGTAGAACCATCATTGATCACAATAAATGAAAAAGCCTTAGAGTTTCTAATACTTCTCACCCAGCCTTTCACAAGAATTTCTTGTCCCTCAGGCTTAGTTAAAAACAATTTCTTTACTGTAGATCTTTTCATTTTATCCTCATCCATTCAAACTTATCAAATTGATAAAAAGGATATCAACTTCTATATTTATCGTCTACAAATGTTTGATTTTCTGTAGATTAGTATTATCTAGAGAAAGTGAGGTTAACCATTTGAAATCTTATATATATTAAATTTTAAGCCTAGATCCTTGAAATCTAGGCTTAATTTAATTTCTTTCATTGATTTTTTATTTATCTTTTAAAAGTTGGATAATTCTTGGATTTCCCATTTCCCAGGAAACTTTCTTATAATCACATGATGTAGAAAAATCTGCAGCCAACTCCTTTGACTCAGCACACTTCACATAATATGTTACGTCTAAAAGTCCCTTATGTTTTTTTATTTCATATTCAAAAATATCAGTACATTCCTGTAAATTTCCATTTTCAATTTCTCTACTAACCAATTCGTCAAATAAAGCCTCTACAACACCATTTTTCAAATTGTGATTAAAAACCTGCTTACATTTTTCAATTGATCTGTAATATAACCCTACGGTTGGTTTAACATTTGCAGTGGCTGTTAATGTTGTAGTTAAAGTGATTAATAGTATTAATAATTTCATTTTGTTCTCCTCGGCTAATAGGCCATTTAAAATTTTATTTTAATTCATAAGCCTAAAACAATTTTTAAGCTTTTGATGGCGTCAAAATAAAGCAATAGTAGAAAATTAGATAGAATCTTGTGGTATCTTCAGCTTTATACAATGAAATTTTTACATTTTTGGCAAACGTACATTTTGTAATGTTCAAATATTAATCACTTACTGGAACCTCTTAATAAAATTTACAATAACCTAGTTTCTATTGCGGAAGTTTATTAGCCTTTTATTATGAAGATACTCATATTATTGGTTTTATTTTTCCCAGGAATTGGACTCTCAAATGCCAAAGATTTTGATATTAGGAGTTTAATCACTGACAAGCCTTGGGCCAATGGAAATATTACTGAACTTATAGAGGACACATACCAACAGTTACTTAGAAAAAACAAAATAAAAAGAATGAAATCCTCAGAAGAACTAAACAAGATCTTCTGCTTTTATGAAAAAATACCTGGCAAAAAAGGACACAGGTCTTTAAAAAGGAAAAGATGCAGTAAAGTTACAGGATTCTATTCAATTGATACAAACGATATTTTTTTAAATTTCAGCCATGAACTTTTTATTCCCAATTTACTCCATGAAATAATCCATGCTTATCAATACCGGGTTCGCTTTGCTTGGGATGTCAGTTTATTATACGAAGCACTTAAACAAAAAAAAATAAAAGAAGCTGACTTTTTTGACTACCTTAGTTTCTATTATGAAAGTCAAGCGAATTGGTATGCTGCGACACTAGAACTAAACAAGCACTGGAACGGTGTCCTCAAAAGAGAAAGACGTAGAAATAATTATGTAACAGCAACAACTGGACTGGCATTATATGCACTAAACCCCCTAGTTGCTGTTGGATATATGTTCCTACCCACCTCAGATCGTAGTCAGCTCAACCCCCAAGTTTATTTACGAGATAATAATTCAGTCATACCGAATATTGATTTAAAAGCCTTAATTGAAGAGAAAAAGACTGGCTACTTCACCACTCCCTTTGAATTTAGCGAACTCATAATACAAAATCCGCCAAAAGATATGAATATTGCTTTAGGTAATACTTTTAAAGCATATGCCAGGGCTGTCGAAAAATCTTATTTTGGAAACTTAGATTTCTTATTCAACTTTAAAGCCCAAGACCAGAGGCTTTTCACATCACTTCATAATCAATACTATGACAATATAAAACTCCTTAGCGGTCCTGGTTGTGACAGAGTTTTAGACTATATTGATTCAGGTGTATCACCTAAAGCTCAATGGATTGAGATCAAACAAGAACAACTTGACCAATGTCCCGCATTTAAATCTGTAAACCTAGAGGCCATAAAATTTTATAAAAAAGTTTCCATGAATCAAGGTAGTTCACCTTTTAGGATACCAAGATCTCACATAATAAACTCTCTACAAGACAAAGAGGATTTAGAAGTCTTACCTGGTTCCGAAGGCTCAAAGCCTAATATACCTATTCAACCTGGATCTGAAGGATCCAAGCCCAGTATCCCAATACAACCAGGGTCTGAAGGATCCAAACCCAGTATCCCCATACAACCAGGGTCTGAAGGATCTAAGCCTACAATACTAATCCAACCACAATTGGAGATTCTCCCATGATTTTATCCAATGAGATTGAAAAAACTACCGGATCCGGAAATACCTTTAATCTTTCCAGTAATAATACTTCAGCTGAAGTCATTGCTAGCTATTTAAGGACAATTCATGGAAGAAATGACTTATCGATTGCAATGAATCAAATTAAACCAAACTTTGAATCAGAAATAGAAAAAATAAGAGTCCATTTAAATTCCTCTAATTTAATTGAGGCCGAAGATTTGCTAAATAATATATCTTCAAATACGGTTGAGGAATTTTTAGAGATTCAATTAGAAAATAGCAGATTACAACTTTTCAAAGGAAACTACAATGATGCTTGCCATCTGGCCAGGGAGGCTTTTAACCAAGCTAAAATTTCACCAACTAAGATGACTTTGGCGCAATTATTAGGAGATATTTACCTTAAGTTGGGAAACTTTGAGAAAGCGGAATATTATCTGGATATAGCTATTGAGATTGGTAATCATTTTCCTTTACTGAGTGCAACTTGGTCTGCCCATGCCTTTAAAATAATCCATTTCCTGAAAACGAATAAAATAAGAGAAGCTAAATTAAAACTTGAGAAATTTTATTCTGCAGCTAAAGAAATAAAGGGTGATGCAATTGTCGATAGATTGATTATAGTACTAAGAACAGAATTTCATTATCATAGGAAGGTAAATGAACTCTCAAAGTGCACTGAATCTTTAACAGTGTGTAATGAACTATGCAAATGGAATGGTGATTTTCACACTAAAAAAAGAAATGATTTAGAGCTTGAAAATTTGCCAGTAAATGAAATTTCTTCTATTTACTATTTCACTGACTGGACTTTTCTTCCGAAGATAAATTTAATATTAAATTTTGAACCAAAGTCTGTAGTAAATCTGGAAGGTTTCCCCATTATTGTTGAATTCCTAAGACTTCTATCTATTGAGAAAAGGGAGCTTTCTTTTGAAGAAATATTTTTCAACTTAAAAGGTCAAACGTATAATCCTGAGATACATCTAGCTTATATAAAAAATATTATCCAAAGATCTAGGAAAAAACTCCCTAAAAATTCTTTAATAGTTAAAAATAATTTAGTTTCTTTAATTTGATAAAATCTATTTCAAACTTTTTAAAATATCTTTAGTCTGTGTCCAAGCTAATCGTGGTCCATATTGCTCTACAACTTTTGAAGAAGCTAAGCTTGCAAGAGCTCCAGCACCTGCGTAACTCATTCCATTTGTGATTCCATAAAGAAATGCACCAGCATACATATCACCGGCACCATTAGTATCAACTGCTTCTACAGTGTGAGGTTCGATGTCTATGAACATAGTACCATCCCAGATCATCGCCCCATTTTTCCCAAGAGTAATAACGAAAGACTTAGCATAATCTTTCATTTTTTCTCTTGCATCATTTACAGTTTGCGTACCAGTAAAGTCCATGGCTTCATGTTCATTACAAAAAATAAGATCAAGTCCATCCCCCACAATCTGTTGCATATTATCTTTAAAAAACTTCACCATATTAGGATCACTCATGGTTAAAGAAGTTTTAACTCCATTAGCTTTGGCAATTCTCATGGCCTCAACTGCTGCTTCTTGTCCTGTAGGACTAGCAACCAAATATCCTTCAACATATAACCATTTAGAGTTCTTTAAAGCGTCCTCATCAATTTGCTCTTTATCTAAGCTTGCAGTAATCCCAAGGTATGTATTCATCGTTCTTTCAGCATCTGGTGTAACCATAACCATACATTTTCCAGTAGTACCTGCAGGAAGGTTTTCCATCTTATTTTTTGAGTCAACACCATTTTCTTTAATATCATTTAAATAAAACTCACCGGTTTCATCTTTTGCAATTTTAAAAGAGTAAAAAGATTTCCCACCAAATTGAGATACTGCAATAATGGTATTTGCTGCAGACCCACCACATTGTCTTTTAACTTCATCGTTATTAACTGCATGCAGGGCTTGAATTAGTTCTTCTTGTCTATCTTCTTCTACTAAAGTCATCAGACCTTTTTCGATTGAATTTTTAGAAAAAAACTCATCAGTTACTTTAAACTCCATATCCACAAGAGCATTCCCAATACCATACACGTCGTATTTCATAATTACCTCGATTCTAAATTTATAGGTTTTTTATAGCAAAAACAGTTTAATATTTAAAGATAAACATCATAGCTGGTAGATTTACCTTTAATAGTATGACTTGGAGCTTCCAGTAAAAAGGGAGCTTTACTTGATCTTTTTATCACAAGTCTTTCTATGGCCTTTAATTTAAGATTACTGGCCATCTCTTTAGCGTCTTGGTCTTTACCAACAATTTGCCTAAAAATTTCCATTTCTTTTTTAGGTGCAGTTTTCTTGTTGATGACATCATACATTGGATCAAAAAATATAACATCAAACTCTTTATCACAATTATATGAACCAAAGTGAAAGTTCACATCTAAATTCGAAACCTTTATTGCATTGAGAACGAGAATGGCTACAAGAGGATTTCTTTCTGCACATGTTAGAGATCTTAATCCATATGAATACATCAACAGGCTATCACCCATCATACCAGCAGTAGCATCCAGAACATCTGGGCGTTCTTTGCCTTTTTTAAGACCTAAAGCTCGCGCTAAAGGATCTTTATAGAATGAATTTTTAGTAAAAAAATATTTATGTTTGTCTAAAATATTTTTGACATCAATTTTAACAGGATTAAATTCTTTATATTTTAAAGAAAAGCTCCGGGAGGCTTCATCAATAATCAGGCAGACATCGCTATGCACAATATCCTTTACTATAAGTCCTTCTTCTGGAAATAGTTCTAAAAAATTATCATAGCTAATGTTTTTATGGCCTAACTCAAATTGCATAATGCATTAATAACCTATTTCTAACAAAAATCAACTATTTTAGACTACAATTCGAAGATTATATGCTAAAAGTTAACCATAAATTTTCGAGCTATTAAGGATGAATACATGATTGACTCACACACCAACAAACGTGAAAGCTATCCACACTTTATCGGTATTTCAGAATCAGAGGAAAAAGAGATTCTTAACCAACTGGGTTTAACTTCTTCGGACGAGTTATTTTCTCATATTGGCCAGGATGTAAAACATGATGGGCTAAAAATGGAACCTGGAATTCCTCTCAACAAATTAAAAAAACATATAACTGAAATCGCTAATAAAAATAAATTAAAAACGAGTTTCATAGGAGATGGACTCCAAGGATTTTCCGTACCCGAAATCGTCCCTAAGGTTTGTGAAATAAGAGGATTAACTACCGCATATACTCCTTACCAACCAGAAAGAAGCCAAGGAACACTCCAAACCCTTTGGATATATCAAAATTTAATATCAAAGATTACTGGATTTGAGGCCATTAATGCAAGTTTATATGAAAGATCAACTTGTCTTTTCGAAGCTCTAAACTGTGCGGTTAGGTTCAAAAGAAAAGCCGATACTGTCATTGTTGCAGAAAATATCTTTCCTGGGGATATAGAAGTTTTAAACACTCTGGCTAAAGAGACGGCACTAAATATCTTGTATGCAAAAATAAACAAAAGTACAGGTCTAGTAGATCAAACCAACTTAAAAGACCTAATAAAAGAAAATAAAGACAAACTAGCTGCAGTTGCATTTGCTCAAATTTCAACTTTTGGTAATATTGAAGACTTTAATGATCTAACTGACCTCTGCCATGAAAATGAATTACTTGCGATAGGAATTGCAAATATTCATGCGATTTCTAACAATGGTCTTAAAGAGCCTGGTAAGTGGGGTTCAAATGATCAAGGAGCAGACTTATTAGTAGCGGAAGGTCAGTCTTTGACCTTAGATCCAAATTTTGGTGGACCAGGTCTGGGAATTTTTGGTGTTCGTTATAATGAAAGTAATAAGACAATTATTAGATCAAGCGCCGGGCGTTTTATTGGAAAAGCTAAAGATATCAATGGTAGAGAATGTAAATCAATAATTCTTTCTACAAGAGAGCAACATATACGAAGAGACAAGGCCACTTCTAATATTTGCTCTAACCAATCTTTTGTAGCATCAGCTTGTGGTGCCGCAATTTTAAATAAAGGTTCTAAAGGCTTTGATACAAGTTTTGATGACACCCATAAGATGACATTAAAGTTAGCGAGAGAACTAACTTGTTTTGAAGGCGTTGAGCTACTTTTCAACTCTCCTATTTTCAATGAATTTACATTAAAAATTTCTAAGAATATTTCCGAACTTATAAATGTTGCAAGAGAAACTGAAGATCTTCATATCGGAACGGATATCAGTGGCAGATGTGGATTAAACGACAACCTTCTTTTGGTTTCTTTAAATGATAGACATACCGCTTTTGATATTCAAAAAATGCTAAATTTTTTCAAGGCAAACTTTAAGCCAAGAAGTATAAGTTCTGTTATAAACTCAATTGTAAAAGAACAAAAAAGACATACAGCCTTTACTATAAAAACTTTCTCGACAAATGAATTGGTAGATTATTATACGGCTTTGGGTAAACAAAATCTTTCTCCAGATGAAGGAATTTATCCTCTTGGAAGCTGTACTATGAAATACAATCCTGAAATTAATGAATGGGCTGCGGGGTTAGAACAATTTAGATTGACTCACCCTCAAGCGCCTAAAGATGATGTTCAGGGAAACTTACAAATACTTCATGAAATTCAAGAACTATTTAAAGATATTACAGGACTTCCGGGTGTTACAACCCAGCCTGTTGCTGGAGCCCAGGGCGAGCTAGTTGGTCTTAAATTATTTCAAGCTTATCATCGTGATCGAGGCGAAGCAGAAACGAGAAATATAGTCCTCATTCCAAGATCAGCACATGGTACAAATCCAGCGACAGCAACTATGGCGGGATTTGAAACAAAGAAAGTCAATGGTCAACCCATTGGTATAATCACGGTAGAAGCAAACGAAAGTGGTGAAATCAATTTTGAGCAATTCAAACAACTGGTAAATGACCATGGGAAGTCAATTTCAGGTGTTATGATAACGAATCCTAACACAGCAGGTATTTTTGAAACAAACTTCAAAGAAATTGCTGATTTAATTCATTCAGTTGGTGGACTTGTTTACATGGATGGCGCAAACATGAATGCAATTGCAGGTTGGATAGATCTCAATAAATTAGGTGTTGATGCCGTTCACAATAATCTTCACAAGACATGGTCGATTCCACATGGTGGTGGTGGACCTGGAGATGCAATAGTTGCAGTAAGCGACAAATTAATAGATTATCTTCCAGGACTTCAAATTGAGTTTGACGGAAGAAAGTACTTTGAAGTTAAACCGAAGAAATCTATTGGATCAATTCATAGACATTACGGAAACTTTGCCCATAAAGTACGAGCATATACTTATTTAAAGGCACTTGGCTCAGATGGAATAAAAAGAATGAGTGCAATGGCAGTTTTAAGTGCAAGATATTTATATAAAAAACTTAATACAACTTACCCTGTTTTACCGGCTCAATCTTTAGGTAACCCAAGAATGCATGAATTCATTCTTACAATTAGTGATGATACATTTAATCGTTTAGCGGAAGCTGGAACTCCAAAAGCCCAGGCCATTGCAAAAATAGGAAAGCTATTTTTGGACTTTGGATTCCATGCCCCAACCGTAGCATTCCCTGAAGTTTATGGATTAATGTTAGAACCAACAGAATCTTTTACCAAGGCTGAACTTGATGGCTTCTCTGAAGTGGTTGAAACCATTCATCATATGATCAATGAATATCCTCAAATTCTTCAAACCGTTCCACACTTCACTCCGATTGATAAAGTTGATGAAGTAGCTGCAAACAAAAACCCTATTTTACTTGAAGATATAACCGATACCTTAGATCCTATTTTGGAAGACAGGGTTCCTGCAGAGATATTGAGAAATTTACCCAAAGAAGAATTAATACAAAAGATATTAAAAGCCCATGAGGAGCAACTATAACAGTTGCTCCCAGGCTCTAGTATAAATCTAAGCCGATAAAATAAACATCATCAACTTGTTTTGAGTTTTGTACAGTATTTTGAACTTTCACAATAAATTTTTTAAACTCATCTTTTATTTTTATCTTAGATTCTTCATCACAACTAAAGACTGCTGATAAATGATAGTCGGATGGATTTGAATTTCTTTGTCCGAGGTGATTAATAGACTCTAATCTCCAATTAATATGATTTTGTACGGAATTGGGATTTGCCTCATCCAAATGAACCGACTTTGACTTTAAAATAATTATTCCTTTATCATAATCTATCAGATTTAGAGTCATCAATTTATTCAATTCTTGATTTAGTCTTGCTTCTGTAATTAATAATTTCTTTAGAATCAAATTTGGGGACAGCCGATACTTATCGATAGTAAGATACATATGAATTTTTGCAGTAATACTAGACTGATAATAAATCGATATATCCTCTTTACTTAATTCATTAGTTTCCTCTGTGAGTTTATTAAGTAATTTAAGTTTTTCATTTCGAATCTTTTTAATTTTTTTGTGAACATAACTTTTATGTTCTTTTAAGCTTGAACATTCATATTCATGAATAAGTAGGAGGTATTCAATCTCATCTTCACCAAGTTTCAGAACACTTCCTATAAGAAAGGTTTGATCAATTGAAAAATCTGCTTTTCTTTGCATCACCCTTGAAAAATAGGATGTATGGATTCTTGTAGAACTAGAAAGGGACTTATACGTAATATTAAGATTATTACTCGCATCCTTTATAAATTCAACATAATCTAAATAGTCAAAAATACTTATATTCACGAAGAGTTAATACACTAAAAGTACATTTTTATCAAATTATATATTTATTTTTAGTTTATTTTTTATAGGAAATAGTAGATTTTACCACCAACAAAACTTGCGAAACAGCAAACAAGGAGACATCTATGAAATCACTAATTACATTAGTTACACTTTTAACACTTAGTTCTACAGTACTCGCCCACAACCCAGAAAGGTCAAATCATTCTAGAAGAATGGGAATGAAAAAGATGGCCATTGTTAAAGGCGAAAAAGCCTTAAAAATATTTGAAGCGATTGATACGGAAGTTGAAACAAAGGATTCACCACTATTTACAATAGATGTGAAGAAAGTAGCATCATTAAAATGTGTAAAAAGAATAAAAAAGTCTGACACTTCAGTTGTTAAGTATAGATGTTCATTGAAAGGTAATAAATTTAAAAGACCAAATGGTCCCAGAAGAGGTAGAGGTCATCATGACAGAGGGCGTGGTAGAAACCATGGAAGACGTCATGGAAGAGGCTTAAACCACTAGTAATTGTTTCGGCAAGGTCTTTAAGGATATAAATTTTCTAAAAGACCTTGTTTAAATGAGAAAAATAATGCTAGAAGTAGCTTGAGTGGAGGATCCAATGAAAATTTTTCTATGTTTTTATTCAATTTTTTGCTCTTTATTTTTCGAAGTATTGGCCAATGAATGTATTGAAGAAAGAGTCCTTCATTCCTCACCAGAATTATCAACCCAAATAGAGCAGAATCAAACCCATCTCAATGATTATAATCTATCAGGAGGATGGTCAGGTAATGGTGGAGATTTTTCTAAAATCTCTCAAAACCCATGGTATTTTGGGGAGAAAACAATACGTTATTGTATTGTCGTAAAAGAAGATTTCCCTATTCCTGAATATGAATTAAAAAATCTGATCCAATCCTCTATAAAGAAATGGAATTCATTTTTTAAGAAATACAGCTTAGATAAACCAATAGGACTAAAGAATTCTCAGTTTAAAAGAAAACTCGAATTTTTAGACAAAACACCTAAATCCATCAATTTTAATTATATGTTTTCAAACGATTGTGAAATCTCCCAACTGCAGTTCTACTTTGGAAAAGAAAACAAAATAATAAATGATTATCAAAAATTCGCGACAGAACACCCATTTGGATTTGCGATAAGAAACAAGTATGACCATAAAACTTACCACAATAAAGGTATGATTTGGATAAAAGAACATCAAAATAAAGATTTGATTGAACATGTAATTCTACATGAACTTGGTCATGTAAATGGAATGGAACACGATTCTGTTTTCATAATGAGAGATACGATGGCCGAAGAATTAAATAATCCAAAAAACTTAATTGTAAACCAAGTCGAAACTAAGTATTGGCCTTACCGCTTTTCGGATGGCACCTCTTTACTTGTCAAACCCTCTAGAAAATTACGAAATGAAGGTTCCCAGAGGAATAGAAAATCTTGTCCACAAAATACTTTCCGTGCTGGGCATTTAAGTCGGAAACTGAAGCTTGGTTTAAATTTAGTCCCTCAAGACTGTTTGACTATAGAATTACAGTATACAAAAGGTACAAACCACAGGAACAAATTATTTTCTTTAAATTTGAAGAATCATACTAAAAATAAAGAAACAGTTCTTAAAGGAAATTTTCCAATTAGAAGAAAAATGTTTAAAGATAAAAAAGGTCCTGGTTTATTTTCAGAATTTCTTATCACTAAAAGAAAACGGGCGAAAAAAGTATGGTTAAAAGTCTACCTTGATAGAAATGACCATAGTGAATTGTCTGGAACTTTTTCAAATGAATCAATAAACATACCGGCAAAACTTATTCAACAAAATGGTGCTGTCCTTGATCTTTTTATCCCAGACACAAATTCGTGGCTTAGTCTAAAGTCATATGAGTTTGATTAATTATTTATCATTTTTAGGACCAACATCCATTAACCAATACCTCACTTTTTCATCGTGTACATCTGCAATTTCAGGTTTGGTTTCTACTTCCATTGATAAAACTTGAACACTTATTAACGATAAAAATATTCCAAAAATTAAGCTCTTCATAACTCCTCCTAAGTTAAAGAATCCCTAAATTTATATCATGCTAAAACCATGCCACCTCTAACTGACTGATTTCCCATAAAATTATTTAAAATTTAGGTAGCATTTTTTCAAAAATGGTGCAAAATAGAACTATTCCTACTCAATACCCAAGATATTCCATCCGATAAGTTCCTCAGGGAGAAATTTATGAATGCAAATGTTTTAGACACGACAGATTTTGAGGTAACTCAAACAGCACTTGGAAAAGATAAAGCCTTAATCATTGGAGAGGAAGAATTTATAAAGATAAATGTCTCCAACAAATTAAGTAGTGAGCATTCTAAATTTGATTATAATGTCACAACAAAAGATAGTCTTACAGAAGGGATTCAGGAAATAACAGAACACAGCTTCTCACTAATTGTTTTAGATATTGATAACTTAGAAGGACTACATCTAAACAGGTTTTATAAAATTATTATGAGCCTGCAAATCCCCACAATGTTGATTGGTTCTGATCCAACGATTTTAAATAAACTAAGATCTGAGTTTGATAATAAACTTCTTACCTTTTTACCAAAATCTATTCTTAATTCAATGTTCGGTGAAAGCTTAAACTTATTATTAAATAAAACTAATAAGGCCGAACGTTTTAATAATAGAGTAAAAAACATTGGGGCCCAAAAAAAACCATTCACATTTTACTTATTAGCAACACTCTTATTTTGTGAACCACTGATCAAGCTGTGTTATTTAAAGTTAAATACAGGTTTTGCTTGGGAAACTGTTCTAAGAACGGCTTTTAGTATTGAAGGTATTTTTCATAATTTTGAATTTTGGGGAATCTTTCCCTTAGCCGGTTTAGCTTTAGTGACCATTAGGCCATGGAGTCTGTTTGTATTTACTGCAACCCAAATTTATGCACTATTTACTGTTATAACCTACGAGAAGTTCACATGGCCTTATATTGCCGAGACTCCTCACATATCAACCAGCTTGTTAATTGGACTTAATGCAGCCATCTTGATGTATTTATTAATTCCAGAAAACAGAAAACCATACTGGTTCAAAACAAGTAGTCTTTGGAGAAACACCGCCAGATTTGCAATAAATTTAAAAACCAATTTCAGGTATAATGATATCGTTCAGGAAACGACAATCACAAATATAAGTGAAAGTGGTGCTTATTTTACCTGTAAAGAAAAACTAGAGGTTGGCCATAAAATGAAAATAACCGTTCCAATGGATGGTAAGTCCACGGTCCTTGAGGCAATAATAAGAAGAACTCAGGATACGGCACATGATAATTATTTTGGGTACGGAGTTGAGTTTCTTTTTAATAATAAATTACAGAAAACTGATTTTTCTGATTACGTAAAAAACTTAACTATCAGAGTTCAATAAATTCCAAGGGTGGTTGGTAAAATGATACTCAACCCCCCTATTTTTTTCTCGATTTAAACAACTTTTAGTCCTTAGGAAGCCAGTCCCTATAAGAAGTGACTTTTCTCTAGCTTCTTTAAGATATTTATCTTCAAGTAAAAGATAATGTCCAGTCATTCCTTTGAGACCATACTCCAGTGTATTTATCCAAGTTCTAGCGGGATCTAATTCACTTACACTTATAAATGACTTTCTATCAAAGTTATCAAATTCTTTAACCATGTCCGGCTCTAAAAGAAGAAAGTGATAGTCTTTCTGAGCTGTTAATGGGGCAAGAATCTTTTCCAATAACCCTTTTTGATAATCAATTTTAGGAAATGGTTCTTCCTTAAGCTCAATAAGTAGGTGGATCTTACCGCCAAATTCATCTATAACTTTTTGCAAAGTTGGAATCATTGGCGCAAGCTTATGAACTTCCTCATATGTAAGGTCAGCAATATCATAATCAGTATCCCAAAGTCTGTTGAGATCATCATCATGGTGAACAATGGGTATAAGGTCTTTAGTCCATCTTACATCGAACTCTATTCCATATAAATTATGATCAAGAGCTGTTTGAAAACTTTGCAAAGTATTTTCTATAAGATTTTTATTATTGTGCCATCCTCTATGTGCAATAATTCTTGAAGGTACTTTCTTACCATATTTATCTAATTTAATTTTTTGTATCCAAATCCAAAAATCAATTACAAACTGCAAAATTTCTTTAATAAATCCCATCATATCTATAGAAATTTATCATATTTCTTTAAAATTTACATAAATTTGACACAAATTAAATGGTATTTGCTAAATTACATGAATGAAATTGGACTTTTTCTTATTCTTGTTTGCATTAATGCTGGCATTTCTTACAGGAAATATTACATATTCAATAAAGGCGAAAAGACAGGGCGGACTGAGTGATCTTCAGAAAATTCAAAACTTACATCTTGAGATGCAAGAAGAGATCGCGCCTTACAAAAGATTAGACTTAAATATAGAATATCCTACCCAAGAACACCTAAAACTATTAACAGAAAAAACAAATATAACTAAAAGTAATAATTTGATTTTGGATAGCACAGAGTGTCTTAGAACAAAGCTCAACCAAATCAGCTCTAGTTTTATAAATAAGGAGACTTTATGGATGGGTTTTCTATGTAATCAGATAGAAAGTCTACCAGCAAACTTTTTTAAAACACCACCCTATATTTCAACAAAAGGTCAAAGTTTTGCGTTCATGCGGCTTAAACTTTTAAGAAATCAATTAAGAAGAATTAAATGGCTCGAGAGAAATGCTCAATTCATGCATATTCAAGAATTAAAATCCCTTCATTGGCCAACAAGTTCTACTCAAAGATTTTTAATTAATCTACCGATCACAGCTCTTAATGATCTTATTAAGGGTGAAAATGTATTTTATACACCAGACTATTACTTTATAAAAAATGGAAAACTTAAATACTTTGTTTTAGAAAATAAAAAAGTTGAAAGATTTTTTGCTCGATCCGGCTACTCTTATGACAATACTAATAAAGGATGTATTTTTAAGATAAATTCAATATGCTGGAAGAAAAAACAGCAAAACATTCAAAGTTTCCTATCTGAATCCATTGTGGTCCTTTTCATCGGTACTATTATTATCCTTAGTCTCACCGCTAATAGCTTCTTTAGTAGACTTAAAAGAAAAAAGCTGGATGAAGAAAGAAAAAAACATGCTTTAAGAGTACTCACTCATGAACTACGAACACCTATTGCAGCTTTAATTGTTCATGGCCATAATCTTCAAAATTATCTGGAGGGTCTACCTGAAGATGTTCAAGTTGAAATCTTAAAGATTGAATCACAAATATATAGACTAAAACATTTAGCAGAAAAAAGTCAGGGATACCTCCAAACAAATGACCAAAAACTGATCCATTTAAATCCTGTTGTCATCAGCTCCTTAAACGATTTCATCTATGAAATTTGTGTAGAATACACAGATAAAGAGATTACTTTTAATGAGGCTCCAGAAGATATGGCCATAAAGGCAGATCCTTATTGGTTAAAACTTTGTATCACCAACCTCATTGAAAATGCCATAAGATATGGTAAAGCCCCTATTGTGATCAAAATCGGACAAGAACATAATCAGATTAATATTGATGTTATTGACCAAGGTCTCATTGAGTTTAAAAATATAAAAGACTTATTAAAAACTAACCACACTAATAGCAAGGGCCTAGGAATGGGGATGAATATCGTTGATAAGACGATCTCAGAAATGAAAGGTAAACTCATCTTAATGCCAAACCCAACAACTTTTAGAATTCAACTAGCGAGCTACAGAGAGGAAGAACATGAGTAAAATATTATTAATTGAGGATGATGCTAGCTTAGGCCCTGCATTAAAAAAATCACTTGAAAATGAAGGTCATGAGATAACACTCTGTACCAATCTAACGAGTGCTAGGGAGAACAAATACTCTGATTATGAACTTATCTTACTAGATTGGATGTTACCAGATGGACAAGGAATTGATCTTCTTAAAGAAATTCAAAATTCGACTCCTGTCATAATGCTAACAGCAAGAGCTGACTTGATAGATAAAGTCTTAGGCCTTGAAGGTGGGGCAAATGACTATATTACGAAACCATTTGAACCAAGAGAACTATTGGCAAGGATTCGTGTCCAATTAAGAAATACTTCCCCACAAAAACAAGAAAAAGAACAAGTAGATATTTTAGAAACAAAAGAGCTCATTCTTAATAAAAATGAAAGAACAATTAGTTATCAAGGTAACCTTCTTACATTTACTAAAATGGAATTTGACCTCCTCTATTTACTTGTCTCTGCACCGAAAAAGGTCTTCAGTCGAGAAAAGCTACTAGACGAAGTATGGGGATACGAGAATTACCCAACAACGAGAACTGTTGACACTCATGTGCTCCAAATTCGACAAAAAATTTCCAATGATGTTATCGAAACAGTTAGAGGGATAGGTTATAAGTTTAACTCAGATCTCCTTTAATTGACATAAAGTTGACATAGAACTGACTCATGAATGTTCCTTTATGCTACGATAACTTAGGTAAGCAAACACAAAGGGGCTTATAAATGAATTTAACAAAACCAATCATTCTTACCATCTCTAGTATCGTTTTACTAAGTTGTAGTAGTGACTCTCAATTCAAACAAAAACTTGAAAAAGCACTTACTGAGAATCCAGAGATAATTTTTAAGGCCATTGAAAAAAATCCTGGAAAATTTTTCATGACATTACAAAAAGCTTCTCAGGAAGCCAAACAAGAAATGCAACAGGAAGCGGCCAAAAAAGAGCAAGCTGAACTGGCGAAAGCCTTTAAAAATCCTTTAGTACCCAAAATTACTAAAGATGATTTTTTTAAAGGTCCCAAAGATGCACCTATAACAATTGTCGAATATTCTGATTTTGAATGCCCATTTTGTGCTCGTGGTAGAGATACTGTAGAGCAATTAATGAAAAACTATCCAGGTAAGGTTCGTTTCCTCTACAAACACCTCCCTCTTAACTTCCACCCTCAAGCAATGATTAGTGCGCAGTACTTTGAAGCTATCGCTATGCAGTCTCCCAAAAAAGCATTCGAGTTTCATGATATCGTATTTGCAAAACAATCAAAGCTTAAACAAGGGGAAGCGTTCCTTACTTCGGTTGCCAAGGATTTAAAACTAGACATCGTAAAACTTAAAAAAGATGTAAGTTCGGAAGTTGTATTGAATAAAATTGAAGAACATAAGAAAGAAGCCGCCAAATTTAATATTCAAGGAACGCCTGGTTTTTTACTAAATGGAATCCCAATTCGAGGTGCATATCCTGCACAGTACTTCGATCAAATTATAAATAAACTCGTACAAAGTGGAAAATTAACACTTTAAATTTTCCGGCCCCTAGAATTAGGGGCCTTCTAATTAAAGATTCTTTAACCGACCCCTTTGAATGGACCTAATCCCCCTAGATAATAGTTATTAAAATAATACATCAAGATTTCTAAGTGACCTTGGAGCCTTGTAGGATCTTGCGTCACCGCCCAGGTCTTTCGAACTAAAGTTGCAATTGCTCCTCTTAACATCGCTAAACAATGATTAATCTCAAAAATAGGATCATACTTCACCTTTTTAAGTTCTCCCTGACCTGCTACCGATCCTTTTTCACTTTTATATTGCTCGTAATTCGCTTTCGGAAAAGTCTTTCTTACAAATGCTTCATAGCTTT
>CAXPDR010000024.1:0-79445 GCA_964215955.1 Flavobacteriaceae bacterium
CTCACTTTTTGCACCTATTTCCCTCCTAGAAAAAAGACATAGTCTTATTCTAGGTTATTAAAATGATGCATATAGGTGGTCAAAATCGCTGCAACTTTAACCGGCCAGAGTCGCTGCAACTTCACAAAAAAATGTTTAATTGCCATATTTAATAGGTAGAAGAATAGTATTTTCTTATTCTTATAAAATCGCACTATAGCTAAGTGTCTGAAATTAAAAGAAAGTAAATTTGACCGAATAATTAAGTTAAAATCTTCTTAATAAAGGAGAGTTTACTAATTTGAGTATTTCTAAGTTTGTAGAATTTTTTTTTCTTTTACTACTGATGGTAGGTTGTCTCCAAAGTGAGATTGATGTCGCTGTATTTGAAGATGAAGCCGATGGACCAAATCTTATAAAAGATGAAGAAAAGCCTCTAGTCGAAAGTAAGTTTAATATTTTAAGTTCAATTAATGTAAATGAAAACATTGGAACAGGAAAAGTTGATTTAAATATTTCCTTAGATAAACCAACGCCTATTAATGCTTCAATCGATTATAATGTGACAAGTATAACAAGTGAATCCACTGATCATGCAATTGTGAGTGGAACCATAAACTTCAATATTGGAGAGCAATACAAGACACTTTCTATTAATATAACTGACGATCTGATTGACGAGTTTGATGAAGTTTTCAAAGTCAGCTTCTATAATCCATCAAGTTTAAATGTTCAAACGAGTGAAACAAATATCACTATAATCGATGATGATCCTGAACCAGTAATCACAATTAGTGATTATACAGCACAGCCAGGTGAGAGAGCAAAAGTCAGTATCTCTTTGGATAGAGAATCAGAAAAAAATTTAAGTTTTCAAATAGATTCGAATCAATCAGGAACGGCAATTGATGGAACCGACTATCAAAATATTACAGGAGATATTGTTAATATTCCTAACAACTCTACGAATTATACTTATCAAACCAAAACTTTTTATGTCGATATCAAGGCATCCTCTAAAGACTATTCCTTAGTTGTTTCAAACCCAACTTATAGTTCTATCGGAGATGGTACTAGTGTTATTGATATTGTTGTTCCAAATGAGGGGACTTATGATTTTGCTTTTAGTGATGATGGAAAAGAAATTACAGGAACGAGTGGACCCTATGATAGAGCAAAAGCAATTATTCCCTTATCAAATGGTTACGTCTATACATTAAATCATAGTCAGGCAAACGCATCTATTCATAGATATACTGATGAAGGGATTTTAGATAATACTTTTTCAAATAATGGCATACTAACTTCAAACTGGTTTAGTGGGTATGATCAAATTGTTGATGGAGCAGCTTATTTTAATATGGGATTAATTGGAATTAGTTCCTCAAGGAGTGTGGAAGATAGTTTTGATGTTTTTAAAATACTTCCTGATGGTTCTTTAGATAATAGTTTTTCCGGAGATGGATTATTAGAAATAGGACTTGGGGGCTATATTGGAGGAAAGGCCATAGCAATGGATATGGATCGCAGTGGAAAAATTCTTGTTGGTGGTTTCATATATAATACAGATAAAGATATTTATTTAACACGGATAAATATTGATGGCTCAATTGATACAAGTTTTGGTTCTTCTGGAATTGTTATTCTCGATATTCTAGGAACAAATACAGATGATTATATTCATGATGTTAAAGCAAATGTGGATGGAACAATCTATATAAGTGGTATTAACTTAACTGGTAACTCCGGACCAAGTTTTGTTGCCCGACTAAATGAAAATGGCTCATTAGATCCTAGTTTTAGTACTGATGGTGTTTATGAGTCTTCCATGCAAGTTGATTATGCTAATTATTCTATGAAGTCTTCAATCAATGTTCTAGCGAATAGAGATGTTATCATCACGACACCCAATAGAGAGGCTTCTAGAGCTTACGATTGTCAAATTGAAAAAGTGCTAAATACTGGCTCCATTGATACAAGCTTTGGGATAAACGGGTATTTTACAAGTTCTCCTGGGCCTAATATTCGTGGTTGTCGAAAAACACTAGAGGATAAGGACGGAAATATAGTTGTGTACTCAGATGTTGCCTCTGGAGGTTTTCCTGATGCCGTTTTTGTCTTATCTCCACTAGGAATTCAAGACATGAGTTTCAATGGTGGAAGTGGTTATAAAACTGGTATGACAGGAACAGCTCAAGGTGTTCAATTTTACAGAGGATTTAGTATGTCCTCGGATGGTAAACTTATATTTGCTGGTGGTTTCAATGATATTGCAGTTACAAAAGTATGGTACTCTGAAAATAATATTCCAATAATTACGATTACAGATGAATCTTTTAATGAGGGAGCTAATGAGCACTATCTTCTATATGAATTATCTCATAGAGTAGAATTTCCTTTTCAAGTTCTTGCAACGACATCTGATATATCTGCAATTGCAGGTTCAGATTATAATGCTTTAAATTCTTTTGTTGTAGAAAACTTAGGACGTAGCGGAGGGAAGGTAAATATAAGTGTAATTGATGACGGGACTACTGAACCTGATGAAGGAATTGAAGTTAGTCTGTCTTCAACTCATCCGCATGTTGATGTCAGTTCGGTGCCGAGAATATTGACGATTTTAAACGATGATTAGATTTTGCCTATAATTTGAGACTAATTTTCTAGAATTACAATTGTTAAGTCCTTTTAAGTTGCTGAAAATACATAGAAACTAATAGATGATTTATAATTTACTTATTAATAAAATCGACAATTTAAGCCGATAGGTTAATGAGGTGGATGTATTAAGTAATGTTAAATAGAAATTTAATTTTCCTTATTTTTTCTTTTATTCTGATCGCTTGTAAAAGTGAGATTTCAGTTAGTACTCTTTCCGATACAAAAGCTCTAACAAATCCTAATCAAATTTATGTTGAAGAAGTTCAAGTTCAAAATATCACCACAGACTCTTTTGATGTGAAAATGATTTTTTCTTCTGATAAAAATCTAAATTCTAACTCAACATTTTACTACTGTAATGAAACTTCAAATCCTGGATGTAATCCGTATGATGGAAATAGTTTTAGTATGAATAAGTCTACACACTTTTTTGAAGCCCAATTAAGTATTTCTAAACCTCAATTCAGTCCCGGAGATAAAATCAGCTATAAAATAAAAATTACAGATAAAGACGGAGTTGTTGGAAGGGAGACTTATGGACAATTAACTTTATTGGCAGCTCCTATAAAAAATATATTTAGATCAGTTCAACCAGGTATTGCAAGTTTTGTTGATTCTAACTCGACTGGAACTCTTAGCATATCTAGTGGAGAAGCCACTTTTTCAAGCGCATTAAGTGATTCAGTGGGAGTTGGGGATATACTTATTTATAATAGCGATGCCAAGCTTGCAATGATTGTTGAAAGGGTATCTGCAAATAAATTCAAAATAAAAAAACTAGATGGCGAAGACTATACTGAGAATGTTATAACCAATTCGGATTGGTCTATTTATCGCGCCTATGAATCCTTAGCGGACGCTGAAAATGGTAATGAAAGTGGATTGATACCTGCAGGTGTGAGGGATTTTGATAGTTGGAGTGGTGGTAGAGATCTGGTATCAAATAATGAGAAATGGAATATAGCGCTTTATGCCGGTGATATTGATTCTACTTTTACTCATATTGATAGTTGGAATACTAGCTCAACAAATACATTAAGAATTTACACTCCTTTTGACTCTAGTGAAGTCGGTATTTCCCAAAGACATGATGGGGCATGGAGTCCATATAAGTACATGCGAACAGGTATTTCAGCAAACTTCTGTTCATTAAGTATTAGTAGCTCAAATGTTATTGTAGATGGTATTCAAATTTATAATTCAGATCATCCAGGGACCGGAGGTAAGTGTGGTTTAACTACAGATGCGGAAAATATTCAAATTTCTAATAACTTAATTAAAGGGCATAGATCGAGTGGGAATTATCAAGACTCAGGATTGTTTTTAATGGGAACTTTCAGTGGTGTTGTTAATAATAACGTTGTGGACGGATTTCATCATGGAATTTACACTCAGCCCACAGACTCAAAAAAAATATTTTATAATAATACATTAGTTAATCAAGCAGCTAGTGGGATTAGTCTTGGAAATGGTACCGGTGGTACTGTAAATACAACAATCTTTAAAAATAATTTGGTTGTAAATTCAGGCGGAAATTCATTTTCGTTTGTGGGAAGCCCCTATACCTCAGATTATAATGCCGCCGATGATGCATTCGCTGTGGGGGCAAACTCAGTCCTTAATGCGAAGATAAAATTTAACGAGCAAGAAGCATTTGATTATAGATTGAGAGGTAATGATTTTGATGTCATTGGTGCTGGTGTGGATTTAAGTAATGACCCTCATTTTAGTTTTAATAAAGATAATAGAAATGAAAATATTTCTAGGTGGGATATTGGAGCTAGTAATGCTCCAAGGGCAAAGTTTAGATCAGTTGGAACTAATTCAAGTAATCTCAAAGGAGCAGCAGATAAAGAACTTAGTGTTTCACTAAATTCTAATAATCATACTGTATTGACTCTATCAGGAGGAACAACTTCTTTAGCAAGTAATATCGGTGTCGGTGATGTCTTCTTGTATGATTATAATAATTCAGGAAGTTTAAACTCAAGAGCATTTATCCATAAAAGAATTAGTAATGACGAATTTATTGTTAAGAATAAGGATGGCTTAAATGTTGAGCTAACGTCAAGTAACTCTACTTCATGGAGTATATTTCGAGCTTATACATCAATGGCTTCTGCAGTTAGTAATAATGAGAATTCCAATATCCTTGCAAGTCTTGTCAATTTTGATGATTATAATGGAAGAGATTTAGTTACAAATAAAGAACAGTGGACTTTTGCTTTTTATGCAGATGGGAATGACTCAGGGAGTGCTTATTTTGATAATTATACAAGCTCATCTCTTTTTAAGTTAAGACTAACGGCTCCTTTTGAAACTGATGAGGTTGGAGAATCGCAAAGACATGAAGGGGTGTGGGATAGTTCAAAATATAATTTTTCTTGCTCCATGATGGATGCTTGTGTCCGAGTCGCTGGAAGTGGGGCTACTGTTGAAGGATTACAAATTGAAAATACTACAAGCTTAAATATTGGTAACCCTAGTGGAATTAGTTTATCGAACCCAGAGGCATTTCAGAGTTTAGTTGTTAAAGGAAATTTGGTTCGATCGACAAGTAAGACTGGTGGTAACCATTTAGATAGAGGAATTTCTTTAAGTGGTGCTTTAAATTCAATCTCTATCGCCAGCAATAATATTGTTGATGGATTTGGGTCAGGAATATTTACACATATAACAAGCTCGACCTATGTTGTTTATAATAATACAGTTAGTAATTCAGAGATCTGTTATAATAGTTTTAACAGCGGGACAGCCTTAGTCTTTAATAATAATATAAGTCACAATTGTACCAATAACGACTTTAATCTGCTTTCATCTTCAATAACTAGTCATAATATATCTAGCGATGGTTCTTCTCCAGATAGTTCTTTTAGAAATATTGTACCTCAGTTTTTTAATAATGCTGAAGGGGATTTCAGGGTCCTTGGAAGTGATACTAATGTCGTAAATAATGGGCTGGATTTATCAAACGATTTTTATTTTACGCCTCAAAAAGACATAAAGAATGTGGAGATCGTAAATTGGGATATTGGTGCTCATCAATATTTAGATTATTCAATTAGTAGTTCAAGTTGGAATGATTTACCATCCGGATCTATTTATTTAATTGCAAATGAAACTCAACTTGATGATCTTGAAAATAATTGTGGTGCGACTCTAACAACAACTTGTTCCGAAGATTTTAAATTGATTGAAGATATCAATTTAAACGGAATCACTTGGGAGGGAATCGGTGCTGGATCAAATAGTTTTTCTGGTGAGTTTGATGGAAATGGAAAGACTATTTCAAACCTTGTTGTTAGTGGGCAACCAGATTCGGTAGGACTTTTTGGAAATACAATATCAGCACAGATTAAAAACCTTATTCTTGAAGTAAATATTAATAACAACGGAAATAATCAAGGAGGTGGGCTTCTTTCAACTGCTAGTGGTGGAACGATAGACAATGTGGCCATCTCTGGAAGTTTAACCAATTGTAATATGAGTTGTGGTGGAATGATTGGAAGGATTAATGGAGCAAATATTATTAACTCTAATTCACGAGTAAACATTTCAGGAACTTCTTTAGTTGGTGGTCTCGTTGGAAATTCAGATAATGGAACTATCTCAAACAGCTATGCCTTGGGTGATGTTGTAGGAACGAGTTCTGTTGGTGGCTTATTAGGAAATGGTGGAAAAAATAGTGGAACATATTCAAATGTTTTTGCTAAAGGAAGGGTCGAAGGACAAAACTCAGTTGGTGGTTTAATTGGAACGATTACAAAAAGTCTGACACTAAGTACTTGTCATGCAACAGGTGATGTCTTTGGAACAAAAGATGGATCAGGTTACTCTAACGTTGGTGGTCTTGTTGGAAGAATTGTTACGACTACAGGAAACGTTGTTGTTAGTAATTGTTATGCGAGTGGAGATGTTTATGCTGAAGGTGATAGAGTCGGGGGATTACTAGGGCATATAAGTGATAATGGACCTAGAACAGTTCAAGACTCTTTTGCGATTGGAAATGTTTTTAGCAAAGGTGCTCATGTTGGAGGTCTGATTGGATATAGTCATAGTGATATCTTGGATTCTTTTGCAACGGGAAGAGTTGAGGCTGATACTCATGCGGGAGGCTTGGTTGGTGTTCAGGTTGGACACAGTCTTCTTCGTAGTTATGCTCTAGGGGATATTATTACCAAAAGAAGCGGCATGGCCAATTTTGCTGGAGGATTGGTGGGATTTGGTTCAACCAGCCCGCTAATATCTAACTCTTATGCTAGAGGAAATGTGTTTGCACAAAGAGGACCTGCTGGTGGATTAGGAGGGGGAATTAATGGAGGTAGCTTAACGAGTTCCTATGCTACTGGAAATTTAATTATTCTTGATGGTTCTGGTGTTGGTGGTCTTGTTGGAACCATGGGAGGAAACTTTTCAAAAGTATTTGCAACAGGAAATATTTCTGGTGGGGCTTCTGTTGTTGGAGGACTATTTGGACAGGTTCAATTATCTGGCTCTGATTGTTATGCTCTCGGTAGTGTTAATGGTGATACAAATATTGGTGGCTTAATCGGAGAGTTAGGATCAACCACTGTGAGTGATTGTTTTTCCACTGGTCGTGTATCCGGAAATACAAATGTAGGAGCTTCAATTGGAAATGATACTGGAACTGCTACTAATATCATGTTTAATTCTGATAATACAGCAGCAGCTGCTGGAAGTGCGATTGCAAAAACAACCGTTGAGCTTCAAGAAACTCAAAGTCTTACTGTACTTGGGTTAGGTGCTGATTGGGTAAGATTAGATGGAGCAACATATCCAGAATTAAGTTCTACCTTTAGAGGGCAGTGCTTAGCAGATATGTCTTTAAAAAATTATGATGATCTAGGAAGCGGGACAAGACTTGATCCGTATATTATTTGTAATTCTAATCAGTTTAAAGATATTTTAGCAAAAGATTGTAGTGCTCACTACGTATTAGGTTTAGATATAAATTTAAGCGATGAAGATTTTAATTCATATCGGATATGCCATTTAGGTATTTTTACAGGAAGCTTTAATGGAAATGAAAGAACTGTGACTAACTTTTTTACATCTAATCATTCTTTAACTTATGCAAATGATGGGAACTTTTTAAACTTTAATATCTTTGGCGATGTTAATACAAATACCGATAGTAATAGTTTTTTTACATCCATTGCTAAATCTGGTGGTCATTATATCAATAACAAGATCTTTGGATCTATTCAAACAACTGGTGGCGGTGAAAATGGAGCAATAGTTCCTAGCCTTAGTGGTGGTTTAAATGGTAATGGGGTTGTTATTAATCAAAATAGCATGATTGGTTCTATTCAAACTAATAGTTCTGGTAATGGTGGAATTGTTGGAGAAAGTAGCTCTAAAACTCATATTAAGAAAAATTTTAATTACGCTAATTTAATTGTTGGTGGAAATAGTGGTGGAATTTTAGGCCAGTCATCTAGTCCTTCAGGTGCTTCTATAACAGATGTCATTGAGCAAAATGCCAGTTTTGGTAATGTCAGTGCAACCTCTGGAAGTGATGGCGGAATTGTTGGAAATGGGCATACTTCAGATATTTTAAAAAATTATTATAACGGTACTATTTCTTTTCCAACCGTCCGGGCTGGAGGGATTGTTGGGTACAATTATAATGGTCGCTCTGAAAATAATTATGTTTTTGGTTCTATTGATGGGCAAGGTACAGCAGAAGATGCAGGGGGAATTATTGGACGTTATGGGAGAGCGGAGTTTAATCTGGCGGAGGTCATGATTAATAATGTTGTTTCAAATCTTGGGGGTATTGCTGGTGATAATGTTTCCTTTAATCAAAACTTTTGGAATACCGATGGTGGAGTCGTTGATGGTCTTGGAAGTGGTGCGGGAAGTTCTGTAGGCAATTATGAAGGTAAAACTTCTTCCGAAGTTGATGACTATGCCATTTATTTAGCTGCAGGTTGGGATCTTTGGGATTTAAGCCAAGGAGTAGGAAATTTAATTAATCAAACTTGGATAATGGCAAATAATATCAGAAAGCCACGGCTTAGATGGATGTTACATCCTATCTGCCAAGCAAATATTGATGCTGTTAATTTTGACGATATTGGTTCTGGAACTGATCTAGATCCGTATCTCATATGTTTTGAAGAACAGATGGATGACTTATCACATCTTTGTGACGATGACTCCTCTTTAGCATGTGGACATACATTTCAACTCATGAATGATTTAGATATGAGTAATGTGGGAAATGAGTCTATTGGGCATTTGAATAATCCATTTACTGGAAAGTTTTTTGGAAATGGTTATACTATAACCAATTTGAGTTTGAGCTTTCCAGGTGAAGATAATATTGGTTTATTTGGGCGCGTCGATGGGGCAGTCATTCAAGATTTAAATATCACAAGAGCATATATAGAGGGTCGCAATCTTGTTGGTATTCTAGCTGGTTTTGTGAGCAGCGATAGTCTTATCACAAATATTGAAGTTCAGGGTGAAATTAATTCAACGGGAACACGTGTTGGAGGAGTTATTGGTGATGCTGATTATGTGTCTCTTAATCGTATTAAGGCGATGGTTACAATTTCTGCCCAAGATAGCCGAGTTGGTGGAATTGCAGGAGAGCTAGATTATCAAAGTACTCTTTATAATTCTTATGTGCGAGGACAAATCAGCACTTTAGATAATGGAGCAGGCGGAGCAATAGGAAGTGTTCGAGGTGTAGTTAAGTTTGTTGGTGCAAACGTTGATATTACTGGAGGAGCGGGTACAAGTAGTTTAGGAGGACTAATTGGTTATATTAATGGAGGAGGAGCAGATGTTTCTCATAGCTATGCTTTGGGAGATGTTACCGGCAATAACTTTGTTGGAGGATTTATAGGTTCTTTTGATTACTCAAATTTTCCTATTGAAAATTCTTATGCAAGGGGTAATGTGAGTGCCACTGGTTCTTATGCTGGAGGATTTGTAGGTATAAATAGAGGAGAGGTTATAAATAAGTCCTATGCTTTTGGAAATGTTAGCGGAGCTTCCGTTAATAATGGCGGATTTTTTGGTACGACAACAGGTAGTCCAGATTTTAATTATACATATTGGAATGGTGATAATGTCGGAGGAAGTGGCGTTAATGATAAGTATATGCCATTGAGTGAAACTCAAATGCAAAGTGGTGGGAACTTCTCCACTTGGAATTTTAATAATGTTTGGATAGAAACAGATTTAGGCCCGGAACTTATCATGCCAAATTCTCTTATGAGATAAAATCATACATTGCCACAAGTAATATCTTGGCAAAAACATAAGCAAATAAAAGAATCGTTGTGTAAGCTTTCGTCAATTCTGACTCCTTAGCGTCACATGTATTTTACGTCTAAGAGTGGTTTTCACTCAAGAATTTTGTAAAATTTATAGAATTAAGGAGAAAATTAGTCGGAAAGTGGTTGGAATTATAATAACTTCATGAACATGAAGATAACTATATTCTTTTTTCTTTTTCTGAGCTTTTCTCAGATTGCTTTGTCCAAGTGTAAGCAAATTACCGTTCTCACGCATCCAAATTATCCCCCATTCCATTCTTACAATAAAAAAGGTGAGTTGGTTGGACACACAAAGAGTATCATAGATGAAATCTCAAAACTACTGGATATCAAGTTTAAAGTATTAGAGAAACGTCCATGGGAACGAGTCAAATTAAAGGCTAAAGAGGGAAAAGTTGATATGATTTGGGGGCTAAAAAATTCCAGGGACCGAAGAGAGTATCTCGAATTTTTAACGGCTCCATTGTTTGCAAACCCCATGAGTATTTTCACTCTCAAAAAAAGAAAATTACAGATTGAAACATGGCTTGATTTAATAAAGTACAAAGGAGGTGTAAGTCGAGGTGATAATTTTGGTACCGACTTTGATGAGTTCATTCAAAACTTTTTATCCTTTTCAACTTATGATGGGAATAATTCTTTAATAAAAAGTTTAATGTCTAACCGGGTGGATTATATTATACTAGGTGAAAAAACAGGAACTGAGCTTCTTCGAAAACTTGGGTTAATTGAACAAGTGAGTATTCAGATGCGAATAAACTCTGGTTTGGTCTATGTTGGATACTCTAAAAAGTCTAAATGTCTTGAAGAATATAAAATTATAAATAAATATCTTATAAAAAGACTACGTAATTAGTTGTTGAAAGTCTGATAAAGATAATTTTCCAGAGAAGTAGTTATCATTCTCATTGGACATTAGGTCTTTGAAGAGTTCTTTTTTAGTGTTTTGTAAAACAAGAACTTTTTCTTCAACCGAGTCTTTAATAATTGGTCTATAAACAGTTAATTTATTTTCTTGTCCAATTCTATAGGCCCTATCAATGGCCTGGTTTTCAACGGCAGGATTCCACCAAGGATCCATAAGGAAAATATAACTTGCAGCTGTAAGGTTGAGACCAACACCACCGGCTTTTAAACTAATTAAAAAGACTTGGGCATCGCCATTTTGAAATCTTTCCACTTCAGCTTGACGTTTTTTCATATTTTGAGAACCGTCAATCCTTGCAAAATTCCAGCTTCTTTCACGGATCTTATTTTGAATATGATCAAGATAAGTTGTAAATTGAGAAAATACTAAAACTTTATGTCCTTCTTCTAGGAGTTGTTCCAAATTTTCTAATAAGAAATCTATCTTGGTACTCATGAGAAATTTTTGATTTTGCCATAGGCACAGTTGTCTTAGTTGGAGAAGCGACTTCAAAATTTCACTATATTTTCTACCTTGTTGGACGGTTTCCATTTTCTTTCTGATTGTTGCTAATGTTGAAATATAGTGCTCTCTCTCATTTTCATTAAAATTAAGATAGATATGATTCTCTACTTTCTCTGGAAGTTCAGTTAGAACTTGTTCTTTAGTTCTTCTAAGGATGAATGGTCTAACAGTTTGTTTTGCTAAAAGTCGACTCTTTTTACTAGAAGATGTTTTAAATAAACTTAAATCACCCCAGATCCCAGGAATACTTAAATCCATGATATTATAAAATTCTGATAGATCATTTTCAACAGGTGTCCCGGTAAGGCATATTCTGAACTTAGCGTTTAAATTTCTAGCAGCTGTAGCACCTTGTGATCTAATATTTTTTAAGTGCTGAACTTCATCCATGATTAAAATATCTAAGTTTAATTCTTGAAAGGTTGAATAAGACTCTTTTTTCATCACCCCATAACTTGTTAAAATTATTTTTTTGTTATTTCTGAGGTGTCTTCCTTCTCCATAATAAATTTCAACATCAAGAGTAGAGAATTTTTCTATTTCATTTTGCCAGTTGAGTAAAATCGAGACAGGGCATACAATGAGAATCCGATCAACTTGGTCTATGATACTTTGAAGAAAGATTATTGTTTGAAGAGTCTTTCCAAGCCCCATATCATCTGCGAGACATGCTCCAAATCGGTTTTCAAATAAAAATCTTAGCCATTGATAACCTGTAAGTTGATATTCTCTGGGAATATTTTCAAAGATTTTTGGGATTGGGTAAGAAGGCATCTCTGTCATGTTGAGAAGATTTTCACAAATTTGCTCTTCTTCCGGAGTTAGTGCCCCTTCAATTCCATGCTTTTTAAGTTCAAAAAGTTCGAATATTCTAGAACGCTTAAAGTTTAAAGAGAACTTTTGAATTTGACCGTCTTTTATTTCAGACGCCTGTGCTTCATGTTTGGTGTATTTTTTCATGAACTTTAAAAGCTCTTTTTCTTTAGTATCTAAAAGAACAAGTCCATTATTTGAAACGAGGTATTCTTCACCTAAGTCGGCATTCTTAATAACATTAAGATCTTTCTCATCAATGACAAGGTTTACCTCAAACCAATCTAGATTGGTTTTTTGACGTTCAAAACGAATATTTGAACTCCAGGTTTTAACTTCTACATTGTTATAGAAAATAGGGATTTGATACTTTTGAACTCTTTTAAAGAAACTTGCAATTCCATTAAATAAGAAGTTCTTAGGGAGTTGGTAGAAAATTCTACGAGTTGATTGTTGAAAGAATGAGAATCTAGCTGCAGTTTCCGAAAAGCATTCAAAGATTCCTAGTAAAATACTTTTAAATATTTCCGACTTTAGTGAATAAAAACTACCATTCAAATCATCATAAAAGATTATTTCTTGGTTGTTTTGAAAGAAATCAATCCATTCAATCATCTTTGATCGATCAGAAGCAGAATAAGTGAACTTTTTGTATTCAACATTATTATAGTTTAAAGACTCAATTAAGGACTTAATAAACTCATAACTATCGGCTTTAGTTCTAAATGAGTTTAAAAAGCCTCCATCACCAGTTAAGACTTTAAATAAAAGTGGCGGTGAAACTCTTCTTTCTTTTTTATCAAAAAGTTCCAAGTCAAAATCTAGAAAACCTTTTCTCTTTGCCGGTTGAATTGAAAAACGAAGAAAGGTTTCATGAATATCAAGATCTGAAAGAACTTTGTCTTTTACTTTTATAACAAAGCTTTCATCATTTAAAAGTGAAGTCACGATTTTAATATGTTGATTAACATCGTTTACAATCCCTTCAGACTGAATTTTCTTTATAATATCACTGGTTTTTGGAGGAAGACTAAATGAATCCCCAGTATCCCAATTAAACAAATATAAACTCTCAAACAATGAGATCTTTTGATGATTATTATTTTCTTTATCTATGTAGGAAAAGCTCGGAAAATATTTACCAGCATGAAATGGATTAAGAGAAAATTCCTCATATGCATCTGTTGGCAAAAAGTTTATAACTAAAGTTCCATCAAATTTTTTAGGGAGAGGAAAATTAACTTTCTTTCTGTTGGTTAGAAGGTACTGCAAACTAGAATAAGTACTATTCATATTTGCACCCATTAATCTATTTGCTCCAAGTTCAATTCTTCCGTAGTTTTCTACATGAACAGATTGACCATGGAAGCTAACATGAGCTTTTAATTCTTGATTCTCAGATTGATTTTCATTTGCTGCTAATGATAGTTGGTAATGAAGATATAAAGACGCCGTATGGGGACAGTGGTCATCTTCATTCCATTGATGACAATTACAATTTGACGAGAATTGATTTTCGAGAGGTTTTCCTTGGATTTTCACCTGGTGGGAAGATGAGTCAGTAACTATTCCACTTACTATAAACCTATCACTTCTCGTTTTGTTAAATGAAACACTTATTCTTCCATTCTCAAGAATTTTTTGGCCTTTCATTAGTAAATGATTTGGAAAAAAACTCTTTCCTTTTTCCATTATTTCTTGAGGTATAAGAACTGTATTAAACATATATTTCCATGAGCGTGAGTTAATTTCAAAGTCCTCATTATACCAGAGTATACTCCCATAAACTACAAGAACATTAAGTTTCTCTTGCCTAATATTTTTTATTTAATTTGATTTGGAGCAAAAAAAGACCCCTCATTTAGAGGGGTCGATAACTTTTTATTTTTTTGATTGTGGCGATCATTCGCCGGTTAAACTATGTATTTTAGTTGTCTATATAAGACTTAAGTAGTTTTGCTCTGGATGGATGTCTTAGCTTTCTTAGCGCTTTCGCCTCAATCTGTCTAATTCTTTCCCTTGTAACAAAGAAATCCTGACCAACTTCTTCAAGTGTATGATCTGATTTTTCACCAATACCAAATCTCATTCTTAGAACTTTTTCTTCTCTTGGAGTAAGAGTTGATAGGACAGAACGAGTTTGTTCAGATAATGTAATACTCATTACAGCATCTTGTGGAGAAATGATTTTTTTATCTTCGATAAAGTCACCAAGAGAACTATCTTCTTCTTCTCCAATTGGAGTTTCAAGAGAAATAGGCTCTTTAGATATTTTAAAAACTTTTTTAACTTTATCTACGCTCATTTCCATTTTTTCTGCAATTTCTTCTGGAGTAGGCTCTCTACCTAATTCTTGAACTAATTGTCTGTTAGTACGAGCAAGCTTGTTAATAGTTTCAATCATGTGAACTGGGATTCTAATAGTTCTACCCTGATCTGCAATAGCTCTAGTTATTGCTTGTCTGATCCACCAAGTAGCATACGTTGAAAATTTATATCCACGTCTGTACTCAAATTTATCTACAGCTTTCATTAGACCAATATTACCTTCCTGGATTAAATCTAGGAATTGAAGTCCTCTGTTCGTATATTTTTTAGAGATCGAAACAACTAGTCTTAAGTTGGCTTCTACAAGTTGAGCCTTTGCATGATCTGCTTTTTCTTCACCGCGAGCGATGATATTGAACACCATTAAAATATCTTCAAATGCCATTCCTGAATCAATTTGAAGTCTTCTAAGTTTTCTTAGAATATCTTCTTGGTTTCTGATCATTTGTTCAATCTTTGCGTCACTCGTGTATAGATGACGAGCTAGCTTTCTCTTATAAGCATCATCATCAATAACTTTTTCATAAAGTTCTCTATAAGCTGTATCTGTATCTACTTCTAAGAATTTATAGATTCTTTCTTGTTGATCATATAAATCTCTAAATTGAAGGTAGTAACCTTTTACTGGCTCAGTAAAGCTGTTAATAACTTTTCTATTGAAAGTTAAATCTACTAGCTCTTCTTCAACCATGGCCATGGTTTTATTTTCTTCTTTTGTTAGCTTTCTTAGTGTTCCATCTTCATTAACGATTTCTGTTAAGAGATCCTGAACATGGTCACAAACTTTAATAATTCTTGCTTTTTCTTTTAGAATGTCTTTCTCAGATGATTCATCATCTAGACCTCTAACTAAATCTTTTACGAATTCAATTTCATTTTCACTTGAAAGAATTCTTTCTTTAAGTTTAATAATTTCTTCCAATGCGTGCTTTGATTGTAAGCATGAAAGAACTATTTCTTTTTCACCTTCTTCGATTTCCTTTGCGATTTTAACTTCACCTTCTCTTGTTAAAAGGGCAACTGATCCCATTTTCTTAAGGTAAAGCTTAACCGGATCTGAGGAAGATGATTTTAATTCTTTTTCTTCTTGAGCAGAAAGAGCTTCATCGATTAGCTCTAATTCGGTTGCTTCAACAGAATTAACTTCTTCTTCTTCTTCATCAACTTTATTAATGCTGATGTTTAAATCTTCAAGCTTAGCAAGTAGGACATCCAGTTCATGGTAATCTACAATGCTCGCTGGAATAGCGTCATTGATTTCTTCTGGTGTTAGAAATCCTTGCTCTTTTCCCCTGAGGATTAATTTTGAGAAGTCTTTTGAATTTACGAATGCTGAAATTACGGACATTATGACTCCAATTTATTTGTTTCTAATAGCATTAAGTTTCGATCTTAATTGCTGTACTTCATTTAATATAATTAAGCCCTCTTCGTCAGAACTAACTTCAGAGTGCTTCTTTTGAAGTTGTTCTATTTGTTGTAATAAAACACCTTCATCAAGTTTTATGCTTAAATCCGCCATTGTCTTATCGATAACTTTGGAGTCGAGCTTTATATTAGAATACTTATTTAGTCCCTCAATAAGTATTTTTCTTATTTCTTCAGGCAATGCCTCTTTCATCTTTTCTCTAACAAAAAGTGGAAAATCCGTTTCATCTATCTCTAAATAAATTTTTTTCAACCATTGAACTATTCTTTTTACCTCAAAATGCTGTATTTTATCAAGTATTTCAGTCATTTGATTGGCCAAAATACACTCAGGTTGCTCAATTAAAGTCAACAATACAGTTCTTTCACTATTTAGAATTGGTAGCGCTGAGTCAAAATGAACTTTATTGGCTAAATCTTCTTCCTCATAAGGTATATGTTGCGCATCATTTTCAAGGGGATTCGGATTAAAACTTTGACCTTGATTTGCAGGAGGTGTTGAAACTCCTCCTTGGGCTAAATAATTTTTGTATTCTTGCAGAATGTCATCATTAGACGATTTTAAACCTAGAGATTTAGCGACAGTAATAACTTTTTCTGTAGCCATTAAATTCGACCCAAGAGGCCTTAGGATTTGAAAAACATTTTTAAGAAGACTGAGCTTGTTTTCAGTGGAACCTGGAATTTGCTCTGGAATTTCATTCGCAATTAAAAAGTCTAAAAAGGTAGGCGCATCTTCTATTCGTTTTTGTAATTCAATTCTTCCATATTCATTGAGGAATTCATCAGGATCTTTCATTGGAGCAAAGCTAATATACTTCGCAATAATATTATTTTCGAGAAGTTCCTCATTGATTCTGGTCATTGCTTTTATACCAGCATTATCGGAATCCATCGCTAAGTAAAAGTTTTCTGTCATGTTTTTAAGAAGCTTTATAGAAGAGCTGCTTAGTGAGACTCCCATTGTGGCCACTGAATTTTTAAATCCAAACTGATGAAGCATTATCACATCCATGTTTCCTTCTACGATCATGACACTATCCAGGTCACGGATATGATTTTTTGCAAGATTGAATCCATAAAGGATATTTCCCTTATCAAAGATAAATGACTCACCTGAATTTAGGTATTTAGGTACTTGATCTTCCTTGGTTGCCCGAGAGGAAAAGCCTCTAACTTTTCCTGAGTGGTCCCAAATTGGAAACATTATTCTATCCCGGTAGAAGTCATAATGACCCCCACTATGCTTACTATCTCTGATTAAGCCAATCTCTTTAGCACTTTTAATGGCCATTTCTTTATCAGAGTTAGGGATTGAGTTTAAATAGCTCACTAATGCATTACTACCGGTAGCAAACCCAATTTGAAAATTATTTTGAGAATCTTCATTGAGATTTCTTTTTTGGCAGAAATCTTTGTAAGCTTGAGGCTTAGATTCTAGAGCAATTTTCTTATAAAGTTTGTTAGCAGCTTGGAGGACTCTTAAACCCATTTCATACTTTGGATTTTTGTTCTTTTTTTGTTCTTCGATACTTACACCCAAGTTTGATGCAATATCTTTTATCGCTTCAATAAAAGAAACATTAAGTTTGTCTTGAACAAACCGAATGGAATCACCAGCTGCTCCACAAGCAAAACATTTATAAATTCCTTTACCATCATTAATTTTTAAAGAGGGATGGCTATCACCATGAAAAGGACATATTCCTTCGAAGTTAGCTCCTCGCTTGGTAATAGGGTGATAGAAGGATACCACTGATGAAATCGGTGTTGCTTTGATAAGATCTTTTGCTTCTTCGATTGATGCCATTTACGCTTTTAAACTTTTAAGAACCATAGCCTTAATTCTAATCTCTTTTTCAAGAAATATCTTTTCAAATTTTGTTACAAATGATGACAGGAAATGGTCGGGATACTCACTATGCAGATCAAATGTTTTCATTTCTATCGAAAATCTTTTATCTGACTTTAATTCATCTGCCATTTCTTCTAACATCCATTCAAAATATCCATCATGGTCAGTTTTTATTAACATTTCTCCAGATGGTTTAAGGACTTTATAAAGTTCATCCAAAAATTTCTTTTGGAATAGACGTTTTTTATGATGTCTTTTTTTAGGCCATGGGTCTGGAAAGAAATAAAATAGTCTGTCTATTTCACTTTCCCCAAATAGGAAACTTAATCTTTCTCCACGTGCTCTTAAATATCGAAAATTTTTGAATTCTAATTTATCTAGCTTTTTTGCAAGATTAAAACTTCTTTTAAAACGATGATCCATCCCGACAAAATTAACATGAGGAAACTTTTGAGTATGCTCTATCATGAAATGCCCATAACCAGTTCCAATTTCTACTTCCAGTTCGTGATCGTTACCGAAAATATTGTTACTCCATGAACCACGATTGGCTTCACCCTCATCATCTCTTAGGACAAATTGGTCGAAGATGGCAAGCCGGTCATGGTAAGGATTTTCGTGGGTGTATTTAAAGCCCTCTTGAAAGGCCATATCTTTATCATTGGTCTTCTTTTTCTTTTCAGAAGTACCTAAATTGTCAGGATTATCAATTTCTTTCATGGGCGGGTTATAAACGTTTTAACGCTATCTGTCCACGCTTAGGAGTTTATTTTTAATGGTAATATTAAATATTTGATAACTTTATGCTTTCCTTGCGTCATTTAAGTAGGAGTTTCTCTTTATCCAGCCATTCTAAATAGGAATCCCGCTTCAACTCTAACACTGTAAATACATACTTTGTGTTCTTTGAGTCTGCTCCTGTAGTTAAAATAATTTCATCTTTATATTCATTATTGAAACCACTCAGAATATCACCCTTCTTTGGATTGTGTGGTTTTATGATTTTATTATACCAAACTTCAATACTATGACCCTTTAAAATATCCAATTGCCCATCAAGTTGTTGGTTTCCTAGATCAAGTTTTTTGTTACGATTATTCACATCAAAGATGACCTTTTTAAATTTAAAAGCTTTATTTTTCATTAGGGAGCGAAATGGAACCTTTTTAGCTATGGCCAATTCGATAAGGTTTTTTCCTTTTATATAAGAATCGCTTTGAATCTCTGGGGAGTTTCGGTAAAAAACTTGAAGTTTCCTTTCCGCAAGAATAGGTAAGACAAAAAAAGAAAGAATATCTTCTTTTTTTTGAATATTCTTTTCTAAGAGATCAATTTTATTTTTTCTTTGAGAATGAGCTTTTATTCTTTCCAGTTCTTCAATGAGTTCATTTTTTGACGGGAAAAGTTTATATTTGAGTAAAACTCGCTTTTTAAATTCTAGATCCGCAAATAAAGTTTTTGCTTCACCTTCTAAAATGTTTGAATAAATCAATTTCCTTATTTGAAAGAACTTTTGAAATTCGTCAGCGAAACTGATGTTAGATTGAAAGACGAATAAACAGAGTAAAAAAGATTTAATAGGAAATAGGTTTATAAATCACTCCATTTGTTAGAAAGTCATTACTCGCAGATTTTCCTCCCCACAAAAATAGACTATATGAATCACCTGAATGATTATTTCTATATCCAAAATGATCTTCACCAATATGTCCAATCCAAACACCAGATCTTAATCCTTCTGTTGCAGCACTTGAAGTTATGTCATCGTGAGAGTAATCATTTAAATCAAGGATTTGAGCATTTCCTAGCATTCCACCATTATCTTCTCCTCCATAAAGAAAGAGTTTATTTCCAAGCATTAGGCTTGTATGATTTTTTCTCGGAGTAAGACCATGAGCCTGGGTAGTCCAGGTATCTAATCCCGGGTCATATATTTTTAATTCTGAATTTATTCCACTGCCGTTATCTCCACCAAAAACAACCAACTTGTTTTTGCTAAAAATAAGAGTGTGGCCTTTAGAAATATTTGGAGCATTAGTTAAACTCATTAAAGACCATGAATTACTGGCCACATCTAATATCGCTCCTTGATTATTATCCCCGCCAAATACACCAATAGAATTCCTTCCAGCAAAAACAGCTCTAACTCCTTCTCCTCCCGATGGTTTATTCGTTTGGGAGATAGTCGTCCAAGAATTAGAATAAGAATCATAGATTGCACCATCATCTAAACTTACAGCTCCAGACCCAAGACCTCCCCAAATGATAACTTTTCCATTTGTTTTGGCTAAAGCAAACTTTGACCTTGCACTTGGTGCATTGGTGCTAGAGACTGTTGTCCAACTATCAAATTCGGGATGATAAATTGCACCTGAATCAAGTGGGGTACCATTATTATCAACACCGCCCCAAATAAAAAGCCTCTCTCCTAACCATATCGCTTTATGATCTTTCCTCGCGCTTGGAGCATTTGTATTTGAAATAGCGATCCATTCCTCTTTAAATGGATCATAAAGATACCCATCATTACGGACACCTGAGCTATCTTCTCCTCCAAATAAAATAATATGCTTTCCAGACCAAGTCATACTGTGCCCGTTACGGCCAGTAGGCTCTGAATTTGTCGGCATCGCTCCCCATTCATTAACAGCTAGATTAGCAATTGGATTGTCTAAATCCTCAATATTTAAATTCTCACAGAAGTCGTCATTTTTTCCTGATCCATAACATTGATAAACGGAATTTCCATTGTAATGGAAGGCCCCATGCCCACCGTTAGAAACCGCAGGGTCTTGAAGATTTTTCCACTCATCTGTAAATATGTTATAAGAAGAATTTGTTGTTCCTCTATGATAGATTATATCTTTACCTGTAAATACCAGTCTTCCAGAACTGGATGGAAAACTAGGGGATTGGGTTATAGTTTCCCATGTATTGGAATATGGATTATAAATACCATTGCGATCACCACCAGATGTACTTCCACCTGCTACTACCATTCTATTACCTGTCCATACTAGAATCGTATTAATTGAACTTTGATCCCAACCCGTTTTCTTAGTATCATAGCCAGTATTATCGATACTAGACCAGGAATTTGTATTCATATTATAAATTTGGCCGTTACTAATATAATTTCCATTGTAACCACCATAAACAATAACTCTTTCTCCAGTCCAAACCATATCATGAAAATACCTAGAAGAAATACTTGCAATAGTTCTCCAGCTATCCTTAACCGGATCATAGGCATAAGATGCCCCTGAATAACCATTCCATTGTCCACCAGTAACAATCATTTCCTCTCCTGTCCAAATAGCTCTTCTTCCATGGAGGTAATTTGTAGCCGGTGGGGTAGCTAAACTTCTCCAAGAATTTGTGTAAGGATTATATGCCTTTCCTTCATGTGGTGCTGAGTTTCCATTTATTAAACCATTGTGAACAATCATCTCCGTTCCTGTCCATACATGTGCCGTGTTGGACTTTTTTCCCATCCCAGAAGATGCCATCGTTGACCAAGAGTCAGTTAAAGCACTGTAGACATATCCTGAATTATAAGTTCCAACACTGTAGCTACTAGAACCATCAGTCCCTCCCCAGATTAGAAAATGCTCCCCGGTCCAAACTGCAGCAGAAGCGTATCTATCGTTTCCTGATCCACCTGGTTGGGATGTAAATGGGGTCCAAACTCCTGGGTAATAGGAAAATGCATCAGGGGAAGTTTGCAACTCCGATTTTGATGGATGTGTATTTGCAACACTGACATCAACTGTTCCTTTTCCAACTGGAATAGTACAACGTAAATTTCCTGAATTACTTACAATGACATTTAGGCATTTATTAGGTCCAAAAAATATCTCCATTTGGGATTGAAACCCTTGTCCGTAAATATAGATGGTTTCATTTCCACCACCTTGAGTTTTGCTTAAAGAAGTTATATTTAATGGTGTTCTTACAACTGTTGCATTTAATTGTGCCTTAAGTCCATCTGAGTCAGTTACCTCAATGATTAGGTCTCCTGCAGAGAAACTGGCTTGAAAATCAGCAATATGTGTTTCCCCAGATCGCATTGATACAGCTCCTTCTCCCGAAATGACATCAATAGAATAAGGCCCTTTACCTCCTGAAATAAATAAAGTTTGATCCCATCCAGCTTCCCAACTATTAGGATTACTAGCAGAGTTTAAGCTCATTGAAGACCCACTGGTAAGAGAGCTAAATGAAATATCAAAACCAGCAGCCTCTGTAGTAGCATCACTTTCAAACCTGAAATAAATTGAATTTGTTAATGAGTTTATGCTCGTTGGAGGTGGATTATTTTTATCATAAACTCCAATGATATCAAATGTATTATCATCTCTTAGAGTCAGTGTATCTCCATCTTCTAAAACAAATGAATTAAAAGTTAGAACTATATTTTCTCCATTATTACTATTGAGCCACATATTACAGGCTTGATTGGCTGCATAGTCACCTGACAATCCACCTTGATCGTAAATATGTCCTTCATTTGCAAAATCAAAGAAGTCAGAACAAAATGTCATGTCAGAGTAGGTTTCATTGACTTGAATGTTACTTGTTGTTGTTGCTGATAATGAGTCTTCAACTTGTACTGTGACAGAGCCTCCACCTGTTGCTGGTGCTGTATATAAACCATTAGCATCAATTGTTCCAACCCCTGATTGAATACTGTATGTATACGGGGCAGTTCCACCTGTTGCTGAAAAATTATATGTTCCATTATTATCCACTTCTAAGTATGAAGGACTTAGTGCCAGCGGATTCGAACTTGCGTCATTAATTGTAATACTTGCTGAAGCTGTTCCAATTGTTGCTCCTTGAGCGGAAGTTATTTGAACATTAAAACTTTCACCTGGATCATTCATTGGGTAATCGTTAATAATAGAAATATTTTGTGTAACACTCAGTTGCCCTGCTGGAATGATAACATTTAGGACTTTCTTTTTTAGATAATCAGATCCAGCGACAGCAATTCCATCTACGCTCTCCCAATCAAAGCTAACATTTGAATCAACGATTTTATCGAGTTGGAAGGTTAAGGTACAATCATTACCTTCCTCCACTGGAGGGCAAGCAATAACCGAAATTGTGGGGGGCGTATCGTTGTCTAGAATCGTTCCAAAAGCTTGATTTTTGGCTAAGTTGGCATCATTGTTTTCAATGGATTCGATTTCTATCAAAAGGGATTCTTCTAGTTCATAGTCATTATCATCAGTTGTGGCAATTTCTAGTTCAGCTTCAGTTTCACCCTGAACGACTTTTATCTGTCCAGTTGTAGGTCCTGAGTAATCCGAGGCCGTAGCTTGTAAATCGCTAATTGAATAATTTAGAACAATATCTTGATCACAAATTGGTTCTGAGAGTTCAAATCTTACACGTAAATTTTCTCCTTCAGTAACAGAAGACTCATTGACCGATGCATCCGGAGTATTAGAGGAGTGGTCGATCTGCCCATTTGCAGGGAAGTGTTTATCAAAAACTAAATTTGCACATTGAGTATGGATAGTAGTCCCACTAGTCGTTTCTAAGTTTTGATCTATTTCTAGGTTTTTTCCTCTAAGTTTTAAATCACCAGCAAAATTATTTTGAAACTTTAGGGAGCGAATTTTAACAGGATTTTCTAATTCAATATTACAATTTATACAGTTTTCACTTATTTCAACATCAATATCAGGAGTGGGTAGCTTACCATCTTTCCAGTTATTAACATTATCCCATTTATTATCAACTGTTCCGAGCCAAATACTTTTTGAATTGCTTGTGAGGGGATTATTTCGAAAGTCTGACTCACTGTCAGAACTAAGCGGTTCAAACCTATCTATTTCAATCTCACTGGTACAGCTTGTAAGAAATAAACAAACTATAATAAATGGAATACTTGTTAAGGTTTTCATAACATTATTATCGTATACTTTAGGCGTCTACCTAAATTCAGTATTTTATGTAGGCAAAAATTGTTGGAAATTTAAAAAATTAAAAAATATAGCCTCAAAGTATGGGCGAAAACGTCTAGAAATTGTCATGGAATTTTAGAAATTAATAGTCCAAGTATGATTATTAAGAAATTTCCTCTTAAAAAGTAGCAAAGATTTTAATAGAAATAAATTAGTGGATATGAATTAATTAAAGCCTAACTGAACATCAACTGGTCCGGCCGTTCTGTCTGTATTATCTCCGATTCCTAATTGGCCTGCACCATTGTCTCCCCAACATTTGAGTTTGTTATTGGTCGTAATTGTACAATTACCATTTTCTGTTGTTGATATATATTGGTAGTCAGTTTATCGGACTTTTAATAGGTTAGCTTAATGATTTAAGATATCTTTAGTAGTCTTAAACTCATAAGATTGGCATTTTAGGCAGCTTTGTCTTTTGTTGCCTCTTTTGCTTTGTGATTATTCTTCTTCTTTTCATCTTTTCCAGTAAAATGAGCTGAATTACTGTCTAAAACCCAATTATCTAGATCTGAGCGAATTCTTCCTAACTTAGCGAGATCATTAACCATATTAAGAACTTCTTGAGGAACCATCTCTTTACCTGAAATCTTTTTCAATGATCCACTAAAATACAGGGACTTAGCATTCGCTGAGAAGTTAATTTTTGTCATATCTACTTGATATTGCGCTAAAATTCTTCTTACTGCCACTGTAGCTTGTCCCTTAGAAAACTGTTTTTTACCTATCATTTACAAAGCTCCTCAGAAACAATTCGGTTAAAATTAATAAATTCTTAAGAAGATTGTTTATTATAACCGGTAATCAGCGTTATAATATTAAGATGGTTGTACGTTTGTTCATAATAATCATTCTTTGTACGTCGTGTATTACAAGTGAGATCGATGTCGATATTCTAGGTGAAGGTGCTAGTTCTATACCTCAAGGTAACCTTTCAATTGTAGACAATAAACTTAAACTGACTTTAAATGAGCTGAGTGGCCATGATATCACTGAAGCCAATCTAAAATTCAATCAAAAAACTTATGATTTAACAGTTGAAGATAAAGGTGGAGGAGTTTATATGTTTAGCCCTCTTGCTAATGTTGAAATCAAAAGTTCTACTAAATTTGTTTTCAAATATAAAATGTCCGACAAATGGTATCTTCTGGAGAAAGTGCCCGGAATTCCAAAAGAAATTCAAGTTTCTGCTCTTAAAGGTGAAAGTGGTTTTAAGCATTTAAGTTCTGAAGCAAATACTCCAAGTTGGCAAAGAAGATTTATTGAAGATGATTTAACTATTAATGTACCCGCTGATTTTTCTGATCTCATTTCAGTGTTAAATTATTTAAAAAATAAGAAAATTTATTCAGATGCTACCGTCACAATTAAAATTGCCGATGGAACTTATAATTATTCACAGACGGTATATTTTAATCATCATCAAAATAGTAGGATCAAAATCGTTGGAAATATTACCAATCCTGAAAATGTGATCTTAGATTTTGCTGCTGAAGTAGATGGGTTTCACTTTTCGAAAGGAAATAGTTTTCAAGGGGTTTTAGGTTTAACTCTTAGGGGGCAGGATAATAATAATACAGTTGGTATTACTGTTACATCTGGTACTTCAGCAAAACTTTATAAAGTTAATATTCAAGATTTTGGAAGAGGCTTATATATAGATAGAAATTCCAGCTTAGAGGCAAGTGAAATCCAATCAACAAGTAATGTTCAATCTGGAATGGTTGTTAATTCTCATTCCTCTGCTACAGCAAGTAATTCTAGTTTTTCAAATAATGGAGCTGATGGAGTTTATAGTGCACTTGGTTCTTCTGCTAATGTTGATAGATCAACTTTAAATAATAATTCAGATCAAGGTCTAGAGAGTTGGGTAAATTCTTGGGGGGTTAACTGGGGAGGAAGTGCAACTGGTAACTCTAATGATTATACAAACTCGAGTAATTCAAGAACGGAGTTTTAGTACATGAAAATGTTATTTTTTAATTTAATGTTTTTCTGTTTAGGTATGATCTCATTTTGGGGTTTTAGAGGACTTAATACAAACTCGTCTGTTTTTATAAATTCCTCTAAAGCTGATGGCGTTTTGAATTTTACGGTTGAAAATAATTCTGTAGATACAGCTAATCTTTCTAGCTCACCAGAAAAAGGGAGCTTATTAACTGTGAAGGGAGGAGTCGCAACTTGGGAAAGATTTTTCATTGATGAAAATCTAACATTATATGTGCCATCGGACTTCGATACTATTTCAGAAGCCCTAGATTATTTAGAAACCAAGTTTATTGGAAGTGATGCTATTGTTACCATTCAAATTGAAGATGGGGTTTATAACCTATCCTCAATGATCGAGCCATATCACTCAGAAGGTAAGAATATTAGAATTATTGGAAATACAACAGATCCTTCTCAAGTCGTATTAAATTTTACAGGAGTTCATGGGTTTCAACTTTATAGTTCATCCACAATAGGTCTGATTGATGGAATCACTTTGGTAGGTGACAATTCATGTCCTTGTTATGGAGTTTATGTAAGTGATAATTCTAAAGTAGGAATTGGAAATAATATGGTTATTAGAAATTTCGAATATGGAGTCGTTTTTAGAAACAATTCTTATGGAACTGTAGGAGGCTTATTAACTAATAATCAAGAAGCAGGCTTATATGCCAAGTATAATTCCGCAGTAAACGTGGAGCCGGGAACAGTATCTTCTTTTAATAATAGAGGGTATTCAGCTTCTGCTAAATCAACAATATATTTAAGTAGTACAGCTTCTGCTGATAATAATTCAGGGAATGGTTATGTCGCCTGGTTATTTAGTTCTATCTTGTCTGCAGGGGCGAGTGGAAATGGAATTGATTTTGCTCCGGCTTATAGGACTGAGGGAAATATAGAATCTTTTATTAGGTGATATTGATGAAAAAAAATGTATTAAAAAAATTTATCAGTTTTTTCATTTTAGGTTGGGCCTTTATGGAAGTCACTTATTCTGGAGGAATTTTAAGTCTAATTATTGATAGTGAAGTGCCAGTTAATAGATTAGTTATAGGAGCAGAAGGTTCGGTTTTAAAACAAGAAAATGAAATTGTTGCTTGGGAAGATAGTCTTATTATTGAGAGTAGTATGACACTTAATATACCAACTGATTATGCAACTATCGAGGATGCGTTCAAGTTTTTAGCCAATAAGAAAATAAAAAGTGATGCTATTGTCACGATTCAATTTGCAGATGGAACTTATAATAGAACGAGTCCAATTCATCCAACTCATCCGGATGGAAGAAATATAAAAATTATTGGAAATTTATCCACTCCAGGAAATGTCATTATTAACAGTACTGATAATGGAGTCGCTATTTCTGGAAGTTCAATTAGACTCATCGATGGGATCACTTTTGATGGAGGGGGAAATACTAAATCTGGAATTTATGTGAATAAAGGAGGGGTGGCAAGACTCGGAAGTTCTTTAATTTTACAAAATTTTGAAAAAGGAATTACTGTCAGTTTAAATGGGCTTATTTTAGCCAATGGAGTAACTGTTAATAACACTAATGATGTAGGTATAAGAGTTGAAAGAAATGGTTTTTTAAGAATTGAAAACTCACAAATAAGTAATACAGCAAGCTACGGTTTTTATGTTCTCAGGGGAGGTTATGTTGAGTCTAAAAATAACTCGGTAAGCTCTTACGGGTCATATGCTTACTTTATAGGAAGTCAAAGCTTATTAGATCTTTCTGGTGGAACTCATGATGCAGTTTTGTCTAATAGATCACTAGATACTGGGATCCCTGATAATTCTTATATTAGGTCTTTTTAAATAATTTGGCTTTTCTTATCTTGTTCGTCAGATACTAAACTAAACTTTCCCTGGCTTAAATCTCCTGGTATATATCTTCCGGGAGCAAATAGATTATTTGGATCAAAAACCTTTTTTAAATCAGAAAGAAGCTTTTTATAATCATCGTCTAGATCATCCAAGAACTGAGGCATCGAGTTCGTTCCTAAACGATAAGGATAAAAACCTTTTTTTCTTCCTTCTTTGAATAGGGTATTAAAATATTCATGAGCTCTTGTCTGATCTTCTAAGTCATCCCTATTAAACAAAATAGGAATTGTACTATCGAAACAAAGATCATCAACCGTTGTCAATGTGATAAGCGGGGTGATGTTGAATCTATTAGAAACATCTCTAACAAACTTTACATATTCTAAAACTTTAGAGACATGCATTTCAACTAAAGGAGCATACCATATTAGCCCACAGTTATCCCTATTCGGATTTAAATTATTATCTGGGGCTTCATTTAAATTTTTCCAATAGGCCAGTTTTAGTGCAGTATTTTGAGGTATTCCATTTAGTATATTAATTATACCGACTAAGGATTCAACTTTTGATCTAATATCTCTTCCAAAAATAGTAGGAAAAATTCGGCTAATTTTATCTAATAAATTAATTTTGCCTTCATTAATAAACACTTTTCTAGTGTTTATATAGCGAAGTTCTTTTTTGACAATTTTTTTTACCGCCTTAACAATTTCTTTATCCCCATATATAGCACCTACTAGAGTCCAATCAGAAATCATTTGCTCCTTAACTTTGGATTTTACAAAATCATCAGATAAAGCCTTTCTCTCCTTTATGTCTTTTTGCGGATAATCCACTAACATGGAAAGTAATCTCTCCTTGTTCATAAGATTTATTCCACCAAGAGAAGTTCCAAGTTTTTGTTTAAGTATTTTTATGGAAAGTGAAATACTTCCTAGATCTGCTTCCCTGATATCAACAAAGAATAATTCAATCTTCTGGCTTTTAGGTGCGAGTTTTAAGGTCATTTGTGTGACAATTCCAAAATTAGATTGGGTAAAGATACCATCTAAGTATGGGCCAACGCCATTTCTAAAGAGTTGATCAAGTTTGTATTGGCCAATTGACTTGAGAGAAGAATTGTATTTCTTTCCATTAGGAAGAATGGCTTCTAAACCTTGACATGCTTGATAATGATCCGTAATTGGCGTAATGCCGTAACCTCGTTCAAGGGTATTACCAATTAACGAACAATCAGGACCACCACCATGGACCGGGGTAATCCAGTCTGAATCTTTATTCTTCAAAAATTCAGCAAGCTGGCCATAAGTTACACCAGGTTCAATCGTTATAAGACCATTGGGCTCATCAAAGTCTAGAATTCGGTTCATATGCTTTAAATTAAGGCAATGAGTGGTTTTTTGGTGAGAGTGATCACATCCATATCCCCAATTATTTCCAGTGCTTACAGCAAAGAATTTTTCTCTTCTTTCATTGAAGTCGATTACAAGTTTAGTAATTTCCTCTGCTGATGTCGGGTAATGTGTAAGAGTAAAATTTTGTAGATCCCCAAGGGTATTGCGGTTTTTCATATAAAGATTTTACATCATATATTAATTTAGGATATACGGTAAATTCGGTTTAGTTCGTTTTTCTCATAATGAAGGGAATTTAGGTGAAAGTATTAATTTTATTCTTATTATTTTCTAATTTTTCGGTGGCAGGGGAATCTGGCAGAGCTGGAAATGGTGGTGGCGGTCTATTTTGCAAAAATGGGAAAGCCCAACTTCTTGATTACTATGAAGCGGAATTCAATGAAGTTCATACCTTTAATTATTTAAAATCATTAAACTCTTCACAAAGAAAGCAATTATTTTTTGATCGAATTGAAAGACATAATCCAACATTTTATGCCTTTGTTTTAGCAGCTCAACAAAAATTCGATTCTCAAAAAGAGTTTTTAAGCCATACAAGTTTTAAAATTCCAGATGATTATAGAACGATTGTCTATGAAAGAAGTTGCGAGTTAAAAGTTGTGGCCGTTCAGGTTAGTGAAAACTTACCGGGTGAAAATATTTTCTTTATTGATAAAGAACTTTGGAATCAGTTTGGTGAAATTGATAGAGAAGGCCTAGTTCATCATGAAGTTCTTTATTATATTGCAAGAAATTCAAATGAAGATTCAACAAATTCTAGGTTAGTAAGACAAGCATTAGCTTACCTGCTATCTGACCAATATATTGATGACTCTGAAATTTTTAGACAAAAGTTTATAGAAAATGTCGTCCCAGGCTTTTGGTGGTAATCATATGAGAAATTTAATTTTAATTCTATTTGTATCAATATATTCAATTCAGACGAATGCCAACGATGAAAAAGTTTTAACTATCTTCGCAGTAGATTGTGGAGAAAAAGCTTATTTATTAGACTTTAAAGAATTTTATACAATGTATCCAAATGAAAAATTATCAATTGATGAAGCTCTCGTAGAAGATGCTTTTGAGAAGATAATTGATAAGTTTAAGAACTTTGAAGAAGGACGAAGCTTCATTTTTAAACAATGGTTTAAGCGACTAGAGAATAAAGTCAAATTCGTAAAAAATGTAAACCTTGGGTCGTATATCGATAATACAGGCTTTATTACATGGGATGGATGTGAAATTAGGCAAATGGCAAAAGGTATTAATATTAATGAAGAAGGAAAAACTTTAACAATAGATGAAGAAATTTGGAATAAATTAGATTCTGTCCACAAAGCTGGGGCTTTTTTAAATTACTTTTTTAATATTGAATACCTTTTAGAAAATGAAAACATGCTAACTTTAAATACAAGATATTTTAATGGTCTTCTTAGTTCTGATAAGTTTTTAACTTTAAATAAGAATAATTATCCATATATATATGAATTTGTTCTTGGATACAGATATATCTCTTTTGGGGGCATATTTTTGGAAGTTAAAAGCTATCAAGATGGTTTAGGAGGAAGAGAATATTGGATTCGCTTCAATGACAATGGGGAAGTTGTTTTTGGAGAATATACAAATAATGAATATTACTTTGCTCGGGATCTAAAAATTTATATTGATTTTATAAATGCTCCAAGTCTGAAGGGAAGGTATGGTTATTCTGGCCAATATAAATTTGATGAAGAGGGGTACTATATCATTGATAATTTTTATCTAGAAAAACAAGATCAATGTCTTGGTAATTTATCTTTAAAGGGGAAAAGAAGTCTAAAACTAAAAATTCATAGAAATAAAAATAAAATAGTTGAAGCTCTAGGGGAGTTTCATTACCTAGGTTATTATTATAAGAGAATTGTTTTTGATGGAGAGAAATTTGTTGTAGATCAAAACTCAAAACTTCCTGATGACTTCACAAGTTATGTTAATTTAGAAGTGGAAACATGTGAATGAATAATGAAATAAGTATTTTTTCTTATAAAGATTATGTTGAATTTTTTAATGACTATCTTAATGAGAAAAGAAAAAATGATATATCTTACTCTCAGGCAGAATTTGCAAAAGATTTAGGCCTAACACCCCCAAGAGTTTCGCAGATCTTAAAAAATAAAGAAGGAATTTCTGTAAAGAAAGCTAAGTCATTAATTGATTCTTTTGATTTTTCAGAGAAAGAGAGTGAATATTTTTTTCATCTTGTTTCATCTCAAACAGCAAAATCTGTTGAACAAAGAAATTTATCTCAACAATATATTAATGATAATTATCAAGTAAAAATCTCCCATTATTTATCTTTGGAAAATTGGGAACTATTGGATATGGATCGGTGGGATGTTATCTGGAGCATGTTTGAAATTACTAATGATTTTTCAGATTTAAAACCCATCGCAAGAGTTTTGAAGCTTTCTCCTCATGAAATCTCAGATGCATTAGACAAAATGGTAGAACTTGATTTGATATATAATGAGAATGGTATTATTACTCGTCGAAAGAACCATATCGTTTTTGGAAACTCTATTTCAAGCCAAAGTATTCGAAACCATCACAAGAGAAAACTTATAGAGGCGATTAAAGCATTGGACTCTCAGGGAACTGATATTCGTAAAAATGAAAGCATCACCTTTAGTTTGAAAAAATCTCAATTTAAAAAATTAAGTGATAAGGTTGAAAAGTTTGTTGATGATATATTAAATGATATTGATGAGAACGATCATGATGACCTCGCGACACTCACTGTTGCCCTTTATTCTCCATTGAAATAAAAAAAAAGCCCTCTCTTGCGAGAAGGCCCTTTTTATTTGGGATAGTTTAATTATCCGATTAGTCTCAATGCTTGCTGTGGTGTTTGGTTAGCTTGAGATAACACAGAAATACCAGCTTGTTTCATGATATTGTTCTGAGTATTCTTAGCTGTTGCCTCAGCGTAATCTACATCTCTAATTCGGCTGTTAGCTGCAGACATATTTTCAACTGAAGTTTCTAAGTTCGCTGAAGTTGTTAATAGTCTGTTTTGTAAAGCACCTAACTCTGCTCTTTGACCTGAAACTGTTTTAATTGCAGAATCAATTTTTTCTAATGAACCTTGAGCACCTTCTTTTGTGTCAACTTGTTCATCTGTTAAACCAAGAGCATCTAGTCCTGAATTAATTTTTCCTGGATCGTAAACAATTCTGTCTTCAAAGTCATCATTGTTTGCACCAATTTGAAAATCTAACTTTTCACTAGTCCCATCTAACAGATTAACATCGTTAAATTCTGTTGTTTGAGAGATCCTTTGAAGTTCGTCTTTTAATTGAGAGAACTCCATATTAGTATATTGTCTTTCAGTTTCTCCAATTGTATCTGAAGCTGACTGAATTGATAGCTCTCTAAGTCTGATTAAGATGTTTGCTGATTCATCTAATCCACCTTCTGCTACCTGGATCATACTAATACCGTCATTCGCGTTTCTATTCGCTTGTTGGCTTGATCTAATATTTGCTCTTAATTTTTCACTAATCGCTAAACCAGCAGAGTCGTCCGAGGACTTTGTAATTCTTGAACCACTTGATAATTGAGCAGATGTTGTTTGCTCTTGTGAAGCGATTTTTGAAAGTGATCTTTGCGCGTTTAACGATGATACATTTGTTGCAATTCTAAAACCCATAACCTAATCTCCTAAGTACATATTCAACCTCCGTTTCAGTCATTTCTGTACCCCTACAGAATGCGAGCAACCATGCTCTAATTGTTAATAATAAAATTTGAACTTCTTTGTTTGTAACTATCCCAGTGAAGTTCTTATAATTCTTCTCGGTGTTAAAATTGACCTATTGAGTACTTTTTTTACAAAAAGCGGAAAATATTTCCGTTTTGATTAAAAACAACTAGTTAATTTAGTTAGTTGAGTATTCTTGTCGGTTGGTTTTTTCACAAAAAACCTGAATATTTGTTAAATTATTAAGCATAGTAATTTAAACATTGAGGTATTTTTTGAAGTATTTATTAACATTCGCTGTTATTTTTTTGGTTAGTTGTGCAAGTGTCGAAGAAAAAAAGAAAAACGCTAAGCTAAAACTTAGAATTCTACATACAAATGATCACCATGGTCATTATTTGGCCGACAAAGATGGGCAATATGGAATGGCCGCTAGAAAAACCCTAATTGATAAGCTTAGAAATGAAATTACAGAGCAAAAAGGGGAGCATTTACTTCTTTCTGGTGGTGATATTAATACGGGAACAATGGAAAGTGATATTTTTGATGCTGAGCCTGACTTTAAAGGGATGAAAGCATTAGGGTATGATGCAATGGCAGTTGGTAATCATGAGTTCGATAATTCGTTCAAAGTTATACAGAAACAAATGAAGTGGGCAGGCTTTCCTTTTTTATCGGCTAATATTTATTGGAAAGGTACAGACAATAGAGTTTTTAAACCAACATATATTATAAAAGAACTGAACGGTGTAAAAATCGGTATTTTTGGATTAACAACAAAAGACACTCCTTTTAAAGCAAGTCATGATGATGCCAAAATGAAATTCGATTTTAGAGATATAACTAAAGTCGCAAAGGAAGTTGTAAAGGAATTAAAAAATAAAGAAAAAGTTGATTTGGTTTTTGTTGTAACTCACGTTGGGCATCATGGTAGTACTACTTCAAATGGTGATATTGATTTAGCAAAGGCTGTCGATGATATCGATGTCATTGTTGGTGGGCATTCCCAAGAAATAATCAATGCTGAAGTTCACAATAATACAGTTATTGTACAAGCTGAGGATTGGGGAAAATATGTTGGAGTTCTTGATTTATATATCGATAAATCTCATGAACGAAGTGTATTTGATTACAAACTAGTACCAGTAAACCTTAAAAAAAGAGTTGGTAATAAAAAAGTACTAATTGAAAATGAAATTTTGGAAAATCCTAAAATGCTTAAAATGTTTGACCCGTTTAAAAAGCGAGCAGAAGTTATAGGAAGAAAAGTTGTAGGGATCATAAGTAAAACTTTTGATGGGACTAGAACTAAAGTAAGATCTAGACAAATGCCGATTGGGCAATTCATGGCGAAGTCTTTAGCTCACCAAGTAAGCGAGGTAGATATTGTTGTATTAAATGGTGGTAGTATGAGGGCAAGCTTGAATAAAGGGAAAGTTTCAAGAAAAGATATTCACAATGTTCATCCCTATGGAAATACAATTTCAACTGTAAAGTTTTCCGCAAAGGAATTGTTTGAGTACTTAAAGGTTGTAAGCAAAAAAGCAATTGTTGATCCTTCAAATTTAATAGGTGGCTATCCTCATATTGGGCAGGCAGCTCTTACTATAAAAAACAAGGAACTAGTAAAGGTTGAAGCACGAGATAAATCATGGAGGATAGAACTTATAAATGGGCAATTAAACTCCACGAGAACGCACTACACCTTAGGTACAATGAATTTCCTAGCTAAGGGGGGGGATAACTACCCAAAAATTGTTGACCATGAAAATTACGTTGATACTGGATTTATGATAAATTCGGCCATGATGAACTATGTCGAGGCAAACAAAAATATAAAATCAGACGACTTTGAAAAAGACTTAAGTGAAATTATAATCTTTAAATGAAAAGGGGCCTTGAATGGCCCTTTTTTTTAACTTAGTTTTTCAGATAAATTTGATATGAAAAAATTAGACTTTCTTTTAGATGTGCTCCATAAGTATTTAGGAAACGTTAAAAGAGATACTTTACCAATTTGTAAAACCTCATCACCATTTTCGAAATTCAAAATGTCTTTATAAAAGTCTGTAAGTTTTCTATTTCGGTGATAGTATCTTGCATCGTTCTCTTCCTTTTCGAAAACAGCATCTTTGACACTACCTTCAAAAACGAAAGTTGTTGGATTAAATAAGGCTTCATGATTTATAGCAATTGGATTTCTATATTTTTGAGATATAAACTTTGCAATCTTTATATGGTCTTTTGTTGGTTCTTTTACGCCATAAGGTGAAGGATAAATATCTTCAAAATAAAGTGCGACATTACCTAAACTCGATAACACACAAGCACAATTGGAAATCCATGTACTAGATAGAGGCGACTCTTTTAGTAAAAATTGCATTAATAATTTACTGGCCAGTTTGTGGGTAAGTTTTTTACCGCGAGCCTTGGGTGATACACATGTAAGTCCCAAATGAAGAACGTTTCCGTAAACTGGGATTTCTAAGAGAAGAGATGAGCAAAAACCTAATAACTCGCCCCTTTCATTTCTTGCCATTGCTAGAATAACTCTTTTGAATTCATCTCTTTCACCTGTTAAAGCTTGATAGTGGGGAACTTCATCAAAGCACGTTTTAGCAATCTGTTTGAGTTCAATTGTAAGTTGGTTTAATTCTTTATCGCTATATGTATAACCTGGATAAAAAATAGTTTCAATAATGATTTTTCCCATAATCTCTTCCCTTTTTGTGTGTTATAGGAAAATATTAACCGGTTTTAAAACACATTGTGTGTTAAAGAGGGATAAGGATTATGTTAAGAGATTGTCATTATTTTGTTAATGGAACCTATAGCATTAACACTTCCATTAAGACTTTTTATTCTTATACTTTTGGAAGCTCTTTTCTGGTTATCTTCTTCAATTTCAAATTGAATTCTTGAGTTTAAAAGAACTGGCCTGATAAATTTCATTTCAAGCTGATTGAATTCCATTTCATGCTTCTTAAGAGATTCGTAGAGAAGAGACATTAATCCAAAGCCGTGCATTATTGATGTTTTAAAACCAAAAAGTTTGGCAACCGATGAACTCAAGTGAATAGGATTGAAATCCCCAGTGATTTGTGCATATTGCTTAGCAAATTTTTTAGTAATAAATTGAGAATCAAGAGACTTAAAATTCACTACGTCGTATTCTGTTTTCTTTTTGGCCTTAGTTGATGGGACTTTTAAAATTGTTGATGAAATTTCGGCTTCGATTATTTTAATGTTGTATTTATCGGTAACCCAAATTTTTTGATTAATACAGTATTTCTTTTCTTCTTCTATTATCTCATCAAGGGAACAGGTGAGGTAATATTGAACATTTTGAAACATCTTTTCATGAATGGATAATTTAAATCCTTGATTAATAATTTTGTGTAGTGGAAGGTTTGTGGCCCTTAAAAGTTTAAATAACTCTGGAAATACCCACTGTGGAAACATATGTGGTGCAATAGTCTTTTTATATCTTCCTTTAACATTGAATAAGCTATGAAAGGCTGAGGTGAGTACAGGGTCAATATTGGTTTCTAGTTTTTTTGACACCACTGGAGTTAAATTAACTTCTTTTCTCTTAGGTGAAATTGCATCAATAAAAACTTTAGAAAAAGCTTTTATCATGGGTCTTTGTCTTGTTATTAACTGAATTTGCATTATATCTTCTCGTTGTTTTTTATAAGATAGTATTTCGAAATGGAATTGAACAATCGTTTTTTGAAGTTAACCTAATCCTAACATGACTTTAACAATTCATTTTATAAAAATTATGCTCTTATTTTTAAAAGAGATTAATATATGATTGAACCATTAAATATAGATACAGATAAAAACTTTATACTTTGTGAAGATCCCATACAGGACCTTGAAGATTTAGTAAGTATTGACTCACAATCTAAAAACCTTAAAGGGATTGAACTCGCTCAATGGTATGTTCTTAATAAACTCGAAAGAATCGGTTTTGAGACAACATTGATTGTTAATCCCCAATTTGAGTCAGCGCCGTTATTGGTAGGAGAAAAGGCGGGAATATCCCATGAATACATAACTTTTATCTGTCACACCGATACGGTTAACTTTGTTGTCAAGCATCCATTCCGAATTGAAAAACACGAAAATAAAATATATGGAGCTGGTGTAGCTGATGATAAAGGAGGGGTTATAGCATGTCTTCATAGCATCAAGAAATTTCTAAATCAAAAAGAAAATCATTTTTATGGAATACGAGTTATTGTATCACCGAGTGAGGAGACTGGTTCTTTAGGCTTTCACGAGATTTTTAAACGTTTTGGTCTTGATAGTAAATATTTACTAGGAATGGAGCCAGCTGATATTTCAGGTAATATAATTAAATCAAGAAGTGGAAACAGGTGGTATAAGTTGAAGGTCACTGGAATTAGTGCCCATGCTGGTCGTTTTGGAGAATCTCATCTAAATGCATCTCATGAGTTAATGAGTTATATTTACCAATTGACTCACTTTAATAATGAAAAAAATAAAACCCGTTTAAACTTTGGCGCATTAAAATCCACTAATACAACTTATAACACTATTTGTGATGAGGTCTCGGCGAAAATAGATATGCGCTTTGATTGTGATATCAAAAGAGATAATATGCATGAGAGGTTTCTTGATGTCATTTCAAATCCCATTCATTGCTGTCCTTATTCACATCAAACGAGTAGAACATTTTATTCTATTGAGGATGATTGCCCCCCTCTAAGTGCAAACGATGCCAATAATCAACTCGCAATTTTAATGAGTGAAATAATTAGTTCTGTCGAAGGAAATAAGTGTTTTGCCATTCATTCTGGGGGAGCTGCAGATATCAATTATTTAAGTCATAGGTATAATGCCGGAATTGATGGTTTAGGTCCCATTGGAGAAAAAATGCATACGAATCAAGAATGTATTCGTATTGATTCTTTCTTTTCTAGAATCGAAGCATTAAGAGAACTACATACCGTCCTGGATGATAGAGGGGAATTCCCATGGGACATATAAGAGCTGGAATAAAAGCTGCTGCTTTTGGTATCACCTTGTTGAGTTATTTTTTGCTTACACTTCCTGTTTTATTCTTTTTCAAATTAAAACCAAACTTTTTTAGAAAATTACTTAATAGCTTAGTTTCCTTTTATTCAAAATTTCTTTTGAAAATGATGGGGTTTAAGGTTTTTACTAAAGATGAATGTAGCTCCGAAAGCTACGATGGGATTCTATTTATTAGTAATCACCTAAGCTATTTAGATATTCTCATTTTATCTTCAATACAACCTTCATCTTATGTGACTTCATTAGAGATGAGAAAGACTCCACTTCTTGGACAAATATGTTTGCTTGCAGGTTGTGTTTTTGTTAACAGGAAAAACAAGAAAAATATCCATAAGGAAATTTTTGAAATTACAAAATCATTAACTGAAGGCGTAAACATCACAATCTTCCCAGAAGCAACGAGTACTAATGGAGAAAGGGTTTTGAGATTTAAAAGGCCGTTATTTCAAGCAGCAATTGATGCTAACAAAGCAGTGATTCCGATAACTATTAATTATAACTTTATAAATGGACATCTCGTCTCATTAGAAAATAGAGATCATCTGTTTTGGTATGATGAAATGACTTTTGCTGATCATTTGTGGGGCGTATTTAAGCTAAGATCGGCGGTAATTACAGTTAATAGGGGTAAATTTATTAATGTTTCTGAAGAATCCGATGTAATCGAGCTTTCACTATTAGCTCATGAAAAAGTTAATTCCAAATATGCACCGATAATTAGTTAAAATTATATTGAAAATCCAAGTTTGTTGAGATACTTTTTGCCAAAAAAAGGGGAACTCTTTATGAAAAAATTAATTTTAGCGCTATTAGTGCTTTCAACAACCTTACAGGCGCAAGTGAACAGCGAATTTAAACCTCAGATTCCGGCAACATGTCAAACAAGAGGCATAAAATCCCTAAATTATATAAAAAATGTAAAAACATTTGAAAATAGTCAGTTGCTTGAAATTAGCTTTTATACCTTTTATGGTGTGTGCAATAATAAGAAGTTTTCTATAAGAGACTTTTCCCCATTTATGGAAATCGGTATTTATAATCTAGGCTATCAAGTTCCATGGAGAAGATATTATACTCCAACGATTAAAAGAACTTTTATAAAGAATAACTTAGTTAAAGCAACTATTGTTATTGATAAAACAAAAATCTTTAACAAGAATAATTCAAAGTCATATAAGCTTAAAGTTTTTCCAAATTCAAAGGTATCGTATATGTGGAATATATTTTTAAGTTATAAGGAAGTTAGCGATAAGACATCTGTAAGGTTTAAGCACACTAAATAAATATGTTGTTTAAAAGCTTAGATATTTATTGTGAAAGAGTTGATGCTAGTTTTTGGTCCGAACCAGTTAATGCGCTTACTAATATTTTTATATTTCTAGCTGGCTTCTTAGGATTTAAAGTTATCCTCAGACTTAGAAAGTCTTCAGGTAAGAAACAAGCACTAATTGCTGCATCTATGGCAATGGTTACTGGTTGTGGTAGTTTCCTTTTCCACACTTTTGCAAATGTTCTTACTATGTGGTTAGACGTTATTCCAATCATCTTGTTTCAAATTTTTTCTATTAATTTTTATCTACAATATATCTTTAACCGTAAACTATTGTTCAGAGGGAGCTTTCTCGTTATATTTGTCGGGCTTTCTCTTTACCTTCAAACCGAAAAGTTTAATACATACTTTAATGGCTCTATGCTTTATTTTCCCAGTATTATAACTTTAATTGTATTTGGCATTTTGTGTTTGAAGCAAAAGTTCTACGAAGTTGGTAAATACACTTTGGTGGGGGTCAGTGTTTTTGTGATTTCCATCTCTGCTAGATCAATGGATATGAGTGTTTGTGAGAAATTTCCTTTAGGTACACACTTTATTTGGCATAGTCTTAATGGCATTCTTATTTTTTGTTTACTATTGGCTATATTTAAATATCTAGAATTACATGAAAAACAACATTCCTGAGTCTTCTTTTCATGTATTGTAATAAAGTTTCCGAAAAAGTTCTATAGATAAAATTAGGACGTTTTAATGTTTCTACCGTTAGGTCTATTTTTAAGGCTTAAAACCTTTCCTGTGATTACAGTGTTATTGATCTGTATTTGTACTATAATGCATTTCGGTTTAAATAGTTATTCAGAAGCTCAATTTGAGTTAATTAAATTAGAAAAGAATGAAGAATATGGAGAAGTTTTACTAAAAATTAAAAAAGAGTACTGTGAGACTCTTCATCCAAAGGATATTTGTATTTTGATACCTAATTCTTTGAATGAAAAAAATAAAAAACGCATTCTTATAAAGGAAGAAGCTGATAAAAAAGAACTCTTAGAGAAAGACTCGGATACAGAAACTAAAATGCCAATGGAGAGTTTTTACTCTCAAATCTCAAGTTCACTGGAAAAAGCTCAAACTTTTTTAGAGTTTGAGGATCATTTTAATGAAATTATTCTCGAGGACTCTAATTCATCATCGCCTTTGACTAAATTAGTTTCTTTTCCTGATTTTGAAGAAAAACATACTGAGTTTTTAAATAAAAAAAGAAATTTGATAAAAGAGAATTTTCTTTTAACAAAAAAGAACTACAACATTAAATCACTTTTTTTTGCTATGTTTCTTCATGGTAATATCTATCATCTGTTAGGAAATATGTTGGCTCTTCTTGTTTTTGGAATTCATGTAGAAGCTAGAGTGGGAAGTAAATATTACTTCTTTTCATACTTTTTTGGAGGCGCTTTAGGCTTATCATTGCAGGTCTTTACATTTAATCAACCTGATTTAATTCTTTTGGGTGCTTCGGCCAACGTTTTTTGTATTATGGGGATGTTTTATTTTGTTTTTAAAAACTTTAAAATGAAATTTCTTGTCTTTTATATTATTGTAACAAGAGTAATAACTCTTCCTATAAAATATTATTTCTTTGCTTTATTTATCTTGATGGAAGTCATTTTAATTTTTTTTGATATTGATAATATAGCACATCTTGCTCATGTTGGAGGATTGTTTGTAGGGATTTTTATGGCCTACCTTTGGAACCGTAGAATGTCCTTACCTAATACCTTTTTATATCCAATCGAACTTTACGAATGGCAAACAGCAAAAAACTCAAATGACTTTATTAATATCATTCATACAGCAAAAGAGATCCTTGAATATAATCCTTATAATAAAGAGGTTAGAGAGTTTGTATTGGATGAAATATTAAAGAGAAATTTAAAATTTATAAAAAATAAATTCTTTATTGATGAATTGGGAAATGAAATAAAAGAGTTAATGAAAAGTAAAAAGTTTGAAAATATTATCCATCTTCTTGAAAGACTTCCTTTAGAGTACCGAATAAATAGAGCGTTTAAAAATATTTTTCATAAGCAGTTAATAGAACTACTCGATTACAGTATTGATAGAAAAAAATTAAAACTTTCATTAAAAATTATCGGTGTTTTGACTGAAAAATACTCTAAGGATTCCAGTGTCTCAAATTACCTAAAAACAGCTGAGTCCATTTTGAAAAATAATCAGCTTAGTGCCAGTGAAATATATGATATTTCTGTAAGCTCTAAGAATATAAAGTTTAAAGATAAGTTAGAATCATTTATAGAGTTTTAAAAGAACAAGGGGAGATTTATGGCCAAAGTTAGTGAGATGAGTATTGGGGACTTGGAACGATTTATAGTCAAGTTTGAACAAAAGATTCAAAGTGGAGAAGACGTTGAAGAAAGTGAAAAAAAGTTGGCTATATTAAAGAAAGAGTTTAGTAAGCGAGCAGTCAAAAATAATATTGAAGAAGAATCAGATAATGAAATCATAAAGCATCATTCATCTGAAATCGATTATTCAGGTTATGAAGCAGCATCTTTTGGATCTAGAGCGGTCGCTATAATCGTTGATGGGATAATTGTTGGTGTTCCTAATCAAGTTATAAGTGTTGGATTTGGAATGCTTATGAAGGGTCAAAAAGATCCTATAATTCTTTTAGTTTTAACTATTCTGTCTTTCCTTGTTGGAATGGCACTACCAGTAGCTTATGCTGTTTTCTTCTTAAGGAGAGATGGACAAACACTAGGTAAGAAGCTAATGAATCTCAAAGTACTGAATGATGATTCATCTGAAGACTTAAGTGTGAAAACAATTCTTCTAAGAGAAGTTCTTGGAAAGTTTATATCTTCAATTGTGTTTTTGTTAGGGTATTTGATCGTTCTCTTTGGAAAGGATTCATTTCACGATAGAATTGCAAAAACGAGGGTTATAAAATTGAAATAAATACTGAAAAAATAGAGTGGGGAAAGAGCCCCTCTCTATTTTTTTATATAAGCTATTTTAGTTAAAATGTTTTTTAACGTGATCAACAACATACTGTAGTTCTTCGTCTGTGATATAGGCGAAACATGGAAGGTTAAGTACTGCCTGAGAAATATAATGAGCATTTCCATTATCAATTTTTCCTGCAAGATATTTAGCTGCACCTTCTTGTTTGCTCATAGCTCCAGGATAGATAGTTCCAGTTCCTATTCCTGCTTCCTTTAAACTTGCCTGTAGTGCAGGTCTAAGTTCTGGATCAATTAAACCAACAGCACAATATCCATTTTCATCAACATTATCTGCACTAAGTAGAGGTTTAAATGGAAGTCCTTGTAATTTTTCATAGTAGAACTTTACTGCCTTTCTACGTGAATCAAGTCTTGCATCGATATGTTTTAGAGACTGGTTTAAGAAAAGAGCTTCATAAGATCCAATTCTTGAGTTGAAGCCAACAAGACCGTGGGTATAGTGAGTCGTACGACCATGATTTCCGAGTGTTTTTGCCTTTGTTGCCCATTCTTCATTACTAGAGAAGACTGCACCAGCATCTCCAGATGCACCAAGAACTTTTGCCGGATAAAAACTTGTTGTTGCGATTGAAGCAGTTCCTAAAATATTTTGGCCATCAACTTTGGTATCAAAACACTGGGCGCCATCCTCTATAAGAACTACACCTTTTTCTTTTGCATACTCTCTAATCTTTATTGTGTCAGGGCTTCCCCAGCCATATAAATGCACCATTATTGCTGCTTTAGGCTTAAACTGATCTACTGCTTGTTTAAATGTATCAATATCCCAATGTAGAGTTTCTCTTGAGACATCAATCGTTGCAGGATTTGCTCCAACGTTTACAACAGCTTCGAATGTGGCCCAAAATGTCATGTCTGGAACTAAAACAATATCATCTTTTTGAACCTCAACCGCTCTTAAAGCTAATTGGATAGCATCAGTTCCGTTTGCACAACCTACTGCATGCTTTGCTCCAGTTTTCTTTGCTAGCGATTCTTCAAGGGCTGCAACTTGTGGTCCTCCAACAAATTGAGTATTGTTAAAAAGAACTTCAACTCCATTAAGGAATTCTTCTTTGAATCCATTTTCAAATCTATTTAATGTAATAAAGGGTACGCCGTTCATACTATCTCCATGTTTAGGTTTAGAGGATAGCAGATGCTTTAAAATTTGCAAAAGTTTTAATGTGTATTTTGTTTGATAAGGTACAGAAAAAAAAAGCTCTAGACTATTACTAGAGCTTTATTAATTATTTTTTTTTGTTAATTAGTTGACTTAAAATATCGGCTGCTTTCTTTTGGGCAGTCGGATCTTTAAGTTTTTCCTGAATTTTACTGATATAGATAGCTATTTCTTGTTTATCCTTACTATGATCAGTTTTAGTAGGTTTCTTTTCTTTTTCTTTAGGATAATTATCCTTGAATTTTTTTAAAGCACCCATGTTTTAAATCTAGGCAGCTTCGCTTTGATATCTTGGATGCGTTGCAACCTTTTTCATATGATTTTCAATAACATCAAAAAGTTCTAGCTTCGTACTTTTTGGGTCCATTCCTTCTGGCATGGCAGAGTAAACAATTTCATTGTTAATTTCTGTAAAAATATACCAAGTGTGACCTAATTTTTGGAAAAGAACTTCTTTTGTGATTTCGTTTGATACTGCATTAGACATATTACCCTCCTAGTGAATATGATTTTGTTCTGTCATATAACTCATCGGTGTAAAATTTTTGAAATTAATTATTTTTGATCTTTAATTCAGAAACGGAAAATTTTACCTAGTAATAGGATTGAAAGGCAAAATAAAGAGAAAGTTCTGTCGTTAAGTCTTGGGAATAACTATCATTTGAGCCTGTACTTTTCCAGAATTCTTGATTACCCGCACTGCTTTCAGCGGTGTATGTTCTTGGTAGGTTTATTCTTCCATTAAGACCTAAAACGACATCAAATTCATGAATAATTTTAAAGAATTGATAATTAGCACCAAAAACTTGGCTAATGCCCAAATTACTCTGATAACTTCTTTCCTCTGAAGCTTCAGAATTATTATCTTCAATTGTTATTTTCATTTTGTCATATAGGTAAAATTGGGTGGAAGTATATATATTTAGTGCATTCTCTTTTGTACGGTAAATATCATAGCCAGCTAGTGGACCTAAGAAAAAACGCATATTTTCTTGAGTTGATTTAAAATTAGTTGTTAAAAAGTTTATTGATGAGTGGTGGAGACCTGTCATGAGCCCAAAAAAGAATCTTTTTCTGTAATCAACATCTTCTGCTCTAGACCAGATAAAACTAATCTCTTTTGAAGTCGAAAATTCTGTGTCGATAACCTTTTCTGTATAGTTATAAGGTGAGTAGTTGGGGATTCCAAAAGCAAAAATACTAACACCACGATAACCTTCCTCAGAGTAAAAAGGATAGTCTTTGGGAAGGGGCTCACTTATTCGGTAGTCTGTATGATCATGTTCGATAATTTTTTGTGATAATTCTCTTTTATCTTTGAGTATAAGAAAAACATGCTCTTTTAAAACAAAGGCTTCTTGGCCATTACTGGTTAGTGTTTTAAAGAACTTTCCATCTAATTCAGGATAATAGAGTTTTTCATCTCCTATAAAAAGGTCTTTGTTTTTATCAGCTTTTATGCCTTTTGGATTATTAAAACTTAAATCTTCGAATTCGTCCTGAATGACCTCTTGTTTGTGAATATATATCTCCGCACCTTTTCTTTTGTATTGTAAAATTTTACTTGTCTCATCTGGCTGAGAAAAAAGCGGTGATTCAAGAACGGTAATTTGTCCAGTAACTGCGAAGCAGTGTTGAATATAAAAAGCTGAGGTGAGAAATATTATTATCAGTTTCTTCATTATAATGTAAATCCTAAGCTTATAGCAAAGCTATCGTCATGGTTAGCTGTATTATCTGAGCTAAGAATAATACCATCCGAATCAGCTTGGTACCATTTTCTTTGGTAGTTAAAACCAAAAATATAATTTCCATATGGTGAGAAAATTAATTCCCTTTCTATGGCCAACAAAATAGCATTTTCAGCAAAGTCCAATTCATAGCTTTCTTCTGTTCTATTTAATTCTAAGTTTGATGCTAAAGAAAGGCTAGGCTGGATTAAAAAATAAAAATCACCTAATAACTTTGGTGTGACAAAATTTGCTCCCAAAGATAAAGAATTTATTTTGTAAGAACCTCCACTTGTAAGTTCACCTGAAATCGTTTCGTACATAATGGATAAGCCGGTTTCAAAATAATTTTTTTGATTTGTTGTAAAACGAAGCTCAGCTCTAACCATAGCAGCAATACTATCGGGATCATCAAGTAATTCATTGGTATAGTTTGGACTGTTTAATCCTGTATGAAGATAAAGATTTAATTTGTAAGGTAATTCCTTATCAATTATTTCTTTTTTTACTTTCTTTTGGAGACGTTTAAATTTATAAGGGGGACGATAAAGATTAGCAACTTCACTTATATTCGCAATGTTTTTATAGTAGGTTTTGAAAGTGAGATCTCCATTTTTAGATCTTAAAAATTTAAAATCACCTGAGTCTACTTTAGAATGGGCACGAACAGTAATGGTTTTTTGCGTATAAAAAACTTCATTTGTGTGTGTATTTATGATCTTGGTGCCTTTGTATATTTGACCAACATAAAGTGGGCTTGCTGCAATATCTACAATTTGAACTTTTAAAGCTTCCTTTTCCCAGTTTTTGAATCTTCTCGCTAAGGCCTCCTCTTGAGCATATATGATTTTATCAATACTCTTAGGAGCGGTTTCTGCCTTAAAGTCTTTTATATAGTTTTGGTGAAATTCTAAACTCTTTTCACCTTCAAGATTAAAATCGAGTTGCTCGTCTACAGCTATCTCATCTTTTTTTATGAGGTTTTCGAATTTTGGACGCAAATTCCTTTCTGGGTTAATTTGTTCTTTCGTTATGGTTTCTTCTAATTTTTTTTCTTCTTTGAACTCTTCTTCATATTCAACAAATACCTCTTCAATGGGTTCATTTTCTTTTTCTTCACTTTCTTCTGCTAAAAAGCTCTCATCAATTCCTAGCTCTTCTAAAATATCTTCCTCAATTGAAACTTCTTCCTCAATTTTTTGTTGAAGATATTTTTCATCCTTAGATAGTTGTGGTTCAATCTTTTCTTGCATATCCTTTTCTTTCTCAAACTGTTCTAATATTTCTAGATCTTCAACTGACTCTAATTCAATTGTTCCTACTTGAGAAAAAGTAGTGAAGGGGATGAGGATGAAAATTCCTAGGAGTATCTTCATAAGTTTTCCTGTACAAGGTTAATCGCATCGTAGTTTGAAGAGTATTTCATCATTTTCTGTAGCTTGGAAATGTCATTAACCCATTGAAAATCACAATGCTCATGGGGATCAATGGTAATGTCATACTTTTGAGAAAGTTCTATTACGTAAACTTTTTCATAGACGTCTTTTCCCCATCGGTCATGAAATTCAAAAAACAAATTAGTTTCAGTTATGTTCTTTATATTATCTGGATGGATAGATGTTTCTTCTTGAAATTCACGTATGGCTGCAGATTTGAAATCTTCACCTTTATCAACGCCTCCAGTAATATTTTGCCAAAACATTCCACGTTTTTTATTTGTTTTTAAAACAAGATATGTTTTGTTTTGACTCTGGGCGGTGTAAAATACTACAATTTGAACTTTCCTTTTATTCATATGTTATTATTCTATTGCTATGAGTCTGAATAGAAAAGTTTAAAAACATCGAGCATTTGATTGCGTCATTTTGAGTGTTTTGGTATGACATTCCTATGGATATCCAAAATATACTTTTTACGATTGCGCGTTGCGCCCCCGGTTTTCTTCTAGCTATTACTGTTCATGAGTATGCACATGGTCGTGTTGCAAAAATGTTTGGAGATACAACTGCAGAGAGAGAAGGAAGACTTAGCCTTAATCCTGCGGTTCATATCGATCCGATGGGTACAATAGTATGGCCTCTTGTTTCAGTCTTTATGGGATGGATGGCTTTTGGTTGGGCTAAGCCTGTTCCAGTTTCTACTAGTAACTTTTCAAGAGCACATTTTAAAAAGGCATTATTTTGGGTGAGTTTTGCAGGTCCCCTTTCTAACTTTATCCTCGGGACACTTTCAGCTTTAGTTATGGCCATTGTTTATATTTACGTCCCACAAGATCTATCTTTTCAAGGCCACTTTTTAAGTATGTTGCAATATTCAATTTTCATTAATTTTATTTTAGGGGCCTTTAATTTGATACCTATTCCTCCTTTAGATGGTTCAAGAATGGTTGCTGTATTTTTGAAGGGCGAAGCTTTAAGAAAGTATGAAGAGTTTGCGCGTTTTACTCCTATGATTTTTATTGGAATCATTATTCTAAGTATGAACGGTGTTCATACAATTGGTTATGTTTTGGAACCATTTGTAAGTGTTGGAAGAGTTTTGCCAGCCTTGTTTGTAAGTTTACTTCAGTAAATTTATCTATACATTTGGTTTTGTGCGTTGTGAAATATGAGAGAGAGACAAATATATGATTGAGACAAATATTCAAGTTAAATTAGATCACTTCGATGGTCCTTTAGGATTATTGCTGCATCTTATTCAAAAAGAAGAGATGAATATCGCTGAACTGGATATTAATAAAATCACAAATCAATACCTTGCTTATTTAAATAAACTTAAAGATGTTAACTTTGATGTCGCTGGTGAATATCTCTATCTGGCAGCCTCCCTTCTTTTTATAAAATCTAAGTCCGTAGCTGAGGATGAAGAACAGAAGATTAAAATTGAGAATCCTGATAATTTAGAAATTACAACCAAGACTCAACTCATTCAAAAACTAGAGGAACTGGTTAAATTTCAAAAACTAGGTGAAAAATTGATGACTTTACCTAGAAAAAACGAAGATATCTTTGTAAAACCAAAAGTTGATAGAAAGGCAATTCAAAATAGCATTTTAACCCCGATGGATTTAGGATCTTTGACTGAGGTTATGCTAGATCTTATCCGTAAGGAGAAACGAAAATATACGGTAGTTAAGAGAGATAGGCTTTCAATTAAAGAAAAACTAATTGAGCTGAAAACGAACTTGAAGACTGGTAGTCAGACTACAATGGATAAACTAATTAATTGGGAGAAAGGAAAGGATGAAGTCGTTATTACTTTTATCTCTCTTTTAGAATTAGCAAGACTTAAAAAATTAGAAATATTTCAAAATGAGCCAGATGGTTCAATTTACGTTGATGTAAAGGACGATTTGAACTCTTTTGATGTTGAAACTGCAGATGGCTTCGAACCTGAAGATGATGGAGCAGAAAAAGTCGACACAGAAGAACTTATGGCTTCAAGTATGATGGATAAAAAACAAGTTAGTGAGACAGAGACACAACCACAGGCATAGAGATAGAGGGATTACATGAGTGTTATTGATTATAGTTGGGACTTTTCAAAAGAAGAATTTAGCTTAGATCTAGACTTTTTTAATGAAAAGGAGCAAGAAGATAAATTATGGCAAGCTAGGACAGGGTTAAACTTTGATACTTTATGTGGTGCTATTGAAACCATAATCTTTATGCAGGATAGACCTATAAATCTGTTGAAAATTAAGAATCAAATTGACTCTGATATTCCTTTAAGAGTGGTTCATGATTCTATTGCAAGATTACAGCAAGAGTATGAGGCAAAACATCACGGTATTAGATTAATGGAAGTTGCTCAAGGATATCAGTTTAGAACGAAAGCAACTTATTCTAAAATTGTTCAGAATATGTTTAAAGTTCAATCTCTACAGTTGAGTCCTACTGCACTAGAGGTTTTAGCTATTATTGCCTATAAACAACCCATTTCTAAAACAAGTGTTGAAAGTATTAGAGGAGTAGATAGCTCTCATATTGTTAGAGCTCTGATGGATAGAAGATTAGTTAAAGTTGCTGGAAGAAGTGATGAGCCAGGTAGACCTTCTCTTTATGAAACTACAGCAGAGTTTCTTGAAGTATTTAATCTTAATTCTACGGATGATCTACCATCTGAAATTGAACTTGAAGAACTTGCTAATGCAAATGAAATTGGACAAATCTCAGATATAAAAACAATTGTTCAAAAGGGTGATAAGAAGAAATTTGATACAGATGAACTCTTAGAGCTTGATGAACTTAGTGCTAGTATTCAAGAAATTGCATCTGATACTTTATTTACTCAAGATCTTAAGAATATGGATAAAGTGAGAAAGTCAGATGAGGGTGTTGAGAAGAAATCCGCTTTCGATATTTTAGAAGAATATGTTAATAAAGCTCAAGTTATCGAGCAAAATAAAAACTCAATTGAGTCTGAGGTACTTACCTCTGTTATGGATCCAAAGCCAATTTCTTTGGCAATGATTAAAGATATGATTTTTAATGCTCCTGAAATAGAGGATGAATTGGAAATTGAAGTTGAGCTTGAAGAGGACATGACTGAAATTGCTCAAATGCAAAACTCAACTGGTGATTTTGAAGAACTAGATAGCTCGAATGTTAAAGAATTAGAGGCTAAAGCAGAAGCGATATTAGAAAAATCAGAAGAATTGATAGAGTCAATAATTGAAAATCCTGAGGCTTTAGTTGAAGCTCAAACTTTGAATCTAAATGATGAAATAGATGCAGCTTTTGATAATTTACTTTCTGAACAAGATTTAGAAACAAAGGTAGAAGCAGAAGAAAAGCCTTCAGTCGATTTTGATAGTATGGATATTTCAAGTTTTATTTCTAGCAAGTTGGCTGCAGCTGAAGATGATATCAGTGAAGCGAAAGAACAATCAGAAGAAGAGGAGCTTGCAGGTGCATTAGATGCTGCTTTTGCAAATTTAACAGGTGAAAGTTTAGATAGTAAAATTGATGAAACTGTTGAAAAAGCTCAAGACCTTGATATCGATGTGAACTTTCTAAAAGAGTCTTTTGATAATAATGAATCCGAAAATTTAGACCAATAATCTTAAGATAATTAAGGTTAAATACTTAATATGAAGGGCAGCCAATGACTGCCCTTTTTTGTTTAAATGGTCTGTTAAATACCTAAGTTTAGGATCATACTAAGAAAATCTTATATTTAATCTTGTGTTATGCATTGTTTTAGATTAAAACCTGCCTATCAAAAAACTTAAATTACGGTCGTGAGACCGAAAGGAAAAAGCTATGTCGAAGAATCATTCAAAAGAATCAAAATTAGTCCGTTTACAAAAATACATTGCAGATTGTGGTGTAACTTCTAGAAGAAAAGCTGAAGAGCTTATTGAAAGAGGTGAGGTTGTTGTGAATGGTGTTAAAATACGGCAACAAGGTGTGAAGGTAGATCCACAAGCAGATGTTATAGAAGTGAGTGGGAAGATGATCGATCTATTAACTGTTGATCATATGTATCTTGTAATGAATAAGCCAAGAGGTTATATAACTTCAGCTTCAGACCCTGAAGGACGAAAAACGGTCATGGACTTAGTGCCAATTAGTACCAGAGTTTATCCTGTTGGTAGACTTGATTATCTCTCTGAAGGTTTATTACTACTGACGAATGATGGTGATTTCGCTAACCAAATCATGCACCCAAGTTTTGGAATTACAAAAACTTATGAAGTTAAGGTTTTTGGAAAAGTTAATGATGTTATTTTGAAAAATTTAAGATCAGGAGTTTCTGATAAAGGCGACTACTTAAAGCCTAAGTCAGTAAGAGTTATTGAACAACTTCCTAATAAAACTTGGCTTGAGTTCAGACTTGATGAAGGTAAGAACAGAGAGATTAGAAGAATTTGTGAAGCTTGTGGAATTACTATAGATAAGCTTAAAAGAGTTGCTATCGGAAATTTAAGTATCGATGGTATAAAACCTGGAACTTGGCAATATGTAACTAAGTCTGATTTGTTTAAGGAGATTGGATTAAATAAAGACGGAACAAAAAGTAAAGATTTCGTAGAATATGTATCTGCTAAAAAATCAGTCGATGTGAAAAAGTTTAGTAAAAAACAGAAAGAAGCGAAACTTGCTTCTGCTGCTGAATTTACTCGTTATAGAAAAGAAGAGTATTATCAAACTTTAAAATTACAAAAAGAAGCTAAAGAAAAATGGCTCCAAGCTAAAAAAGAAGAAGAAAAAAACTCTAAGGTTAAATTGAGTTATCAAAAAACAGAGAAAAAAAACTTTAGAAGAAAATAATGCGTACATCCATTGATGATATCTTCATTCATAATGATTATAAGGCCCTTATTAGAGAGGACTTCTTATTAAGAAGTTCCAATAATGAAAATTTTTCTCTTAGGGCCTATTCGAAAAAAGTTGGCGTTAGTCCTACGACTTTATCTATGATGTTTCAGTCTAAAAGAGACTTATCTTTTGATTCTTATAAAGGGGTTTTGAAATATCTTGAGCTAACTGATTTAGAGCAAGAGTTTGCTGAAGCTTTATATCTAAAAGATAATGGGAAAAAGCCTTCTACTAAAGAAGAAGGTAGGCAAACTTTTTTTAACCTCAAAAGAAAGTTTGATTTAACTGTTTCTAACGTGGAAGATAGGAATATGTTAGGCAGTTCTCTAATAACTGTTTTGGTTTTTAACTGTTATAACAACGATTATCTTAGAAAAAATCCATCAGAAATTTTAAATGTCTTAGGTATTTCATTAGATGAATATTTAAAAATAGAAAAAGCTTTAATAGAGCATCAATGTATTGAAAAAAAGAATGATGAAATTGTCGTTTTAAAAGAGCAGTTATTGATTGATCAATCAGACTCTAATATTCTTTTAAATCATATTTTTGAAATTAAAGATTTTACGAAAGAAAAAATTAAAGAGTACGGAAAAGTATTAGATAAGGAGAATTGCCTTTCTTTTACCTATCACTTACAGTTTGACCAAGAGACTAGGCCAGAAATAGTTAAGCTTCTAAAAAAGTTTCAAGATGAGCTATATTTATTATGCTCAAGAAAGAGTACCAATAATAATTATTATTTTTTAAACTTTGATTTTTTCAAAATATATGATGTTTCAAAAGATAATTAGTTATCGTATTTAATTAAATCGTCTTCATATACTTGATCAGATAATGTATCCACACAAAACTCTAATGCTTGTTGACTATATTCAATTTTTCCATCATTCGCACAGAAATTAGCCTTCTTGATAGAAGTGGCAACTAATCTTAATAACTCAGAGCTACTATCGAAGTACTCTTCTTCATCATCTGTAGTCAGAATATGTGTCAGCATTGAATTTATGCTTTTAATCAATCTAATTTGTTGATGATTTAATTCTTCAGTTTCTACTTCTAGGGTGATTTTTTTCGTACTTGCTGACATAACTTTTAACTCCATTAAATAATCCTAAGATCTATATCGGTGGAAATTAATGAGAATTTAGTACTTTATACTTGAGAGCTGTGCTTTTTGTAATATTTAGTAAGAAAACACTAGACAGACCTAATCTAATATTCTATAAATACTGCACACTTAACGCGGGATGGAGCAGTCTGGTAGCTCGTCGGGCTCATAACCCGAAGGTCGTAGGTTCGAATCCTGCTCCCGCAACCAAAAATCTACCAGAAAATTGAATATATAAGCCACTCTTAGGAGTGGCTTTTTTATTTCTTTTAAAAAAACTGACTACATTTTGACTACGGCCATTTATTTTTGAACTAACCATAAGACATTCACATGCTCTTGAGATTCTCCGTCATCATCAAAAATTGCAAAAATTCTAGCAACCTCTTTAACCTTTTCACCTACGACGTGGACATAATTCATTGTGGTTTTGATATCTTCATGGCCAGCAATAGACTGTACCGTCTTGATATCAATTCCTTTTGCTATCATTTGAGTAATAGCAGTATGTCTAAAGTCGTGAAAGCGAATTGGATCACCTCCCCATAGCTTTAAGTCTTTGATGAAGACTCTTTTCGCAAAGTTATCGTGATTAATAGGTGAGCGAGTATCTGTCATGAATATTGTTTCTTGATCAGTTACACATTTCTCTTTTATTAACCATTCCAGTTCTACCTTTAGCTTTGGATTGCAAGGAACTCTACGAGAGAGGCGACCACTTTTTGAATTGGTCTTTCCTTTTAGTTGTTCAAAGTCATTCGTTAGTCGATTAAATTGTCTGCGAATAAACAAAGTCTCATGATTGATATCAATAGGCTTTAGCCCCCAAATTTCACCAGCTCTAAGCCCTGTGTTTAATGCAAGTAGGTACACAACATATATCCAGCGCCTAGGGTGATCTTTAGGATAACGTTCATTGCAGAAAGCTAGAAAGTCTTTTGCCGTGTCTATCGTCCAAAACTCAATCTCACGCCCTTTGCTTGGAAGCTTTTTATATCCTAGTGTCGGATTATAGGGAATCCTTCTGTGTCTAACTGAATAGTTCAGAGTTGCTAAAATGACTTCGATCTTTCTGTTTACAGTAGCGTTAGCTAGTCTTTTTGCTTTTAGCTCTTTTTGATAAAGGGTCAGTCTTGCTGCAGTCATCTTATCTAAGGTTAGGTTTCCAAAGAGGGGAAGTATTTCTTTTATGATTCCTTCAACTCTTTTGATATGGGAAGCACTAAAGGTATGCTTAGAGCTTTCAAACCAAAAATTGATTTCATCTTTTAAGTACACTTCTTCTAATAGGTTTTTAGAAAGGCCTGAAGACTTGTAATTATTTTGTTCTACTAAGTAATTGTTTAAATACTTCTGGGCATCAATCTTTTTCTTAAACCGTTTACGGATTCTCTTGGAACCTCTACCGTTGGTGTATAGGTCAACTTCATAAACAAATTGACCTTTAAGTTTTAACCTTCTTATTGTCATAATTAACTCCTAGTTTTGTGAGTTAATCCAATTAAGAAGTACTGATTTTCGTATATAGAGTAACCTATTTATTTTGATAAACAGATTACTAGGAATATTTCTCGTCTGTCCTCGGTATCGCCAGTCATAGATCGTTTTTATTGAAACAGATAAATAATTGGCCAATACTTCTGACTTAATAATCTCAATTATATGGCGAGCTTTTTAAAATGTTGTTTAAGGATGCTTAACCCTCAATTACTATCCATTTAACACGCAGTTAATTTTTATCTACTCCTCCTTTTTCATTATTAAAGGTCAAGAATGATGCCAACTAATGAGTTTGTGCAATTGCAGTAATTATAAATATTTATAAGAGCGAAAAAATAAAGAGATTCCCATTTGGTAATTTTGAATTACCGAAAAGGTAACTTGGAACTTATTTAAAAAAGATATTTAAATTTTTGTAGTTGAAAAAAACAAAACCCACTTAAAGAAGTGGGCTATATGTAATTAAAGTTAACGCTTTTATGTGCGAAGTGTTTTTATAAACCTAGTGTATAAAATACCTTTCTAATCAGTAAGTTCAATAGATTTGATTTTCCCAGATCGATTATTAACTTTTATGGCGATGTGACCCCCCTTCATTGTATCTGGTGTAAATGCATTATAAAGAGAATTTGAAATATCAAATACGGCATCACCAATGCTATGGTAAGGTTGCCCTTCCATCCTAACAGACTTATATCTTGGTCGATAATCAGTACACTTAATTCTTGTATAGCTATTAACAACTCTTGCGCTACATTTGGTGTAAAGAGTATCGCCTTCATATCTAAATCTATCATGAACTTCGCTAAGAACTTTATCTTTAGAAACATCACTAGTCCTTTTATTCGGAACTAAAACTCCGTCAATGTATGTAGACCCCCTTCTGTTTTCTATTAAGGTATAAGTCTCATCTTCGGATAATTTAGATTCCAAATATTTATTCACCACTTGATAGATATCTTTTATTTCAGTATTCATAGGTAAACTGTTAGTTCCACTCAGTGAGTTGAATGAAAATAAGCTAACCAAACCAAAAAGTAACGTTTTGATAGGGAATCCGCTCATAAGCTTCATAATATTCTCCTCGATTTTATAATTATTAATCTAATGGTTTTCGTTCAACCGTTTATATTAAAATTCTTTGTCTTATAATATAGCGGGCATTGATCAGTTAATATCCCTTGGCGGAGATTTACATACACTGTCCAATTATTTCACAGTTATGTAAGTTGTTGAAAATATAAGGCTTTTAATGCCACTTATCTTAATACTATGATTTGTTTGAGAGTTTTGTTATTGATTATTTATTCATTATTCATTATTCATGAATTGTGAATCGTGATGATTTGTAGTAAAATATATATATGAATGGAAAAAATAGTAATTTAAAACCGCAAGATATCATCATAATAATGAAAATTATTAGTAAAGGAGAAAATCCTTGGAAGATTGCTGACTTAGCATATGAGTTAGGACTAAGCTCAGGTGAACTATCTAATGGGTTAGAAAGATTAAAAACTAGTGAACTCATAGACTTAACAAAGAAAATTCCAATGAGATCTAATTTAAAAGATTTTTTATTTTTTGGATTAAAATACGCTTTTCCGGCTAGAATAGGAAAGTATGAAAGAGGAGTTCTTACAGCTCATAGTTATGGAGTGATGAGGAAAAAAATAGTAAGTGAAACTAAATATGTATGGCCACACTTTGAAGGAACTCATAAAGGTATCTCAGTATCTCCGCTATTTAAGAATGCAGCTGAAGCTTGTCTGGCGGATGAAAAATTACACCAGTATTTGGCTTTAATTGATTGTATAAGAGTAGGTAAGGTTAGAGAAAAGAATATTGCGATGGAAATACTTGAAAAGGAATTAATAGTTTAATGAGCTATGAAAATAATTATGGATTACTAAAACTTGCAGCAGAACTACTGGGAAACTTAAGTAAGGACCTTGTATTTGTTGGTGGTTCAACAACTTGTTTGTATGTAGACCCTGAAATGTCTGACGATTTAAGGCCAACAGAAGACGTTGACTGTGTGATTCAGGCTTATTCAATGAAAGAGTACAATAAGCTCGAAAAAGAGCTTAGAGCAAAAGGGTTTGTAAATGATACTCGTAAGAATGCTCCAATTTGTAGATTTGTGTATGGTGAGCTTTTAATCTTAGATGTTATGCCAGATAATAAGGATATTTTAGGCTTTAGTAACTCTTGGTATAAACCAGGAATTGAAAATAAGATTCTAGTCGGAATTGGTGAATATGAAATTAGTATATTTTCATTACCATACTTTTTAGCATCTAAGTTTGAAGCTTTTGAGGGGAGAGGAAAAAATGACCCTCGTTTCAGTACAGATTTAGAAGATATTGTAACAGTAATAGATGGAGTGAGAGAGTTTAAACTTGGTGATTTATCTGATAATTTATCAAGTTACTTATCTGATATGAGTAAATATTGTTTAAGTGATTTATTCGCTCAAGAAGCAATAAATGGATTTCTAGGAGACCCAGATCGAGTAGGTCGCTTAAATGAAAGACTTAAAGGTATTGAGTCCTTGAGGTTGTAAAGGTTGACTACATATTGACTACGGCCAGCCGAAAAAAACCGAAATACCCCGAAAAAAACAGTACTCAAAACTGAATTAACTCATTGATATTAATGAATAAATTGAATAATTTTATGGTTTTAGAAAATGGCTTAATTGCGCTCATAACCCGAAGGTCGTAGGTTCGAATCCTGCTCCCGCAACCAAAAATATACCAGAAAATTGAATATATAAGCCACTCTTAGGAGTGGCTTTTTTGTTATGATTCAATGTGTGGCACCATTAAGTGTGAAGAGTCTGAAGAGTCCTAAATATTAAGAATAAACTTTAAACCGAAAGAGTTTACTTTGTCTGTCTTTTCGTATTTATCATTAGGGTCTGATTTCAGAGCATCACTAGAAGCCACCCAGGTTTCTTCTAGATAGTCAGCAAAAAAACTTAGCGTGATTGCCCTAGAGTAGTGATAATTCATAGAAAAGTAGAAGCCTTTCTTATAAAGATTTTCGTCATCATAGTTAAGAGCAAAATATAACGGAATATCTAGTTTTGTTGAATATTTGATTAAGCCTTCATCTTTTATAAAGTAATGAATTCCTGGTTTTGCAATAAAGGTGCTATGTCCTATGGAATTATTGATCTGATAGGTTGTGTTTAGGTTGTAGAGAAGAGGCAATCCAAAATGTTTCCATTTATTGGTATGTACAAGATCGATTAGGAATTCCTTTCTTTGAGAAGTATCAAGCCAAAACCAATCATCGTTTTTAAATACCCAATCTTCAGAGTGTCTTTGGCCTCGGGCCTCAGAGTAAAAAATTCCTACCCTGCGAGCCTTTGTATATTTCCAATAGGACCCAAGCAATAATTTGGAATGAGATGTATTACTATATCGCTTACCATTTTCGATTGCTAATTTGGGCTGAAAATTATTAATCGTTTTTAAAATGACTAAGTTTAGAGATTGAGCACTGTGAGTTTTTGGGTAGGGAACATGGTCATGGGCCAATGCTAGAAAAGGTAAGAATAGAATGAGTAACCACTTTTTATTCATAATTTAACTCTTCAATGTCATAATTAAGTTCATTAATGTTAACTTTATCATCAATTTGATCAAAGCTACCTTGCATTTCCCAATTTAATTTTTTAGTCCAAGGATACTCTTTTACTTCTGGAAGTAAGTTTGAAAATATTTTTACACCTTGTCCAGCTTTTACCTCAACAGATCTCTTTTGACCTTCTAGAGAAACTTGAACGATACCTTCGTTTACGCACATCCACGATTTTTTATCCTTCGAAGCAGTGACAAAAAATTGAGTGCCTCGCACGCCAAAAGTTATATGGTTGGATTTTACTTTATAATCTTTATCTTGTGTCTTAGTTGCTTTAACAAACATTTCTCCTACTTTTAGTACATAAGAATAGGATTCTATGAGTTTATTTTTCGTTGGCTTTTCAATAGTCACTTTAGTATTTGATTTAAGTTTTAAACTCGTTTTTGGATTAACCTTTATAATTGCCAATGCTTTGTTTAGAGTTTCGATTTCATCTCCATATGAAATCGGTGCGCCCATTTTTGACTTTACTCCATTTATTTTTATTTCTCCTTTAAGAAAAACAATTTTACCATCTTGGGCGAAACAGATATTAGCAAAAATCCAACAGATTAAAATTTTAGTAATGTTGTTCATGTAAAGTCCTATGACACTTTGGCTTGTGCTTGAATAAATGAATAATAAAAAACAGCGTCAGGGTCTTTTGAGACTAAATTTAATTCCTTCTCCGCTAGATCAACAGTTTCTTGATCAACTCTTTTTTCAGCAATGAGTTGATCAGAGGCACTTAAAAGAAGGTCTTTCCAGTAATCAATAAATTCTTTTCTCTTCCCTGGAGCTCGATTGTCTAAGTGCCATGTTTTCACTTTTGTCTGAATATCTGAAAAACCAACTTTCATTAAGAGGTTTCCTAGCTTTGCTCCCACAAAAGGATCTCCTCCCATATCAATTTGATAGTCATTGAATGCTTGCCAGTATTTCCAAACATTTGGAGAGTAGGGATCTAGCAAAAAGGAAGAGTTTAAAACCTCTGTCACATAAACAGTTGATCCAGGTTGTAAAACTCGCCTTACCTCACTTAAAACCTGCGCAGGATTTGGAACATGTTCTAATATCCAACATAAAAATCCTCCATCAAATTTGTTTTCTGGAAGGTCTAAGTGAGCTGCATTCATCTCTTGAATTTCATATCGATTAATGGCCCATGGTATTGTTGCGAGATGTCTTTTGGCTTCTTCAAGTTGAGCGGTATTTAAATCTATTCCTGTTAGTTTTAGATTTGGAAATCGTCTCATTATAATTTCTGATTGGGCTCCAACTCCGCAACCAACTTCCAAAAGGTTTCTAACTTTGGAAAGGTTTATATCTTGATATACTGTAAATTCAGCAAAACGAGCTTGTTGGCGTAATCGTTCTTGCTCTTCACTGGAAAAGCCGTGAAGATAGGGAAAGTTAGATTTCTCAGTCATAAAATTACCTCATTTTTTTATTATTCTAGCTCATAAGCTTTTAGAAAGTATAGGTTTATTCCCGTCATTAAAATGGACGCAAACAGTATAATATGGCATCCTATTAGCGCCAAAGAGGAGAAACATGAAAACAGTTTTAACGGGAATAAAGCCAACTGGTGATGTACATTTGGGGAATTTACTTGGTGCGGTAAAACCCGCGATTGAAATGTCTAAGTCGAATGATTTTGATAGGTCGATTTATTTTATTGCTGATGCCCATGCATTAACTTCAGTTAGAGACCCAAAAGTGTTCAATAATTACGTTTATGAGATTGCAGCAACTTGGATTGCACTAGGCCTGGATACCAGTAAGGCCATATTTTTTAAGCAATCTGATGTCAAAGAGGTCTTTGAATTAACATGGATGCTCAATTGTATGACTCCAAAAGGAGATATGAATAGGGCACATTCATATAAGGACAAAGTTCAAAAAAATGAAGAGGCATCTAAAGACCTGGACTTCGGAGTTAATATGGGATTATTTGATTATCCTGTTTTAATGGCCGCAGATATCTTACTTTACGATACCAATTTAGTTCCTGTGGGTAAGGATCAAATTCAGCATGTTGAAATCGCAAGATCAATTGCAGGTAGATGTAATGAATATTTTGGACAGGATACATTAATTGAACCGCAAGAAGTAATTCAAAAAGAAGGTTCCTATATTCCTGGATTAGACGGAAGAAAGATGAGTAAATCCTATGGAAATGTTATTCCTTTATGGGGGACAGAAAAAAAACTTAGAAAAACAATAAATAAAATTACAACTGATAGCACTCCTGAAGAGGCTCCAAAGGATCCTACTAATTGTACGATAATGGATTTATATCGACTCTTTGCCAATGATGAACAGGTCTCAGCACTTGAACAAAGGTATCGAGAGGGAATTGGCTGGGGTTATGCAAAACTTGAGCTATTTGAGGTTGTAAATGAATACCTTAAAGGGCCAAGAGATAAATTTAATGCTTTAATGGAAAATAAGTCTGAGATAGATAAAGTATTAGCTGAGGGTGCAGAAAGAGCACAAGTCATTGCAAATGAAACAATGTTAAGAGTTAGAAAAAATATTACAGGATTTTAAGAGGTTTAGATGAAGAGAATAACAGCGACACCTGAAGCACAAATGCAGGAGCTTAAAAGAGGAACAGTAGATATCATTCCCGAGGATGGATTATTAGAAAAAATAAAGAAATCCTATGAAGAAGATAAGCCCCTTAAAATAAAGTTTGGTGCAGATCCATCTAGACCAGATATACACCTAGGTCATACTGTCCTTCTCCAAAAGCTAAGGATTTTGCAAGACTTTGGACATGAAATATACTTTTTGATTGGGGACTTTACCGCAAGAATTGGAGATCCAACTGGTAAATCTAAAACAAGGCCAATTTTAACTGATGAAGAAGTTATTGAGAATGCTAAGTCCTATACCCAGCAAGTGTCTAAAATCTTAGATATGGAAAAAACGAAAGTTGTTTTTAATAATGATTGGCTTGGAGAATTATCACCAATTGATATGATAAAAATAATGGCGAAAGTAACTGTTTCTTCAATCCTAGAAAGAGATGACTTTACGAAAAGATATAAAGCTCAAGAGGCAATTTATATGCATGAATTTGCTTATCCTTTAATGCAGGGTTATGACTCGGTTGCCATTGAGTCCGACTTGGAAGTTGGAGGAACTGATCAAACATTTAATCTTTTAATGGGAAGGCACCTTCAAAAAGCTTATGGAAAATCCCCTCAGGCCATATTAACGATGCCAATTCTTGAGGGAACTGACGGCGTTCAAAAAATGAGTAAATCTTTAGATAATTATATATCGCTTGAGGATACACCTGCAGATATGTTTGGAAAGATGATGAGTATTTCAGATGAGATTATGCTTAAGTATTATGAGCTTCTTTGCAGAAGACCAGCAGCTGAAGTTGATCAATTAATCTCAGATATAAAATCAGGAACAAAACATCCAATGGATGCTAAGAAAGAATTGGCAGCTGAAGTTGTTGACTACTATCATCCAGCAGGAACAGGTGCAGGAGAAAGAAAAAAGTTTGAAGACCGTTTTGCTAAAAATAAAATACCTGATGATATTTTAACGATTGAGAAATCAGCTGGAGAGCTAAGGTTATTAGATTTTTTAAGAGAAATTGAATTTATAAAGTCTAATGGTGAAGGCAGAAGGCTTATTAAACAAAATGCTTTTAAAGTAGATGGAAAAGCATTTAAGGAAGAAAACTTTCAGTTAGAAGCAGGACAAGAATATATTTTTAAGCTCGGTAAGCTTAGAATGGTCAAGATTATAACAAAATAAGGGAGAGTCTTTGGAAATTATAATTGGATTTGTTTGCGGAGCCTTAATTGTTTCAATATTTACTTTTCTATTCTTTAAATTAATGGAAAAAAAACAATATGAGCAGTTTAAAACATTATCAGAATCCATTTTAAAAGACAGTACCGGAATTCTTGGTGCTCAAATGAAGGACTACCAAGAATATATCAACTCCATTCATCTCGTAGATACTAAAGATAGAGAAAGTCTAAGAGAAAAAATTAACTCAATGTTGAGTTCTGCTAAAAGTATTGAAGTTGAAGCAGGACAGCTCTCAAGAGCGCTAAAAACAGACGTGAAATTTCAAGGAGCTTGGGGAGAATTGACACTTGAGCGAATTCTGGAACTCTCGGGGCTTGAAAACGGAAGAGAATATTTTACACAAAATGTTTACACTTCTGAGACTGGAGATAAGCAACGACCAGATGTTATTGTGAACCTGCCTAATAATTCTTGTATTATTATAGACTCTAAGGTGAGTTTAACTTCTTATTTTGATTATTATAATGATCAGGATGAGAATGCTTTAAAACTTTTAAGAACTTCAGTACTAAACCATATTACTTCTCTTGCTAAAAAAAATTATCAAAACATTAGTGAAATTAATTCACCAGAGTTTGTTTATATGTTTATTCCTGTAGAGGGAATATATTCATTAGTATTAAATAAATTTCCAGATTTAATTGATGAAAGTCTGAAAAAAAATGTTGTTCTTGTTTCCCCAGTAAACTTAATGGCCAATTTGAAAACAGTTGCTTCACTTTGGCGTTTAGAAAAACAATCTAAAAATGCAGAAGAAATGGCCGTAAAAGCTGGAGCTATGTATGACAAATTTGTCGCACTCACAGATGATATCGAAAAAATAGGAACTCATCTTAAGCGAGCAGAAGACTCAAGATTAAGTTTGGTCAATAAACTCTCAACCGGAAAAGGCAACCTTATTCAAAGGGCAGATGAACTGAAAAGTCTTGGTGCAAATACCACAAAGTCTTTATCTAATTAACCTTTATGGTTAGTTATTAAGGGAAAATTATTACCATATAGTTAATTAATCAGTCGCTTATTAAAATAAGAAGATAGGGGATTGTTATGAAGAAACTTACTGTTAAAAAACAGGTTCTATCGTTATGTGCTTTTTTATTATTTGTTCAAGGCGTAATAGCCTGGGTTGGGCACTCATCACTGTCGTCCGTCAGTTCTCATTTGTATAGCGTTTTTAATAAAAGACTTCCAAGTATAGATAATTTAGTACAAGCAGATAGAGACTTTCAACAGATGCTCGTCGCAGAACGTTCTCTACTTTTGGAAAACCTAGGTTTAGAAACTAAAAAAGCTCTCTTAGCTGATTATATTAAAAATAGAAATCAAGTACTCGAAAGGTTTGAAAAGTTCCAAAGCTTAGGCTTAAGTGATGATGAAAAAATCATTGCTGAAAGTTTTTTAAAAAATTATAAATTATGGTTAGAATCTTCAAAGCAAGGATTCATATTTGAAAATGATGAATTAAAGTCGGTCGAAAATAAAAGCGAAATGATTCAAAAATCTCTAAGTGAAATAAGTACAAAATTTGAACAAGCCAGAACTGATCTAGATAAACTCCAAGAGTTAATTTTACAATATGGTGAGACTGAGTTTCAGGCAGCTGAAAATACTTATAACAACTCTATTAAATTTATTATTTTCTTCTCTTTGGGAAGTATAGTTTTTTCTTTGATCATAGGGTTTTATATTTCAAGAAATATTGATAACAATATTACCAAAGTTTCTACTGCGATGAAGAGAGAAGGAGATTCCCTAGATCATGTTTCTGAAGTATTGGGTGAAAAATCTACAAATTTATCCTCCATTTCCCAAGAATTAACCTCAGCAGTTACAGAAACGACAAGTTCATTACACGAAATATCACAAATGATTAAAAGTAATACGGAAGGAAGTTCAACTGTGGCTAGCTTAGTTGATCAAAGTCGGGATCTTGTAAATAAAGGGGTTTCTTTATTAAGTAAATTAGGTGGAGGAATAAAAAGTGTCGAGGTTAGCTCCGCAAATTTAACAAAAACGGTCGAAAGCTCAAATCATGAACTTGCTGAGATTATAAAAGTGTTTGAAGAAGTTAAGGAAAAAACAAATGTGATTAATGATATCGTTTTCCAAACTAATTTATTGTCTTTTAACGCCTCTGTTGAAGCAGCGAGAGCTGGAGAAAATGGAAAAGGTTTTTCAGTTGTAGCAGAAGAAGTTGGAAATCTTGCAAAGATGAGTGGAACTGCAGCAGATGAAATTTCAAGTCTATTAGGAAATAGCTTAGATAAGGTTACTAGAATTGTTGAAGAGTCTGGAAAAGAAATAAATTCTTCTATGAGTGAGAGTAAAGTTAAAATTGAGGAAAGTGTAAGTTTAAGTAGTGAGTGTCAAAATATTTTTAACTCTGTGTTAAAAAACTTTGAGGCTGTATCTGCTAATTCTTCTGAAGTTGCAGCTGCTTCAAAGGAGCAGTTAGCTGGAGTTGAAGAGGTAAGTAATGCTATGGTTGAAATAACAGCAGCTGCTAATCAAACTAATCAGTCTTCTTCTGATGTTGAAACGGCTTCACAAGACCTTAAAAAAGCGGTTAAAGAAATAAGTGTGAACATAACTGATTTAGAGAGATTGGTCTAGTAGCCTTCTGTTTTAAGACCATTAATCAGGCTTACACCTGAGCTGGTGCCTAGCCTGGTTGCTCCTGCCTTAATCATCTTATTGGCCATTTCTAGGTCTTTTATTCCACCTGATGCTTTGACTCCCATCTCTGGACCAACTGTTTTTCGCATAAGGGTCACATCCTCTAAAGTTGCTCCACCTGTAGAAAAACCAGTTGAGGTTTTTACAAAATCAGCACCTGCATTTTTGGCGATGGTACATGCTTTTATTTTTTCTTCTTCATTAAGAAGACATGTTTCTATTATGACTTTTAAAATGACACCTTTACTATGACAAGTTTGGGTAAGTAACTTTATATCGTTTTCAACGGTATTATCTAGTCCATCTTTGAGTGCAGCAATATTAATAACCATGTCTATTTCTTGAGCCCCATTAGTAATGGCCATTGAAGCTTCAAGCGCTTTAACTTCTGAAGGGCTAGCACCTAATGGAAATCCAACAACCGTGCAGACTTTTACTTCAGTGTCTTTTAATAACTTCTTTGCATAAGCAACATAATATGAATTCACACAGATCGCCTTGAATTGGTGCTTCTTAGCTTCCATACAAATTTTAGTTATCTGATCAGAGGTCGCATCAGGTTTTAATAGGGTGTGATCGATATATTGATTTAAAGACATTTTAAAGCTCCTATGTATTTATTAGACAGCTTCTCAAATACTTTGTCTAGTAAATGTCAGATTCTAAAAGAATTGTTGAATCCCAAATGATATACCTTGGCTCACAAATCTTGTGTGAGTTTGAGCATAATCAATTCTTCCAACGAATCTAAAAATTTTGGGAGAAATTAAGCGAATGCCTAATCCAGAGCTCAATAAAATCTCTTCCTTTCTTTCAGTTAAGTCTTGTAAATCCTCACCCTCTTTAGCTTGATCTGTAAAAGTAGCTAATTGGATAACTCCATATTTATTTTCAAAAATGTCCTGGCGAAGTTCAATATTGTTTTGCCAAGTAGTATTCCCATAATATTGACCATCCATATATCCACGAACCTCTTCAAAACCACCAAGATAGTTGAAATTTTGAATGTCCTTGTAATTGTTTGATTTTAACTTGAACTGCCAAGCAAAGTTTAAATTATTCTTATTTTGCCATAGCTTATAAGATTTTAAAGTCATTTCATTTCCACTTAATACGGAGTTTTCCCCAGCTGATAAATGTGCAATTGAAGTCTTTAAAGAAAGTTGTGAACCTTCTTGGAGATAATTTTTAATATTTATTTGCCCTAGGTCTAAATAAAAAGAGGTAAAACGTGAAATGCTCTCATGATCAGGATTAAAGTTTCTAGCAGCGTTTTGATCTTTTAATTCATCAGTCAGGCCAAAATCAGAAATTTCATCTTCCTGGTAGTCAAATTGCAATCCAAGATTAAGATGGTCATTATAAAATTTTTTCTCAATAAAGCCATTATAGCGTTTTCTCTGTAAGGTCAGAGCACCATCATCTTCTCCATTAGTTTGATCATAAAAAAAGCGAATCCTATTAATTGACCATAAATCAAATCCTAATTTAAGATTTCGATTATTTAAAAATTGAGGCTTCCTCATCCATATGACACCTGCTGGTCTGTTATTAAGAGATTCATATTGTGCTCCAATTTCAGTATTTGAACCGAAGCTATTAATATCATAGAGTCCTAATGCGTAATATGAGGTTCCTCCTCCACCTGAAAACTTTGCGATAGGTATGGTTGTCCATCGTTCCTGAACTTTAATAATGAGTTTCTGATCTTCAACATTTAAATTTACTTGGGAGAAAATCCTTAAATTCCAAAGACGTCTTTCGATTTCATCTAAATGTTCAATTAAATTGTCGTTTTCTAATAGGTCTTTAATCTCATTTATAATTACTTTTTCTTTCGTTTTACTATTTCCCTCTATTAAGACGGATGATTTAGCATATAAGTTTGGGTGGAAAATAAGATTTAAAAGTAAAAATAGTCTTCGCATTTATAGCTCCCTTATCATTAAGTGAGAAAGGGGAGAGGAAAATTACATTTCTCATTAAAAATTGTCTGATTTTTAGTCACAGTGTTTGAAGAATTAACAGGTTGTCTTTTTCGAATAGAGTTAAGTAGCTAATTTTTTTACAGTAAAAGATGGCATAAGAATTGTAACTACATTATGTGTAAATTTATTTTTATTGGAGAGAGATTATGAAAAAATTTAGAGATTTATTATTTTTAGGAATGATGGCCTTAGCTTTAGTTTCTTGTGGAAAAGAAGAGCAATCCTCGGGTGGAGGAGGAAGTAGTGGAAGTAGTGGTTCAGGCAGTACTTCTGGAGTTAATTATAAAAACTATGAAGAGTTTAAAAAGGCATTTACAAGTAAAAGCTTTATGACTGGTGCAAGTGATAGAATGGTTATTTATCACATCGGTCCAGACTTTGGTGGAACTAACTTCAATAGTATAGATATAGATTTTGAATTCGACTTTGGTTTTTGCGGAAACTTTTTCGGAAAAACATATGGTGATTGTGATTCTTATAACAGTGGTACTAGTTTTGAGAATGTAATAGATAAGGGTGAATACAAAGTTGTTATCAAAAGGGCTAAAGATAGAATTGATTACGATTTAGCTGTTGGAGAACATGCTTCTGGTTCAGGAGCCACTTTTTCTAGAAAGGAATTCAATAGATCTGATAAGTTTTATAAGGAAATGTTGAATCTCGATAAGAAAAGTGTACAAAAAGTAGTCATCTCAAAAGCTGAGGTTTATACAACAAACGCTTCAAATGGAAAAAAGTCTACAATAAAGGCAGATTATGTTGAGTATTTTTTCAATGATGCAGAAAGAACAGTAAAGGGATATGTTGTAAGTAATCAGTTACCAGTTTTTGCAAATCCGTTGGCCATTACAACAAATAGGAATTTATCTGGTGCTTTAAGTAATTCAGGAAATACAATTATTAACTATATTCGTGTTCAAATGCATGATCTACAATTGAACCAATTTAATTACAAATACATACAAAGTAATTATGGACCGATAAGGACTTTTAATATTAATCAACAGTATTAAAATTTAATTTAAAAATAATTAAACTAATAAGGTCGGGCAATTGTCCGGCCTTTTTATTTTGAAAATCTCGTGATTTGATATATGTTAAATATATATAATTTTAACGAGGAGAATTTCATGGCCGTCTATAAAACTGATCATGAGGATATTTTATTTAATTTAAATGATGTTTTAAATGTTTCTCAATTTGAGAAATACGGATTTGATGCAATTTCTGTAAAAGAGATTCTAATTGAATGTGATAAATTTGTTGAAAATGAAATTTATCCAACACGACAAAAGTCTGATGAAGAAGGCGTTAAAGTTACACCTGATGGAGTAAAGGTTTCTGAGTGCTTGCATAAGGCGAATAAGGGATATTACGAAATGGGTTGGTATGCCCTAGGCTTACCTGAAGATATTGGTGGAACTCCAGTTCCTGAAGCTTTGTCTGCAGCATGTAGATCTTTAGCAATGGGAGCAAACACTGCTTGGTCAATGTATCCCGGTCTAACTAAAGGTGCGATGAATGTTATGCGTTTAGTTGGAGATGATTATATTAAAAATACTTACGTTCCTAAGATTATGGAGGGTACATGGGGAGGAACCATGTGTCTCACTGAGCCTATGGCCGGAAGTGATGTCGGAAATTTAAAATCAACCGCCAAGCCAATTTCTGGAAAAGAGGGCTGGTATAAAATTAAAGGGACCAAAATATTTATCTCTTCAGGTGAAAGTGATTTATATGAAAATAATATTCATCTTGTTTTGGCCAGAACTCCTGAAGGGGAGCCTGGAACAAAAGGGATTTCATTATTTGTTGTTCCAAGGTTCAAATTAAATGATGATGGATCTGTGGGTGAGTCAAACGATGTTAACTGTCCAAGTGTAGAGCATAAAATGGGAATCCATGCTTCTGCTACTTCTGTTCTAAACTTTGGAGACAATGATAACTGTGAAGGCTATTTAATTGGTAATGAATTTGAAGGTATGCAAAACATGTTCATTATGATGAATGAGGCAAGACTTGATTGTGGAATGCAAGGGGAGTCACAAGCTAATTTAGCGTACGAGTTAACTAAGCAATATGTAACAGAAAGAAATCAATTTAAAACTGAAATTATTAATCATCCTGATGTAAGAAAGATGATGTTAAAAATGAGAGCAATGTCTAGAGGATTAAGATCATTAATTCTTTATACTGCTAATCTCTTTGATAAAGCAGAAGAAGATAAGAAGTTTCATGATTATGTTGGTCTTTTGACTCCAATTTGTAAGTCTTTCTGCTCCGAACAAGGTTTCAATGTAGCCGTTGATGCTGTTCAGGCTCATGGTGGATATGGTTACTGTACAGAATATGGAATCGAGCAATTTGTAAGAGATACTAAAATTGCGACTATATATGAGGGAACCAATGGAATTCAGGCCATTGACTTTGTTATGAGAAAAATTCTTAAAGATAAAGGTGAGACACTTAAGGCTTTATCTCAAGAAATTTTTGAATCTTCAAACCGGCTTGCTGATGAGTTTACATTTGAAAAAGGAATATTCTCAAGAGCGTTTGCAGCTTCTCAAGAGGCCATGGGGTATATTGGAAAGCATGCGGCAAATGGTAATATGAATTTTGTTCTTCAAAGTGCAAAAGATTTCTTAGATCTAAGTGCGCATATTGTGGTTGCTTGGAGATTAATGAAGTCAGCTATGATTGCTCATGAACAATTAGCCGATGCAAGTGGAGAGAGAAAAGAGTTTCTTGAAAGTAAAATAGTCGACTTTAAGATTTATTGCTCACAATATCTAGTTCAATCCGTTGCTACGGCTAAATCTATTATTAGTGTAGAAGAAGACTTTTCTAAATATAAAATCTAATTATCCGAGCCCCATCGTCCACTATGGGGCTTTTTTCTTTTCCCTACTTAATTAAAAGTTAAAACTCTGTTAAACTTTAGGTGTATTAAATTAAACTTAAAGGTTACTTGTGAAAATTTTAGTTGATGATGTTGTGAAAGAATTTAATTCACAATCTCACGGAAGTTCGGATCTTTGGAAAGAGACGGTGTTTGTTCGTGGTGAAAGTGATGAAGTCTTTGTTCCTTTTGAATTCCTAAATAAAAAATCGGAAGATTTTAAAACTGTCGTAGACCTTCAAAAAGCTGGCTATGTTAAAAGCTCACTTACGTTCTTAGATCTTCCAGGTTTTGATAAATGGTTTGAAGATACTTTCAATCGTAAATTAGACATGAAGGATCGTAAAAATATAACGATTGTTCATTTACCTGATGCTAAAAAAATATTTGAAGCCGTTGAAATTGTTAATCAGGTTTATCAAATTCTTAAAGACCATAAGGTTCTTGTGAATGGTAAAAATCTTCCCGTTCAATTAGGTGAATGGTATGCAAAAACCATTCTTGGATTAGAACAAAGAAAGTCTTCTTCTCAGAGGGGATTCGATTTTTATACTCATGATAAAAAGAAAGTGGAAGTCAAAATTCACTGGCACGATACAACAAGCCCTAAAGGGGTTAAACTTAAACGATCACTAATTGAAATGAGTGACTATACTGTTGTGATGTACGTATCAAAGAATTTTACGATAAGAGATATCTTATTACTTGATAGTGATTTTGTTATTAGAAAGTTCGCAGGTAAGGGGCATACAATCTTTTTAAAAGATCCAGATATTATGGGATATTTCTTTAGCCGGTCAAATAAGCATTATGATAAGATTGTAAATCGTAAGGCCCTTCTTCAATTTTCATCACCAGATTTGGCAATGAAAATTGATGAAAGAACACAAAGTTAAAATTATTCTTTAATTGATGTACTTGTAGTTTTAGTTGTGGAAGCTGGTGATTTTCCCGGGTTTAATTCTTTAAATAGATCTTTATCTTGAGCAAAACCAGCTAGGTTGAATTTATCGCATGAATCAATCTCACTTTTTGCCTGGGAAAGAAGTTGTTGAGGTAAGCTCATCCCCACGCAAAGGGGACGGTTAAAAATTATTAGGTTTAGAATAAATCGTATTCAACGAGCCTAGATTCAATACTTCCATTAAATAGAATAAGTTTCTTAGAAGTTCTAAGAGATATTTTTTTGATTAAAGGAAGATTTCCAGTGAATATATAAGCCTTAAATCCTTTGAAGTTCTGTTTTAGGTTTTCACCAAACTCATGATAAAGGGCTGGAAGGTCTTGCTCTTCTCCAATTCTTTCACCGTAAGGTGGATTGGTTACAATTATTCCTGAGTCCACTGAAGATAATTTAGTTTTAGTTGCATCTTCTTGGATAAGATTTACAAATTCATGAAGGTCTGCTGCTTGTAGGTTTTCATTGGTTGCATTCATGGCATATCTTTCTAAATCACTTGCAAATGTTTTGACATGACTAGCTTCTAATTTATCAAAACCATCTCTAGCTTTTTCAAGATATGTATCTAAAAGTTTCTTCCAATCTTCAGTTATGTACTTATCTTTAGTAAACCAGTTATGCTTCATGAAATCCCAATAGCTTTCTTCTTGGTTTTCTAAAATATCATGAATTGCCAGGTAGCTTGGAGGAATATTTCCTTTAATTAAAAGAGATTCAATCAAAATGGTTCCAGACCCACACATTGGATCATAAAAATTTTGGGATCCATCATATCCGGAAAGTAAAACTAAACCAGCAGCTAGGTTTTCTTTTAAAGGTGCTGAAAAGTTATGTGCTCTATATCCTCTTTGAGATAAAGGGGCTCCACACATATCAATGAGGATTGTTGCAGTTTCTTTTACTGAGTGAGGGTTTGTATTCGGTTGCATATGAAGAAGCAAATTCATATCCGCTTGTTCTTTATCAATTGAAGGTCTTTCATTTTTGCAATCAGCTCTAAAGCGATCAACAATTCCATCTTTAAGGTTTTGTGCTAAGAACATTGTACTTTTAAACTTTGACCTTTTTTCTCCGTCTTCAGATTTACTTTGGACTACGGAGATTTTGAAAGTTTGATCTAAGTTAAAAAGGGCTTTCCATTTAATTTCCTTTGCATAGAAATAAAGATCTTTTTCTACTTTTACTTCAAATGAATAGGCTTTTTTATAAATTCTAGAGGCAATCCTTGAAGAAAGCATGAGTTCTAAAGCAACTTTAGGTAGTCCTTCAAAGTGAACTCCACCTTTAGTAACTTTTAAGCTTTTCTTTTTGTAATCTAGTTTTTTAACTTCTTTTGCTAGTTCTTCTTCAAGACCTGTTGGACATGAAGCAAAAAACATATCGTGTAATTTGAGAATATCTTTTTTATTTGCCATTTTCTTTTTCCCTCCCAAAAGGTTCCAGCTACCTTTTGGTTTAGCTTTGCGTTAATGCTTGTGGTTTGACGCATATCTCTACCAGATGCTTACTAGAGCCGTCAACATAAACAGGCATAAAAACTAGCCCCAACGGTAAAAACAAGGTAATATCTTGAAAAATTTATTACTTTTACAAAGGTGAGAACTATGGCCGAGAATTACAAGGTTAAAGACATCAGTCTAGCGGACTGGGGAAGAAAAGAAATCAAATTAGCTGAAGCTGAAATGCCAGGTCTAATGGCAATTAGAGCTGAATATGGTGCAAGTAAGCCACTTGCAGGGGCTAGAATTGCAGGTTGTCTTCATATGACAATCCAAACTGCAGTATTAATTGAAACATTAGTTGAATTAGGTGCTGATGTAACTTGGTCTTCATGTAATATTTTCTCTACACAAGATCATGCAGCAGCGGCAATTGCAGCAGCTGGAATTCCTGTTTTTGCATGGAAAGGAATGAATGAAGAAGAATTTGATTGGTGTATTGAGCAAACTCTTACAGCATTCAAAGATGGTAAGCCGTTGAATATGATTTTAGATGATGGTGGAGATTTAACAAATATGGTTATCGATAGATTCCCTCAATTTGTTGCTGATATCAAAGGTCTTTCTGAAGAAACAACTACTGGTGTTCACAGATTATATGAAAGAGTTAAAGCTGGAACCCTTCCAATGCCGGCAATTAATGTTAACGATTCTGTTACTAAATCTAAATTTGATAACAAATATGGATGTAAAGAATCTTGTGTTGATGCAATCAGAAGAGCGACTGATGTTATGATCGCTGGTAAAGTTGCTGTTGTTTGTGGATACGGAGATGTAGGTAAAGGTTCAGCAGCTTCTTTAAGAGGAAGTGGAGCTAGAGTTATCGTTACTGAAATAGATCCAATCTGTGCTCTTCAAGCTGCAATGGATGGTTTTGAAGTTAAAAAGCTTAATACTGTAGTTGGAGAAGGTGATATCTTCGTAACGACTACTGGTAATAAAGATATTATTAGAGGTGAACATTTTGAAAAAATGAAAGATAAAGCCATTGTTTGTAATATTGGTCACTTTGATAATGAAATCGATATGACATGGTTAAATACGAAACATGGTGAATCCAAGATTGAGATTAAACCTCAAGTTGATATGTATACAATCAATGGTAAAGATATCATCATTCTTGCTGAAGGTAGACTTGTAAACCTTGGATGTGCAACAGGACACCCTTCATTTGTTATGAGTAACTCTTTTTGTAATCAAACTCTTGCACAACTAGAGCTTTGGACAAACACAAAAGCTTATGAAGCTCAAAAAGTATATATGCTTCCTAAGCATTTAGATGAAAAAGTAGCAATGTTCCACCTTGAAAAAATTGGTGTTGAGCTTGAAACATTATCTAAAGAGCAAGCTGATTACATTGGTGTACAGGTTGAAGGACCTTATAAACCAGAGCATTATAGATACTAATTTAAAAGTTTTCTTTTAATGAATATCAGGCCTCGAAAGAGGCCTTTTTTATATTGAGATTAATCTTTTGTTAGGACTTTGTTACCTAAAGATTAAGATTATATTCGAATTTGAAACTCCATTGACTTTATTTTTACCGTTGAATTTAATCTAGACAAATATAAATTTTACTCAGGGACGGTAGGATGAAATTTCTTTTTAGTGCAGTTCTTTACCTATGTTTTCAATTAAACGCATTTTCTCATTCCACATTATCTGAAGCTGAAGTAACTAAGTTAGAGCATAGAATAAATGAGACCCTATGTTCTCCAGAGCTTACTCAAGAAGAGTTTGTCCTTACTGCCTACGAACAAGTTTATAAGGAAAAACCAAGTATTGAAAAGTTTGACTCTATCTTAGGGTTACTACGTACAAAAGATGATAGAGGAGGTTTTCTCGTTTCCAAAGGAAATGCTGTAAGTATCCTTATTGCAGAAAAAAATGAATCTATTACTAAAACAAACTTTCTGAATCAACTTAGAGAATTAAAACCATGTCAAAAGGCCCAAAATTTTAATAGGAAATCATTAATAAAGTCGATTGAAAACTTTGATCCTCTTGTCTGGGAACCAACTAGACTTAAGGCGAGAAAACATAGTGGTAAATATAAACCATACTTTGGTTTAACTCATTCTCACACATTTTATTCAGATGGAATGGGAAGTCCTGAAGAAGCTTTTGAGATGGCCAGGGATAAAGCCAACTTAGATTTTTTCGCAGTGACAGAACATTCTGAGTTTTTACCAATTCCACCTTGGATTAATAAGTGGCAAAGCTTAAAAAATCTTTCAAATAAATATACTGTAAATAATAAATTTGTTGCCTTATATGGATTTGAGTGGTCTTCCCCGTTATATGGGCATGTCAATGTGTATAACTCTGAGAAATTTATCACGGCATTTAGTTTTTATAAATTAAGACATCTTTATGATTGGTTAGCGAAGCAGTCAGGCTTAGTGTTTGCAACTTTTAATCATCCTGGAAGAGATTTTTGGTTATTTGGATCTTATTTTGAATTTGAAAGGTTGAGGCCGCATAAATATGCCTTTAAAAGAATGATTGGAATTGAAGGGTTCAACAAATCAACTGGAGTTAAGGAATATTATAATAAAGTCGGATATTTTGATAGCTATAATTATTTTATGGAAGCTAATCAAAGAGGTTGGATGGTTGCTCCAACGGGTGGTCAAGATAATCATGAAAAAGATTGGGGAGTTAGGGCGGACTTTAGAACAGGGATTCATGCTAAGTCTTTAACGAAAAAAGATATTATTCTCGCATTACTAGAGAGAAGATCTTTTGTAACAGATGATAAAAATGCATGGGTCAGTTTTAAAATTGATGGAGGAGAGATGGGATCAAGACTACTCCCAGGGAAGTACTCCGGTATTATTGATTATGCAGATAAAGAAAACGAAAACTTAAGCTCAGTAAAACTTTTTAGAAATGGCGAGTTATTAGAAGAGTTTCAGGGATCACAGCTTCCTATAAAGTTTAATGTGAATACAAAAAATAAAGATTTCTACCATGTTTTGTTGATTCAAGAAGATGATGATTATATCGTGAGCTCTCCTATTTGGATTGTTCCACAATAACTTATAAATTAGGGCATTATATGAAATGGATTTTATTACTGCTTCTTACTCAAGTTAACTTGATTCATGCAAATGAAGAGGAAAATGACTGGAGTAGACCCGTTATTGTCGATGGACAGAATACGGATGATGCCTATGATTTAGGGGATGAATGGGAGGATCCTTACAAGGATTTTGAACACCCTCAGGAACAAACAATATTCAAAGTTCTTAAATACTATGGAAGGCTAAAAACACTTGATCTTGCTGTTGGAGTTGCAGTTGATCAAGTCAATGATAAGATTATTGAAGGAACATTTAATCATTTATTTTTAAATAAACTTAAAGATAAAGCCAGAAGAAAGCTCAGGGTTAATCTTTTGAGGGGGACCTCTGGATCCCTTCCTATTTCTCTTCATGTCGTTCCCATAGCACGCTCAGAAGTATTTGCTTCTAGAAGTATGGATTTAGATGCTTATTCAGGAAGTCAAAAGAAGATTCATCTCATAGATGAAGTCGGGTTTAACTTTAAACTTGGTGCTGAATTAAGTGTAAATGGATTGTATGATTTTTTGTATGTTGAAAATAAAGCAATTACCCATTATCAAAGAAGTTATAAACATATAAGGCCTATGAAATCTATTAATAACTTAATTAATTATCCTTATAGGAATTCTGTGCCATTAGATAGAGGAGAACTTTTTCAAAAACCTATCTTTTTTAGTCGAGGAGATGTTGATTTTAATGCAACTAATTTAGATCGAGATGAATTAGATAAATTTTATAAGAATTTAAAAAACAAGTTAAAGGTAGGAGAGTCGGTCATTATTACTGATTCTTTCGGAAAATCTTTTAATATTAAACCAGGCGCAGAGCTCGCTGGTGGTGTGGTTGATACCTATGTTCGTTACAGTAAAGGTAGAGTTATTACTTCTCGAATCCAAGTATACAGAAAGGGAGAAGACGAGTTTGATATTTATAAGGATAGTGGAAACTCATCATATTACAATTTAGGGTATCGTTTTAAGTTGATTCTTCCAATTTATAGTTGGGATAAAGATTTACAAACAGGACAAGCAACAATTCGATATTTTAACTTAAGATATTTAGCTTATCAGGATAGAGATGCATATTATCAAAAGCTATTATCCTTAAAATATATGTTTCATACCGGCTCAATTAGTGGATTTAAGTATAAAGTTTCTCCCTATACAATCACCCATGACTTCTCTGATTCGGTAAGGAATAGAAACTATGTTTGGCGCGCTAAAAGAAATGTAAATAAAGATGGAACAGTTTCGATAAAATTCCCGAAAGGTAATAAAGAAACATTTTATATCTCATCTAGCCTTAGTTCTAGAGGGAAGGATAAGTTCAAGTATACCAGAAATAGTATGGATTCAATTGTTGATACGTTTCTCTTTAAAAAAGAAGATGATTTTTATGATATATTTAATGAGTACAAGTCTCCAATAACTGGCTGGGCGCAGGTTCAAGAAACACACCTCGAGGCTAAAGTTTATAATGATAAGAATAAGAGGATCGATCAAATTTCAGACGCAACTTTAAAACTTAAAACCCAGTGGCGAGGCTGGTATCTTTCAAAGAGCGGAGCTCAAGGGATATTTAATTTCATCAATAAAAAATATAATAAAAACTTAAAAGTGAGTGATTACAAGTTTCCTCTTAATCTTTATACTATAGATGTTGATAATAAAGTTAATATAAATAATTTAGTTGAAGTTATGCAAGGCGGGCATATTGAAAAAGGTCATCGATTGAGTTCAGTGCTAAACCTTCCTAGTTTACGAAAAAACTATCAAAATAAGCCTTATCCTATTTTAAGCAGAAAACTTAAAAGTATTACACGAAATTTATTTTATAACAATTCAACTGAGAAATTCTTTAGTTTTTTTGGAGCTAAACAAACTCATTCTGAAGTTACGATAAAAGCTTATAATTTTAATCCTAAAAAGAAGGAATCCATTCTATATCAGAATAAGGAGGCCATCTATGGTCAATCGATACCGGATCCATTAAAACAACTTAAGGAAAAGTTAAATATACCTGATTCAGTTTTTAATGCTCATTGGATCAGGCCATTTATTTAATCATTTAAAGAAGTGTCTTCATAAATGAAATGGTTTAAGCTAAGATGAGGCAATAGCAATTAACTTCTCAAGGATAAATCTTATGAAAATCTTCTTAGCCTCAGATCACGCAGCATTTACCCAAAAAGAAATGGTTAAAAATTATCTACTCGATAAGGGGATTGAAATTGAAGACCTTGGAACTCATTCAGAGGAAAGTGTTCATTATCCTGATTATGGTAAAAAGATAGCTCAGGCTGTGTTAGAGGATAAAGCAAAGGGAATCGCTATGTGTGGCTCAGGAATTGGGATAAGTATTCAAGTGAATCGTTTTAAGGGGATCCGTGGAGCCCTAGTTAATGACGAATACGATGCAGAAATGACTAAAAAACATAATAATGCGAATATCCTTTGTATGGCCGGAAGAAAACACACTGATGAAAAGGTTAAAAAGATGATCGATATTTGGTTAAGTACCGAGTTTGAAGGTGGTAGACATCAAACTCGGATTGATATGTTGGATAGTTAATTTATCTTAAAATATTCTTTATACTAATATTTGTTGTACCAAAAGCCTTATATGATTTCGTAAGGACATCTTTAATACTTGGGTTTTGCCTTAAGTAAGTAAGATTAAAGAATTTATTAACCGAAAAGAAAGGGATGTGAATTTCTTTATCTTGTCCATGAAAAGTCGTATCCACTTTACCTGTTGCTGGATCAAGAGTATAAATATCTTCTTGATAAGTCATATTCGGATCAATTACGTTAAGTATGTATTTCCCATCTTTTTCTTTTACAGAAGATACTAGTACTGAATGTCCAAAATTCTTAGACTTCTCAAATGCAATGATTGGATTTAATCCTAACTCTATTAGATTTTGTAAAATGAAAATATTGTCTCCATCTATCGAAGTATTAGAGAAATATGAAAATACACTCTCTGTTGCGTTATATTTAAGATTTTGGTTATCATTCATAACTTTAGCTAGTTTTTCAATTCGTATCGCTGCAGTAAACTCCTTTGCATTTTTGTAGCCAGGAATAATAACTAAATAGTTATTATATAGTTTTTGAACAATTTCAAGATTCTCATCTTCTGTAAGAGGACTCTCATTAGGAAGAAAGGTTCCAAATAACTCTAGCTTTTGGGATAGTTCTGAGTGTGAAAAGCAGACTCCTACACTATTTGTTTCAAGGGCATTTGATAGTTCAAGGTTTTTGTAAGCCAATTCATCATCACGATTAAATTGACTTTTTACTTCTTCTCTAAATTGATCTTTTTCAGTAAACATATAAGATACAAGATAGTGCTTGTTATCCTCTTTCATAACATCCATGAAAACATGTGAACTTGGGTGAAAAAATCTTTCCTTAACTAGTTCATCTCCTAAATCATAAAATATGATTTGATTAGTTTGTTTGGAAATGATTTTTCCATTTTTATATTGTAAATGCTCAATTGGATATTCAATTCTAAATGTTTCTTTTCTATTAGTTACATCCACATATAGAAATACCTTCTCTTCTTTTACTTTAAATTTGTGCTTTTTAACTTTAAAATTTTTACCAGGTAATTCTGTTTTAAAGCTAATAAATTCTTTAAGTCTATTTTCTCTTTTTGTAAAAATCTCTGGGAGATAGTATCTAAGCTGTCTATGCTCATATTTAGACATGTTATGGACCATGCTTGATACACGGATAACATCTTTTACTGACATTTCTTGTTTGAGTTGGTCTAGTTGAAAATATCCTCTAAGTCTTTCATTTAAAGAGCTACTTGAAAGTAAATCTTTGAGGCGATATGTGAATTTTGAGTTTTCTGGGAATTGAATCTTAGAAAATTTCTCTTCTACTGCTTGAGCTATTAGTAATGTTTTTCTTAGGTCAATATGCTCGTCAAGTATTAGGTCATAATCTTCTAAGAGATCTGGGATAAGCATTGGTGTTACTGCACTAAGGCCAGTAAGTTTCTTTGTTAGTCCTTCATTTAATACGTCTGTTACCAAATCAGCACAATTATTAACAAGAAAGGCATACTTCTTTTCAGTTCCTACTAGAATAAGCTCGTTGAGTTTTGAAATAATTTTACTCTTTTGTTCAGTTGATAAATCAAGTATATAAGTCGTCATATCCCTGTTTTCTTCAAGAACATGGAAATCTCTTGCCTTTTTATAAGGAGCTTTGTCTATCCTAATACCATAATTATCCCCAAAACCAATTGCTCGGGTGTAGTCTAAGTCCTCATCAGAAACATCCGCAACAAACTCATAGGTAATATCATTTTCACTTAATTCGGTTCCCTGACTTAATCTAATGTATGAATGACCGAAACTTGATCTACCAAAACCTTTGTTGGATGCTAAGACATATGATATCGTTTTGACATTGGCTGGGTTTATCAAACCATTATTACTGAGGTTCTTTGAAACTGAGCTTTTAATCTCCTTTGAAATATCCATATGCATTTTCTTAATAGAATTATTGACCTGAACATGTATATCTTCTTTCATATCATTTAAAAGATCAGAAGCTAATACTGGTTGAATAGTCATCAGTGATAATAGAAGAATAAGTTTCATTAGTTTACCGCCAAGATTAAGTTTTAACCTTATTATTGCAATTAATATTCCAAACAAGGTGAAGGTAATATATTGTAATTGTGTATTAGAAATGATTAATTTTTGATCAGTGTTTAATTTTTAGACAAAAAAAAGCCCTTTCTAAAGAAAGAGCTTTTTTTGTTTTTATGACTTTTACTTAATTAGTTTAAAGTCTCAAGAACAGCATTTTGAACTTCTTCAACAGTTGTTCCGTTTGCATCAGCGATTGCTTTAGTAACAGCAGTTTCACCTGATTCAATTTCGCTTAGAACCATCATGTTTGC
>CAXPDR010000025.1:0-121268 GCA_964215955.1 Flavobacteriaceae bacterium
ACAGTTACTGTCGCTGGTTTCAACTTCGTTTTTTCCTTTGTAATTAAATCATCGAACTGGAGGTGGTTAACCTGTGATTTACGTAATTTTTGGTTAAATCTTACATTTTTAATTTTGGCTTTTCTTGCCCAATAATCAAACCTTCTTGCGACAGTTTTTTTGTTCACCTTAGCAATTCTCGCAGCTCTTTTCTGGGTCACTTTAGCGCAGAACAAGCTTAGTAAGAGCTCATTAACTCGGCGTTTCTTTTGTTTAAATTCAAGTGTTCCCGTACTGGCGCTGAATTTTGTACTACAGTCTTTACAAACAAAGCGTTGGATTTTTCTGGAATCATTTCTTCTAAAGTAGGTTCCGTCTTTAATAATTCTCTCAGATTTACATGATAATTTTGGGCAGTTACGTTTCATGAAGAAACTAGAAGCAAACTGGAATTAAATAAGTATCAACTAAGTTATCAAAATTATTGAAAAGTCTTAAGGGGTTTATGACATTAATAACAATGTGGGATAACTAAGTTATCCCCAAGTATGTAGGTCGGTTAAAAATTTTTTTATAAATAAGTAAATTTGTGTAACATTCTCTTTGTAGATCTCACTTAAATATGAAGAACAATAAAGGGAAAAATATGGCCAATAAAACAAATCAGCAAGTTCAAAATTATTACGGTAAGGAACTACAGACTTCAAGCGATCTAAAAACTAATGCTTGCTGTACCCTTACTGCGCCTCCTAAACATATTAGGGATGCTCTTAAAAATGTCGCAGATGAGGTTCAAGCTAAATATTATGGATGTGGATTAACCTTACCAGATAATATTGAGGGACTAAGAATTTTAGATCTTGGTTCAGGTTCTGGTCGAGATTGTTATATTGCTGCTCAACTGGTTGGTGAGAAAGGAGCAGTCGTTGGAGTCGACATGACTGATGAGCAGTTGGAAGTGGCCAATAAATACTTAGATCACCATGCTGAAAGATTTGGTTTTAAAAATGTAGAATTTCTTAAAGGAAATATAGAAGAATTAGATCAACTTGGCTTAGAGCCGAATAGTTTTGATTTAATCATCTCTAACTGTGTTATTAATTTAGCGACAGATAAATTAAAAGTTTTAAGTGATGCCTATAGGCTCTTAAAGCCTGGTGGAGAAATGTACTTTTCTGACGTGTATTCAGACCGTAGAGTTCCTCAAAATTTAAGAGAAAATGAAGTCCTATGGGGAGAGTGTTTAAGTGGTGCTCTTTATTGGAATGATTTTTTAAGACTAGCTAATACAGCTGGTTTTATTGACCCACGATCTGTTGAGGATAAACCTATAACAGTTGAAAACGAGGAATTAGAAAATCTCGTAGGTGATATAAAGTTTTATTCTGTGACTTATCGCTTGTTCAAATTAGATAATTTAGAGACTGCTTGTGAGGATTATGGTCAAGCTGTTCGGTATAAAGGGACAGTGAAGGAAAGTGAAGCAGGTATTCTACTAGATGGTCATCATTATTTTGCTAAAGGGAAAATCGAATCCGTTTGTGGAAATACCTATTTAATGCTTTCCGATACCAGATATAAGGAGCATTTTGAGTTTTTTGGTGATTTTAATACCCATTATGGAATTTTTGAAGGATGTGGTGAAAACGCACCTTTTAATAATGCAGCAAATGGTTCTTCTGACCCTGGGAGCTGTTGTTAATGGAAAAGTTTTCAGATAAATATAAAACTGCAAAAGACGAACAAAGAGCATGGGTTAGTCTAACAGATCTAAAAACACTCTGGTTTAACACTGGAACCCAATGCAACCTTAGCTGTGAGAATTGTTATATCGAAAGTAGTCCTACTAATGATAGATTATCCTATATTAACTTGGAAGAAGTGAATGAATACCTCAAAGAAATTCATTCTAGTTCTTATAATACTGAACTTATTGGACTAACTGGGGGAGAACCATTTTTAAATCCCCATATTATTCCCATCATAGGTTCGATATTAGAAAATAATTTTGAGGTTTTAGTATTAACTAATGCCTTTCGTATTCTTAAGAGGCATGAAAGTCATTTAATTAAATTAAAAGATATTTATAAAGATAAACTTCATTTAAGAGTTAGCTTAGATCATTTTAAGAAAGAATTACATGAGGGACAAAGAGGCCTTAATACCTTTGATAGAACTCTCGATTCTCTTAAGTGGCTTGTTGATAATGGGTTTAATGTTTCTATTGCTGGTAGAAGTCTGATTGGGGATAATAATCCTCAGGAATCTTATCAGAATCTTTTAAATGAAAAAAATATTGCCCTGAAATTAATTGATGGAGAAAATCTTGTTATTTTCCCTGAAATGATTTCTGGCGAAGATGTTCCTGAAATAACCACGGCCTGCTGGGATATTTTAAATAAGTCTCCTAATGATCAAATGTGTGCAACAGAACGTATGATTGTTAAACGTAAAGGTTCAGAAAAACCCACAGTTCTCCCATGTACGCTTATTGCTTATGATGAAAACTTTGATTTAGGGAATTCCTTAACTTCCAGTGAAAAAGATGTTTACTTAAATCATCCTTTTTGCGCCAAGTTTTGTGTTCTTGGTGGAGCTAGTTGTTCTTCTGCGAAATAGCATTAAGATCAAATTTTGAACTTTTCAATGCTTGGTAGCATTTATCAAGTTCGGTTAAATCAATACTCTTTGAATATCTTGCTTTTTCGTAAGACTTAATAAAATTTGAAATTAATTCTTCATTAGGGAAACCTTCTAGGGCCCTGCTTAATTGATCAATCGTTTTTTTATTAGTCAAAGTAATTTGGTTCTTAAATATGAATTTTTGAAGATTTAACAAATACTTGTCTGCTGGGTGAAGAATATCTTTGTTCTGTCTATTTGCGTAAATGTAATAAATAAATAGGCATGTAGCGATAAATCCAAAACCAATAAAAAAGAAATACTTTAATCTTACTTTGAAGGCTTTGCTAAGTTCTCGTTGTTTTCCTCTATCGTACTCGTCTAAAAATGCGCTGACTTGGTAGTTAAGTGTCTCGATATAGAGTTTTAATCTATAATAGTTTTGTAGGATGATATTTGCTTTTCCTTGATCTACCTGAGCTCCAAGGCTTTCAGGATTTCCTCCTAATGTGACTCTATCCGGTGCAATAAAAGAAGTAGGATCAACTCGATTCCATTTATTATTATCAAAATATTCAACCCACACATGAGCATCATTACTATTGATTTCGTAGAATTGACCTATATCGTTGAACTTTCCACCTAGGAATCCACTAACTAGTCTTGCAGGTATTTTCTTTTTACGTAATATTAGAGCTGTCAAAGAAGCATAGTGACTGCAATAACCTTTCTTCGCTGTAATAAAAGACTTTAATGTTGGTATAGAACCTGGACTTAAGGTGTAAGAATATTTTTCTCTTAATAAATAAAGTCTAATTTCGTTTAAAATATTTTGGGGATCATTGCTATTGATATTAGAAACAATATTGGTCAACTCGTTTGGACTAAAGCCTGGAGTCTGAGTATAAATTTCTTTTTGCTTCTCAGTTAAATTGATTCGGTAATTCTTATCTAAATCTGAAACACCTTGTACTGAGGCTTTTTTCTTTTTGATATAGGATTTGTATTCAAATGTTTGATTTATTGAATAGATACCTAAACCCTTGGACTTTGCATTTATTGGTGAGTCCAGTAGAATAATGTCGCCATCAAAGTCTTGCTCAAATTTTAAATCATAAGTTATTCTTTTTGATGACTTACCCAATTTAATTGGACGGGTAGGTGGAAGCTTGGTTTTTTTCCAGTTATATCCGTCAGTGAAATTATGAACCCGACCTCTCCAGTAAAGGTTTTCAGGTCGAAGTTTTTTTGAAAGAAGGGCATAAAATGCTATTTGATTTGACTGTAACAAATTTGAAATCGTTGAGTTGTTTACATCTTTAGAGTACCCAACTTTACCTTGTGTATTTATATTTGCAGTAGGTAGAAATGAATGAAAACGTGGGAAAAAAATAAATAATAATATTGTAATTCCTGCGATGATAGAAAGTTGTTTCTTATGGGCCCATAAATTTTTAAAAATTGTTTTTAATGAAAATGATGTACTGCCGTCAATACTAAGAAATAAAATGAAAAGAGAGAGAATGGCATATACTAGATAATATAAGGTGGAACTGAAAATTGAAAAACAACCTACCCATAGGAATATAGGATATATTTCAAATCTTTTTTCCGATCTATTTATCAATAGTCTAGAGAATAGAAAGATAGTTAATAAGGGGACCATCGTTTCAGGAATAATTGTTTTACCTACCGTCGTAAAAACGTAATAAATAGAAATGAAATTTAAATATGCTAAAAATCGTGGCAGAGGTGTAAAGCAAAGAATAATGATTCCGAAAGTGTAAAGATAAGAGAACCACAAGGGAATGAAATCTAAAGTGATCCATAATGGCGGTAAAAGTAAAATATATCTGAAGTCCGCCTTATTAAAATTCACTTATACTCTCCATACATTCTTTAAAGTGTTTATGGCCTTTGGATGTTTCAACTACTTTATTTGGGAGAACTAATCGCCATTTGTGCCCATCCTTGAAGGTTTTCTCAATAAGAAAACTCATGGCCTCTAATTTGGATTCTGAATCTCCGAGAAGCTTGTTGAAATTAATATCAATTGTCTCTGAAGAATAATCAATATGCTTTTTCCAGTAGAGGATATCTTTTCTTGCAAATACCTTCCAATCTATTCTTTTAGAGTTTAATCCTTTTACATAAGGAATATGGTTACTAAACTCTTCATCGGTTAGGTTGAGGATGGCTTCATTTGTTGTATTTGCTTTGTTAGTATGAGCGGGTTTCTTTTGAGGATATACAAAGAAGTATTGATTAACATCAAAATATCTCCACACATAAAACAGTCCCGAATTACCATAAGTATATAATTTGATCTTATCCACCTCATACTTTCCTCTAGATTTCACTTCAACTTTCATTTGAATGGTATGATTATCAATGGTCTTTTTATATTTAAGCTTCAACTTTTTTGTATCTTTTAAGACAAATTCTGCCTGAATTGTACTATTTAAATTTGTAATTTTATTCTCAAAATGAATTATAGAAAAAATATCCGAAGTTAAATAATCATCACTAATAATTACACCGTCAAACTTCATTTCTTGGATGGTTCTATGGATATCAAGCATTTGTAAGATTAGGTATGCCACCATTAAAAAAGTAATAATTAAGGCCATATTGTTAGCATAGCTAAGAGAAATTAAGAAAAGGGTGAAATTGATAAAGATATATTTAAATCCATCCTTAGAAGGAATGATGTAAACGTTTGATCCTTTTTGAGTTAAATTATCAAGCTTACTCTTTAATCTTTTCATTTTATTTGGTTAAGAACTTCATTGGCAACTTTATGTTCATAGTCTATGTCGGAGCTTTCTGGATGGACTAGACGATGACCAGCAACGAATGGGAACAGATGGTAAAGGTCATCTGGAATAACATAGTCTCTTTCTTGCATAAATGCCCAAGCTTTTAGGGTGTTGACCATATCGATACCACATCGGTTACTGAGAGGAACTATATCTTTATTTGACCTTGTCCAATTTAGTATTGAATAAATTTTTTCATATATAGTATCATCTATATGTATTTGATGAACTTGTTTTTGTGCTGCCAATAAATTTTCAGAACTTGCGATTTGTTTTGCAGAGTTAATATCGCCCCCCCCTGAGACAGCTTTTAATAAATCAATTGTCGCTTCTTTGTCTGGATATCCCATTTTTATTTTCATAGAAAATCTGTCCAATTGAGATTCAGGCAGATTAAAGGTTCCAACTTGTACATTAGGGTTTTGGGTTGCAATTACTGTAAAATACTCTGGTAGTTTGTGATTGTTACCTTCAAGAGATACAGTTCTTTCTTCCATGGCCTGAAGAAGTGCACTTTGAGTTTTTGGTGGAGCCCTATTGAGTTCGTCTGCTAAGATGAGTTCTCCGAAAATTGGGCCTTGATGAAATTCAAAATTATTCAAGTCTTTGTTAAAAACAGTTGTTCCTAAAATGTCAGAAGGAAGTAAGTCATTGGTGAATTGAATTCTAGATACATCCATACCAAATGATTTTCCAAAATATTTAACTAAGGTCGTTTTTCCTACACCAGGAGCATCTTCTACCAAGGTATGTCCTCCTGCAAGGATATTACAAAGGACTAATTCAACTTGTTGTTGCTTGCCTTTAAGTATAATTTCAGAGTCAGTTATGATTTGTTTTATTTGAAAGTTTTTCATGACTATATTCTAAGTGAAAACGAAATTTTATACAAATAGAACAATAATGGATATTTTATAGAAAGATTAAATCTAATTACTCAAGTAAGCCTAAGGAGAGTTGTACTCCTTAGGCCTTTTAAATTATTTGAAAATACTTTGAGTTGTTGTGTTTAATTGGTTAAATGCGTTAATAACCGATTTTTTATTACCAGCTTTAAATGCTTTAACTTGAGGGTCGATTGCACCATATCTAAATGTCACTAACTCAACATCTTTGATATTACCCATGATTGCCTGCATTCTCTTAGTATGTTTGATATGATCATCTGCAAATACGATGGCCTTAAAGTTTGATTTTGTTTTTGCCAACATTGTTTTAAGCATAATTCCTTTGTTCAATCCAGCTGTCATCATTACACCATTCATGTAAGAAATTTTTCTGGCTTTTCTTAATTTTGCCGTTTCTGCATCTGCTTTTGTTAAACCTACAGCAGAAAGGTTTTCTAAAGTATAAGGAATGAAAGTTCCCGGAAAGCCACCTTTTGGACCAATAGCACTTGTTTGGATATTGTAACCATTTCTTTTTAATTCTCTTTCCGTTGCATTTCTATAGTCAGGTCCTCTTGAAGTTAATAAAAATAATTTAACACCTTTTTCCTGTAATCTTTTTACCACTTTTGGTGTTTGTTTTTCAGTTGGGATCATTTTTGAAAGGGCAAAGATTTTCCCCATGTGAGAGAGTAATTCACCCATATTGTTAGTAATACAATATTTTTCTTTAATCTGCTTTTTTATACAATCTTCGTATTGCCATGTGTACCATTGATCGCTTCCAAGCTCTTGTGGCATAGTTAAAATTGTATTGTCGATATCAAGGACAACCAATACGTTTTTAGCTCCGTGTTTTTTGATTAGCTCGTTGGTTTTCTTTTCGATGTCTGTAAACGATGTTGTTTCTAGTTCAGTACCAGCAAATACTAGTGTCGAAGTTAATAATGATAAAAATAAAGCAAGTTTTTTCATGGGACCCTTTCCTTTAATGTGTGTTTGAATTTCATCTAACACACAGGATTTAGAAATACCACGAAGATTTTTAAAGTAAGGTTTTTCTTTAGTTTTGGGGTCAAAATGGGGTCAAAAGTTTAAAGATCAGATTAAGATAATGTTAAAAATTAAATAAGAGGCTTCCACCAAAAGTACTATCAGATAATGTTTCAATATCTTCACCTTTATAGTAAGTGGAGTAAAGAGAGAGACCTGCATTTTCTGTAAACCAAATATTGAAACCCATGGTTGCCTGCATATATGTTAAATCGTAGGCCAAAATTTTAACATTTCCATTGAATTCATCTTTTTCTATATCTGAACTATCCGTACTAACCGAATTTATTCTTGCATTGAGAAAAAGTTCAAATTCCTTACTGAAAGCAAGAGAGCCTGTCGTTCCTAAGTAGTAAAATTTGGTCGTTTCAGTGGATCCATAGCCAAATTCACCGGAAAGACTTGGACCTGTTTCGTTATTGATGAATGAGTACTTCATAAAAAGAGCTGAAGTAGAAATTGCTCCAAACTCCATGACGAACCCAAAATCAAAGTCTTTTGTTACCCCTAGACCAAATTTTAAGTTATAAGTTGAATTGATATTGCCGACCTCTGCTTGCACTTTTCCGGCACCATAAGAACGACCAGAGGTGGTACTGCTATAGGGTGCTAGTGAACAGGAGGCAAGTAAGAATGCCATTATTAATAGTATGCAGTGCGTAAGTCTTTGTTTTCCCATCTTTCATATTCTAGGAAGTATAACGTCAAATATCAATCTAAATTCTAGATCTTGACGTTTATGAAAAGGAGCTTATCTTATAAGGAGTAAAACTATTTAAGGAGATTTTTATGTTTAAAAGATTTGGTTTATGGGCACTAATGAATTTAGCTGTCATTATTGCCATCTCAGTCATTATGAGAGTTTTAGGTGTTGAGCCTTATTTGAATGCCTATGGCCTCAATTACACCTCCTTAATGATTTACTGTGGTATTTGGGGGATGGTCGGATCATTTATCTCTCTTGCTATGTCCAAGTTCATGGCAAAGTCTATGATGGGTGTGCAAATTGTTGAAGCGAATGGTCAGTTTAGTGAATTGGTAAATACTGTCCATAGATTAGCAAAAGCAGCCAACCTTCCAAAAATGCCAGAAGTTGGTGTTTATCAATCACCTGAAGTTAATGCCTTTGCGACAGGGCCAAGCAAGTCCAATTCTTTAGTTGCTGTTTCGACTGGCTTACTTAGCAGCATGTCAAAAGATGAGGTTGAAGGAGTTTTAGGACACGAGGTCGCTCATATCGCTAATGGTGACATGGTTACAATGACTTTAATTCAGGGTGTTGTGAACTCATTTGTATTATTCTTTGCAAAAATAGTAACCTTTGCTATCGATCAAGCTCTTAGGGATGAAGACAATAGAGGTGGACTAGGAATGTTGGCGCATATTGGGGTTGAGATTGCTCTACAAATTCTTTTTGGATTTATTGGAATGTTCATTACTTCATGGTTCTCAAGAATGAGAGAGTATTCAGCTGATATTGGTGGAGCACAATTAGCAGGTCGTGAAAAAATGATTGCAGCTCTTAAAAGACTACAAGCTCAATATGAAGGTGGTGGTTACTTTGATAAGCAATCTGAAAATTTAAGTGCTTTTAAGATTAGTTCTAAAGAGAGTGGATTAAGGGCGATGCTTTCGACCCACCCTAAATTAGAAGAAAGAATTAGAAGACTTGAAATGAATGTTAGATAATGAAATTTAAAATTATTTTAGGCCTAAGTTTTATACTTGGGCCTTTTAAAATATATGCTTCTGATCTTAAAGTCTTTTACACAGATTATTGTACAGGATTTAATGAAGGTACACTTTCTCATCCAAACTTATGGAAAGATTGCTGCTTTGAACATGATTTAAGGTACTGGTTTGGAGGGACTAAGAAGGATGAAGACTTTGCAGATTTACAGCTAAAAAAATGTGTAAAAAATAAGGCCGGTACATTTTATGCCAATATTATGTATTACGGAGTGCGAGTAGGACATCTGTCTCCAATAAAGCATAAGACCTATTGGGGCTGGGGGTGGACCCCAAAATCCAAAGAGTATTATGCTCCTTTAACTAAAGATAAAATAAAGATAATAAAAGAACGTATTAAGCAAGTTGAATTAACCGATGAGTATATTCAAGCTTTTTTAAGAAAATATAGTTTATAAAATTTTTCTAGTAGGTTTTCTGATTGCATAGTAAAATTTTACTATGATCAATCTTAACAAGAAAACTTTTAAAAAGAATACAATCCTCATTAAAGAAAATGATTTAAGCCGTAAGCTTTTTATTTTAAGAAGTGGAAAGGTGGTAGTTTATAAAAATCACCATGGCGGTAGAATTAATCTTGCAGTTTTGGGTCCTGGAGAAATTTTTGGAGAACTTAGTTTTTTTGATGCCAAAAAAAGATCTGCAAGTGTTCAAGCGATTACTGATGTTAACGTCGATGTGATTGATGGAGAAAGTCTATCTGAAGAAATTGATCAGTTACCTGGATGGATAAACCTCATTTTCAAATCTGTTGCTGAGAGGTTTAGAAAGGTTGATGAAAAAATGACAGTTCTTCAAAGTATGGTCGATTTTCAAAATAAAAACTTTTCAGTTGATACAATGGCCCTCAATATTTATTCAGAACTGTTAAGATACATAAAAATTGTCAATATTCTCAATCAAGGAAGTGAAACAAAAGCATTTGATAGACAAGAATTAATAACCAAGTTGGATGAGGTGACTGGTAAAAGTATTGTCGCTCCTAAAGGATTTGTAAGAGCTCTTCTAGAAAATGAATTTTTTGATCACGATCAATATCATTTAAAAAATAAATATCGTTTTAATGAAAAAGATTTAGAGAAATTAGAATTATTTTTACAAGAGCATATCGATAGGTCTAATTGTTATACATTAACCAATGAAGCAATAGCTGTTTTTAAAAAGGTTTTAAGTTCAATGGATATGATGAGTTTATCCATTGGGGGTTCTAGAGATGTTGAGATTTCACCAGATGTGCTTCCTAGTAGAGAGGAAATTTCTCTTTTGAAAGGATATTCAGAGCTTCTTAAAAAGAATATTCTTCACTCTAAAGATGGTAAGGTTTATGTTGGAACCGATGTTCTTTTGTTTGACTTTAAATTTCATATGGTGATTAAATCTTTTGATCGATCATCACTTTTATCTCATTAAATCACTGTGATCCGGGAGCTTAAAGAACTATTTCAATTTGTAAAATCTTCAAATAAAGAAATGTTTTATTTAATTGAAATTTTAGAAACCTCTGGTTCAACCTATAAGAAAGCTGGTGCAAAAAAAATAATTGAAATTGGCTCAGGACGTTCTTGCGGGATCCTTACCGGTGGTTGTTTAGAAAGTGAAATCAATAGGAAAGCTCTAGAAAGTGATGCTCAAGAATTTACTTTCGAAATTGATACAACTAAGGAATTAGACCGACTTTTTGGAAGTGGTATAGGTTGTGATGGAAAAATACTCCTTCAATATAAACAGGTAGATAAAAAATTTCTCTTTGAATATTTTGAGTCAAAATTAAGTGACCAACCTAAGATCACTATTATTGGAGGAGGACCTGATACAGATCCTTTGAACGAATTATTACATTGGAGTCAATGGGATCATCATTTTTTTACTATAAGAAATGATTTCTTTGAGGAAAAGGTTAATAAGGGATGGAATATTTCCCCCTACAACAGTAAGGAGATTCTTAATAGATTAAGTACTAATCAAAATAACTTTGTCATTTTGATGGGACATAACTATTCTCAAGATCTTGAACTATTAAAAGATTTTTATGATGCTGATATTAATACCATTCAATATCTAGGTCTTTTAGGACCAAAAAGAAGAAAGGATCAACTTTTGAAAGACTTGAAAAGTCTTCATGAAATTGAATTATCGAAAAATATTTTGAAAAAAATTTCTGCCCCAGTCGGGATTAACGGACTAGGTAAAGGAGAGTCGGCTGTGGCCCTCTCTATAATGGCCGAGATCCAAATACGTATTATTGAACAAAAAGAGTCTGTATGATTTGCTGTGTTTTAGCCGCCGGTATGGCCACGAGATTTAAAGGTAATAAATTATGTGCCTCGATTAATGGAAAGCCTCTTATCGCTCATGTCGTCTCTGGCCTTCCTAATGATTTAAAAAAAATTTATATCATCACCGGACATTATCATGAAGAAATACAAAACATTTCTTTTTCTAAGAATGTTGAAATTATTTATAATGAGAACTATCGGGATGGAAAATGGACCAGTTTAAAAATTGCTAGAGATTTAGCTTTAAAATCTAATGCAGATCTTTTAGTCACCTTAGGAGATTTACCCCTTCTAAAAGAGTTGGATTACAATAAACTCATTGAAATTCATAAAGAGTATGGGAAAATGAGTACTTTTAGTTCATATTATGAAGTAAATGGTCCACCGGCCATTATTACGAGAGATGCACTAGAAAGCTTAGAAGTAACAAAGTCTTCTAAGCTTAGAGAACTGGTGAATAATTATAACGTTATGAGTTTACCTAATGCTGGAATTGACCTCGACAGAGTAGAGGATATTGCAAAAGTATCATCATTATTAAGCTAGCTTATATCTAAATGGTCGGTTAGGGGAAGTTCTCTGTACCTAATATTCGTGAGAGAGTAAAGGGCATTGCAAAGAGCTGGTGCCATCACAGGTACTGCCGGTTCACCAACACCTGTTGGTGGTTCTTGTGAATCAATCACCTCTGTATAAATATTTGGGACTTGGTCCATAGTCATTAATTGATAATCATGAAAGTTTGACTGTACGACTTCTCCTTTTGCATATTCAATCTTTCCATTCAAAGCAGCTGTGAGGCCAAATATGGCCGAGCCCATGAGTTGCGCATGGACACCGTCAGGATTAATTGCTCTTCCACAATCAATAACACACCAAACATTAGTGATCTTAATTTGATTATTTCTTTTTTCTACTTCAATAACAGCAGCACACCGTGAGTTAAAACTAAAATGTGTGGCTACACCTAGATGTCTTTGATTGTTTTTATCGCTCCATTTAGAGATCTCTTTTACCCTTTGTAGGACATTTAAAAGTCTAGGAGATTTTTTTAGTCTTTTTTCTCTAAACTCTATTGGATCAATCTTTAGCTTATTGGCAATTTCATCCATAAAACTTTCTACAAAAAATGCGTTCTGTGAATGTCCAACAGACCTCCAGTATAAAGTGGGAACTGGAGTTTCCATTTTGTTCCAATTAATTTGGATTCCTTTTAGATTATAAGGTGGATTTGCACCTTCTTTTACACTTGTTCCACCAGCAATCATGGAACCAAGTCTACCTAATGCTCGTGAAACACCATTACTTACCCAGCTAGGAGTTAAGCCAACCATCATATCCGGTAGAATGTCATCATATAAGGACTGGGTTGCAATTGATTGTTTTAAATAAATGTGTTCACCCGTTTTGTCCATTGAGGCTTTCATTTTTGTCACAACTAAAGGACGATAAAAACCAGCTTTCATATCATCCTCTCTTGAAAATTGAAGTTTTACCGGCTTTTTTATCATATTCCCGATCTCTGCAGCTTGAATAATATAATCGGCCTGACCTCTTCTCCCAAAGCCTCCTCCAAGTGATGAACAGTTAACCTGAATATTATCTTCACTTAGTCCGGTTATTTCAGATACGATTGGTTTTACACTACCAACCGTTTGAGTTGGAACCCAGACCTGAGCATTCTCACTATTAATATTAATCGTGCAGTTTTGAGGCTCCATGGGTGCATGTGCCAAATACGGAACAACAAATTCTGCTTCAATCTCCATTTCTTGTTTAAGGTAGTCATCTCCCTCTGAAAAATGGTCTTTTCCATCAAAGTTTTTAATCTTGTCTTTGCATTCTTGGATATACTCTTTGGTATCAAAAAGGTTTTTTGGATTATCCCATTTACCTTGGAATTGAGATTTTGCTTCAATCGCTTGCCAATATTTAGTTGCCACAATTGCAAAACCTGTGGATATCTTTAAAACATGTTTTACCCCATCTAGTTTAAGTAGTTCATCAGAGTTACAAGATAAGGGGCTGGCACCAATTTTAGGTGGGTGAATGAGTACTGCAACCAGGGGGTTTTCTATTCCTGTTACTTTTGAGTTTTTAGTATCAATACCATAAGATTCAGTTCCGAGAATTTTTGATTCATTATCAACTCTAGAAATATGCTTACCTATATAATTTAAAGCTTTTTCTTCTGGGAAATTAAAATCCTTATAAGCAATCATTTCATTCGATATTTCATAAGCTAAAGACTGATAGCTAAGTCTTTTATTTTCAAAAAGGACAAACCCATCTTTTGTTTTTAATTCAGTGATATCAATTTTAAGCTTTTTGCTGGCGGCTAATAATAATGAATGTTTTATGGATGCACCAATATTGAGTATATGTTGATACTCTGAACTGGTTGAGGAGCTACCGCCAGTTAGTTGAGTTTTGAATTGTTGATGATCATAAACTCTATTTGCCGGAGCATTCTTAACCTTGAGCTTAGTTATGGGGTAGTCGAGGGCTTCACAAAGTAAGATTGCTAGTCCTGTTGAAATTCCTTGTCCCATTTCTGCTCTTGGACAGACAAAACTTAATTCTCCTTCTTTAGGAATATTAACCCAATAGTTAGTAAACTGATCTGAATCTTGAGAAGTACTTTTAAGAGCATTAGAACTAGAGCATCCTGATAATCCTGCTGAAAATGTTATTCCTGTTCCTAGGGCGGCACTTGCCTTAAGAAAGTTTCTACGATTAAGGTTTTTCATTTAAACTTCCTCAATCTGGTTATCTTTTACTGTCTTTTGAATGGCCTGGATTATTCTAGGATAAGTTCCGCAGCGGCATAGGTTATCCATAGAGTCTTTTATTTCTTGTTCTGAAGGTGATGAGTTTTCAGAAAGTAAATGATAAGCTTTTAAAATTTGACCTGGTTGGCAGTAGCCGCATTGAGCAACATTGAGCTCTTTCCAGTTCTCTTTAAGTTTTGTTGACAGTTTATCATCATTTTTAAAACCATTAGCAGTAATGATGTCTTTATTTTTGATTCTCTTAATTTTAGTGACACAGGATCTTCTTGGTTTGCCATCTACCAAAATAGTGCAAGCTCCACATAAACCTTTTCCACAGCCGAACTTAATACTTTCTTCGCCTATTTCTTCTCGGATGGCCCAAAGTGCTGGTGTATCACCAGGAATATCTAATTCGTAATCTTTTCCATTTATTGAAACTTTCATAAAATGTCCTTGTTGTCTCTATTATAGTAATTATGACTGACAAAACAATGCTTTTTCAATTTCAGGTTGGAAACTTAAATAAGCTAAATTATAAACTGATTACTCATTTTGAAACTATTTTAGATTTTCAAATTATCTAGTGCTAAATCATATTCTTTTTTTAGTTGAGTCACAAGATCTTTGACAGAAGGGATATCTTTGATCTCAGAGTAGATTTGTCCGACTTCTAATTCACCTTCTATTAACTCACCATCTAACATACCGGCTTTTGCCCTACCTTTTCCTAAATGGCTCTGGAGTTCTTCCTTTGTTGCACAGGAGTTTTCAAGAGATTTAATATCCTCATAAAATTTATTTTTAAAAAGTCTTACTGGGACATGTTTTTTCATTACTAACTCAGTTTGATTCGGTTCCGATTCAATGAGAAGATTTTTATAATTTATATGAGCGCTACTTTCCTGGGTGAGCATAAACCTTGTACCCATTTGAACACCTTCTGCACCTAACGCAATGGCCGCAACGATTGAATGTCCAGTTGCAAAACCACCTGCTGCGATCACGGGGATGGATAGTTTTTTTACTGTTTGAGGTATTAAGACAAGACTAGTAAGTTCATCCCTTCCATTATGCCCACCGGCTTCAAAGCCTTCTACAATAACTGCATCAACGCCTGCATTTTCACATTTAAGAGCGAGCTCTGTATTACTAGTAACGTGTATAACAACGCAGTCTTTTTCTTTTAAGTACTGAGTGAACTTCTTAGGGCTTCCAGCACTTGTGATAAAAATTCTTATGCCTAAGTCATAAGCTAGATCTATTTGTTCTTTTGCCCCTTCATACATTATGGGAATGTTGATACCAATTGACTTTTTAGTAAGGGACTGGGCTTTTAGGATGTGTTTTTTTAATAATTCCGGTTTCATACTGCCAGCTCCAATAATGCCAAGGCAGCCTGAGTTTGCAGCAGCGGCAGCTAATTTGGCTCCGGAAACCCAAACCATACCTGCTTGAATAATGGGGAGGTCAATATTTAAAAGTTCACAAATTCTAGTTTTTTTCATTATAATTTTCCAATGTATATTCTAAATAATTTTCATCTGTAATTGCAGGAACAGGGGAGCGTTCTAATTTTTGAATTATCTCTTTTGAGGTAGAACCTGTAAGTTTTCCACGGGTTGAACTTCGTTTATTTCCAAAGTTTTCACCTTCAAAAATTTCCCAACCTGCACTATACATAGATTTTCTAATAGAAGAGGATGCAGAATAAGTCCCTAAAATACAGTTCTCATCGGCCACGTTTTTTAGAGCTTCAAACCACTGGGTTGTCCAAAGGACAGAATTTCTTTTTGGGGAGAAGGCGTCTTGGTAAATACAATTAAACTTTAAGTCCTTAGGAATTTGAGATATTGAGTTTCTAGCGTTTCCTAAGAAGACCTTCAATTGGATATTTTGGTCTTGGTAGCTGAATATATTGCCATTTTTTTTAAAGATAATATTTTGTTCAGCTTCAAAAGCTTGGATAAGTTCAAGATCTATTTCAAAACTAACGAAGACTAATTTTTTTTGGATATTTTTGAAGAGTTTTTTAGTTTCTAAAAAGCCTAGACCAGTACCAAAACCAACCTCTAATATATTAACTTGAGTTTGATTATTTAAAAACTTTTCGACTTCACATCCTATTATATAATGGGTTTGAGTTTCTTTGACGGCTCCTGCCTCAGAATGACATAGCTCATTATATTTTTTAGAAAAGAAAGTTTTACTGCCATCGCCAGTAATGTGTACAGTGTGATTGTCTAATTTACTCATTTCGGTTGCCAAATCTATTAAATCCTCACTAAAATTAACTATGGGGATACAACAAGAAATTTACAATAACACCTATAGAAGTTTTACGCCAGACTTTATCCATGTAGAAAATTTAAAGAAAATAGATGAATACTTAGAGTTAAATTCAGAATCGTTAAAAGACTTCATAAACAAATATCTCCTCCAGTTTGAAAATCAAATTTACCCTAAGCAATTGTCAGTATTAGAACTAGGCTCTGGCTTAGGTTGTTTAAGTTATTTTTTAGAGAGTAAGTTCAATTCTTATACAGGAATCGATATTTCTGAACTTGCTATTATGAATGCCAAGCAAATCAGTAGAATTAAGGAAAGGAATTTAAATTTTTTAATAGGTGATGTGACAAAACCAGATTTTAAGTTAGACGGTAATTTCGACTTTCTTATTGATTCTCATTTATTTCACTGCTTAACAGATCCTAAAGATATAATAAGCTATTTAACTTTTGTTAAAAAACATTTGAGTGTCGATGGACAATTTCTTATCGAGACCATGGCCTTTCATCCAAAGTTACAAACTCCAGTGGGCTATAGTTTTGATGAAAATTACATTTTATATAAAGAAATTAATGGAAAGGATGTTCCCATTCGATCTATAAAAAAATCTATGGATATCGAAGAAACTCTAAAGCAGGTCGGCTTTAAGATAAAGTATTTGTACTACCATAATGAACTTTCTTTTGATGTTTTTGACGAATATGAGAATTATCCAGAAGAGTTCTTGCCAAAAACAATCAGGATAGCGGCAACTCTTTAATTGAATAAGGGTTAAACTTTCTTATTTCATTCTTTGTTGGACTTTATTATCATATTGATATTATGAAATTTTAACGGGAGTAAACCAAAAATGAATCATCCATGGTATGAAAGTTACCCTGAAGGTGTACCGCAAGAAATTAATCCAAAAGAATATTCAAGTATTGTCGATATTTTGGATCAATCATTTAAGAAATACGCAAATAAGCCTTCTTTTACTTGTATGGGTAAAGAATTTTCCTACGGTGAGCTTGATTCTCTTAGTAAAAAGTTTGCTTCTTATCTTCAAAATAACTTAGGCCTTAAGAAAGGTTCTAAGGTTGCATTGATGATGCCCAATATTCTACAGTATCCAATTGCTCTATTCGGAGTTTTGAGGGCCGGAATGACTGCGGTAAATGTTAATCCATTATATACTGAACGGGAACTAGAACATCAATTAAAGGATTCAGAAGCAGAAGCAATTATTATTTTTAATAATAGCTGCCATATTCTTCAAGACGTTTTAAAAAATACAGCAGTAAAACATGTCATCACTACAGGAATTGGTGATCTTTTGGGATTCCCAAAAAGTTTTATTGTTAATTTTGTTATAAAGAATGTTAAGAAAATGGTTCCTGCATGGGAAATAGAAGGAAATATTAAGTTTAATGATGCTCTAGCGGCTGGCGATGAGTCTACTTTTAAGCCAGAAACAGTGACATTGGACGATACCGCTTTTTTACAATACACAGGTGGAACAACTGGTGTTGCCAAAGGAGCTGTTTTAACTCACGGAAATATTGTTGCTAATATGATTCAGGCCAGAGAGTGGATCAAAGAACTTATAAAAGAAGGGGAAGAAATTATTATCACTCCTCTTCCGCTTTATCATATTTTTTCTCTAACAGCTAATTGTTTTGTCTTTAGCTCAATTGGAGCAAGAAATGTTTTAATCACTAATCCAAGAGACATACCTGGATTTGTGAAAGAACTTTCTAAGTGGAAATTTTCGACGATAACTGGTGTTAATACTTTATTCAATGCACTTTTAAACAATGAAGAGTTTAGAAATTTAGACTTTTCTTCTCTCAAATTAGCGCTTGGGGGAGGAATGGCGGTTCAAAAGGCAGTTGCTGAGAACTGGAGAAAAGTTACTAATAGACCATTAATTGAAGCTTATGGTCTTACAGAGACTTCACCTGCAGCTTGTATGAATCCGATGGGTCTTGAAAAGTATAATGGGAAAATCGGTTTACCCATTTCTTCAACAATTGTAAAAATAATCGATGATGATGGAAATGATCTTCCTATTGGAGAGTCAGGGGAGCTATGTATAAAAGGTCCTCAAGTCATGAGTGGCTATTATAAAAGAGATGAAGAAACAGCTAAGGTTATGACTGCAGATGGCTTTTTTAAGACCGGTGATATTGCTTTTATGGATGAACAAGGCTTTTTCAAAATTGTTGATCGTAAAAAGGATATGATATTAGTTTCTGGCTTTAATGTTTATCCAAATGAAGTAGAAGATGCAATTGTAACTCACGATGGTATTTTAGAGGCCGCTGCCATTGGTATCCCTCATGAAAAATCTGGTGAAGTTGTTAAACTTTTCATTGTTAAGAAAGATCAAAGCTTAACTGAAAAAGACGTAATTGAATTTTCAAGAACAGTTTTAACAGGTTATAAAGTTCCAAAAATGGTTGAATTTAGAGATGAATTACCAAAATCCAACGTTGGTAAAATCTTGAGAAAAGACCTAAGAGCAGAAGAGTTAGCAAAACGCTCAAATTAAATTAAACAAAATTCTTATAAAAGGGCTTGTAGTTTATTGAATTTACAAGCCCTTTTTCTTTATATGCTCTTAAGAATCTTGAATTAAAATGTTAAAACTTATTAAAAAAAATTCTTAAGGGGCTAGAAAGATATGCCGATTAGTCATGTATGGAAGATTTTGAAAAAGAACTCAAATTAGATTTTTTAGAAGAAGCAACCCAACTCTTGGAGAATACTGAGCAAGCTTTTTTACAGCTTGAAAATGATCTTCATAATAAAGAGTTGATAGATGAAATCTTTAGATTTGCACATAATCTTAAGGGTACATCTAGGGCCGTGGGGTTTGGTGTCGTCGCTGAATTTACCCATGAAGTTGAAAATCTTATTCTAAAAATAAAACAAGATGAGATTGAAATAAATGACGCCGTTGTCTCTGTTCTTTTAGAGTGTAACGATCATATTACTCTTATGATTGGTGATCTTAAAGATGATTTTGACACTCAATTTGAGAGTGAGGAATTATTAGCAAAGATTAAACAGGCGCTCGGTGGTGAGCTTGTTGGTGAAGAAACTGAATCAGAGGTTGTAGAAGATAATAATAATGATTTTGAAGTTGATTCTGATTTAATTAATCATGATCTTCTTGCAGAATTAGAAGCGATGGATATTCCAAAAGCAGATGCATTCGAAGAATCTAGTCTTACTCAATCTAAAGTAAGTGAACCTCAGGTAAATTCTGAGCCTGAACCTGCAGAAGTTCAAGAAAATGATGTTTTTGGAGAAATGCAAAACTTATTTGCAACCCCAGAAACACAGGCGCAAGAACTTAATAAAGTTGAAGAAAAGCCATTACCTGGCATGGCCGTATTTGAGGGAACTGAAAATGTTACTCAAATTAGTGAAGCTAAGAAAGAACCAGCTCCAACCAAAAAACCAGTTTTAAAAGATGATAAAAAAGTTGAAAAAGATGAGTCAATTAGGGTTTCACTTTCAAGAGTTGAAACTTTAAATAATTTTGTTGGAGAATTAGTGATTCTTCAATCCGTGTTAGAGCAGCAGAAGTATGTGGCGATTAAAGATGAGTTGGCCATAAAATCAATAGGCCAGTTAAGTAAGCTTTGTAAAGAAATTCAAGATATTTCAATGTCTCTAAGAATGATTCCAGTTAAAACAACTCTTCAGAAAATGAATAGAATTGTTAGAGATACCTCAAAGACATTAAATAAAAAAGTTCAATTAACTTTAAGAGGTGAGGAAACTGAAATCGATAAAACGGTTTTAGAACATTTAGCAGATCCACTTGTTCATATCGTAAGAAATGCAGTTGATCATGGTCTTGAAAGTACTGAAGGTCGAGTAGAAGCTGGAAAAACTGAACAAGGTAAAGTTGATATTAGTGCATATCATGAAGGTAATAATCTTGTCATCGAAGTAAGTGACGATGGAAAGGGAATTGATCCTGATGTCATAAGAAGAAAAGCGATTGAAAAGGGTGTCTTAAATCCAAATTCCGTTGTTTCGGATCAAGAGGTTATTCAATATATTTTCCATCCAGGATTCTCTACTAAAGATCAGGTTTCTGAAGTTTCGGGGCGTGGAGTTGGTATGGATGTAGTTAAAACAAATATAGAAAAGCTTTCAGGTGATGTTAGGGTTGATACAAGACTTGGTAAGGGAAGTACCTTTAAAATTGTTCTTCCATTAACAATGGCAATTATTGATGGAATGATTATAAAAGTTGGTGGAGAGAAATTTGTTATTCCAATTGCACAAGTGCAAGAATCACTTAAACCACATGCTGAGGATATACATTATGCTACGGGTCTTGGAGATTGCTTAAACCTTAGAGGTAAGGTTTTACCAGTTAGAAAAATAAGCAATTTATTAAAATTAAATGAAGAACCAAAAGAAATACATGAACAAATTGTTATCATTGCAAAAAGCAAAAACGGATTAATAGCAGTTGCAGTAGATGATATTATTCAACAACAACAGGTTGTTATTAAAAAACTAGGAAATGAAATAAAAGACCAAAAAGGATTTATGGGAAGCTCGATTTTAGGTGATGGAAAGCCAGCTTTTATTGTTGACATAGATGATTTGTGTTCTGTCAGCAAAACTAAAACAGCAGGGCGTATAGCCGCTTAAAAAATATTGAGGTTAAAAATGAACGATTTTAATGATTTAGAAAGAGGTGAATTAGGACAACTGGATAGATTTATCGAGTTTAGTCTTGGACAAGAAGATTATGCTATACCTTTACTTATGGTAAGAGAGGTTATTTCCATTCCAGAAACGACTCCAATCCCAAAAGCTCCTAAGCATTTTATTGGCCTTATGAATCTGCGTGGACAAGTTATATCTATTGTGGATTTAAGAAATAAATTAAATATTAAACCCAATGAAGAGCCTGTTGATAACGCTGTTATCATTGTGGACTTTCAAGGTATGAATATAGGAATTGTCGTTGATTCTATAAATAAAGTTCTTGCCTTTTCTAGAGCCGAAATTCAAGAGATGCCTGAATTACAATCTCAAGTACGTTCTGATTATATTCTCGGAGTCTATAAAAAAGACGATGGTTTAACCGTATTGCTAGACATCGCGAAATGTTTAGATGTTAAAGATTTCAATGTTTTGAAATCGGTTAGTAAAGCAGCATAATTTAACTTTAATATATTAGGAGGGAGTTGCTATGGGTGCAGCTTTAGAGCAAAATAATGATTTAAAAGCATTAATTCAGTACGCGATTGAAATTGTATCAAAAGCTTCTGGTAACGTATTCACAGAGCAACATCACTTTCTGATCGAAACTAAAATTAGAAAAAGGATGATGGATCTAGATATTATTGAACCCTCTGATTATTTATCTTACTTAAAGGTTCACGAAAAAGAAGAAAATGATTATTTTGTAAGTGAACTTACAACACATTATACCTTTTTCTTTAGGGAATTTCGTCATTTTGAATACCTCCAATTGAATTTAACCAAGATTATAAAAGATGTAAGAGCTAGAGGTGAGAATAAAATTAAAATACTTTGTCTTGCCTGTTCTCGGGGACAAGAACCTTATTCTCTGGCCATGTTTTTTGATTTTCATTTAAAACAAATGGGCATCTCTGATGTATCCTTTGAAATTGAAGGTACCGATATTGATAAAGCCTCTGTAGCAGTAGCGAATAATGGTGTTTATAAATTTAATGATATTAAATCTATTCCAATGAAGTACTTATCGAATCATTGGCAACGAGGAAAAGGTGAGATAGCAGAGTTTGTAAAAGTTAAAGAATCTCTTAAGAAACATTGTTCTTTTCGCTTTGGAAATATACAAAAATTACATGATGAGCTTAACACAAAGTATGATATTATTTTCTGTCGAAATGTGTTTATTTACTTTTCCGAAGATCAAATTAAAAAAATAGGAAAAGATATTCTAGACCACTTGCAACCAACAGGACTATTCTTTACAGGTGTTTCTGAGTCTCTAACAGCTATGGATCTTCCTATAGAAGTTCATGGACCATCTGTTTACTCACACAGAAATGTTGTAGAAGCAGAAACAGTTGAAGATATGAAAGAGTATGAAGAAGCTCTACATATTCCTCATCAACCTAGTTTCGTTGAACTACCAAATCCTTTAAAAGTATTATGTGTAGATGATTCAAAGATCATTTTATCTTTAATGAAAAAAATCTTTGCAGCCAATCCTGGTTATGAAGTTGTAGGTACTGCTGAGAATGGTCAGGAAGCGGAAGAGTTTTTGAAAAATAATGAAGTTGATATCATGACTTTAGATATTCACATGCCTGTAATGGACGGTTTAAGTTACTTAAAGAAGAATTATAATGAAAGCCATCCTCCAGTTGTAATCGTATCATCTGTTTCTAGAGAAGATGCTTTTAAGGCAATGGAAGGATTAAGATTAGGAGCTTCTGATTATATTGAAAAGCCTTCTTTGGAAGACTTTATGATTAAAGGTGATGAGATTTGTACTAAGTTAAGAGTTGCTGCTCTTGAAAAATTGACAGGTCATTCAGAAGTTGTCTTTACTGATATCGATAGAGAGTTTTCAAGCAAAGAGCTTACAAATCCTGAAGAATATTTTTATGGAATGTATGCACATTGGTCAAATAAGAAGAAAATTTATCATATTCTCAAAGAAATTAATAATGACACATCCTGGCCTGCATCTTATGTGATGCTTGAAGGTGCTTACAATATTTTAGATTCGGTAATAGATGAGATGAAAGCAGATCTTCCTCTTTTAAATATTGAAAAATTAGAAGTGGGTAAGGTCGAAAATAAGCCTAACACAGTATATGTTGGGGATTTTAAAAATAATGTTGAAAAGGTTTATGCTTTTAATAGTGGAAAAAAATCATCTTTAATCGTTTTAGGGCAACACTCTGATTATGCAAGTGAGGTTATTCACAAAATTAATGCTATGAATGTTTTATTAGATGATGTCAACTTCAATCAAAGTGGATCTTCTAGTAATTTGCAAGACTATGCAGTAGATAGTGGACCATTTACTAGTTTTGCTTATCAAGCAAAATATTTTTTATTGAAGTAATAGGGATTTGGAAAGTCGTATGAAAATATTTGATAAGAATAACACTCAAGTTTTAGAACAAAGTATAAAAGATGATGTCTTTGTTGCAGCTCAGTCTGAAAATGGGGCCTGTGCAATTATTGAAAACGTGGACAATATTAATGCGGATGTTTTAGAACAAATGAAAAATTCTGTTCAAGCTGAAATTGTGAAAATCGTAGGTAAACAGAGTGATTTTGATATTATTAAGCCTGCTCTTTCTATGATTTTTGAAAATGTAAAATTTGTTCAAAGAGAAACGGAATACCAAATATTCTTTAATCCTAGTGAAAAAATTATAAGAGCTTCAAAATCGGTAGTAAAAAAGCCAGTAGAAAGTAAAGTAGAAGAAATTCAAAAAACAGTTAGGGTACTGGTTGTAGATGACTCTACTACCATTTGTAATTTATTAACAAAAATAATGAGCCTCTCTCCACATATTGAAGTTGTAGGTACTATTAATAATCCTCTGGAGGCAGATCAGGCCATAATCGACTTAAAACCGGATGTGGTAACACTAGATATACATATGCCACATTTAAACGGTGTTGAATTATTAAAACAAATTTCACCAAAACATAAAATACCTTGCATTATGATTAGTTCAATTAGTATGCAAGAAGGGCCTTTAGTATTAGAAGCCCTTGACTCTGGTGCTGTTGATTATATTCAAAAACCAGATATGTCGAATTTTGCTGCAATTGCGAATGAAATTAATACAAAGCTTATCAGTGCTTCAAAAGCACATTTTGTGAAGGAGAAAACTAATCCTTTTGCTCAAAAAGCAAGTTCTAGTGATGTAGAATTAGATAACAATCTTATTCTCATCGGTGCTTCTACAGGTGGGACTCGTGCATTAAAAGAAGTTTTAGACAATCTTCCAGATACTATTCCTCCTGTACTAATAGTTCAGCATATTCCAGCTGAGTTTTCTAAAGCATTTGCGGAAAGGCTTGATAGAACTACAAAATTTAAAGTAAAAGAAGCTGTGGATGGAGATTTAGTTGTTTCCAACCAAGTCTTAGTAGCACCTGGAGGAACTCAAATGAAGTTTGTCCATAAGGGGGGACTTATGAAGGTTGAAATTAATGATGATGCCCCAGTGAATAGGTTTAAACCTTCTGTCGACTACCTTTTTGATTCAGTGTCAAACTCTACTGTTGAAAAAAATATTGTAGCTGCCATATTCACAGGAATGGGAAAAGATGGTGCAGAAGGTATGAAACGCCTAAAGGCGAGTAAAAATGCTAAGACTATGGCCCAAAATGAAGAGACTTCAGTAGTTTTTGGTATGCCAAAAGAAGCCATTAGAATTGGAGCCGCTGATAATGTGGTGGCCTTATGTGATGCTGCCAATATGCTTATGGAGTCTTGTAGAATTGAACCTTCTAAGAAGGCTCAATAGGTCGCAAATGACACAAATGAATGTCTAAAATAAAAGTTTAACCCTATGTAATTACATAGGGTTTGTTTTTTTAAGGGATCGTAATTTATAATATATGTATATGAAATATCTTAGTATCTTTATTATTTTTATGACTTCTTCAGTTCTCGCTGAAAATGTGAATCAAAAAGAATTAAACACATTCCTAGAAGCAATAAAAGAAAAAGAGGATGAAGAACTTCTCATTGCTTCAGACCAATTTAAAGATTGTAAGGTACAATTAGATAACTTTAGAAAAGACTCCGCTGGCAGTGACTCCGATGGAACTAATAAACAAAAACTTCAAGACTGTATTGCTGATAAAATAATGGGGGATCCTAACGCTGAAGGAGCAGACGAAAAACTTTTGCAAATTGCCAAAAATCTCTCTCTTTCATCTTATAATCCAGAGGCCTCCAAAACCTCTAAAAGTATTAGAGATTATTTATCCAAAAGAATAAGAACAGCAATTTATGGAAAAGGCCATGATGATCCAAGAAAAAAACTCAAAGAAATGCAACATGTAGATCATGATGTATTCTATCAACTCTATGCTGAGCAAATTGGTAAAAATACCCTTTTGGAAGTTTCTAGATATTGTCTTGAAAATTTTGGATTAGAAAAACCAGAACAGTTTTTATTTCTTAAAGAAATTGAATTAACAAGTGAAGAAGGTAAAACTAATACGGGGTTTGGTTATACAGCAGTCGATAATGGCATTGTGGAAACACAAGAATTCAAAGACGCTAAGGAGAAGGGAAGTTTTGAACTTTCAAAAAAATATACCCTTGGAATTGATGATAAGAGTCTAGATACGAAGCTTCTAGCTTATGAAACAGCAGCAAATTCTAGTCTCTCAGATTTATGGAAAAACCAAAAGACTAAAATTAAAGAGTATCGAGTATGTAATCTTCCAACAAAAGATCAATGTGATCGTAAATTTACTGAGGATAAGAAAAAAACTGATTATAGAAGCATCTACTTGGCAACGGAATTAAAAAACTTAGAGTTTAAATTAGCATCAAAAGATCCAGAAAAGAAACTTATAAAATCCAGATACAGTTTGTGTGCAGGTAATATTCTATCTAATATGTGTGAAATTTATAAGTGTAATAACGTCTATAATGAAAATACTCCAGAAAATCAAAAGAAACAATGTGAGGTTTTTGGCATCGATAAGTTTAGTGAAATTAAAGAAGATGCAACTAACTCTGAGCTTGTTTCTCTTAAGTCTAAAAATAAAAAAGGTTTTATAGCGTGTAATATAATGGGAAGGCTTGAAGAATACAGAAATGTCTTAAAAGGGATTAAGGTTATCCAAGAAGATAATAAATCCTTACTTGTAAAATCTGGCTTCAACTTAGAAGGAAGAAAGGTCTATAAGAGTACTGGTGGGAAAAACTCTATTGATCAGCTTACATCCGTAAGTTCTGATGATCTTATTACGGGGGTGGAAGAATTTAAAAATTCAGAAGATAATGCCGCTAAACTGAAGGAGCAATGTCTCGAAGGAAGTTATTTCGATGAAGGAGGTTATACTTTAAAAGAAGGTGCTCTTGATGATCCAAACTGTAAAATTCTTATCTCCAATATGGATCAGGCTAAACTAGGAGTTATTCAAATGGATACTGAAGCCAAAACCAAGTTGAAAGAACAAGAACTTGATAAGCTTGGTGAAATGGATAATCCCGAAGAACTAAAAGAGTATCTAATTAAGAATGGCATGGATAAATACGTTGATCGTCTAGAAGATTTAGAACCAAAAGATCTGGTTGAAATCATAAAACAAGACTTTAAAGCCAAAAGGATGGCGATGATTGATAATTTATATTCTAGATTTGAAAAAGAAAGAAAAATTAAAACTGGTGATACACAAGATGAAGATGAGAAAATTCAAATAAAAAATGATATCGCTAATCAAACTATTGCTGATGTTGAGGTCCATAAAAAAAGGGTTGAAACATTATTTGAATATTCTAATATTGTAAGCTCATACCTGGAGATTAAAAATAAGGAAACTGGTGAAACTCTAGGGTCTAATGCTATTGGAAGAAAAGTTGAACTCGATTCAAATGAAGAATTAAAGCAAAATGGTTATTTTAGTTCCGAAGAACAATCAGGTGGTGCTAGTGGTTCACTTGATTATTTATCAGCTCTGGATAGCATCTTACAAACGAATAAACCCAAAGCGGATGGTGATGACCAAAATTCAACTCCATAGAGTGTCTAAGTTTTAGACACCGATCTATAACCTTTTCAGTCAAACCCAAATCTCAAAGTAAATATTCTATTATAAGTAAGTAAATCTTAAATTAAGTGGAGGCTTAATGAAATTTTCATTACTTATAAGCATCTTTATGACATTCACCTTGATGGCCAAATCTTTTGCATCTGATCGTATCCATTGGGGGATAAGTTTATTAACCTCAAAAACGGATTCTGTAGACGAATACAATGTTAATGGAGTTGTGTTTGCTGAATACGATGGATTAGAATTTGACATAAAAAAGGATAGACTTATTAATCTGGTACCTACTACAGCAGAAATAAGTGTTGGTGGAAAACAGGTAAGGGTATTTACGGATCTAGCAACACTAGAATATTATGGGCTAGAAAATATTCAATTGAATGTTTCTGCAATTAGCCTTGATTACGATAAATTAGATGGATTTGCCATTAAGAGCACGCAAAAAGCAGCGGCGATAGATATGAGTGCTACAACTTTTAAGACCCTTGGTATTATTGATTTTGATTTTACAGCTGGAGTATCCTTAGGAGGGTACACTAAGGCTAAAATTATTGTTGATGACGGAGAAACTGATCCTTATACCCATAATAATAGAGATACTCATTACGGAACCGTAGACTTTTCAGTTGGTGGTACTGTGAATGTTGTCGATGAAGTTGATTTATACTTTTATGGGGGGACTTACAAGCAGTTTGGAGATAATACTACTGAAAGAGGTGTCTATGCTGGAGCATCATTATATGGTGGTGAAATAACTGAAGATCTACCTTATACAATTTCAGTAGAGTATCAGAAAAAGAAAATAAATTTTGAGGATCTTTTCAGAACGGAGGAGGACTCTCAAATTCTGTTTCAAATTAAGGTGTTGTTTTAATGAAAAGATTATTAGTTATTATTTCTCTATTCCTAAGTATTTCTTGCCTTGCTGTTGAATGCAAGGAGCTTAAGAAGTCTTATGATGTTTGTGGTGAAGTTGGTCTAGTAAATAATGAAACCCAATTTGACCTAGAAGATTCACTTTATGAAAAAGTCCTTTTAAGAGATGAAGATCTCTCTTTAAGCCAAGTAGAAAATAAGTCCAAACAATTAAAATGTATTCAAAATAAGAGGCCTGCTCAAATTGTTTGCCTAAATCTTAAGGACCTAGAAAAGAAGGTTTCTCAAAATTTTATAGAGGATCTTTTTTAAAATGAAGGCCATTGTTAAGTTCCTTATTCTTTCACTTCTATTAAGTTCCTGTTTATTTAAAGAAACGTCGAAGCTTAATTTTTCTACTGATAATTCAAAGCGAGATGTGAAATCTATTATTGATTCAGATAAATCTCCAAGTTTTAAAGAAATAGAAAGCTTTGTCTTCGAAAAACATAAATGCCTAAATTGTCATAAACCACCACTGAATAATGAGAATGGGTTTTTAGATTTAACGACTCATAAGGCAATGATTGATAGTGGAGTTGTGGCCTTGGATGGATCTAAAAGTGAAGATACATCTATGTACAAAGAATTAAAGTCTGGAAGTATGCCTATTGGTTCTCCCGCTATTTCTAAGCTAGAACTTGAGTTAGTTAACCAATATATAAAAGCTGGTAGTCCATTATTGGCGAAGGTTAAAAGTTCTAATAATGATGGAGTTCCCTCAGAGGAAGAATCTGAAAACCAACCAGAAGTTCCCATTACAGTTGAAACTGCTGAGGTTAATTTTGATAATTTGAATAAATTTATTATAAAAAAGCATAATTGCACGAAATGTCACAACGATCGTAGGGCCAAAGCAGGGGTAAACTTAGCTAGTAAAGAAGCTATGATAAACTCTGAGTATGTAATTGACTTAGATACTCCAGAAGAGAGCAGCTTACTAACAAGTATAAGCTTATATCCTGATGGTACTTCAGATATGCCACCTCTCGATTGGGGGGAGCCTAGTCCAGTGACTCCTCAGGAAGTTGAATTTGTAAAAAAGTTTATTCAGGCATGCAGAAAGAATGGTGAAACAATCAATTGCCCCTAAAAACTTTCAGGCTGGTGATTCTTTAAATATTTGATAAAATAGTTCATATAAATACTATTAGTTAAAAGGAATTATCAATAGTGAAAAAATTGGCAATCTTTGGAGTAAGTCTCGTTTTAATAACTTGGTTTGGCCTTGTTGTTAGTGGTCATGTCATGATGAAAAATACATTAGACCATTATAAAGGTGTATCAAATTATATTTCTAGAGTTTCATTAGATATCGAGGGGATTGGTAAAAAATTTGAATTTTTAGAATTTTCTCAAAACAATAATGTTCATAATCTTTTTAAATCTCACTTAGGAGAAGGTTTTAGTTTTAATCCAAAGCTAGATAATATTTATCCGAAATTTAAAGATGCTTTTAAAAGTAAATCCAAATTTATGGATTTTGTTAATCTTAAACAACTGGAAGAAATTGAGACAAACTGGCTTAGTGTAGACCTAAACAATTTTGATCATTGGAGCTTTGCTGATGATAAAAACTTTAAAGAAAACTTTAAAATACTCCTTGATGTTAACTCTTTAAGTAAGCAAAATATTTCAAGTTTAATTCCCGTTTTTGATCTTAATAAATTACGACTTTTAAGTGCTATTTCTATGGCCAAAAGTTTTAAGAATAAAAAACCTAATAATGGTATTAAAAATTATTTCTTAACCATGAAACTCATATATTCTCTTGGGACTCAAGATGGACATATTGTTGCTCTCACTATGCTTGAAGACCTTCTACAAGTTCAAGAGTTTTTGAAGGTAACGGTTCCCCAACTTCAAAATAATTCTATTAATAAAATAGACATCCAAAGACTGAAAAGGCTTAGTTGGGCCTGGAATGATCTAATACCCTTTATCTTGATTAGATCAAAAGATGATATTTTAAAGTCTCTGTCTCCCTCCAAAGGAATTTGCCCTGGAGTCTTAAGAACTGCTAGTTTTATGGCTTCTTTTCAAGATTATTTTGGGGCCGGTTTTCCTCTTGAATTTAATTTGGAAGATCAGATAAAGTTTTCAAAGACATATCAGGGAAAGCTTTTTGATTTATGTGGATTTAAAGATTTTAAAATGCTTTTTACTAAAACTAAGGCCGGAAAAAATCCTTGGATCATGGGAGATTACCTAGGCAGTGTTTACTCAAAGGGTCCTGAGTTTTTAAATCATTCAAAAATTCCTTATTTCAGAGGTATTAGCTTTTCAGTTAATTATTCTTTCCCTCCATTAGTTCTTTCAAAGCTCTATCCTGAGAAATAGCTGTAAAGTTTATTAACCGTCCCCTTTGCGTGGGGATGAACTTAAAGCCAAAGTAAACAACTGAAGCACTAGACTGTGTTTTAAACAGATTCGACTAGAAGGCGTTAGGGCAGTTATTACTTTCTATGGAAAAAAGGAAAATAAAACGCCTTTAGTCCTTGGAAGACCTTGAAATTACTAGTGTGAAAATGGATTAAACTTTCACTTCCAAACTTTGGCTTTAAGCTCATCCCCATTCAAGTAGGTTAGTTAGTAAAATTTATAGAGAATCGCCATTTTTGTTGCGATGTGGCAATTAACGTAGTAATTCATCCCTAGAGCGAATAAGTATAAATTTTTAAGGGGAAATTATGAAATTTAAACTTTTAGCGCTGTTGACTTTAGTTAGTAGTGCCCATGCTGGGGTCGTACAAGGTAAATACGATAGCTTCCAGGCAACGAATACCGTTTATTCCAACATTTTAAATAAGAATATTTCACCAGAATGTGAAAAAATTATGGTCGCTTTCAGTCATAGGTCCGAACTAGAAGAAATGGAAGGTTTAGTTGGCCTAGATATTGGGATAAATGGAAAAATTTATAATCTTGGGGGATTTAAAGCTCTTGAAGAGATACCGGCCAGTGGTGTGATAAATCTTTACGTTTATGATAGCGACTATAGCAATTCAGTCTCGATTTTAGAGACATTAAAAAACAAAAAAGTTATCGATGATAAATTAGAACTTGAAATTCAAAAAACTTTGAATTTTCAACCTCGGTACAAAATTGAAATTGATTCGGCTTCGGATCAAATTAAAGGTATATACTTAGGTTATAAATATAATAATAATTTCGAAAAAATTTGTGGTAAATAAACTGTCTAAAGTTTAAACACTGTGAATATATTTTACAAAAGTAAATTATAAGTCTTTTAAATTATAAGTCTTTTTTTGGCATAACATTTGCTCCTTAATAAATAAGTAATTTTTATTAGGGAGTAGTATATGAAAGCCTTATTTGTTCTTTCTTTAATCTTAGTTCAACCACTTTATGCTAGTTTAGACTATACTAGAACTTGTGGATTTTTAAACAACCCTGAAAATGCAAAGGAAGTTCTTGAAGCCAATCTCGCGGTTAATAGAGTTATATATGAAAGTCCAATGTTACTTGCGACTGGCGGGACATCTAGTAATGCTAATGATGAAGACGAATTATATAAAGGTTGTTTAAAATATATTTCACCATTAGAATATCTAGGCTCTAAGGAGAAACTTGAGGAGTTAGAAGTTCGAGCTAAAAAGATTCAGTCTATGTATCCCGAGGTTGATCTTCTTAAAGAGCTAAGTAATACCCAATTATGTATTACTAACGATAGAATGGAAAAACATGCGGATTTTGAACATTCTCTCGTAAATAGAAGTGCAACGATGCTTTTAAATGGTATGGGTGAGGGAAAACATTTAATGAAAGTCGCATCCTATCATGATAGTTTTGTGAATAATGACATGGATAAAAAACTTAATATTCTAACTAAGGAGTTATTTCATAATTATACATGGTCTGAACATCAAAAAACCATGGAAAGAACCGCTAATAAAGTTTATGAGATTACCCAAGAGTTCTTTAAAGGGGTTATCGACAAGGAAGAGGCCAAGAAACTTCTTGCCGAACATGTCCCTGTTTTTCCATCAACTAAAGAAAGCGTTATTAAGAGACAATTAAAAGAGAATCTAGCATTACAAGAAGAAGTTGAAAGACTTAGAAAATTGATAGCAACTGAAGAGGATAACTAATCCTCTTCTTTTTTCTTTAATTTATCAGTGAGAGAGTTAAAATTTATTTGAAGAGCATAAATATCATCACAATTTCTTGAATTTTTTTCAATAAAATCCCCAATCTCGGATCTAAAGTCGTCTATTCTTTTTTTCACCTCTAACATTAAGGATGAATCAAAAGCGATACATAGACTTGTATGATCTTTTAGTTCTCCACTCATTTGTTCTATCGAGGTATGAGCCTTGTCTAGTAATCCTTTTTGATAACTTCTTCCGGCCAATTCATCCATGTTTGGATCTTCAATAAAAGTAGTATTACCCATGGTATTCTTGTAGACACCATCCGAGATCTCTAAAGCTCCTGTTTCTAAGAGGTCGTTAATAGCTTTTTCAGTCTCTTCTAATGGAAGATCAATTTTTTTAGCAATCCAGTTCATGTCAGGTTTAAAGTCAAAAAGTTCGATTGCTTCTAAAATCCCATGATAATACCAATGTGATTTAATTTTATTATGCTTTTCACCTAGGAGAGTGTACTTCTGAAGAGCTTGTTCGTACTGGTCAAGTACTTCGCTATCAAACCTTATCTTCTTAATAATGACATTGAAAGCCTCTGGAGTCAGCTTTCTTTTTCTCTTGAGGTATTTACTCATTATAGATGAGTCAATTTCAGCTTCTTCTGCAAATTTTCTTAGCGAATAACTTGGATTAATTTCTTTTCGTTTCTCAAATTCTGTTTCAAGAATTTTTAATTGAAGTTTTTCTAGATAGTCAGCATTATAGTTTTCCATATTTAATATTTTCCTAAAAGATTTATAATTTTGCAATTTGAGGCAAATATTCCATTTTATTAGTAAGGTAATCTACTTTAATTAAATTTATTGTGGTATAAGGCTTTTCTATGAATGAAATTAGCAAGCCCTTTATTGTCCTCATGGCATTTTTGATGTCGCTAACTGCCCTCGCTATTGATGCTATTCTTCCTGCCTTAGGATCAATCAGAACAGTGTTAAATATTGTAAATGAAAACGATGCCCAGTTCATTATATCATTTGTCTTTTTAGGCATGGGGATAGGACTCTTCTTCTATGGACCTCTTTCAGATGCATGGGGAAGGAAAAGGCCTCTATATCTAGGACTTATAATATTTATCCTGGGAAGTATTCTCTCCATTGTTAGTGAATCTATGGAAGTAATGCTACTTGGTAGGTTTCTACAGGGCTTTGGAACTGCTGCTTGCCGTGTCGTTTCTGTTGCTATGATAAGAGATAAGTCTTCAGGGCCTGAGATGGGTAAAGTTATGTCCTTGATAATGATGGTTTTTATTTTCGTCCCAGCTGTTGCTCCAGCATTTGGCCAGCTTATTCTCAACTTCGCAGAGTGGCGCTATATTTTTGTGAGTTTTGTTATTTTAGGGATAGTTGCTTTTATTATTTTATGGAAAGTCCAAAAAGAAACTTTAAAGAAAAGTGATCGGATTCCTCTAAGTTTTAAAAGCTTAGTGGCAGGATCAAAAGAAACTCTTTTATGTCGAAAGGCCATGCTGTTTACTATTGCTTCAGGAATTACCTCCGGTGCTTTTGTAAGTTATTTGGCCCTCTCTCAACAAATTTTTCAAACTCAACTTGGTGTCGGGGATAAGTTTTCTTATTATTTTGGATTCCTTGCTTTATTTATTGGGACATCTTCATTCATAAACTCCAAAATCGTTTTGAGATTTGGATTATTAAAACCATCCGTTACTGCGATATTGGCTTTATTAGGTATATCGGGATCTTTTCTAATTTACTTTTTGCTTTTTGGCTTCCCTGAAAATATTTTTAGCGTGATGGCATTTTTGTGTTTAGCATTTTTGTTTATAGGAATCTTATTCGGAAACTTAAGTACTATTGCAATTGAACCATTAGGCCATATTGCAGGTATTGCAAACTCAGTTATAAGTTCCATTCAGACATTGACTTCGGTTATAATTGGTACATTTATTGGACACTTTTATGCAGGATCTATTATTCCCTTAGTTCTTGGATTTTTTATAACGAGTCTCGTTGCTCTTGGTTTAATTATTTTGTTTCATGTAGAAGATGATATATAAGTAAGCCTACTAGTGGACTAGTAGGCTCCTAGGTAAGAAGTAATTAAATTTCGTCAGTCGAAATTGAATCATCAGTTGAGATTTCAGTTGAATCGTCTTCAATTGTAATCTCTGTATCTTCAGATTCCTCTACAACTTGTGCTGTTGTTGTGTCAGCTGCTTGTTCTTCTTTTTCTCCACTCATATTGGCACTTACAGAAAAAGAAACTGTTAATAATAAAATAGAAAGTAAACCCATAATTTTCATATTGACCCCTTTGTGTTTATACTGATGTTCCTGTTAAACCTAAAAAGATAATAAAAAGACCTATTCCTAAAATAAAAACAATTTTTTGAGCTACTTCTTTAGTCATAAGCTTTCTCCTTTCTTCTAAGACCTATTATGAACCTATATTGGATTTAGGTAAAATCGTTTTTTTTAATAAAATAATTAGTTTTAAACTAATTATTAAAAACATCCATAAAGAATATTAGTTGCGCAATGAAGTCCACCATTGAGCTCATTGATGAACTTATTATCTAAAAATGTCGTTTGAAAGGGGTAATTTTTAAGAATATTTTCTATAAAAGCCTGAAAAAAATCTAATTCTTGTCTCGCTATCATGAGAAAGCCATTAAAGTAGATATTATTGACGCTATTTGGATTTAAGGCAGCTGCTCTATCCTGATTGCCCTTAAAAACTTCTTTAAGTTTATAAGGTAAAAATAATTGAGGTATATTTTCTACCTTTAATTTACATCCATGTTTTTCTTGCATGGCCGATTGGATCGTTTCAACCGATTTATCAATTTTAGTTTGGTAACGAATATTAGCTTTTCTTAGATTGATACATTCTTTGGTCTTAATAAGTTTTTCTTTTAAGCAATGTGAATACTCTGGCCAATAGTTTGAATTATCAAAGTAAGGGACAAATGACTTGGCACTTTTTACTGTGGCAGGGTTTTTATCAATTAGTTCAAGAGCTAACTTAGGAGAAGAGACAAAAAGTGATTGTTCACAACTTTGAGCATTCTTTTTATGAGGGAGGACTGTGATTAACTCATCAACATGCCCTGTTTCAAGCCAGTCAACTTCTATATCTATAATTGTTTGTGATGTTTGGGCCTTAATAACATTATAAGTTTTTTGACTGATATTATTTCCAACCAAAAGTAAATCAGTAGTAATGGGAAGGATATTTCCTCCATAGTCTCCATTTGATGGAAGCTCCTCCTGGCTAAAATGAGCCTGAGGAATGATTTCTTTTTGACATACAAGTGCTAGGGTATAAGGTATGTGTTCGCCTTCTCGACCAATATAAGGGAGGTCAATTATTGGAGTACTTCTTTTCTTTAAATCAGTAACTTGTTCAAAATAATCTTGTGCCCAAACTGTTTCAAAAGATGAAGTTTGTATAATATTTAGAAATTCATATTTTTTTTGGGAAAATGTATAGTTCAATTTATTATAGGCTAAATCTTCATCAATCCTTGGAACTAAAATATTAAGTTTTGGAGGCTCGTTTGAGTTTTTAATTTTATTAATCATAAGGTTAATAAAATTGATTTGATTTTCATCACTATTAAAACCAAGATAAATTGACTTGGCCGGAAAGTTTCTTGGAAAGATTATTTTATCTACATGTTCTGGGCATTTTTTACTCGAAACAGGGTTCTCACATTTATGAGATTTTAAATCAGTTCTTAGACATGAATAAAGTGTAATGAATAGAAGGAATGGCCAAAAAGTTTTCATCTTAACAGAACTATTATCTAGATTTTAGTTAAATAGACTAATCGTTTTTTATCATAGGTATAATTAGGTAATTTCTAATTATCAATGCTCTTTGTAAAAGATCTTAGAGTTTGGAGGGATAGAGTCTACAATCCAAACATTACCCCCAATGATTGAGTTTTTCCCTATCGTCGTTTTTCCACCAAGGATAGTGGCATTAGAATAAATTATGACATCATCCTCAATCGTTGGATGCCTTTTGGTATTGGCAAGATTTTTATCTACACTTGTTGCTCCTAAAGTAACACCTTGATAAATTTTGACCCTCTTACCAATATTGGTCGACTCTCCAATAACGACACCAGTTCCATGGTCTATAAAGAATGGACTTTTAATTTTAGCTCCAGGGTGGATATCAATCCCAGTTTTTCTGTGAGCATATTCTGTTAGAATTCTTGCAAAAAGTGGTAATTCACAGTTATGAAAATAATGAGCTAATCGATAAACGGCAATGGCATAAAAACCAGGATAGCAAATGACAACTTCATTAAAATTTTTAGCCGCTGGGTCACCTTCAAGAATAAAGTTGGCATCTTCATTCATTTGCTTTTCAAGCTCAAGGAGTTCCTCAAAAAAAGATCTAATTATAGCATGTTTATCAATTTGGTTGTGTAACTCATCCGTTAAGCAAGTAAGAATAGTATCTAATTCAATTTTTAAATTTGAAAGATTGTTTTTAAGTTGGTCAATATTTTTAGAGGATTGATTGCACAAGGCCGGAAACAATACCTTAATTATAGAGTCAACAAAGTGTTCCATTGTGTCTCGGCACAAATCAATATTTGAATTTAAATATTTACGCGTAAATAGGTCTTTTAGTTGTACTTCATTCATTGCTTGATATGATATAACAATAAAAAGGATAGATAAATATGAACTTGGCCAAAAAACAATCTGAACTAATAGGAAATACACCTATCGTTAAAATTAACTCTTTATCAGAAAGAACGGGGTGCGAAATCTATATTAAGTGTGAATCATTTAACCCTGGTGGTTCCATTAAAGATCGTGCCGCCCTAAAAATGGTTCAAAATGCCATGAAAAGAGGTGATTTGAGAGCTGGTATGACTATTGTTGAAGGTACCGCTGGGAATACGGGAATTGGATTAGCTGTGGTTGCTAAGAGTCTTGGTTTAAAAATGCTTGCTGTAATGCCTGAGGGGCAAGCTTTAGAAAAAGAAAGAATGTTAGAGTTGTTTGGTGCGGAATTAAAATTAGTAAAACCTGTGCCATTTGCAAATGAAAATCATTTCTATCATACAGCAAAAAGACTTGGTGAAGAAAATGAAAATTACTGGTGGGCCAATCAATTTGAGAATCATGATAATTTTCTGGCCCATTATGAACATACAGCTCCAGAAATTGAAAAACAATTTGATGGTAAATTAGACTTTTTCGTTTGCGCTGCTGGCACAGGGGGAACGATTGGTGGAAATAGTAAATACCTAAAAGAAAAGATTCCTAACATAAAATGTTTTCTTGTTGATCCAAATGGCTCTGGGCTTCATCATTTTATGCAGACTGGAGAGTTTAAAGCAGAAGGTGGTTCAATAACAGAAGGTATCGGGATTATGCGAGAAACTCATAATTTTTCAAAGGCACAGTTAGATGGGAGCTTTTCGATAGATGATTCAACTCATGTTTCTCTTTCTAGATTCGTTCGAGATCAAGATGGTATTGTTCTCGGCTCAAGTTCAGCATTAAATTTAGCTGCTGCTTATAAGATTGCTTTGGCCAATATGAACACAGGAAAAAGAATTCTCACTTTTATGTGTGATTTAGGAGAGAGATCCTATTCTAAAATGTATAATGATTCTTTTCTTAAAGAAAAAGGAATCGATTACTCATTAAGTCTCGAAAAAATTGAGGAAAACCTAAAATAATTACTTAAGTTATTAAAAATATGTCAGTAACTCCTGTTATTTTCCTAACGGCCAATGTAATTAATTCTCTTATTATTCAATAAATTATTTATTTTGAGAAACTAGATAAGTCTTAATTTGTGAGGGAAATAATGAATTTATTTAAGCTAGTTAATTTACTCGTCCTTGCTCTTTTCATGGCCGCATGTGATGAAACAACCGATAGTGACGAATTATCAGGAAATGAAACCATTTATCATGACTATAGCGTAAATTATAACCAAGACTCTAAGAAAGTTTATGCTGAGGCAGAGCTTACCAAAAGGAATGGGGCTAATTGGGTTGAATATTGGCTTCGCTTTGATAAATATAATTTTATCCAATTAGTAGGTAATGATAAAGTTACATTTCAAATCTATGATAATGATAATTTTACTTATGTCCTTTCTCCTAAAAAATTGGAAGAAAAAAGAAAGCAAGTTTATTGGGGATCAAAAACTGTTCCTTACTACAGACTCAAAGAAGACCTAGACTTAGAGAATTTAAATAATAAGAAAATGTCATTTGTATATTATAACTCAAATGATGCAAGACCTTATACCTTTGAAATGGACTTATTAAATCCGGCGTTAGAAAAGATTGAAAATTCGGGAGGAGATATTCTAGATGTTTCCAAGAATGATTATCTTGTTCTAACTTTTGATGAGGTGATTAAGGAATTTAATACTGTAAATTTAGAATTTATTAATTCCAATGGAAATTACTTCTTTTTTTCTATAGATACTGAAAATACGAATGTATTAACAATCAATTCTGACGAGTTAAGAGACCAGGCCTTAAGTCAGACTTATACATTAAGAGAAAGAAAGAAGAAAAGGTTAGGTAATATTAGCATTGAATCTGATACCGAAACTGAAATCTCTTTAATGCTTGCTGGAGTTAATGAATATAAACTCAATATTTCTGCCACCAGAAGGGTTGTTGAGGATAAAATTAAAGCAACTAGAGATCATGTTATCACTGTAAATCAACAAGTTAAAATTAAAAGCCGAACTATAAAGATAGGATTCTAATATGAAAAAAATTGGACTTATACTAATATTATTACCTATAACTGCTATTGCTCAAACAAATGAAATTAAAACTGAAGTTAAAGAACCCATTTCTAAAGCTCAAAAGGAAATGCCTTTCTCAATTGGAATAGTTTACGATGGTCAAACTGAAGAAAATGGTGGAGAGAATATAGAATTATCTGGTATGAATGTTCAATTTTCAGTTGATTTTAAAATTAATGAAAAGCTCATCACAACCACACAAGTCTCAACAAATAATTTAGAAGGAAGTGCAAGTTATAGTGAATATGATAAAGACTCTAGCTATAGTGGTTTTAATATTTATCAAAAACTAACTAGTAAGATAAATTATTTTAAATATCCAATCAAACCATTTATTGGTATTGGCTTTGGAACTGGACAATACAGCTCAGATAATTCAATTAAAAAATCAAATTTGCGAGAAGAATTAGGAATTAAATCTTTTGATATTTCTGCTGAATATAATACCTCTCATACAGTTTTGGGAATAGAAGTACCGCTTAAAAATCGATTAACCCCTTATTTTAGTTATATGTTCTCTAGGACATCTTATGATGATCCTTCAGTAAACTTCAAAAGAAGTTCTTCAAGCTATGATAGAGTAGAATCTGATGCTGATATTGAAAGTACCACCAGCTCGAGATACACCATTGGAATGAATTATATTTTCTAATATTTAATAGTAGAATGAAAAACTCATCTAATTGCTGGAAATATTAATTTCCCCCTAATATTTTTTGCTCAAAATGATTAAAATTAAGAGATGAAAGTCCTTTTAATTTTATGTTTAAGCTTATGTACCTTATCCCATTTATATGCAGCAAATTGCTCTACGAATCAAGATCGTAGCCAACTGTTTGGGAATATGTCCACAGCAAATGGAACTTCAATTCCCTATGAAATTTGCACCCCAACTCAATTAAGAAATATTCGGTTTTATCCCAATAGTAATTTTATTCTCGGGGATGATCTAGATCTAGACTTTGCTCAACATGAACCCATTTTGCAAATTTTTAGGGGCCAACTTGATGGTAATGGTAAAGTTATTAGTAATATTATTCTCAAAAACCTTAACGGTGACCCTGTTGGTATTTTTCATACAATTGAAGATGGAATTTTAACGAATTTAACTTTTGAAAATGTATATATAGAGGGAACGGAGCGGGTTGGCCTTCTTGCAGGTCAATGGCGAGGTGGAGGCTCGGTCTCTAATATAAATGTCACAAATCTAGAACTTCATTCCATAAACTATGGTGGTGGTCTCATCGGACTTGTAAATGAACTTGGTACACAAGCTCTTACTATTGATCAAATTAATTTAAATAATGTGATCATAAGAGGTATTTCAAATATTGGTGGAATTTTAGGATTAAATAATTCAGTAAATAATGAACTTCTTATTTCTAATATTGACGCTCAAACGGATATTGTCGCCGATAAATTTGTCGGAGGAATTGCTGGTCAGACATTAAATAATTCTTTTACCCAGAATACAGTCACAATTAATGGGAACTTGAGTTGCTTTAAAGAATATTGCGGTGGTGTCATTGGTCGTGCTCAATACCTCTCAGGAAGTGGTATTACAATGAATGGTAATATACAGAGTAGTTTTCATACAGAGGACTCTTATGTGGGAGGTATTGTTGGACACGCTGTTTTTAATCTAAATTTGACTTCAGTAAGTTATACCGGTGATATTAATGCTCAAGGTAATTATGTAGGCGGTATTAGTGGTGCTAGCTTTGTTACCAATTTTCAAAATGTATCTAGTAGTGGACAAATTACGAATATAGATCAGACCTTTGATGGAAATGTAATTAATACTGGAGGGTTACTAGGTAGAGGTCATGACGTCACGATTATTAATAATTCACATTCAACTATGGCCGTCACTAGTCACGGTAGATATGTCGGTGGCCTTGCGGGTTATATTGATACAGACGAATCCACTATTACGAATTCTTATAGTACTGGTGATATTTTAGGAAGGACTTCTTTTATTGGTGGCCTGGTTGGATTTTTTGACGGCGCAATCCTAGAAGATTCATATGCAACTGGAAATGTAGCAGTGGATAATCCAACACCTTTTTCTTATATTGGAGGGCTTTTGGGTTATGCCAATAGTTGGAATTCTTTGATTACAAGAGTATATGCCCTTGGGGATGTAACGGTTAATAATGGAACAGCTGATTATATTGGCGGACTTATAGGTTTTTTTAGAGGCGGAGATCTATCCGATTGTTATGCGAATGGAAATGTAGCCGGGGGAAGAAATAGTGTTGGCGGACTTAATGGAATTCATCGGGGAAATATTAATCGTTGTTATGCTATCGGAAATGTTAGTGCCAGTGGAAAATATATAGGAGGCCTTGTTGGGCATTTTAATGCTGGTCTAATCACTAATACTTTGGCAGTGGGAACCATTAAAGGGAAATCAAATGTTGGAGGCCTAATTGGAAAAGTTTACTCCGAATCAAACCAGTTGGCCGTTGATAATTCTCATGCAATAGGAAATATCTTAAGAGTCTTAGGAAGCACAGAAGATCCAAGCTCTTTTGGAAGAGTTATTGGAAATATGAGTTTTCTAGAAAACGTTGGGAGCTCTTTAATTTGCTTAAATTCAAGTACTATTACTGATGAATCTAGTGGTACTGATCTCGTCGGAATAAACCAAAATTGCAATTTGACCAGTGAAGCGAAAATGAGAAAGACTAATTCTTATGGAAACTATGATTTTACCAATGATTGGGAAATCGCGTCTTCAAATTGGGTTTTTCCAAACTCAGCTACTTCCTACAAATATGCCAAACTACTACTTAACTTATAGTTTTCATCCCCTTATTGAATAAAAAGTTTACGGCCTAGGTATTTTCTTCAAAAATTTACGAATTCGTTTGAATTTTTGGCAAAATAGAGTCTGGAGCCAATTTTATGAAATACAAAACGGTCATAGGAGATCATTCTTTCACATTCAAGTCTTTAAAGGAACTCCTTGCTAAGGCCTCACCATGGCTTAGACTATAATCAAGCAGCAGCTAAGACAATTTACCTTTTGCAAGAATCACTCAGAAGAAAACTTTCAAGAGTTGACCTTAAAGATGAATCAGACAGTTTGGATTTTGTTAATACAAATTCAATAATATTATAAAATCATTTTTTACCAACAAGGCTTCTTAGAACATTTAAACGGCATGTTGATCTATTTTGGGATCTTTCAATAAAGGCTTCTTTGATTAAACTCCATCGTGACTTTCCTAGAAGATGATTTTCATCAGTCGGTAAGTTCTGATGCCAAATAGATCTTATCAGGTGATTCAAATTTTCAATACCATGGACTTTTTTTAATTTAGCAATCTCGGTATGGTCTATTGGTTCATGCACTTTTACCTTTAAAATTTCATCTCCCTTCTCTGTTGTCATTTTACCAATACCATCATTCCAACGAAAATTTTGTCCGGCATTTTCATAGGTAACTGGGACTAGTTCAAAATCTATGTTCTCTAGCAATAATCTATTTATTAATTCAGTGCTGAATTTTTCTCTTACAGGTCTAGTTTCTTTGATTCCTAATGCAACCTGTCCTTCAGAATAAATAACTGCTTCACTGGCCTTACCTTCCCGAATAACCTCTAAATACTTTTCTGTTGGGTTCGTTTTGGAGCCAGCGAGAATAAAAGCATCGTTTGCCTCTATTCTTTTAACAATATTATCTAATAAGTTATTATCACGTACTCCAAAAACAGGATGTCCTTCAAGATTTAATGCGCCAAATATTATCGGGTCCCTAGGCTTTAAGGGGGCAAGTGCAACTGAATCTAAATTTGCATCTCTATGGGTTGGAACATAAATTCTTACTTTTGAAGGAGAATTTTTTTCCAAATACTCGCTTCCACTTACTTCTGTTTTTATACCGGATGCTTTTCCCCAGTCTTCAAAAATTTTAAAACCGGCAGTCCCTATACCTGAATTTTTACCATCTTTTCCAGAAACTATAGCAATAGAATTTGCAAGTTTTGCAAACCCAGGGAGGGTATAGATACCAACCTTCAGAGTTTGTAATGAATTTCGAGTCGTAGACAAAAAGCCTTCTAAGGGTCTAACTATGTATTTTAAGTAATGGCTATCATTTAGTTTTTCAATCTCAGCCAAGAGACTTTGGGTCTTTTTAAAAATTCTCACAAAGCTAGCATATCGTTTGTAATCTTTAGGGCCACCATATTCATTCACATTGATATAATAACGTTCTATTTCACTATCCATACTTTCTAGAATTTCATTTACCCTTTCTGATTTTATACCTTGGGTATTTATTTCACTTTTAATCACGTTGAAGATATTTCGCTGAATTTCAACAATCTCATTTAATTCCAATTGAATCAATTTATCAAATAAGACCTCTTGTTTTTTTATTAACGTTAAAAGTTTCTGAGATTTATCAGAACCTGTATTGACTAGATTTATATTAAGATTAGACTCTGAAATTAAGTTTATTTGACTTTGAAGTTCTGAAATCTGGTTTTCTAAGGAATGAATTTCTTCAATTTCTATTTCTGGTCTATTAATTGCCTTTAATAAAATATCATCAAGGTCAATTTTTTCGTTCGCAACCCCGTTATTTAGAAATAGTAAAAATAATACAATAAAGCGTAATACCACGTTATATTTATCGGAATAATAACAAATTTTTGAACCAAAAATTAGGAAAATTCGTATTTCTTTTAACATGAGCGAATCGATTTGGTTTTCTGAAGATTTTCAAGCAACTTCCGATAAGTAGTTGTGTATATAAATCAGTTAAGAATATTTTCATTTTTTCTAATCATTAGTGTTTTGTTTGGAATCCCAAAAGCTTCTGTGGCTTCTATTGGTGAATGTGAAATAAAAAATGCTTATCTTGAATTAGTGGGTAATTACTCGGCGCTGGGCAGACATTATGAAACCTCTCCGCGTATTGTTGAAGTTGCCTATGAATTAAGAGAAAGTTTGTTGTTAGCTAAAACTAAAGTTCATGAAGTTATTGGGCACAGTTTTGGAGATATAGCGGAAATTCAATTGCGAACTAAAAGTATAAGGTCAATTGTTTCTAAGTTAAAAAGAAAATCTACTAACGAAGAATTAAGTCCGGATCTGGTAAAAGATGGTCTTGGAATTAGATTCATTACCTCAGGCAGAACCAACACCAATCAAATTGTAAATGAATTAACCAGACTAATAAAGTCAGGGGAGATTGAAATTCTTGAAATTGAAAATTACCATGGGGTTGGTGTAATTCCTTACTTAAATCAAAACCAAGTAAATACTTTGGTTCAAAACCAAAAACGTAAATCGATTAATCCAAAAGTTCTTAAGGGGGAAGACCTACATAAGGACTCCGGCTATACTACAACCCAATTAAATGTCCGATTTAGAGATGGTACTTTAGCAGAATTACAAATTAGAGGAAATAGGGTTCAAGAAATTTCAGAACTTGAGCATATTGCCTATGATGTGAGAAAGGGAAAGGATCTAACTAATCTAGAAAAGATTCATAAATATAAAAAATATATTCGTGAAATTAAATTGTTAACTAATACTCAATACGATTTATATAGGACTTACCTACAAGAATTTTATGCTTACGCTAGAAAATTAGAAGAGGGAATACCGGCCGTTGTTCCAAAGTTACCACTTGGAATTTCTAGACTATTGGCACTGGATGAATTGCTATAAATATTATTAATTTAATATGAAAATCAATTTTTTAAAGTTTAAGAACTAAGTTACCGAAAATAATAGAATGAAATATTTAAGTAAGTATTTTAAACTATTAATTTTCTGCATTTTATTTGTAAGTGCTCAAGGTTCAATTACAGATTCTGATGTTATGTGGTATTCTGGATCTTTTGATCCTCCGACTCTAGGTCATGTCGAAATCATTAGGGATATTGCTAAAAAAAGTAATGGTCCAATTTATCTTACCGTTAATCATAATACGGGTAAGAACTTCAATGCTTCAGTTCGTGAAAGAATTAAAATGCTTAAAGAAGTTTTTAAGGATCATGAAAATATTCATATCCTTAGAGAACCTATAGAAGGTAGAAGAGCTTTTGTAAATAAGTTGAGCCAGCTTCATGATGCAAAAGTCGTCATGGCCGTTGGTGAAGATGTTATTGAGAAAAATTATAAACTTCTAGGAGATTTAGAAAATCTATCTTTTCTTTTATACGATAGACCTGGGCAAGAAACAACTTTTGTTCCTAATGGGGTTTCACCAATTATAAACGAAAAGCAACCTGTGGTTGGTCTTTCTTCGACTGCAGTAAGAGATTTGATCATAAAAGGTGAAAGTCCAAGTCATTTATTAACTCCTGAAGTAGATTCTTATATTAAACAACATAAACTCTATCAAAGTCTTGAATTAGATAAAGAGAGAATGCTACAAGCTTTCAAGATTCTCATCCAAAATAACTTTCCGTCTATTGATCAAAATACGTTTGAGAGGTTTGATTTCAAGGGTACTCAGTCTCTTGGTGGACAGAAGGATGCATTGATAAGGTGGTTTTTAAAAAACGCTAATATACCTGATGATAAAAAAGGAAAGTATATTTCATTTTTGGAGAGTAAATTAGGTGAAAAATTTGAACCCATAAGCTTTGTCTCTAAAGAGAAAATTTTTAGCGAAGAAAAGACAATTCAAAAAATTGAGTATTATAGAAATAAATATAATATAAACATCCCTTTTCCTTTAACACCATTAAGTTCATCCGACTTCGAAGATTACATTACTTTTCACCTTGCAAAAGATAAAAGCATTAAATTAGAGGACTTAAATATTTCCAAAGATAGAACTCCCTTAATCTGGGATTCTAGAAAACAATTAATGGAAATAAACAAATATTCTAAAGATACCTCTTTTATTACGATTTGCCATATCCAAAATGGACATTGTTTTTATGCTTTGCCTGAAAACGCTAAATATTCAGATGGCTCACCTGTACCAAGAGAACTTACACTTTATGATTATAAATTGCCAGGGCGTCCAGAATTTACACCACATAGACAAATGATGGAGCACCTTGGTTTATGGAGCTATGATAAACCTATCTGGGAGCAGAATAAAAATTATCGTGGCGGAAGCTTTAAAGTGACAGATGCTGGCATTGAAATAAATACAACAAGTGGGCAATTAAACAGGCCATATGATGGATATCCTAGTAAAAAAATGAATAATGATGATGCTAAACTGTTTAAAAAGTCTATAAATCGTAATTTAAAAGTATATTGCTATAAAAGGGCTCTCCAAGATCTTTTGTAAACTAAGAACCTTCTCATGAAACGGAAAAGTTTGCAAAAGATTATTATTCGGGAAGTATTTCGCGTTTAAGGTTTCGCATTTCATCTAAAATCAAGCATCAAATAAGTGCTTATTAAACTCTTGGATATGTTCAGGTAATAATTCAGAATTTGGCGTAACTAGGTAAATAAATTCTTTAGAAAATATCCCTATAGATTTTTTGTAAATGTGATGGTTGTTGGACACCAACGAGGAAGAAACTATCGATACTCCTAGACCCTTTTCTACCAATTTTAATTGGGCAAGGGGAGAGTTAACCTTAATAATAGTAGATGATTTGTTTATTCTTTTTTTATAGGCGTAATTTATTAGATAGTCTTTATCTTCAACGATAATCCATTTTTTTTTGTTAATATTACTAAGAGAGATCCTTTCTTTACTTATCAGGACTGGTTGTTCTGAATAAATTTTTCTGGATGTTAATAGATCTGTTTGAATATTTTTGTTGTAAATGCCAATATCTAATTCACCATTTTTAAGCATAGTTGTTATTTGGGATGGTGAAGTTGAAGTGATTTCAAAATCTATCTCACTGCTTTGGTAATGCTTTTGAAGTATATTCGGTAACCACTCCTCTAAACATGGGGCAAGTACCCCAATTCTAATTTTCTTTTTTAACTTTAAACTAAGTGCCTCAGAGGTCTTTTCTTTAAACGCTATTGCAATGCTGTAGATCTTTTTCCCCGCTAAAGTTAAGACGACCCTTTGAGGGGACCGGATAAAGAGTTGGGTATCTACACTTTGTTCAAATAATTTGACCTGCCTACTGATGGCCGCAGGAGTTATATTTAACTCTTTTGCAGCAATAGTGAAGTTTAAATGCTTTGCTGCACTTAAAAATGCATCTAAGTACCTATAATCCATATAACCATATATAAAAAATTTAAATATAAAGTCAATTAAATTTAAATTTTCATAACTATTTTTCACAGCTAAAAAGGGTGAATACAAATTCTTTGGAGGATTATTATGAAAACAATTATGATTTTAACCTTATTTTTTAGTTCCCTAATAAATAGCTTACAAGCGAAGGAGATTACTGTTTATGAGTATAAAACTTTAGTAGATTTTAACAATTTATACTCGTTGGGCGTCGATGTTAAACCTGAAGATTTTAATATTCCATATGACTATCATAATCAGTATAAGCTTATAACAAAGTATTATTTTCCCGCCAAGATTTATGGGACTTCGGAAAGGCGTGATCATGAGAATCCATCAGAGTGTTACTGGGGTCATTGTCAGCGAGTTAGTCCCTATAGCTTATCAAGCATCAATTTTGAAGATGAGGACTTTAAGGTTGAATATCAGCTTATAAATTTAAAAAGCAACCAACTGGTAGGTAAGGATAGTGCTAAAATGGGTTTATGGGCAGATGATATAAAATCTAATCTTGGACAGGACCCACTCTTTACTTCTGAAGAAACACGATTTCAAAAAATTTGGATAAAAAAGCTTGATGGAGATTCGTTTTTTGGGGCAACCTTTTTCCTTGATAAAGAGAAAACCAGCCTAAAAATTAACTTCGATGAATATGCTATAAAGAGGTTTAACAAGGGAAGAAGGGATGAGTTAAGAAGAATTAAAGATAATACCTATGAACTAAGTCTTAAGCCAAATAAATCTGAAACAAAAACTCAATTCATTTCAAGGGGGGCATCACTTAATACCTGGAATGATTTTGGGCAAATAGTATGGGTTTCAGGACCTGGCAGAAAAGATCAACAATTGGTAGATGTATTTGTAAAAGAATATAAAATAATTAAATAATTATTGGGGTATAACTTAAGGTTCCAGGTTCCAAGTCAGGATGTGATGTATTTAATGCTTCGAATTCCGAAATAGAACCAGGAACCTTGATGTAAATTAGAGTAAATAAAACTAATTTCAAGACCGGAGTTGAATATTACATATTCTTAGTACACGAGCTAAATTTAGCTGTGCGATTGATATCACCTGATTGAGTCAAGATGTGAATATCAAAAGAACCTTCAAGCAACTTTAAATCTACATTGAAATCAAAATATATTTGCTTATTAGCTAGTTCTAAAGAGCATTGAGAGTAGATATAAAACTTTCCAGAATAACCTCTAATTTCATTTTCATCAGTACTACAAAAAGTGACTTTATGTCCTCCTCGAATAAAAGGCTCTTCAATAGTTCTAGAGTATATTCTTTCAAGGCTATTTCTAAATGTTCCATCGCCATTAGGAATCTTTTTAATATAATCAATTGTTGAAATCTGATTATTCCTTTGTTCAACAACAATTTGACTAGAAGGCCATGTCGGAGGCTTTAAATTATCTTCGATATCACAAGTAATAGGTGCAGCTATTGATAATATATTATTAAGCAAAATAGACAGTGTTACTATAAAAAGCTTCATTTTTTTCCCCTAAAGTACATGTTCATAAAAAGGCTAATCTAGAAGAAAAAGTTAGTCAATTATCAATAGAAAAGCATTAGATGACGCAAAGGTGTGTTTATAGAAAGAAGTCCCATACTTCTAAATAGAATGTTCCAAATGGCTTTGTTTGGCTTTTTTGGGCAACTAAGTTTATGATTTTAAAGAGTTCCGACCACTTCCACCATCAGATTTTGATTGTTAAGCCCCAAAATAGAAAAAAATAATAATAACAATAACTTGTTTTCAATAACTTATCTTTATTTTGCGCTTCGTACCTTTCTAGGACTTTCCTGAATTTTCTTGAGGAGTCTACTTTTAGTCTACTCTGTGTCTACTGTTCGGGAAAATGTACTTAATCATGGACTACACAAGCGTAGTTAGGACACCTATATATCATGTGGGAGCTGACTACGCTAAGTTCTCAAAGAACTCATAATATAAGCTTATGAGGAACTTAAAAATGAAAACAAAAAGTAAAAAACAAAAGAGAAGAGCTAGAAGAAGTGAAGTTAAGAAAGTTTCTAAAGAGGCCAGAATCTTAAACTTTGATAAAGTTGGTGAATGGAGAATTGTGTTATCATTTTTTACTATAGTCCAACCCCATTTAACTCCGACATTTATGCGACATTTTGTTTTGTCGTATAAATATCAATACTGATCAAGGATAATTTTGGAAAGAATCTCTAGTAATTTACTGGTATTTAAAAAGTAATTCGGATAAGTTTTTTGTATTTTACTTACATCATCCACATTAACAAAGACTATATTTATATTTTTACCATCTCTATTTTCTAATTCTTTTTTAGTATAAATTTCAATTGCAGTTGTTACATCCTTTTTGTTAAAGAATTCAACTCTAGTCGTATTGTCTTTTAAGTTAAGCTCTAATATTGCATATTTACCTTGTTTTCCGGTTTCATTATGTTTTTTAGAAATAACTTCTATACTATTGGTTGAAGCATTAAGCTGCTCTATTACCTTTAGATCTTTAATAACCTTTTTTAGTTTTGATTTAATTTGTTTTTCCGTAAGATTTAAATGATCCTTAATAGGGGAGCATTCTTCTTTTATAGCAAAGTAAGAGCTTAGAAGGTTGAAAAACACCTTCCATCTCTCATTACCTTCGCCAGTTTTAAAAGATGTATTTTGTAACTCTCCATAAATCTCAACAGCTGTGGCCCAAATATGTTGAAGTTCAGTTCTTAATTGAATTTCCACCATAGTTTTTTTATCACTTTGATAAATGAGATGTATTCCTCTATAGCCATCATCTTTAGGATAATTGTGGTAGTTGTCTAATCTTTTAATGACATGTCTACTTGGTAGACCTCTAAGAGTAGCAAAAGCTGATTGCAGAAGTTTATGGTCTTTTAAGACAACCCTAAGTCCAGCAATATCTTGGAGAGTACTTAGTCTCATTGTTGAAAAACGTTTAAGTTTTATTTGAATGGAGTCTATTCTTTTTAACCGCCTTGAAAGAGTCACTATATGTGTACTATTTATTTTTGATTTTAATTTGGAGTGATAGTATTCAATACTTGGAGAAAAATTGTTTCTCCACTCTAGGAGATCATTTAAATCTTCTTTTTCGAGGTCGTTATTCTTTTTAAGTTTGTTACCAATTTGATCTATTTTAGAGTTACTAATCATACTAGTATTATCGAGTTTTAGCTTTTTTTTATCAAGAAAAAAAAGCTAAAAGCTATATAAGTACATGTAAATACAATGATGTAATATTGATTGGTAGGTTTCATTACTATTTATACTGTCAAATATAATGAACCATTTTGAGTTTAAGTGGCTTATGTTGATGACTAATTTATTACATTCAGAATAATTAAGTTTATTCTCTATCAATTTGATCCGTTAAGCACCATATACGACAAACTAACTTCTTTGATTAAAGAGAGATTTTAAATGAAGTACCTACTTCTTCTATTTTTAACAATGGGCTGCTTTAGAGAACCTACAATTAAAGAAATGATGGGCCCTGATAAAGATGGAAATGGTGTACGAGATGACATTGATGAATACATAAATGAAATAACAAAAGATGAAGATGAGAGAAATGCTTTTAAGCAGTATGCGAAGTATTTAAGGCTTGGTTTTAAATATTATAATGATAAAGAGAAATCGATTGAAAACTCACATAAGTCATCCCAAGCATTAGGTTGTGTATCTCATGTTTGGCGTGAGTATCATAGTGGGTGGAAAGAAGGTCGAAAATATGTGACATATATTGATGAAATCTATGCTAAGTCCTTTAATAGTAAAAAGTCGCTTTTTGTTGAAGCAAAGATTAATGGACACTTTTCAGGTCAAATGACAATGAACGGAAAGTATGCACACGAAGATTGTGAATTTAAACTAAGAAAGAAGTACTGAAGATGATCAAGCTGATACTTATAATTTGTGTATTCTTTCTATCAATCAATACAAGCTTTGCTCTTGATTATTATCAAATGGTCTTTTTGGATAGAAAGTATTTAAGCAGCGAGGATGTACACTCTAAGTCAGAAGACCACAGGCGTATATATGTTGATATCGGTGATATCTTGCCAAAAAAGTTAAATGAATTTATTGGAAAAGAATTTATAGTTGTTAAAGAGTCAGGGGAAGTCCTAACACTTAAGTTTGAAAAAGTAGTATTTTTTAATGGGTTTCAAGTAGTTAATCAGGAATATCATCCGAAAAAATTTCCGTTTTTATTGTTAGAAAAACCAAAGGGAAGTAAATTGCATGCAAGTGGCCTAATCGCTTTTCCAAAAGGTAAGTATAAAATTAGTTATGAACCTATCAAGTTCCCATATTTACAGTATGAGGAATTCAAAAAAATAGAAAAAAAATTAAAAGAAACCAACATTAAATCACCCGAAAGGTTCGATAGAGTTGGTGAAAGTATATCTGGGATAAGTGAGGATAAGCAATGGGTTAAAGTTGCTAGGTTTAGTAGTGAAGATTCAAATGGAGATATCTTCGTTGGAATTGTTTTTAAAGGCCAGGTTTTGGAAAAATTCTCTGGGGTCGGTAAACATAATGTTGTGGTTAGTGGGGTTGTTACGGTGCAAGATAAAAAATATTTATTAGTATACGAGAGAGTTGAATTTAATTTTTCATCTTTTCCTGTTCTGTATGAATTTGATAATGGGAAGGTCGGGAAAAGAATTTCTCCACTTAATCTTCCTAATTATATCGATAGGGATATTCTTCAAGGGGTGGAAGAAGAACGTGAGCGTCAACTTAGTGAGGCTGCGGAAGAAGAATAAGGGAATATGATTAGATTCGTGCTTACTCTATTGTTTTATCAACTTTGTAAATTATCTTAGACGCATATAATTTTATAGATAAATAGGATTAAAAAATGGAAAATATTAAAATTTTTGAGAAGTTAATTTTATTTGTGATTTTTTCTATGACCTTGTTTAATTTTAGCTCATCCACCCATGCTAAACCATCAAGTAATACTTCAGCACTTCATGTCGTGGAATCACTTAAGCATGATGTTGAACATATTCATAATCTCCCAGAGTTTGAGTTAGAAAGAACTATAGATAAACACAGTAAAAATTATTTTAAGTTAATGCCAAACTTGTTTCCTTCTTTCGCTTTTAAATATGAAATTGGTGGTGGCTATGTAGAGAATCTCTTAGCCAGTAAGGATTCAAACCGATATCCATACCAACTTGTATTTAATAAAGAGTCACTTTATTTGATTTATGCTTATCTAAGAGCAGATTTTAAAGGGAGTGGCCGTACTGTTTATGAGCAATTATTCAAACATGAAATTGTGAAAAATAATATAAAGTTACTTTATAAAATTAATTATAAACTTGAAAATAATGACTGGTATTTCAAAGAAATATTAAAGAGAACCAAACATAGCATTCTTACAGACAACCGAACAATGATAACCTATGGAGCTCATACAAATTTCTTAGATAATGATTTCATACCCAATTTAAAGGAAATTAGAAAAATTGATAAGAATTATATAGGAAAGGTTTTGACCATACCTAAGAATGATTCAAAAGAGGTCAAAAAACTTTTAGGTTTTCTTCTGCGAAGGGAATACGATGGTAGCCGAGAGGCGATAATAAATATAATCACACTTATTCTAGATGAGCTTGATCCAGATTTTATAAGCAATGCTATCTCAGAGATAAAAAATGTCCCTCTTCTTGAACAGAAGGATAAAAATGAGTTAAAAACCTGGATCTTAAAAATAATTGAAAAAAAGAATGAAATGGCTAAGAAAACAACAGAAAAATTGGATTTTATACCTGTAGAGTATATGGATTCTTACGATGCAGATATGTATAAATTTAAAGGGTACTATGTTGGAAAATTGGGCTACATCTTAGATTACACTAAAAGAAAGGGAGAACAGATAGAAAAAGAAAAATATTTTATCCTTACTGATCGAGGTTTAATAGAAACTAAAGCTAATATAATTTTTGATAGGCAGCAATCCATAGATAAGAATGATGTAGAAGTGAAATTACGTTTTAAAGGAATAAAAAAACAGGAAAAAATTTATTTAATTTTAAAGAGTAATCCAGAAAACATTAAGTTAGAATATAGTTCCTTTAATGAGATTAAACGTGAACCAAGTAAACTTCCTGGGCCTCCTGACCGTTACAATATCCATTACTCATCAGAAGATGGTGTATGGCAGTATAAAACAGAAATGGAATATTCTGAGCTTCTTTATAATGGAAAAATAATAAAAAGTATTAAAGGTGATGACGAAGGAAGAAATCAATATAGTTTTGAGATAAGATCTGTTTTTACTATTGACCAAAAGCGATACATTATACTTTATGAAAATGATCCCAAATACTATATGTATAAAGAAAATATATACCTGATTGATAAAAATAATGAATTGAAAGAGGTGGAACCGCTTAAACCCATAATTGAGATTACGCCATATATTGGTTGTTAGTAAATCTAAACTAAATTTAATATATTCAATTTCAAATTAGGATAAACCATCTTGAGGTTAAATGTGAGTAAAAAATTAATTTATTTACTATTGTTTTGTAGTTTTAATAAGATATAAAATGCTGCACGATAAGAAACAATAGTCCAACACAGATTTTCGGTAGGTTAGTTAGTTCACATCTATTCAACCTTATTCACCATTAAAGCGTCTCAATTGGCCATTTTAAAGCACTCTACGTTACTCCTAATATGAATATCTATGAACGAAATAGAATAAAAAAATGGATGGTTGTCCACCATTTTTCGAGTTGGAGAATTTTGATTTTCTATTTGAAGTTCTTTGTTTGAAATAAGATAATAATTAAAAAGGATCAAAAATTTGATTAAAATTCCAGAAATTGATATTACACTGCTTTATGCCTTGGGCGAATTAGATAAGTGGCTTGGGAAAAACAACAGAACACTTTATTTAGAAATCATAGGGGCTACTGCCTTATCTCTTCATCATGTTGAAATTGATAGACCAACCATCGATATAGATTTAGCAAACGAAATTTCTGATAGTGAAGTTCTCTCAAAAATTGAAGAAATTGGAAATTTTCATGGACTTGGTGATACATGGCTGGAAACTCCATTAAATATCAAACTTCCTAAATTTGTGAAATTTACTGAGCATAAACTGTTTAGGCCATACAAAAATATGACGGTTAAGGTTGCTGATTTAAAAACATTACTTGTCTTAAAAATATCGGCTTATTTTGATAGAAAAGATGATCAAATTACCGACCTTGAAGATATTAAGTGTATTTTAGATTATGGTATTCAATTGACCGAAGAGGTTATTGAAGAAGCAACTATAGATATCCAAAATTCAAAACTATATTCCGAACAAAGATTAAAGGATGTTTTGGAAGATCTTAATAAGTTAAGCCAAAGTAACTAAGCCTTGTACTTACCTTGTGTAAATTTGAGTAGTGCGCATTAATTAATTTAGAGATCTTGTTAAGACTGAACTCACTTCCTTGTTTAGACAAAAAGGCTTGATAATCAGAGGAAACGATATCAATTCCAAGAGTTCTATTTTTAATTTCTGGAGAGTTATTTAATATATAATCAAATTGAAAAAGATTCTTCTTAGTATCCAATTTAAAAGCAGGACAAAGGATATTAAATTCTTTCCAAATTGGATCAGGATTTGAAATCTTAACTTCTATCTTGCTCTTGGTCCTGTAAATAAGATTCGGATTTTTCTTTATATATGGTTTTAAGCAATTAATATTAATTTGCTTTTTATCGGTCTTTGAAATAATCTCACAAAAGACTCCAAGAACGGCAGGATCAAACTCATATCTGTTTTTAATAAGGTTTTTTACTTTGGCAGGACTAATTAAAAAACCAAAGGTGTAAATCCAGTTTTCAATAGCAATTGCCAATCTTGAGCCTTCAAAAATGAATAGGGTAGCATCTAAGAAAAACTCTTCAAGGTCAATATATTTGGACTTATAGGCATCAGGATATGAGACTCTCCCACCAAGCCCTCTTAGCCTTGAGCCAAAGTCTTCAATGTTTTTAAATTGTTTATCCATTTAAACCTCCAATACAATCATCGGATACTGTTATTTTATATTAATATAATATAAAAATCAACTTGTATAAGCACGTAAAACTAGGTACTTAGGTTGCAATATATCAGTCTTATCAATGGAACCATTATTACATTCAGAATAATTTAGTTTATTCTTTATCAATTTGATCCGTTAAGCATCATATACGACTAACTAACCTCTTTGATTAAAGAGAGATTGTAAATGAAGTACCTACTTCTTCTATTTTTAACCATGGGCTGCTTTAGAGAACCTACAATTGAAGAGATGATGGGCCCTGATAAAGATGGAAATGGTGTACGAGATGACATTGATGAATACATTAATGATGTAACAAAAGATCCAGATGAAAGAAATGCATTTAAGCAGTATGCGAAGTATTTAAGGCTTGGTTTTAAATATTATCAGGATAAAGAGAAATCGATTACGAATACGCATACAAGCCTGAAAGCGTTAGACTGTGTTTCTAAAATTTGGGAAAGAAGGCATAAAGACTACAGAGAACGAATTAAATACAGTGAAATAATAGATGAAATTGATTCGAAAACGTATGAAACTTTAAAAACTTTATCAATTAAAGCCAAAATCTCAGGTGATTTTTCAGGTCAGGTTTCTGGGGTAAATGATAACTTATATGAAGTATGTGAATTTAAACTAAGAAAGAAGTACTGAAGATGATCAAGCTGATACTTATAATTTGTGTATTCTTTCTATCAATTAATACAAGCTTTGCTCTTGATTATTATGATGTTGAAACTAATCGAAAATACATTAATGGTAAAAAAGTAAGAACAATGTATCTTAAGGATCAAAAAATTGAAGGTAAAAGCTTGGAACCCACAATTAATAAAGAGTTTCAAGTAGTTACTAACAAAGAAAGAGTTATTAGATCAAAGGTCTATTTCAATAAAGAGAGTAATAAATATGAGCTTAAGGGATCATTGAGGAAAGGTGAAAGTGGTATTATTGCAATTTCAACAAATGAACGTGTTGAGATGATAAGCTTTCCTAGATGGAAACGAGAAGATAAAGAGAAAGAAAAAGATTTTAAACCTATGGAAGAGGTTGTTAACCAATTTACGGAGGAAATTGAAAAGAATTATACCGATGAGCTTAAAAAAAGACAGATTGTTAATAAAAAAACCTATGTGGTAATGACTAATGGAAAAGGGTATTCTACTGATATTGACTCTCTGTGGGGGCAAGCAAGTGGTTTTGGTGTTTTGAAAAGTAGGTACAGAGAAGTCATGAAGAGTAAGGAAACGTTTTATGACTTCGAGAATGGAGATAGACTATATGAGTTTGTTGGCGTTTTTTATAAGAAAAAATTGTTAAAATATTTTATTGATTTTAACTCTACTTTTTCAAGTGACTTACATATAGCTGGACAAATTAAGGTCGGGGAGAAAGATTATGTTATTATCTTTGAGTCAAAGGTCGATAGTGAAACTACTGAATTTCCGTATTTGTACCCATTTGAAAACGAAAAGTTAGGTGAAAGAGTTGAACCTATTTATTCTGTTGGTAAAAAACTTTTAGATTAATGCTTAAAAAAGTTTTGATGACTCTTATGTCGTAAAGGTTAAATTTAAAAAGGTTGAAAAATGATTAAGCTGGTACTTACAATTTGTATTTCCTTTTTGTCAGTTAATTTAGGCTTTGCTCTCGATTATTATCGATATAGAACATAACGAAAAACATGTTAAAGGAAAGTATATAACGACGATTTACCTAAAAGATCAAAAGATCGAAGGTAAAAACTTAGAGGATTTCATAAATAAAGAATTTCAAATCGTTACTAATAAAGGAAGGGTTTTTAAATTAAAACCTCAATACAATAAAGTTACAAAAAGATACGAATTTGAGGAGAAATTGAATGGTTATGAGAGGGGAATAATTGCAATTTCCACGAGAGAAAGAGTTGATATGGTAAGTTTTCCAAAATGGAAAAGGCTAAAAGAAGAAAGTGATTATAGAGAAATGGAAAAAATTGTTAATAAATTTACAGATGAAATTGAAAAGAACAATGATCATGAATTTAAGAGAAGGTATCGAGTAAATGAGAAAACCAATATCATAATATCAGCTGGTGGTGGTTTTTCAGAGGATGAATTCTCCTTGTGGGGACAAGGAAAAGGTTATGGTATTTATAAAAGTAAGTTCAAAGAAGCAATGAAGGATGGTAAAAGACCAGATCGTTTCGGGAGTGAAAATATAATCTATAAATTTATAGGGCTATTTTACAAGTCGAAATTGATAAAATATTTTGTGAATTTTAATTCAACTTACACTGATACATTACGTTTACGAGGACAAGTCAAAATAGGTAAAAATAACTATCTTATTATTTATGAAAGGCAAGTCGATAGTGGAAACACTAGTGCATTCCCATACTTGTACCATTTTGAGAATGAAAAACTAGGAGGAAAAGTAGAGCCAAATTATCCCGTTGGTGATGTTCCTTATTAGTTATGGTTTGTAAGTGAGGAAGGGACTACAAATGTGTATTAGTTGTAAAAGACTTTGTATTATCTTTGTTGCAAGCTTGGGAGTGTGTAACAGTGCCTTTAGTCTGGAGAAAGAGTTTTTCGTCGCAAATAAGAAGTTCTTTACTGAGCTTTTTAAAGAGAATCTGGTAAAAATGAATGAATGTTTTTTGAAAAGCGATAACAAACTATTGTGTAAGAAAATGTATGTTAACCTAGCTCGAAATGAAAAAAATATGACTCAAAAGAAAATTTGTTCTCATAACGGAATTATATCAAATGTAAAAGATGGAAAAAGAGTGTGTGAGAAAATGTATGAAGAGAAAAGAATTAACGACTACGAGCTCTTTCTATATAAGTATATTGGCTATTTTTATGATGCTAAATTATACAAGAAAATGATTCCATCAATGTTTTCAAAACATAAAGAAATTACTTATTCTAAATATTATCTTGGAGATAGTGAAAAGTCTTTTTCTAAGATAATATTTGGTGTTTATTATCCAATGTATGAGTCTGAGATTACACCAGATGGAGAGAGTGAATACGTAGAAAAACCTCCATTATATTCTTTTACTAGAGTGATTATGTATCTCCCTATTGAAAGAAAATTTTTGACATTAGACGACTTTGTTAAATTTAAGCATGAAATAATTGTAAATTTTCAATATATAGGGCCGGATAGTGGAGTTCCATCTTATGATTTATTGTAAAGACTAAAGATCTTCTCTTAAAAAAGACAATTAAATATTTTAGTTTTGAAGTAACTTAAAAATTATTGCCGAAAAAAAAGAATGGAACAGACAAAACCCAGGTGTTTAAGAATGAACAAAGAAAATAAATAAAGGTTAGAAAATGATTAAGCTGATACTTACAATTTTTATTTCCTTTTTGTCAGTTAATTTAGGCTTTGCTCTCGATTATTACGATATAGAAAATAGCGAAAAATATGAGAATGGAAAGTATTTAACGACGATGTACCTAAAAGATCAAAAAAATGAAGGGAAAAGCTTAGAGGATGTTATAAATAAAGAATTTCAAATCGTTACTAACAAGGAAAGGATTATTAAATCAAAGCCTCATTATAATAAAGTTACAAACAGATTCGAGTTTGATGAGAAGTTGAATAAGTATGAAAGAGGAATAATCGCGATTTCAACGAATGAAAGTGTCAAGTTTGGGAGTCTTCCAAGATGGAAACGTGAAAATGTAGATATAGAAAATGATTATAAAATTATGGAAAGAATAGCAAACCAGTACACTAATGAGATAGATAAAAATAGTCAAAGGGAATTTAAAAAAAGATATGGTTCTCATAAAAATACTTATGTTCGAATAACTAGTGGATTGGGCTATGATGTAAGTTCTGGAAATGTGGGATGGGGGACTGCCTCTGGATTAGGTTTTTTAAAGAGAGAATTTGATGAAGCTTTAAAAAATAAAATAAATAGAGAAGATTATTATTCAAAAGAATCAGTTTATAAATTTAAAGGATTATTTTTCAAAAATAAACTCGTTAAGTATTTTGTTAGGCTAAGTCCAACATTTACAGACACTCTTAGTTATTTGGGGCAAATTTTGATTGGAGAAAAAACTTATATAATTATTTACGAGGGGCAAGCAGAAGATGAAAAGGCTGATTTCCCTTATCTATACTTATTTAGTAAAAATAAACTTGGTGAAAGAGTTGAGCCTATTTATTCTGTTGGTAAAAAACTTTTAGATTAATGCTTTAAAAAGGTTTTAATAACCATGATGTTGTAAATGTTAAATTCACAAGGGTTGATAAATGATTAAGCTGATGCTCACAGTTTGTATATCTTTTTTGTCAGTTAATTTAGGTTTTGCTCTCGATTATTATGATATAGAACATAACGAAAAATATGAGAATGGAAAGTATTTAACGACGATGTACCTAAAAGATCAAAAGATCGAAGGTAAAAGCTTGGAGGATACTGTAAACAAAGAGTTTCAAATCGTTACTAACAAAGAAAGAGTTATTAAATTAAAGCCTAAGTATAATAAAGTTACTAAAAGATACGAATTTGATGAGAAATTGAATGGGTATGAGAGGGGAATAATTGCGATTTCCACGGGAGAAAGAGTTAAGATGGTAAGTTTTCCTAAATGGAAACAAGAAGAAAAAGAGAAAGAAAAAGATTTTAAACCTATGGAAGAGGTTGTTAATAAAGTTACAGATGAAATAGAAAAAAATAATGTTCGTGAATTTAAGAGAAGGTATGGGGTTAATAAGAAAACTCATGTAGTGATTGTTAATGGGGTTGGATTTTCATCAGACAAAGAAGCCATGTGGGGGGTAGGATCTGGATTTGGTGTTTTAAAAAGTAGGTACAGCGGAGTCATAACAGGAAAGCAACTTCCTTATGATTTTGAAAGCCAAGACACACTTTATGAATTTATTGGGATTTTTTATAAGAGAAAGTTACTAAAGTATATCATTAATTTTAGTTCTACTTTTTCCGGCACATTAAGTGTTCGTGGCAAGGTGAGAATTGGAGAAAAAGATTACGTCATTATTTATGAAAAACTACTTGATCGTGACACTAGAGCATTCCCGTACTTGTATCTTTTTGAAAATGAAAAGCTAGGAAAAAGAATTGAACCTTTTTATCCCGTTGGTGAAGTTCCTTACTAGTAATGCTCGTGAATTTAAAAGGAGCTATGTCTATTAATAATAAAAAGTTTATACCAATTCTTCTTTTTACTCTAGGACTTAGCGTTAGTAATTGTTCTTTTGCTTTGAGTGAATCTTTTTTTATCGGGAACAAGACTTTCTTTGCTGATCTCTTTAAGGAGCACTTGTTTAAAATGCACAAGTGTTTTTCAGAATCTGATGATAAAGTTTTATGTAAAAAACTGTATGTCAAATTTGGCCAGAATGAGGACCAAATGACAAGAAAAACAATTTGCAATAAAGGCTATGTTGGCCTGGTTGTCAAAAATGGAAGAGAAAAATGTAGAAAGTTATATAGTAGCAACAAAAAGAATGAGTATGAACTCTTCTTGTATAAGTCCGTTGGTTATTATTATGGATATGACAAATTTAAAAATCTTATACCTGAAATGTTGTCAGATTATGTTGAGATTTCTTCAAGAGAATATTCTTTGAAGGGAGAAAAAGCTATGTATTCTAGAGTCATGTTCAGTATAAGATACCTTATTCCTAAAAAGGGTGAGGTTGATAACGGTAGAAGAGTTTACACTCAATTACCTCAATCTTTTTCTTTTTCTCGGATAATATTATTTTTTTCCGAAAAATTAAATATTTCAAGTGTGGATGATTTTAAAAAACATGCGGACAAAATTGTAGTTAATTTTACATATATTGGTGAAGATTATAGCTCTCATTACAGTTATTTCTAGACTTAAGCACACTTTTATTGAGCTTTAAATTCATGACTTATTAACAATCTCTGAAACTCTGCTCGTAGATAAACCAAAAACCTCAGCTACTTGTTCCCGAGTAAACTTCTTTCTTAAATAAATGATCATTTCATCGCGAAGTTCTTTATTAACTGTACCCGTATTAGCTGTAAATTCACTTGGTACTTTTGAGGTCTTTTCTTTGTGCTCAGTCCATTCTAAATTAGATAGGGTATAGTTGGCCTTGTCTCCATCAATATGATTTACACAGGGTTTATTTTTAGGATTTTTTATAAATTCTATGGCCAATAATCTATGTACCAACATGCCTCGACGACGACCATTATCATCTGTTAAAAATACTCGTGGATATCCTGAATTATCTGGTTTTTGAGATAAGACTTTTCCGGAAATAATATTTTTTATGATTCCTTCTGAATTTATGAGATAATTTTTAAAGCCAGTGATCGATTTGAAGTCTTCCATAATAGTATTTTAGCACGGTAATTAAATACGTGCAATTGTGCCTGATAAGAAACATTATCGTGCAAAACGTGTGAATTGGGTAAATAATTCCGGTTATTTATACTGCTCTTTGTTATTCTCTTTTATTCAAAGTCACATGGGTTTTCTACAGTAAATTCTAAACCTGAGTTTTCATCAAGCCAAACACTTGCACCATGACTTACATACTGCAAACTTAAATCAAACCCATGACCGAACCTACATGTGCCGCCTTTTTTAGCTTTATTCACACATGTTGAGTCAATCATTTCAAATTCAAGCTTTGATGGTATGTCGGTATAAATTGGATTGCCTTTTTCATTACATTGTTTAAATTCCATATTGATTGGGTCTATGAAATTTTGTGGCATTTGCATGCTGTAATATCCATCAGTTTTTGGAGAGTTCTTATCAATTCTTGATTCAGGTACAACGATGGTTCCGGACTCAGTATCTACAAAACATTTATCTTCCATACATTCAACATTGTCATAGGAATAGCTAGAAAATGATAAAAATAGACCCGCCAGCAGTACAGCATTTTTCATAAAAATTCTCCGAATTTGTCCTCGTTTTATGACATTATTTCACGGTAATTTGCTGGATAATATGGCCTTGAAAATCTTATATTATGTGGTTAAATTTTAAGCATTTTTTGCGTTTTAAACCAAGGCCCATGTAAGCGTTAATTAATAAAAACCGATCTGAGGCGATTCTCGTGATCCGATTTGAACTCTCCATATATTTAAAACAGAGCCCCTCACTTAGGTATTACTTAATACATTACATAATACTCATAATATAAAAAATATATAATTTCTATTTATCGTATATTTAATTGTTATGTCCTGTTATATCAAAGATCATGCAATTACCGCTAAGTTATAAACATTTAGAAGCTTTCTTAATGGTCGCCAGATGTCAAAGCTTTACCGAGGCATCTAGAGAGCTAAATAAGGCACAACCTGCCTTGAGTAAACAGATTAAAACCTTAGAGGAAGATCTAGGGGTTCAGTTGTTAATAAGAGGCCAAAACAAGGTGAGTTTAACGAAAGCAGGTCAAAAACTTTACCAAGTGACCTCGCCTATTTTTATGGAACTTTTTCATCGTATTAGTGACTTTAGAAATGATCAAAATGAATTAAATGGTGAAATTGTCTTTGCATGTCTACAAGAAGTTGGAGACCGGATTTTCATTCATTTAGTTAATGATTTCATAAAGGAAAATCCACAAATCAAATTCAAGATAAAATACCTTAAAACTAATGAAATTGTAGATGGTGTTAAAAATGGTAAAATTGATGTAGGGATTGTGGCCCAAGAAATAATTCAAGAAAATGTCCGTACTTATAAAATATATAAAGAAAAAATCGTCCTAACTTGTGCTAAGAAATTCTTTAACAAGGATGCCATTGATAAAGGAATTAAGTTTTTACCCATAGTAAAGTATAGAGAAATGGATCCATTACTCGCCTATTATCAAAAGAAATTTCATCCTCGTATAAATCTTCAAAGTCTTGATTGTTTAGCTGAAGTTAATTCCCAGGTAAGCATGAAAACACTCTTGCTACAACATCCTGCGATTGCGGTTATACCAGAACTAAGTATTCGTGATGAACTTAAAAGCGGAAAACTGGTAGATATAAGTAAAAAAGATCTTTTTGGAGAGTTATTTCTTATTCATTCAGACAGTAATTTTCCACAAAAAAAAGTAGAAGCTTTTTCTAAGTTTTTACGCCTTAGAATTAAAGAAATCTGAATATAAGGATTAGATTAAAATAAGAATTGTTCCAATTGTAATTAAGCCTAGACCAATACCCCATAGCTTTAATTCATAAATTATTCTTTCACTTAATCTATGAAAAAAATCTTCTTCAGGTGAAAAATTAGTGACTTTGGAGTCAACGGTATCTACGTGCTCAATAATGGGTGCTTTAAATTTATGATACACAAGAAAACTTAGGCCAGAAATAGAAAGGGCAATACCAAAGATGAGTGTTAAATATCCGGTGTTCATTTACGTAATCCATTACTTTAAATTTATATTCTTGAATATTATATCGAATAGAATTATTTTTGCTTATTAATCTTTCTAAATTAATTTAAAAAACATCTCGTTTTTGCGAATTCGTTTTCGAATTCCCTAATACAATTACTGTTATCAATTTGCACAAAGCTTTGTACAAGTTCACCGTTATCATTATAAGTTTTCTTTTCTTTTCCAGAAACAGTAAAGAGCTTATCATAAATGGCATTAGCAATCGTTTCATCCGATATAACAGCTGTGCTATAGTTAGCGTAGCTTAAAGATGATGATAAAAGACAAAAGATAATTGCTAGTGTTTTCATAGATTCCCCCTATTTCTTAAGGTATATAGGAGCAAATGAGGTGCCAAATTATACTTGGTCTAAGTCTATGAAATTATACAGTATTAGGTGTTATGAATTAGACGGTCTGTTCAATGAATTTACATTAACTCAAGGTAAGCATAAGCTCCCGCGCCAATAAGAACCACAGCCAAAACGATGAGCATAACTGGACTGGATTTTTTTTCTGGAGCGGCTTTAGCAACTGGTTTTTTCTTTACAACTTTTTTCCCGACAGCTTTTTTAACAACTTTCTTTTTAGTGGTTACACCTGCACTCGTACCAGCTTTTTTTACAACTTTTTTAACGACTTTTTTCGGAGCTGAAGAATTCGGATTAGAAGAAATCTCTTTAGGTATTTTCATTCCAACTCTTGTACCACTTGCTTTATATTGTTTTTTAACAGTTGAAGATTTTCCGTGAATAAGATCAGCTTTTTTATCAAGAAGCTCTGATGCTCCAGCCTTTGCTTTGGCCTCACCAGTTTCTGATTTGTGTAGGAGGTCGTCAGTAATTAACTGACTAACGTTAACACCTTCATCAGGTTCTTCCATTTTTAATATTTTATAAATTGTTTTATTGATTTCTCTCATATTTACATTATACTTAAACTTAATATGAAAACAAATTATAAATTCTATAAAGATTTAAAAATTATGGTTGTAGATGATGATGATCGTCTACGTGAGCAAGCGATTGGCGTATTAGTTGAACTTGGCTTTGATAGAAGTAGTATCTATGGAGCAATACATGGTTTAGATGCTCTTGCTCAACTAAAAGCTGGGAAAAAAGTTGAGTTTTTCGTTATAGATTTAGTTATGCCTGAAATGAATGGGATTGAACTCATGAAGGCTTTAGGTGGAACACCTGAATATGCTGAAACACCAAAATTGGTTCTATCTAGTGAATCTGATTCGAATATCATTTTAAATGCAGTCGCAGCAGGTGCAAATAGTTATTTAAATAAGCCGTGTGAAAAATTTCTTATGGCCAAAAAAATGTTAGAATGCGTTTCTAAGTAAATTATAGTTTGAAACTTCTTTGCTTATTTTTCTTATTATTTTCTAATTCAATCTATTCATATACTGAGAGTGAACTTAAAGTTGATCTGTTTTCAGTTTATCAAGATAAAGACTCTCTTAAAACTTTTAAATACGGATCCATTTTAACTGGAACTCTTATTGTTTTTCGAAGTGAAATTGTTGAGCCTTTCCAGGAGGATGTTTCTAGCGATAAGCCTTTGGGAGAGTATTCTAAGTATGGAGATATTTTGGGTCAGTGGGTACCAAATTTAGCATATTCCGGTTTTTATTGGTTGGATGAATCTTCTCATTCTAATAAACTTGCTAATTCAATGTTTAAGGCCACCTTATTTGCTGGTGGTACAACTTTCTTTTTAAAACGTCTTTTCAATCAAAGAAGGCCTAATAAAGGCGATAGAAACTCATTTCCTTCAGGACACACTACAACCGCCTTTGCTTTCGCAGGTTTCATTTCTAAAGCCCATCCTGAGTACAAATGGCTTGGTTATGGTATGGCCAGTTTTGTAGGTCTGAGCCGAATAAATGATAATGCACATTATTTACACGATGTTACAATGGGTGCAACCATTGGGATGGCCTATGGACAATATTTTGCAAAAAACTTAAAAAGTGAATCAATACAAGTTCAATTCATCCCTCTAAAAGAATCTCAGTTTTTATATATTTCTAAGAGTTTTTAAAATACAGCTTCAAGTTTGGCAATTATCAAAGTCATATTGAGAAACCCTTGATTACCTCTTGAAACTTCTGAGTGAAATACTTTATAGCCTTTTGAAACATATTCATATTCTAAATTATCACATTCCTGGTCAGAAATATCATTGAACTGAACAATATAAGCGCTGTAACGTTGGTCAATTGAATACTTTTCATAATCTTCAAAATTTAAGGGGGCTTTTTGGCTATTCTTTGTCATTTAGAACCGTGAACTCAGCATCTACGATATTATCTTCTTTCTTCTTTGTAGACGTCTTTCTCAGGGACTCAAGCTCGTTCACCCTATTGAGAGTTCTTATGACGAATCGAACTATTAAAAATATAAAAACTAAATAGAGTACTTTTATGAACATAATAATTTATATCGAATTTATTCTAGGTCGTCTAATATTTCTTTAGCGCGATCTTCTGTTTGTTGTTGCTGTTGCTTCCTCAATTCTTCTTCGTTCTTCTTAGCTTCTTCAAGTTTTCGCTTATTCTCTAAATCTTCTTGCTGCTTTTTAAGGTAGTCTTGTTTAATTTTTTCTACTTCGGCAGCACTATTTGCTTTCTCAAGATCTAAACTTCTAAAGAATATTGAGTTTATAAACCTTCTAAGCCCCTTTTTTTCTTCCTCTCCTATCCCATGAATAATTGCATAGTATTGTGAGGAAATATTTGTCCATTCTGGCGTCTGAACAACAGTTGCATACATGGGAACAGGTAGAGATACTCGAATTGTACTACCAATTTCAAGGGGGTCTTGACTATTAAAATAGATATCGTTTTCAGAAATTCCAAGTAAAGTAATATCAGATTCAATTTCTGCATAACTTAAATCGGCATTCTTATCTATATAGATATCTCCTTTTTGTGGAGTTGGTAGACTTGGGCTAATTTTTTCTTTTAGCATTTCCGCCATTTTCATTGCTAAATCAACAGTCATTTCTTCTTTGACAGCTAAAATATTGGGGTAATTAAAAACCTTCTGCATATATGCTGAGTCGTATTCACCGGAGTTAAAACAAACAATAATGGGTTGTTGATTACCGCAAACTTCTTTCGCTGTTTTAATAAGGTGTTGGAACATTCTAGAATCATTAAACGTGTGGGCTATATCTGCATTGGCCTCTAAAGTTTCCTTATCTACATTTTCAATATTATACAAAATAAGATGAGGTCTATTTATGATAAGTTCTGCTTTAGCATTTACTATGAATGGCTGATTTCGATAAACAAAAGGATAAATATCCGTTAACGGTTTATGGTCAAAAAAGACACCATTTTTATCGACCACATAGGCTTTTAAAAATTTAGGTTTTGAATTGTAATAATTCTCTGTTAACCATCTTTTTAATTTGTAACGAGACTCCTCAACAATTTCTTGTCTCTTAATAACCTTGTCATCAAATTCTTCTTTTGTAAGATTATCTGTTTGTTCTACAGGATCCGCATGGGCCATCTGTAGTACTTGAGAATAATTATATTTATAATAAAGATTATCTTGTTTTTGATCTACACACATCATTAGTGTTGACCTTAGGATATTTTGCCTAGACCAATAGTTTTTAAGTCTGAGAACTTGTTTAGGCTTCATGAGGTAATTAGATTCTAATTTAATAAAGTTTTCATTAATTAAACTAACCTTACAAGGATGATATGCATGTATGGGATCATTTAATTCAGCAGTTGCAAAACCATGGTTAGCGACTAAATCAGGAAAGGCAAGATTTACAATATCATAAACAACGGCTTCATACTCAAGTGATTTTATGTGCACACAACTCATAGTTGTCATGATGGCCTTGATAACGCTTGAACTACCTTGTTTGTAATCAACTAGACCGATTAATTCAATTTTAGTATAAAAGTTTTGGCGTTCCCATACTCTAGCAAAATGGAGCTTGGCCCTTTCATTTAGGGAAAAATCGACTAAAATTATCTTTGGCTTTAATTCTCGTGCTTTAAGAATATAGCTTTGAATAATTTTATCATCTTCAGACTCAAGTTTTACAAATTCAACATCAATGGATGAATATAATTTTTTTAAGATTTCTTGAATATTCTCGAAAAAATTAATATCCCCGCCAATATAGAGGATTTTATTTTTTACTTTTTCTTGTTTATTCTCTTCAGTCATAGTTCCATTATAGCAAATTGTTAAAATTACATAAGTACACAAGTAATTTTGTATTATTTTTTAGCTTAATTTAAGTTTAAATTAATTTTCTTCTTTTACAACACTATTCGCTTTTAAACTTTCATAGGAAGATAATAACTTATTTGAATTAGTAGAGTATTTTGCACTTTTTTTATAATATGAAATTTGTTGTTCAATATACTCAAAATGATACTTTTGAGGTTTTTGCCACATTTTTGTACCAATATGAGTAATTTCATCTTTTGCGGTATTAGTTATTTTTAAAATCTCATAAAATTGTCTGTTGTCTTTAATCAGAACTTCCTCCGCCATAAGAAGATTATTTTTTATAAGAAATTCTTTGAGTTTAATTAAATTATTATTGGCCGAGATTATAATTTCGAATTCTTGGACTTGGTCCAAAATATTTTGAATAATTTTAATGGCCAATTCACCCCCTACGCCAGCAATGATAAAAGTACCATTTTTTTCAAAGCTAGTTTTGGTTGCATTAGAGGTAAGTATATTATATCTTTCAGAAGGAATATCCGTAGCTTTTAATTTTAGCTCTAATCTCTTCATAATATCATCAATAATATCGACAAATATAACTTTTAGTTCAGAGTTCTTTAATACCTCTAGTCCAATTAAACCATGATCACAACATAAGTCATAAACATGCTCGTGCTCACTACTTACCAATGAAGCAATAGTTTCAATTCTCTTTGATATGGACATTCATTTGTTATAAGAAATTATCGTAAGTCTGGCCATACTTCCTATCATATTCTTCAGTGAAGTATTTACGAACGAAATACTGCCCAGATCTTATGGTCTCAATAAAGCTAAAACCTTCTAACCTTCTTATGGTTTGATGTAGAATCTCATTAGAGATATCCAAAGTTTTGGCCAAATCAGTATAGGAAATAATGGGTGCTATACCATATTTTCGGTGCAAGTTAGGTTTACACCAAGTTATACGATACAAATACATAAGTAATAAAATTTCAATTCTTGTTAGTTTATATTGTAACAATATATCATCAAAGAATAGGTCAGGAATATCAGAAGTGGTGGCCTTGACCTCATCGTTTATGGCCTTAATCGCTCCAGCATCAGCAGAGTTCTTTGAGTGATGTGAAGTTAGAATGCTTCTTAAATCTTCCATAACTCGCCTCCAGTACATCATTGCACTTTCTCTATATACAATGCTAAAGGGTTTTTAAGTTAAGATCAAGTTAAATTTGTTTAGGACAAATATTACCTAAATTAAAACTTAGACAGCTCTTCATTTCTCTTAATACCAGAGTCAATTGCATCACTAATTGAATTATGAAGTTTACTCTGTTCCAAAACCTCTAATGCAGCTAAAGTTACACCACCCTTACTGGTGACTTTATTTATTTGATCAATAAAGTTAGGTTTCTCTTCACTAGAACTTATAAGCTTTGAACTTCCGGCTAAAAGTTGATTTAGAATTTGGTTTGACTCTTCCCTGCTCAAGCCTAGAGATGTCGCTTTCTCAACCAGCCCTTGAAAAAAGTAATAAACCAATGCAGGCCCACTTCCCGTAATAGTTGTTAGCTCATCAAGAGATGATTCATTTTCCAAAGCTAATAACATTCCTAATGAGTCTAAGTTTGACTTTATTTGATGCCCTAGTTTAACAGGGATACTTGAAGTTTGATAATAAAGGGTAATTCCTTCACCAACCAAGCAAGGAGTATTTGGCATAAGTCTTATAATTTGTTTTGTCTTAAATAAATGCTCCAGTCTTGAAACACTTGTTCCAGCAAGAATTGAAACGATAATTTTATTTTCAAGATTAACAGATTCTGAAAGAGCTTTTACTTGCTGGGGTTTACATCCAACAAAATAGATATCACACTCAGGAAAGTCTGCTAGAGATTCAACAAAACTTCCCTCTACTGCTTGAGCCAATTCTTTAGCTCTTGTTTGAGACGGAGTATAAGTATAAAAATCTAGTTTATTATTTTTAATATAAATTCCTTTTACAACTGCGCTCATCATATTCCCACAGCCAAAAACACCAATTTTCATCATCAAATCCTATAAACTTAATTCTAAAGGGGCACCGTGCCTCATTGTATTAATAGCGAAAGATCGCCTTTTTACATAACAATCAACTAGATCCTCTATTGTGACATCTTCTTCGATAATATAGTTTTTAATTAGCCAATTATTATTTTTATTTTTTGAAATAGAGTCTTTAAAGGCATAGCTATCTATGAGATTAGAGAATGTAGCACTGACATAGTTTTGGTCAGATAATGTCCGCTCCAAAGTCCCTTTATCCGAAATACTAACTGAAAAGTTATAACTAGAAACACCATTATTAAAAAATGTTTCATAAACTCTATTCCATTCATCAAAAATTGTTTGGTTTAGACATATAATATTGACTCCGTTACCAATGATTAAGTTTACTAAAAATACCTTAGCAATATCAGTGCTCAGCTCTTTCTCCGAATCAATAATCAAAATATTACCAACACTCATGTTTTTCATATCAAAACTTAATTGACCAGGAATATAGCGGTTACTATATTGATTCTCTTCAATGACTCTAAATTCCTCAATCAAGTCCTCTACATATTGTTGAAACTCCACCTTCTTATTTTCATCTAAGTCTTTAATGAAAGTATCATATTGTTCCATGAACTTTTGAAAGGCATTTCCAACAATTTCTAATCTTCTTTCAACCCCTAAGCCTGAAGGATTAACAAGGTCAATAGTTTTATCCATTGGTGCAATATCACATTTACCGGCTTTAATAGATGAATGATAATATCTGTTAAACAATTTTATATATTGTTTACTACCTGCTTTAGGTCCTGTCCCACTTAATTTAAAACCACCAAAAGGTTCTATCGCGACTCTAGCTCCTGTATTTGGTCGATTGACATAAATATTACCAGCTTCAAGCTTAGGTAAAATATAATCAATATCATCCTGACTTTGGCAGAATAAACCACCAGTAAGACCATACTCAGTTTCATTAAAAATCTCTATGGCCTCGTCTATGGTCTTATATGGGATGATATGAATTAAAGGTCCAAAGATTTCTTTATTTGCTAATGTATCTGCCCTAGGAATATCCGCACCTAACTCAATAACAGTAGGTCCAACACAATAAGAATCATAGGCTTCCTTTGAGCGATCGATCACAACTTGTCCATTACTTCTATGTGCTTCTTCACAGGCAGTTTTGGCCAAAGCTTGGAGACGCTCTTTATCTTTCTTAGTTATAAGAGGATTAACCATAGTAGAAAATTCTAGAGATGATCCGACTTTTAAATCGGCTACGGCCTCTCTAAAACGGTTTATAAAATTATCCTTCAGGTTTTCGTCTATAATAATTCTAGAAGCAGCAGAACATTTTTGGCCTGCATGGGCAAAAGCAGAATAAATAGTCCCCGAAACAGTCTCATCTAACTCAGAGTTATTTGTCACTATAATGGCGTTTTTCCCACCCATTTCAGCAACTACAAATTTTTTATCTACATAACCGTAGTGCTCACTAATGGGTGTATTCGCAATTTGATCATAAATTTTTTGTCCTACCAGTTTAGATCCCGTAAATACAATACCTACAATTAAATCGTGAGAGACAATAGCACTCCCAACATCTGCTCCACCGTAAGCAAAATCAATTTCAGCACTCGTAATACCAGCTTCTCTCATTAATCTTTCAAGTTCCATCCCAACGAGACAAGTATTTTCACTAGGTTTAAGAATGATATTATTTCCTGCAATATAAGGTGCAACCGCCATACCGCATGCTATGGCCAGAGGGAAATTCCACGGAGCAATAACCCCAACGACACCCTTACCGCATGTATGAGGGTGCTCCTTTTCTATTTCTAATTGTTCTCTTAAATAAAAATTGATGAAGTCGATCGCTTCATCGACATCAGCAATGGCTTCATCAATGGTTTTCCCTGCTTCAAGCATTATAAGAGAGGTTATCTTTTCTCTATTTTGCAGCATTAAATTTGCAAGCTTTATAAGCTTTATTTGGCGATTTTTAGTTTTATACAGCTGAAAATCTTTAAATAAGTTTTCAATTTTAGAATCAATCTTTTCAGGATTGGTATAATCAATTTTTCCTAACAACAATGACGGGTCAGAAGAAGATACAATATCTATGGAACCTTCACTTTTATACAAGCGACCATTTTTCAATTTTTTTAAATCAGAATCAAGGGCATTTTGAATGACTTTCAAATGAGAATCAATATAAGTTCTAATAGGATAAATATTTTTAAACTGCCCTGAAATATTTGTCACAGCTTCATCCCAAACAATTTCTCCAGATTTCTTTTTCAATTTTAATTTTTGGGTTGGTGTTTTCTTATCCAAAGTATTTTTATGAGACCTCATAATTGTTAACACCCCAACTTGAGAAGAGTTCTCCATAATTCTTCTTACAAGATAGGCCATACCTACTAATAAATCCCCAACAGGAATATAATTTCTTGTCGGCCAATTTAGCTTGGAAAGCGCAACAGATAATCCCTCATATGTCATATGAAGACATTGGTGTTCAATTATTGGTGCTTCAGGAAAAAATTCTTCCCTTAAAGCTTCACTAAAACAATGATCTTGTAAATTATGAGATGCGACCGCCAATTGTATATGATCTCCATGCTCAAGAGATTTATAAATTAATTGTCTAAAATGAATATCTGTCTCTTCTTTATTTAAAAACTGCGGAGAATTAAAATTATGTGCCTCTGCTTCGATTGTTTCAGCATCCCAATACGCACCCTTAACCAGCCTTATTGGCATTCTAACTTCTCTTTTTTTAGCTAGTTCTAAAACATCATTAAAGTGGTTTATACCGTCTTTTAAATAAGCCTGCACCACAATACCAGTTTGGCCCCATCCTTCTAACTCTTCAGTTTCCAATAACACCTTTTCATAAATTCTTAGAACCTGATCTCTATAATGGTAGTGTTCAGCGTCTATATTTACAAAAACATCGTTCTCTTTACCCGCTAATAAAATCTTTTTTAGTCTTGGGGCGACATTTTCAAAAGTATAATTAAAGGCTTGAGGTTTAAAATCGTTACAAAGAGCTGAGACTTTTATAGAAACATGGGCCAGATTTATATCGGCTTTATTTTTAACCCCTTTGGGCATTTGAGTGGCTAAACCTTTTATTAGATTTATTACTTTTTCCGTATATTCATCTGCTTCATAGTTAGAAACCACGAGTTCACCAAGTTGATCGATAGTAGCAGAACGTCCAGATGTTAATAATGCTTTTAATGAACTTTCGGCATCAACAATATTAGTTCCAGCAATAAAACGTTTTGCCATTTGAGAAACCGAAAATCTAATAAATTTTGTCAGAGGTTTTGCTGGTATAAATTGGCAAACAAAAAATAAGAACCTTACGGCCGCATCATGGATTAAAGGAAGAGGCTTTTTTTGGCCTGTAAGTTCTAAAACCCTAGCTTTTGTGGAGTCGACTTGTAGCCTTCTAAGAGTTTCTAAAAAGATACGTTTTACTTCATCACCTGTCTCATCATGATCAAGATTAGGAAGGATGGCCAAGAACTTAAGCATATGGATACGAATCAGCATGTAATTTGCTGTTAAACTTAGACCATAATCAGAAAATTTCTCAAATAATGAACTTTTATAATGAGAAACCTTTTTCGCCAATTCTTGGGTCAGTTTATTGGTTTTTTCGTGAACACTTTCAAATCGCCCTTCATTGAATAAAGGTAAATCTTCTACATGAGAGATAAATTCAATTACTGTAGGAGAATTTTCTAATGGAATGGTAGCGAGTCTTTTGACAAAATTAGTATATTCTTGATTTTCAGCTTGAACTTCATCCCGATTGAGTGAAAGTACAAGCAATTCATCTGATAAATTTTTAGAGGCGATATAAATTTCCTTAGAGGAAGAGAAAACCCCTACAAAAAATTGCATTGTATTAATTTCAATAAACCACTTAAAGTCATCTCTTAGGGGATTCTGAGTTACATATTTAATAAGCATGTTCATTTTTAAAGCAAACTCGTTTTCATGCTCCTCAAAATATGAACAAAAGGATTTTTCTGTTTTAATTTTCCATTCGGGTCTATCACTAACCGACATTTCTACAATTTTAAACTCTGTAAAAGAACCCATTTCTCTCTCCAAATAATTGACCTAAAAGTCATAATTCTTCTTAATTGCACTAACGTAATATCTTGATGACATTTAGGAAAGCATAAAATTTGACTCAAATGCCCAGAAAAGCTAATATTTTTATATGCAATGTATAAAAATGCTTTTTACATTATCACTCATGGTCTTACTTCCTTATGAAAAATGCTTCTCCCAAACGAAGTACGAAATGAATGACCTTAAAATTCTCTACGGACAGAAGGCCCACAGTGAATTTTTAAAACATGCCCATGACATCAGACCCATTTTTAGAAATAAAGAATGGCAGGATATGGTGGAACAAATGGCCATGACAAACATAGAGGAATTGATCGAAAAATCAGCTTACAATGATAAGGATATAGAAAGAGTCTTTAGTATTTCAAACTGGCCAAGCTTGGCCAATAATGAATTCTTCATAGAAAAAAGAAATAAATACATGCTCAAAGCAATTAGCACCTGTCATTCAGGGAAAAAAAGCTGTAAAGAACTTCCTGAAAAACTCTTCCTCCTTACTAATCCCCCAGAGTTTTCCTACGATCTGTTAAAAAATATTAATTTATCAGAATACCCAAAAGAAACACTCATGAAGTATCTCTCCCCACTGATTTCCCATAAGGTATCTGAGTTTTATTGTGATAAAGAGCCAGTTAATGAACTATTGATTACGTATCTCATAACAGATAAGTCCGACAAGAATCATTTAAACATTCACACAAAGTGTTTTGACAAACTCAGCCTTTATTTAAAAAAACGTATTCAAAAGAATACTAAAGACAGCGAATATGCTTATAAACTTCTAAAACGCTATAAAAAACTCGACCAAGAAACCAATGAATGGTTCTTAATTAATAATTTTTTAAGCCAAAAAGAAAATTTTGCAATAGATGAATCAATAGAAGCACTAAAATCATACGCAAAGAGCTCAGAAAAAAGACATTCAACCATTTCGAAACTAAGATTATTTTCAGTCCTACCAGATAATATTTTTGGATTAAAGCCTAAAATTTCAAAGGCCAGAATGAGAATTCTTCAGAGAACTTTTCCTGAATATTTTGACCTCTATACTGATGCCTGTCTAAGCTATTTAGAAGGCAAAGAACCTTATAAGGAAACCAACCCCACCCCATACTGCCACCGCTTCTTTAAATTATCCACCTCAGATCCATTTGTTTCGATAGAAAAAAGAAAAAGGTATTTCGAAGCCACAAAGTTTATGCATCAATCAATATAAAAAAAGCCCCGTCAAAGACGAGGCCCTTAAGTATAAGATAATTACTTTGAATTATTTTAAATGCTTAGAAACAAGCTTTGTCATTTCAAACATAGATACTGTTTTCTTTCCACCAAAAACTGGCTTAAGCTTAGCATCTGCATTGATGTTTCTCTTATTTTTTGGATCTTGAAGGTTATGCTTTTTAATGTAAACCCATAACTTTTTAACAACTTCTGTTCTTGGTAAAGGCTTAGCTCCAACAACTTCAGCTAACTCTTTCGATGGAGTTAAAGGCTTCATGAAAGCAGCATTAGGCTTTCTTTTAGTCTTCTTAGCTACTTTTTTAGTCGCTTTCTTAGTTACTTTTTTAGTTGCTTTCTTAGCTACTTTTTTCTTAGTTGCTTTTTTAGCTACTTTTTTCTTAGTTGCTTTTTTAGCTACTTTTTTCTTAGTTGCTTTTTTAGCTACTTTTTTCTTTGTTGCTTTTTTAGCTACTTTTTTCTTTGTTGCTTTTTTAGCTACTTTTTTCTTTGTTGCTTTTTTAGCTACTTTTTTCTTAGTTGCTTTTTTAGCTACTTTTTTCTTAGTTGCTTTTTTAGCTACTTTCTTTGTTGCTTTCTTAGCAACTTTTTTCTTAGCTGCTTTTTTAGCTACTTTTTTCTTTGCCATGATAAATTCCTCCCAGAATTAGTATTAGCTATTATTGCTTTAATTATTTTAATTCTTTAATCCATTCAACGAGTTCTTGATCTCCGTCAATTTTATTCCCTGTTTTAGTATAACCATGTCCTTCGTTCAAAGAGATCATTCTAAAGTTATCAGCAGGACAATAGTTATAAACAAATTTTAGACCTGCATCGGCTGCAAGATCCTCATAAAAGTCTTTTATCGAGTGGGAATGTCCTTGCCCCTGGTAATTCATTTTAATGGGTGTATTCTTGGTCAAAAGCTTATCTGTTTCATTTTTGACAAACATAGCGCAAACGATATCATCGTCCGCTTTTAAGGCATAAAGAGACCAACCATTATCAAGTTCATTTTTAATATTTTCACTCGTCCATGCGAAGTCATGTGAGTCTGCAAAAGCAGTCACATTAAAATTATAAATATCATGGATTTCAGAGTCTGATTTTATTTTTTTGAAAGTGAATTTTTGATCTACCATTAAAAAACCTTGTTAATAGAACAATTGTAGTGAAGTAAAAAAAATATTGCAAATATTTTAGTAAGTTATTTAAGTATTTTTTTTGTCTAATTAAGAAATTAATTAATAAATTGTCATAGGATCTAAATTATGGTTTAAAAGTTAAAAAAAATAGAGAATTTTATGAATAAAATCAAACATTTATATACCACTTTTGAAAAAACTGTTTCCAATGTTAAATTCGCAGTAGTTATCATTTCGATCTTCACAATAGCTTTAGTATTTGGAACCTTCCAAGAAAGTTACCATGGTGCTGATTATGCTAATCGAATTGTCTACAAATCCTGGTGGTTTATAACCATTGAAGTATTAATGTTTATTAGTATTTTTATGGCCACAGTTGTTCGTTTACCATTTAAAAAGCGACTCTATGGATTCTACACTATCCATGCAGGTTTAATCATTCTTTTTATTGGTTCTTTTTTCACCTATGTAAATGGGATAGATGGGACAATTCAGTTATTGCCAAATACCCCAGCACATAAGGTCCTCATAAACGAAGATATCCTTAGAGTGGACTTTACAGAGACAAATCAAGTCTTTAAATTGCCACTTCCCTATACCCATAAGCCAACCGTACTAAATAAAGAGATAAAGGAAGTTAAGTTTTTGGACTATCTTCCTTCTGCAGAGTTAAAAACTATGTGGAAACCGCATTCTAAAAAGGAACGTGGTCAACACTCAAGCTCCTATCAGCTTTTTAACGAAAATATGAGCCAAGATGTTACTTTATCACTATCTTCTGAATCAGACTTTAAATCCATGTTAAGATTAGGACTTCTAAACCTTCATTATATGCCAGCAATCCTTGCCAAGTGTTTTGAAAAAGAAACGGAATCTGGTTTTATCTTGTGGCATTTAGGAACAGGAGAATGTTTTACAGCAGAAGAAAGAAAGCTCATAGTGGAAAAAACAGAAAAAGGAACTAGATTTGTCATTCTAAGACACCAGAATGAGTTTCTAAAATTCTTTCCAGACTTTAGCCCCGTTGCAGTAAACGACGATTTAACTAAAAACCATAATAGTCCTTACAGAGTCTTATCAAAGAGAATCTTTGAGGATAAGCCAAATTTATTTCTGTTCGGTACCCAAATTTCTTACTTTAAAAAAAGAAAGAAAAAATGGATTATGGAAGACATCAGCTCTAACATCGCCAAATTACCATGGATGGGATTCAAATTAAGATTAATCAAACATAGTGAGGATACCTATCCGGTTGAAGAACCAGAATTTATCAAACCAATCCAGGAAAGTAGCGAAATAGTAAAAGGGGCCCTAAAGGCGATTAAAATTAAATTTTATAACAAAAATTACTGGATAAGAAATGATGGTCCTCTAGAGCTTACAAATGGAAACCACAAGATAAGATTCCAGTTAATTCCAAAGGAAGTTCAGCTCCCTTATCAAATAACGTTAGAAAAATTTAAAATGAATACTAACCCAGGGACTAATGATCCCGCCAGTTATGAAAGTTTTGTACAACTATTAGATGGTAGAAATGATACAGGTATAACAAAACATCATGTTTTTATGAACAACCCATTAAAGTATGATGATTTCACTTTTTATCAATCCTCTTACTTTCCTATTGGAGAAAATCAATATGGATCTGCACTATCAGTTAACTATGACCCAGGTAGGTTTTTTAAGTATCTCGGTTCATTATTAATAGTCTTGGGCAGTATGTGGCATTATTACATCAACAGAAGAAAAACAAAGGTTAAAAGCGAATGAAAAATTCCTTATTTATCTATTTATTTTTAATAATATTCTCAATTTCGACGAATTCAGCTCTTGCATCATCAGGAATTTGCCAAGCGATTGTTGATGATATTCCAACCCAAGCAGGTGGTAGAGTCAAGCCTACTTTTGTTCTTGCTAAAGAAACCGTCAAGTTTCTAACTGGAAAGTCTAAATATAATAATGAGCCCCAAATAAATACTTTTTGCAATATCTTAAAGGCTGGAAAAAACCAGGCAGAATTAAACTTTCCTATTCTCGTTGAACATGTTGATACTAAAAAAACACTTGGCTTAAGTTCAGGAGATACGACTTTAAGCATAGTAGAACTCATAAATAAAAAAGACCTTATACGAAGCGAAATTTTAAAACAAAAAGAAAATAACTCTTATAAAAAAGACCTTACTAAACTCTGGAATAGAATCACGACTTATGAGTTAGTGTATAGCGGAAATGCTCTTACAATTTATGCTGCTGATAAAGAAGGAAATTTAACTTGGTTTCCTATTTCGGAGCTATATGAAAGAGCTGACCTAACGGATCTCATTACTAACTCAAAACAAGCCTATATTCAAAAGAATGGGGATAATTACTTACTTGAGCTTACCTATGTAAAGTCTCATATATGGTCTTATGCTCTTCTACTTGTGCTTATCGCCATCTTTTTCACAGTTTTACGAAAAGATATGAAATTTGGAATTGGAATAACCGCCATAACTCTCCTCCTAGAAACAGTGGGTCTTACAATGAGAGTTTTAATCTCTGGTCGTGCTCCAATTACAAACATGTATGAAACGGTTTTATTTTCAGGCTATGGTGCCGCTATAATCGCTTTAGGAATTCTTTATTTTAGAAGAGATAAAATAATTTTATTAGCAGGTCTGGGTTATAATATGCTCTGTCTTTTTATGATGATGTTTGCAAACAATATGCTAAACAGCAGTATAAACCCCCTAGTTCCAGTACTAAGAGATAATTTTTGGCTAAGTACTCATGTTACGACCATTATCTTAAGTTATGCAGCTTTGGCCCTAAGTTGGATGGCGGCAAATATCACTTTAGTTAAGCTAAGATTAAATAAATTGAATTCATCTGATTATAGATACTATCAAAACCTAATATACACCTGTATAAAAGTTGGAATCGTTTTACTGGCCGCAGGAATCATTCTTGGTGGAGTTTGGGCCGACTATTCTTGGGGACGATTTTGGGGATGGGACCCAAAGGAAACTTGGTCTTTAATTGTTCTACTCTTTTACATGGTTGTAGTCCATGGAAGATACAGTAGTTGGATAAATACTCACAGATTTGTCCTCCTATCAGCTGCTGGTTTTATGACAGTTATGATGGCCTGGTTTGGCGTGAATTATATTTTAGCATCGGGACTTCATTCTTATGGATTTTCTGAAGGTGGAGCTATATTTCTTGGAACCTTCTTTATAGTTCAGATTGTATTACTTATCATCTGCAGCAAAAATACAACAAGTGCCAAAAAGGTATAATTTAAGAATGTCTAAACTTCTCCTAATTTTCAATATATTTATTTTAGTCAGTTGTGCAACTACAACTCCGGAAAAGAAATTTACAAACGAATTTAAAAAAGGTGATATTTCTATTAATACTTATCTTGCCTTAGTGAAACAAGCTTATATTAAGGGCTGTATCGACGGAAAAAATTATCTTGAACCAAAAATGACAAAAGGGAAAAGATTTGAAATTTGTCGGGATTTTGCAGAAAAATATATTATTAAGATAGAACAATATCTTAAATAATCTAAACCGCCCCCTTTGCGTGGGGATGAACTTAAAGCCAAAGTAAACAACTGAATTACCAGACTGCGTTTTAAACAGATTCGCCTAGAAGGCGTTAGGGCAGTTATAAATTTTTAAGGAAAAAAGAAAATAAAAAGTCTCAAGTCATTGGAAGTTCTTGAAATGATTGTTACAAAAACGGATTAATCTTTCGCTTCCAGACTTTGTCTTTAAGATCATCCCCAATCAAGTAGGTTAGTTCGTAAATAATCTAAAATGAAATACCATGCCTTTTAAAAAGTTCTTTATATCGGTTAAGTGCCATAGCATAAGAACCTAGTTCTTCTAAAAATTTGTATTCTTCTACTCCTACCAAAGACTGAAATTCTTTAGACGTTAATTGAAATTTACTATCCGTTGAACCAAAAATTAAACCTATAACCTTGCGACTTTCAGTAGAATATAGTGCTCCACCAGAGTCTCCACTCGCAAGATCGCAACCTGTAACAAATACGTCTTGCATATATATTTCATCTGCGTAATACAATCGACCACTCGGAGTGGCCACAACACAGTCTTCATCATGGCTAACTTCCATATTAAACTTCTTTAAGGTCCTATCTAAGCCAGAACCATACCTTAGCCTTGGAGGGTTTTTAAGCCCAAAACCAGCGATCATAAGCTTTTCACCAGCTTGAGGAATATAATCTAAATCAAGCTTTAACCCTTTACCTAGGATTCCTTCGACTTTCTTTAGGGAGGTTGTAAAAACGGTAATATCTGACTCATTGCTTGGTCCATGAGAAAATAATACCTTTTCGCATTTTATGTACTTTCTTCCCTTAGGCCCTAGGATACTAATTTTTGCATCTTTACATTCTTTAGTACTCATCACATGTTCATTAGTGATAAATACTGGGCGACCACTATGAATCCCAATGAAAAAACCAGTCCCTCTATTTATTCTTCCGCCCTTGCGTTTAGAATTTATAAGAATGGTATTATAAATAATATCTTGATGTTTAAGATTTTTAGAGTTTTTCAAAAACTCCTTATATTTTGTTTTAGAAAAATGGTCTCCAATTGTTGCATAGTGAGCTGGATAGGCTACAGCAGAAAAGATAATTCCTATAAAAAACAAATAAGCTTTCATAAAATCCCCATTTTTATTAGAATATCCATACCAATCCTCGAAAAATTATCAATCTTTATGAAAAAATTACTGACTGATTTCTTTATTTGGAAATGAACTTAAAGCATAAAAAAGGCACCCTTTAAGGGTGCCAAATTGATATAAAAAATATCTGGGAGAAATTAATATTGAATATAAGGATTAATTAGCTGTTTTTTAATATTTTTTGCCATAACTTGATTACCATTAATATCAAAATAGGCAATCAAAGCACCTTCTAATCTTTTTTGCTCAACATAATAAGATTCGATAAAGCTTTCGACCTGACCTTTTAACCAACCAGGTAATGGTAAGAATCCAAGCCCAACTTGGCCAAGGTTTAACAAACTTCTAAATCTTCTAACTTCATCTGGCTTATCATAATTATACGCAGTTGCCATTTTTCCAGAAAACTTATGCTTATTATGAACTAGGTTTTTAACAACTCTTTGACCATCTTCTTTGGCCTCAAAAAAAGCAAAATTATACCTACTTCCAACTTCGTCTAAAGTTCTAGCACTTCTTCTAAGTCTGTTATTTGCAGTTCTCACCATGGAATAAAATTTATTTAAACCGTATTTTCCCCAAGTTTCAGCCGCTTGGTTTGATTCTCTATAATTCACAGCAGAGATTCTAGACTCATAGATGGAGCTGAAAATCTTATCCGCCTCAGCGATAGTAATACCTAAGTCGGCCTCTTTAACGTTTTGTAAATAATGAAGCATCATATTTTGATGAAACAATCTTTGCTCTAAAACCATTTCATGAACTTGAACCATAACAAATGAGATAAGGTTTAAAACTGGAATATTATCAAATTTATCCTTAGCAAATTCGATAGCCTTCTTAACGACTTCATAAGTAACGTTTCTTTTATAAAAGTATCTTGCATCCTCAGTAGAAGCTATTACTGAAAGGTCCAAAAGCATAAGGGCCTCTTTTAATTCTTTTTCAAACTTCGCCAAAACACCTTTCGACTTTATTTCAGAGAAAACATTTTCTAACTTTAAATTTGGTAAATTATTGATTGAATCTCTAATCGCTAGAATATTCTCTTTAGTTTCTTGAGATTTTTCTGCTCCCTCTTCAAGAGTTTGAAGCATTTCCTCTAATTCGTTTTGATAAGACTTAGATTGCATTCTTGCAATTTCTTTTTGGATGTCTTCTTTAATTTGGTTTACATAAGGCATAATGGACCAGTTCTTAGTAACAAGGTTCATCCTCACATAGGTTACTTTTCCTTGATCATCCTTAACTAAGCTGAATCTTTTTTTAAATCCATCAAGACTTTGATTTGAATAAGCATTAAGAGAAAGAAATAATGCTATTATAACATTCATTGTTTTAAACATCTGAAACTCCTTTTCAAATATGTATTGTTATATTTTAGCTAAAAAAGGATATCAATCCAGACTAACACTTAGAATGTAAGAAAATATTTGGCTAGATCCTAGGATCTGTGTTTTTTACTTCAGTATTATTTAAATATTTTTTATAAAATGCTTTAATATTCGGCAATTCAAAACTTTCCCAATCAACTATTTCTCTAAACTTAAGCCAGTCAAGTAAACAAAACAAGCTTACACCAACAAAGTTCCACTTCAAGTCATAATTATTAATAACAAGTAAATTATCCTCTACTCTCTTTTGATGATTCATGGCAATCTGACTAGACAAATCAACATCTAATCCAAATCTTTTTAATTGCAGTAACACAAGGGCAGAATCATTGACTTCGTTAACCAATAATAAGTCAATTTGTTCTTCTATATCTCGGGGCTTATTAGTTAAATATTGATATATAATATTTGAATCAAAAACTTTTTTATCCCCATCAATAAGGACAGGGACTTTTCTTATAGGTCCTAAACTTTTAAGCCGAGATTGGCCTGTATCAGAAAAGACATCGATAAATTCGACCGAAATCTCAGGAAACAAGATTCTTATTCTTCTAACAAATGGCGATGCAGTAGATCCTATAAGTAACATAATAAATTAATTTAAATAAATTAAAATTTGCATTTCTGATTGACCTGTTTGCTCTGGAATAGCAGGAAAGTCTATTTCATTTGCAAAATATTTTTCTACTTTTTCATAGAGTGCTGGCTTATTGACTTCAATAAAAAGTATATCAAATCGACCATCATCTTGCAGCTGGACCTTAACTCTCCCCTTTGAACCTTGAGTTAGGTTTTTTCCTTTGAGATTTTCATTAAGAAAAGCATGTAAATTTCCTAAAAATTTATCCAGTTCTTTTTGATTAACTTTTTCATTAATAATTTTTTCTACAGTTTCTTTTTTGACTTTACCATGGAAATCTTTTTTTACTTGAGTCACTACTTTTGAATTTGTCTTTCCTAAAACAAACTCGACTTTATCGACAGGATTCTTGGAAGCTTTGGCCCATAGGTTTAAGCCTGAAAATAAAATAAACACTATTACCAGTTTAAACATCTTTTAACGCTCCTTTAAATTTCGCGGTCTTCTCATAACAGGCAATGACTGTTCATGATCCATATACCACCTATCTGTTAAATATTCCTGTCGCTCGACTTTGTAATGATTAAGCGATTCATCAATAGAATCCAATTTCTTTAATAACTCATGCTGAAGAATTATATTTTCTTCCTTTTTATTCATTAAATTATCAAGGGCCAATCTTTTTTCACGCAATATTTCATTAACTTTGGCGTCATACTTTGCTGCTTCTTTTACTTTTTGCTGTTCAAAAGTCCAAAGATAATGGTTTATATCATTAAGTTGTTTTAAAAATGAATCCTTCCTAAGCAGAAGTATCTCTCTATATTTACTAGCTTCAAATACTCTTTGACTCAATTTTCTTGAATCAAAGTTAAGTTGCATCCCTCTTGGGAAATATTTTTTTAAATTCCAACAAGCAGCCAAATCAATCACATAAATACTGAAATAGAAATCTTCGACGGTTCTTACACTTGCCTTACATGGATCTTTGGAAGGATGATTACTTACTTTAAAAAAGACGACATCACCTGCTTTTAAAAACTTAGTATTATTATTTTCAACCTTTACTTTAAAAATTCGTCCATCATCACTCTTGTCTGAAACTCTCCCCATAAATTTACTATAATCAACATTGGGATCAATAAAGGCATTATTATCTTTAACTAACTGACCTTCATCCGGTAGATTTGGCGTGAGAACATTTGCACTAATATGTGCCGAATGAACAAATATTAATAAGAATAAAACAAACTCGCCAAAACCTTTCATACATTTTATTATGAAGCAATAAACAATATATTTCAAAGATAATAAAGGAGAATAAATGGAGTTTTTTATTGATACAGGAGATATTGCCGAAATTAAGGAAGCATATTCTTGGGGTCTTATTGATGGTGTTACCACAAACCCTTCCCTAGTAGCGAAGTCAGGTATAGATCAAAAAACCTTAATTAAAAACATAAGTGAAGTGGTAGAAGGACCAATTTCTGCTGAAGTTATTTCCACTGATGCACCAGGAATGCTTAAAGAGGCATACGAACTTGCTAAAATCCACGAAAATGTTGTCATCAAGCTACCAATGACAAAAGACGGTATGATCGCATGTAATGAATTAAGCCAAAAAAACATAAAAACTAATATCACATTAATCTTTAGTGCTAATCAGGCCCTTTTAGCTGCCAAGAATGGAGCAACTTATGTTTCACCCTTTATTGGAAGATTAGATGATATTGGGCAAACAGGTATGCAATTGATAGCTGAGATCAAAGAAATTTATGATAACTATGCATTTCAAACTAAAATTCTTGCAGCATCAATAAGACACGTTGATCACGTTAAAAGTAGTGCTTTGGTAGGTGCTGATGTTGCGACAATTCCATTTAAAGTATTAAACCAACTTTTTGGGCACCCTCTGACTAGTTCAGGGATTGAGCAGTTCCTAAAGGATCACGCTAACTCATTAAAATAACTTAATTATTAGCAATAACAGAGTTTTTAACTCAACTTAAAAGCAAAGACCTCCGATAATACTTAAGTATTTAAGTCGGAGGCTTTTTATTAAATACCTGTTTTTATTTACATTATCACTTTTGATTGCATGTCAAAATGGAACCGAGACTTCAGGCCCTACAAGTAATTCTGCTTCCTTTTCTGCCGAAGGAACTATCTCGCAATGGCCGATCTCAAAGTTTCCCCTTAATCTCAAAGTTGGAAGACACTTTTCCGGAATGGAATATAACGCCATAGCTTCTGCAGCGAATTCATGGAGTAACTCCGTTGACAACAAAGTCCAGTTTTTCACCATAGATGATTCAGAAATTTCAGAGCTATCTAGCTCAGGTAAATATGATGATAGCGAGTTAGGTATTTACAAAGTCTTTAAATGGCCAAAAGATATGCCCTCTACGGCCTTAGCTGTAACCCAAATTTTTGGAAATCAAAAAAGTAATGGGGTTCTTACCATAGATCATGCTGATATACTGGTAAACTTTCAAAACTTTACCTTTAGTACTGATGATAGTTGGGGTTACGATTTTGAATCAATAGTCCTACATGAGATGGGTCATTTTTTGGGGCTTTTTCATAGTAATACATCTTCTGAAGAATCAGTCATGTATCCAAGTATTTCCAAATACACCACAAATCGATATCCCAAATATAAGGATACCGAGGAAATTATAGATCTCTATAACTTAAATAGACAAAGCTCTCTTTCCCATAAATCACTCCCTCAAACCAATGAGACGGGAAAGAAAATAAGAATAATCATGGAACTTTATCCAAATGGTATTGAAAAAGTAAGAATTATAAAAGGGGTACAAAATGAAATTATCACTAAAAATTGTGTTCATCATGAGCATCTTAAGTAGCATTTCCTATGCAAGGTCAGGTGATACAGTAAAACCATATGAGATTCTCCAACAAGAAGAACAACTGGAAAATAAAGAAAGAAATCCATCTTCAAGTACAAAGGTGGACCATTCTCACTCAAAAGAGGAAAAACCTCATGAGTTTAATAAGTCAAATATAGGTCCAAGTATCGACAGATAACTTGTGACATCAGGGGAAATAAAACGAACAAAAAATGGGAAGTTTGCTAGGCTTCCCTTTTTTTATTATGTATTTTTTGTAAATAGAATTGAAGCCGCGTGAGTTTCAGCATTAGAATGTGCTTTAATAACCTGCTTATTAGATTTACCAACAGAGAAGACGCACATGAATAATATATTAAAAAAGATAGCTAAAATTACTAATTTCATAATGACCTAATCGGATAGTCCATCCTAAATATTTATATTTTATTTAGGAAGGACTAAAGTTTATTTTCTTTTTCTAGTAGTTTTCTTTTTAGTGGCCTTAGAAAGTTTCTTATAGACAGCTTTTTTAGCATTTTCTTTTGTCTTCATAATATTTTCTAATTCATCACCCACAGTATTTAATTCTTTAATAAGTTCTTTTTTAATCTTAGCAGGACTAGCAACTATTTTTTCCCAAGCAGATATTTTTGTCTTATCATCTTTAATCATGAGAGTTCTCTTGGCCACTTCCTCTTTAGTCATACGATAAATGGCCATATCAGCTAGATATTCAGAATAAACAAATTTCTTAGAAGTTAAGTACTCAACATAGGCTTTTCGATTCGCCTTCTTTTCGGCAATAGCATAGTGTTTCTGTTTAATAAATCGAATAATTTCATTATTTTTTGCTAATCTTTCTTTAGCATCAAGAATTAATAACTCATATCTTCGCTTAACAACTTTTAATCTTTCTGCTGTGAAGATTTCAATAATTTGCTCTGGTTTATCAAGAACTTTAACACCACGTTCAGAAATCAAAGTATAATTTGGAGATAAAGAAGCAGAAGTCCCCATTTCTTTTTCTACTTCTGCAAGAGTTGCCTGTTGACCTCTTTTAAAGATCAACTCAATCATCACATTATTATCAACTGTAGAGTCGATATAATCTTTAATAAAATCGTTATCAATATGTTTATTTAAAAATTTATAAACCTTTTTAGCATCATAACCTCTAGGAAGTTCTGTAATATAAATTTTTCCAGAAATTTCTTTAAATCCCATTTTAAAATGGATCTTTCCACCTTTATCAACTTCTACATTTTCAGAGTAATTTCTTACCCAAGGTTTAAGTTTTCTAGCACTACCTGTCTCAATAAACTGAATCATTGATTTTATAATGTCTTTATGATTAAAGCTTGGAATAACAGAACTAAAACCAGTCCCAATCCCCTCGGCTCCATTCAGGAGCATCATTGGTAATTTTGGTAATAGCCCTAAAGGTTCCATAACTTTTTCATCATAGTTTGGTACCATTTGCACCTGATTCATATCATCAAAAAGTAAAAGCTTAGAAACCTCACCTAATTTACATTCAATATACCTACCAGCAGCAGCCTGGGTTTCCATTCGCTCACCGAAATATCCTTTTTTATCAATCAAAGGATAATTATTAGAAAAAGTATAATCCTGTGCTAAATTTACAATTGATGACTCTACCGATGCTGGTCCATGTGGATGTAGCGTTAGGACTAAACCAGTAAGACCAGTAACTTTCATTAGCCCCTTAGATTGGTTTCTCCAAAGAGTAAATAAAATACGTCTTTGAGATGGTTTTAATCCATCTTGTAAATATGGAATTGCTCGATCCATTAAGGTATATATTTGATACGTTCTATATTCGTCTTTTACAATAGCTTCTAGAGGTACTGACTCTAAGGAGTGTAAATAAGTTTCTTCCATGTTTTATTACCTTCTTCTTGTCGTTTTCTTTTTCGTTACTTTTTTAGATGCAGTTTTCTTAGCAGTCTTCTTAGCAACTTTTTTAGCAGGAGCTTTTTTGGTTACTTTCTTGGCCGCTGCCACTTTTTTAGCAGGTGCTTTCTTTGTAGTAGTCTTAGACTTCTCTCCCTCATAATCTTCATGATCAATCAATAAATCTTTTCTGAGCTGAGTATCTTTTCCAAAACATGTGTGAAGCATATGTTTTGCCGCTTCTAAATGATCAATGGTAATCTTTGTATACTCTTCTCTTCCAAGCACATACTTAAAAGCTTCAGGGGACATCTCACCAAGACCTTTATTTCTTTGAATCTCTTTTATCTTAATTGTTTTTTGAGATTTAATCTTTTCTAGCTCAGATTCACTTTCTGCATAAACAGGCTCTTTATCAGTGATTATTTCAAAAAGCGGTGCTTTAGCAATCTGAATAGCACCGTTATCAAAGAGTTCAGGCCAATAAGTAAAAAAGAAATTTGTTAAAAGAGTATTGATATGACCACCGTCCACATCAGAATCGGCTAAAAATACAATTTTAGAATATCTGAGATCGCTCATTTCTGCGGGTTGACCAATAATTAAACCAATAGAAGCCATGATGTCAGAAAATTCTTGATTATTTAATACATCTTTAATGGAAGCCTGAGTTACATTCATTGGCTTTCCCTTCAATGCAATTCCGCCTTGATATAATTTATTTCTGGCAGATCTAAGACCACCAATTGCAGAATCTCCCTCACAAATGAATAGAGTACATTGAGACCTATCTTTTCTCTCATTTGCATCAAGTAGTTTTTCAACCCTTTGCTTTTTCTGTTTTTTTCCTTTTTTAGAGGCATCTTTTAGTTCAGCAAATCTTACTCTAGATTTAGCTCTTTCAATTACATGTTCAAGGTAATCTTTATTATTTCTAATAAATTTTGCCATGTATTTATCTATAAATTTTTCAATGGCCTTATCAAGATCAGTGTCTTTTACCAGCTTTCTTTTGGTTTGAGATTCGAATCTTGGGTTTGGCATGATAATTCCGATGACAAATGTCATACCACTTAGAATATCATTATCAACTAATGTTACTTTATTCTTTTTTGCTTCCCTTTCTAATTTATCCTTTAAGGTATTTATAAAAAGCCTCTTCACTCTATCGTGATGGAAACCTCCATCAAAAGTTGGTGTTGAGTTTACGAATGAAATAAACTTTTCTCTTTCTTCACTTTTTTTATCCAAAACAACTGAGACAGAAATATCGATAAGGGCCTTATATTTTTTCTTTTTTACATTAACACCTTCAAAGGTAAACTTATCATCACCAATAAGTTGTGCATGGTCATGACTCACTCTTTGAGCCAGCTCATAAAGACCCTTTTGGTAATGATAAAGTTTATCGTTAAAAATAAACTTTAATCCTGGATTGTTATAAGCTAAATCGATAATTCTTTTTTCTAAAAGTTCTTTATCGATCTTAGTATCTTTATAAACTTCTTTAGCAAGCTTTATTTCAATTTTTACGCCAGAAGCACCTTTAAAAGGCTTAGGTCTAGACTTATTAATTTTTAAGGCACCATCAATAAACTTAAAAGTTTGTTCTTTTTTAGTGTTATAATGCTTTACCGTTACATTGAACTCATCCGATGTTAAACAGGTTGCAGCGGCACCTAATCCGTTTTGACCTAATGTTCTATGCAAGTATCCTTTTTCATCAACTTCTAAATCTTTAAATTTGGAGCCAGTTCTAAACTCGGAATATACCATTGGAACTTTTGAGAGAGGAAAACCAATACCATTATCTTGGATTGTAACCGTTTGACCATCTTCACTGAGGGTTGTTCTGACCTCAGTAACATGGCCTCGATAGAATTCATCAATACAATTATCTAAAATTTCTTCTATTGCCTTCGATTTTGCTTGGTGAAATTTTACTGTTTTAAATTCAAGGGAATGGTCGGTATATGTGTACGTATCAAGTTCTTCTACATCATTTGAACCAAATACAAGGGTGACTCTATTTCTACAGTGCCATCTTTGATCTTTGGCTTCAATTTCCGCTTCTTTTACCTTTTTACCCTTTCTCCTAACCTCTTTTATGGCCATATTTGAGCGTCCTTTCTCTAGTTTCTTGTATATTTTCAATGTTTTAGCTTAATTTGTGTGAAGCATTGTGAAAAGTCTAATTGCGTTATAAGAATAAATTTATAATAATAACCACATGAAATTATTCGTGATTTTATCTTATTTTTTTCTTTCTACCAATGCCTATCCAAAGTCAAAATTGGACTTATTTACTGGTGATCGTTGGAAGCTTTCTAAAACCCAGAAAAAATATCTAAAAAAGGGAGAAGTCCTGGCCGTTTCCAATGTTGAGGATTTTGATTCTAAACAAAGTTTTGAATTAAAAGCACTTGCAATGCATCCTAAGAAATGCAAAAGAGCTTTAAGAAAGCTTTCCATGCTTGAGAACTACGAAAACTGGATTGATTTCATCAAAAAGTCTACTTACTCTCCAGATAATAAGCTTTTTACCATTAAAGCGGATCACCCACTCTTACCCTTTCCTATGATTGTGCATATTATTGTTGATAGACCTACCAAAGAAGGAAAATATCCTTTTACCTTCCCCACGGGAATGTTTAGGGGTCTTAAGGGATTTTTTGAAATTAAAGAAATCGATAAAAAATGTACATTTTTTGCAAGTTCAAACTGGGTTGGACCTAAAACAAGAATCCCAAACTTAGTCATTGAAATCTTCTCTGAGACCTTATCAAAGGTTGGAGGTAAAATTCTCATCAGAAAAACAAGATAATTTATTCTTTTGTGCATCACTTCTTTCATTTTAACAAAAAGCTTGTATATTCAAACACCTATGCTAGTTAAACAAATTGAATCCAAAGATACATACTATATAAGAAACGAAGTTCTAAGACCTGGTCTTCCAGTAGAAACCTGTTATTTTGATGGCGATAAAGAAGATTCTACCTTTCATCTTGGGGCATTTATTGATGATAAATTATGCTCGATTGCCTCATTTTATCTGAATAACTCCAAAGAGTTTCAAGAGGAGTTTCAATTCCAACTTAGAGGAATGGCCACCTTAAAAACTCATCGTGGCAATGGTTTATCAAGTGCCTTATTAAAAACAGCCTTCCCACTTATAAAACAAAATCACGTTAAATTACTTTGGTGTAATGCCAGAACTGAAGCAGTTGGTTTTTATCAAAAAGTAGGCTTTCAAATCAAGGGTGAAGAGTTCCACATTGAAGGTGTTGGAGCTCACTATCTAATGTTCATTGAGATTTAATAAGTTCTATACTGCTCTCTTAGTTTTGGATGCATGCAAAAACGATTTTCAACGTTTAAATTTACGAGTTCGATCTGCTTTTTAATGCAAGCGATATCACTTGAAAATTTCTTAATTGGTGCACATGGAAGCCGATCTTCATTTTCAAGAATCGAAAACTTTCTTTCATTTAAGCACCGAGCTTGTTCAATTTCACCAGTGCAAACCCAATGCTTTGAGATACAATCATAAATAAGTACCGGCCCTCTTTCATAAAAAAGGGATAATTCACTATCATACAACGTAATATCGTAACCTTGCTCACCTGTTACATTTTCCTGTCCAAAGCAAATTCCAATAGAACCTAACAGGATTAACATTAATAAGAATTGTCGGCCATATTTCAACATGTTATATTTATCGGATTAAATCACCCATAGATTTAGGAGTTACCCCAAAATGAAGTTTGCAAACCATAATATAGTTTATAATACCATTGCTGGCCTGATAGAGGATTCTATAAAGAAGGCGGGCTTACCTGAGTTTAGTGCAACAGAAAGCTATAAACTATTATCAACTCCACCAAAAAGTGATATGGGTGATGTGGCCTTTGCTTGTTTTCCATTGGCAAAAATGGCAAAGTCCAATCCAAATCAAGTGGCCAACACAATTTTAGAAAATCTAGATAATATTGATCATATTGCTGAAGCCAAGGTTTTTGGGCCTTATTTAAATTTCTTTTACCGTCCTGAGTTTATAAACAAATTGGTCATAAAAGATGTTCTTTCTGAGGAGATGTTCAAACTTAAGCTGGTTGATGAGTCACCTAAAACCATTATTGAATACTCTCAACCAAACACTCATAAAGAACTCCATGTAGGACATATGAGAAACCTTTGCTTAGGAAATGCCATAGTTAACCTATACCGCTATGCTGGGATCGAAACACTATCAACTACATTTCCTGGGGACGTTGGAACTCATGTCGCTAAATGTCTTTGGTATTATAAAAAACATAATCAACAACAACCTCCAGCTCAAAGAAAAGGAGCCTGGCTAGGGACTCTATACACTAAAGCTAATAACCTCCTCGAAGACCAAAGAGGAACGGAATTTGAAGACTCAAACCGAAAAGAATTAACAGAAATTCTTAAACAATTACATGCAGGCTCCGGAGATTATTTCGATCTTTGGAAGGAAACCAGAGAATGGTCAATTGAGCTTATGAAGTCGGTTTATACTTGGGCCGAAGTTGAATTTGATAGTTGGTATTGGGAAAGTGATGTGGACGCTAGCTCAGTAGCACTGGTAAATGAATATTACGAAAAAGGTTTATTTACCAAAGACGATGGTGCTATTGGAATAGATCTTAAGGATGATAAACTAGGATTTTGCTTATTATTAAAGTCTGATGGAACAGGCCTATACGCCACTAAAGACCTAGAACTTGCAAGACGAAAGTTCATTGATCAAAAAGTAGAAAAAAGTATTTATGTAGTTGATAATCGTCAATCCCTACATTTTAAGCAAGTTTTTAAAACACTTGAAAAAATGGGCTTTGAAAACGCTAAAAACTGCTTTCACCTTCAATATGAAATGGTAGAGCTTACCGATGGAGCAATGAGTTCAAGAAAGGGAAATATAATTGCCCTTCAAGACTTAATAGATAAAATGGTTTCCACTATCAAAAATGAGCATCTTGCAAAATATCAAAATGAATGGAGCTCCGATGAAATTGAAAAGACAGCAAATATTGTAGCTTCAGGTGCAATTAAATATGGTATGACGAGAGTAGACTCCAATAAAAAAATAGTCTTTGACATGAATGAATGGCTAAAACTAGATGGAGAGTCTGGTCCATACATCCAATATGTTCATGCTAGAATTAACTCTTTATTAGAAAAGCTCGGTGATATTCCAACAGAGATCAACTATTCTGTTTTATCTCACCAGCTTGAAAAAGAAATAATCAAAAAACTAGTCACTTTTAACGATACTATTCAAACTTGTATAACTAATAATAAGACTCACCCTTTATGCAGTTATTTATATGACCTATCCAAAGCATTTAATAGCTTCTATGCTGAGTGTTCAGTGATGAATGCAGAAAACAATGATATTAAATATGCAAGAGCAGCTCTAGCAAATTCGGTTGCTATAACATTAAAAGAAGGTTTGAAGGTCTTAGGAATTACAGCTCCAACTAAGATGTAGCGACTTCATTAATACGAAGGAATTCAACAAGGTCTTCCATTGAAAAAGCTTCAGCGAGCTTGAACCCAGCTCTATTTGCAAATTGAATCTTTCCCCTCACTTTATGGCGATGATTATGGATGTAACACATATCCAGCTTGATTGGATTTTTTAATTTGGTATCTCCAATATGAGTCAAGGTCAATTCTTTGGATCCCTCAACAAAGGCCTTGTTAAAATTAGAAACAAGTAAACTAATTCCCCCTTCGGCAATATCCAAAATTTGAAATTTCAAGACATGATCTTTAGCCTGTGTATCAATATTTTTAATTTCTAAGGTGATTAAAATCTCATCATCAAGCTTGAATTCGGTTCTTTTCTCTCTTCGTAACTCAACAGTTTTGACGTGATCCTGAGAAGGATTTTGAATATAAAGCCAATTTCCGTTTAACTTTTCAATTTTGGTTTTAAGCATTGTTTCTCGGTAATCAAATTTTACGTAAACAAATTCTTTTTCATTGATTGCATTCTCTTGGGGTTTCAATCTAAATTTAAATGTCCTCTGATCTTTGTCGTACAAAACCTCATCTACCGGATATACGACCCTCTTTCCCGTCAAGTTCTGCCAAACTAAACAATCAGTACCTGATGCATTAGCAAGAATAGACTCAATCTCTTTGAAAGAATTGGCATTTCTATGTTTTCCTTCCATATATCTATTATCGCCTATTTACTTGAATTTATTAATAAGAAATTAAGGTATTAAAGGAGAAATAAAGATAAATATCTGAAATCACGCATTCATGGCCAAAATTAACTAGTTTATTTTAATTATATTAGATTAAAGCTAGATCTTAATTGATAATACATGTTTGCAATGTTAATAATATGCAAAATAAGTTATAATTTCCCTGATTTAAACCAAGGCGCTAAATGTTTAAAATCAATAAGAAAGTTGAGTACTCGTTAATGGTACTTAAGCATTTTAAAGACCATCCTGCTCAGACCTTAATTACGGCCAGAGAAGTATGTGATAAATACCATACCCCATTTGATACGACGTCGCGTGTGATGCAACTTATGAACAATAAAAAAATACTTGGCTCATCCCAGGGGGTCAAAGGTGGTTATAAACTAGAAAGAAGTTTAGAAGATATCACCTACCTAGAACTGTTAGAAATAATTGAGCAAAAGTGTTTCGACAAAAACTGTTCTGAAATAAATTGTTCATTGATAGAGAGCTGTAATATCACTGGACCTATCCAGAAATTAAACCAACAACTTATTTCTTTTTTCAAATCAATAACTTTAAATTCTCTCCTTACAAGTGAGGATGAAAATATACAAATACAAAACTTAGACCAGGACAAAAATAATGAGTACAGAATTAGATAAGCGCATTAATGAAGAATACAAATGGGGCTTTGAGTCTAATGTTGAAATGGAAGAATTTCCTAAGGGATTAAATGAAAATATTATCCGCTTAATTTCTCAAAAAAAGAATGAACCTGAATGGTTACTTGACTACCGGCTTAAGGCTTTTGAGAAGTGGAAGACGATGAAGCACCCAGATTGGGCCTATTTTAAAATCCCAGAAATTGATTTCCAAGATCTGTATTATTATGCAAAACCAAAAGTCGCTAAAGATACTCCAAAGAGTTTGGACGATCTAGATCCTGAACTTCTAGCAACTTTTGAAAAACTAGGTATTCCCCTACAGGAACAAAAGCGAATAAGTGGAGTTGCTGTAGACGCTGTTTTCGATTCAGTCAGTCTTGGAACAACTTGGAAGGAAGACCTTGAAAAAGTTGGAGTTATTTTTTGCTCAATTTCTGAAGCTGTTGAAAAATATCCAGAGCTGGTTAAAAAGTATATTGGAAAAGTCGTCCCAACGACAGATAACTTTTATGCCGCCTTAAACTCAGCTGTTTTTACTGATGGTTCGTTTGTGTATATTCCAAAAGGGGTAACCTGCCCAATGGACTTATCTACTTACTTCAGAATTAATGCAAAAGAAACAGGCCAGTTTGAAAGAACCCTTATCATTGCTGATGAAGGCAGTTACGTAAACTACCTAGAAGGTTGTACCGCCCCTCAACGAGATGAGAATCAGCTTCATGCGGCCATCGTAGAGTTAATTGCTCTAGACAATGCAGAGATTAAATATTCTACCGTCCAAAACTGGTATGCAGGAGATAAGAATGGAAAAGGTGGTATATATAATTTTGTGACGAAAAGAGGTTTATGTGAAGGCGTAAATTCTAAAATTTCTTGGACTCAAGTCGAAGCCGGCTCAGCAATAACTTGGAAATACCCATCTTGTATTTTAAAAGGTGAAAACTCCCAAGGGGCATTTTACTCAGTTGCACTTACAAATAATAAAATGTTGGCCGATACTGGAACCAAAATGATTCATATTGGAAAAAATACAAAATCTACGATCATCTCAAAAGGAATATCAGCTGATGAATCCGAAAATGTTTATAGAGGTGAAGTTAAAATCATGCCTAGTGCAAAAGGTGCAAGAAATTTTTCCCAATGTGATTCAATGCTTATTGGGGATAAATGTTCTGCAAATACTTTTCCTTATATCGATGTAAAAAATCCCACAGGAACAGTAGAACACGAGGCCAGTACCTCTAAGATCTCAGCAGACCAGCTATTTTACCTTCAATCAAGAGGAATAGATGCTGAAAAGGCCATATCACTGATAGTTAATGGTTTCTGTAAAGAAGTTTTTAAAACCTTACCGTTAGAATTCTCAGTAGAAGCCGTAAAATTAATAGAAATGAAATTAGAAAATTCAGTTGGATAAAATAAAAAGGATATATAAATGTTAAAAGTTAATAATGTATTTGCAGAAGTTGAAAATAATAAAATTTTAAATGGAATCAACTTTGAAGTAAAGCCAGGTGAAGTTCACGCCATTATGGGACCGAATGGATCTGGAAAGTCTACCCTATCCAAAGTGATTTCAGGCCACCCTGAATATGAAGTAACTAAAGGAAATGTGGAATTTAGTATAAATGGAAAAATGACAGACATCGAAGAGCTTGAACCTAGTGATAGGGCCAGAGAAGGTATATTTTTAGGCTTCCAATACCCAGTTGAGGTTCCAGGAGTGACCAATATAGATTTTATGCATGAAGCTTTTAATGCTCTTTGTGAGCATCAAGGTGCGGACACAATGAATAAAGAGGATTTTAGAAACTATGTTAAATCTAAACTTCCGATTCTTGATATGCATGAGGATTTTTTGGATAGAGCTGTAAACGAAGGATTTTCTGGTGGAGAGAAGAAGAAAAATGAAATATTACAAATGCTCCTTTTAAATCCAAGATTGGCCCTATTAGATGAAACTGATTCGGGCTTAGATATTGATGCTCTAAAAACTGTGGCAAAAGGAGTAAATACCCTTAAGTCTAAATTTAACTCTATCGTTTTAGTTACTCATTACCAAAGGCTTCTAGATTATATTGAACCAGACTTTGTCCATGTACTTTACAAGGGCCAAATTATTAAATCTGGTGATAAATCTTTAGCACTTGAATTAGAAGAAAAAGGATACGATTGGTTAATAGGAGATCAAAAATAATGAGTTCTTTAAACCACATAATAGATCTTTCTAAAAACATTTCTTATGCTGAGAACTCGCCTTTAAAAACATTAGCTACAGAGGGTTTAGAGAAATTAACTTCCATGAATATTCCAACGAGAAGGGATGAAAACTGGAAATATACAAATCTTAAATCAGAATTTGAATCTCAATATAAAAACATAACCAAGTCTGATAATTTTGATTTTCAAAAAAGAGAAGGCTTTATAAACTTATTCTTCTTGGACAATCATTTTGTTTCAGAGATGTCTGATACATGCCCAATTGAAATCACTAGTTTAGACATAGTAGATCCAGTGTTTTTAACATCAAATTCCCAACAGATATTTAAGAATGATATTGTTGAAACCCTAAATAAATCTTTTATCCAGGATGGTCATATATTTACGATCAACTCTAATATTGACTCTCCTATTTATATCCATAGACATTTCACAAATGAAAATGGATTTTACACACTGACAAACCTTTATAATATTGAGAGCAATTGCCAGGCAACTATTTTAGAAAATATTACAAGTGAAGCTCCCATCTATTTAAACCTTGCATCTCATGTAATAACCCTTAACAATGCAAATTTAGAACATGTTCAAATCCAAGATACAAAACATGGATCATTAGTTTTTAATTCTATTTATGGAACTGTTAAAGAACATGGTAACTATGAGAATGTTATTTTAAACACTGGGGCTAAAAAATCGAGAACAAACTTGGCGATAAGTTTAATTGAACCAGAAGCAAGGGCTCATGCTCATGGTTTATATGCCCTACATGCAGATCAACATCACGATACGTTTAGTTATATTCATCACGATGCACCTCATACAAATAGTTTTCAATTATATAAAGGTATAATGGCCGAAAACTCTAGAGGAATCTTTACAGGAAAGGTTAGAGTTGAAAAAGATGCACAACTTATCAATGCAGAACAGCTGAATAAAAATCTGATTCTCTCAGACAAGGCTCAAGCAAACTCTCGACCTCAACTAGAAATCTATGCTGACGATGTGAAATGTAGTCATGGGTCAACAACAGGACAACTAAGTGAATCTGAATTGTTCTATTTTGAATCAAGAGGTATTAGAAAAGATAAAGCAAGACAAATGCTTGCAAGGGCATTTGCTTATGATGTGATCTTAAAAATTAAAAACCTTAAAGTACAAGATATATGTAAAGATCATTTAATAAATAAGCATATTGTGAGTTAGAAATGTTGATAGACTTTAATAAAATAAAATCAGATTTCCCTCAAGTTGATTCAGAATTTGAAGGGAAAAAAATCACATACCTAGATAGTGCAGCGACAAACCTACGCTTCCGTGGATCAGTTGAAGCTATAACTAGATATTATTCTTTTGAAACTGCCAATGTTCATAGAGGTATTCATAAATTAAGTGAAATGAATACTCATAAATATGAAGAAACTAGAGATGCATTAAAAAACCTTTTTAATGCCAAAGATAGAGCCGAAATAATTTTCACAAAAGGAACCACAGACTCTATAAACCTAATAGCAAAATCTTGGGGTGAACATAATTTTAAGCAGCATGATGAAATTATCATAAGCGAACTAGAACACCACTCTAATATCGTTCCTTGGCAAATGCTTTGTGAAAAAACAGGAGCAAAATTAAAAGTAATTCCTGTAAATGATAAGGGTGAATTAGAGATTGAAGAATTTTCAAAACTATTAACAGACAAAACCAAATTGGTTGCCATTAATTATATCTCTAATGCCTTAGGTACTATAAACCCAATCAATAAGATTATTACTTTAACCAAGGCTAAAACTAGCGCTAAGGTTTTGATAGACGCTGCTCAAGCAGCTTCCCACAAGGAAATTGATGTTCAAAAATTAGATATAGATTTTATGGCCATATCGGCTCATAAAATGTTTGGACCTACAGGAGTGGGTGCCCTTTATGGGAAATTAGATCTTCTTGAATCAATGCCACCTCTCATGGGTGGTGGGGCCATGATCGACAAGGTCAGCTTTGAAAAAACAACATACCTCCCATCACCAGAAAAATTTGAAGCTGGAACTCCCCATATAGCAGGTGTGATCGGATGGAAACCGGCCATAGACTATATATGTGACTTAGGTTTTGAAGTTATTGAGGCCCATGAAAAAGAAATTTTGGATTATGCTACTCAAGAAATAGAAAAGCTTTCAAACGTGAAAATCATAGGTACGGCAAATGAAAAAAGCGGAGTGCTTTCTTTTACAATGAAGGATATCCATCCCCATGACATAGCTACTATAGCAAATAAATATGGCGTAGCGATAAGAACAGGACACCATTGTACCCAACCTTTAATGAAACGATTTGGAGTACCTGCTACGGCCCGAGCATCTTTTAGTATTTATAATACAAGAGAAGATGTAGACAAACTAATATCAACTTTAAAAAAAATAACTGAACTATTCTGTTAATTAGGAATATTTATGGAAATCTTTACTCAACCAACCCCTAATCCAAATGCTTTAAAATTCATCTTAGAAACCAACGTAAAAGATGGTGGAAAGACGACTTTTAAAAACCCAAACCAGGCTAAAGAAGTTCCCCTAGCTGCTGCTTTGTTTGATTTAAGAGGAGTTGATCAAATACACTTTTTCCAAAATGTCATTACAGTATCAAAGTTCACATTTGAGCCATGGGAAAGTTTAGAGCCTGCCATAATTACTCAAGTAGAAAGTTTGATTGAGGATCATGATCCTGGCTTTAAAGACCATGATCCAGAAGCTGAAAGAAGAAAGCATTTAACTGGTGATATGCTTAAAATCGAAGAAATTCTAGATAGAAGAATACGTCCAGGCCTTCAAGGTGATGGAGGGGATTTAAAAGTACTTTCATTGCAAGAAAAAGTTTTATTAGTTCAATATCAAGGTGCATGTGGGACATGTCCTAGCTCTACAACAGGAACTCTTGAGGCCATAAGAGCGATTTTACAAGATGAGTTTGATCCAGAGATTGAAGTTTATATTGCCCCAGAGGATTAATGGCTTTAGCACTTTTAACATTAGCAATACTTTTAGGAGTATATGGTGACAAGTCTAAAAAGTTAGAGAATTTTAGCTTCGAAATCCAATCACCTGAAATTAAATATGACCTTAGATCACTCGATGAAAAAAATGATGAGGTCGAAAAAAGATTATTATATGTGCCTAATGTCCATAGCTTTACTGCTCTCAGCATTGGAACTGAATTTACTGATATAACTTTAACAACTCAAAACAATGATAAAGACAAAGCGAATAAAGGAAAAAGTAAGGTTTTTGATATTCAAGTTCTTGGATATAAAAAGAACTACTTATGGGAAGCCTATTATCAGAACTATCAAGGACTCTATATAACTGAAGATACTACATCTTCTGATTTGCCTTCCGCTAATGCTTGGTCTTATGGTGTTTCTGTAAAGCAATTTTTCAGTAAGAAATTTGATCTAAAAAAGTCGATAAGTAATTTTAGCTATTCAAAAAAAAGCGGATGGTCTTGGATTAGAGGTCTATATTTTAATAAAAATAAACTTTTTTCGAGTGAAGGCTTAATTCCAAGTGAATATACCGAAAACTTTGACCAGCTGATTGGGCTAAACGGGATTGAGACCACAAACCTAGGATTTGAATTCGGTGCGGGTGGTATCTTCAACTACCAAAACTTTTTTTCAACAGGTCTGCTTACGGCCGGTTATCAGTTACAAGAACAGAGATATGACGGGATTACAGATTCTCCACGAACAATCACAACAACCTCATTGAATGTTCTCATCGGTTTTGGATATAACTTTAATAAAAACCATTCTATTGGAATTGAAGGAAGAGCGAGAACTATTACCATACCTCTAAAAGATGTAAATTACTTACAGGGTCGCTCAATTTCTTCCTTATATTATAAATTTTATTTTTAGAAATTATTCTAGAACGGTATTTTTATAGGAATCACAGCTGACTTCACCATTTGTTTTAAAAACAGCAAAAATAACTTCTACCCTAGCTGTTTCTTCACCATCTTGGATGTTAACAATATAAGCCTCTCTTTTTGTCCTAGGATCAACACCTAAGTCTTCTTCTACAGAACCTTTAAGAGTAGTATAATGAGAAATACTATCAGCATAAAAATATTTGGCTGTACCAACAGCACTTCTTTTACAATCATTGCTTGCAAAAGAATACATAGATGAGAATAAAACTAACAAGAGTACGGTAATTTTCATAAATAATTCCTTTTTCTTTTAGCATACTATAAGGAATTAATGAGAAATACCCACCCATGTTAAATTTCATACTGTGTCTAATTTTTAGACGAATTTTCACCAGCTTTTAGGTCTATAATATTCGAGCATTTTCTGATGAGGGCTTCCAGCAGCAGGTGCATATTTATATGTATACTTACATCTTGCAGGCAAAGAAATCAAAATAGAGTCAATCCTTCCTTTCGTTTTCAAACCAAAAAGCGTTCCTCTATCATGTAAAAGATTAAACTCGACATAACGACCTCTTCGGTGCAACTGGAATTCTTCGTCTTCAGCTGAGTACCCCTCATTCATTCTTTTTTCAACAATAGGAAAATAGGACTTTATAAAGTGGTCTCCAAATCGAGTAACCATTTCAAAGTCTTTATCTATATCACCAGAATTATAGTGGTCATAAAAAATTCCACCAATGCCTCTCATTTCTCCATCTCTATGATGGTTGACAAAATATTCATCGCATTCTTTTTTAAATTCTTCATAGTTCCCATAGGGTTCACATGCATCTTTCCACACTTGATGAAAATATTTAAAATCTTCTTCATGTGGATAAAATGGAGTTAAATCAGCACCTCCACCAAACCAAAAATTTCCTCCCTGCTCTATCATTCTAAAATTAGCGTGAACAGTAGGAACCTTTGGATTCCTAGGATGAATTATCAAGCTTATACCAGTTGCCCAGAGTTCATTTCCTTCACCATTCAACTTACTGGCAAACTCTGGATTAATTTGGCCAAAAACTTCTGAGGTATTTACACCAGCATTTTCAAATAAGTCTCCTGCGAAGGCCCTAGTAATTCCTCCCCCACCTGGGTTATCCTTGAAATCCTTCCTCTCCCATTTATCTTCAGTAAGAACAAGTTGTGCATCAAGATTGTGCATTTCCTGAGTAATTTTATTTTGTAATTCTTTAACATATTCAGCAAATCTTAATTTATATTGATCTAACATATGAAAAACCTTTTATTTTAATAATTTAATATCCGATAAGCCCAACATATATATATCAAATTTTAAAGAAGGTCTAACAAATGAAGTTCTTTTCAAATATCCTAAATCTCATAGGTGTCCTGATAATCGTATCTTTGAGCATTATGGCAATATTTATCAGTTTATTTATTAAGGATTTAGGTGATAATCACGCATTAAAAAAGCCCTTTCTTTATTTAACTAGTTTTGAGAATCGATTTTATGATTACAGAATGAAGCCTCTCATCAAATATAATGAAGAAAATGATAATATCGTTCTTGTAAAAATTGATGATGAATCCCTTCAGGCCATAAATTCATGGCCTATACCTAGGGACAATTGGGCAAAACTCTTACTAAACTTAAAAGAGTATGGAGCCAAAGTCGTTGCTTTCGATGTACTTTTTCCTGAGCCGGTCATGTCCTGTGGAGAGACTTCCCCTGATGATAATTTTGCTGAGGCAGTAGCAAGCTTTCAAGAAAAGGAAGGAAATAGTGTTATTTTATCATACACAGTTCAAGATGTTTTACATGGCTACATAGATGAATCCCTTATGGAAGAACCTCCATTTGAAATATATACATCCCTTTTAACTGGAAATGTAAGTCCGCATTGTAAAGATTTAAAAGAAAAGAAAATTGAAGTTCACAATTGGCCAATTCAAAAATTATTAGATGCAGAAGCCGAACTTGGTTATCTTAATATGGCCGAAGATAGTGATGGGGTTTTTAGACATTATACGGTTTTTGCCAATATAGAGTCTAAAGAAATGGAAGGTTATATTATGGCGCCTTCCCTGGGATTAAAAGCTTTTATGTCTGGAACCACTCAAAAAAACCTTAATATGGTGGTTAATAATCAATGTGAAGGGAATATGGATATAAACGATCTAACCCTTACTACTAGTAAATTTGCAGAAACTAAGATTAGATGGGTTGGTGGTCAATCGAAGTTTAAGGATATTTCCCTATACAGAGTCTTAAATGGGGAAAATTTCGAAGAAGAAGTTGAATATTATGAAGGTAACGATTATATCAAAGAAAAAAGGTTTTATGATCTTACAAAGTTTTTCAAAGATAAAATTGTTTTTATCGGATCTACCGCAACAGGTGCCCATGATTTAAGAAACACTCCAATTGACCCAAAACTACCAGGGGTTTATGCCCACATGAATATGGTCAATATGTTACAGAAACAATATTTTTTCAAATCTATAGATGACTCAGTAACCTACTCTATTTATTTTCTCGCAATTGGAATGATTATCCTAATTTTAACAATGATTTTAAACAAACCAATTCTAGATGCTTTGGTATTGGCGGGAATATTAAGTTTAACATATTATATCGACCATAAATATTTCATACCAGACGGATACGAATTAAAACTTTTTTATTGCTATTTTTCATATATTGCCACTTATTCATGGGTTACATTTCTGAACTTTAATAAATCTAATGCAGAGAAAAAACAAATTAAAGGGGCATTTTCAAGATATGTTGCACCTTCAATCGTTGATGATATGTTAGATAACCCAGATAAGTTAAAGGTTGGTGGTGAAAAACGAGATATAACATGTATGTTTTCCGATGTTAGGGATTTCACTTCTATTTCTGAAGCCTTATCACCTACTGATCTGGCAGCAGCGCTCAATCGTTACATGGGAGAAATGACAGATATCGTTTTTGAAACGAATGGAACATTAGATAAATATATAGGTGATGCCATTGTTGCATTTTGGGGAGCTCCTATTGATATTGGAGATCATGTCAATCAAGCCGTAGACGCAGCTGTTAAGAGTTTAGAGGCCCTACCTGCCATAAACGAAGAGTTTAAAGCAAAAGGCTTCCCTGAATTTAAGATAGGTTTAGGATTAAACTCTGGAGAATGTTCAGTTGGAAACATGGGCTCTGATCAAATTTTTGCCTATACGGCGCTAGGAGATAATATGAACCTCGGTGCTAGACTTGAATCACTTTGTAAGTACTATGGTGCCCAGATTCTTATATCAGAATACACTTACGACCGATTAGATCATGAAAGGTTTACTTGTAGATTGATCGATAATGTTATTGTAAAAGGTAAAACCGAACCTGTAGGCGTTTATGAGGTTCTTTACTCGTACCATCCATTTATGATTGACCAACAGGGTTTAAAAAAGTTTAAAGAAGCCTTTCAATCTTTTACTGAAGGAAAGTTTGAAGAAGCATTGATCAAATTTAAAGAACTAGTGGAATCCCACCCTGACGATAAAGCATCAAATAGAATGAAAGATACTTGTGAACACTGGATTGAAAATCCACCTAAAGAGGGTGAAAACTTTTTAGTGACGACAATGAAAACTAAGGGGTAGGCTTAACCTACCTCCACACCTTACACAACGCTTCATAAACAATGGCCAAACTGGCCAAAAAGAACTTTTCTGAACTCTTTGCCTTTGGTAAAGTTTACCGTAATTTTAATAAATTAGAGGGAATTTATAATGCTATTAAAAGCACGAGATGAGATAACGAAATCTTATGACGTCATTGTTATTGGTTCAGGCTTAGCCGGAATGACTGCGGCCAACAAACTGGCCAAAAATGGAAGAACTGTCCTACTTCTTGAAGCACATAATAAACTAGGTGGATTTGCTACATGGTTCTATCGTGCAAACAAAAAACACGTATTTGATATTAGCCTCCACGGCTTTCCTATAGGAATGAAAAAAACTTGTCGCAAGTATTGGAATAAAGAAATTGCTGAACACATAGTTCAATTAAAAGATGTTAGATTTATAAATCCACAATATAATATTCAGTCTACATTTACGAGAGAAGACTTTACTTCCAAGTTAATTACAGAGTTCGATATTCCCTTAGAAACAGTTAATGCTTTTTATAATTATATTGAAAATATGAATTTTTTCGATGATCAGAGCATGACGAACAGAGAACTTTTTGAAAAGTTCTTTCCAGGTAGAGATGATGTAACACGTTTTTTAATGGAACCAATTGTCTATGCAAACGGCTCAACTTTAGAAGATCCTGCAATTAGCTATGGTATAGTCTTTTCAAATTTTATGAAAAAAGGGGTTTATACCTTTAAAGGTGGAACAGACTACCTGATCAAAATGATGCAAGAGGAATTAGTTGCAAATAATGTTGATATAAAAAAACATGCAAAAATTGACAAAATTGCGATTGAGAATGGTAAAGCGGTTGGTGTTTATTTTAAAGAAAAGTTAATAAAAGCTAAAACCGTTCTATCAAATGGAAACCTTAACTCTACAATTTTTCACATGATTGGGGAGGAAAATTTCTCAAAAGATTACCTTAACAAGGCCAAAGCTGTAAGAATGAATAGTTCTTCTTGCCAAGTTTACATAGGAATTAAACCGGAAGAACAGATTCCACATATTGGAGATTTAGTCTTCACTTCAACTTACCCAAAGTTTGATACTACTGCCCTACTAAGTAAAAAAATCACATCAAGAACCTTTAGCGTTTACTATCCAGAGGGAAGACCATTTGATAAAACAAAAAAATATGCCATAGTTTCTTCAACGAATGCGAACTGGGAAGATTGGAATAATCTAACAGAGGAAGAATATAAACTTGAAAAGAAAATAATGATCGATGAAACCATTGAGAGTTTAAAGAAGTTTATACCTGACATTGAAGAAAAAATTGATTTTGTTGATGCTGCAACACCAAGAACAATAAAAAAGTACACTCATCATGACAAAGGATCTTCCTTTGGTACAAAGTTTGAAGGACTTGAGGTTAGCATGGGCCTTCACAAACAATTAGATGGGGTTTTTCATGCAGGAAGTGTTGGTATTATTATGAGTGGATGGCTTGGAGCCGCGAACTACGGGGTAATACAGGCCAATGAAATTGAAAGCTATTTATATAAATTAGAAAACTAGTTTTTACGAGGAAAATATGAATTTTGAAAATCAAATTGCAATAGTCACAGGTGGAACAAGAGGTATTGGTAGAGGAATAACCGAAGAACTTCTCAAAGCAGGTGCAACGGTAATTGCAACTTTTGCGAGCAATGAAGAAAAGGCCAATCAATTCTTTGAATCTATTGGAGACTTAAATAAAAACCTTCATTTGAAAAAATTTGATGTTTCATCATATAGGGCCTGTGAGAGTTTTTGGAATGAAATCTCTAAGGACTTCGAACAAATCCACATTCTTATTAATAACTCTGGAATTAGACAGGACAATATACTTGCAAGCATGACAGAGGATCAATGGGATCGAGTTTTAGATATCAATCTGAAAGGTACATATAATATGTCTAAACTCGCTGTTCTACACATGATGGGTCACAGATATGGTAGAATTGTAAATATCTCTTCTGTTGGGGGGAAACTTGGTTTATCTGGGCAAGCTAACTATGCAGCTTCAAAAGCCGGACAAATTGCCCTAAGTAAAAGTTTAAGTAAAGAAGTTGCTAAAAGAAAAATAACCATAAATAACGTGTGCCCTGGCTTTATTGAAACTGAACTCATTTCAGATTTAGACCCAGCCTTGGTAAAAGAATATAAATCTCAAGTTCCCATGAAGCGATTTGGTACAACTTCTGAGGTTGCTCATGCTGTAATGTTTCTAGCTTCTAAAGAGGCAAGTTATATTACTGGAACATCTCTAGATATATCTGGAGGACTTTAATAAATGAATATCGAAGAACTAATTCCCCAAAGAGCACCTTTTCTTTTTATTGAAAGTTTTAAAATAACAGATCCAAATAATATTGAAACAAGTTATAAGTTCAATGAAGATGAATACTTTTTTAAAGGTCATTTCCCCGGCAATCCCATTGTTCCTGGGGTCATCCTTTGCGAACATTGCTTCCAGTCTGGAGCCGCTTTAATATCTCATGGGGAGAATAAGGACTTTTCAAACAGTCTAGCTGTGGTTTCAAGAGTGCAAAATGCAAAGTTTAAACAAATAATCACACCAAATCAAACAATCACAACAAGTACAACGTTAATAGAGCGCATGGACAATGCAGCCTTTTTTAAAAGTGTTATTAAAAACTCTGAAGGAAAGAAAGCTTTGATAATTGAGTTTGCCTGTACCCTAGTTGAAGGAAAATAATGAATTTTTTAGAAGTAGAAGATAAAACATTTTTCATTGCAGGAATAGCAAATAAAAAAAGTGTGGCCTTCCATATGGCCAAAACCTTAATTGAAAATGGTGCTCAAATTATTGTTTCTGCCCAAAATGAAAAGAACTTAAATACAATTAAAAAATTATTACCAGATGTTCCGTCGTTTATCTTAGATGTTGAAAAAGAATCGGATTTAGAAACTTTACCTAAAGAAATTTCAAAACACACAACTAAATTGCACGGAATCGTTCATTCAATTGCTTTCGCAAATTTTTCGGATGGACCAAAGCCTTTTCATAAAACCTTAAGACGAGATTTTTTGCAGGCATGCCAAATCTCTTCCTTTTCTTTAGTGGAAATATGCAACTCTCTTGAAGAATTGTTAGAAGAAAATTCATCTGTAATTACCGTTAGTATTTCAAACACCAATGCTACCAGCTATGGATATTTAGGTCCCATAAAGGCCATGCTTGAAACAACTGTAAAATACCTAGCAAAAAGTCTTAGCTATAAAAATATTAGGGTAAATAGCCTTGGGGCCGGACCATTAAAAACTTCAGCTTCAGCTGGAATTCCAAATTACATAGAAAACTATCTGTACTCCGAAGCCCTTACTCTGAGAAAGGAGTCCCTCAAAACTCAGGAAGTTGCAAATACGGGAGCCTATCTTTTATCACCAAAAAGCTCAGGTATAAACGCAGAAAATATCATTATCGATGCAGGAATGAATTCCAACTATTTTGATCAAGATATAGTTAAAACTTATTCATCAAAAAATTTATAATAATTAATATAATTTATCTTCTGAAATTCCGATATGAATATCATATAGGAGTTTTAAATGATAAACATATACGTGTTTTTCTCAGAACCTTTAATGATTGGAAAGATTTCTGAATTAATCAAAAGGATTCATAAAGATATTAAGCTAGTAAAGATCATTGATGCTAAACAATTCCATATTGATGAAGAAAAACAACGTCATATCTTAATTACGGATTATAAGAACCATCAAGTTCTCGAGATTAATGGTGTTAACGAAGAAAGTTTTGATAAAATTATTGTTGTTGATGATGTTGAAAATGAAGAGATAGATAACCTTATTTATATTAATAAGAAATACATTATAACCAATATTGGAACTATTATTGATGATTATATGAAAGAATTCTTTAAGCGTCAGCAATACACTCCAATACTCATTAAAAATGTAGCTGAAAACATTAACTACCCTATTGAAATATTTGTCAAACTGAGCGAGAAAAAATTTGTTAAGATCTTAAATGCAAACAAAAGTTTCACAGGTGGTAACTTACAAAAGCTTATTCTTAAAAGTGTTACGGCACTTTATGTAAAAAGTGAAGAATATCAAAAAATAGAACCATTTTTATTTAGAAGGCCAGAAGCGATTGGTGAAGATAAAGTTTCTGTAGAAATTTCAGCGGTTGAATCACTACACAATTACGTTGAGGACTTAGGTTTTGATCCAAAGGTGGTTGAATTAACCAAAACTCTACATAACAGTATAGAAGAAAAATATAATCATAAATTTATGAAAAAGTTATTTTCAAGGTTTAAGGGGATGGAAGGCTCATTTCTTTATAACCATAGTTATTTAACTTCAATCATTGCATTACAAGCTGGAAAAAGATTTACTTGGATGACCCCTGAGAATAAAGAAAAGATTTACATGGGCTCAATCCTACATGACCTTGGTTACCTAAAAAAGGAAAATTCATTACGTGAAAATCTCACTAAAAAACAAATAGAAGAATTACCACCAGAAGAACAAAAAGATGTGTTGGAGCACCCTACTAAATTCGCAAAGCACCTGGCTCAACTTGATAATATCCATCCCGATGTTATAAAGATTATAAAGGATCACCATGCAGTTCATGGGGAAGAATCCTATCCTCGTAAAATATCTAATAGTGAGATTAATCTAATTTTTGCTCTTTTTGTTGTTTCTCACGAATTTGCAATCGGCTTATATAAAATTAATTTCAAGGAAGAAAGAATTCCTATTCTCCTAGAAGAAATAGTTGATAAATTCAACTATGGAAATTATACCAAGGTCTTACCGGAATTCAGGGTTGCAATAGAGGAAATTTTTATAAATGATGCTGCTGCTTAAAAGTAATTTTTAGTCCTTCTTCAATAGTCACTTTAGGTGAATAGCCAAAATCATTTTTAGCCTTTTCATGTGAAAAATAATGATTTTTAGCTAGTTGTAATGCCACAAACCTAGTCATTGGAGGTTCGGGATGTTTAATTCCCATAAACTCAAAAATCTTTTCTAAAAATAACCCCACATAAAACGCTTTATTAAAACTAAGTTCAGAATCTATCAAAGGGGCTTTACTTAAACTAAGAATTTCATCTATAAAATTCCAAAGATTAACAGGTCTTTCTTGTCCAATAAAATATGCATTCCCAGAAATACTTGAATTAGCAACCAAAGCCTTTAATGCCTGTAAATGTGCCATGGCCGCATTCTCAACATAAATAATATCTACTAGGTTCTCGCCTGCTCCGACTCTTTTAAGTTTTCCCGCTTTACCTTTTTGAATTATACGAGGAAACAAATGCGGATCTCCTGGCCCCCAGATTAAATGTGGCCTAAGCGCGATAACATGAATATCTTTAGATTTCTCTTGTTCAAATATATAAGCCTCTGCTCGGGCCTTGGTTTTGGCATAATGAGTATAGAATTTTTTCGGATATTTAAGCCCTTCATCTCCGAGAATAATATCTTCACTTCCAAAAACAACACTTGGAGAAGATGTATAGATAAAATATTTGACCTTATCTATCACTGCCTTATCAAATAAATTTTTGGTGCCGTGATAATTGATATTATTGTAATCAGAAAAATCGCCCCATACACCTGCTTTAGCAGCGGTATGAATAATAGCATCAAAATCGGACAGATCTAGCCTATTAACGACTTCGGAATCACTAAGGTCACATTCAATAGTTTTAACCCCAAGTTTATCCAGACTAATATAATGATTTCTTGAAAGAGACCACACATCATGAGATTCGGAAATTAATTCCTTGACGATATACTGTCCTAAAAATCCTCCCCCACCGGTTACAAGAACTTTCATTTGCTAGACCCTAAAATTTGATGTTGTAGTTTTTTTCTATCAATTTTTATATTATGCCTAATATCTAATGGGAAACTAGCAGAAGCGTAAAACTCATGAATATCCATAGTATTTGGATTGGTTTGGGCCATATTTTTAAGATCCATTAAAAGCATAGGCTCAATACTTTTTCCCTTATCATTTCTTTCGATAATTAATACTGGTTTTTTATTGTTAGGATTTTGAACCAACGCACTTCTTCGGACCTTAGGATGTTGATTAAAAATACTTTCTATCTTGGCTGGATAATAATTTTGAGACTTCCCTAAAACGACGTGTTTTTTTCTACCGCAAAACCATAACAGGCCATTTTCATCCAAATAACCAACATCACCCATTCTATGCCATAATCCATCACCATCATTGAGCTTAGCAAGAGCAGTAGCTTCTTTAGAATTGTAATAAGCTTTAGTAACATTTGAAGATTTAACAATAATTTCACCAACTTCTTTTGTATTTAAAACTTCACAATCTTTAATGTCAGAAATGGTTTCATCTATGGCCTTGATAATCTTGACTTTAACGCCTTTAAGAGGTTTACCAACACATACCCCAGCTCCTTTTAAAGTCAAATGAGCTGTCTTACTCAAGATAAATTCTCCTGAAATATTAGATACCGGTAAACATTCAGTTGCACCATAAGGTGTATAACTAGTTCCACTAGGGAGTATCTCTTTAAGTTTTTTATGTAGGGATACGGGTACAGGTGCGCCAAACATAACAAGATACTTAACAGAATTGAGTTTCAGACCATTTGCAAGGCAATAATTTGCAACTCTTTCCCAAATAGCAGGAGACCCGGCCACAAAAGTAGCATTGTTATCTAAAATATTTTTGACAATAAATTTGGGATCACAATGAGATGGTTTTGAAAAGTCCATGTGAGGGATAACACTTTTCATCCCCATGGCCAGGGTAAAAAAACTAAAAAGGGGAAATCCTGGTAGGTCTATATCTTCCGAAGTTAGTTTAAACTCTTCTTTTAATTTTTTAGTTTGTGAAATGAAAATATCATGCCCATACTCTACTCCTTTAGGCTTACCTGTTCCACCAGATGTATAAAGGATTGCTGCTAAATCATTATCCTGAGGTTGGTATGGAGAATACACTTCATTGTAGTGGTTGAAATTTTTATAAATAGATGAGCCTATTAAACCAATTTTGCTAGTAGATATAAATAATTCTACACTTTTAAACCTACTTCCAAATAATTTTGCCATAAGCATGGCCTTAGGAATTCCGACAAGAACTCTAGGGGAAACCTCTTCTATACATTTAAAGAAGTATTCCTTATTCATACCAGGATCGATAAAAACAGGAATAGCGCCTATTCTAAAAAGAGCAAAAGTGATTAGTGCGAAGTCTAAATTAGGTTTTACGAAAAAGAGAACCTTATCTTGAGGTTGAACACCCAACGAGTGAAGAGAATGAGAAAACTTATCAACTCTTTCATTTGCAGTTTTAAAATCAAAACTAGGATAAGTAAAACCACCAAATAACTTTTTTTTAGAAAAGCAAATACTCGTATTTTCAGGACGTCTCTTTGCTTGTTCACTTAACAACTCAGAAACATTTTTTACTTTATCAAACATAAATTACCCTAGAAAAAAGCTACGAATTTCTTTAAGACACTCTTCCGGCTTATCCTCTAAAACATAGTGTCCCGCATCTTCAAAATATTTAAAACTGGCTTCAGGATAAATGCTTTTCCATCGATGATAAAAATGATCATTAAAGCAAAAATCCTTGCCCCCCCACAAAATCAATTTCTCAGAGTTTAAGGTTTTCAACTTAGATTCGACTTCTTTTAATTTAGGATATGATCGATGATTTTCCTTCATAGGGATATCCTGAACGAACTCAGAAACTGCTATACGGTTTTTATAATTATTATATGGAAACAAATAAGCCTCTTTAACCTCTGGTTTCAATTTCTTTTCAGTGGTCATAAAGGTAGCTGGGAAACAAAATCCGTTAAGAGCTCTTACAGCAAATGGACCCCAAATTTTGTTTTTTAACAAGTTGATGGTAAATGGGATTTTTTTGGATAGAAAAGCCGCAGTATTAAGAATAACAACCTTTTTAAGCTCTCCCTCATTTAGGACAGCATTCCCGAAACCAATAGCTCCACCCCAATCATGAACAACCATATGGTATTCTTTCACTTCCAAAGAGTGAAGTAGAGTACCTAAATCAGCAATCCTTCTTTCTAGAGTATAGTCGTATTCTTCCGGTTTATCAGATAAGCCACAACCCATATGATCAGGAACAATAACTCTAAACTTATCTTTCAATCCAAGAATCAAATTTCTATAATAAAATGACCATGTAGGGTTTCCATGTACCATCACAATGACAGGACCAGTTCCTTCATCTAAATAATGATAATTATGTCCTTCAATTTTTAAGAAATTACTTTTAAAAGGGTACTGTGCTTTTATGCTTTTAATTAATTCCATTTTAAGCTCATCATTGTTGTATGAATACCACTACCAATTCCTAGTAAAGCGATATCATCCCCGGTTTTAAATTGTTTATCTTGTATGGCCAAGGCCAAGGTTAAAGGAAGGGCAGCCGAACCCGTATTCCCATATTTTTCAAAAGAAGCATAGTCTTTGGAAATATCTAAATTTAACTTTTCATATAGTAATTTCCTATGATTAATCCCAACTTGGTGACATATATAGTGATCAAAATCATTATCACTAAAGGTCTCCCAATTCTTCTGAGCTAGGGCCACACCTTTTTGCATTAATAATTCAGAGTTCGTTTCCATTACCAATCCCTCGGTGGAACCATCTCCCATACATAAATCAAATCCACTAGTATCTGATAAGGTTTTTATAGAATTAATTTGTCCCAAACAATTTTCATCTGCCTTACCTATAACAATTGCGACACCAGCTGAACCAATCGTAAAATTAGCAAAATATTTTTTGATAGTCTTTCTGGTTAGTTCATGGTCCTCAGTTAATGTATTAATTGTTTTTGAAAGTAAGGGAAAGGAGTTTTCCCCAGTAACTATCATAGCTTTATCAATACTTCCGGAATTGATCATATCTTTAACAATCTGAATTGCTGAAACAACCCCTAAGCAAGCATTAGATAAATCAAATGAAATACAGGAAGCTTTTAAACCAAGTTTATGGTGAACAACCGAAGCTGTAGAAGGCTCAAGAAAGTCCCTACAAACGGAAGCATGAATGAGTAAATCAATTTCATCAGGTTTTACTTTATTTTGCCTAAATAAATTTTGGGCCGCCATAGTGGAAATATCAGAGGGTTTTTTATTTGGATAAATCCCCCTAGATTTAATTCCTGTTTGCATTTCAATTCGGCCATAAGGAAGCTTCAAACGATCGTAAACAGGAGATAGTTTTTGTTCTATTTCATCGGATGAAATAAATTCATCAGGCTCACAATGCGAAATATCTATTAAACCAATACTCATCAACTCTCCATTAATCCATGTAAATTTGCCATTGAGATACCACTAAGAATACTACCAACTATTCCTAAAAATCCTTGATCAGTCCCGATAATAAATAGGCCTGAAACCTCTGTACGGCCATCTCTGAGTTTTGAAGTTGAACCATAAACAGTACCATCAAAGTGAGATGTATATCGTTTAATCGTTTTGGGTGAAAAAACATCTTTGATGATCAGATCATCGCTATGATTAAGCAATTGTTTTCCAAGTTTATGTGATTCTTTAAAAACAATTTCTTTGTTTTTTAAATATGTTTCCTTATCCATTTGAGACCATAAATCAAAATTTGCCATATGGGTAACTCTAACTGTTCCATACCCGCTTTGATTATTTGATTCATAGTTATCTGGTAAGCAAAAAACCGCTGAGGAAAAGTCGCTAAATCTAGCATTAGGTTTTTGATACCTATACTTATCTCCATCGTTATAAAAAACAATTGTTGCCCCAAACTTATTTATCTCAGACTTATTTGGAATAAGATATATTGTTTCAGTAAAAGATAATTTACCAATTTCGGGTTTAAAAGATGTCTTTTTATTTAACACACTAAAGGTTTCAGGCAGCCCCATAGAAGAAAAAACTTTTTTAGTTTCTAAGACTTCTCCATTTTTCAAAACCACTGCGCTAACTTTATCATTTTTTGATATAATTTCTTTTACCTCAGATCTAAAACGAATTTCTCCCCCAACCTCTTCAAGCCTTTTCAATAACAAATCAATAATTGTCCTAACTCCGCCCTCAGGACGAGAAAACCCTTCAAAATAAAGAGATTTAAACATAATAACAAATTGAGAAAAATCCATATCATTTTCCCAAGCAGAGCCATATATCAAAAGAGGGGCAATAAGCATTTCGATGAGTAATTCTTCATTAAAGTATTTTTTGAGGACTTCCCTTGCTGGAATATATTTTGCAGAAAGATCTACTTCATTATAATCCTCAACAAACTGAACAAACTTTACAAAGTTATCAATCTCACTTGGAAAAACACTCTTTATTTCACTTTTTAATAATTCAAATTCGTTACTAAACTTTAGCTCCGCACTTGAAAATTTGATCAATGAATGACTTTGTTGTTTTAACTCGAAAGAATCATACGGTATTCTTAGCTGCTTTAATAATTTGGTAAAAGGTTTTCCTCTTTCACCTTTATTAGCGAAATTAGTTAGTGCATGCAAGCCAACGTCAAAATTTACAATTTCTTTAGTTTGCCTTATTCGTCTGTGGTAATAACTATTTAGTCCTCCCGAAATCACATGTTTTTCAAGCAGAACAACCTTGTGATCAAACATGGCCAGACGTATTGCCGCAGCGATACCGGACATTCCCGCACCTATAACGACAGCATCATACTTTTGCATTATTTTTCTTTTTTATTGAGCAAATTTAGGAGTTAAATACTCTACACAGCTATTTAAAGTTGCAAGCTGTGGATAGTCTTCTGAAGGAACTTCAACCTTATGTCTTTTTCTTAATTCCATAACGATATCTAAGAAGTCCATTGAATCAAGATCTAATTGATCTCTTAAACTCTCACCTGCATTTAATCCATCAAGTTCCTCATCAGGAGCAACATCAGCAATGATATCTAATACAATGTTTTTTACGTCTTCTGTAGTCATTTTCAATTCCTTAATTTATTAAAACTTTCTTATAATTACACTTGAATTAATCCCCAACATACCAAAAGAATTGTTAAGGATATAATTAACTTCGTTGGTTTCAACTGGTTTGTTTATGACAAGATTTTCCATAAAACATTCAGGGTCTAATTCTTCAACGTTTATTCCTGGGTGGATTTGTCCATCTTCAAAGCTTGGCAAATTTCCAGCTAACTCTAAAGCACCAGCGGCCCCCATAGAATGTCCAATGTGCCCTTTAGTAAAGTTAACAAAGGTATTTTTGTTCCCACCAAAGACTTCTTTAACGGCATTTACCTCGTTAACATCTCCCATAACAGTTCCAGTAGCATGTAAGTTTACGATATTGATATCTTCACTTTTAATCCCTGCTCTACCTAAAGCTTTATGCATACACTCTATTTGGCGAGTTGTATTTGGCAAAACGAAATCACTAGCATCCGAGTTATAAGCATACCCAACAATTTCACCATAAATTTTTGCATTTCTTTTTTCTGCAGATTCTAAGGTTTCAATATGATATACACAGCCCCCCTCAGAAATGACAATCCCATTCCTAGTTTTACAAAGTGGCCTTGAAGCTTTACTTGGATCTTCGTGAGAACCTAGAGCCCCCTGGGCATTAAATGCTGCAAAAATACCAAATGTAGCCGGAGACTCACTCACACCACCACATAGTGCACTATCTACTTCACCTAATAGGATTTGTTGAACGCCTTGAATTAATCCCATATTACCACCAGCACAAGCTGACCCTACAGTAAAATGAGGTCCGGTGATGCCAAGATTTAACGTAACTTCCCCTGCTGGAGAATTCGCAACTGTTCTTGGATTGTGATGAATTGACCACAGATTATAATCAAGTTCATTTTGATGCATTTGATAGACTTCTTCCTCCGTCTCAACATTTCCATGCTCAGTAAGGCCTAAAAAAACACCAACTCTAGATTTATCAAGGGTATCTAAGTTTATCCCTGAATCATTTAACGCTTCATTAGCACAATAAATTGAAATCGAGCCTGCTCTGGTACCACGTCTTCTTGTTTTCTTTTTTTGATATTTAAATTCATCAAATTCACAAAAACCAGCTGGCCTTTCTCCCATATAACGGATCTCATGAGCCGCTATACCACTCTTACCTTCTAAGAGATTTTTTCTCATAGTGCTAAGGTCATTTCCAATAGGAGATGTTAAACCAACACCTGTAATAACTATTCTTTTTTCCATAAAAGGTCCTAAAACTTTATAATTGCGTTGAATATTAAACACTAGGTTTTTCGATTTGAGAATAAAAACTTGATGAAAACATCCAAGAAACAAGGTGTACAAGCTTAACACACTACGGTAAGTAAAGTGAATGGAAGATGAAAAGATCATTCAAACAACTTCAAAGCTAATGAAGCAGTCTGTTATTTCTGAATTAACCCTTATTCAAAGCTTATGGGCAGGTCATGGCCATATTTATCGAGCAAAGGCAACCGGCTCAGAGGTTAATAGTATTATTATAAAGGAAATTAAGTTTTCATCCAACCAGAACCATAAATACAATAAGGACTCACTCTTTGCTCAAGAAAGAAAAAAACAATCCTATAAAAATGAACTTCTTTGGTATAAAAGCTTAGAGAACAAAAATAATAAATTTTTAACTCCTAAATATATAACCTCAGAAGAGACAGAAAATGGAATAATTCTCATTCTAGAGGATTTAAAACCAAAAGGTTTTTTTCCTATTGAATCAACAAGTTTAAATATTATAAATTCAATTATAGCCTGGCTCGCTAGTTTACATGCCAAATATTTAAATCTCCCTGCCCCCTCATTTCTTACGAGAGGTAATTACTGGAATCTATCTACCAGACCTGATGAATTTGAGGCCTTAAGCGATATTAATAAAAGCTATGCGATTGAAATCGACAGTGCTTTAACTAGTGCAAATTACCAAACTTTAATTCACGGCGATGCTAAGCTTGCCAATTTTCTATCTAGCGGAGTTGATATTGCTGGAGTTGATTTTCAATATGTAGGAACAGGCATTGGAACCCAGGATCTAATGTATTTTTTAAGTAGTATTGGAGATGAAAACTTGCCTAGAAATGAAGAAAGCTACTTACAAACTTATTTTAGCTATTTGGAGAACTCATTAAAAATCTATCACCCAAGTTTTCAAAACTATTCAAGACTTAAAAAAGAATGGGAAACCCTTTACAATTATGCATGGGCCGATTTTTATAGGTTTTTATTAGGTTGGAATCCAAATCATTACAAAATAGATAACTTCAGTTTTATGAAATACCAGGATATATGCAATAAAATTAATTAGTTAAGACTGTTTTCTTTTTAGACACCAAATCTGTAAAAATTCTTTATTTCGGACTCTGAATCATTTCTTAGATATAATTTTCTTATGCAAAAACTATTTATCTTAAATATTTTCATTATGTCTTTTGTTTATTCAGTCCAAACATATGGAATGAGCACAAAACAACATTTTGGTTTTATAAAACAAACAGTAAAATCGGGAATTACAAAAGTTCTAAATTATCCCATTCAAGATATTAGTTTAAAATATCATGACAGTGTTTATGCAAGAAAGATTTTTATTGAAATTTTTTATAAAGACCAACTCATTGCGGTTAAAACTAATAAAACCTTTTTTTCTGATTATATGAAAGATTTTTATGAAGTGATTAATAAACTTAAAGAAGAAAACCAAAACACAAGAATATGTATAACTTTAAAATATTGGCATTCCGGCTCTGAAAAGAATGATAAAAGAGTTGCTGAGGTGGATAACCTTTATATTTTAAACGACATTGAAATTAATGAACATCTATTAGATAGGGGTGAATAAATCACCCCCAAATATGTTTTTTAAGAAATTCTCTTTGAAACTCGATAAAGATAGATAGAAATTAAAATAAAGGAGATAACAGATAAAGTTTCCCTTATTCCATTTCCAATTTTTAAAGCAAGAATATCACCGGCAAAATACATAACTATTGCTATACCTACACCCATGATAGCTTCACCAGCAATAAAACCTGAGCCAAGCAATACACCTTGATCCTTACTCTCATCAACATGAGCTCGCTTTTTCTCAACAAAATATCTTATTAATCCACCAATAAGAATAGGAACTGCAAGTGTCACAGGTAGATAAATACCAACCGCCATTGGCATAAGATGTAATCTAAATGATTTATTTTTCAAAACAGTCTGATCTATAAAAATTGTAATAATCCCTAAGACAGCTCCAACGACAACCATATTTACCGGAAGTGAACCTTCGCCAAACATGGCCTTAGTAATAGAAGCAAATAATGTAGCTTGAGGAGCTTTCAAACCATCACCAATCCCATAAGCTGTATGCAGTAAAGTTAATACCGGCGCAATTACAAATGCAGGAATTACAACCCCAATAATTTGAGCATATTGTTGGTATTTTGGAGTTGAACCAATCAAAAAACCAGTTTTCAAATCCTGCGAACAATCTCCAGCTGTACAAGCAGCACAACAAACCACCGCTGCGACACCTAGAGTGGCTAAAATCGCCGAGTCACCTTTATAACCTAAGACTAGAAATAGTGCTGCAGAAACTAATAGTGCAGAGATAGTTAATCCTGAAACTGGATTGTTACTACTTCCCACGAGACCAACGATATAAGAAGAAACCGCGACAAAAACAAAAGAACAAAGTATCATCAGGATTGTGGTAAAAAATGTGATACCTAAATTACCAATCATAGAATTATAGAGTCCTATCATTAAAGCAAAACATACCATTAAAACAACCATCATCCCCATAAAAGGCATGTCCTTTTCGGTTCTTTCAACCTCAGAATTTGGACCAGAAAAATCCTTAAGTCCTTTTAGCCCTTGAAGTATTCCCGATCTAACAGATACGATAGACCAAAGGCCTCCAACAATCATGGCACCAACACCAACATATCTTATTTGAGTGGACCATAAATTCCAAGCCAGATCTAATGCTCCAAGGTTCTCCATTCCTTCAGGTGTTCCTAGCATTGGAATACCAATAAAGAATCCAATTGCCCCACCAATCATAACAAGCGCAGCTACATGAATATTAACAATATAACCTACCGCCAATAATGCAGGAGAGACATCGAATCCAAAAAACATGGTTGATCCACCAACTTTCTTGGCAACTTCAAAAGAACCAACAAAGACTTTCAACCCAGAACCTATAAATTTAAAAACGGCACCAATACCAAGTCCGGCCATGATAGTTTTAAATCCTGCTTTTCCTGAAGACTCGTCTCCAGACCTTAAAACGGAAGCACAAGCAACACCTTCAGGGTATGTAAGCTCTTTTTCATTTTGAATTAAAGCTTTTCTTAGAGGAATCATAAAGATAATTCCTAAAAGACCACCGGCCATGGCAATAAGAGTGGTTGGCCAAAACTCAAAGTTTTTCCATGCTCCTATAAGTACAAGTGCAGGTAATGTAAAAATAATTCCAGCAGCAAGAGACTCTCCTGCAGATGCCATAGTTTGAACAATATTTGATTGATGAACAGAGTCCTGCTTTAAAAAGCCTTTATAGACTCCCATTGCGATAACAGCAGCGGGTATTGATGCTGATACAGTCATCCCGGCATAAAGTCCTAAATAAACATTGGCCGCAGTCATAATAACGCCAATAATAATCCCGAGTCCTACAGACGTAACTGTAAACTCCTTTAAGCTGTTTGCATTCATTTTCTCTCCTTAATACATGTCTCCAAACTATTCTAGTCAGATTTACATGAATTTGGAAAGTACGCTGAGAGATTTTAAGGAAATAGGTATATTACAGGGCCAGATTGGCTCTCTTTATTTATCAAATGTGAGATTTTTTATCGTTATATAGTATAAGAACAACCTACATTTTCGTCCATTTGGTGGTTCCAGCAAGAATCTTCTTCACAATAAGAATCACACTCAGATTCTGAACTAGTAGGAACGGTAGAATTCCCGAGAAAGACATCGGTGTAACCTGTGCCTGAATTACATCTATAAGTACCATAAGTACATGACCCTGCATTTAACGGGCATGATGTTGTAATATAACCTAAACAAAAGCTCAAAAGAACCAATCTAATATTTCTTATCTTTATCATTTTAAAATTATAACTATTTTTTAATTTCTAAAATTGAAATCAAGTTGTTTCATAACCAAATAGTAAATATCAATTTAGCTCAAATAACTTTTATCTAAGACAGTGGTAAGTTCTTCCAGCGCTTTAAAACCTAAATAGGAATTTCCCTTAGTATTAAGCTCAGGTGACCAAACAGATACAGAATAATTATCAGGTAGGCATCCGCCAATAGCTCCTGAAACACCACTTTTGACAGGCAAACCTACTAAATATGCAAAGTCTCCTACCTCATTATATGTACCACAAGTAAACATTAAAGAGTTGATTCGTTTACAATGTCTATAAGTCGTAATTCTATTGCCCTTCATATCTAAACCTCTATTACTTAAGAAATAGAAAGCTTTGGCAAGGCAGGTATTTGTTACTTTTAAGGAGCAAAATTGAAAATATAAATCAATAACATCCTCGACTTCATTGA
>CAXPDR010000026.1:0-3997 GCA_964215955.1 Flavobacteriaceae bacterium
AGGTTTAATATACCTGTAGTTACTGCAACTTTTGCGTTTTTTGGATTTCTACCTGTTGCAAATGCATTTGGTTGATCACTATTAATAACATACAGTTCTGGCATTGGCATTTTTTCTTTTTGCGTTAGGTGAGAAATAATTTGAGTTACTTCATTAAATTCTCCATCTTTTATTGGCTGAGCACGAGTTGATTTAATAGCTAAATTTCCTGAAAAAAAATAGATGAATCCATTAAAAATTAAAGCAAAAAAAAGTGCTGAGACGAGATCAAAACCAAAAGCTGTAGCAGAGAACATTACAACTAAAGTCATTAGTGTTAGAAGGGCTGTGGTCTTTACAAAATTCATAATTTAATTATAAAAACTTTAAATTTATAACTTTTCTGCAATTAGGCAGTAAAAGCCTCCTAAGCCATTTGAATCAACAATTGCTTTCATCCCATTCAACTCGGAATTAATCTTTAATTTCTCAATTCCTTCAGCAGCTATATACTTTTCTTGCAGCTCATCAAAAAATATATTGAATCCATTATCAAGTAAAAAATCTCTTTGTAATTTTAAAGTTACATCATAACCAAGGTATTTAAGCTCACTAGATATAGAAGAGAAGTTTACGTCGTAAGTAATGTCTATGTTTCCTGGATCATCAATAGGATCAACAGATAGATGATGATTTTTGTATGTTCTTAACAATGAACTATACATTCTCTTGTCCCTGTTTTTTTGTTCATAACCATAATCAAAAAGTAATATTTTTCCCGGATTGATTTTTTTGATGACTGAATTTAAAAATTTATCAATATTGACTTGAATCTCGAACTCATAATCTTCATTCGGAACTATATTATTTTTATTTATCCAATCAAGTTCTTTATTTCTGATAGGTCTTAAGCCATATGCCAGTGAGTTCTCCTCTAATAACACTACTTTTTCATACCAACCTTCATCTTTATATAATCCAATAGAGCATGGGATATTGTCTAATATTTCATTTCCAAAAATTAAATCAGAAGTTTTAGTAGTCAATTCATCGATAGTTGTATGTGTGTCTATCCCTTTTTTAATTAATTCTTCTCTTGCAGTAGAAGACAGTTCAACTGCAGTAATTTCTTTTATTCCTATTTGTTCAATCAAGGAACCTGTTCCAGAACCTATTTCAATAATATTTTTTAAATTACTTTCAGAATGGATCCAATTTCGTATTATTTTTCCAAAATATTTAGAAACTTCTGGAGATGTTAAAAAATCGCCTTCTTTATCAGACCTTACTTGATCAGTATTAAAAAATCCTAGATGCGAATATAAAGCTTCCTCCATAAAAGTGTCGAAATATATAAATTCTGTGTCATATTTTTTATGTAAATAAGAGAAAAAGTTTTGTTTCGGCAAATCTTAATTGCCAAAAAATATCGAGGATACTTCTCCAAGATAACTGAAAATCCCTGGAAAAATTCCAGAAACGAATGTTATGAGAACAGTGAATACACCAACCACTTTAAGAGGGTTTTCAAATTGAAAAATTTTCTCCTCATTGATAGATTTAGGTTCATCCATCCATATAACTTTTGATATCCTTGCATAATAAACTAAAGCAATAACAGCATTTATTGCACCAATAACTCCGAGAGCAATTCCAATTGAATTTGCAGAGCCTAATAAGCTTCTAAACACTACAAACTTTGCAAACCAACCACCTAAAGGAGGTATTCCTGCAAGCGAGAAAAAGAAGACTGTTGTTAAGACTCCGGCTAAAGGTGATTTTCTCGCAACCCCTCCCCACTCATAGAAGTTTGTTGATCCGGCATAATTACTAAAAAGATGCACGGACAAGAATGCTCCTAAATTCATAAATGCGTAAATAATCAGATAAGTAACACTTGCAAAAATTCCATCTTGATAATCCCCGGTAATTCCAGATATTGCAATTGGGGCTAATATAAAACCAGCTTGTGAAATAGATGAATAAGCTAAAAGTCTAACTGGGTTATTTTGTTGCAATGCGACCAAATTACCAAGTGTCATAGTCAAGCCTGAGATAATCACAAGAATTATTCCCCAGCTTGATCCTGATCCAGCAAAAACTTTTGTTAATAAAATAATGAGAGCAACAAAACCAGTTGCTTTTGAACTAACAGATAGATATGCAGTTACAGGTAAGGGTGCTCCCTCGTATGTGTCTGGTGCCCATGAATGAAAAGGAACTACGGAAATCTTAAATCCAATTCCAGATATTACTAATATTGCACTCAGTAACACTACTGGGGAATTAGCAAGTGACGCACTAAGCAAATGTGAAGAGATCTCAGAAAAAACGAGTTTGCCTGAAAGACCATACAGAAGCGAAAATCCATACAATATAAGGGAAGCTGATAATACGCCTAATAGAAAAAATTTAATTGCACCCTCATTTGATTTTCGATCACCTTTTTTCCATCCAGAAAGTAAAAACATCGGAGTAGAAGCAAGTTCAATACCAATAAATATGGTTAACAAATCCCTAGAAGAGCTGACAATTAGTGCGCCTAATAGAGAACTTAATAATAGGTAATAATATTCTCCTTGGTAATACTTATCGCTTTCAATGAAGTTGATTGAGAGAAGGAAGGTTAAATAAGTAATTAGTATAAATAGTCCTTTTAAAATAATTGAAAATTTATCAACGACAAAGCTATTTTCAAAAGCATATATAGGTGACGTATAATTTGCCCATTGAATTACTAAAGGTGCCAAAGAAAATAAAGTTCCAAGAAGTGCAAAAGCAGCTACATAATATTTTGATTTTCTTGGAAGAATCAAATCAAGAATTAGTGTTCCAACTATGGTAAAAACTACAATAAGTTCAGTAGATATTGCAAAATAATTTATAGAAATTTTTAACCCCCAAAGGCTTTGGATAGCATTGCTATAACTGCATCATTTGTTGCACCAAATATTAATTTAGGAAATACCCCAATTAATACTGTTAAAACAACTAGTGGAATCCATGCTGAAAGTTCATAAATGTCTGCATCATGAAGGTCTTTGTCTATCCATTCATCTGATGGTTCTCCTAAATTAACTCTTTGTAACATCCAAAGTAAATAACCTGCAGTTAAGACAGTTCCAATAGCTCCAGCAACCATTGAGGTTCTAAATACAGTTATATTTAAACCATCTAGTGGATTGTAAGCTCCTAATAAAGCCATGAATTCTCCCCAAAATCCAGCAAGACCAGGAAGACCTAATGACGCCATCGCAGTAAACCCAAGCAATGCACCCGTTTTTGGAAGTAACTTCATGTTTCCTCCTAGTCTTCCCATATCTCTTGTGTGGTAAGTATGTGCCATAGAGCCTGACAAGAAGAACAATAGTCCAGTGATTACACCGTGCGCGACCATTCCTATCATTGCCGCATTGATTCCTATAGGTGTAAGAGAAGCTATCCCTAACATAACAAATCCCATGTGACCAACTGATGAAAATGCAATAAGTCTCTTTAAATCCGTTTGCGCAAGACAAGCCAAAGATCCATATATAATTCCGATTGCCGAAAGTATAGCTATTGCTGGAGCCCATGCTTTTGCCTGCTCTGGAAGTATAGGTATTGCAATTCTAACAAAACCGTATGATCCAAGCTTCAATAGGATTGCAGCCAGTAATACTGAACCAACAGTTGGCGCTGCTGTATGTGCATCTGGAAGCCATGTGTGAAGAGGCCACATTGGGACTTTTACAGCAAACCCCAAAAATAATACTGCAAAAACCAGCGTTGCAAATGTTCCTGTAAATGCCCCTGATGATCCCAGTTCAATTAACTCAGGAATACTGAATGTTTTATTTCCCCGGTAATAAAGCCCCAAAAACCCAAGAAGCATAAAAGCCGATCCAAATAAAGTGAAAACAAAAAACTTGATACTTGCATAAAGTCTTGTCTCTATTTGATTTTTAAATCCAGATACAGTCCTTACAGTCTTATCACCCCATATTCCGATCATAAAGTACATAGGCAATAATACAAT
>CAXPDR010000027.1:0-213050 GCA_964215955.1 Flavobacteriaceae bacterium
ATTATGATTTAGGATACTTTGACGATAAGAGTAGAAAAGTGGAGCCAATTGAGGATCCATTTAGCATGGGAAAAGTGTAAACCATGTCTTCGGTATTAAATGTAAAGTATGTCTCCGGTACGGACCGCCAAAAGACCCTTCCATAAAAGAAAAAGTTAGGAAACTAGTACCGGATTTTGAATTTAGTGACTGGTAATAAAACGTAAAAAAAATGGAGGAGAGGATCGGATTTGAACCTTCTGCCTGAGTTAAAAGCTTCCAGAGGAAGGTTTTGACTCTGAGCCTTGAAAGAAGAAAATGATTTATCGTTTTCGTAGTGAAACGGAGGTGAAAATTTGATCCTGAAACAAAAAAATCAAGCAACGCTTGATTTTGAAATGGAGGAGAGGATCGGATTTGAACCGACGGCTTTACGGTTTTGCAAACCGTTCCTTTGGACCACTCAGGCACCTCTCCAATAAAAAAGACTAGGAATTAAGCCGAATCAACCTAAGTAGATAATTATACTCTTAAAAAATTAGGTCTTTGTCAATCATATTAGCTTTAATTTGTAGGTGGGAAAGTTGTTAAAACTTACTCACCTACAAAATATATATTTGTAAAATTATGCTTCGCGGATTACGTATTTATCTTTACCTTCATCAACCATTTCTTTTAACTCTTTTCCTACTTTAAAAAATGGTACCTTTTTAGGCTCAACAATAACGACCTTTCCAGTTTTTGGATTTCTTCCTTCATAAGCTTTATAATTTCTATTTGCAAAAGATCCGAATCCTCTAATTTCAATTCTCTCATCATCATAAAGTGATTGAATCATTGAATCGAAACAAATATTCACTACTTTTTCCGCTTGTTTTGGGCTCAAGTTTGCTTGCTTTTCAATAACAGCAATTAAATCCGCCTTAGTCATAATCTTCTCCTTGCTATAATGCACACTAAGTTTTTGTTATTTGGTAATCATTTCGGTTTAATTACTTAAAAACATTAGGAGGCAATTATTATTGGCGAGAAAATTTCCCCTGGCTTCCTCTTACAACTATAAGCTACTGAAATTGCATATATTCAATCCATTAGAACCAAATCCTACTAAAATAGTTAAAAGATTAGACTCAAGAGACGATAAGAAATTGATTATATGAAAACTATTAACCTGCACCTAATATTCATCATCTTAATTTCCATGATAACAATGGGATGTGAGGATAATATCCCAAGGGATAGACCTACGTTTAATAACTCCTCTATTACAAGTTCATCTGCAACCACAGAGGAAGAAGAAGAAACTGAGGAAGAAACAGATGAAACTGTAGTAGAGATGACAAGGCCAGATGGTGCAATTGTCATTCAACCAGGATCATGTGCATGTAATAAAGCCGGTGAAGCCATTAGCGTTGGAAATTGTAAAGAGTATTGTAGCTCTGTTTCAAACCCACCAGATCCAGATACATTCTATTTTGATGTCCAAGTCACCACTGCAATATCAGAGACCTATCTTCAAGATGTAGCAGGTTTCTGCTCTACTCAAACAGGTATTGATCCAGAAGATGAAACAGCTTCATGTTATATCGAGGTTAAAGACCAAAACGGAAATACCTTAGATCCAATTGGATTTCAACCTGCTGCAGGTAAAACTAAATTTTCAATCCCTGTTTCCAACTTAGGAAAAGATACGACTTACAGATTATCTATAGTAGAGGCAAATACAGGAGCAAGGTCTACTTCAACTCAGTTAAGAATGGATGAAGATATCATTGTTGATAATATTGGTGGTCCACTAGCGCTTATGCCAGTAAACCAGTATGCATGTATGTTTAGATCAGGAGAATTTGATCAAAATACTGGAGAGCTTTTTGTCACTGCAGTAAATAGGTTCCACTTCTACTTCACCTCTGAATCAAGACCGGAGCCCCTACTTCCCTCAAGTTTACCAAGTGTAAATTGTTACGATATGCAAACATATGGTAACACTCCTATTAATAGTCCTCTTTTAGAGGAAACAACCAACTCCTTCACTGTTTGGAATAAAAATGATCCAAGATTTTATCAACTAGATGGATCTGAAGAGCTAAGAGTTCATGAGCTCATAAAACAAGAACTTGAACTTCAAGGACAAACAGTCCAAGAAAATATAGTTCTATTTGAAACTTTTCAATGGCCATCTGGAATCAACGATGGAGATGAAAGTATTGGAAGTGATAGCGAAGCTTCGACCCCAACAACCATTACCAGTGAAGTTGGATTCTATATGACACCTTTTTTAGATACCTCTAATTATAAAGCTTACTGTCCAACTAGATACCATTATGAAAGTTCAAATCCATTGTTTAAGGCCATGAAGGAAATTGTTGCCGTAGATACAGAAGGTCTTTACGCTGCCAAACAAGATAACGTTTGTGACTTTATATTAATCAAAGAGTCACTTTTAAAACAAATATGGTTTTATATTGAAGGTGGTCAACATATTCAACCCACCGAACAAACAGTTGCAGGGAAAAAGGTTCAATTTTACTGGCCAGCAGATACAAACTCTCCATATATAAAAAAATCTCATCAGCGAGTTTATACTTTAAAAGCCGCAACAGAAATCTCTTGTGGGGATAATTCAAATACAAGTTCAGGATCTAATGATGGAAGTGGAAATAGGACGAACTTCCCTACTCACGACAAAAGAATTGCTTGTATACCAAAACTCGTAAACTAAATGGATCTTGAAATCACATCGACCACAGGAGTTAACTCTTCTGTAAAAATCAAATAAAAAGCAGTAAAATTAGCGACTGACCCAATAATCATAAGTGAAAACTTAATCATCAATCTTTTGAAAATTCCAGCTTTTGAATTCATAAGGTTTAAACTAAATACCGTGAGAAAAATTATTAGAACACACATGGAAAAATATTTCATTTTCTTTGGACGATTAACTATAGACAAAAAAGAAGGTAGAGCTTCTTTATCATGACATACTTCTGTAAGGACTTTCAGCACCTTCGGGTTTTGAGATAGAAAGTTTCCAAATGCTGTTCCCTGCGTTCTTTCAACAAGACTAGAAGATAAGTCCCGCTTAGTCATACTAGAGAAAGGATTGGTTTTTATCATTTCACCTAAGCCTTGCTTTAATTTGTCACTCATAATATTAGTGAAAAAATTCTGGTCTAAATTCCCAGAGTCACCCATCCCTCTTTCTTCTAAAACTTGCTTGGTTAGTTCTTTTATTTTGGCTGCTTGTTCTGGGCTAAGCTGACTATTGTTTGTATCGACAGCTTCAGAATTTTCATCAACTGTTTCTGGTTGTTCTTCAATTTCTTTTTTACGTTTACGAAGGTGTTCAAGAAAAGCATTTTTTTCAGCAGTTTTAAGTTCTTCTAGTGATACAGGGTCCATTTGTTCTATTTCTTTAAAACGTTTATCCCTATCAATTGACTCTTTGTATTGATTAGGATCCCCGTACTGTTCGAGGATCCTTTTCTTTGCTTCTTCTTCCTCAGTCGGAAAGTAATCTTGTCCTAACACATTAAAACTAATCGTTATAATTAGTAAGAAGAAAATTTGCATGTTTTAAAAACCTATTTTTTATCAGCTGTAAGCTTATCTAAAAATAATACTGTTGGTGCAGCCACAAAAATAGATGAATACGTACCGATAATTACACCTAAGCAAATTGCAAAGAAGAAATCTTCAATACCAGCACCACCCATTGCGTACATTACACTAGCAACAATAAACGTTGTAATAGATGTTAACACTGTTCTAGTTAAGGTTTCGTTTAAAGCGATGTTGATTTGTGCTCTCAAGCCTTTACCTGCAGATTTCTCTTCATGTTCCCTAACTCTATCGTACACAACAACAGTATCGTTTACTGAATATCCAATTACCGCAAGAAGTGCACCAACGATTTGTAGTGAGAACTCTTTATCAGTAAGAACAAAAACACCAATAATAATGAAAACATCATGAATAAGAGCGACAATTGCACCAGGAGAATATTTGTAATCAAATCTTAGAGCAATATAAATCATAATCATTAAAAGCGCCCAGGCCATAGCTTGGAAACCTGAAATTCTTAGTTGCTCACCTGCTTTAGGTCCTACAATATCAGTCTTTTCAATTTCTGGGTCCAGATCCTTAAAATTTGTCATAAGCATTTTTGTAATTTTATCAGTAACCGCATTAAGATCTTTCTCTCCTGCATTTACCTTCACAAGAAACTCAAATTTATCAAGATCACCAATTCTTTGAACGGAGCTTGATTTAAAACCTTCTTTATCGATAGCAGACCTTAAATCAGCTAATTTGATTTCCTTTTTAAAAAGAACTTGTACTTCAGCTCCCCCTCTAAAATCGACACCGTAATTCAAGCCTTTACTAAAAAACACGGCAATAGAGGCTATAATCATCAGCGCAGAAAAAATGACGGCCACAGGAAATTTACTTACAAAATTTATATCATATTTTTTCATTTCTTAGTTCCTTCTAATTAAATACTAATTTTCTCACCACGTGTTTTACCCATGTAAAACTGGAAAGCCATTTTACTTACAAAATAAGCCGTATAAACTGTACAAACGATCCCAATAATCAATGTAACTGCGAAACCTCTGATCGGCCCAGTACCAAAGTTTAGAAGCATCATACCAGCTACAGCTGTAGTTAAGTTTGCATCTAAGATCGTCCAAAAAGCTCTAGCAAAACCTGTTTCAACAGCTTCTCTAATTGGAGTCCCACCTGTAATTTCTTCTTTAATTCTTTCATAAATAATGATGTTCGCGTCGATGGCCATACCAACAGTTAAAGCGATTCCTGCAATACCAGGAAGTGTTAAAGTTGCCTCTAAACCAACCAAACAAGCTAAAACAAAGATAACATTGGCTACAAGTGACTTAACAGCAATAACTCCAGAGACTTTGTAGTAAATAACAATGAATAGTAAGACTAAAAATCCAGCAATTAAACCAGCCTTTTCAGAACGAGCAATTGAATCCGCTCCAAGTGAAGGACCAACGATCCTCTGCTCTTGAAATTCAAGTTCAACCGGAAGTGCACCGGCTCTTAAGACTAAAGATAAATCTCTCGCCTCTTTTAAGAGAGTATTATAATCCCCTTGCCCTAAAGTAATCTGGGCATTACCACCAGCAATTCTTGATTGAATATTTGGGGCAGAGTAAATATTTCCATCAAGAATGATAGCAAGTCTTCTATTAATATTGTTACCAGTAACTTCTTCAAATGCTTTCGCACCAGCGCTCTTAAAAGTTAAAGAAACATATGGTTGATTATTTTCTTGATCAATTCTAACTGTCGCATCTTGTAACTGATCTCCAGTAACTTTAGTTTCCGATTCAACAACATATGGTAATAATAAATCAACTTCATTACTGACAGGGTTTAGTGATTTTTCAAATACTAAATCATGACCTTTTGGAAGTTCCTTATAAAATTCATTCATTTTAGTTACATAATCAGAAAATCTTTGACCTCTTTTATGCTCAATTCCAGCGGCTTTAGACTCATCCATTAGCTTCATTAAAGAAGCCGGAACTTGTCCAGGTCCAAAACTAGCTAACTCATCATGTACTAATTTGAACTCTAGTTTTGCTGTTTTACCAATAAGCGCTTTTGCTCTTTCAATATCCTTAACCCCAGGAAGTTGAACAACAATTCTATCATTTCCCATTGAAACGATTTCTGGCTCAGTTACACCAAACTCATCAATTCTATTTCTAATAACTTCTATTGATTTTTTAACAGAGTTTTCTTCAATTTCATTTCTAAACTCACGACCTAGGGAGTATTTTAATTCAGAACCTTCTTCCCCAGTAAGCCTAAGTGCATAAGTAAAATACTTCTTGATTACGGCCTTTGCTTCTTCAACTTGAGCTGGGTTTGAAATAACTATAGAATACATTGGATCAAGCGGATCAAATGCTGAAGGACTTCCAAGAGTTGATTCGTATCCTTCATCAGCTAGAGTAGACTTAACCTTAGTTATGTAGTTCTTAACTTCATCTCTATAAACTTTTTTAAAGTCTATTCCAAGGACCATGTAAAGACCACCTTGTAAGTCTAGACCTAAATTGATCTTTGACTTAACTGGAAAATTACTTTTCTCTGGGTCAAAATTAAACATCGTTGGAATAATTGTTACAATTGCAATTCCTATTACAACGAGAAAAAAACTAAAGCGATACCACCAACTGCGATTCATTAAACTACCTTTTATTCTCAATATTAATGTTATTAATAAATTGTCTAAAAAATTCTAAACAATTTTAAACATTTGAGCAAACAAGTTTAACAAATTATTTTCGTAAATTACCGACTATTCTGGTTTTGTTGGTTCTGTTTTGACTTTTTCTTGAGCCTCTAATTCCTGGTCTTCTAGGGGTTTATTTTGATCGTGCGCTGGATCATCTGGAAATTGTTCCTCAAAAGGAACTCTACTCTGCACTTGTGGGTTTTGATTTTGGTCTTGGGTATTTGGATCAAGTGGGTTTTGCAAGGTTTGATTGATTCCACGCATTGCGTTTTGGAACTCTCTCATTCCCTTACCTAGACCTTTAGCAAGTTCTGGTAATTTTTTTGGCCCAATAAAAATTAGTGCAACAACCAAAATTACTAAAACTTCACCAATACCTAATCCAAACATACCCTTTTTCCTTTACTTAGTCGGCTGAGGAGTAAATAAGTCTTTAGCCGAACCAGCAACATGAGACTTAAGAACCTTCATTCTATGACCGTCTTCAACTTCTAATGTAATTACTTTATCAGTAATCCCATATACTTTCCCTATTATACCCGCTTTTGTGTAAACTTCCTCACCTTTTTGAAGTCCTTCAATATATTTTCTTTCTTCTTCCATTTTCTTTTTTTGTGGTCTTAGCATCAAAAAATAAAAAACAAAAAAGACAAGTACTAAAGGAACCATACTCATAAGAGGGTTTGGTTGTGCTGGAGCAGCTGCTTGTGCGTATGCGTTAGAAAAAAATAGACTCATCATTAAATTATCTCCTTAAATTTATTATATCCACTGTTCTGATGTATAGTTTTTATAAAATTCTTTATAATATTCGTCAAACTTATCTGCAATGATAGCTTCACGAGCTTCTTTAACCATTGTGAGATAAAAATGTAGATTGTGAAAGCTAATCAGCTGACCAGCTAAATACTCACCAACATTAAAAAGGTGTCTGATATAAGAACGTGAATATCTTTTACAAACTTTACATTCACAACTTGGGTCTGGTGGTAAGCCATCATCAATAAATCTTTGCTTTTTAATACTTAGAGGACCATGTTTAGTTAAAAATTGCCCGTTTCTTGCATTTCTTGTTGGCAACACACAATCAAACATATCAATTCCGGCCCTAATTCCGTTTAAAATATCTAGTGGTTTTCCCACGCCCATTAAATATCTTGGTTTATGCTCTGGCATCTTAGGCGTAAAACTATTTAGAAATGAAACCATCTCCTCATTTTTCTCTCCAACACTCAAACCACCAAGAGCATATCCTGGAAAGTCCAATTCCATTAATCTTTCCATGCATTCTTGTCTTAGATCTTCGTGAAGACCACCTTGGATTATAGAAAAAAGGGATTGATGTTCTTGTAATTGATAATCTTTACAACGCTTGGCCCACCTTAAGGTTAATTCCATTGATTCTCTCAAACGCTCTTTACTTGCTGGAAGTTTTGGACATTCATCAAAGATCATTACAATATCAGAACCCAAAGCCTTTTGAATTTCCATGGACTTCTCGGGTGATAACATATGATATGATCCATCAATATGAGACTGAAACTTTACACCTTCTTCAGTCACTTTATTTAAATCAGCAAGAGAAAAAACTTGAAAACCACCAGAGTCTGTTAAAATAGGTTTATCCCAAGACATAAACTTATGCAGCCCCCCCATTTTACCAATCAATTCATGACCTGGTCTCAAATAAAGATGGTAGGTGTTTCCTAAAATAATTTGTGCCTTAATCTCTTCTAGATCTTCTTGCCAAAGAGACTTTACCGATGCCCTAGTTCCCACTGGCATAAAGATAGGCGTTTGAATCTCACCATGTGCAGTGGTAATAGTTCCTGCTCTAGCTTCACCGGATTTTGCTTCTTGCTTATAAATTTCCATAGCTACCTTAAAATTAACATCGCATCCCCATAACTGAAAAAACGATACTCGTGTTGTTTAGCGATTTCATATAACTCTAATGTTTTTTCTCTACCTAAGATAGATGAGACTAACATTATCAAAGTTGATTTTGGAAGATGAAAATTAGTAATTAGACCATCGATGGACTTCACCTCTTTTCCTGGATGTAAAAAGATATCCGTACTTGCTAGCCCCTCTTCAGAATCAAATTCGATCTTTCCATCTTTGTATGATGACTCTAAAACCCTAAGACTGGTTGTTCCAACAGCAATTCTTTTTCTAGCTGAATTAATAAGGGCCAATTCACTTTTTTCAATCTCATAAAATTCGCTATGCATTTTATGGTCTAAAATATGCTCACTCGTTACAGGCTTAAAAGTTCCTGCTCCAACATGTAGAGTAACAAAAGATTTTTTAATTCCTTTTTTCTCAAGAGTTTTAAAAACAACCGGAGTGAAATGTAGTCCTGCAGTTGGTGCTGCAACTGAGCCTAGTTTATTAGCATAAACAGTTTGATAATCTTCTAAATCTTTTTCATCCGCAATTCCATCCCTAATATAAGGAGGAATTGGAATTTCTGCTTGCTTTTCTAGAAAGTCGAGAAGCTCATTGTCTTTTTTATTAAAAGAGATAAAGAAATCTCCTTCATCAGATCTCCCCTCTATTGTAGCCTTTAATTCCCCAAATTCGAATTCATCACCAACTCTTTTCTTACCATTGGATCTAATCATTGCTGGAAATACATGATTTTCATGAATCAAAGACAAAAGAAATACTTCAACTTTCCCCCCTGAAGGTTTTTGTCCTAGTAGCCTACACGGAAAAACTTTTGATTGATTAAGCACTAGCATATGTTCATCAGTCAGAAACTGATCTAACTCCATAAAATTGGAGTGAGTAACTTCATTTGTCTTAGCGTTATAAACTAAGAGCTTAGAATGATGCCTACCAGCAATAGGTCTATCAGCAATAAATTTTGAATCTAAATCATAGTCATATGACTCAGCTAGTAAATCTGGATTTTTCATTTGATGCTATTTAGCATAGAATCTTGAGTATGAGAATGTTAATTTTAATTCTATTCACGAGTTTAAGTCTCCAAGCAGATGAACTAAAAAACGTTGATTTGGATAAAATAGAACTTGAAGCCTCAAATCAAGAGCAAACTCAAGTTAAACCTGAAAACGAACCCAAAGATTTAGAAATTGAGGATCTAGAAAAGATCTACTTTAAACACAATGAACTTTTAAAAAATTCTAAGAGAAGAGTTCGTTCTAGATAAATATCAGGTCTTAAGTTTTTAAAAGAATGTCCATTCACTCAAAGAATTACATGTATGTTCATGAATAAAAAAGACCTACTTTATGAGTAGGTCTTTTTTATTTCTACGCTCTTTGGAGCAGTACTTGTTTTTTATACTAGTGATTTAGTTGCAAATTTTGTGAAATTCGAGGTCAATCTTTAGAATATCATTTTCAACAGTGTAAATAGCAACCTCTAAATTCTCCCGAACAGGACTATAATCTAAAAGCTCAACCTCTCGTTGAGCCAGAGATATTGTCATTATAGGATCGAGAAAAATTCCATCGTTATCGATTACTCTGATAGGTAAATTCTCACTAAAGATAGGAAAAAAATCACTCTCTTTATTAGTCAGGGGATTTCCATTTTGAATGCTCTCGTTAGATATTCCTGTAATATGATATCCTCCTCCTACATAGTGATCACTAAAACTGTAGTGAATAACTATTTCATCTTTAGAGTATTTATCCAGTTTTGATTTAAGCACGACACTTTGTGGTTTAAATCGATACTCACAAGAATTGAGTTCATCTGCGTACAAATTCAATGATAGTAGTGTAATTATTCCAATAAATAATATTTTCATCTTTATCCTTGCTCATAAACTTAATGGTTTATAAATATAATATATTCAAATTATGCCAGAGATAATAAACAGAACCAGCACTCTTGAAATGATTACAACTCACTGTAAATGAAATAAACAGGACCTTAATTTTTAATTAGATAGGAAGCTGAAAGTCTTTAGAATAAGTCCCAATCACCAATTTATCTTAGTTTCCTCTTGAAATCAGCTATGAAGTGTTGATAGAATATAATGACTCAAGAAGGTGGAGACATGCGCTAACATATCCCCTAAACCCTACTTACGAAGCTTTTTTATCAGATCTATGATCTTCAAAATTAGCAAAACGATGGTAAGGACCCTCATGAGATCTTCCATGAAATATCTTTTTGGTCAAAAGGCGGGCTTCAGTGCCCGTCACGGAAGATACATATATTCATGCAAAGAATTATTTTAAGGGATGTTATAACTTATTGTTATTTCAGGGCTCTTTTTAGGGCTTAATAAAACTGTACTTTCGGTGTTGTTGAAAAAGACCAATAGAGATTATGAATAAAAATGAACTGTATGGTTGGTCTATAGTCTAGATAATAGAATACTTCTTAAACAGCTCTAATTTTGAAACGAGAAAATCTAAGAACTCTTTTGCCACCACAAAAGCCGAATAAGTTTTTACATTATCTAAAAGCATTTTAAGAATATTCGTGAGAATCTCAATGATAGGAGCCAGATTGAACTTCTTTATAATTAAATCCAAAAAATTCTCTGCCGCTTCAACTTGATCACCTTTAACAACATACAATGGATTTTGATTCTTTTTTTTCATTTTAATTTCCTAATTGATTTTCAACACTATTAATCACATTTAGAAACTGACCTTGTAATTCTTTATAATCCGAGGCTTCATAATCAAAGACAGATTTTCTATTGGCCATAGATTTTGCAAAGTTCGCACGGTTTAAAAAAGGTTCGAAAATTTCACCATCTGTAAACTCATCTCTAATATGCTCAAAGTCTTCTCGGCTCTTTTTTCTTCTTCCTTCATATAAATTTGGGATATAACCCAAAATTTTAGGAGGTTGAACAATGCCCATATCTTCAATATCCAAAAGGACGTTTCTAATATTCTTTAGCCCCTGTTCACTAAATGAGTCCGGAATAAATGGAAATAATACTCCATCACAAGCACATAGAATGTTAACCACAATAAGCCCTAAAGTAGGTGGCCCATCAATGACGATATAATCATACTTTTCATTGAGGTGATTTTTTTCGATAAATTTTTTAAGAATTAACTGTCTTGGGGCATTTATACCGGCCACAGTTAATTCAAAACCAGAAAGTTCCTGTCCTGCTGGTATCAAGTCAATTCCATTATCATTTTTAATAATAACATCAGAAATAAAAGCTCCAGAGTGAAGACTTTTAAGCTCTCTTATAGAATTTATAAGCATATGATGGATATTAAATTCTTGTTCTCTTGGATCATGGTTAAATAAAAGAGAAAAGTTAAACTGCGGATCCATATCGATACATAAGACTTTTTTTCCCTGGGAATTTAAGGCATGTGCTACGTTATAGGCCATAGTTGTTTTACCAACTCCACCTTTTTGATTCATCAAGGCAATAATCTTTGATTTTTTCTCACCCGATTTATTTGAGTCATTTTGATTAAGAAATTTAAACATGAAGTTCTCCAAGTTTTCCAAACACTTAAGAGTGTAGACATGGCCAATCCAAGCGTCAAATATAATGGGCAGTCATCATAAGGACTTAATCGAGACGAATGATAAGGTACTGATTTCACGTAGGGAGTAAATACCATAGAGAATTTCTCGTAAAATGATTAAATAACATGGACAAGTATTCCGAGATGAGACATGAGATGAAAATTATTAGGGAATTAGTCATTTTATTTAGCTTTTTTATTTTTGTGGCTTGTAATGAAAGCACCAAAGAAGAGCTTCCATCGTCAGATCAAAATCTGGATGAGCAAGTTGTGGATAAAGTCACAACTTTCGAATACAGTTCCCGTGATATTAACTTTATGGTTAACACTTCAAATGTTTTCATCGTCCCTGTCCAAAGCTTTACAGGTTATACCTTTTCTACAACACCTACTCTCCCACCTGGACTTACCATTGATAGAGTTTCAGGTATCATTGGAGGAATTCCTACTGTTACTTACCCTGTTACAGAATATGTGGTTGAAGCAAAAGGATTCTCTGAATCAAGATTTGCAAAGGTAAGAATAGGAGTTGTAGAAGAACCACCTCTTAGTATTAAATATGCTTACTCTACTTTGAGTTTCATAAAGTATAATGCTGGAGACTCCTATCCTCTCATTTCTCAAACCGGAGGTGGAATTGACTTTTTTACTATAACACCGCCTCTTCCACCCTCACTAGGATTAGTTCTTAATAGTGATGGAACTATAAATGGAACTCCCCTTGCTTCACATTCAGGGGTTTATACAGTCACTGGCTTCAATGCAGCAGGTAGTACTTCAACCCAAGTTGAAATTACTGTCCAAGACTTAGCGCCAGTTTTAAGTGATTTTATTTTTGATGATAATAGTGCCAGCTATACTCCTCAGGTCGTGAACGTTGGTTCGGCCATGAGAACTATTAAGCCACAGCTTTCGGCTCCATTACCAGATTCTTATCGTTTTTCAATTTCGCCTAATCTTCCACCTGGAATCACTTTAGATGAAGATACCGGTGTAATCTCAGGAACACCAACGGGAGTCAATGGACTTACTAACTATGTTGTTACAGTTTACAATGATGTTGGTTCTGATACCTATGCACTTAATTTTACCGCTCAGGATATTCCAAGACAGTTGACTTACGCTAAAACCATTTATGAAATTGAACAAGGTGTGACCATTGAGAATATTAATATATCAAGCTATGTGGGGGCAACGCCAGTCACTTATTCTTTAGATGGAACTCAACCTAGTGGAATCACAATTAATCCCACAACAGGATTAATTTCTGGGATCACGACTGATACGAGAGGAACCTATCCCGTTGTGGTCACTGCAACAGCTGCCACTGGAACAATCACAACGACATTGACCTTTGTGTTAAGCGAGAACTCCCCAGAAGATCCAAACTTTATTGGGTATACTGGAAGCTATCAACTTTACGAAGATCAGGCTTTTACGATTACGCCATCTCTTGCTGGAGGGAAACCAAGTTCTTATACTATTTCCCCAAGTTTTTCCGGGACAATTCCTGGAACTGCCATGACTTTTAATACGACAACAGGAGAACTATCTGGAACTCCTTCATCAGCGATTCCTGCAACGGCGTTCACTATCACAGGTTATAACAGAGATGAAAACGATGTTATTGTTCAAAGCTCGCAACAAATAGTAAGTATTAAAGTCGATACCCTCGCTCCTACAATGCTTGGTTATGACTCTGGAATATCACCTTTTTATAATGCCTCAACTAAAGTTTTTGAACTACAAAACGGCTCAAATGTAGCATTAAATATTTTTCCAAGTATAACTTCAGGTGGTATCCCAACTAGTTATTCCATCAGTCCAAATCTTCCCAACGGATTAAGCTTCAATACTTTAACCGGAGAAATTTCTGGTATCCCGACGGAAGTTAAGCCTGTTGGTTATTACACTGTGACTGGAAGTAATTCAGCAGGAAGTTATTCAGAAACTTTGGCCATTAGTACAAACACTCTAATAGCACCTGTCTCTCTTTCATATGGGGGAGGAACAAATATTTTAGGCTTTAGTATTTTTGATTATCAAGAAGAACAACCAGCTTATGTTGGATCTAATGCAAACTTCTCAGTTACCCCGGCCCTACCTGCAGGATTAACTCTTCATCCTCAAACTGGAATAATTTATGGAACGCCAGTAGAAGCTTTTGCAGGGACAGCAAATTATACGATTAAAGCTGTTAATGGACAGGGAGAATTAACTCCAAGCCTAACTGTGACAATAAGTGTCTCTAACCTTGTTCCAGCTGGACTTATCTATTCAGATTCACTTGGTAGTACTAACCTTAGTTTTACAGAGGGTGAAACACTCACCCCTTCTGATATAATCCACTCCAGTGACTATGAAAATGGAAATCCTAAGACAGGATTTATTACAGGTTATAACGAGCAAACTGCCAGCTTAATTCCATTCATAGGATTAAGTTTAGATACAACGACAGGAGATATTTCAGGGACCTTAACTCCTTCAGATCCAAGAAATATTGATCCTGATCCATTAACAATTACTATTAGAGGAAGTAATTCTATCTCATTTACTGATGCTAGTTTTGACATAACTGTCAATGAGAAAGCACCAGATATAAGCTATAATAATGGAACAAACATTATCTTCATTCAAGGAAATGAAGATAGTGATGCAACTAGTGTAAATGCTGATAATGCAGGAGGGCTAATTGCCTTAGATAATGATGGTGTTCCTACTGATTACTGTTCAGTCATTTCTCAATCGCCTAACTCGTTACCATCACATGCAAACTATGCCTTAGATGATGGAAGTCGATTTAGTTTTGATCCAACAACATGTAGTTTTGTTCACAATGGAACTCAATGTTTTCGTGATGACACTGAAGGCTCAGATGCAAATAGCTTTGAACCAGGAGCCGGGGAAGTTTCAGGCTATACCATGACCTACACTATTAGAGCTCAAAACTCTGGAGCGCCTTCAGGGGTTCAGACAAATCTTATAGCTCACTTCTATGATGGACCAAATTATGAGTTTGCTCCCTCAGGCGCAGTTGTTGATGGAGGAACAGGAGAAGGCGGATTTTCAAATAATAAAAACCTCGTTTTAAATGGTACGATTAATGGAAGCTCTTATGCTCCAAACACAACAAATAAATGTCATGTTGGGGATTTTACTTTGACTAATTTATCTGATCTTCCTTCACCTTTTACATTCAATGCCACAACCGGAAGAATTACAAATGTTGGTGAAAATATTTTAGGAAGAAGAGACTTTACTATAAGCTCAGCTGAACCTTATTCTGGTTTAAACCTCTCACAGTCTGATGAAATAACTGTTCAAGCTAATCATATTGAAAGTCTTACAGGTGGAAATCAACATCTTCTTGATGCTTCAAAATTTGATATCAACCTTGATGGATACAAAGATATCATTATTAGAAACACTGAATGTGAAAGCTTTGATGGAGATGCAACTCCTGATGGAACTTGCGGCGCAACCAGTGTCAAAACATCAATTTATATACAAGATCCTTCAACTGTAGGTCTTTTCTCAGGGACTTTAACGGCATTACCTATTTTTTCAACTTTGAATGCAGTTGCTTTTACACCAATGCAGTATGATGTAGCAAAAGCAGGTGCTGTTTATGTGACCCATGGAGATGCCAATATTCATACTAGAAGTACAACAGATACTGAGTCTGACTCTCAAGCTTTAGTTTCAACTGGAACAGTGAGAGGAATCGCCCCCCTATCAACCGGAATTGCAGCGAAATTTGGTGTTGTCATCGATACTGGAAGTCAAATTAGAATTGACCAATATGATATTAATACGACATCATTTTCAAACATAAGCTATGACTCAACTGTCATCATTGCCAGCGATGCGGCGGGTGGAATAGATTTAGGGACAGGTGCTGTTTATAAAGTAACCCATTATGATACAAATAATGATGGAAATATGGATATTGTGATTGGTTATAACGATCAAACAGATGCTAATAAAAGTAAAATCTGCATTATCCCAAGTGATGGGACAACTTTCCAAACTGATTGTAGCCCTAGGATTGAAGTTCCAAATGGTGGAGATATTCGAGATATAAAATTTGCAGATATAACAGGTGACAGCCTTGAAGACCTTATCTTTCTTGCAAATGATGGATCTAACAATACTGTTCATGTTTTTGAAAACAAAAACAACTCATTTACAGGAAAATTTCAAGCTGTAGATACTTTGACCCTTAAGTCCAATAGCTCTTATGTTAATTTTGATGTGGGAGATGCTAACAATGATGGTCTTGTGGATATTGTTAGTAACGATTTAGCGAATGCAAGTACAGTTATCACTGGTATGACTGTTTATTATAACTCAGGAAACTCCTCTAATTTATTTGATCCACTTTCCTCAACTGGATTCTCTGATTTATTTTATTATTCAAATTCTGGTGGGAATACCAATGATATTGAATTAATTGAATATGGTAGTAAGCAACTAATCTTTCACTGTCAAAACGATAACCTAACAGGTGCCTCAGTATCTACATTTACTAATGCTAGTTGTGGTATTGTAGGTTCTTTCTAAAAGCAAATAGTTATACTGGAATTATGCCCAAATTTATTGCCAACCACTCATTTAGCCTTTCTTTAAGTAGCTGAAAACTCATTCAAATCTAGTTTATATGAGATAATTAGGGAGCGGAGATAGAATCTTTTAAGTTTCTATTGTTTTACTCCGATATAAAGATTAGGGAATTAGGATATTAATGTGAAAAAGATGTATTTTAAAACTTTATATTTAGTAGTAATTGCAGTGTTCATTTCTTCGTGTATACCACAAGAGAAATCGACGAAGTGTGATAGTAATGAGGCTTATGATTCATCTTCTAGAAAGTGTGTGGCCACTTTGGGAGCTGAAAGTAGCACCATAAATATTACAAACGTTACACCAAGTTCATCTTACGCTGTCTCAAAAACAGATGCCACAAAAACTCATACAGTTAGTATCTCTGATCCTTACAACAATGGTTATCAAGTCAGATGGAGCGTAATCCAAGAAGATGGGAGCTCCACTCTATTAGGTACAGGTTTATCCATAAGTTTTAATCATACTCTTTATCCTGAAGGAAATTATATTCTAGAAGTTCAAGTATTAAATTCCGATGGAACAAGAGTTTATGATTCAAGATCGTGGAGTGTTTATGTAATTGATGATGTTGTTCCTACTATTGCAAGAATAACAAGTTCACCTTTCACAACAACAATAACAAATAGTGCTACGACAATTAAAGCAACTGCTTATAACCCTGATGGCATTTTAGGTGTTAACTATGAGTGGTTTGTAAATGGTACATCTGTAGCCGGTGAATCAGGTGCCTTCTCAACAGGCACTCAAGCTTTAAGTTTTGACTTTTACCCTTCCTCTCACTTTGATTATCCAACAAACTCACTTCCAAATCCTTATTATGCAGGATCAAGTGTTTATACTGTTCAAGTAGTTTTATCCGAAAATGCTACGGGTGCAATTTTTGATACTGAGACATGGGTTATTACAAATAATCTTCCTGAGTTTGGTGATGTTTCACTAGGAACCTCTCCTACCCACTTAACTCAAACGCCGACAACAGCTTCAATTATTACAACGATATCTGGTCTATCAATTGGTTCAAGTGGTTTCTTGTATGATGTTAATTCTGATAACACTTTGGACGCTGTAGACTTTTGTGTCATGGTTGATGAGATTAATGGTGTTAACGGAGATGGAGTTTATGTCGACTTCTTATTTGATGGTGTTGCCATTCCTGCGGCAACAAACAAGCAAATGACATCAACTGGTACAAGCTATTGTCTAGGAAATTACAATAATTTTGCTTATACTCTTCCGGCCAATATTGTCCAAGAGTCCCATACTATTTCAGCAGTTGTTTACGATAAATTTAGTGGAACCACAAGCAAAACAAAATACAATGGTTACACCCAAATTGAAAAATTAAATTGGACAATTAGAGTAAGACAGAAAAACTCTCCTCCAACCCTTTCAATTGCAAATGCTAACCAGTCAGTTATTTCTTGCTATGGATCAACTCCAACGACTCAATCTGGTTGTACGATAACTCAAGACACTACTTTTAGACTTGCTATCACAGTTGATGATGATGACTTTTCAGCGACAGATTATGGCCAATACAAGGTAGAGTTCTACTTAGACAATATTTTATTAGATGGAAGTCACCCTAAAGTTACGGCCACTGATTGTTATCACGACTACGGACAAACGAACACTTCAGCGAAGTATCTTTGTGATATAACAATCAATTCATATGACACGAATGGACCTGTTAATGTTTCAGGACTTACTTATAATCTTTATGCCAAGGTTACAGATACTGGAATATTACCTTACGGTGGGACGCCTGAAGAATCAAATTTAGTTTATTGGTCTATAAGTACGGTAAATGAGTCGTTCTCTGATCCAGTCATTAGTCCTTTTGCAGCTGACGATCCTGACTTAAATACAACACCGACTAAGTCTTATGTATCTGATCAATCAACGCCTGCTGATTCAATAGATCTTGATGGAGCTGCTGGTGTTGGAGATATAACAGAAGGTGATATTATCCAATTTCATGTAAAAGTCTCAGATGCAGAAAGAGACTCTCACACAATAAAAATAGAAAGATGTTTTCCAGCTGGATGTAACGTAGGTCGCTATGTACCAGCCCTATCAACGAGTACTGTCAATAGCACTAATAATAATTTGGTCAAGGAAACGATTATTAACCACCAGGTTGGTGAAGATGAAGTTACAGCAGGAGCTGCTGAAACTGTAAACTATAGAATAACTGTTACTGATTCATCTAATGGGAATTCAGTACTTACTGACGTTTCTATTTTAGTAAATGACAATAACCCAGATCCAGAATTTAATACCGCTAACTTTAACCCGGCCATTCCTTCAAACCTTACGACTTTTGCAGGTTTTCCAGTGACTATTGATCCGGGAGCAATTACCGATGCATCCATAAAAAATGGAACATTAATTTCTTATCAATGGCAATACATAGTTGATACAGATAGAGATAATGATTTTTCTGATGAAGTTTCTGGATATATGAATATAGATGGCGCAACGGAAAAAGTCCTTACTTGGATTCCATCACCAACAATTGATGCCAACAATTTCACTAATAATGGGACAGAAGTTAGAGTTAGGCTTTGTCTTGGGGATGACGGAAGAAAGTCTGATGGAACTTTAAAACTTCCTGACTGTAGTTCACCTTCCCTTGATACAAGTGGTGGCGTTTTTGCCAATGCTTGGGATATGACAGTCTTCTCAAATATGTCTCAAGGAAAAAGCTTTGATGACAATAATTTTACCAATGCTTCATTTGGAGAAGTTGCAACTTGGGTAGATCCCACTTCCACTAACCCTGTGATAAAATACATGGCCTATGTCAATTTTGCGAGAGAAATAGTTATTGAAAAAATTGTAACTTTGACGAACGGAACAAAAGAAGGTTCTGTCCAAAGTGCTACTCCAGAAATTTACTCTATTAAATTTAATGTCTCTACAGACTTAAATTATTCAACCAACAACGTTAGTTCCTTATCTATTGCCGGCGATCCTGTTGGAAAAGCTCTTTACCTAGCTTACATGACTCCTATTTCGGGAGTGGATCAAGTTCACGTTAGAAGAATTGATATTAGTGGTGGAAAGACTGGTTTTACTCATGATGGAAAGTTTGGATGGGATCCTGGATATAATGACCTAGTTGATAATATAGTCATTGCAAGTGCAGGTATAGATCCAGAAACGGTTAACTCCGATGGAGAAGTTGAAATTACCTTTACAGATGCTGCTAGTAATACAGGAATGTCTATTACCTTCTCTGGTATTATGGGTGGCTCAGCAACACTCACTGCTGGCTCAGAGTTTTGTATTCCAGTATCTGGCTGTACAACTGTAAACGCAACAGCAACTGAATTTGCAAATGCAATAAATGCTTCTACTGAACCTGAACTTCAGGGTATTACAGCTTCCGTCACAGCTGGAGTGGTAACACTTGAAGGAATAGTTGATGGAGACTTTATTGAAGCCGATATTGGAGCAACTAAAATTGGACAAATAATGGTTAACAATGATGGTGGTACTTTAAAATGGCAACTTCCATTAATTGATCACGATTTATCTGGTGCCGATAAGAATAAGATTTCACTTCTTGAGGGAGACCTCGGAGTAAGACTAAGTGATGCAAACTTACAAAAAACATTTCTCCCAAATACTGAACAAGCTCAAGAAATAGCTAATGACCTAGATGGTACATATAATATGATTATTGCAATCAAAGCGATGAGTTCAGGAGAGATTAGGGCCTATGAGTATGATGCTCAGGCTAATTTTAGAGAAGAAAACCCTGATGTATTTTCTGATAATAATATTACAAATATTAAGGTTGCTGCCTCTAAAGAAAACACTGATTTTATCCCTTCCGTTTATTTAACAGGTTCAAATTCAGATAATCGATTGGCCTATGCTAGATTTGATGATTTCAACGGTCTATCTCCATGGGATTATGAAATGATACCTGGTAGTGGTGGAACAAGTGTTCAATATAAGGATTTAGATCCAGGTTTTTCTGTAACAAAGAATTTAGATAAGTATGATATTTCTGCTGGTAGTAGTTCTAATCAACTTTTAGTATTAGCTATTTCTGATCCTGCTGGAGGAGCTGATTATAATGCTTACCTTTTAAATATTAAAGGAGCTGTTCCTAAAATTGATTGTAGTTACGATAGCTCTCAAACAGCAAGTCACTGTCAACCACTCTTCCCTGCTATAACTGAAGATGTATTCAATTTGAATGTGTCCTTAGGAGAAGTCTTGAAATCAGTATCTATTGGTGATGATGGAGCAACTACAGGAGAAGCAACTAACGATATCTTACCTGTTGTTTATCAGATTGATGGTGGTGGTGGAAGTCCAACAAATGATGCAAAACCAATTTCCGGACTAATTAACTCAAGTCCAATTACTGTAACTAGTGATGAAAATAATGCAGGTATAGGTCATATGCTACCTTACGTATCTCCATAGTAAAGAAATCAACTAATTTAATTTGTCATATTTGCCCCCTCTTTTGGGGGCATTTTTATGTTAAAATTTATTTATGATTAAATTCTTTTTAACAATATTGTTTTTCACCCAGATTATAGCTGCAAACGCCTACGAACTTACTATTATCCAAGGACTTTCTAAAGAAAGGCAAACCTTTATAACCAGAAACAATCCTAGTGATAAGAGAACAGTAGAAGTCTTCAACGGAAAAGAGGCCACATTTACGGCCAATAATGTTTCTATTATCGCAAGGGCGATCAAAGTTACCAACGAGTTTATTCAATGGGAAATTGTTAACGACTATACAGACGTCCCCTTTAGGCGAGGAGATGTTGTCACCATGTATGACACACAAGAATACTTATGGGCCTTGAATCCAGAAAAATCTAAAAGAGGTTATGTTAAAGATAGACTATATAAACCGCGAAGATCCCTTGAGTCTACTGTTGGTTTTATTACGGCCTTATCAGAATCAGTCACTGGAACTGAGCCTCAAAATACAGAGAGAGGTGGATATCAGGTCGACTTAACTTTTAGAAATGAATTCAGTATTAACTATTCCTTGGCTTATGGAGTTAGGTTTTCTCAAGAAATAATTAGTTATCCAGACTCTAGTTTAACTAATTATCAATTCATGGGAATAATTGAAGGTCGTTATTATTTCGACCCTATCCCTAAATTCTATGATGCCCAGTTTGGAATAACTCTTGGTGTTGGTTATGGCCAAACAAGTACGATAGCTGATGGACAAACAACAACAGGAACAGTGGTTGTCTTACCACTCACAAAAATGAGCCTTATGCTTCCTATTAGTGATAAAACTGATATGGAATTTATCAGCGGCTTTGACTCCATAAGATTAGATGAATCTGATGCTACAGGACTAGATCAATCAACCAACCTGACAAATGTAAAGTTTGCAATTATGGTTCGAAGGCATTTATGATGTTTCTTCAAAGATTCTCTTCCCTACTTCATTATTATCATGAACCTCTTATAGAGAAAAACTTTGATAAAAAACTTTTAAATTCTTTAAGTTTTTTTTTATCATTTACTATCTTATTTTTTGAAACTGTTAAAAGGTTCAAGTATAAAGAGCATTTAAGTACTAATAATTCACTTTTATTGGCCATAGGTATCTTATTTTTAGTACTTCCACTTATTAAAGAAAAACACCATTTATTAAAAAGATATACTTTTTCAATTCTTCTTATTGCAGTTGTCTCTATTCGCTTTTTTGAAGTAGACATCATGACTATTAGTCTAAAAAATATGTTTCCAGTGGTAATCTTTGGCGTCTATATGTTAAGTGGACTTAGTTTATCCTTAATGAGTTTAAGTCTTTTATCTGTCCTAATAATTTTCCAGCCTCTATTTGATATGCCAGCCAGTACCATTCCTTACACCATGGCAGATTATACATTTATATTTGTTCTTCATACCAGTATTACCTTGGTCATCCTTTATCTAAATCATCTTCAAATGAAGAAGTATTTCACAGACTTTATATACAAGAAAAAGGAAAAAGAACAAAAACATTTTTTAAACACGCTATCAAACGAGCTAAATCCGTTGTTAGAAGATTGTATTCAAGAGTATAAGGTTACCATGATTAGAAGTTCACAAAAAATGAAAGAAGACAAAGAACTTGAAAAGGTCTACTTCAACTTAAAACGAATTGAAAAGAATAACTTTGATTTATATAACTCGATGAGTTCAGACAAATGAATATTGAAACTCTTTTCAACAAAAAAAGTTATTTAAGGACCTATTTAGGAATTAGTTCCCTTTTATGTCTTTTCTTTTTCCCGCTGGAAATCTATAGTGATTCCAGTATAGCCGAGAAATTCACCCTCATTTTATACGCAATTGTTTCTGTAATTGGTTATTTCGCATTAAAAAAATTTAATAATTTTAAATTTTCTAGAAATGTTCTAATTTTATTTTTTGGTTTAGCAATTACGATCAATACCCTAAGTTCGGATGGATATTTGAATACAATTTACTCCTTTTTTCAAACCTCCTTACTTACCATCTATTTTCTTTTAAATTTAAAAAAGACAATAATTTACTTCGCCTTTATCTTCATTTTTTTATTTCTGAATTATTTGTTCCCTCTCTCCCAAGACATGATAGATTATTATTTTCTAGAGGGCTATAATGGTTATTTCTTTCTTTTATTTGCTCTAATAAATATTCTCTCAACCCTATTAGCTACGGCCAAAGAAATTAAAAATACCAAAGACAAAATAAATCAAGTCACTGGCCAATTAGAGGTTCAAGAAATTGCCAATAATGTAAAGGCCATAAATTTAAAAGAATTTGAAAATACTCAAAAAATTTTCGATTCTCTTAGAAAGAACTATCCTCAAGAGGAATCAATTAGCCAACTCCAAAAGAAATTTAATCAATTAGAGTCAGCTATTTATGAAAAACTATAATTACATTAATCCAATATCTTTTAAACGTTCCATTAAACAGTCATGTGCAGAAATTGGAGGATATTTTTCCCCATCTCCTTTACAACTAGGTATGCACTCTAACATTGCTTCTGGATGTGGATGAACAAAAAATGGCATTGAGAAACGGGCAGATGTTGATTCCTCAGGATTAATAACTCTATGTATCGTTGCAGGGATAACATCATTTGTAATTCTTGACATCATATCCCCAGAATCAACAACTAATTGGCCTGGTTTAGTTTCGACATCTAACCATGTTCCGTCCCTATCTAATAACTGAAGCCCTGAAGCTGTCGCTCCCATTAAAATGGTTATAAGATTAATATCACCATGAGCTGCAGCTCTTATTGATCCAGCAGGAGGAGCTTCTCCAACAGGTGGATAATGAATTGCTCTTAAAATAGAGTTTCCTGTCTCAATCATTGAAGAAAAATAATTACTAGGAACATCAAGTGCTTTACCAAGTGCCTCTAATAAAATCTTAGAAGTTTTATCTAACTCATCATATAAAGTTTGTAAGTTTTGCTCAAATCCAGCTATCTGATTAGGCCACACATTTTTAGGGTAATATTGATTAAACTTATGGTCATCAGCAACCTCACGTCCAACATGCCAAAACTCTTTTAAGTCTTTATGAGGATTATCCTTCGCATGTTCCGTTCCAAATGGAGTATAACCTCTTTGGCCACCACCCTCTTCACAGACATAAGACTTCTTAGTGGATTCATCTAAGCTAAAAAAATCTTGTACGGCCTTATAACCATTATCAATTACTGATTGTTCAACTGTATGATCGGTTAAGATGATAAAACCATAGTCTTTTATCCCACTGTAAAGCTTTTTAACAAAATCTGCTTGCTCTTCAGGATTACCATTTACATAACTTAATAAACTAAGTTCAGGGACTTTTCTCAGTGTTTCACTCATAAACTTTCTCCAAGTATTTACTTTTTTTACGTTTTAAAATTCTAAAAGCATTTTATCAAAGTGAAAGATTAAGTGTGAAATTTTTTCATAGCCTTGGACCAAAAATATCAGTACCTACTCTAACCATATCTGTTCCAACTTTCATAGCAATTTCAAAGTCTTGGCTCATCCCCATAGATAATTTAAGATTGAGTTTATGATCTTTATCAAGTTTTTGCTTTAAGACCTTCAGTTTCTCAAAGGAATTTCGAGCATCGCTTTCAAAGTTTTGAGTCCTTACCCTTCCAATAGTCATTAACCCTTTCAAATTAAATTGGGGACTCGAATTGAGAATTGCGACTATAGCTGTTAAATCTTCCTCGGGAGAAAACCCAAACTTTTCTTCTTCACCACTGGTATTTATTTGTAAAAAAAGGTCAATTTGGTGATTAAGCTCTTTTTTCATTAAGAGATTTACTAATTCGAGACTGTCTATAGCTTGAATAGAAGTAAGATTTGGGGTTTTTAAAAGTTGATTTACTTTATTTTTTTGTAAATGCCCTATGAAATGCCATCGAATATCATCATACTCCTGAAGTTCAACTGCTTTTTTATAAAGCTCTTGAACTTTATTTTCACCAAAATCTCTGTGCCCTAAACTATATAGTTCTTTAATTTCTGCGATGGTTCGAGTTTTTGATACAGCAATAAGTTTTACTCCATTTGGTATTCGTGCTTTAACAGAGCTATAACGGTTTTTTATTTTTGATTCTTTTTTTTTTGTGGATTTTTTTCTTTCGGAGTTAACTTAATTTTAGCATTAACTTCAATATCATAGTTTTCAATAATACGATCGACCTCTTTTGAGAGATCGATCTTATTTAAATAATCTTTCAATTCTGTTTTGACTGAAGTAATAAATTCAGTCTTAGTTTGCTTGGCATTTTGAAGTAGTCCATTAACCATCTCCTTTGGAAGTGGAAGGTCTTGGATAATATTTTTTACTGCATCTTCCGTCATAAAAGCTGCAGAGATCCCAGTGTTTACAACTTTTTTAAAAATATCCGAGAGATTCTTATCTTCTTTTTTTTCTGCCATAACAATTTTCCTAAAGTGATTGTGCTCTTTTTTCTACAGATTTCATCATTGATGGAAGTGATGTGTTTACCAACTTTTTGGTTATCATTCCCGTCCCCATCATCTTGACTTTTATATCGACCTCAATACTATAAGTCACCTCAGTTGTGCCATCACCTAGATCATTTAATTCCCAAGAGCCACTATTTACTGAAAAAATATCTCCGCTATCAAAAGTCCAAGAAACACCATCATCAGTTTCTTCCAATTCAAGTACATAAGAAAAAGTTTTTATAACATTTAAATCATATTGAGCTTTTACCTTATTTCCAGTTCTTTCTATTACGCTTACTTTAGATACGCCATCCATGAACTCAGAATAAGATTCATAATCTTTTAATACTTCCAGGATTTTATCCTTTGAAGCATTCATAACCTCAGTTCTTTTTGCATCTGCCATTTTTTATTCCTTTGCTTTTAATTTAATATCTAGGGAGAATTCACTTAACATCTTGGGGAAGCCTGGTTCTAATTGCATTTAGCAATTAGTATCTAGGCTTTTTATCAAAGTGATGTTCAGCATGTATTCTTCTTATTGTTCCAGATTGGCTTCTCATAACCAGAGAGTGAGTCGTTGCTCCCCAGCTTTTAAATTTTACACCTTCAAGTAAAGACCCATCTGTCACACCTGTTGCTATAAACATAACATTGCCACTAGCAAGCTCTTCCATTGAGAAAACCTTATGAACATCTGGAATTCCCATTTCATTTGCCCTTTTAATTTCCTCATCATTTCTTGGTTTTAAAACTCCTTGAAAGTCTCCACCAAGACACCTTAATGCTGCTGCTGAGATAACTCCTTCCGGAGCCGCACCAATTCCAAAAAGAACATCAATTCCGGATTCTGGTAATGCGGTAGCAATAGCTGCTGACACATCTCCATCTCCAATCAAATTAATTCGACAACCAGTCTCTCTAAGTTCAGCAATAAGAGCTTCATGTCTTGGTCTATCTAATACAATAGCTGTTAAGTCCTGAATTCGACATTTCTTAGCTTCTGCAATTCTTTTTAGGTTTTCAGTAGCGCTGAGGGTGATATCAATTACCCCTTTGGCCTCAGGTCCTACTGCAATTTTATCCATATAAGTATCTGGAGCATGCATAAGGTTTCCTTTTTCTCCAACCGCCATAACGGAAATTGAATTATATCCACCAACAGCACAAATTGTTGTTCCTTCTAGAGGGTCTACAGCGATTTCTAGTTCTGGACCATTTCCTGAACCAACCTGTTCACCTATATATAGCATTGGAGCTTCATCTCTTTCACCTTCACCAATAACAACTGTTCCTTTACAGTCTACCGAGTCAAGCATAGATCTCATAGCATCCACTGCTGCTTTATCCGCTGCTTTCTCATCACCTCTTCCCATTAATCTGGCCGAAGCGATAGCGGCCATTTCAGTAACTCTTACAAATTCAAGTGCTAAATTTCTATTCACAATTAATCCTTTCTGTTATTGATTAATTTTATCGTGGGAGTTTGGAATCATCAAACAATAAAAGGTTTTTTATAAAGATCTAAGAATTTAATTTCAGTTTTAAAAAGTCTAAAGAAGTTGGACTAAGAAATTCCCGAGAGATTTGGTTAACTAAAGCCGCTGCTTTATCAATTTTATCATCATCCAAACTCTCATCCATTTTAAATACATATTCATCTTCAGAAATTAAAGGCGTTTCAATATCTCTTTTAGAGATGACTCTTGCCGTGCGTAAGCCCTTACCATCTTCCCATTCAACTAAATTTTCCATAATTAAAACCTGGAAACGCGCAAACTCACCATCGCTATGTTGCCACACAAAGACTTCTACAGGACCATCGGCTCTTAACCAAAACTTTAAGTTGGCTGGGAGTTCGGAGCCTATATTCAATTGATGAACAGGTTTTAAAGATTTTGCAATCAATTCCAGATTAAGAAAATCCTGAACTTCTTCTCTGACACTTATTTCATTTGAAAACTCTACACCTAGTCTTTTATCTGTTGTCCATTTTATAGTTCCATTAATTTCCAATTCTCTACCGGACCAATGCAGTCGTCCATGAATTTTTTCACCCTCATTTAGATTGTGTTCACCACTTTTTAAAGCTAACTGCATACCAGAAAAGGATATATCTTTTACTTCAAATGCGTGTTCATCCATTGAATTACATTTAAATGTGAGATAACAAAATGGGAAACGGGGTAAGATTTTTTTTTCTAGCTCTTCAAAATCACTTTGTACCAAATGTAGATTACGACTCATAACTTTCCTTTTTTATTATCTTCTGATTATAGTTGTTAATGACATATGACTTAAGTAGGAAAATTAATTTTGACACAACGAAGCTATAAATCCATTTTCATAAAACCTTAGTCAAAATAAAGTTAAATATGTTAACCTTTTTGCATGCAAGAATCTACAATGACTGATGATCTAGAAATAAATAACCTACCAAATCGATTAACTATCTTCCGAGTCTTACTCATACCAGTAGTATTAACGCTTCTTTATTTGACCCAGCTCGATTTTTTTCATGAGCAAAAAAGTTTACTTGGTTGGACTGCGGGCTGGATTTGCGCACTAGCTTCATTTACAGATTTTCTAGATGGTTATATTGCCCGTAAACGAAATATCGTTACAATGTTCGGTTCTTTTCTTGATCCTATCGCAGATAAGTTTTTAACTGTTTCCTCACTTATCATGTTGCAATCCTTAGATAGAATTCCTAGTTTTGTTGTTATCGTTTTAGTTTTGCGAGAGATGTATATGACATCATTAAGACTACTCGCCACCAATGAAGGAGTCCTAGTTCCGGTAAATAATATTGGAAAATGGAAAACAGCGACTCAAATGATTGGAATTCCCCTATTAATGCCTTATGAGGTCTGGAGAGGGATTCCCCTACCAAATATTGGATTAGGGCTTATCTATATTGCCTGTTTTCTTTCTCTTTGGTCTGCCATTCAATATACAATGAATATGATTCAAAAGTTGAAACAAGCTAGAATTCAAAAGAAGCTTAAGAAGCAGCAAGGAAATGCAAATGAGCGCTAAGTTAGTTTTAGTTAAAGTAAGTGGACCAGATCATCCTGGAATAACCGCAGAGTTGATGAAATGTTTAATGAGCTCAGATGCAACACTTATAGATATGGGGCAATCGATTACTCATGATTTATTATCTTTAAGTTTTCTATTTAAAATTTCCAATTTCGAAGAAGACTCTCCCCTCTTAAAAGATCTTTTATTTCAAGCAAATAAAATGAATATGAGTCTAAAATTTAAAATTGTAGATGATCTAAAACAAATAAACCAAGCAGGAGAAAAGTTTATTCTGAGTTGCGTTTCTTTAACTGGTATTACATCAGCCTTTTTATTTGATGTTTCTGCAACTCTTGCTAAAAATAATATTAATATTCAAAGAATTGATAATGTTTCAAAAGAAAATTTAATCTCCCTTGATATTACGACCTTGGCCATAGATGCCAAAGTCAACTGGGAAAGAGTTAAAGAGGACCTCTTAAGTATAAGCACTAAACATTCTACGGATATGGCGCTACTCAAAGATAATGTTTGGCGAAGAAATAAAAGACTCATTGTTTTTGATATGGATTCAACCCTTATTCAGTCTGAAGTTATTGTAGAAATGGCAAAGGTCCATGGAGTTGGTGATAAAGTTCATCAAATTACAGAAAAAGCTATGAACGGTAAAATTGATTTTGATGAAAGTCTTAAACAAAGGGTTCAATTACTAGCTGGACTTTCTGAAGAACAACTTAAAAATATTCTCTCTCACATTAAACTCACTGAAGGGGTTGAAGAGTTTGTTCAAACAGTTAAAAAGCTTGGATATAAAACGGCCATTATCTCAGGTGGATTCAATTACTTTGCCACTTACTTCAAAGAACTTCTAGGTATAGATTATGCATTTGCTAATGATTTGGAAGTATCAGATGGAGTATTAACAGGAAAAGTAAAAGGCTCAATTGTTAATGCAGAAAAAAAAGCGATGTTAGTTGAAATGCTTGCACAGCAAGAAGACATTAACCTTGAGCAGGTTGTAGCCATTGGTGATGGTGCAAATGACCTTCAAATGCTAGCAAAAGCAGGTTTAGGAATTGCTTTTCATGCTAAAGAAATAGTGAAACAAAATGCTGAACAACACATGAGTCATGGACCTATGACAAGTATTTTATATTTTCTTGGGATACCAGAAAAACTGGATATTTAATATGGCCATATATAAAAATCTAAAAAAAGCCCTACTTGATATCGAAAATGCCACAACATTAAAAATTAAAGTCTCCGATAAATTAAATGAAGATTTATTTCAACTCACTAATTTAGAAAGTCTTTATTTACAATCTGAAAAAATGAGTGAGTTATCAAATTCATTCTCAAAGTTAACTAAACTAAAGACCCTATATATTACCTCCCCAAAATTAAATACTGTTTCATCATCAATTATTCACTTACCTCAACTTACAACTCTAAGCTTAACCGGATGCCAAATAAAAGAGTTTAAAATTGAAATAGGAAAACCTATAGAAATAAAAAGTCTATTGCTGAACAAAAACGTCATAGATTCACTTCCTTTAAATCTCGAAAACCTAGAAAGCTTAGAGGTATTAAATTTAAATGATAATAAGATCTCTCAAGTCCCTCAAAGCTTATTAAATTTAATTAATTTAAAAAAGCTCAATTTAGACAGGAATTCTTTAGAAGTACTGGATACAAAAATGTTATTAAAACTAAAATATTTGAATTCAATTTCATTAGATGGAAATGCCTTTAGCGAAGAAGAGAAGCAAAAAATCGAAAATGATCTTAATTATATATTTTCTGAAATTTAAGTGTAAAAACATTTCCCTTTTCGGATGACTCTATTTCTAAATTTCCTTTATGAAAATGAAGAAAGGTTCGAACAAGTCTTAAACCAACACCAAACCCTTTCTCTCCCCGTGTACCATCGGTTGAACTTTTTCCGTCACCAGAAATAATTTTCTTTATTTGTTCATCACTAATTTTTGCCCCTTTATCTGCAATAACGACAAAAACAAATCTCTCATCCTCACTCAATTTAATTCTAATTAAAGATTTATCGGGTGAAAATTTAATAGAATTTGAGAGGAGATTTCTAAAAACCGTTTCAAGCATCGTAGAGTCATGTTTGAGCTGCACATACTTTAATTCAGGCTTAAGAGATATCTCTTTTAAATCAGCAGCTTCCTTGACATAAGAAATAGAGTTTTCCAAGGTTGCTAAAAGATTAGAGCTATTTTCTTTAAAGCTCGATTCCTCATTCTTTTCCTTATTAAATGTCCAATTTAAAAGGTCCTTAACAAGCTCTTCTATTTTATAGGCATTCACTTTAATGCTTTCTAAATGATCAATTTGTCTATCATACCTATCATTATTCACATCCCTTTTCCCTATACTTGTACGCATTAAGACAACTTGTAGAGGTGTTCGAATATCATGGGCCAGGACACTCAACATTTTGGTTTTCATATCAATAAGTTCTTGAAACTTTTGATTACTTAAATATTCAAATCTTAAATGACGATGATTATTTCTACAAAAAAACCATAAAATTACATTTGAAGAAATAATGATAAAACTAATTAAATAAAAATTAGGATCTCCTCTGTCTGCTAAAAATATATAAACACAAGTAATTAAGAAACTACTTATGAAAGCATAAATGGATCGTCCCGGTAACATTATATAAAATGATGAATACATAATCATAGTCCCAATATGAAGGGTTTTACTCAACCCACCGGTAAAAATAGTGAGCATAAAAATAATAAGGACGCTCATGAGTTGCAAGACAAAGCAATATTCATAAAGAAACTTTGGAAATTTAATATTTTTAAATCTATAGATAAAGTGAATACAAAGGGCCAAAAAAAAAGCTCTCGTCCCCATTAAAACTTCTGGACTTCCGGTGACAAATTCTCTTTTAAAATCGAAAATGCCATGAAAAAAGAATAAAAAAGTGCATATAAAGTAGCTTAGAAGAAAATAACTTTTTCTTTTGGCAAAATGGAAATTGAGAAACTCTTTCTCTGTTTCTTCGTTACGAAATTCACCAAAGAAGTTTATTTGGTCCTTAAATTCACTTACACTATTTATTTCCATATAAATCCCTTTCGGAATATTTTCTTAAATTAATAAGGATTATTTAATCTTCACGACAATAAATTATTGAATTTACTTGTTTTATAACTGTCTAATTTTTAAACACCCTAAAGATAATTTTCAATATTTCGTTTTGTCATCCCAGTCTTTGCTAGACTACCTTTAAAGATTAACAACAAGGATAATTATGAAAGCAATTCTGGCCTTAGCTGCAGCGATTATAATTTTAACGAGCTGTGTACCACCAACTCATGAAGATAGAATATCAGCTTCTAGAGATTTAGGTTTTAATCCCACAGGGGACATAGATCATCCATGCGCTCAAGAACAACTAGAAAAATTTAGTTTAGAATTAACGGATGAAACGAGCAAAGTTGATCTTGCTAGATTTGCTTTAAACAATAATATAACCGAGATAAAGGTTCAAGTTGAGGACCTGGCGGAGACAAGATGCAAAAGAGTTATCATCTCTGGACACGAAGATATGATGCCAAAAAGTTGTGATGAAAGCACATTAATTGGCGAAGTTAAAGAGCTTGGAAAAACTGAGATATCGATGCAAGATGGTGTTTTAGAAATTTTTATCACAGCTCAAGCTTCTATCAACACTGATATTATCTATTCAGTAGAAGAATCTAGTGTTGTAGAATCTACTATTAACACGAGTCTCAAAACCAAAGGTGAAACTAATTACATCGACTTAAAAATGTTTGATCAAATGTCTAAAATACAAAATTTCATTCCAGAAGACCAAATTGAAAATATAAGCTACTCTTGTAGTGAAATGCTAACGGCAGATCAGCTACTCGCTCTATAATATGATGCTTATTTTACAATGGCATTGAGTTCTTCTCCATTGAGATCGATCTTAACCTCTTTATCTTCAAGTTTACCTGATAATACCATTTTAGATAAAGGTCTTATAACTAGACGATTAAAAACCGAAGCTAATGGCCTTGCACCATATTGTTCACTAAATCCAAGTTTACCTAAGTGATCAATGGCTTCTTGAGTAAAAGAAACTGTAAATTTTTGTCCCTTGATTCTCTTTTTTAATAAATCAATTTGTTTTTGCACAAGATCGTTCATGACTGAATTATCAATAGCTTTATAATCTAAAACAGCGTCCAAACGCCCAATAACCTCAGGTTTAAAATCAAGCTCAACTGCCTTAGAATTCGTGGTAAGCATCAAAACCGTATTTTTAAAGTTAATAGTACGACCTTTATTATCCGTTAGCCGTCCATCATCAAGGATTTGTAAAAGTATATCTGAAAAGTCAGGATGAGCTTTTTCTATTTCATCAAATAGAATAACAGAATATGGTCTTCTTCTAACAGCTTCCGTTAAAACACCCCCATCATCATATCCAACATAACCAGCTGGTGCACCAATAAGCTTGGCAACTGAATGTTTTTCAGAAAATTCGCTCATATCGAGTCTGATAATATTTGTTTCATTATCGAATAAATACTCAGCTAAGGCCTTTGCTGTCTCTGTTTTTCCTACACCAGTAGGGCCTTTTAACATAAAAGAACCAAGTGGCCGAGTTTCATCTGTTAATCCTGCATAGCTAGCAAGTAAAGTTTCAGCAATTTCATGAATAGCTGAATCCTGTCCAAAAACTCTTTGTTTCAGATCTTTTTCCAAGTTTAATAGATTCTCTTGTTGAGACTTTAAAATTTTCTCTACGGGAATCCCTGTATGTCTAGCTATAATGCTAGCGATATTTTCTTTATCTAATTCCCAATTGTGATTTAATCCATCAAGTTCTTTTTCAACCTCAGGTATAAGGGAATATTTTAATCTAGATGCTTCTTCGTAGTTTTGTTCTCTTTCTGCTTTATCTAAATCAAATTTAAGCCTATCAAGTTTACTTTTAATTTCACCAACTTTCTTAAGTGAATTAACATTTTGCTCCCATAAGACATAAGCTTCATCAAATTTCTTTTGAAGATTTGTCACCTCACTTTTGAGTTCACTATTATCTTCAACTTGAGCTAAAATCCTTTTATTTCTTATTTGAGACTGTAAAAGCTCTAATTCAGCTGGCATCGCTTCAGCAGAAAGTTTTAATGCGGATGCCGACTCGTCAATAAGATCAATGGCTTTGTCTGGGAGGTTCTTATCAGTAATATACTGATCTGATAACATAACAGCATTGTAAATAGCATCATCTGTAATTTTAATTCCATGGTGTCCTTCAAATTTTTCTTTTAAGCCCATTAAAATTTCAATAGAATCTTCTTTGGTCGGTTCCCAAACCGGAACCTGTCTAAATCTACGCTCTAAGGCCGGATCTTTTAATATATATTTTTGAAACTCATCTTCGGTCGTTGCTCCTATACAGTGCAGCTCACCTCTAGAGAGGGCGGGTTTTAGTAAATTTGCTGCATCCATTGCACCATCAGTTTTACCCGCTCCAATAATCTGATGAATTTCATCGATAAAAATGATGTATTGCCCAGCACCTTCTTTCGCAAATTTTAGAAGGTGTTGAATTCTTTCTTCAAACTCACCTCTATATTTTGTTCCTGCGATCAATGAGCCCAATTCCATGGAATAAACTGTTTTTCCTTTTAATACGTCAGGAACACTTCCCTTAACTATTGCTTCTGCTAATCCTTCAACAATTGCAGTTTTACCAACACCTGCTGGACCAACTAATACAGGATTATTCTTAGATCTTCTTCCTAAGATCTCCATGACGGCCCTAATTTCTTTGGTTCTTCCTATAACAGGATCTAGTTTTCCATCTAAGGCTTTTTCATTCAAATTAATTAAGAAACTTGGAATTTCTGTTTTATCATCCTCCCCTGAACCCAATTTAGAAAAATCAAAATTTAAATTAGGAAAGATATTAGGCAGAAAACGTAATAAGTTTTTCTCGCTTATTTCTTGCTTACCGCTTTGAGCGGCATGCCCGCCAGCTTGAGTTAGCCATGAAGAAAGTGTAGCACTTGGTCTGATTTGATCGACAGTTAATTGAGAACTTGACTTAGGTAGTAGATTTATTAATTCCTCTACTTGTCCTAAGACTTCTTGCATGGCCCTAGAAGCATATGAGCTTGGGTTGGAAATTAGACCATAGAGTAAATGTGCCGGAGCAAGCTCTGTATTTTGACTTTCAATTGCCTTTGATTGTGCAATATCAAGCGAACCACCAACAACTTTATCAAAATTATTCATTACTTAACTCCTTGTTTTTGTTCTGTAATGCCTTAATTAAAATATGGGGGCTAAAACTCTAGAGTCAAGGGGCAATTGATAAAAAATGACAAAGTTAGTTTAAGTTCGTAGAATTTTATAAAAATCTAACAAGGTAAATTAAAGTGAAATTATTTCTCATTATTGCACTCTTATTAACAACTCAATTAAGTTTTTCTGATACGACAAATCCCCGTGAGACATTTAAAACCTTTTTAAAGTCTATGGTGAAAATAAAGAATAAATCTGGCAATGAAGCCAAAAACTATGAACTCGCAATTTCAACTTTAGAATTAAAACCTGAGCAAAAACCAATTGGAAAAAAATATGCTGATCAGCTCATCAAAGTTTTAGACAAAATAAAAAAAGTAAATTATGAGGAAATTCCCGAAAGTCTAAATGTTCCGATTTGGCACTTTGACAAAAGGGTTTATAACGATGAAATTTTAGAAATTTACTTAGTCGAAATAAATGGTCAATGGTTATTTGGAAACTCTGGACTTAATTCATTAGATTCATATCTTGATGCTCTTGTAAATAAGAAGTTAGTATCTGGAGTTCAAGAGCTGCAATCTCCTGCCAGTATGGTAAGAAATAAATTAGGAAAAACATGGACTAAAAAAAGTTTTTTTATCGAAAATTGGCAATGGCTTGGATTAATTGTTTTAATATTTTTAGCTTTTATCATAGAAAAGACTATTAAGTTTTTTATCGCTTCAGCTCTCCAACAAAGTAAAAGGTTTTTGAAATATAATCAAAATACAAAACTTGATGATGCAATAATTTCCTTATCAAAAGTCATTTTTGTTTTTATTATTTATAAATCGATTGAGCTACTTGACCTTCCAACAAGAACCCATGATATCTTTTATAAGGGTTTGAATATAGCTCTTACAGCAATTATTATTTGGTTTGTTCAGAAGTTAATTTATTTTATTTCATATATTTTTGAAAAAAGAGCTTCAGAAACAGAAACTAAATTTGATGATATTCTTATTCCTTTAATAACTAAGACTGCATTAGTTCTTACTTATATTTTTGGTGGTGTCTTTGTTCTAAACTCACTTTCTTTTGATGTAACAAATATTATTGCAGGTCTTGGGATTGGTGGTTTAGCTTTTGCCTTCGCAGCAAAAGATATGCTCGCAAACTTTTTTGGTTCAATTATGCTTGTGCTCGATAGGCCTTTCGATATTGGTGATGTCATCCAGGCAGGTGATATAACAGGAATTGTTGATGAGGTTGGATTTAGATCAACTCGAATTAGAACTTTTAATGATTCCCTCATTACTATATCTAATGGTGAAATTATGAATCGCCCAATTGATAATATGGGTAAAAGAAGATTTAGAAGACTCGTAACGAATTTAGGAGTGGAATATGATACTCCTCCTGAAAAGATAGAGGCCTTTTGCGAGGGAATTAGACAACTCATCATAAGTTATCCTTGGACAAGAAAAGATAACTTTCACGTTTATTTCTCAAACTTTGGTCCTTCATCCCTTGATATCAAACTTGTGGTTTACTGGGTGACCGATGATTATAGCCGAGAGCTTTCAGAAAAACATAGGCTACTTTTAGATGTTTTAAGACTAAGTAAAGAACTTGAAATTGGTTTTGCCTTTCCAACTCAAACAATTCATATGTTTAATGAAACAAAAGTAGAGACTGTAAAAGACCTTGAGGACTCAAGAGAAACCTTTCAAAAAGCTCAAGAAAAAGCCAAAAATGTGGCAAAAGCTCAAATAGCACTTAAAAATCCAAGAAGTAATTCAGAGGATAAAAATCAATTTGGTGATAATGAGTTTGGAGTTTAAAACGGATTACTAACCGACATACATACGTGGGGATAACATAGTTATCTCTTACAGTATTTAAAGTCATGAAGCTTTCATCAATCTTTAATAATTTAAATAGGTTAGCTAATAATTATTTAACTCTAGCTTGCTTCTAGTTTCTTTATGAAACGTAACTGCCCAAAATTATCATGTAAATCTAAAAAAATTATTAAAGATGGAACCTATTTTAGAAGAAATGATTCTAGAAAAATCCAACGCTTTGTTTGTAAAGACTGTGGTGCAAAATTCAGTGCAAGTACAGGGACACTTGAGTTCAAGCAAAAGAAACGTCGAGTTAATGATCTATTACTAAGCTTGTTCTGCGCAAAAGTAACTCAAAAAAGAGCTGCGAGAATTGCTAAGGTAAACAAAAAAACTGTAGCAAGAAGATTTGATTACTGGGCAAGAAAAGCCAAAATTAAAAATGTAAGATTTAACCAAAAATTACGAAAATCACAGGTCAGTCATCTACAGTTCGATGATTTAATAACAAAGGAGAAAACGAAGTTAAAACCAGCGACCGTAACCGTGGCGGTGGATGCAAAGAGAAGGTTTATTCTAAGTGCAAATGTTGCTCAGATACCTGCATTTGGGCATTTGGCAAAACTTTCTAGGAAAAAGTATGGTTTCAGAAAGTCAGAACACTTGAGTTCACTCACAAATACATTTGAGACTCTAAAACCAATCGTTCAAGCTTGTGCACTCATCGAATCTGATGAGCATCAAAATTATAATTTGTTTGTAAGAAGTTACTTTCCAAACTCCGATTATAGACAGTTCAAAAGTCAAAAAGCCACAGTTGCCGGACAGGGAGAACTCAAGAACAAAAACTATGATCCAATCTTTTGCATAAACCAAACACTAGCTATGATGAGAGATGGAATCTCTACTTTTGTAAGAAGAACTTGGTGCACGACTCAAAGTTTGGAGAAACTTCAAGGTCATTTAGAGATTTTTATCTATTATTACAACCAGAGATATTTGGGAGGTTTATCCCCACACAAAGGGGGCGGTTAAAAAGGGTTATTGATAGTTTCGACTAATAGTTCTTTTAGATACTTTATATTTTCAGGTTTAAGAAACATTCCTCTCGCTCCGAGTTCCTTTGCTCGCTTGTCGGAGATATCACTAAAAGCACTCATTAATACGACAGGGGGTGCACTTTCTTTGAAGTCTCTTATCTTAGCTAGAAGTTCAACACCAGAACATTCAGGCATTCTAACATCTGATAGAATCACATTAAATCCATGATTTTTTAAAAGCTCAAAAGCTTCATTTCCATTTGAAGCAGTGGATACAGTTGCTCCCTCTAACTCCAAATGCTCTTTAAGGGTATCCAACAATATAGGCTCATCATCAACGACGAGGATATGCACTCCTTTTAACTCTGAATAATTCAAATTAACTCCCCTCTAAACTTATTTTCTTCCAAGCTTTTTACAATCTTGAATTTAATTAATTCACCTGACTTAATACTTTGCAACTCTTTAATTTCTTTTTTACTGAAAGCTCTCGTCATAATTTGTAAATCGATTAATTTATTTTCTTCCATGCAGACTTGCCATTCCAGAGAAAACTTAGTGGGCTTAAACACTCTTATAATTCTTCCATGACCTTCACTTAACTCTTTTGTAAGACTCTCTTTACTAAACACATGAACTAAAATAGGAAAATTTCTTCTGTCCTTTTTGGCCATTTGTGAAATTCTCTCAACATCTACTGAATGACTTACTTTTAAATACTGGTGACACCAATCCTTATCGGGATTGAGGGGACACGAAAGCTTGGTTAAGCATGGATACAAAATATCATATGACTCTAAAAGCTTACTTCTTATCTTAAGTGCCTCATGGAAATAATCCTTAGTTCCTGGTTCGATAAACAGAATGAAATCTAAGTCTAAAGTTTCAATATATTTAAGTGTAGTTTCTATTCCCATCTCATTAGAGCTATGGCCGAAAAGACCGAAACGCTTTTTCTTTTTTATTGGGTATTTGAAATCAGAATTATAGTATTTTATATCCGCTGATGGATAAATATTGCTAATTAGCTTTTTAGCTTGTTCCCTCATCAAATTTGATTTTTCAATAAGTGTTATATCCAATGTGGCATTTAAAGCTAGAAGCGCCAGTGAGAAAGTACCAGGACCAGAGCCAATATCAAAAAACTCATAATCTTTGAAGTTATCCAGATCAATATTAGCTAATTTAAAAACCTCTTCAAGTTTTTGGAAGTTCGTTAAAAGAAAGAATGCCGTATAAGCACTCACTAACTTTTCATCATTAAGATACTCATTAATATTCACTCTAGAATGTGTAAAGTTTGCACTGAGTTTATCAATAGCTTGAATGAGTTCACGATCAGACTTAAACTGAGTTAGTAGGTGAGGTTTAATGACTTTTAATTCCATTTAGATAGAATAATTCATTAAAACTTAATTGAAAACACAATATAAATAACTTATATTTAACAATAATTGAAAGATAAGTTATTAATATTTCGTGTATGAGTAAAAAAACTATAAAAATAATTCTAAAACTATTGTTTGCATTACCGAACAATAGTATATAATATATCTGTGAGGTAATCAGATGTACGTATGTATATGTAAAGCAATAACAGACAAGCAATTAGAGGAAGCTCAGAAGTCTTCAATGAGCTTAAGAGAGATTTGTAACAATCTTGGCCTAGGTTCAGAGTGCGGTGCATGTATCCAAGAAGCAGTACAAATGATTAAAAAATCTAAGCAAACTCCAAAACAAGAAACAAAATAGACCTAGTTATAAATCCTTGCATTCCCCATCCATAATCCTTTAGAATAATCTCAATTATATTGAATTAGGAGATTACAATGAAAGGAAGTCAGAAAGTCATTGATGCATTAAATGATGTATTAACCAAAGAACTCACGGCCATAAATCAATATTTCTTACACGCTAGAATGCTTCAAGACTGGGGTTTAGAAAAATTAGGAAAACTAGAATATAAAGCCTCTATTGATGAGATGAAACACGCTGATGAACTTATTAAAAGAATTCTTTTTTTAGAAGGTCTTCCAAATGTTCAAAAGCTTTCAAAAGTAAGAATAGGCCAAAATGTTAAAGAAATTCTGGAAGCTGATCTAGCAGTAGAAAACGAAGCTGTACCAGCTTTAAAAGATCATATCAAATTATGTGAAGATGAAGCCGACTATGTCTCCAGAGACTTATTTACTGAGATTCTTGCAAGTGAAGAAGAACATGTTGACTGGCTTGAAACTCAATTAGATCTTTTAAACAAGATTGGTGAGCAAAACTTTATCCAGTCACAAATGGATTCTACTGGAAACTAAAAACAATGAATTGGAATATCGGCTTGTGCCCAGGCCGTATTCCCCCACCTATCAGTTGTCAAAGCATAACCTTGGCAATGAATAAAGCGACCAGGAACCACTCTCCATCTACAACGATTATCCATATAACTTGGAACATTTGAATAATTCATTCCTCGAACCACACAGTAAATTTGTCGTCCATTAGGACATATCGTTTGTGCCATACAAGTTGTATAGCTTTGCTGCCAATTGATGTTTGGCATTTGTGGGTAATATTGTGCTAAAGTCAAAGATGAATAAGCAAATGAGACGAGTAATAAAAAAGTTTTCATGGAAATTTATTAGCCTTAAATAACAATATTTTAAAGCCAGTTGATAATTTTTACTTAGATTTTTAATAAATCTCCACCGCAGAACGCAAAAAGATACTTGATAAACTTCAGACAGAATTTTTACGAAGGCATAATACCAGAGATTTAACTTTTGACGACTTTGCCTTAAAATCCAAACAAAAAAGCCCTCAATAAGAGGGCCATTTTTTATAGTTTTTCGTCAGTTTTACCTTGGTATATTTGTCTAGGACGGGTAATCCTCATTCCATCAGCTTCAATCATTTCTTTCCACTGAGCGATCCAACCTGGTTGTCTTCCTAATGCAAACATTACTGTAAACATATTCGTTGGGATACCTAGTGCTTTGTAAATAATTCCTGAGTAAAAATCAACATTTGGAAAAAGTTTTCTAGCTGCAAAATACTCATCACTTAATGCAGTAGTCTCTAATCCTTTAGCGATATCTAATAATGGATCTTGTACATTTAATTTTTCAAGAATTGTATCACAGTATCCTTTAATAACTTTTGCTCTAGGATCAAAGTTTTTATAAACTCTATGTCCGAATCCCATCAATCTAAATGGGTCTTCTTTATCTTTAGCCTTTGCAATAAATTTTTCATAGCCTCCACCGTCTGCTTGAATAGCATCTAACATTTCAAGGACAGCTTGATTAGCACCACCATGTAGTGGCCCCCATAAGGCATCAATACCTGAAGAGATGGATGCAAATAGATTAGCTTTAGAGGATCCAACAACTCTCACCGTTGAAGCCGAACAGTTTTGTTCATGGTCAGCATGTAAAATAAGAAGTACATCTAAAGATTTTGCAACATCCGGATTTGGTTTCTCACCTGTCATCATATAGAGAAAATCAGATGTATAATCTAGAGAAGAGTCTGGTTCAATAAAGTCTTTACCTTGACCATGTCTATAAACCGCAGCTGCTATAGTTTTCAATTGCCCTAACATTAATGGAAAGATTTCCTGTTTTTGAGCATCTGTTAAATCTTGATCTAGAAGATGTGGGTAATGACCTGATAAAGCCACCATTGCAGCTGAAGTAATTCCCATCGGATGTGCATCTTTTGGAAATGATTTAATCAGAGTCTTAATACCTTCAGGAACTTTACTTCCCTCTTTAATTTTATTTTTTAAATCAGCAAGTTCACTTTCACTTGGAAGCTTATTATTAAATAAAAGGTAACTCACTTCTAAAAAAGAAGATTTTTCACAAAGGTTTTCTATCGTATAACCTCTATGCTTAAGTATACCTTTTTCGCCATCAATAAAGGTAATATTGGAAAGACATGCACCTGTATTACCTAGACCATTATCATAAGTAATAAAACCTGTTTGAGCCCTTAATTTTGAGATATCAATGGCCTTTTCTTTTTCTGTACCTTCAATCACTGGAAGTTCAATTTCCATTTCACCTAAAATCAACTTTGCAGAGTCAGACATATAGTCTCCTTTTATGAGTTTGTTTCAATCTAATTATTATATTTACACTATCGGTGTCACTTCGCACAATCTTTAGTGTTTCTGTCAAATATAAAGCAAATACCTGGTGTCTTTTTGATCACCGAAATTAAGATAATCTGTATTCGTAAATACAGCAACTTAAGAAGTTACTTATGTTATTACAGCTATTTAACATAAGTAAATTCATTTGAAAATTAAAAAATAAATTTGGCATACCAATTGCTCTACTTCTCTTTGACATTGAACAAAGAAGTTCAAAATTAGGGGATAAACATGAAGATAACATTAACACCAAATTTAAAATTACTTTTTCTACAGGTTGTTTTAACTACTTTAATGGCCATACCATTAAAAAATGCGAGTGCTGGAGTTATTAAAGTTGAACAGAATGTGAATACTTACCTAGAAAAAAATGACGCACCAATCAATTTATTCGAAGAACTAAAGATTACCCAAGACATTAAAGCTGGAGGGAAATTACTTAAAGTTTCGCTAGAGGCTCAAGGTTTAAGTTCCAACTCTAGTGTTACTCTAGTTGTGAACAAAAAGCCCATCTTCAAGGCAAGATTAGGCGATAGATTTGAAAATATTAAATTAAAACTAAAGCAATCCACCAAAGTTGAATCCGTTTCAATTAAAGCAGAAGCTGCATTTGTAAGCGTTGCTAAAGCTGATCTTGTTTCAGACCAGCCTCAAGTTGACGATTTCTCTATAACTGTAAAATAAATTAAAAATCAGTAGATGAATCTGTAATAGCAGGTTCATCTATATTCCTATCATAAGTTAAAGCCAGAGCTGCTAAAGCACCATGTTCAGATTCAACTGTCGCATTACAGTAAACTTTCATTAAAGGAACTTGAGAACAAGAATACTTAATAACCACAGTGGCATGCTCAGACTCAACTCCTGCGTTATAAACATTCTCAACCACCCAATTATCCAAGGCGAGAGCTAATTTTGACTCTTCAGAATCATCTAATTGATTATATTCGTCTATACAAGAAACATGAATCGTATTCAAAAATTCGTTGGCATTTGCCATTTGACCACAAAAAAGAATGGCTGCGATTACTAATGATTTCATAAAAACTCCCAAAAATTTTCTGAAAAACTACCAGCTTTCCACCGCTTTGCTAACACCTTTGTAAAAAATTACTTGTATCCAAAGCTTAAATTAAGTTAACATACGCCCATGAAATACAAGACAAAGCTTATTGAGGCAACTATTTTAAAGCGATATAAACGTTTTTTATCTGATATAGAGTTAAAAAGTGGGGAAATTGTTTGTGCCCACGTTCCAAATACCGGAAGCATGACATCCTGCTGGGAGCCTGGTTGGAAAGCTTATCTCACCCACTCTGATGATCCAAAGCGAAAATTAAAATATACTCTTGAACTCACCCATAATGGTGAATCCTTAATATCTATTAATACGGGTATGACAAATAAATTAGTTAAGGAAGCCCTTGATAATAAAGTGATAAAAGAATTGAGTGCTTATTCAGAGATCAAAGCTGAGCAGAAGGTCCTAGACTCTAGGCTAGATTTTTTCCTAACTAATGAAAACCTTCCAGATGCCTATGTTGAAGTAAAAAATGTAACCCTAAAACAAGATTCTAATAGAGCATTATTTCCCGATGCAGTCTCAACGAGAGGTCAAAAACACCTAAAAGACTTGATAGAGCTAAAGTCGATGGGACATAGGGCGGTTATGTTGTATGTTGTAAACAGAACCGATGTAAAAAGCTTTGAACCGGCGATAGAAATAGATCCTACTTATTCAAAACTCTTATTAGAAGCAAAGAAAGCAGGTGTTGAAATCTTAGCTTATCAAAGCGAAATCACAATTGAAGAAATAAAAATTAAAAAGCCTATTAAAGTTATTCTATGAGTATAGTAAATTTTATTAAAAATAATTCCGTTCTGGCCAAGGCCAATGAGCTTATCTTTTTTGGTGGAAGCTTTAACCCCTGGCATGAAGGGCATTCTAGCTGCTTAAGATTAGCCCCTAAAGATTGGCCAATAATTGTTATGCCAGACCACAATCCATTTAAAGATATAGTTGGGACTAATCAGAAACTAACATCCGTGGAAGAAATTCAGGAGAATCTTAGAAAAATAGAAGCAACAACATACTTATTTGACGAGTATCTTTTAAAAAACCAAAAAAATCCATCCCATAAATGGATCAGTGAAGTTCACAAAAACTTCCCTCATAAAAATATATCCCTCCTTATGGGGTTTGATAGTTTTATAAGTATTGATAGATGGATTAAAGCAGAAACAATTCTAAGCACAGTTAATACCCTTTATATTGCTTCAAGACTAGATGATGAAAAAGTTAAAAAGAAACAAATAAAAGTTTTGAAAAAAGTTAACTCTGATCTTAATGTGGAATTTATTGGAAACCATGAATACGAAGACCTTTCAAGTACGAAGATTAGAGAAAACTTATCTCAAAAGTAGAATGTCTGTTTTATTTATTAATTCAATATTAATCATTTTCTCTTTGATTTGATCTGCAAATTCTTCTGATTTTAAAACAAGCTCAACATTTAATTTCCCATTAAGATAATGTAAATTCAGTTGGCAAATTCTTTCAAATTCACTTGCACTGAGAACAGACTTGATTTCTTGCTGAACAATATTTCGAAGAGGAAGTAATTCGTGTTCATGGGAGACAAACTCCTCACCTTCAATCCTATCATCCTCTACATCTGTATGTACTGTCACATCATAGATATCCTCAATTTTATCCATTATACTTCTTGCAACCCAGGTTGCAATTTGATGTCCTTCAGAAACAGAAATAAAAGGATTCACTTCAATATTAATATCCAAGATAGCCTGATTTCCTATTTTTCTAGACCTAAGGTTATGAAAGCCCCTCACACCATCAATTCTCATAACAATTTCTTTTATTTTTCCAGTCGTCTCTTCATCGAGACTTGTATCAACTAATTCGATAAGCGCTTGCTTAATAAAATCATAACCAATTTTTCCAATATAAACCGATACAGCAAAAGCAATGAGCAAATCAATTTTTTGATTTATAAAAATAGAACAAATAATTCCCACAAGTATAACAATTGAACTTATGGCATCAGTTCTCGAATGCCAGGCATTGGCAATGATCATAGAAGACTTTAGTTCTTCACCTACTTTCTTAGTTTTCCTAAATATCCATTCTTTCCCTAAAATTGATAAAAGTGCTATAAGAGCTGTGAGATAGCCCGGTTTAGGACGTTCAACTACTGAAAAAAGAACCTCATAACTATCATAGGCCATTCCCATACCAACGACTAAGAGAAGAACACCAATAACAATAGTTCCTAAATTTTCGAATTTACCATGCCCATAGGGGTGATTTTTATCAGCTTCACTAAAGCTTATTTTGGCCATGACCAAAACAAAAAAATCAGATAATAAATCTGATAATGAATGAATTCCATCAGTAATCAATGCTTGCGAGAAGTATAGTTTCCCCACCAGAATTTTTACGACGCCTAGGCTGAGATCTAGTAGTGCTCCCATTAGGGTTATATTTCTAGCAATTTTGGCTTTATCTTTCATTTTATAATTATGCCATAAAAAAAGGCCAGCTTAAAGCTGGCCTCATATTTAAGTAGTCAAAACTAATTTTATAAACCACCAAGACTATCTAGATCGAAAAGATCATCAAGTTGAATCCCCTCTCTTAAGTCTTCTTGAGTTTTATATTTTGGTAGATTTTTTAATTGCTTTTTATAAAAATCAACTAAATCATCAGTCATTTTACCAGAGATATATTGAACAAGTAGATCAATTGGTAAATTAAATAATTTAGCTTCAGAAGGATTACTTGGCTGAGTCATAATAGCTTGTCTCATAGCAATTATAGACTTCATAACCTCTACGCCTTCATTATATACTGCAAATACTTTAGGACCATTTACAGGACCTAATGCCTGATTAAATGCTTCTACCGGAACCTCAGCCCCCTGAGTTCCAAGATCAACAAGTTGAGTATGTAAACTCTCTGGTAATCCAAAGAAGACCTTGTGATTATCACTTAACTCAGCAGGTGCTTCAGGATTAGTTCTTCTTTTAATAACATCAAGAAGTAGAGCTTTATCAACTGTATCTAAGTAGCTTTTCTCAACAATAGAAGAAACCATAACATTTGCAATCGGCATTTGATCACTTGAGTGATAAATCAAATCTATTCCATCAAACCAGTAAGTGTGATTAGGAATCTGATTGAAAGTCTCAAATGCACTAAATTTATTTACAGCAACAATATTAGCTGACTCATGGGCCTGCTTACTATTGGCCTCACCTACGTTAACACTTTGTTTTTCAATTCTATTCAGTGCAACTTTTATGAGATTATTTTGCCCTGACTTATCCATACCTAAGACTCTTTTTAGTCCACCAAAAACATCTTCTAATTGTTCGATTTTATAATCACTTCCAATCACGTAAGGTACCAAAAATTTTCCTCCATTTTTAGCAGTGAATGGCAGAGGTTGTTCAAGTGGAACACCAGCAGCATAGTGAGTAAGGATATTTAAAGCTTTCTCTTGGATTGATGGAATATCAATTAGCGCCATCTGATTTGAATCAGTTGTTCTATGTCTCCATCTTCTTTTAAATAAAGCTTCCATCGCAAATACTTTATCTGGCCAAGTTCCTAGAACCGCTCTATCTGTAACATATTTGTACTCAGGATTAGTATCCTTAAACCCATTTAAGAATTTTCCATTTTCACCAACTATTAGTTGTTTACCTTTTGAATCTTTTTCAATCTTGGCTACTACAGCATCATCAAAACATGAAGTTGGAACATGCTTGATATCATATTTAACATCATCATAAATATCATTAAGCTTAGTGTATTTAACAATAACATTTGGCTTATCTTTATTGGCAACGGCACAGATATGATCTGGAGTCTTTAAGATATCAATAAAGAAATCTCCAACTAAACTTACAGCGTCTCTATAATCATTAATTCGCTTACAAATTGGATACTGAGCAACTTCAGCAGGAGAACATCCGCGACTCATAGTATCGACTCCAAAGATACCAGCAAAGAATTCAAATTCTTCGATGATATCTCTGATTTGACCAAATTCATACCTTCTCCAGTAAGAGTACTCATGAACATCGTATGCGCTATAATCTAATCTTCCATCTCTAAAGTTTCTATACTTATATAGATCACCATATCTTTTAATTCTAAATTTAGCGATTTCAGTTAATGTTGTACCTTCATCAAATCTATTACAAAGTGATGATAAACCAGCATTTTCATCAGTACAAAAAGCAAATGGTTTTCTGGAAAGCCCCTCAGCCTCAAGCCTTTCATCTAGATCCGTAACAGAGCCTACAACTTTACGCTCTTGCCCGTTTACAAGATCAACTTTTCTAGCATAAGCAAACTTTAAAGCTGCCATATCATATTTACCAAGAGACTTTAATTGATTAAACTTTGAGAATGCATAATCCATGATAGAAGAATAAGCAGCCGGTTGCTCCATTCCATATTTATTAGCATCTTCTTCAGTAAAAAAGTTCGCTACATCAGTTGATCCAGAAAAATTATGTCTTAAACCTAAGTTATGACCTAACTCGTGGATAAGAGTAGACTTATAAGATTCTACTAAGATTATTGTTTTAACCTTTTCTTTTTGTTGCTTTGAAAGCTTATCAAATGGCTTTAACGTTCCATTTGGATTTTTAATACCAGGAATATTAAAGATTGCAGGATAGATAACTTTTGTTGTTCCAGCAATTGGAAACTCTTCAATTGTATGTTCATGGAAAAAGCCATGCCCATGTTTCCCTTCAGACATCTCAATCATTTTTCTATCTAGCGCAGAGAATCCAGCTAAACCTTCTTCTCCAGTCATCGCTTTTTGTCTTAAATCAACTTGCTCTGCCATTCTTAAATCTAGAACTTTTTGAATTTGTTTTTCATCAAAATGAGCAAAATGCTTTAATCTTTGTTCGATAGAAGCTTCAGGAAATTGAACCATTTTTTCATCTATTCTGATATTTTCTAATTTATTAATAGCTCCAATCTCAGCTAATACTGATGCAGCTTCAGGAGTGACAGGAGTTTGTTCCTCTTCTGATTCTTCCTTTGCTGTTGCTAATTCATTAGCTAAAGTCTCAGGAAGACTTTCAAGAGCAGATTTGGCAACTGTATAACCTTCTAAAAGAACAGGTTCTTCTTTATTTCTTTCAATACTTAAATCTACAGCTGCTTGATAAACTCTACGTACAGTTGAAGTTAAAACTCCTCCATACATATTAGTGTGTGCCTGAACGATTTCTCCAGTATATGGGTTCGCTACAGAAGGTCCGTATCCAAGAAGTCCATTTGCAAGAGGATCTTCAATTAAAACGATTGTATTATATCTTAAATCTCCAGGGGCTACTTCTGGTTTCCCATACTCTTGTGTAACAAGCTTCAGATTAAATGGAACACTTGCTTCATCAAAACCTTGATTGATAATTGCAGCTACTTCATATGTCGCGTTAAGAAGTGCTTTATTTTCAGGCTTAGAATAATTTGAACTTAAATGATAAACAAGTTCATTATTTTTTCTTTGTGGAGCCCATCTATTCATTAAAATTTCTTTATCTTCTCTTTGAGAATCAAAATTATCATTTAAAACAAGTCTTTGAGCTTTAAAAAACCCAAACTCATCATGATCAGGAGTAGGATAAGAAATGGACTTATATCCAGGAGTTGCTAATTGCTTTAATTCAACTAAAGAAAAAAAGTATCTTACGTTAAAACTACTATTTTTAACTTCATAATTCGTAAAATCAAAATTTCTTCTGATACATCTCCAAGTATTATTAAGCTTATAAGTCTTTTCAAGCTCAACGTTAACAACACCATCAGAGATTTCGTAATCAACAACTTTAGTCCCTTGTAAAGAAGCACAACCACCAGCTTCTACAGCATTCGCAGCATTAAGAAAGTTAACTTCTTTGATCTGCATTCCAGCATAATCTGGTGTAAAGTGAGTTTTTTCTTCCCAAGTTATTTCGGTATTTTCTTCTTCTTTATTCGTACAATCACCGTATTCATCTTCAGAACATTGATAAGATGCATATGTCCCAGGAAGTGTTAACACGGGAAGTTCGTTAAGTTCATTATCAGAGAATCTATCATCGATCGGAAGCTCAATAACCTCAAGTCCTTCTTCACTCCATGCCAGTTTAACAATCTTCTCTTTACCTTGGTAAAAAGGAGCTGCATCTACAACTTCCATTGGAGTTCCCATTGTCATAGGTACGTATAAATACTTAACAGGAATTTCCTTAGTTACAGTTTTTTCTACGCCATCTAATCCAACGACTTTTTGATTAATAGTTTCAGTTAGCTTAAAAGCAGACTTTCTTAGTTGCTCAGGTTCCTTGTACACTTTATCGTACGATTTTTCCTTAGCACAACCAACGAGTATACTTGCGACTAGTAATGTTGGTGTCAGTTTCTTGAACATTCGTTCCTCCTATTTTCCCCTAAAAACTTAAAGTTAAGTTTCCATAAAATGTTGTGTTTCTCTGGTCATATAATTCAATATTTGAATTAGGACCTTTTTCATTATTTACCAAAGCTCCACCTTGAATAGTCCCTACTGCTAGCGTTGTGTTTTCCGAAGCTGTATAAGAAAAAGCTGTCATTGTGGCATAGCTTGGAGTTCTTCTAGTTCCTTTATAGGACCATTTATCAGCATAAGTCATACTGATAGCAATTGACATTGAATCAGTAACATCATACCCAGAGCTAATTGTTTGAGATAATTTATATTCAGTATTAACCTGATTTGTTCTAGTCGTTTCATACTCATGAAAATACCTACCAATCACTGGACTATAACCAAAGCCTAATGTATCAGTTAGCTGATAACTTAATGTATTACTAGATTCAAGGCCAATAATCATTTCTTGATTACGCTTACTCCTTTCACTTGTTGGTACAATTGCTGAAAGAGAAGGTATATAACTTAATTTTTTGGTAATTTTTATTGGGCTTTTCGTTACTGTTAAACTGGTATCGTTTAATGATTCTTCATAACTTGTCGCGAGATCTTTACCAACCGAAATACCAAGTCGCCCAGTGTACTCACTATTAAATTTATACCCTAAAACATATCCAATTTGAGAACCATAATTTTTATATTCATTACTCGTTTCATTTGTATCGGTACTCATCATCATATTTAAAACTTGTGAAAATTTTCCACCAGATATATCTAAGGTTCTATTGTCTAAATTTGTCTCTGTTGTAGAAAGGGCAGCTTGCTTAGTTTCTACTTTATCTTCAACTTTTGCTGTCTTTTTTATAGTTTTAACTTTTGTTTTAACTATTTTCTTTTTTACAGGTTTTGTAATCTCCTTAATTGGAGTTACTTCAGCTAATTCATTTCCAGATTGAGGGTTAATAGTGTCAATCTCTGCCTTATCTTCAGAATCAGCATCCTGAATCATAGAATCAAGCTGTAGCTGTTCCTGTTCAAGAATTTCTTCTTTAACTTCACTATTTTTTGTAGAAGCAATTTTTGGTGTTTCATCCTTGTTATCTAAAAGATAAAGACTTGCTCCGATAATGGCCGCCATTGAGACGATACTTAAAAGGTATTTCATAAATACTTTCCCCAATATTACAGTTTATTCAAAATCCTTTTTGAACTAATGGCCCATTATGCAAAATAAGTGACAACTCTCAAGAGGAGAGGTAAAATTTATACATAGCGGAGCATTAAAATAGTGAAATTATGGAAAAAATTACATTAAAAAAGGTTGTAAACCACAAAAATAAGAATTTAATCATCCCTCTCTTGACTGGGATCTTTCTGACTTTTTACACGGTGAGTGGTGCAATCGGAAACCAAAATGGCACCTTTTTATTTATTCCTCAATGGGAAAAAGATATCCCATTTCTTGTTTGGAGTATTTGGATTTATATAATTCTTTACCCAGTTTATTTAATCTGGGCCTTGTGGAGCTATAAAGATGAAATTGAAATGAATAAAACCCTATATGGTTTTTTGGTTTTAACCCTCATTTCATGTTCTATTTTTATCGTGTTTCCTGTGATTTACCCAAGACAGTTTTATCCCCTCCCACTTTCAAATGATATAAGCACTCTAATCTTTAGAGGAATGAGGGAATTGGATAAACCAAGTAATTGCTTTCCTTCACTCCATGTAGGTTTATGCTATTTATTCTGTTTTGGATTTCTAAAAGAGAGTAAAACTAAATATTATATATCTCTATTTGTTTCAACTCTTATTGCTATTTCTACCCTGACGACCAAGCAGCATTATATATATGATATCGTAGGTGGCTTTTTCTTGGCGTTAGCTATCTATATCTTTTTTAGAAAAACTACGGTTATAAGTAATTCTTAATTATCAGCTTGAATTCATCCGTTTCTTTGAACTCAGTAAACCACTTAGTTAAAAAGAAATTCCACTTTCTATCAAATGGAGAAAAGCTGGTAATTGCCCCTTCTGTTAATGGTCTTTCAAGGGTCGGACACAAGACCTTAGGATATTTTTTAGCCTGGTACAAAGCTTCTACCAAGTCAGTAACCATAACATCGGCCCTATTTTGAATAATTTCATTAAATATCTTCGTATTATCATTGAAAATTCTAAGATCTGTTTCAGCTAAGTTTTTCAAGGCAAATTTATGATTTGTACCACCTGGATTAACAATGAGACGTGTGGATTTTTTATTAATATCTTCAATGGATGCAAACTTTTTCTTTTCATCACATCTGGCGATGGCCATTTTTCCATTTGCAAGATACGGAGGAGTCATATGACCAATACTTATGCGGGCTTCAGTTTGAGAAATACCACTCAGAGCGATATCAAAAGAGTCCATTAATAAGTCATCAGAAAGGGTTGGCCAACTTGTGGGAATGATTTTCAATTCAACTTTCAAATCTTTTGCAAGAGCTTTAGCAATTTCAATATCAATGCCACTATACTCACCTCTTTCGTCAACAAAACTAAATGGAGCATAATCTCCAGTCGTTCCAAACCTAAGAACACCATTTTTTTTAATTATGTCTAATTTTGATTCAGAATAATAACTATGGATAGAGCAACCCACCAACAAAAATAGTGCTAAAAATTTCAATTTAATTCTCCAAATTTTTCTTTTGTGAAATTTTCTAGTTTTTCGGCATTAACATCTTTAGGATCCCATTTTTCAAAAATGGTTAAATCTACTTTTCTTAAAATCATTTTAAGTAAAAGACTAGGTCTACTGCCTGCCTTTCCGCCATATTTTCGACTAAAAAAACTTCCCCAGAGACCATCAAGGGTCATTGGTATTACCGGAACTTGAACTCTTTCAAGTATTCTTTCAATTCCAGGCTTAAATGCTGCTATCTTGCCATCGACTGTAATTGCTCCCTCAGGAAAAATACAAATAACTTCACCTTGTTTAAGCGCACTCTCAATGGTCTCCATCGCTTTATTTAAAATATCCTCATCCTCTTTTTTACCCGCTATAGGGATCACCTTCGCATCTCTAAAAAGATATTTAATTAAAGGAATTTTCATAAATTTATAGTACATAACAAACCGAACTGGTCTTTTAATAGCGGCGTAAATAATAAGCCAATCTGCAAAGCTAACGTGATTACACGTAAGAATACAGCCTCCTTCATCAGGAATATTCTCATGTCCCTTCGTCTTAACTCTATAAGAAAGTCTTGATAAAATCATTGCGAAAAATCTAAGGAGAAACTCAGGTATAACTGAATAAATGTAAATTGAAACTATCAAATTCAATCCCGCCCATATTCCAAAAATTTCAGGCATACTTAGGCCAATTTGATAAAATACAGTGAGAAGAATTGCTGAACAAACCATGAAAAAGGCATTAATAATATTCAAGCCTGCAATAACTCTAGCTCTTTCCTTTTCTTCTGCTCGATGCTGGATAAAGGTATAAAGGGGTACTGTGAAAAAACCACTAAAAATAGAAAGTCCTAACAAATCAATTAGAACTCTCCAAAATGCAGGATTTTGAAAGAACTCTGTAAGACCAATAATTTCACTAGTCAGCTTTGTAGGTTGCCCAACAAGAAAAAGATCAAAAATAAAAATGCTCATTCCTATTGTCCCAAATGGAACAAGACCTAATTCTAATCTTTGCCGACTCATTTTTTCACAAAGAATGGAACCTAAGGCTACACCAATACTAAATAAACCTAGAAATAAAGTGACAACATGTTCATTTCCTCCAATGACATTTTTAACATAGCCAGGAAACATACTTAAAAGAGCAGCTCCTAAAAACCAAAACCACGAAATCCCTAAAATACTTAACCACACACTTTTAGTTTTTTTGGCGATTTTTATGATTGAATAGGAAGGTTTTAGGATTCCCCAATTAATTTTTAACTCGCTATTGGTTTTCTTTAACGGATGGACAAACCTGCTAAAACCAGTTCCCATTAGAGCAAAAAAGATAACAGAAATACCTACATACCAGGCTCCAGTCCCCTCAATGGCAATAAGAATTCCCCCAACTATTGTTCCTAAAAGAATCGCTACAAAGGTTCCCATTTCTACTAAGGCGTTGCCTTGAACTAACTCGTTATCATTGACAAGTTCTGGCAGAACAGCATACTTAACGGGGCCGAAGAAGGTAGATTGAAGACCCATAAAGAACAAAGTTATCATAAGAATATTGAGGCTACCCAAATAAAAACCTAATGCTCCAAAAAGCATAACTAAGACTTCCCAGACTTTAATATAAAACATAAGTTTATCTTTGGGATATTTATCACAAATCTGTCCGGCCATGGCCGAAAACAGAAAAAAAGGAAGGATAAATACGCCTCCACAAAGAGCGACCATGGATTCGGGAGATAATCCACCTAATTTCATTGATTGGTATGTGATTAACATCACCATTGCATTCTTATAAACATTATCATTAAATGCCCCCAAAAATTGGGTCCAAAAGGTTGGCCAAAACCTTCGATCAAACATTAAATGTTTTTGATATTCCATAATTTTTTCCTTTTATAAATTTTCGAAAATTAGAGCTTTAAAATCAATATAAAAATGGAAACACTCAAGTTAAAACATGGGCCATATCATCCAAAATGGACCATCAATGGCTTAATATAGAAAAACAAAGGAGGATATATGAATATTTTATCTTGGATGAATAATAGGAGTAATAGATTAGATATTTACGATATTGCTTTAATAAAATGGTGTGTTTTTGTTCTTGCCTTGGCCATCGCTAAAGTATGGGAACCAATTTTATCGCTAGATTTAAATATTTATTTAATTTTGGCCTTAGTTTTTATGCTAAGACCAATTTATAGATTTTATTTTAAGAAATTTCTTTAAGAAGAATCCTTACGACTCTTTTTAGATCATCTTTAATACTGTCCCTAGTCACCCCCACTTCTCTCATGGAGCTACAGATAGATGTATTACACATAACCAAAGATTTATGGGTAATTAAGGAAAAGATAGTTCGAACCGCCCATTGAACATCATCAAACTTAGCATTTGGGTGTTGTTCCATGATAAATTTAACAAAATATTCACCACCAGGTGGCCCTTTGAACTTTTCTAAATGAGACCCAATAACAGCACCAGCTTGATCCCCCAAATGATCTGTACTAATGATTAATTTAAAAGCTGTTCTTAAGTCTTCAGCATTTGCAACAAAATGCTCATATACAGCTCCTGCGAAATCTTCTACAGTGCAGTTTTGATGATTATCATAGATAGCTTTAACTTCAGTATCAGTATCTACGATACTTTGATGGATAGTCTGTAAATAAAGATTCTCCTTATTTTGAAAGTGATAATTTATTGCTGCGATATTTACTTCGCTTTCTTTAGCTATCTCCCTAACACTTGTGCCATTATAACCTTTATCAGCAAAAAGTTTATGGGATACCTTTAAAATTTTCTCTTTCGTAGAATCATTCATGGTCTTTCTCCATCTCAACAGTAGTCGCACTCTGTAAGCCAGTTGCAACTTCTTTGGCAAAATGTTCACCTGCATCTGAGGATACGTGCTCCTCTTCTTCATTTCCTGCAAATATTTTAAAACCTTTTAAATAATTATTCCAGTCCTCAAGAATAGCATAAGCACATGGAACCCACATAAGAGTTAAGATTGTACCTGAGGTCAATCCCCATGCCATCGCCATGGTCATTGGAACCAGCATAGAGTCACTTCCTCCAATTCCATAGGCAGTAGGAATTAAGCCTGAAACAGTAGTTAAGGAAGTTACAAGAACTGCTCTTAATCTCATCCCGGAAGCCTTAACAAGAATTTCATGCAGCTCCATTTTCCCTTCTTCTCTCATTTGATCGATAAAGGAAATAAGGACGATACCTGAGTTTACAATAATTCCAGCAAGACCAATAACACCAATCATCGCCAAGAATGATATAGGTTTGTTGTGAAAAAAGAAGGCGATTGAAAACCCTACTAACCCTAAAGGTATAGTAGACATTATAATGATTGGTCTTAAATATGAGCTAAATAAGAAAACCAATAATGCAAAGATACCAATAAGAGCAATAATTAAAGCTTCACCAAGTGATTGCATCGACTCTTTTGTATTTTCACTTTCACCACCAAAAACTAAAGAAACATCAGGATATTTAGGGGAAAGTCTGTCAAACGCTTCTTGTAGTTTTTGATTAGCAACAATACTAGTAATTTTTGATTCATCAATATCTCCCGTAAGAGTTTTTGATCTTTTAAAATCAAATCTTTTAATTTCATGAGACCCCTCAGTCACCTCAAGCTTGGCAACAGTGCTTACTGGAACAAGATTTCCCATAGAATCCATAGTTTTAATATCTTGAATATTTTCATTCACTTGCCTAGATTTATCCAAATATCTTACATTTAAATCAACTTCCTTATTATCAAGGGTAACTTTTGAGATCATGGTCCCAGATAAAGCTGTTCTAATAGCAGAACCTATAGAGTTAACAGTAAGTCCTAACTGGTCAGCTTTTGCATAATTTATTCTAACCTTTATTTCCTCTTCTCCGAGAATATCATTAATTTTTAAATCTCTAACTCCAGGAATCTTAGCCATTTCAGCTTTAATCTCTTCTGCCATAGCAGTTAGGTTTTCTGCATTATTTGATCTAAAAGTACCATTAATTGGCTCACCAACAGGAGGGCCATTTGCCTGGGCTTCAAAAGTCACCTCAGTGGCCTTAAGGGGCTGAGACATTCTCATTTTTTTAAGAAAGTCAGTATATACGATATTATATTTCGCATAGGATGAGGCATATACGATGAATAATCCATGATTTTCACCTGTAGCACCCTTTGGATCTGTAGGCCCGACACTAGATGTACCAGCTCTGGCCGTAATACCTCTTTGCCAATCACCAAGATTTTCTTGTAGTTGTTTTTGGATATAGATCATTTCCTTTTTAGTTTCTTCTACTGAAGTACCTCTAGGCATTTCAACTCGACCTAAATAAATTTCAGTCTGCTCAGGTGGGAATAACATAAATTTATTTCCAACGGTCATTAATGCCAGAGATCCAAATAAGATTCCTCCAAAAGCTAGGAAAACTAAATATCTACGAGATACTAGTACATCCATAAAAGCTTCAAACTTTAAGATAAACTTATGAAACCAATCTCTTTTAACCTCTTCAGGTTTGACCGTTTTATTTCCACCTGCAAATCTCAATCTCATTGGAAGAAAAAAGAAACTTTCAAAAAGAGAAATAAGAATAGATATAGTGACAATAATAGGGATATATTTAATAAATTGTCCCATAATCCCTTTGGTCACTAACATAGGTAAAAAAGCTGCAATAGTAGTAAAACCTGTAGTTGAAATTGGAAGCCATAGCTGTTTAACCGAAACAAATGCTGCATCCATTGAAGATAAACCTTCGTCATCTTTAAGTCTTGCGAAGTTCTCTGAGATAACAACTGAATTATCAACTAACATCCCAAGGGCGATAACTAGTGCTAATATTGTAATAGCATCTAAGTTCATTCCAAAAATAGGCATAAAACCAACAGTTGCCATAACGGCTAAAGGAAGAGACATCGAAGCTACTAAACCAATTTTTCCAGGAAGAAAGATAAAAAGGAAAACAACAACAAGAATTAAACCAGAAATAGCATTTGAAGCTAGGATTTCAAGTTTTTGCTTAACTTTATCCCCTTCATTATTATAAACCTTAATTTTAAATTGGCCGTCGTATTGAGTCTGAAATCTTTTAATAATCTCATCGACTTCATGAACAAGAGCTAGAGTATCTGCTCCACCCTTTTTATTAACAATAAGAAAGGTAGCCGTTTCTCCGTCAAATGTGGCCAGAGTTTGGGCATCTTCTTCACCATCAATCACTTCAGCAATATCTTTCAATAATACTTTTTGCCCTGAAAAGTTTGATCTAACCACAAGTTCACCTAGCTCTTTAGCACTTTCAACTTTTCCCTCTACTCTGATAAGCTTTCTTACTCCACCATTGTCTAGATCACCACCAGGGATATCAACATTTCTATTTTTGATTTTATTTAAAACTTCTTCTAGCCCAATGTGATAACTAGCAAGTTTATCTTCATCTAGTCGAATATTGAATTGTCTTTTTCTAAAACCAACAAGCCTAACATTTTTTACTTTTTTAGAATCTTCTAACTCTTCTTTCATTGTATCAGCAACAAGATCCCTTGCTCTGTTAGTATTATCTCCAATTATGGCTAGCTCAACAGCTGGAAATTCTTCAGAATTAATTTCCATATAGTCAGGATCATCTTTCAAATCAACCGGAAGGGTATTAACCTCTTTTACAGCTTTTTGAAGTTCATCGAGAACCTCGTCCTCATCCTCATTATCCATATCAACTCTTACTAAGATAGTTGATAGCCCAGATTTAGAGACTGATTTGACGTCTTTTAGTCCTGAGACTTCTCTTATCTTATCCTCGATAGGCTTAGTAATTTTGGTTTCAATATCACTCGCAGTTGCACCATCATACCTTGTTGTAATTTGCGCCATAGCAAAGTTAACATTTGGGTAAGACTCTGCATTAAGTTTTAGTAATCCCATCACTCCAAAGACAACCATCATGAAGGATAAAATTAAAGTTAACTTATGGTTTTCTAGAAAAAATTTAATAATCTGGTTCATAATTATTTCCTATTGAAGTTACATGGGTAAGTATTAAAAACAGCAAAATAATCTAAAATCGTATTTACAACCATTAATTGAGTATCAACAATCGTCAAATCACTTTGTAATAATGAATCTTCATCTTGAATTAAAGCATATTCAGGAATTCTCGCCTGGGAGTATTTCTTTTTCATTTCTTTGACCCTAATTGCCAATTGTTTAGAATTAGATCTTTGTTCTTTTATTAACGAATTTAAAAGTTTTATCGATTTCTGAACTTGTTTATGAGTTGATAAAACATTAGTTTCTAAATTTGAGATATTCGCATCAAACTGCTTTTCGGTATAAGCTTCTTTAACAGCTGTTGTTCCTTTTTTATTTTCACCAAAAGGAATCGTAAGACTAATTCCTGCACTGAATCCAGATCTATCATTATCTCTTAAATCTTCTACTGAATCAGAATAACTCCCACTATAATTAGAGTCATCGTCTGTTTCGCTCGCCACACCTACTCTTTGGAAAGCTAAATCAAGTTTTAAATCGATATCATCATATTTCTCATCAACTTTTAACTGCCTTCCTTGAACTGATTTTAATAGCCCAACGATTTCATCATATTTAGTATGTTCAAATGGAACTTGTTTTTGGCCATCAATTTGAGCAGAGCAAGACAACACCTCAAAAATAGTTTTATCGATATTATAATCACCTAATTTAAACTCTTTTCCATTCAAGTCTGGAAACAAGTCTCTTAGGTTTTTAAAGAGAACTTCTCTTTCGTATTCAAGGGCAAGTAATGAACCTTTTCTTTGATGAACCAAGGATTCAAACCTTGCAACTTCCGCCCTATCAGATACTGATGCTGCTTTTCTTCTTCTTGCATCGGCAGCTTGTTTCTTGGCCGTTTCATGTAAGTTTTGAGTAATTTTTATTTTTTGAGAATTGGCTACAATCGACCAATATAGTTTTCTCACGTTAACACTTAAAACATTTTTAGAAATTTCTTCTTGTAATTCATCTTTCTTCTTAAGATCTTGGAGATTTTCAAAGTTGGATTTTGTGATGGCACCCATAAAGTCTTTCCATAAATCCATTTGAATACCAAACTTATCTGTAGTCGTTGTTAAATCCGTATAATTATCATCAGCACTTCTCACGTCCACTGAACGATTTAAATCTAAAACAACTCCATACTTAGTGTATTTTTTTACACCCATCTGGTATTGGTTCACGTTACTAAAAACAGGTTGATAAGAAATTAGGGCCTTCTCTTTAGTGTTAGCGTGAGAGGCTCCCGTGTAAAACTCATAACCAAATCTATCTTTCATCTCCTCTGCATTAATTTTTGAAGCTAAAAATGTAGATTCGATTTCACTTAAAGTTGGGTTTTGTGCTTTGACCTTTGCTTGAAGTGTTTCTTCTGTAATAACGAATTCAGTAGCAAAAACTGAGCCCGACAACAGAAAAACCAGTGGTGTGATATATTTCATGTTTTCTCCTAATTCAAACGTTTGTTTTAAATGAATGTAACATGAAATCGTTTTTTTTCAAACAAACGTTTAATTAAAAGAAAAAATCTCTATAATTTTAATAACTTAATTAAATAAAGAAGACTTTAAGAGCTCAATATAAATCATTTAATACATCGAAAACTGCCTCACCTTGTTGCATTAGGGATGTTTTATTACGGCTTTTACTGTTATTTTTTTTGATGTCCCTAGGGGTTTCGTGAGTGAGAGCATGAAGTCCGTAATTTTTTACCATGACGATTCTGGCCATTTTAGGGTGTCCATTTGATAGTTTATAATTTCCACCCTGCCAGAGGTCATAACGAGCTAATTGATCAATAAAGTTCTGTTGATGGTTATAGAAGTCACGATTGATAAAATCATCCTCAACTCTATAGATGAAGTCCTCGGAGAAAGAACCATGCATATCTAATACTGCCACTATATTTTTTCTATTTTTAAGGTATGGTTTTAGATCCTTATGAATTATCTTTGCCTCATCATAGCTTTTTGCAACATCGAAACTCCAGCTTCTGTTTAGATCACGACCATTTTCATTATAGCGTGACTGAGCTTCCGCTCCATCGGGATTAACCATAGGATATAAAATAAGTTGAAACTCTGTATGAAAAGTCTCATTCGCTTTCAAAAACTTATTTATAAAGCCTTCAATAATCCAATTCGCAGTTCCTTCATCTCCATGATGTCTTCCAAACATTACGATAGTTTTTTTATTCGGATCAAAACTCGTAGGCTTTAACGCATACAAATTTCTATTTTCAATGCTTTTTCCAACTATGGTCGTCTCATAGCCTAGATTTTGAAACTTATTATTATTTTCTGCTAAGAACTTCCCCATTCGTGAATATCGATAATAATCGATATATTTTCTATTATATCTTGAAAAATCTCCTAGAAACTTATGTTCAGGGATTTGTACTTTATACAACTGAATAGAGTTTATATTAAGATCTGTTAATTTTACGAATTTATTATCCGAAGTCTCAATATGAGCTGTTTTGAATTTATAGCTTTTTTGTAAAAGCTCAAAACCACTAATTTCTAACTCTTTAATACATTCTCCAAATGTAATACTACCAGTTAAAAGACAAATGGCCATAATCGTGTACTTCATATTTTTCTCCTTAAAGTATTATTGAGCGTACATTTTTTTTTTGAATTTGGCTAAAATTGAGGTAACGCAGTGACTAGATATAAAAAAACCTCTCACAATAAGGGCTTGATATATTTTTATTATAAAAGCATTATTAAAGTTTAATCTCCATCTTCTTTAAGCCTTTGTTTAAATCATTATTATTTTTTACCATGGCAATAATCCCTTTCTAACTTATCCTTCATTTTGTGATATTGAGAATTCAAATCAAAGGCAGCGAAACTCGCCCAAGAAAAAGTAATGAAATAAGCAATAAATATCTCATGATCCCAAACTCCTAAAAAATAGTTCTTTGAATAATTTCCTAATTTTGTCTAACAATTCAACATTTTCTTAACTTTCCAAATTGAATCCTCCAAATAACTGATTTCATGTGCCATCAACTGGCATAAGTGCTGCACTAACTAATTTAAACTAAGGAGAGACTTTATGAAAACACTGTTATGTATTTTGTTTTTTTCATTCACACTTAATTCTTTTTCCTCAGACGTAATTAGAGAAATAAAAGATCATACTCAAATGTTTAAACAAGAACAGAAACGACTATCTGCTCAGTTGGAAAAAATTAAAAAATATAACTTAGATGAGCAAATTTTAGCACATTATGATTTCTTTTATAGAGTCAAAAGAGATGTTTATCCTAATTCGAGTAATGAAAAAGGTGCTCAAATGATTCATGCAATTTCGAGACAAGATCTGGCACAGGCCCTCTACAGTGAGGATATTCCAAATGCTAAAAAACAAAAAATACTCAACAAATTAAAAAGAATGAGAACTCATATGGCTATTTTAGTAGGAAATGATCAAATTCTTGGTCCCCTAGTAGAACTTCCAATGAACTCTATTGAAGCTGCAGGAAAGTGCAATACGATTATATGTAGAGCTTTTAAAACTTTGGAAGTTTTTGGTTACTCTGTATTGACGGCTCCACTGTCGACCCCTTTTGCTGCGAATGATATTATTAATGGTTATCATTTGGCGAATGCTGATGAGGCCGTTGTTGATTTATTGAGAGATGATATTGATTTGGACGCCAATCAAAACTACAAGACTTTCTTAAAAATGAGAGAAGAAAAAGTTCAAAGAGTTCAAAGGAATTAATTTTATTTAATAAAAAAGCCCCAGATTCCTGGGGCTTTGATATTTAATCTATTTTATAAAATCGATTATTTAGCGGCAGTTTCTACTTTTTTGATATCTTCTTTCTTTAAAACAATCTCTACTTTTTTATCAGTTTTAAGATTGTTTAAATAAGAATGATCATGCCCACTATGGTCTGTGTGACCATGCCCTCTTACAGAGATATGTGGAGCAATAACAAGTGAAACGATTGACATAAGCTTAATCAAAATATTCATAGAAGGACCTGAAGTGTCTTTAAATGGATCACCTACAGTATCTCCAGTTACTGATGCTTTATGAGCTTCGGAACCTTTGTACTCCATCTTACCATTAATTTCTACACCAGCTTCAAATGACTTCTTAGCATTATCCCATGCACCACCAGCATTGTTTTGGAACATTCCCATTAAAACACCTGAAACTGTAACACCTGCTAATAAACCACCAAGAACTTCTGGCCCAAAAGCAAATCCAACAACGATTGGAGTGATTAGAGCAATGGCCCCTGGTAACATCATTTCTCTAATTGATGCTTCAGTAGAGATAGCTACACATTTATCATACTCAGGCTTTGCTTTATGTTCCATGATGCCTGGAATTTCTTTAAACTGACGTCTAACTTCTTTAACCATTTCCATCGCAGCTCTACCAACTGCTGCAATTGCAAGAGAAGAGAAGATGAAAGGAATCATACCACCAACGAATAGACCTGCTAAAACGTCAGCTTTATAGATATCGATTGAATCAATTCCAGCAAGACCAACAAATGCAGCAAATAGCGCAAGAGCAGTTAATGCAGCAGAAGCGATTGCAAAACCTTTACCAGTAGCTGCTGTAGTGTTACCAACAGCATCTAGGATATCAGTTCTTTCTCTAACTTCTTTTGGAAGCCCACTCATTTCTGCGATACCACCAGCATTATCAGCGATTGGTCCAAATGCATCAATTGCAAGTTGCATAGCCGTTGTTGCCATCATACCAGCTGCTGCAATTGCAACACCATATAGACCTGCAAAGTGGTGAGACATATAAATACCAGCAGCAAGGATAATAGTCGGAATTAATGTAGATTCCATCCCTACTGAAAGACCACCAATAATATTAGTAGCTGCACCAGTATCTGACTGTTGAATAATTGAATTAACAGGCTTTTTTCCCATAGCTGTATAGTATTCAGTTACAATACTCATTAAAGCACCAACAATTGAACCAACTAGGATTGCCCAAAATACACCCATCGATGTAAACTCATAGCCTCTTAGAGACATGCTTTCAGGAAGCATCCACTTAACAAGGAAGAAGCAAATAATTGTTGTTAAAATAACTGAAGTCCAATTACCAAGGTTAAGTGCTTTTTGAACATCACCTTTTTCATCAGCGATTCTTACAAGTGCACAACCAACAATTGAAGTAATGATACCAACACCAGCAATAACCATTGGAAGTAAAATTGGCGATAGTCCATTAAAGTTATCACTTACAATGATCTCTCTACCAAGAACCATTGTCGCTAAAATCGTTGCAACGTATGAACCAAATAAGTCAGCTCCCATACCAGCAACATCACCTACGTTATCACCAACATTATCAGCGATTGTAGCAGGATTTCTTACGTCATCTTCAGGAATCCCAGCTTCAACTTTACCAACTAAGTCAGCTCCAACGTCTGCAGCTTTAGTATAAATACCACCACCAACTCTTGCAAAAAGAGCGATAGACTCAGCACCTAATGAAAAACCAGCTAAAACTTCAATGGCTTTTTCCATTTCCATACCATTTACAGAAGCACCTGTTGAGACAACATACATTTTATAAAAAACAATAAAAAGTGTCCCCAGACCAAGAACTGCAAGTCCAGCAACTCCTAATCCCATTACTGTACCACCAGTAAAAGCCACTTTTAATCCATCCTTAAGACTTGTTCTTGCCGCTTGAGTTGTTCTAACATTTGCTTTTGTCGCAATGTTCATTCCTAAGTAACCAGCATAAGCAGAAAATACTGCACCAATTACAAATGAAACAGCAATTATCGGAGAAGAGGTCGCTACCATAGTACCTGACCACCCTAATAATACAGCTGCTATAATTGCAAAGTAAGTTAAAACTTTCCATTCAGCTTTTAAAAATGCCATAGCCCCTTCTGCAATATAAGTAGAAAGCTCAACCATGTTTTCATCACCGGTTGCTTGCTTTGTTACCCATGCAGATTTAACGGCCATAACGACTAATCCAAATAATCCCAATGCCGGAATTAGATAAAGAACATTTGATTCCATTAATACCACCTGTTTTTAAGTACTTGTGTGTGTTTATATAATATAGTAAAACGCTAAGATTCTAGCGGGTTGTTTTTGGGTTGTAAAACTATAATCCTCTTTTTTTTAAAGTCACAACGCATTACATTTTGCGATGAGTTGATCATCTTAACAAAATCCTAAATTGCCAAAAGATTAAGAAATTGAAATCATCTTTACAACCAACAAAGGTATAAGACGATGAACAAACTGATTTTATTATTCTTAACTCTCTCTAGCTTATCATGTAATAACTTAAACCCCCATGACCCAAACCCTGGTTCTATTGAGATAAGTGAAAGGTTAAGTGCAGGCACTAAAATCTGTGTGATTGGAGACTCAGGAAAAGCTTCAACAGGACAAGCTCTCGTTGCTGAAGCATTAAAAAATGAAGCCTGTGACCAAGTAAGACATACAGGAGATATTATCTATCCAAACGGATTGGATAGTATTGATGATCCTGAATTTGATAAAAGATTTTATAGTTATTATAAGGACATTATGGATGCAGGAGTTCCGTTCTTTATGGCCCAAGGTAATCACGACTATAAGAAGAATCCTTCAGTCTGGTTAGATTTAGCTAAAAAGTTTGAAATGATAAAAGCTCCTTCTCTTTATTATGCAAATATTTACGGTGATCTTTGCTTTGTGACAATTGATACAAACTCTAAATTTAAATCTCAAGACAAATGGATTAGAAATTTTAAATCTGAAAACTCTAAGAGATGTAAATTAACGGTCGCCTTCGGACATCATCCAAGATACTCTTCAGGTAAACACGGAAATGCACAATATTTTGTAAAACTATTTTTAAAGTATTCCATCGTGGGGAAATTTGATGGATATATTGCAGGCCATGAACATAATCAAGAGGATTATGGATTGAAAAAAGGTACTCATCATTTAATTTCTGGTGGAGCTGGTGAATTCAGATTTATGAAAAAGAAATCTCCGGTCTGGGCAGAAGCTAAACTTGGCTATCTGATATTAACTGTAGATTATGAAAATGACCATCCCACCCTACCTTATGAATTTGTAAGAATTGATGAAAATACTGGTGATAGAAGTGTTGTTCATACAGGAAAACTTATGCATGTGAGTAATACAAAAGAGTAAAAGAATTCAGGTTCAAAACTAGTTAGATATATTAATTCTATGAAATTCGATCTGTTCTTTCTGAAGCTCTTTTATGAGTTGAGTTCTACATTCATTCCTAAGTTCCCACGCCTCACTAGGTGAATCGGCCCAAGCGGCCAACCAACATTTAATAGTATCTTTTTGCATATCCATAACCCAAAAGGATGGATCTTCTGTTTTATTAAAATAAGCTGAATTTGCAGCAACTTTTCTGGCAATTTTTTCAACTTTTTCTAAATCACTTCCAGGGGAGACATAAAACTCTATATGGGCCCAAATAAAGTGATCGTTCATAGTAAGGTGTTCTATTTCTTTTTGAAGAAGTTTACTATTAGGAATCACAATTCTTGCCCAATCCCAGCGTTTAAGAACTGAATACGTAAGCCCTATCTCTTCTATTAGACCATATTGATTATCAATAATTACAGTATCGCCAACCTTGATGGACTTGAAGAATGAAACGACAATTCCAGAAAATAGATTTTCTAGAAATGGTCTTAAAGATACACCGACAACTACTGATAAAATTGCCGCAACAATTGATGCGTAAATAGTAGGAACTTTACTTAAATATGGAATTGTCAGTGAAAAGAACCAAAGAAAAATGAGAATGATTGGGAGAGCTTTATTAATAAACCCAAAACGGTCTTCAATTCCGACAATACCTTTTTTCTTAAGTGCTGCTTCTTGATCCTCAAATGGAGATTCTGTTTCTACAGCATCTAAAATCTCCCTCTTCTTGATATTTTTTAATTTCGATCTTTCAGCTTTATTAACTTTAAATCTAAAATAAAAAAATAAGATTAAGTAAAAGCATGAAATAAAAAATGGATATGAGTATTCCTCAACCAATTCAACTAATTCAACCAATTGTTACTTTCCTGTTACAAATTCTTCTTTTATATCATCTAGTCTCATTAAGGCTGCCATAAGTCCATCCCTAATATTAAGATCTAGATTATTTTCTTTAAAAGAATTAATGGCCTCTACCGTAACTCCTTTGTTGGATGTAACTTTATTCAAAAGTCCCTCAAAGTCAGAATTAGAAACTAGAGCTTGCTTTGAAGCTCCTTTAAATAATTGAATAGTTAATGATTTAGATAAACTAGGGGTGAATCCCCAATTTTCAAGCATAATTTTAAACGCATCTAATAAGTAAAATACATAACCAGGACCAGATGAGGCGACTACGGTTAACTTATCAAACGCTTCCTCAGTGTTAAGGATATAAACTTGAGAAGACTTTTTTAGTAAGAACTCTAAAGATTCCTTCTCACTACTAGCCGATGATTCATTAGCATAAATAAGACTTATTCCTTCGTCATATTGCATAGGAAGGCTTGGCATAAGTCTAATAATCTTTTTAGCATTTAGTTTTTCATTTATATAACTTGCCGGAACCCCTGCCATAATTGAAAGAATTGTTTTATCTTTTAAATCAATTCCTGCTAATCCGTTACATAATTCATCAAACTGATAAGGTTTACACCCTACTAAAATCATATCTGCATTTTGGATATCTTTTAAATCATCAATAATATGCCCATTCACTTTTTCTGCCAATTCAATCGCTCTTTTGCGACTTGGAGTATAAGTGATGAAACTAATTGTATTGTTATGACGATAAATTCCTTCTACTACAGCCGAAGCCATGTTTCCACATCCTAGAACAGCAATAATCATATTTAGCCCCTTATTTGCCCTTCACCCATAACTACAAAGCGAGATGTCGTCATTTGCTCAACTCCCATTGGCCCATAGGCATGAAGCTTAGAAGTAGAAATCCCTAACTCTGCACCTAGCCCAAGTTGTCCACCATCATTAAACCTGGTCGAAGCATTCACCATGACACAACTTGCATCAACTCTATTTATAAAGTTTTGGCATCTTTCTTTATCTTCAGAGACAATACATTCAGAATGATGGCTTCCATATTTTGAAATATGATCAATGGCTTCATCAAAGCTATGGACAGTTTTAACTGATAAAATATTTTCTAAATACTCTGTCTCCCAGTCTTTAGAAGTCGCAATCTGATGTTTAAAATCGACTTTGTCTAAATATTCTTTATCTACTCTTAACTCTGTCCCTTTTTCAGTAAGAAGATTCGAAAGTTTAGGCGCAAAGTCCTCCATTATTTCAGAATGGACTAAGAGAGTTTCAATAGCATTACAAACACCAGTACGTTGAGTTTTAGCATTTTCAACAAGTTTTAAACCCTTTTCAATATCGGCATACTTATCTATGTACATATGACAAAGACCTTTATAGTGGGCAATCACTGGCATCTTAGCATGGTCATAAACGTATTCAATCAATCCATGCCCCCCTCTAGGTACAACTACATCAATAGACTCATTACACTCAAGTAAATCACTTACTGCATTTCTATCATCTGAAGCTAAAGTGATAACACTATCTTCAGGAATATATTTATTAATTGATTCTGTTATAATTTTACCCAGTATCTCATTTGTTTCTTTTGCTTCTTTACCACCTTTCAAAATGATCCCATTTGATGATTTTAAGGCTAAGGCAGCACAATCAATAACAACATTAGGCCGACTTTCAAAAATCATCAAGATGACCCCAATTGGAACTCTTTGCCTTTTAATACTCAATCCATTCGGATTCACAAATTCATCAAAAAAGCTTCCTACAACTTCTTTTTGGTTTTTTATTTCAATTACCCCATTAATCATCTGATCGATTCGCTCACGAGTTAATCTTAATCGATCAACCATGGCATTAGATAAATTACTTTGCTCAGCTTTAAAAACATCCAACTGGTTAGCATTAATAATGTCATGTTTTTTGCTTTTTAAATTTAAAACAAGTTCATCAAATATTTTATTCTTTGTTTCAAGGTCTAAACTCATAAGAGTTTTTGAGGCTTCTTTACACCTTTTCGCTAATTCTTTCATCAATACTATCCTTTTCTAATACTAAATTTACGGTATGAATAACTTCACATGAGTTTTTAAAGCCAAGAATATTTTCAATACTTTCACTTTGACTTCCCATAATTTGCTTAATTTCAAAGTGTCCATACTCACAAACACCCGAAGCAAAAACCTCTCCATTACACCTTAACTCAACACAATCACCTTTATAAAAATCACCATACACATCTACGATTCCTGTAGGAAATAAAGATTTGCTCTTTGCTAAAGCTTTAAATGCACCTTTATCAACTTCGATAAAACAATTGGGCTTTTTCATGGAGAGAACCCAAGCTTTTCTCTGTTCTGGATTATATTCATTTTTAGGAGAAAAGTAGGTACCATAAGATTTGGTTAAAGGATCTAAAATGACTCGCTCATATTTTTTAGAGCTAATGATGGCCTTTATCCCAATGGGAGTGATTTTATTGATTGCATGAACCTTTGACTCCATTCCTCCACGTCCCGTGGTCGTTTTCCCTTTATAACAAATTTCTTCTAAGGTCGACCCAAAAGGAACATGCGATATTTTTTTTGCCCCTTTCTTTGATGGATCTTTATTATATAAACCATCAGTTGATGTAATAACAAGCAACAGATCCGCATTTGCCATTTGAGCCGTTTGAACGGCAAGATGATCATTATCTCCTACACTGTTTTCAGTATAGGAGATAGAATCATTCTCATTCAAAATCGGAGTAATTTTATTTTTCAAGAGAATATTTATATTAGTTTTTGTATGGAGAAATCTTTTTCTGTCTCTAAAATCATCATGAGTAAGTAATATCTGAGAACAAATTTTTTGATTCTCTTCAAAGACTCTCGAATATGTATTTATCAACTTTGGTTGCCCAACCGAACTAGCCGACTGCTGCAGATCAATTTTTCCTTTTCTTGGAACATGAGTTTTTAAAAACTGTTTTCCAAGACTAACCGCACCTGAACTTACTAAAATAACTTCAAAACCATGATCAATGAGGTCACTAATATCTTCCACAATTTGGCGAATTTTACGATTATCGATTTTCCCATTTTTTTTGGTGATAACATTACTTCCAACTTTAACAACTATTCTGTTAACCGCATTCAACTCTGGGCGAAACTTCATTAAGAACTCCAATCCTGATAAATATTTTTTACATTTATGCCATACAATTGTTGGAGTGCAAAAAATCGTTTTAGCCGATTCGTTTTTTCCGAAGCGAAAAAACGATTTCTAACTAACCTACTTGATTGGGGATGATCTTAAAGACAAAGTCTGGAAGCGAAAGATTAATCCGTTTTTGTAACAATAATTTCAAGAGCTTCCAATGACTTGAGACTTTTTATTTTCTTTTTTTCCATAAAAGATAATAACTGCCCTAACGCCTTCTAGTAGAATCTGTTTAAAACATAGTCTGGTGCTTCAGTTGTTTATTTTGGCTTTAAGTTCATCCCCACGCAAAGGGGGCGGTTAAAAACGATTTATCTGAAGGCTTTTTGAATAAACTATATACAGTTTAAATTATATAAGGCCAAACAACGACATAACCTACTGAAATAATGTACATCAAATGGCATTTAAATTGCTAATTAATAACTATAGTTTTTTATTAATTGAGGGAGTCTCCAATATGAGAGGATTATTATTACTATTATTAAGCCTTTTAAACATAAGTGCTTATGCCGGACTTGGAGTCGACCCTGTAGAATATAGTTGCGAAGAGTCCTACTATGAATATCATTATGAATATGAAAAACTTAGAAGCATTTGGAAAAAATTTAAAGATGGTGGCCGTAAATGTAATGCTAAAGTTATTGACTGGCTAACCGACTCATACACCGAGGATAATCTTAGAGAAAAGTTACCTTATAGCATACTTGATAAAGAAAAAGTCTTAGAAATGCTCCAAAACTATGGCCTTGCCCCTAGAGATTTAACACTCACAGAGTTGATTAACTATAAAGACGAAATTGATTTTTCTAAATATAAAATGCCAGATCTAATTAGTAGAAAAGAAATTTCTCAAATGGCCGAAGATCAAAAACAAATTCAAAGAAGTTTTTTGGCAAATAATCCTGAAGGTAAATGGTTTACACCAATTTTAGGAAAAGGAGCAATTGAAGTATCTCCTTATGGATATTATAGGATAGATCATATCCTCCCTCCTATCAACAAACAGCAATCTCTTGATTTAGCCTGTTCAGACCTCTACAGAGGTTTTGATAGTTGTGAACAAGATTGTACATATCTCAGAACACTACTAATTGAATTACATTCGAAAGTTGAATTATTCACAAAAGGTTGGGAATGGGAAAATGAAAAAATGCTCTGTACAACCCATGAAAGAATAAGAGAAGAAATTATTCCATTCGAATCACCTTATTGCATTGAAAGTTGTCCTGACTCATCTATCCCTTGTAATGTGTGTACTGTAAAAAATGCATCATCTACGAATCTAGATCCAATAGCATGCCTAAGTGAGAAGGATGCAAAACATACCGCAAAACTAAATTGCTACCTTAATGGTGGGACGAATTGCGATAAAGTCATATGCAATAAAATATATAATGCAGGAATAAAAATTCCTAACTCCATTGGTGGTAGGCATGAGACCAAATATGAAACCAGTACTAAATACTTTCTTGAAGTTGAATCTGAAGTTGCAGGAAAAGCCAATGCAATCATCAAGAAAGCCACAGTTGGTCTAAAAGGTGAAGTAGAACTAGAATTCGACATCAAAACAAGTGTTGAAATTGGAAGTGATGAAGGGAGTGGTACTGTTTACCGTTATTACACAAAAAGAGCTGACGGAAAAATGTTTGAGTGTAATGAAGAAATGATGACTCAAAATGAACCAATTACATGTGAGGATTTAGATTCTCTACATGAATATCCTGGATTTGAATCAAGTTGTAGTTCAAAAAATGAAAAATTCGGATCATGCCAAAAGTATGAGGTTGGTGACGGAAGAGCATTTTATAACTGTAGTGCAGAGTTTGAGAATGTGAGAGCAGTAGAAGGCTCAGCTTTCCTAGAGTTTGAATTAGATTTATTTATTGGACATACTAAGATCGTTGGAGAAGCTGGAGTCGCACTGGCCATCGCAGAAACAAGAGAAAGTTTTTCTAAGGAATTCAATGCAGGAGGATTAACGATTGAGAACATGAAAAAAACATGTGATCGTTGGACACAACAATGGTTTGAAACAAACTTTGAAGATGTGGTAAAAAAGAATAACATAAGCGCGATTCTTCACCCTAAAAGCTTAATGAGATCTAATATGCATAGTCTTGGACAGAATGAAAAAATCAGTTGTTCGATATTGGACCATAAAACGGGGCAATATAAAAAAGTAGAAATTGCTGAACTTGGTTTAGGGGTTGGCTATGAGAACATCGAACAAGAGATGCCAACAGCGAAAAATGAAAAACAGATAAGAAGAAAAAGAAAAGTCTCCCTAATTGATGTTAGAGTAAGACCAACTCGAGAACATACTTTAAATCCCTTTTCAGCACTCTTGAGTAGTGTAAAAGACTTGGTGTACTCATCAGAAACCTATCCACCCCAGGATACGCCTCACCAGAAAGGATTTAGTATCCCATTTGAAAGTAGACACATAGATTATATTGCGCAAATTAATGCTGGTGATGCAAAACCATCCTATATTTTACAAATCTTGAACAGTATCACCCCTTTGAGTCAGGGAAATAGTGAGATCAAGAACTGTGAGATAGTTAAAAAGAGTGATAATTTTAGAAAGCAAGAAGCACAATTACTCATGCTTTCTAGAACAATCAGACTTCCTTAGCATATACTCACTTAAAATTGATACAGGCATATTCCCTGCCTGTAAAAACCTTCGATGAAACTCTAAGTCCATATCGTTTGAAGAAATGTCATTTTTAAAGGTTTCTTTGAAGTCTTCCTTTAGTTTCCAAACAAGGTGATTTCCTGTGAGATAAGAAAGTGGATAACCCCGTTCTTGAGAATACCAATTAAGTTCCCCTTGAATCCTCTCATCGACAAAGCCAGTAATTTCTTTCAAAAGATTTCCTGCGGCTACAAAAGGGTCTTGGGAGCTTAAATCACAATCAATACCTATATCTAAATAGTTTTTATCTCCGCTCATAAAATACAAATCAATAGCGACTCTAGCCCCTATTCTTGCAATATCCCTTTTACCACTGAAACGAATTTCATCGGCTAGCTCTGATTGATAACCACTATCGAGCATGTAATCTTCAAGCATTGTGGTCCACCCTTCCGAAAGGTCGTTGGCACTAAAAATTTTTCTAATAAAACTTTTATTAGTTGCTGCCCATGCAAACTGAAGATGATGCCCAGGAATTCCTTCATGTATCATCATCCCAGGAATGGAAATCTCCGTATGTTCATCTAGTAGTTGTTCTGAGAGAGTTAAATATACCATTGATATTTTAGTTCCCTCCCTCATCGGAAGAGCAGGCATCATAGCTCCTGCAGGAATGGAAGGAACCATAAAAGACGGTGTTTGAATAATTTTCATTTTTTGATCTAAGTCTAGTGGAAACAACTTTTTATCATTAATAAATTCTAAAATTTTATCATTTTCATTTTCATAACGGTTTAATACGAAGGAAAAGTCCTCTGTCGTTTTTTCCACTTTAAATCTTTCGGCTAAGAAGGATTGAACATCCTCAGCAGAGCTATTCTCTGAGAGTTTATATTTTTTAATTAGTTTTAATCTCAAACTTTCTACATCTTCACGATTTTTTAATGTAAAGTCTTTTGCAATTTTATGAAGTTCTTTAGCTGATAAATTAATACCTCTACTTTTAAGAACTAAATTCATTTGGTCTTCACCAATAAAAATATTTTGAGAAGTCGAGCAATTCTCTAAAAACATTTTATATCTTAGCAATGCGGCCTTTGCAAAACCTACTGCCGTCTTCATCCTTTTAGTATTTTTAAACTCTAATTCAACCGCCCAATTTAATAAAGTATCCATAAAACTAGGTAAACTTTCTACTTTTTCAAGTTCCATTGCAACCCATCGCTGAACTGGATTATGAATATTACGACAATAACTGGTAATAAATTCATCTACTTTTTCAAGCCTAGAAATAATATTTACTAGTCTTATTTTAGGATTTCTATTGTCGTTAGCAAAAAGCATAAACAAGGGCCCTGAAATGATATCACTTGCGACAGGCATACGCATATTATGAGGGTAATTATCAAGTTCTAATTCATATCCTAAACGGCTTTGCTCCAAATGAAGTCTATATAATTCTAGATCAATAAGATCTTCTTGATTTAAAGAGTCTTTATCTATTTCATTCAGTTTATTATTTAGCATTTTTATTTTACCCTGCATGGTAATTCTTTTATTCTTACCAGGATCAGGAAGATCTCCAAGGTTTTTTTCAATCCCCATATAAACACAAAAGTTTGGATCATCTGTTACAAAGTCATAAAATTGATTCTTAAATGTATCGTATTTCAAGCTAACCTTTTATTAAATTGAATTTTGAATTTATTTCCACGTTCCAAACTTAACACATCAATTTCACCTTGAACATGGGAAAGTAAATACTTAACCCTAGTTAAACCCAACCCTATATTGTACACAGTGGTTTTCTTAGTAGAAAAATAAGGATTAAAGATTCGAATTGTATCTAAAATGGGTACACATTGATCTTCGACCTCTATCATTAATACATCAGTGGATTCAGAGATATTTATAAAGACCTTAGGTTTTTTAGGTCCCTCAGAAAAGTCTATTACATTCTGAAAAATTTCGAAAAAGATCTCCCTAAACAGATTTTTATTAAAATTAAAAAAAATTTCAGATCCATTAATCTCAAAATCCATTTCTTCAAAACTATTTTTTAACATGAAATTCATCTCAGCTTTCGGATCAAATTCTTGTATGAGTTTTAAATTATAATTAATTTGAAAAACTGATTTTAGCAGTGAGATTTTTTGCTTAATTTCTATTATTCTTGAATTAATTTTTTCTAACCTCTCATCTTCAGAAACTTTATTTTTCGCTTTATTCGCATATCCATAAACTACCGACAAAGGATTTAAAATTTCATGAGATAATCCTTCAATTAAATCAGGCATAAAATTTGAACTAAAGTTTTCGTTCAAAGAGTTTTTTCTTATTAATTTTAATGAAAGATTTATTAACTCATCATTATCATAAGGCTTAAGCATATAAAACAAATTCGTTTTAGAAAGTGATAAGTCAACAATTTCTCGTAAAAGATATCCTGTTAAATAAATTATTTTTACAGAGTCATCAATTCCTTTAATAAGTTCTAAAGTATTTTGTTCATTACCGAGATTATAATCACTCACAACTAAATCAACTTCTTCATCATCAAGGATGGAATCAGCCTCCTCTACACTCGAAGTTAAAAAAACTTTACAATCGGACATACGATCATAAAACAAGTATTCTAAGTTCTTCTGAATTTTCAAATCGTCTTCTATTATTAAAACTTTATGCATACTTATTTCCTTGAGGAATTTCCAGAATAAATTCTTTCTTTGGTTCTTCATTATAATAAAGGTTATAGCCAGAATCTTCTGCTAATTTCCTAGCTGTGAACAAACTAATTGATGACCTATTTCCAGACCCAAGGAGATATTGATAAATATCAATACTTGGTACCGGTGTTCCATTGTCATAAACAAATAAGATGACCTTATCCTCTGAAGTTCTTATCCCAAACTCAATAATAGGTTCTGCGTTATCATTATAAGTAACTGCATTTTCAATAAGAGTTACAATAATATTAATAATAATTTCTTCTTTCCCAAAAATTGAAATTTCATCTTTAGGAGAGATAAACTTCATATTTCCATCTAAGAAACGGTTAAAAAATAAAAGATTTACAAAGGTCGTCACATTAGAAATATTAAACTTTGAGGCCTCTACTTTTGATGAACTTGAAATTAAACTTTTCATTTTATGGGTTATGTCGGTGATTCGATTAATTTGGTCATCACAAATCTGTACTTCTCCTAGAAGAAAATCATCATTACTTTTTATACATTTCTTTTTAATTAAGGCCATTGAAGTAGCAATTGTTGCTAGTGGGTTATTAATTGCATGAGCGATATTTTCAACAAAATAACTAATTGAAGAATTTGTACTTTGATTGGAAATAACTCGATTTTCATAAGTTATTCTCTGATACATATCTCTAAAGGAAAGCGCAAGTGTTTGATACTCGAGGTATTTATGATTAAGATTAATATCAAGTTTTTCATCTGAAATAGATAGTTTTTCAGAAGCCTTAGTTAAATCTTTTAATGGCCCTAATATTTCTTTTATTTTTTTTGCTAATACAACCAAAACCAAAAAGATAAAAATCAAAAAGATAAAACTTGAATAAGAAATTGTTTTAATATAACGTTCTTCCATTTTTTCTTGATGTTTAGAACTTAGGACTAAAGTATCAAAATAAGATTCTTCTAATAAGTTCGTTAACTTTTTCAAATCTGTTTGCTCATTAAGTTCAATATTAACTAATGTGCTTAATATTTTTTCAGTTTTAGTAATATAATTTGAATCATAAATTTCTTCAAAATGGGACCGTCTTTTAAGCATTCTTTTCTTCATATCTTCTGAGAGGAAGAATAATTCATCTTTGGCAAGGCTATATTCTTCAGAATCAGTTTCATAATTTTCAATTCTAAGAACAAGAGTAACACCATACTGATACAAATCAGCATAATCATGGAGAAACTCAGAAACTCTTTCATACCGTCTTATATTTGAGCCTAAATATAATAGTAAAAGAATAAATGAAATAAAAACGATCCCAAGGCAGGCCATATTAATCTTTAATAAAGTTGGCAAAATCTTAGGTTTTTTTAAGATATTATTCAATTGAATTATCCTTTAATTATTTGAATTTACAAAGTATTCTTAAGTTATAACTTAATCTATATTTTTATATAATTATCCTTCATTTTCATGTTATTATAAAGCTTAAGTTAATCTTAACGAAAGGTTTTTACCAGTATGGCAAAGGGTAATTTATTATTAATTGATGACGAGGTTCTTTTACTTGAGAGAACTGCCATGCTCTTAGAAGATATAGCCGATAAAGTATTTACAGCTGATTCTGGAACGAAAGGAATTTCTATCCTTAACGAGAATCAAGTCCATTGCATAATTTGTGATATTAATATGCCAGAAATGAATGGAGTTGAAGTCCTTGAGAACATTAGAAAAACTCACCCGGACCTCCCTTTTATTTTTTACACCGGTCATGGCTCAAGGGAACTAATGAAAAAGGCAGTAAAACTAGGAGCTTTTGATTTTGTTGATAAACCCTTTCTTGAGGGACTTGAAAGCATAGCTCAAGCAGGTTTGAAGATGGGTCTTGGAGAAGTTATTACAAATGACGATAATGAATCCCTTCAAACAGAATTTAAAAAACTCTTCAAATAATTTCAGTTTTAATTAGTCGTTCTAATCCCTCTACATCAGGCTTATGACACAAATATACATTTTTAAGGTTTTTTATTTCTTTTTCAATTTTATTATCGATGAATGCAGAAAATAAAATAAACTTTGTCTCAACTCTTCTTTCCCTAAGAGTTTTCAAGACTTTAATCCCATCTAAATTCTTCATCTTAAAATCACAAACGACTAAATCGATATGGTCTTTTTTTTGAACAATAAAGTCAATTGCTTCATTCTCATCTGAAAAAAACTCAGCTTCGGCAAAAAAATCTAAAAAAATTTCCTTTAATAAACCTAAAATGACCTCCTCATCATCAATAAAAACAACATTCATAACTTGCTTTTTCTCCCTTGGGTTCTTTTTCTTTGACCTTGCTTATTAATTTGAGCATTTATTTTATTTTTGCGCAAAATCTTATGAATTTCATTATCTTCAGGTTTTCCCTCCTCTTCAGCATTCACGCTCATTTCTTGAGAGGTACCTTCTTCATCGCCTTCATGCTCTTTTAACTCGTCATCAGAAATTAGATCAATACCATCCCAACTGGTTGGCAAATTTCTAATAAATCGCCTAACTGACTTTCTTAGAACCTGTCTGTCTTCCTCTTCACATAAATTGATTAGACCTAAATAATGAAATCCATGGATATTTGGTTCTAGGTTGATAAAACTTGGAACAATGGTTACAAAGACCTGAGAATCTGGAAGTTGAAGAAGGATGTGAGTAAAAAATGGTATTTCTTCCACGGTTTTAAAGGTTATTTCATTTTCACTTAAACTTGTAACAACTACTTCAATTTCTTTTTCTAGGAAAAAAATATTCTGTAATGGATCAATTCTCTCGGCCGGTTCAATCTTTTTGTTAATTCTAATCATATCAAGCATTTTAACTAACTCATCCATTCCTATTGTGTTAGGAACAGACAAAAGTAACTCATAGTCATACATTTTTTTTATAGCTTGAGTACTAGAGGGATGATTTAACAAAAGAATAACTGGTGTATCTTGTTGATTTGAGTAGTAAGTGAGTAATAAATCAACGTCATCTAAATCAGATTCTAATTGACAGTCAAAAATAATGAAATCGACAAACGGATAAAGCTCAAGATCATTTTCTTTAAATTTTTTGAATATTGTACAATTCAAATCAACAGAAGAAAATTCCGAAATTTTCTTAAAATAATCAGATTCATTATTTGCATAAATATGCAGCTTTACCTGAGACTTTTCAATTATTTCATTATCTTCTTTTAAATTAGATATCCAAGTGACAACATCATCCTCAAACACTAACTCCTCTTGATCATTTCCCCAACTATTTGAGAAATTGAAATCAATATCATATGAATTCATTGAGTTAGATGTTTCACTTTGAGACAAATGATCTGTTAACTCGAACATAAGTTTACGATTATCAAAAGCATTATAAATCCGAGAAGAAAATTCTTCGGGTAATCCCAAATCTCCTTCAACTCTCAACTGATAATCAGAAACCCTAGTTAAAGAAAAAGAATGGGATAAAGTCGTACTTACCTGTAACTTTATCCCTCTAGAAAGTTTTAAAAAATAATCTTCATCTTCAAAACAAATATAATAGATATTGCCAAAAAATAACCGAATATCATCACCAATAATATGAAAATAATTTATACCACTATAAATTAAATAAGAGTTTTTCCATAAGGAATTTGAATCATCAAAGAATCCGATAATTGGTAATAAGTGATTAACCTGGGATCTTTTCAGATTAAGTATTTGATGGGAATAAAAAAGAAAATCTTTTTGTAAGGTTAAATGGGTAAAGTCCACAATTAAAATTGCAAGTTGATCATCTAAAGATTCAAATAATTGATTCCAATCTCCATAAGAAAAAGTATAATCAAAGAACTCTCCAGAATTTTTCAAGAACATATTTTCGACTGAAATAAAGTAATCAGACCTTTCACCGACAATGAATACGACTCTTTTTGTCTTAGACATCCTTAATAAAACCTTTGATAAAAGCCTTTATAACAAATGGCTCATACTTCATAATATCATCTTTTTCTTCCATAGTGTATTTTAAAGCTTCAAGTGGGCCCATTTGTCTTTTAAGAGAATAATTAGCAAGAAAATTTGTAAAAGAAACAATCTTTGCTAAGGGATAAATTTTTCTTGCTAATAAACTATTTGGATAACCATCACCACTATTTAATTCGTGGTGTTGGTAAACGATCTGCTTTACTTGTTCTGAAATTCCAATTAATTGATCTAAAATTTCAACACCATACTCTGGATGCTTTTGAAACTCCATTAACTCTTGTGGCTTTAGTTCATCAATTGGAGTTGTCTTCATTTTTTTGGATAACTTAACCTTCCCTATATCATGTAATATTGCACCTAATAAAATGTTATTTCTAGAATGTTCTGTAACCCAATCAATATTCAAGCATGTAATTGCGGTATAAAAAGCAGTTAAAGAGACATGTGCTTCTTCAGTGATTTCTGAAGAAAATAATTCTTTCATTATTTTTTTTAATTCTTGATTCTGATTGACGAGAGAAAATATATTTTCACATGAACTTAGTGACTCTTCAACAACATGATCTGGAAGGCCGTGGGTATAGATCTCCTCGACAAGTAACCTTGTTGTTGTATCTACTTTCTTAAAAAGTTCTTTTTTATTTTCCTTTTGTTTTTTGATAAGTTTTTTTAAGTTCTCATTAGTGAAATTGATATAAGATATCCTATCACTTGTTTTAAAATAAAGTTTTAATTCCGAATCTTTTTCTAAGTAGCGTTGAATCCTTGGGAACTCAATTCTTTCTTGTTTATGAAATACTTTCAAATATTTATTTTTTTTAAGCCTAATGTATAAATCAAAAATAGCTATATTATTGTTTCCAAACTCATTATAGGGAAGAGAGGAAAACCTTTGATCTGACTCGGAAACCTCTTCTTCAGGTAAAGTTTCTCCACTGACTTGTTTTAAATCAACCCATAAATGGTGCTTAAATGAGTCTTCAATATATTTTACCATATGATAAACAGGAAATGGTTTGATGTAATGTTTAACAATGCCTAATTTAGAGATTTCTTTTTCAGAATAAAAATATTCATTTAACTCCTCTTCACTTTCAGAAATCATAAGAATGAGAGTCTTGGGGGTCTTTTGTTTTATAAATTTAACAACCTCAAATATTGAAAAGTTCTTTGTAGCACAATTTATAATTAAAACATCGACAGGATTATTAATTAAATAGTCTTGAGCTTCTTTTCCTGTCTCAATAGCAGCTATCAACTCCATAGAATCAGTTAATTTAACCTTAAAGTTTTCAAGCCATTTTTTGTTTTGATCACAGAGTAAGATTTTTATCATATTTCAGCCAAAATATTAAAACTATGCAAAAGGTAAACTTATAATAAATCTTGCCCCTTCAAGGAAGCTTTCATCTAATTCTAAATCACCTCCACTTTCTTTAAGTACCTTTTGACTTAAAGCAAGACCAAGTCCACTACCTTCTTCTCCTTTTGTAGTAAACCCTTTTTCAAAGATTTTGTCTCTCAGTGAATCTTTAATTCCATCACCTGAATCCTGAATAGAAATTTTGAAAAATGAATCAATGACCTCAACTCCAACAATAAGCTCTTTATTACCTTTACGAGTAGAATTATTAATAGCAAAAATAGCATTTTTTACTAGGTTAAGTGATATCTGATTTAACTGAATCTTTTTAGTTTGAATAAATTTACTCTTTTCTTTTTCAGTAAGACTATTCATGAAATTAAGCTTAATACCAAATTGATCACATTGAGAAAAAACTTCACTTTCAAAAATATTTAAATAATTTGAAACTTTAATCTTATATTGTTTTTCGCTTTCGTTTAGAACATTTCCAATACCATTCAAATTGATTATAATATTTTGAATACTTAGATCGATGTCATTTAAACTTTTTTTAACAAAGTCTATTTTCTCTAAGATTTTCCCCTTATTAACAATTCTCATCATAAATAAAGAACTTGAAACAACAATAGTTAATAAGTTTTTTATCTCGTGGACTCTTTCATTTAATTTATCAATTACATCTTGATAAAACTCATTAGTATTAAATATCAAGTAGACTTTACTTTGTTGATGATTAAAAGTTTTTATTCCATATGAATTATTATTCATGATAAAAAAATGAATATCTTCCTCGCTCTTAAAAGAAAGATTCTCCATCGAGCTAAATATTACCTTTAATTCTCCAGTGTTTATTTGTTCGTAAATTGCTAATTCCACAAAAAATTCCTTTTTATAAGGATAACATTTCCATTTAAACTTTTGAGAAAATGATGGAATATTAAGCCTTAAGTTTTCCTTAAGGTGCCTTACTTGAGTAAAAAAAGAAACCCCCAAGTAAGCTACTTATTCTTGCTTACCTGGGGTCAAAAACATCTATAAAACTAGACGTCAGGGTTTTTATTCTGGTTTAGGTCTTCTTCTTCTTTGTCCTCCACCATCGTTTCCACCTCTTGATGGTCTAGATGGCCTTGATACTGTTCCACCACTTGACCCTCTAGATGGTCTTGCCGTACTACCAGAGTCTCTTGAAGGTCTAGAAGGTCTAGTACTTGAACCACTGCTAGATGATCCTGAAGATCTTCTTGGTCTGTCTGGTCTAGTGGTACCTCCACCATTTCTTGGCCTATCCGGTCTTGTCGTTGGAGTGGAAGGTCTTCTTGGTCTGTCCGGTCTTGTTGTCGGAGTCGAAGGTCTTCTAGGTCTATCCGGTCTTGTTGTACCACCACCATTTCTTGGTCTATCTGGTCTTGTTGTACCTCCACCATTTCTTGGCCTATCCGGTCTTGTCGTTGGAGTGGAAGGTCTTCTTGGTCTATCTGGTCTTGTTGTACCACCACCATTTCTTGGTCTATCTGGTCTTGTTGTACCACCGCCATTTCTTGGTCTATCTGGTCTTGTTGTACCACCACCATTTCTTGGTCTGTCTGGCCTTGTTGTACCACCACCATTTCTTGGTCTGTCTGGTCTTGTTGTACCACCACCATTTCTTGGTCTATCTGGTCTTGTTACAGGTCCATTTCCTGGTCTTCTTGGTCTATCTGGTCTTGTTACAGGTCCATTTCCTGGCCTTCTTGGTCTGTCTGGTCTTGTTACAGGTCCATTTCCTGGTCTTCTTGGTCTATCAGGTCTTGTTACAGGTCCATTTCCTGGTCTTCTTGGTCTATCAGGTCTTGTTACAACTCTTCTATGAGGAATTCTATTTCTATGACGCTCCACTCTTCTTGGATTGTGGCCAACACAAGATCCACGTCTACCTGAGTATCTTTGACCTCTAGGACAAACTCTTTCTCCAGTTCTTACTGTCCCTACACAAGATCTAGATCTTGAATTCCATCTGTAACCAGGAGAACAAGTTCTCACAGTTCCTCGAACCGTACATCTTCCCCTTATTGGATCATAATAATTTCCTGATCTACATACTCTTCTTGTTCTTACACATGAATATCCATTCCAGTATTCACCTCTATAACAAGTTCTTGCGTTACGCACACATCTAGAGCTATATGAACTCCAATGATAACCAACAGAACAAGTTCTCGTTCTATAAATTCTCACACATGCTCTTAAAGAATAATCATATCTTTGATTATAAGAACAAGTATAAGGTAATCTTACACATCTTCCGTAATATCTATCCCACTCATAATTTATAGGACATCTTTTAGCAGTACTAATGACACATCTGTTTAACCAGTGATCCCAATAAGTTCCAGCTCTACAATAATTAACCGTTCTGTACGCTCTACATGAGTTTGATTCATGGTCATACCATGTTCCATAACCACAAGTTCTTCCACTTGCTTGAACACAATAATTTAAATAATCATCCCAGTAATACCCAGGTGCACATTGATAGCTATTGTCAGTATTTGATTCAGTCACCTCTAAAACAAATTGCTTATAAACTGTTACTTCGGAATTCGTTTCTTTTGATTTAACGACAAACTCATAAATACCAGCTTCAGTTAATGAGCCCTCTAAGGTAATTTGACCTTTATGATTTCTATTAATATCAAGTCCACTCTGAATTGGTGTAACCATTGATTGAAATACAGGTAAATCATAATCTTCAATTCCAAAACTTACAGAAAAATTTTCATAAGTTTTAACAGACTTTAAAAATCTCTCTTCAGTATATACTGGATATTGAATCTCTTCGTTTGGATCACCATATAAACATAATCTTTCTACAGAGCTTTTTCCTCGTAAGGTTTGTGCATCAACTAAAAAACAAAGTTTTCCTACAAATTGTGGAGCACCAAAAAGTAGATAAGACTTTTCATCCACTTTTTCTAACTCCATTCCAAAAGGAACTACATCATCTCTAAAAGAGAGATTGATACTCTCCTCAGCTAAAATTTCAATTTCAGCATAGTCTCCATAAACTAAATAACGATCTTCTTCCCTAATCTCTACAAGACTAGATAATTCCTCATTGCTAAAATCATCATTGGCCCTGGTATTGGCAAATGACAAACTTAAACAAAGCAGGAATAAAAATTTTAATAATTTTTTTGAATGCACCATAGCATTTCCCCCTCGATTTATCATGACATTATTTGACACAAGGTTGAGACGCAAAATGCTCGCCACCTTTTTCCCTAAGAAAATGGGCTATTTCGAGGGTAAGTTGGCACCGTAAGTATCACTTAGCACCTTGCAAAGTGTTAATTAAGAACAAGAATGAACCACTGAAATTTTAAATATCATATACAAACTCAAAACCTAATCCAAAAGAGTTTCGAGTGTATTCAATAGAATCTGCATCGGCAGTGACCCTAGAATAAAATGCAGATGTTTTAACACCCATATTTTTCTTCCAAGCGTAATAGAAATCTGAACCAGTGGTAAAACCGAATAAATCAGCTCCCTCATCCCCACCATAAACTCCTGGAACAGAGTCATCCATATAAAGATGAAAAGTACCAAAAAGATTAACTTGAAACATATTCCAATCTTTTAGTTTATACTCTGCTGTAAAATCAAATGAACCAAGAGAAGAAGTTCTTAATTCAACCCCATCACTATTTGAAGGTGTGAGATAATACATATCCTTATCTACAATATCGATCCAAATATTAACTTTTTTAGAGTATTTATAACCAACCCCAAGAGAAAAATAACCTTCTCCATCATCTCCACCATAGCTGTAGACATTAAGGTCACTTTCATCAAACTCATAATCTTGTCCACCAATTCTTAATCGAGAAGACCATAACTCATTCCACTCCTGAGCCCATGTTAAAATTGTCCATTGAGCTGACTTGGAGTAAAAATCTGCTTCTGAATTTGTTTCTTTATTTTTAACCGTTAGGATATCACTATAAGGAATAAACTTAGCTGTAAGAATATGGTTTTTAGGAAGCCATTTAGACCCAGAAGAATCAAGCTTAGAACTTTCTGTTTTATTAACCTTTACTTGCTTTTTGAATTCTTTATTTAAGCCAGCTACCGTTTTTCTAAGCTCTTCTTTTTCTTCATTGGATGCGAGTTTATCCGATTCTTTTTTATCAATTATAAAGCCTTTTTTCTCATCAATTTTAATCCCTTTAGGAGGAATATAATCTCCAGTGCTAGTATCAACTTTTCCGACCTTTTCCGCCTTAAAAGTTCCAGTAGCTTTATCTAACTTAGCTTCAGCTGAAGGAGGGACATAAATTCCAGTATTAAAGTCGACAAATCCACCAGACTTTGGAGCAATATCACCAGTAGCTTTATTCTCAAATCCCTCTGGTTTTGGGTCATTATCTAATGGTTTCATTACTTCTTCGGCCGTCTTAGTAGAACCCATAGATTTAGCAATGGCATTGTATTGGGTCGGAGCAATTTTAACTGGAATTGTTGGTTTTGCTACAGTTTCACCAACTCCAGAATATCTACCAGCAGGTACTTCTACAACTTCCTTCTTTTCAAATATTTGATCAACTTTGTCTAAGTTCTGAGTCAAGTCTTTAGGTTTTTCTACTTTAAATTTTCCTTTAGAGTCTTTCGTTATCTTAATTGGCTCCTCTTTAACTTTAACCATAGCAACTTTCCCCTCTACCGTTACTAGAGAGGTAGCCTTATTTGAAGGATTATAAGTTGATTGAAACTTCGTTCCTCTCACTCCCATAATAGCAGTCCGAGTTTTAACAACCATTTTCGTTTTAGTTTCTTTTTTCTCTGTCTTCTTAACCTCAGCCTTAATTATTCCAGTTAAGAGATTTACAACATTTGATTTCTTTTTGGGAACTTTTTTTATAACGACCATAGAGTTTGGTCCAATATTCATTGCAGTTTTATCAGGAAAAACAACTCTAACAAAGGCTTTGTTCTTAGTAACGACAGAGGTATCTTCCGGAATAAAATCACCTTTTTTAATTGAGGTTGCTTTCATCATACCAGGAGCGAGCATTGTTGCTTGACCTCTTATGAATTTAACTTTTGCTTTTTCAGCCGCATTAAGACCTAAAGTAAAACATATAGTTAAAAGCCAAAAGAAAAATTTCATTACTCACCTTTTTTAACAGTAATTAAAGATAGGTTTTCCAATTTATTTTTTTGAAGCAAATCAAGAACTTTAACAAGTCTGTCGTATTTAACCTCTCCATCAATTCGTAAATTGATAAGGGTTTTCTTTTCAAGCTTAGTTACATAATCCTCTAATTCATCAACTTTGATTTCTTTATTTTCATAGGCAAGCTTATCTGCAGATAACTCAATAGTGATATTAGACTTAGCTGCTTTTTCACTTTTCCCAGATTCAGCTTTTGGCAAATTTAGCAAAAGTGCAAGTTCTTCTTTTTTAAATACAGAAGAAACCATAAAAAATATGAGTAATAAAAATACGACATCAATTAATGGTGTAAGTTCAGGAACTAAGTGTTCCCTTCTATTTTTTCGGGCCATCTGTACTTCCGTATATATCTTTTACTAGTTTTTTCTCAAGACCAATTTCATAATCATCTAAGGCACTCACCAAATAATTATAACCAACGAAATGTGGAATCGCGACAATAAGTCCACCCACTGTTGTGATTAACGCCATTGCAATACCACCAGCAAACAGAGATGGGTTACTTAAACCTGAATCGGCAATGACTTTAAATGCTGAAAGAATTCCTAAGACAGTACCAAGTAGACCTAGTAATGGCGCAATACTAGCTATAATTTTCACTGTATTCAATCCTGTCTCAAGTTTATGTACGGTCATTTGAACTTCATCTTTAAGAACATTAAGAGCAATATTTGAATCTTCGAGCTTTAATAAAGAGCTCAATTTGTTTTTTAGATCAGTTACTGTTTGATCAAAATTCTTTTTAGCATCTATAATGGTAAATGTTTTCCAAAACAAAAGGGCAAAACCGATAATATTTAACACCAATAATAGATACATCACAGGTCCACCCTGAATAATGTAATCAATAACTCTCATACTAATTCCTTTTTGTATTTAAGATCAAACTCATAAAATGATAGAACACTAGCTAGCCCATGTAAATGAGCTTTTAACTGACTAAGTTGCTCTCTTTCTTTGCCAAATATTCAAGAGCTTTCTAATAAGTAAGACAACGACAACGACCAGTATAATAATACCGATTATAATTTTAAATTCTTTAATTTTTTCTAGGATAACTTCACCATAAGTAGCAACTAAAACAACTTGGGTAGGAACCGAAATAAGAGCTGCAGTTCCATCAACTAAAATGAATTTCCAAAGGCTAATCCCCATTATTCCACATGATAAATGTCCTGGAAATCTAATACCTGGTGTAAATCTGAATATACCACAGGCCCAATGTCCGTATTTTTGAAACATCGAATTAATTTTATTAAAGCGTTCTTGTCCAATATTTTTATTAAAAAATTTAGTTTTAACTAATCTTGTCCCAAATTTTCGACCAAGAAAATAAATAAGAAGATCACTTCCTAAAACAGCAAGAAAACAAATAATAGATAATACAATTAGATTCACACCTTCGGCATCAGGAGTTGGTGGAGGAAATTTTTGAGGATGAGAAGCCATGTATGCCACTAGTCCTGCTGAAACAAGGGTCATTTCTTCAGGGATTGGTAAACCAAAAGAACTGGCGGTCATAAATAATACAATAAAAGAATATACCAACATCGGCTGGTAGGCATAGCCCGAAAAGAATTCTATTAGATTTATGTCGAACATTAAATTTCCTTAATTTTTATAGACATCTAAATATATCAAAGAGATAATTTTTACGGTAGCAAAAAATAAGGTTTTTAAATGCATAAAATACTCATCTGTGAAGATGAACCTGATTTACTTGAAACACTTGAGACTTTAATTGAAGCCAAATTAAGTTCTTGTGAAATCTATAAGGCCACCAATGGATTAGATGCCTTTATCCATTCTCAAAATGAAAAGTTTGACCTAATAATTACAGATCATAAGATGCCATTTATGACAGGTGCGGCATTTATTATTGGTGTAAGAACAAGAGAAACTAAAAATAAAGAGACTCCTTTTCTCATGCTTTCAGGCTTTATAGATGACGAAATGAGAAAAAACCTTGGGGTGCAAAGTGTATCCTTTATGGAAAAACCCCTTACCCCAAATGACTTCATAGATGTTATAAGAACTTTTCTTATTTAGTCATTACCCTTCTTGAAATAAGGTATTTACACTTTTTGAATAATTATTTTTAAATGAGATGTAAATTATCATTATGGCCATAAGAATAGTAATTAAATTAAATGAAACCATAAAAATAGTATTAAAGACAAAAACGCCATCTAAAAATAAAAAACTTACTAAATATGCTACAGAACAACCAATAATATTCCCTATGGCCACTGCAAAAATAGCTAAAGTTGAGTATTCAAAAAGAAGAGTTTTAAAAATTCCTCCCGAATTAAGCCCAACAATTTTTTGTAAAGCTAAATCTTTAGCCTTCTTATGCATTTGGCTTTGAAGAATAGAATACAATACAAACTGTCCAACAAGAATACAGCAAAGACTCATAATACCAATGGCCCAAGCCATAGCTTTAAATAGAGTAAGAATTTTAGTAATGACTTCTGTCACATTAAGAATTGAAATATTTCCGAATCTCTCTACAATTAAATCCTGAATTTCTAATTGTTTTTCAAAACTGACCTGATCAACAATGGCCAGAAAACTTTTGGGAGCATCTTCAAGCACTCCAGGCTGAAAAACAATAAAAAAATTAGGGTTAAAACTTGTCCATTTAACCTGCCTTAAATTCACAATTTTAGCTTCTAGTTCAACGCCTAAAATATCATAAGTAAGTGTATCACCGATCCCTACACCTAAACGCTTAGCATACCTTTTTTCAAGACTCACCTCTGCCGGACCTTCACCTTTGTATTTACCAGAAAATGGTTTTCCTTCAATTATTTTTTCAGATGCTTTTATCTCTTTAGCATAACTAAGATTTACACCACGATTATTAAAACGGTTACTACGTTCTTGTTCTCTCGTTTGAAACCCTTCATCTTTTTTTACTCTTTTAACTTTTTCACCATTTTTTTTCAAAAGTCTGGCCCTAATCATAGGACTAGGCAGTTGTAAGGGAATGTTCTTTTCTTTAGCAAAAGTAACTAGCTCTTCCATTTGCTCATCTTGTATATCAAACATAAAAAGTGAAGGCTTGGGTTCTTTAGATTCAGTCAACTCTGATTTAAGACTTGAGTCGATTTGTCCTATAACAGTGATCAGAGTAATACCGATGGCTAAACTTAATACAGTCATCACAGTGGAAAGTTGATTTCTGGTAAGTAACCTTAGGGCCATCCCAAAGTACAAATTTAGTGGAGAACTAACCTTCTTTCCAATCATCAATTTACTTATTGAATTGAGAAGATATGGAAGAACCAATAAAACACAAATAAAAACTACTAATAAAGAAGCAGTAAAAACACTACCTATAATAAATGAATGCGCCTGCCAGACGGAAAGCCCCCATAAAACAAGGAGAGCTGGTACGAAGAGTAGATAGTCTTTTTTAGATTCTGACTCATCAAAACTATTATTTAAAAGATTAATCGTTTTAGATTTAAGTATTTTACTTAACACAGGTAAACAAACAAATAGATTTATAACAACACCGATACAAAAGATGATCAAAAACGTATCCATAGAAAGGGCTATATTAAACTCTCCGACCATCCATTTATTCAAATATTCAATACCAAGGGGTAATAAAGCCTTGGCCAAAAAGAATGCAATTAAAGAAGAAATCGCTCCAAAAAATAAAATAATATTAATAAAAACCATTGAAATATGTAAATGTGAAAGTCCTAAAGACTTTAAAATTCCTATTTGTTTCAATCGATCTAGAATATAGCTTTGGAATAAGTAGGCAGAACCAACAGATGAAATAAGTAATGCCACAACACCAATTAGTCCTAAATAATCTGTAAGATAATTTAAAATTCGGCTTAATTGCTCGGAAGAATTCTTAGGAGTCCGAACCTTTATTGCCGGATCAGTGATAATACTTTCCACTTCTATTTTCGTTTGCTCTAAATCTACATTATCATTAAACAAATAAAAATCAGTATACCAAGCAACGGTTCCAAAGCTTATAAGCTCTGTGGACTTTAAATGATTATGACCAATATAGACTTTAGGCGCTAAACTCACCCCTCGCATGGATGAAGTTGAGTCAAACTCTAAAATATCCAATACTTCAAAAGCCTGTTTACCAATTGAAATTTCTCCACCAATAGTCAATTTAAATTGATGAGCCACCTCTTTACTTATAATAGTAAAAGGTTTTTCTTGAAGTTTATTTATCAAGCTAGAGTTTAAAATGCCGTTTTGCTTTAATTGAATTTTACCAATAAGTGGATACTCTCCATTCAAGGCTTTAATGAAAATTAATCGAGACCTATTTTCGGGCTGTGTTACTCTTCCCATAGAATAGAGTTCAGTTAGTTTGGAATGAGTTTTTACATTTGAATTTAAAAGTTCTGAAACCTTTTCCCTTTCCTTCCCTTCCAATGCCCTTCTACCGGTAATCGCTAGTTCTGAAGATAAAAGAGTTTTGGATCTCAACTCTAAACTTTCACTGACCGTCCCTTTAAAAATAAGGATAAAAGTAAAACCAAGAAGTCCAAGAGTCAGATTAAAAGCAAAAAAACTCCAATACTTTAAATTATTTTTAATTTCTCTTTTCGCAAGATTTAAAGAAATCATATTTTTCCAATTGTGTGGTTTTGAATTTCGTAAATATGATCACATTTTCTAGCAAGTTCCATATCATGAGTCACGAGAAGAACAGTTTGCTTTAAAGACCTTGCAGAATCAAATAAAACTTTCATCACCGATTCACCAGTTTCAGGATCTAAATTTCCACTTGGTTCATCGGCTAAAATAATTTTTGGATTTGTAACGTAGGCCCTAGCGATAGCAACCCTTTGCCTTTCACCACCAGATAATTGAGAGGGAAAATGATCTTCTCTTCCCTCTAATCCAACTAATTTTAAAACACTAAGTGCTTTTTCCATTGGTTTTTCAATTTTTAAAACTTCTAGTGGCAATAAAACATTTTCAAGAGCTGTAAAACTATCTATTAGGTGGAAGTTTTGAAAAACAATTCCCACATTTCTTGCTCTAAAGGAAGTTAATTCTTCCTCATTCATATTTGAAATAGTTGAATTATCAATTTGGATTTCTCCCGAGGTTGGTTTATCTAATCCTGCGAGTAGAGATAAAAATGTTGATTTACCACTACCAGACTTTCCAACAATCGCAATAATACCTTCTTCCTTTAACTTAAAATTCAAATCAGTTAAGACTTTTATTTCCTTTCCAGCTTGCTGAAACTTTTTAGTAACCTGAGAAAAAGAGATCATAGTTTTTCCTTTAAATGTTTATAAACTGTTTTGGCCATAATTTTATGTCCATCACTATTGGGGTGAATCCCATCTTCTATATTCAACTCTTTTACACCTGCAACACCCTCTAATAAAAATGGAATTTCGTTAATTTCAAATTTTTTAACAAGTTCTTTAAACATCAATTTAAATTGTGAGGTGTATTCTTTTCCGTAATTTGGGGGAAGTTGCATTCCAGCTAAAAATACAACTAATCCATTTTTTTTGGACATTTGAATTACTTCTTCTAGATTCTTTTGAGATTGTTTTAAATCAATTCCTCTTAGACCATCATTGGCGCCTAAAGCAATAATAATAATTTTAGGCTTGGACTTTAAAAACCATTTTAAACGACTTTTACCAGAAGCAGTGGTTGAACCTGATACACCACCATTCAAAACTTTATATTTATGACCTTTTTCTTTTAGAAGTCTTTCCAGTTCAGATGGATAGGCTAAACTTTGCTCAATCCCGTAACCTGCAGTTAGAGAATCACCTAATATCAAAATTTTATCATTTGCTTGTAAATGAAAGGAAATAGTAAAAAATAGAAGTAAAATTAGTTTTTTCATAAGAATCCGCTTTCTCTAACTTGGAGGAATAACCTGTTCCTGATATATTATATATAAAAAACATAGAGTTTAATCATAGACAAGGATATAACAATGGCTCAAATTTTCAAACCAATAGCTGTTATTTTAGTTGGATGCGCAATTTTAGGTGGTGCAGCCCTTGCCATAGCTGTTCCCCTAGGTTTTGTTCTTTAATTAATGGAGTTAAAAACTCTCCTTTGGAATCTACAAGACTTCTTTGTTTTCCTAGATAAGCACAAGGATGAGGAACTAAGCACAATTTCAGAACCTAAATGGCAACTCTTAAGTAGTAGTTTAAAAGATCAAAAACCCCATTTTAAAGTTCAAGCTATTGCTGAACTTATTCTAAATGTAGATCCAGATATATGTTTTTTCACCGAGGTCGGTGGAAAAGAAAGCCTAGAAAACTTAAATAATTTCTTTTTACACAATAAGTATAATGCTATCCATCACCCTACCAATTCAGATCGCGGTATTGATATGGGCATTTTGATTAGAAAAGGCATGGATTTCAAATCTAAAATGCATACCAACAAAGTCTTTGCTAGAGGTGTATTAGAACTCATGCTAAACACAAATACCCAAAGCATACATTTTCTTTTGACCCATCTAAAGTCTAAACTAAACCTTAAGGGTCTGGATTTTGAGGGAAGATCTCAAAGACAACTAGAACTAGAAAAAATGTCTGATATTTATCATAAGATTAAGGCCAAAAGCGGTTCTCACAAATCTATAATCCTTGGAGACCTAAATGGAATCCTTGCAAGTGATGGACAAGACTATGAAATAAGCAAATTTGCCGAAAATTTGGGGCTATCAGATGCGCTAGAAATAGCAAAAATAGCTGAAATTGAGCGTATTACATATGTATATTACAATAAACAAGGCGATCCAAATCCCATGCAACTAGACTATGTGTTGATTCCTGAGTCTCTGAGCAGTTCAGTAGAGTCTAATGCTACATTTGTCATGAACTTTGAAGGAAAACCACTTAAAGACTTTCCAACGAGTAAAGAGGAGTTCAGAAAAATGCCAAGTGATCATTACCCTATTTGCGTTACCTACAAGTTAGATTAAAATTTAAAGAAAAATATCCGATAAATAGTTGAAATTAAAACAAAGGAAAATAGAAATGAAATCATTTTTACTAACACTAGCTCTGGCCCTGTCTTTCAATGTTTTTGCTGCTGATAAAGGTATTAATATTGATGTTTCCCTATCTCCAGCAGGTTCTTTCCAGGTAAAGACAGATAAAGTTAAAGGTAAACTTAAAGAAAAAAAAGGCATGTATCAAGCGGATAGACTTTATGTAAAAGTAAAAGATCTTAAGACTGGGATTGAGTTAAGAGATGACCATATGAAGAAGAGAATTCTTACAAAGGATCCAAAATCTAAAAAGATTACAGTTTCTAAAGTAAAGGCTAAAGGTGGAAGAGGTGTAGGTCTCATTGAAATTAAAGGAATTAAAAAGAAGATTAAATTTACTTATAAAACCTCGGGAAAAGTGATGACAGCTAGCTTTAAACTGAACCTGGACGACTTTAAAATCAAAGACTTAAAGTACATGGGAGTTGGAGCTAAAAACATTGTTGATGTTGTCGCAAATATTCCTATTAAATAGCTTACTTGCAGCAAATAAAAGATTATGTGTATAATATTACTGTTTAAAAACAGGAGGAGTATTTAAATGAGTGAAAAGAAGTCAGAAAATTTTAAAATTACAATTGGGGAAGGCTTCCCTGTAGAGAAAGCTTTAAGAAAATTTAAAAGAATGTGTGACTCTTACGGAATCGTAAAAAACTATAGGGCCAGACAAGCTTATGCTAAACCTTCTGAAAAGATGAAAGAAAAAAGAGAAAATGCTGAAAAGAGAAGAAGAAAAACTCTTGGTAAAAGCATCAGATCAAAGTCAAAAATTTAAATTCAAATCTTTCATTTTCTAACATCTAACTTACAAGTATTACAAATGAACGTAACTTCCTGTTTTTACGTAAGTCACGAGTGTGTACATTTTACATACTTTATTATCAATAAATTAAGTCCTACTTATAGTTCTCCCAACTCAAACTAACATGAGTAATTTGCAGAAGGGATATTATGAGAAAGTTGCTAGTATTTTTAATCTTAGTTGCCCAAAGCCAGATTGCACTTGCAACTAGCTGTAGAGATGCAGTTGTAATTGCTTATGAAAGCTTAGGTGGACATCTTCCAAAGGACTCTTTTAGCAACTCTGAATTCAAAGACTATAATCTTTCAATTGAAGAGTTCAATGCTTTAAGTTCTGAAGAACAAGAAAAAATCTACATGCAAATTAAGCCGATTGAGTTAATGGTTGAAGAAACTATTGGTATCATCAATCAAAGAATTGGTTCGGTCGCCGGAACTTTCTATGAATTGTTTATGGCGGACAAGTTGCAATTGTGGAGAGAAGCGAGAGAGTCTTTAAAGTCTTGTCAGGATTAAGCACAGCTAAAGGGAATACTTTTAATAAACTTAAAAATATTCCCTAAAAGCTAAACATGTATTTCATTGTTAAAAGCCTATCACTTTGCTCAAAGTCTAAATCTTCATTGGATTTTGTGTATTCAGAAATTTTATATTCTACCGTGAAACCATATATAACCATAAAAGGCATAATATGATGACCATTACGACCTATTGTATTTACTCCATCCGCAGACACATCATACCCAAGCTTAAAACCTGAATACATTCCCCTTCCCATAAAAACAATTTGATCATAATAAACAGAAAGAAAGTTTATCCTTTCTTTATATAAATCTATTTCATTATCTTCAAAATTAAATGCAACATCTTCTATTGAGTTCATATAAAATCTAAATGCGACTCTTGGATGAAGTATATACCTAAATCCAACCGAGCCATTGGTATAGCTAAACTTTGGCTCACCTGAAAAATTAATCTCAGAGTCATCAAACTCAACTTCCCCATCTGCGTAGTCAATTAACAGTTGTAATCTCTTACTGAGACTAAAATTTAAATTTATCTCGGTTCCTAAACTTGAATGGGATTTAATTTTCTGATCTATTGAATTTAACTCATTTACACCAGCTATAGAGGTTGAATAAAAGGATGCTCCTAAGCCAAATCTCAAACCAGCAAGGGCGGTTGATGTATAAAAGAAGATAAGTACAAAAAATACGAGACTCTTCATCTCTGATATTCTACCTAATTGAGTTTCAAAAAAAAAGATGGCCCAAATTGCTTGGGCCACTGAAGTATTTGAAATTTAAGAAAGAATGAGACTTAATTTACTTCCATTACTGCTTTTTTTCTGTGCATTCTAAGCAGCTCTCTTTGAAGCTTTCTTTTCACTCTTCTCGATGGCTCTACAGATCCATGTTCAAGTGGAGCTTGCTGCATTTGCATTTTATTTACATTAGCATTTGGAATTGAAATCCCGCCCATTTTAGACGATATATCTGCGACTAAGACAAACCCATTTTGTCCGGCAGTTTTTGAAGTATAAACGCCGGCAGCACCCATTACACCATCTTTACTAAATGCTGGTGCTAATACAGCTGTTCCAACTTTTGCTCCTACCTTATCTAAAGCACTAATTGGCAATACAACACCTAATGCTTGTGATCCTTCTGCTAGACTTAACAGAACCTTTGCTTTTCCTAGTGGAATTTCTAATACAGCATTATCAGCTATAAGAGGAATTATTGAACCATTTGGAAGTCTAACAGCTGCCAACTCTAAATTTGCGGCATCAGATAAATTAATATCAATAACTAAAACATTCTGCCCTAATGCATCCGCTGTAATAGAAACCGTTCCAACTTCCCTACCATCTTTTGGTAAAATAATTGGTAAACTTGCTGCTGGAATTTGGACATTACCAATATTTAAATCGGCAGTTAAGCTAACTAAAATATCTCCATCTTCATTACTAGCTGTGGATACTTTAACATCACTGACCATTGAGGATGAAGACCCGCATGAGACAAAAATAGTTAGAGTTAAAAGACAAAGAAGACCTTTTAGAGTTTTAGAAATTACCATGAATGTTACCTGTTTCGAAGCGTCGCTTCTTTAGAGGGATTTCGAATACTTACCAACTTACGTACCGCCACAATAAAACGTACCACCATAATCGAAATATTGAATGAATTCTAAGATTGATACAATGAACAATGCAGTGCAATATTAGCAAAAATTTACAAACCCTTCAACCACGGATTATAAAGAAAATATAAAACTTAACTAAATTTAAGGACTTACCCATGCAAAAAATAGACTTTTATTTCGATTTTTTATCTCCATACTCTTACTTTGCCTGGAAATCCCATCAACAAAAGCTTTCAGATTATAGCTTAGAATGGAATTACAAACCTGTTTTAATGGGAAAACTCTTTAGCCATCATAAATTTCCTGGCCCGGGGGAAATTATGCCAAAAAGAAATTATGAACTCAAAAACTGTTTTAGAATAGCAGCAAGAGATCAAATCGAATTCACTCCGCCCAAAACCTTCCCATTTAATCCCCTAGCAATTATTAGATTGGCAACTAATGCTGCCAATAATGGTGATTTAAAATTACAAAAACAAGTAATTACACTTATTTTTGATAAAGTCTGGGGACAGGGACAAATCCTCGAAGACCCTGAAGTTATTGAAGAAATCTTAAAAAACGAACATATTCCAATAGATGTCTTTAACAGATCATTTGAAAAGCCTGCTAAACTAGAATTAAAGGCTAATATTAAAGAATGTATAACCGCCGATATATTTGGAGTTCCAACCTTCAAAGTGAATAATGAATTTTTCTGGGGCAATGACTCAATTTCATTTTTAAAGAACTTTTTAGCTGGAAATGACATTTGGAACAAAGAGTTATACAATGAAATACTTAATCAAAGGTAAAGAAATATGGGTGTAAAATTAATCGGACAACTTGCAAAATGCTTAACAGAGATCATAAGTGAAACCAATGGTATCTCCATTTCTGAGACACTTGAGCTCGCCGTTATGTCTGAATTTGCAAGAGACAATAATCAAGTAAAAAAGTCCTTAATGGAATTCAACAAACTTCTTGCTGGATATCAGCAATCTGAAGTCGATATCCAAACCTTACTAACCCATCCAGTTTCTGATGCTTTAAAAGTCTTTTTTAAAAACTTTCCTCTTCCTTACAAAGAAGAACATATCCATCTTACAGGATCCTTAACTGCAGATTTTGTTTTCCCTAGATTGAAACCTTTACTTGAAGGACCTAATAAAGAAATTTATTGGAAGAAGATTAGAGAGACTTATGGAGATGATATAAAAATAGAAACAGTAGAAGATGTAGAAGATCTTCTGACCTTAAAAGAAGAAGAACAATTTGATAGGTACCTTGAGATACTTCTTTTACCAAAACTAATTCTTACAAGTAGACAAGCACATAAGGAGGCCTCTTATCACATGGCCTCAGAATTATATCACTCATATAATGTTGGTTTCATAAGATTAAAATTTACATTCTCAAGGGCTACAACAAATGAGTCTGAAAAAATACCGGGCCTCGATAGTTTAACCGAAGAAGATGTTGTTCTAGGCTTATACGAAGGCTTTATGGAATTCAAAAAGAAAGTTCCTGATTTTAATTTTATTTTATCGCCATGTTTTCGAAAGGAAGCCAACTTTTTTGATGATGCTAATTTTGAATCCAAAAAAGAACATTTTAATCATCAGATTGATCAAATTTTAGAGATTATCAAAAATAATCCACAACTAAAAAAATATGTCACAGATGTAGATACCGTAGGAAATGAAAGAGAACTTTATCGAAAAGGACATTTCCAAGATATGAAAATGGGTTTTAGAAAGCTTCATTACAAAGGATTTTCAATTAGATCCCACCACGGTGAAACTTGGCATACACTTAAAAAAGGTGTGCAAGCCGTGGATAATGCTATGAATATTTGGCATATCGATACTCTAGAACACGGATTAAGCTTAGGAATAAACCCCAATTTTTATTATCACTCTCTCTATCAAAGAGTTTTACATTGGAACGAGCAAGGTAATGCAGTAAGAAAAAAATCTCAAGAGTGGCATGAACTCGCAGAAATGGACTGGAGGGATCACGGCCATATAAAAGATAAGCTTTTTGATGGAACGCCCTTATCTCCAGAAGAGAAAACTATTTTTGTGAAAACTAAATTCCATACAGCAAGAGAAGTTGAACATTATCAGCACGATGTCTTAAATAGGATGCTCACAAAAGGTGTCTCTTTAATTGCCCTTCCATCTTCCAACAAGAGATTAACCGGATCTTTTGAGGACTATAAAGACCATCCATTTTCCTGGTGGGAAAAGAAAAGTGTAAAACTAGGAATAGGAACAGATAATTACATTACTCTTGGTACAAATTATATCCAAGAACTGTTAATTCTTTTATACACAGATGCGGAAAGTTTAAAGCTGACAAAACTTTTGATGGTTGCAACCAAAGAAGAGAGAAGACCTTATATCTCTCAACTTCTTTGGCAAATGAGAAAATAACTTTTTATTATTCTTGAATAAGCTCGTCTTTAATAGCAAGACTTGGTACTTCAACAGAGACCTTTCCTCTGATGGTAGATACTACATGGCAAACGCTACCCTTTGGACCAATCCAAGCTCCATAATTCCCAGCACTATTAGTCCCTTTGTCTACTGTTATCTCAATAAATACAGGATCTGTTGGTTTGGGAGTCAGAGAAAAACAAACTTCAGCAGCAGTATCTCTCGTAGTATTAGAATTTAGCTTATACCAATTCAAAATTTTAATTTCAGCGGCGAAACAATTTATGCCCAATAAAAATACACAAAACGTAATAATTTTTTTCATATAAGTCCTTTTTATTAATTAAAACATCTCTTATTTTTTATGTCCAATTGGCTTCTTATTATCAGAGTTAGATACTCTACTTTCGATAAAAGCAAAGAGAAAATAAATGAGGGTTATTACGATAACAATAGTTGGAGATGTTGGAAGTTTTTCATACTTAATATTTAATAAAAAGCCAGTGAAAACAGATATAGAGTTACCAAGAAGAACCAAAAGAACAACTGTTCTATACCGAAGTCTACGGGAAAGGCTTAAGAGGATAATAGGAAGCAATAACGTTCCCAAGGTAAATAGAAGGCCAAAAACGTGAATACTAAGACCCATAACGCCGAAAACTAAGGCTTCAAACCCCAGTGCTCTTTTTTCAATCACTCCTCCATAAAGAGCAAGATCGATTGAATCTTCAAATAATTTTCCTTTAAAGTGAAAAAAGTAACTTACACAAAAAAGCCCTACAAATATCAAAAAATAGTTTTCATATTTCGAGGCCGTTACAATATCACCAACAAAGGATCTAGTGAAATGAGATTCTATGAGAGGGTTGAGCGCAGTGAGAATATGACTTAAAGCAATTGAAATAACAATAATCAATAAAGCTAATTCAGTCTTTAACTGATACCACCTTTTAGACCCTCTAGCATGGAAAAAGTAAATAATTCCACTTATACTTAGACTTGTAAAAATACCAAAATGGCCTTCATGAATTGAATTGGTTTCGTGATATAGATAAGAAGCAATAAAAGCTCCCACGATTACCCCAAGCTGCATGGTCTGCCCTACCATCAGGGTTTCCAATGTTTTGTGTCTCAAAACGAGATGAATACCTAAAATTCCCAAGGAACAAGAAAGAAATATACCTACGATGATACTAAGGGAATAAAATTCTAGCATTTCCATTTTTCAAGCTCCACTAGATTAATGATTTCAGCAGGCAAACTCATCGCTATATGACCTGTCACTAAAAAAGTCTTTCCAACCTTAGTTAAATTTAAAATTTCCTCAATAATATTTGCTTGAGTTTCAATATCGAGGTGATTCAATGGTTCATCCAAAATATATAATAATTTATCTTGGGTCAAAGTACGTGCCAATAGACAGCGTTTTTTCTCCCCTCCACTTGCCATATTCCATGATCTGTCGAGAAGATTTTTGGGGAAATATAATGTCGTTTTAGAACACAACTCTCCAAGTATAAAAGGAGCTTTTAGATTTAAACTTTCAACTTGAGGTAAATAAGTGATTTGATTTAATTTCAAATGAGTTTTAATTTTAGAGTCTAGCCGAATAAGAGATTTCATCAATTGAGTTTTTCCAACTCCATTTCCGGCTTTTAAAATCGTTATTTTACCTCTGGGAATATTAAAGCTAACTCCTTTAAGAAGTTTTGACCCTGAAGGAGTCTCTAAATCATATCCATTTAATGAGATTAAATTATTTTCTTCCATGTTTTTCAATCGCTTCAACAATTTGTTTCACAAAAACATCATAGTCTTTAATTTTTGTATTCATATGCGCTTCTATTTGGATAAATTTAATTTCCGAGATCTCTTTAAATTTTTTAAGTATCTTAACAGGATTAGCATCTGTTGCTAAAACCATATCAATATTTTGAGCTTTCGCAAATTTAAACTTCTTAAAGATTTGACTTGCTGAGGGCAAAACCCCTGGAGTATCTTCCACAGTTCCCATACACTTTAAGCCAAAGTCTTTGCAAAAATATACGAACTCTTCATGGTAGGTCATAATCTTTATATTCTTATGGGATGAAAGTCTTGTATTCAACAAATCAAATAATTCAGAAAGTTTTTGTTCCAAGCTTTTAAAGTTTTTCTCATAATATTGAAAGTTATTTTTATCAATAAGTTGAAGGCAATCCTTTATGGCCAAAGCTGCCCGAATCATTTGTTTAGGTGAATAAGTATAATGAGGATTTCCCTCTGGGTGGACATCCCCCATAGAGCGATCGATTTGGTTTTTATCAAGTTTTCCTTCAGTATCAAGTTTTACGGAAGCATCACAGAGACCGTCTTTTTGTAATTTTTCATTTCCAGATAGTTCAATTATTTTCGGTAACCAAGTTGATTCAAGTGCCAAACCATTCTTAACTAACAGATCAATTTTTTTAATTTTAAAAATAAAAGCAGGAGTTACGTCCACAAAGTGAGGGTCTTCATGTCCAGACAAAAGAGCACTGGTTTCTCCCTTATCTCCAACAATTTCAGACACAAGCCAATTGATTTCAGGCAAAGTTGACTTAATCGTCAACCTTGCCCATGAAAGCTGTGGAAATATGAATAAAAAACAAATTATAGCCTTCATTTTTAACCCTCTAAATTAAAATAAATGTACTGGGTGCTTTCCAATATTAAAGAGGATTTGGATTTGATATCTGTAGTTATCCTCTTCTTCCTCTTCATGCATTAGACCAGTTTCTTGAGTTACAGAAAATCTATATTTCATAAATTCACTATTCGCGTATGTATAATGAAAAGAAGTTTCCGTATAAGCATCTTCGACTACTCGTCCTTCACCTTCGTGCTCATGTCCTTCTTCTTCATGCTCATCAGCAGCATTGTATAAAGAGTAAAGTAAGCCTACTGAATGATGTTGATTAAAGCCTTTCTCAACTAAAAGATAAGCTCCATTATCATCCATCTCTTCTTCGCCCTCTTCTTTGTAAAATCGGCTCCAATATTCAGCTTGAACTAACCAATCAAGAACCTTTCCTTCTCTCTTTTTGAAGGTAAAATCAGCTCCTGTATAATGCCATGCTGTTTTTTCAGCATCTTTTCTCACAATATGATTCAATCCATATTCAAGACCACTAGTGGTAGAAAATTCATTAAACCCACCTAATCTTAAGTAATGAGTTGGCCATTGGGCGTTGCCCGCTTCTTCCTCTTCTTCTTCCTCATCATGTGAGTGACTATGGGCAAACTCAGAGCCTTTCATCACACCAAGAGTTAATTGTAAATTTTGAGATGTTCCAATTCTATGAGTGTATTCAACACCAGTATCAAGAGCTCCTTCTTCACCAAAATAAGTATCAAAAAATAACGGTGCTGTTGTAAAACTCCATTCGTGTCTATGAATTCTATTTAATTTACCAATTCCTAAAAAGAACTGACCAATTTTTAGGGTATGTCCCGGAAAGATATTAGAACTTTGAATCAGCGCTTCATGCAACTCTGTTGCAACTTCACCATTCGCTTCTTGAGCATAGACAAGTGACATACTTCCAGACCAGTTTTGATCAATTTTAGAATACAATGCCAATTCAAATTCTCTTAAATAAGCATCTTGCTCTAATTCATCCATTTGATTATTTACCGCTACAAAGTCTGCTGCTGCAAACCAATCAATCTTCTGAGCAAAAGTATTTGTACTTACAACTGCTAATAACAACAAAATCATACTTTTCATTAAATTACCTCCATTTATAATGGTAATATTTACTCAAGTACTTGCCTGTTTGCAAGTCACTTGCAAAAATATAATTATGAATGCAAGTGAAGTCTTAAAAAGCTACGATTTACCCATTACTAAGCCTCGAAAATTAGTTCTAGAAAGCCTAATTAAGGCTGAATCTCCTGTAACAATTGAGGATTTAAAATCGAATATCAAAAATGTAAATGAATCCACAATATATAGAAATCTAAATAAATTAGTAGAAACAGGTATTGTAAAAAAACTCAATTTAAACTCAGCATTTTCCCATTTTGAACTCAATTCAGCTCAGTACCACCAACACGGCCATTACCATATCGTTTGCTCAAAATGTAAATCCGTTACTTGTATTGATATTAATATAGAAAAACTTCTACTCGGCCAAATCAAAAAACTTAACTATAAAGATGTAAAACATAAACTGGAATTTTCAGGGATTTGTCCTGATTGCCAATGATCATTTATACCAACAATTATTTCGCTCACTAGAATTATTATTTCCCGCTTTTGATTTCAAAATATCCAAACGACATTGAAGGGATGGATAGGAATTTATCTCAGTTGATTCAATTGCAGGGGCATGGTCATGAAAGTCATAGTTTTCCTTACTGAACATGTACTTACTTACTCCAAAGAAGCCTCTAGCTGCTCTTAAAGTTTTAAGACAAACAAATAGAGATCTATTATCGGAAGTTGTATCAGAACAATAACCTACTTCGTATGGAAGAAACCTTCTATCATCAAAGTTTTGGATATACTTTTTTTCAAAATATTTGGGAAGGCATTCAACTGCAGCAAAATGATCTGATTGACCTTCAGAACTTGCCCATTCATAGTTCTTCAATTCCATTTTAGGATTTCCACCGAGAATATGTCCCAACTCATGACAAACTACGAAGGCCCAGGTTTCTTCTAGCATTTCAGGAATTCTAGCGAGCCCCCCCCAAAAGTTGATGCTAAATTTACCACTTACTTCTCTGTGGGCATAAGCTGAAAAATAGGGTTTTTCCCAATCAAGATTAATAGTTATACTTTCATCATAATAAAAGGCGTAGATCTCAGAAGCTATAAGGTGAAATTTATAGATCTCAATCTCAGATGTTGTTATCTGATCAGATAAGATCTGGTATTGCTGGTCCTCAGAGTTTTTATGTACAAAGCCGAAGAAAAAAAAGCAAAATGATAAGATGAAGAAAATATTCTTATTCATGCTTTCATGTACCAAAATAGACTTATATCTAGTATCAATTGAGTAATTTTTATAGGTTCATTACCTTCCATGGAAAAGAACCTAAAACCTTAGAATAATAATGCATTCGCCTCTTGGCATATTGTATTTGAATCATACCAAGAGCTGTAATCAACTTTTTTAAACTTAAACTTTTCTCCAATTTCCTCAGCGTACTTAACGAATAATTTATGGTAAGGAAACCTCTCTCTCAGAACCAAAAAGCTTTTACAGTATTCCATCCTCTCCTGCATTGTTTCACCAACACCAAGAAGCGGTTGAGAATGAAACCAACCAATCATGGTCAATTCACTCTCTGGAAAGATTTGTTTCGGAGAAATTTCGGCCATTAATACTAAGGCCACCTTGCAAACGACTGATACTTGAGTATACATAGGATCTGGTGTTTTAGATGCTATAGACTTTAATTGTCCATTAAAATTTACAGCAACTTTATCAGCATTGGTTGAAGGAAGTGTTACTTGACTTTGGCACTGATTTAGAAAGTCTGAAGAAGACTTAAACTGAATAATATAATCCCTTTTTTGAACCGTAACTTTTGCCAAATTAACTGGTTCTTTATATGTGGATAGTTCTACTAACTCCTGCGAAAGCTCCTCCATCTCTTCAATGATACCTCCTATTTTAGCTTTTTTACTTTCAGAGAGCTTACCATAATTTTGATCTAGGTTTTTTGAAGCAAGATCTAAATTGTCATAGACTAAATCAAGAGCGAAGGACGATTTAATAATAAACAAAAAACAAATAATAACTTTTAGTATTTTCATAATATTCTCCTTTTTTTGAAAGGAAAATAGCCAAATTTAAGATAATTTTCTACTGAGATTTTTATAATGATAATGTAATTCTTTCACACTAACAGTTACACCTATAAGATTCTTTTAACCTTTTTTAACTATAGCGCGCTTCCGATTGGGATAAAGTGTTGTACAGATGGGGCAAACAAGTCCTTTACATCCTCTGGCTGTACAATATTCCCTTCCATAGAAAATAATTTGAAGATGAAGTTTATTCCACTTATCTTTAGGAAAGAGTCTTTTCAGATCTTTTTCAGTTTGGTCAATACTTTTACCGTTTGTTAGTTTCCAGTTTTGAGCAAGTCTATGAATATGTGTGTCTACAGGAAAAGCTGGAATTCCAAAAGCTTGTGCCATCACAACAGAAGCTGTTTTATGACCAACACCGGGCATGGCCTCAAGGGCTTCCCAATCTTCTGGAACTTTACCATCATGAAGTTCAACTATCATTTTAGAAAGTTCCCAAATGGCCTTAGACTTTCTAGGACTCAAACCACAAGGTTTAATAATCTCTTTTATCTCCTCAATTGAATGCTTAATCATTTCATATGGATTATCAGCGAGTTCCCAAAGTTTGGGTGTAATTTGATTTACTCTTTCATCAGTACACTGAGCTGATAATAGTACAGCAATAAGAAGTGTATATGGATCTTTATGATCTAGCGGAACAGGTGTTTCAGGATAGTAGTTTTCTAACTGCTCTAATACGTATTTTGCTCTAGCTATTTTTGATTTCGTATAATCAATCATTTTTTAATAATCCTTTATATAAAGACTCTACCGCTTCAATTGGCTGAAGTTTTCCTTTTTGAACTGCCGTAACAGTTTCCTCAAAAGCTGAATAATTTTTAAGAGCCGATTGAAATTTATCTTTTAGCAGTTCTTCCAACCATACTTTAATTTGGGCTGAACGTAGATTAGTATCATATTGATCAAAAAAATCGTCAATATAATCATCAACCTCTCTAAACCCCTTCTTAAAAACACTAGAGCACCTTACAACAGGGCATTGCCATTTTCTTTTATCCTGTAAGACTTCTAGAGACTTTTTAAAGTCGTGTTGGGCAATTTTAGCTGTTGCTTCATGGGCTCCATCAGACTTATTTACAATAACGAGATCACTCACTTCTAAGATTCCTCTTTTAATACCTTGCAATTCATCACCGGAACCAGGTTGCATAAGAAGAATGAACATATCGACAATATGGGAGACACTAATTTCAGATTGACCGACACCAACTGTTTCTACAAATATATAATCAAAACCAAAAGCATCACATAAGAGCATTGCCTCTCTTGTTTTTGCAGCAACTCCTCCTAAGGTTGGACCATTAGGTGTGGGTCTAACAAAAGCATCGGCGTGAGATGAAAGTTTGGCCATTCTTGTTTTATCACCAAGAATTGAACCACCCGTAACCTGTGATGTGGGGTCAACTGCTAAAACAGCGACTCTTTTTCCTTGATCAACAAGGAACATTCCAAAGTTTTCTAAAAATGTACTTTTTCCAACTCCAGGAGTCCCGGAGATACCAATTCTTTTAGCATTTCCAGTCTCAGGTAAAATCGCTTGAATCAACTCTGATGCGAGTTTTTTATGGGCTTCTTTTTTACTTTCGACTAAAGTAATGGCCTTTGCAAGAATACTTAAATCCTTACCTTTTAAGCCTGATAAATATTCTTCTAAGCTTAGTTCCTTTTTCATTTTAATAACCAAACTTTTCGATGAGCTTTTTAACTAAATCCGTTGCAGCTTCATGAATAACAGTTCCAGGACCAAATACCCCTTGGACCCCCATATCATAAAGTTTTTGATAATCATCAGGAGGAATAACCCCACCAACAACGATTAGCATATCTTCTCTATTGTATTTCTTTAATACTTCTTGAAGTTTTGGAACTAAAGTCAAGTGTCCCGCAGCAAGGGAACTTACTCCAATAACGTGCACATCATTTTCAACTGCTTGTTTAGCAGCTTCTTCTGGCGTTTGAAATAATGGGCCAATATCAACATCAAATCCAAGATCAGCAAATGCCGTTGCTATAACTTTCTGACCTCTATCGTGCCCGTCTTGTCCCATTTTAGCGAGCATAATTCTAGGACGTCTTCCTTCGCTCTTTTCAAAATGGTCAACCAAATTTTCCAGTTCTTTCATCTCTTTTGAATCTCCATAGGCACTTTTATATACACCACTTATGGCCTTAATTTCAGCCTCATGTCTTCCATAAACCTTTTCCAAAGCATAACTAATTTCACCAACGGTACATTTAGCTCTTGCAGCTTTAATAGCTAGGTCCAAAAGGTTTCCCTCACCTGTTTCTGCCGCTTTAGTTAAGGCATCCATCGCCTTGAAAACGTCATCATCATTTCTATCTGAACGCAATTTATTCAGCCTTTCTATTTGAGCTTTTCTCACAGTTGAATTGTCCACCGAGAGAACAGGAATTTCTTCCTCACTATCTGGCTTATACTTATTAACACCAATGACTGATTGTTTCTTAGAATCAATTCTTGCTTGAGTTCTTGCACTCGCTTCTTCAATACGCATTTTTGGGATACCGGCTTCAATGGCTTTGGCCATCCCACCGTATTCTTCAACTTCTTGAATATGTGCCCATGCTTTTTGCATTAAATCATCGGTAAGTTTTTCTACATAATAACTTCCCGCCCAAGGGTCGACTAACCGACAGGTATCAGTTTCATTTTGAATAAAAATTTGAGTATTTCTTGCAATTCGTGCACTAAAATCTGTTGGTAGCGCTAAGGCTTCATCTAATGAGTTAGTATGAAGACTTTGGGTATGTCCGTGAGTAGAAGCAAGAGCTTCAATACAGGTTCTGGTCACGTTATTATAAACATCTTGTGCGGTTAATGACCAACCAGACGTTTGAGAGTGAGTCCTAAGGCTCATTGATTTTTCTAATTTAGGATTAAATTCTTTTACAATTTTTGCCCATAAAAGCCTACCAGCTCTCATCTTGGCTACTTCCATAAAATAGTTCATTCCAATCGCCCAAAAAAATGAAAGTCTTGGAGCAAATTTATCTATATCAATTCCTGCATCAACACCCGCTCTTAAATACTCTAAACCATCTGCTAAGGTATAACCTAATTCAATATCGGCAGTAGCCCCTGCTTCTTGCATATGATAACCAGAAATTGAAATAGAGTTAAATTTTGGCATATGTTGTGAGGTATATTCAAAAATATCAGCTATGATTTTCATTGAAGATGCTGGTGGATAAATATAAGTATTTCTCACCATAAATTCTTTTAGGATATCATTTTGTATGGTTCCACTAAGCAATGATTGATCGACTCCTTGTTCTTCTGCTGCCACAACATACAATGCAAGAATAGGTAGAACAGCTCCATTCATTGTCATAGAGACGGACATTTTATCAAGTGGGATTCCATCAAATAAAATTCGCATATCATAAATAGAGTCAATGGCTACGCCGGCCATACCTACATCACCCTCGACTCGTGGGTGATCAGAATCATATCCTCTATGGGTAGCAAGATCGAAAGCGATTGATAAACCTTTTTGCCCTTTAGATAAGTTCCTTTTATAAAAAGCATTAGACTCTTCTGCTGTAGAAAATCCAGCATATTGCCTAATGGTCCAAGGTCTACTTTTATACATAGTAGGATATGGTCCACCTAAAAATGGAGCTAATCCTGCTTTATATCCCATATGTTTAACCGACTCTAAATCAGACGCATCATATGAGGATTTGGTCATAATTCCTTCGGCAGTTTCAATTTCAGTTATCTCGGGAACAGACCTATAATCTTTTTCCTTAATATCAATCTCATTCCAATTAATCTTTTTCATTTAAGCCCCCACCACTTGAGATAAGGTTTCAAAAATATTTTGTCCTGCAAAGATATTATTAGCTTTTTCATGTTTAAATTTATTGCCGGCTATAAAATTATGTTTAGCCCATTTTTCATTTAACTTAGATATAAAGACTTCATACTCGTCATCTAAAGCACATAATACAAGATTATCTTCTTTCGTTTCTTGGTGGCCCTCATTCCAAAATTCGACTTCAACCTTGCTCCCTAGAATTTCAAAATAATTAGTACAAAACATTATACGAGCTGAAAGCTTAGCTTCACTACCATAAACAAGAACTCGAGTTGTAATATTATTTTCTTGGGCTTTATTTCTTAGACTTTCAAATTCTTCTGAATTTCTTCTAAGGGGAAATAATTCATTACTTTGAGTCTTATCGAATGAAAATCTTTCATCAATATTTGAGTAACTATTTACACCTGCGATACTAACCTTATTTTTGGCAAGATATTCTTTTCTTTTTAAAGAGACCTTCTCAACTTCTTCTGCCCAGTTCTTGATATTTTTATTTAACCCTCCTTTATTTTGGAGTTCTTTAAATTCATCAAATGACTTAACTAAAAATTCTTCCGATAAAGTTTCAATAACATAACTCCCTCTACCAGGATCATTTACTTGAGATAAGAAAGACTCTTTTTCTAAAATATGAAATACATTTCTGGATTGTCTGATACCAAGCTTAGATTGTTCATCACTTAGGTAATCGTAACTTTCTACGGATAAAATATCTGCACCACCTATAAAGGCTGAGCTTAAATTAGCCGTTCCTCTTAACATATTCATCCATGGATCGTAGATTGTCATTTCTCTCTTAGAGGGTGTACTTAAAATTTGAAACTCTCCTGTCTTAAAAGATTCTTGGAAGAACTCTAAAAAATATCTTGTAGTTCTCAGCTTAGCTATATTACAGAAGAATAGTGAATCACAGGCCATATTTACCATGATATTATTGCTTAGATTATTCTCGACATATTCATTCAAAAAGCTTTGTAAAAATATCAATTCTTGAACAATACTTCCACCGGCATTGTGTACAATACTAGTATCGATATAACAGACAGTATCAGCATCTTTTACCAAGTCTTGTATTCCATGCTTGAAAATATCAATCCATTTTTTATTATCTAATGAAAATTCTTCGGAATAAAAAAGCTCAACCCCTTCACTTAAATCTGATTTTTCTTTTTGATTACCCCATCTCGCCATTTTTCTTTGATTAGGAAAAGAATTAAGCTTCAAACTTTCTTTAGGAGTATAATTAGACTTTAAAATCACCCCTTCATTTGTGTCGAAGTTCAACTTTCTCTCAAAATCATCTTCTGACTCTAGCTTTAAACTAGCCATTGCCTTGGATAACCACTTTTCATAGTCTGGTTTATCAAAAAACTCGTCTATATTGATTCTCACAATAACCCCTTATTTTAGAGACTTATCTTAGCAAACGATTCTGGTATTTTTAAGTTTTTTGAGGAAATACTAGGAATTTTTAATTAATAACTTATAATTATATTAGCAGGGGAAGAATGAAAACAACGCTTATTGTCGAAAGTCATCTACAACTCACTGATTTTTACAGTATTAATCTACATACATGGGTAGACTCTCAAACAGTATGCGTCAAACAAGCACGCTTTCTCATAGAATATTTACAAAATAACGAAACAAAGCCTGAGTTAATAATTACGAAAGCAAAAATTGGCACGGAGCATACAGCCGAAGCCATTTACGAATATTTATCCAAAGAAAAATTAAACATTCCACTTATTGTCATTGGTGATTCTCCTTTAGATAAAACTCAGATTCCTCATTTAAATTCAAGTTTAGAAATAAAAGAACTTATTCAAGCAAGTGCTAAAGCCTTAAATGTTACAGCAAAAGAAATGGCAGAAAAAGCTGTTCCTGACTTTTTTGAAATACCGATCCAACATTTTCATTTAATTGATTTTTCAATTTGCAATGTATTTAGAGAGGAAGAAGGAAGCTTTAAATTATTTATCAAAGCTTTTGATGAAATTTCTCCTCATGCCTTAAAAAACCTTATTGGACAAGGAACGATGAGTTTATTTGTTGAAAAAGACCATAGATTAAAATTTGTCACAAATATTAATCAAGAGATTGCATCTAAATTAGAACTTAAAGATCTAAGTGAAGATGAACAAGTTAGCGCTGTTGAAATGTCTCAACAACTTTTACAAGAAAAGTTTGAACGATTAGGAGTTACACCTGAAACGGTTGAACTGGCCAAGAGGAATATGAAATATATGGTTAATTCAGCTAAAAAAGCACCTGGATTAAAACATTTATTAAAACGTTTACTTAAAAATAAAGCGGGATATCAGTTCAAACATTCACAAATTTTGACCTTTGTTTCCTCTCACCTTATGGAACAATTAAATTGGGGAAATGACGAACAGAAAGAAAAAATGCAATTTATTTCTTTTTTTCATGATATAACCTTACAAAATTCAGAACAAGCTAGGATCCACTCAGAAGAAGAACTTAAAAAATCAAACCTTACCGAAAATGAAAAGAAACTGGTAAGAAATCATGCTCAACTTACCGCGACCCTAATTCAAAATTACCCAGGAGCTCCTGTTGGCGTGGAACAAATTATCAAACAACATCACGGAGTCACTAATGGAGTTGGCTTTTCAGAGCATTACTCACAGAATATATCTCCCATGGCCATTGTGTTTATTCTAGCCGAAGACTTAGTTGAGTCCCTCATTTTTCCACCTAAAAACTTTTCCTTTAAAACCAAGATTTCTCAAATGAGAAAAACCTACCATACCCAACGATTTCAAAAAATTATTGATGCTCTTGAAACTGTTACCTTATAGTTTTTTAGCCTGTTGTCATCATTCCTGATGAAATACCTGCAACTGTCTTTCTAATAAGGGTATTATCTTTATCTTTATACGCCAAAATTTGAAGAATATTTAAGGGATGAATCATTGAAGATCTAAGTTCAATGGAGTCTGCTAACCATGGACGATACCACAATAAATTTTTCTTACCTGTAATCATTCTTACAAATTGAACCGTTGATTCATATTCAATTCGAAATTCTTCAAGAAAATTATTTTGATCTTCTATGCTCAAATCACTGGTTGAAAGATAAAGAGCAAAAACATTAATATCCACCTTACTCAAAGTAAAACTTAAGGCCCTAATATAACTTCCAAAAAGGCTACTCTCTTTAAAAGCCAATTTGAGCTTCGTTTTCATGTCTTTTTTATCTTTTATTTTTTCCCAGCTACTTCCGACACCCCACCACGTAGGAAATAGCACTCTTGTTTGTGTCCAACAAAGAATCCACGGGATGGCCCTTATAGAACTAAGGTCAAGTTTGGAAGCCTTCGCTCTTTTAGTTGGACGAGAACCAAGTCTTAAAACATTTAAGTATGAGTATGGCGTCGCAGCCTCAATCATCTCAAAAAACTTTGGATCCTTAATTTTATTTTCATATTCAAGTTTTACTGATGCAGAAAAACTCTCAACAGCTTTATCTACTTTTATTGTTCCCTTTTTGGTTTTAGCTCTATTAAAATTGTCTAAAATTTTATTTATACCGGAAATTGAAACCTCAGGTGAAGTAAAGTTTCTCTCGACCATTTCCCCCTGAATAGTTGCCTTGTATACATTCAATGCCGATTTCGGCCACCAAAGAGTTTGGTCCCTAAGACTTCCTCCACCTCTATCAATAGATCCTCCTGAACCATGAAAGAAAATGGGAATGATATTAGCTTTAGATAAAATAACATCTAAAGATCTAATCGTTTTAGCAATGGCCAACCGACTTGGTAATACTCCCATACCTTTGGAAGAATCTGAATACCCTAGCATTATTTCAAACTGTCCTTTCCAACTATTGTTGATACAATTAAAAAATGACTTTTCTTTTATTAGTTTCGTTACAATTGTAGGAGAATCCTCCAGGGCTTTTGCCGTTTCAAACAACGGAACAATAGGAAGCTTATTATGATTAAAAATCTTTCTTACAAGTTTTTTGGTAACTAAGACATCTTCTACAGAATGACACATACTAATTATCATTCCCTTGGCATAGCCAGTTATATCTCCACCTTTTGATATCGCAGCAAGTTTTTCTAACATCCTTGCAATGGCCGTATTTTCTTTATTTTTATATGTCTGATGTAGTAATTCACTATCTTCCCTTAACTCTAAAGGAATAACCAACGCGGGAAATAGATCAAAAATGGCCTTAAACTTTCTAATTCTAGGACTTTCTTCCCCTATCAAATGGACATAGTTGCTAGCAAACAGGTCAAAGAGTTGCTTAAACTTTGAAATATTAGCATTATCACCCGACTTAACAGTTTTACATTTTTGAAACGCCTGTTCAGCTTGCTTAAAGCTTTTGAGTATTTTTTCTTGCTGTAAAAAGTTTAAATCTTTTAATATATCGGCCAGGATCCGGCTACCGATTCTCATGAAATGATCTCTCGATGCTTGAAGACTTGCTAGTAACACTTTTTCATCAACACCTGGATGTCCATCTTTATCACCACCAACCCATGTTCTTATCCTAACAGCACCATAGTCTCTGTCAGCTCTCAAGATTGTATCAAAAATATCATCTCTACAGATGATAGAAAAAAGATGTTTAGCCTCATCAATAACTGTGGGTTTCTCATGTCTAGTTACAGGCAGTAGCCAAGCAAGTTTCAGATTATGTTTGATAATAGACTTCATATAATCTTCTTCACCAGTACCGTCTAAAATTCGAATTTGAACACTTTGGATTCTCCTAAATAATTCTATATTTTCAGGAGAACGTGCTTCAGTTGGATGAGCAGTCAAAACATAAATCATTCTATTATTTTGCCTCTGTTTAGGTGGTCCAATTTTTTGTTCCCTCAACTTAAATGTTCTGTAAGCTGCTTCACAGGTATTAATAAGCTCCAACATCAGAGTATAAGAATTGGCTATTTGATGCCTTAAGTGAACGGGATATTTTTCCATATCTCGATATAAGTTTTTTAAGCATTCAATTTTTTCGGAGTCCCTTAAGACTCGATATTCAATCATTTCTTGTCTAATTTCTTCAACAATATCAAAGAGTTCTTTCCCACCCTCTTCCTTAATGACTTCACCTAAAAGGGATACAGAATGTCTCACAAGCGATTTGAGTTCTAACGATAAAGATGTTTCAATTTTAGTATTCAACTTAACCTCCTAAAGGTTAGAGATTCAGGCCATGAAACTCATAGCAAACTTCATTAAGTTTATTTTTATCAATTTCAATTTCTTTTGAAATAGGAGTAAGTATTCCTCCCATTTTTTCATAAAAGCCTCGAGCCTTCATATTTTGTTCTAAAACCCACACGCACATAGACTTAAAGGAATTGTCTTTTATTACTTTAGAAAAATGCTTAAAAAGCTCTCTCCCATGACCGCGGTCTATAAAATGAGGGTTTAGATAAATAGCATAAAGCTCAGACTCGGAATTCGGGACGAGATCAAGATGTCTATTTTGTGCACCGATAGCATACCCTATAACTTTATCATCTAGAATCATAACTAATCTAATTAAGTCAGAGTATTTTTCAAAGCCATTTTGCCAGTTTCGAACTTTTTCTTTTAAGCTAATATTTTCAAGAAAATGTGGGGATAAAATATCCTTATAAGCGTACTTCCACGCAAGAACATTTATATTTGCGACATCGGATAGGTCTTCATAAGACATTTCTCTAAACTTAACAGTACTCAAAAATATCCTTAATTTTAGACAAGCATGATTTAATTTAGAAAGAAGAGTTTAAATTATTTAACCCCCGCTAAATAGGTAACCCATGCTTCACAGTTCTCAGCAGATTCTGTTTGGAAAAACTCTCCATCTCCACCACCATCTTCATCATCGCCTTCCCAGTAAGAGATGACTTTTGAAAAACCAGCTTCTTCCATAATATCTCTAAGTTCAGCCATGGCCCATAATCGCCACTCATATACGAATACATCTTTTCTCTTTTTTTCACCTTTTCTCTTAAAGTGAATAGCGAATCTGCAATGATTATTAATTGGATTAAACTCTTGGCATTCCCAATAATATTTAAAACCGTCATGCTTCATTATGTCTGTCATCACTGTTTGGGAATCAGGGCCACCAAAAAGGTCAATAAAAAAGACACCATTCTCATTTAAAGCCTCTTTAGCCTTCTTAAAATAGTCTAATAAAACTTTTCTTTCCTTAAAGATCATATAACTAAAATTAAATGCAAAACAAATATCAACTTTTGGAGTGCCAGCAGCAAGTACATTTTCCAGTAAATAGGTCACTCTCTTCTGAGCTGATTCATCAAGTTTAGTAACATGATGCTCTTTCCCATACGCTACAGGCTCTGGATCTAAGTCTATTCCCCAAGATTTGTGCTTTGCACTTTGAGCTGCCCAAGCACAGCTGATAGCTCCAGTTCCACAAAAATCTTCTCTTAAAGTAAGAGCTTTTTTTCCTGTGATTTCCTCATATTTTTCATTAAAGAAGTCAACTTCATTTTGTGGATTTTGAACACTTTTTTCGTAATACCAATATTTATCGAAATCATTTGCGATGGCTTTTAACATAGAAAATTTCCCCTAATTTGTAAGAAATTTTAGTCTATTAGAAAACAAAAGAAAAGCCCATTTTAAATGAAAAAAGCCTCTTACGAGGCTTTTCTTATTTTGAACTTAACATATCGCTCATGATAAAGAGAGTTTCTTCGACCACAGGGTCTTTTTGGAGTTCCTCTTGGAATTCTTTAAAGCTTTCCTTGTGAACCTCATCTTTAAGTTTCTCAACAGATGTCACCTGTATATCCTCATGTATATCATCTATTTTGTACTTCTCAGATACATCTCTTGCTTCTTTTCTATAAGTTTCCATTTCCTTTAATGAGATGAATCTTTTAGATTTTTCTTTTCTAGCTTTAGACCAGTTCACACTATCCACAATTTTTTGGAACCGTGGATCCTTTTTTACCCTTTTTTCACTATTGGATTTTAAAGATGCAATATCGAACTTGTTCTTCTTCCATTCCTTATATTTAACTGGTGGTATTTCTGCATAAGATATAGCGTACTCAAGAGATTTCTCTCCCGATTCAACATAACCATATCTATCCGGCAACTCAATATGAGGTCTTACCCCTCTAAATTGTGTAGACATACCATTTATTCGATAAAACATATCCGTCGTTATCTTCATTGCACCAATTGGACCAATTACTGGCGAAACCATTGGATGAAGGTAATCTTGTAAGTTTAAGATAGCTTGGACTGTACCTTTTCCGTGAGTTTGCTCACTTGATCCAACAATCACGGCTCTATCATAATCTTTCAATGCTCCTGCAACAATCTCAGAAGCAGATGCACTAAATCTATTTATAAGAACAATAAGAGGCTTATCCCAATAAGTTTTTCCATCAGTATCTCTATGAACCGAAGCATTTCCTCTATTTTTAACTTGTACAATTGGTCCGCTATCAATAAATAAACCACCCATGAGGGTTGCATCTTGAAGAGCTCCCCCTCCATTATTACGAAGGTTCAAAATAATTCCGTCTACGCCTTTTTTCTTTAGGGCAAGAATTGCTTTTTTCACATCAGTAGAACTATTTGGACCATTTGGATCTTGAAAATCTCTATAAAATTTTGGAACATGAATGTATCCAATCTTTTGCTTTAGTTTTTTATGTTCAATGATAGTACTTTTAACATAAGCCTCTTCAATAACAACTTTATCCCTTACAATTGGAATCACTTTTATTTCACCATCAGGCTTCTTTACCTTTAATTTTACAACCGTTCCCTTTGGCCCTCTTATAAGTTTAACCGCATCCCTAATACTCATATCTACGATATCTACTGGGTCATCATTACCTTGCCCAACAGCGAGGATAACATCTTCCGCTTTTAACTCCTTACCTTTCCAAGAAGCTGAACCAGGAATAATTCTTTCAACTTTGATAAAACTACCTTCTTCCCTTAACATTGCACCAATACCTTCTAATTTCCCAGACATATCGATATCGAAATCTTCTTTTTCTTCTGGCATCATATAAACAGTATGAGGGTCATATATTCTCGTAATAGAATTATAGAATTTATCTAAACGATCGTTTGCTTTCTCTTCTTGAAGCCTTTTAAAAACTTTCTTGTATCGCTTCGCAACTTTTTCACGAGATTCCTTCATCAATTGTGCATATGACTTCTTTTTTTCTTCTTTCTTCTTTTTTACAGTTTTTTCCTTTTTATCTTTCTTATCGTCATTAAGTCCGTCTTGTTCATCTTTTAACTCAAAGTATTGAATGAGGACTTCTAATTTTACAAGCTTTCTCCACCTTTCTTTCAACTCATCTTCATCATCAACATATTCTCTTTTTTTGGGATCTGTTTCGTAAGTTTCTTTTTTCTTAAAATCAAAGTCTTTTTTTAAGATGCTATCAACATACTTTGCAACCATAGGGAGACGCTTGTTAATGATTTTTTCAGTGGTATTAATAATACTCTGGTCCCCAGTTTTGAGCTGATCATCAAATTGGGCTTCAAATTTCTCTAATTTTTCTACATCATCGTCCGTGAGAAACTGCTTCCCATAATCGACTCTTTCTAAATACATTTTAAAAGCTTGCTTGGAAAGATTGTCATTAATTTCTTTATGAGAATAATGAACTTTTTCCAATACCCCTTTAAGAATTTCTCCGACAATAGCATTCTTGTCCCACCCAGGAATCTGTTTTTTTATCGCCCCTATTGTGGACATTCTTTTTTCCATTTCAACTTCTTCATCAGAAGCCTTACGACTGGTTACTTCTTTTGCAACAACTGAGCTTGCTGTGAATAAAATTGCCATGCTAAATGCAAGTAGTTTCATTATTTAATCCTTTTACTAACTATAAAAACTTTTTCTTTAGTTGAGCTATAAAATTTTCTATTTTTTTTATTTTATCATTTTCCGAATCACAAATAATTTGATCTTCACCACGTAGATTTAAGTAGAACTTTTTTTGACATTTCTTTTGTGGAGAATTTTTCATAAGATATTTAAAAGATATAAACTGATCGACAAATAATTCATCTAAGTTATGTGCTGATTCAGTATCAACTTTTTTAGTCGATATTATTTCTCCTTTATTAAGGATTTCAAAATTAAATTGTCCAGAGACAGATGAAAGTAGCTTGTACTCTGCTAAATTTGTATTTTTAGAAAACTCTTTAATAAAGAAAATACTTCTACTCGCTCTTAAGTCATTATTACTTGATGCCTCTTGAGATAAACTTTCTTGTCCAAAACTGCTAAAAATAAGGAACAAGAGAAAAAAATACTTCATAAATATGCCTTTTAAATCACATTTATATAATACCATCTATTTTATAATTGATTGATATTCATGGCCATTATATAAATAAGATATGAACTTCTATTCGGTATTTAAACAATTCGCCTTTAAACTAGACCCTGAATTTATTCATGATGTTACAATAAATTCCGCCCATCATCTTCCTCAATTGGCAAAAGTTTTCAATTCTTTACAAAAAAATGACAAATATAGTCTGAAAACAAACAATTTATCTTGGAACTTCCCAGTTGGTGTCGCTGCAGGGTTTGACAAAAATGCTCTAGCTATTAATTTCTTTGAAGAACTAGGGTTTGGGGCAGTAGAAATTGGAACTATAACTAAGCTTGCTCAAGTTGGTAACCCGAAACCCCGAGTATTCAGGCACCCAAAAATAAGCAGTGTCCAAAATGCAATGGGCTTTCCTAATCAGGGTTCAGAGCGGATTCTTAAAAACCTCAGACAAACTAAAACAAATATTTGTATTGGTGCCAATATTGGTAAGAACAAAGAAACAACTGAAAAAGATACTCCAGCAGAATATGCTTATTTATACCAAATGTTTGCGGATTATTCAGACTATCTCGTTGTCAATATCAGTTCTCCTAATACTCCTGGCTTAAGATCTTTTCAAAAGAAAGACTTATTAATGCCAATTATGCAAGCACTTAAGGAAGTTCAGAAAAATAACTTTAAGCCACTTTTTATAAAAATTGCCCCAGATTTAGAATTGGATGATCTTAAGATGATATGTGAACTTTGCAAAGAGTTTGATTTCTCCGGTGTGGTTGCAACTAATACTACAATACAGCACGACTTTGGTGTTGGTGGATTGTCTGGTAAATATATCAAACAATATTCACAAAAAATCAGAGCAAAAACTTGTGAGTTTTTAAAAGAAGACCCAAAGCAAACAATTATTGGTGTTGGCGGAATTGACTCCTATCAAGAAATAAAAGATTTTTGGAAGCAGGGAGGAAGTTTTACTCAAGTATACACGAGCTTTATTTATCAAGGTCCTCAATTATTAGAAGACATTGCAAACGATATAAACAAAGACCTCCAAAAATATGGTGTAAACTCAGTTCAAGAACTAATTTCTTCAATTAAAGAAAACTGTTAAATTTATCTATAATTTTTTTAATAATGCTTTTCGTACCCTCTTTATATGGAGGATACAAAAATTTGGTTCCAGCTTCAAATTTTCGATGCAATACTGCTCTTATATTAGACATTTCCTCAAAACCATAATGCCCATGGTAACGCCCTATTCCACTTTTTCCAGCCCCTCCAAAAGGAAGCGTTGGACTAGCAACATGGAGCAGTGATTCGTTGATAGAGAAACCACCACTATGTGTCCCAGACCTAATATTTTGAATAAACCCTTCATCAAAAGAATAAACGTATGTAACTAATGGATTATCATTTTGGTTAATATACTTTTTCATTTCTTTGTAAGACTTCTTAGTGAGGACTGGTAAAATGGGTCCAAATATTTCTTCTTGCATAATCTGCATATCATCAGAAAGATCGGTCAAAATCGTTGGTTCTATTTTTCCATTTTCAAAAAAGTTCCCCCCAACCTCTAACTTTGCACCAGAACTGATGGCTTCTTGGGTAAGACCTTTTAATCGATCAAAGTTTTTCTGATTTATTATTGCCGCATAATCGGAGTTATTTTCTATCGTTGGATAAAATTCCTTTATTGAGTCTTTGCAAAGTTTAATGAATTTTTCTTTTTGCCTTTCCTCTAACATAACATAATCTGGAGCAACACAAGTCTGCCCAGAGTTAACTAATTTTCCCCAAACTATATTTTTTGCTGCTTTTGCTAAGTCATAGTTAGGATCTATTATAACTGGCGATTTTCCTCCAAGCTCTAAAGCGACACTTGCCAAATGCTTAGAAGCTTTCTCCATGATGATTTTCCCTACCGGTGTTGAGCCAGTAAAAAAGATATGATCAAAAGGTTTTTCAAGTAAAAGACTTGATGCCTCTACAGCACCTTCAATAACTGTCACTTCCCTTGGTTCAAAGGTTAGTTCAAATAACTTTTTGATGATTCTGTTTGTCGCAGGTGTAAATTCAGAAGGTTTTAATATAATGGTATTTCCTGCTGCAAACGCAGTTAAAACGGGGTAAACAGCTAATTGAAAGGGATAATTCCAGGGTGAAATAACAAGGCAATTTCCCTTTGCCTCATAGCTAATATACTTTTTAGTTCCTATAAAAGCTATGCCTCCTCTTACTTTTTTTGGTTTCATCCAGGACTTCAATTTCTTTTGGTAATGATTAATCATTGAAATAACAGGAAGAATCTCTGTTAAATCAGTCTCAAGGTCTGCCTTTTTAAAGTCTGACTGAAGGGCCTGTTCAATTTCAATTCTATGATCAATCATATTCTTTTTAAAAAGCTTCAATTTCTGAATCCTATAAGTTGCGTCTGTATTCTTTTGAATTAACTTATGCTTCTTTTGCAAATCGAATACACTACTAATTTGATCCTCTAAATTCATAGACAATTTCCTTCTTTTTAAAAATATCTGTCTAAATTCTAGCATTTGCCTACCGATAAGTCCTATGCATTATAAGGAGTAAGCATGCTTAAATTACTAAATTTCGGACTTTTTTTAACCTTTATTGTCTCATGTCAATCAAATCCGATTTCAACAAATCGCTCCATCGCAAATGTTGTAAAGATTGATAGTTGGAAAGATTTCGTTAAAGCTTTCTCAGGACAGGCTAAAATGTCTGAAGATAAGGTGGAAGAAGCTATTTTAAGCTACCTTAGAAAAAAACCTGAAGGCGCAACTCACTCCAATGCAACTTTAGCCGGTATAAGTGATGATCAAATTAGACAAATTAGCTCCTTCTCAGACGACCTTCCCTATATTGGAAAAATAAAAAAGTGGAGTTTAGAAAATTTAGATCAAGTGTTTCCAAAGCTAAAAAATATTAATTATTCAGAAATTTATAAAACAGCAGTAATAAGAGATAGAGGTATATATAATCCTTATTCTCATACACTAAGAAGTAAGCTCATTAATAGAAAAGAACGTTTACTGGTAAAAAGTAATATAGATCAAGGAAATCTAATGGTTGTTGATCAGATTATGCAAGTAAGTTCAAAGGACTCAAAAGAATTGCTGTTAAATAGCTTAAAAGAGTATAAAGCAAGAGGAAAAACAGAACCATCCATAGCAGTTAACGGTCAAGAAATTATTAAAAGTGCGATTTTAGTAGAACAAAAAACAGGCTTAAGAGGCCTAGGAAAAGGTTGTGAGGATATAATAAAGACCGCAAGTCGTACCGCCATCGAAAATAAAGCGAGTGTAGATATTGAAAGAGCTCTCATTCTTGAAAGAATGGCTTACGAGAAAAACCAGGGACGACAGTTTGCTAGTATTTCAGATGTTCCGAATGTAAAATTCACTCAAAAAGAGCTTGATCAAGCAACAGAGTTAGCATTTAGAAATGTAATGAAATATGGTCCAGATCAAGCAAAAAAAGCCGTTAGAAAATTAAAATCAAGACCGTGTAGAGTTTATTAATTTGCTTCATTCATACGGCTAAGTAGCCCTAATTCTATTTCAATTGATTCTTGCAAGAGTTTAGTTTCATCATCTAAATTACCACGAGATAATTGTTTAGCAATAGCTTCGTAGTAAGCTCTTAAGTCCTCATATGGGGAAGCAAACCTGTAGTTATACGTCTCACTATGTATTAAACTATTATAAGGATTTATTTCATAGAAACTTTTACCTAAAAGATCTCCATAAAGATAAGAAGTTGAAACTAAGTTTTGATTAACTTCTCTAAAATCTTTGAACACAGTTTTTAATTGCTTTACATTGCTATTTCCTGTTTTTACAATTTTTTCTAATAAATTAAGTTCATTATGATTTAACCTTTGAATAAACTCCTCTAAAACTTTTGATTCGTGAACTCCAGAATTTAAATCTTTTTGCATCTGTGATAATAAAGATTTTAATCCAGTTAATGTTTCAAATCTTTCTTTTAAAGCTTCGCCTTGAAGTTTTTTGATTTTTGACAACAAAACTCCGTACTCATTTCTTAACTCTAAAAAAGTTCCTGCCTTCAAAGCCTCAACTTCGCTCTTAATTCTCAAAATAAAACTAGTATTTTTAAGGCCATATTCAAAAACCTCTTTAAACTTTAAACCACCAGTAAGGACCAATTCGTCCATCATTCTTTGGTTAGTTGAACTTAAATTTGTATAATTCTTAAAGCGTTTAAAAAAATCTTGAGAATAGACTTCTATACTCTCCATTAATTCATAAAGAGTCAGGCTTTTATTTTCTTTTACTTTTTTCAAAAGACCATATTTCAAAGCAGTTATACCGAAATGCCCCTGAGGAAGGTCTTGATATTTAGGAAGCATTAATTTTATTTTTCTTTTCGTATTTGACACCTTATTTGCCATACGATCTAGAAGATCCATTCTCATTCCATCTTTATTAGGTTGGACAACTCCACGATATGAAAATCCTTTATATTTATTTAATTTAACTCCGGTAAGTCTGTAAAAGGACTTTACACCTGAGATTCCTAAACGGGATGCAATTTGACTTGCAACAGATTTACCAAAAAGAATATCAAGAGGTGCAAATAACAATGTCATATTTCTTAACTCATCATTTTTCTCTTTTATTTCAGCAAGTGCAGAATAATTGAGAATCTCCCCTTCGCTTAGTTGTGACTGTATAACTTTTTGATTAAAGTCCATTTGCTTTGGAACGACAATAAGTGAAGTATTTAGCCGTGCAGTAGTAGATGTTGCAAAAATAGCAAATAAAATAATATTCACCTTTAATGAAGTCAAAGCTGTTGCAGAAATAGTTCCAGCAATAGAGAGAGCTCCTGGTATGGTTAACCCTAAAGAGCCTGCAGTAAATACGGTACCAACTAATAATAACGCCACAAGAGTCGCAGCTCCTATAATTAAAAGATTAGGTTCAATATAATCCTCATTTATTGCTGTTAATGTTCCTCGTATTCCTTTTCTTACCTTTTCATCAAGGAGTTTTATATTTCTTGCATTGTATTCGGTTGTTCCTACATTTGATTTTAAAGAGTGCCTTAAATTTAAGGAGCTATTAAATGCTTGTTTAAAATGTTCATCATTTTCATAATTTTCTATATTTGCCAAACAAAACTTCTCAAAGACTTCAGTAAAGTTTTTCTTAGAATGATTCAGTGTCTTTTTAATAAGCTCAGTTGCTTTCTTGGTAGATATAATATTTAGATCTGGGTCATAAGCATGTCTAGAAATTTGCCTAAGTAAGCTGAATTTCTTTTTAGTTGAAACTTTTTGGTAAAAACCTCCACCATAAGCATATGGCAATTGAACATAAGTCATAGCCGGTATATTTTCAGGAAGTCTAATTTTTAGCAATGGTGAAATACTATAGACCTCTTCTAATCTATTATTAAGTAATAACCTTATGTCTTTATTGGAATATATAATATTATTTTCATCCCCCATATAGCTTGTAAGTGGACCTACGACACTAAATAGATTGAACACTCGATATAAGAAATAACTTTTAGATGTAATTGTCTCTTCTAGTTCATAGTTATTTTGATTATTTTTAGCATTTTGGATAACATTTTTCTTTGCTCTTTCATAAGAAAGGGAACTAAATAGATCAACAACAAATCTATAACCTCTCTTGAAATAATTATCACCAAACTCTGAAACAGTTTCTCTATCTTTTTCAATGTCTTTATTTTTTTTAGCTTCAATATTTTTAGCTAAATAGTATTTGGCAGTATCAATAGAACGGTGATAAAGTTCGAAGATTTCTTTTTTAGTAGGTTCTCTAAGACCAATATAAAAATCAATTGATGTTTTATCTTCGATTTGCTCCAAAGACTCTTTAACTCTATATCCACCCCATAATGGACTCATTCTCATTTCGAGGTTTTGAAAAGGGATATCGGATACAAAAGGTTTTAATAGAGACTTATAAACCTGATTAATATGTAATACGATCGGTGTTCCATCTTCATAAACTAAAGTTTGATATGGATTAAGCTTCTCTTTTGGATCTCGCAATTTTTGTTCATTTGGAACTGGTTTCTCCATGATAATTGAAACGATTTCCTGATCTGCTAGCTCTTCTATTTTTTCAATAAGATACTTTTTAAATTCAGATTCTGTTTTTTTGAAATCTTCAGGTTCAGAAGCTTTGAAATTAGATAATCCATCAGTAATGTGGGTAAAAATATTTCTTAAAGGTTCATTATGCTTAATTGTACTTGTTATATCTGAAAATTTATCACCTAACTTATTTAAGAGGACTGGACTTAACTCTTTAAAGTTTCGAGGAAAAACTTTTAACACTCTACTATGGGCAATATTATTTTTAGCATAAGCATCTTGAGCATATTTCTTGGCAAGCTCTACATTTTTCTTGATGAGTTCATTTAAATTGTCTTCTCTAATTTTTGATTCACTTAACCTTTCTTTCAAATATTTATAAAGAGGTTTTTTTAAATCTTCTTCTATCTTTTGGTAAGTGTTATTTTCAAACTCAGATTCAATTACAGTTGATAACTGCTCCAGAAAACTTTCCCCAAGAAAGTTATAAAAATCAATAATCGTGTTTTTTATGGATTCTTTTTTGTAAACTTTAAGTGAACTTAAAATTCTTTCAGTTATGAGATTTTTGTCTTTTAAGTCATCACCATTAAGGACTGAGGCCTTTAACTGAAGAATCAATAGAAGTTCATGACTTTCTTTTTCAGCGTCTAAAAGTAATTCTCTATCTTCAACCAAAAGTTCTCTAATTTTTTCTTGTGAAAATTCTAATCTTTTAAGTTCATTTTTTAGTCTGTTTTCAATCTTATCAAAAACCAGATCTCCTACCAATGGGATTTCAATATTTTCTAAAAGCTCGTCCATCGCTTTTCCAAAACCATTATAATAGATATCAAAATTATTACTTTCAATATTTATTAAAGATCTCTCATTTTCTGTTCTTAATGAGAGAAAATCAGAACATTGATTAGAACTCAAAGCTTCTGAATCAGCAAGTCCACTTCTTTGAATGGCCCAATAGTTTATTAAGTTTTCCCTTAACCCCATAAACTTAACAAGTTTGGCGTATTGATTTTCATTTAGTGGTTCGGCTAAAGAATTATATTCAAATAATTGTTTAGTCGCTTCGGTAAAGCTTAACTCGACTGTCTCTTCATCAATGGTACTTGCATTTACAGAAACTTGAGAAAGAACTTCAAAAGCAAAGATCTTATTTATTCTTAGGTTAAATTGTTTTAATTTTTTAAAGCTATAGGTTTTTAAATGATCACTATTACTATGGGCATGAAACGCGTACAGCTCATGGACCCTCCCAACTAATTGAATGTACTTTTTCAGATAATAAACAAACTCTATAATATCAGGATCATTACCAATAAGAGCAACCTTATAGAAAGATCTATCCTGTAAAATATTTTTTAAATTTTTTAATTCTGTTAAGGCATATTGCATCTCATAGCTATAAAAATCGAAATTTTTAATTGGTCTAAAGGATGACCTTTGCCTAAAATCGCTTAAATCCCCTTTCCTATCTATGAGAGAGATTATGCTATCAACTTTTTCAAACTTATCTTTTAATCCCGCAATTAAGGTTGATGATGCCTTCATTTCAGCTTCAGCTAATGAGTCTTCATAGTTACAATTTTCTCCTGGTTGAAAAGGAAGGTATTTAGGTCCGAATACATGAGAACAAAAGTTTAAAGCTGGAGAATATTTCCAGACTTTACAACCTCTTTGTTCTCCATCTCTCCTTACATAACAAGGACTTTTAATGGCCTCTTCTTCCTTTTTCTCATACTTCTCACCTCGAAATCCATAGGCCAATCTTTCAGAACAAGAATTAGATTTGATAAAAGATTTAAATTTATTGGAGTATTTTTTTGTACAATATTTATCTAGTTCATTTACTTTGGTAGCTTCACAATTAATCAAATCGGCATTACTAGGCTCAATACAAACAAAATAATTTGCATAAACTGTACTACTAAAAAGTATCAAAAAAAGGCTTAATGCCTGTAAAACCATAAAAACTCCTATTATACTTGTTGCAATAGAAGTGCCACTTTCTTCATGTCTTTTTAAATACTTAGAGGATTAATTATTGTTAAATTTTAGCAGTTGCTTAAGTTTTATTCATTTAGGTAATATAGCGAAATTACTACAAATTTACTTTCCATTTGATACTTTTCTGCTATATTGCGAAGATGAATGAAACCAGTCTCACTACAAAAATTTGGGATAAAGTTGGGATTTGTGCATCGACCTTATGTTTGATCCACTGCCTAGCGACTCCTGTTTTACTTATTATTTTTCCAGCCTCTTCCTTAGCAAAGATTCAAGAGAGCTTGTTTCACGCAGTTTTTGCAGTCATTGTGATAGGTTCCATTTTGTTGGCCGTATATCCAAACTGTAAAAAACACGGACATAAAGACATACTTACTTTCTCTATACTTGGAGTATTTTGTATTTTAGCTTCTTTTATATTTCATGACCATGAAGCTTCTCTAGAAACAGTGTTTACTATAATTGGCTCAATGTTTTTAATTATCGCTCATTTTAAAAATATGAAAGTTCGCCATGGAAAGTGTATAAACTCAAAAGTCTCGACTTGTTCTCACAAACATGTTGAAAAAAAAAAGATAAAGGCGATTCTCTAAGCTAAATTTATATTTTAATAAACTCACTAAGGTCTTCCTCAGAAAACTCATTCTCCAAAAGATTTGAAATAGGAATTCTATATTCAGCAGATATGCTCAATACAAATTGTAAACTTGGCTGGCTTTCTCCCTTTTCAATACGCTGATAAGTTCTTGGTGAGAGAGCAAATTTTTCAGACATTTCATTTTGAGATAAGTTTGTAAACAACCTAATTTGTCTAATATTTTTAAGAAAGTTATCATGAGCATTTGATGAGAACTCAAAATATACATCTTTCTGGTTTACTAGTCTCTGAACAAAAGGCTCTCCACCAAACTCAACTAAAGAGTAAGAATTTGTTGTTAATTGAAATTTACCTTCAATTATCTCATCAAACTCTACCTTGTGAATTTCATCAGGTTTATTAATCAGAATCTCATTCGCCTTAACAATTTTTTTACGTGGAAAATAATCTGATAAGTTTTTACCTACTATCGATTTCTCTTTAGAGGGTAATGTAATCTGAACAAATGAGTTGTTATGAAACTTAATATCTCCTGCAAAATCCCTTATGACCAAACCAATAGATATATTATCTAGGTTTTCGCCCAAGCCTTTAAATTTTTTTTGAAAATCTTTTGTATCTAAAGTCATTAAAATAAATTTCGTTAATTAAGTTTATAACGAAAGTATAAATTCAAACTTTATAAAAACACTACGCCAAAATTGGCACTTAACACAAAACCTGATTAAAAACAGTATTCTTAACAATAGTAATTAACTCAAATAAAAAAGCCCCGGAATAATCCAGGGCATATATTTAAAACAATTTTAAAACAAAAATTATCTAAGTTTTCTTGTTCTGAACTTCTTATTAAATTTCTCAACTCTTCCTTCAGTATCAAGAATTTTCTGAGTACCAGTATAGAAAGGGTGAGATGCAGAAGAAATATCAACTTTTATATAATCAACTGTTCTTCCTTCCCATTCAATTGTTTCTTTAGTCTTGATTGTTGATTTAGTTAAAACCTTGAAATCAACCGAAATGTCGTGAAATAATACGTCTCTGTATTCTGGATGAATGTCTTTTTTCATAATTTATATCCTATTTTTCCTAAATATTTCGTAATAAAAAGTACGAAGAAATTTATATTTATTAATGTTATAAGTCAATAGTATATTCTTAACTATTTTAGTTTATTTAAGTAATTCCTTAACGATTTTAACTATTTCGTCTTCTTTTAGTTTTTTTACTTTCTCAACATCTTTCAAATCATCCGGCATTGAGAGATTTTTAGTTCCAGCTTTAATATAAATTCCATACTTACCATCTAGAACTTTTACTGACTTCTTAAGAGACTCTATCCTACCGAAATCTTTAAGAACTGTTCCACCACGACCAAATTTTGGCATTGCCAAGATTTCTAAGGCCCTATCCAAACCAACAGTGTAAACATCATCCTCTTTCTTCAAAGACCTAAATTCGCCATCATGCATTACATAAGGTCCAAATTTCCCGTTATTTGCCTGAACCACTTTACCAGTCTCTGGATGTTCTCCTAAATCTCTTGGAAGAGATAAAAGTTTTACTGCTAAGTCCATTTCAATTGTTTTAGGAGTCATCCCTTTTGGTAATGATGCTCTTCTCGGTTTTGGATTTTCCTCTGTCGCTTCTCCTACTTGAAGATAAGGACCATACCTACCAACTAAGCAAAAAATGGGCTCTCCGGAATCTGGATGGTGTCCAATTGGTTCAGGGCCACGTTTACTCATTTCAATAAGTTCATCAATGTCTGAGTCTTTTAGATCTGCAGGTGCAATATCTTCTGGAATAGAGGCATGAACCTCATCTTTACCTTTACCATGAGAAATTACATAAGGCCCAAATCTTCCAACTCTTACATCAACAACCCCATTCACACCTTCCAGGTGAATGATTCTTGATTCTTCAGGCTTAATAGATTTTTCTTTATCTTCAACAACTTGCTTAAGACCCTTTTTTCCTGAATAGAAACTTTTTAAATACTTTTGTTGATCTACATCACCTACAGCGATTAAATCTAGCTTCTCCTCCATTTCAGAAGTAAAACCATAATCAACATAATTTTCAAAATATTTTTCTAAAAGCTGAACAACTGCCATTCCCGTGAAAGATGGAATGAGAGCTGAACCTTCTTTTCTAACATATCCTCTATCTTGGATAGTTCCAATAATTGTTGCGTATGTTGAAGGTCGTCCAACACCTTCTTTCTCAAGTCTTTGAACTAAACTCGCTTCGGTAAATCTCGCAGGAGGTTTTGTTTCGTGAGAAAGTGCTTCAAGGTTTGAACAGTCAACTCCTTGTCCTTCTTTCATTGTAGGAAGAATAACTTCCTTATCATCCAAAGCCTTATCTGGGTCATCACTTCCTTCCACATAAACTCTTAAAAACCCAGGGAATACAATTCTTGACCCATTAGCATTAAATTGCGTCCCATCAACTTCTATTTTCACTGCCATATTAGCTTTAGTTGCTTCTTTCATCTGTGAAGCAAGAGTTCTTTTCCATATAAGCTCATATAATTGTTTTTCTTTTCCATCCATCCCAGTCTCATCAGGATGTTTAAATTCAGCACCTGCAGGACGAATTGCTTCGTGGGCCTCTTGTGCACCTTTATTTTTGGCTGCAAAATTCCTTTCCTTATCAGATAAATAATCTTTTCCATAAAGCTCAGCAACTGATGCTCTGGCACCCGCAATGGCTTCTTTAGAAAGATTAGGAGAATCAGTTCTCATATAGGTAATCAAACCTTCCTCATAAAGTCTTTGAGCGGTTCGCATGGTTTGCTTGGCACTCATTCCTAACTTTCTTACCCCCTCCATTTGAAGAGAGGATGTAATAAATGGTTTAGTTGGATGAGTTTTAGATTCTTTCTCTTCAACCGAAGTTACTTTCCACTCACCTTTTTTAAGCTTTTCTTGCAAATCCTTGGCTTTCTTTTCGTCTACCAAGAAACCATCTTTCTTAGTAAGTTTCCCAGTATCAGGGTCAAAGTCTTTACCAGTAGCAATTCTTTTTCCATCAACATAAGTAAGTTTTGCTTCAAATTCTTTATTATCAGACTTCAGTAGAGCTTTTAAATCCCAATACTCAGACTTAACAAACTTCCTTCTTTCTCTTTCTCTTTCAACAATAAATCTAAGTCCTGTGGACTGAACTCTTCCCGCACTCAAGCCATAGGCAATTTTCTTCCAAATAAGTGGAGAAAGGGTGTATCCATAAAGTCTATCTAAAATTCTTCTCGCTTCCTGAGCCTTTACAAGCTTGTCATCAAGATCTCTAGTTTCTTCTAGGGCTTTCGTAATAGCAGTTTTAGTAATCTCATGAAAAACCATTCGTTTAACAGGAATTTTCGGTTTTAAAAGTTCCATCAGATGCCAAGATATAGATTCACCTTCACGGTCTTCATCGGTAGCGAGATAGATCGCTTTGCACTCTTTCATATGTTTTCTAAGACCTGTTACAATCTTATTTTTACCTTTTGGGATAACATACAGCGGCTCAAAGTTTTTCTCTACATTTACACCCAGCTTTGCCCAGTCCTCTTTTTTGTGCTTTGCAGGAATATCTGCAGCTGACTGAGGAAGGTCTCTAACATGTCCCATACTGGCTTCAACAATATAGTTTTTTGGTAGAAATTTTCTGATTGTTTTTGCTTTTGTTGGGGACTCAACAATTACTAAATATTTGTCCATGAGTAAAATCCGTCTATATAATGTAATTAATATTTTTAGATGTAGTTACAAGGATTAAAGGTATTTTTAACATTCGTCAACTTTTCCCAATAATTTTAATTTTTTCAACACGGTTCAGCACAACATAAGCTCTGAGCATAAGATACTTGTAGCACTGTTTCAAAATATATAAAATATTTCTCTATGACCCAGTTTTTCATAAAGTTTTTTAGCATTACTGCATTTTTACCAGGATTAAATATCCTATATAGATTATTTTATTTTAGATCCTTAACCTTACTAAAAAGGCTTTATCTCAATCACGAAGAAATTATTGATGTTATTTTAACTTCAAATACTAAAAGTCCAAGTTTTGTTTATGGGCAAAGTGACTACAACATCCTTATCATTGTAACTAATAACGCCCACCCTAAGTCTATCCTCAGAGAATTCAGAAAAGATATTAATAAGTATTTCCTTCTAAGAAGTACCATTAACACTAGGTTTATCCCCATCTTAAATGAAGATGAATTCCATAGTGATACAATTAAGAGTTACCTTTTAAGAAATAGTTATAAAGATTGTGTAAACTGGGATTCTATCCTTTTTGACAAAAAGCACACTTTCTTTATAAGGAAACAAGATAGGTTTGCTATAAACTACAATTCGTTTCAAGCTCTTGATTTTTACCTTCTATATGCAATAAATAAAAAGAGTACGAAAACGAAATTTAAAAATATCATCCGTGCTATTAATAATTTAAAAAGATATTATCCCTCTAGATTTCCAGTTGAAGTAATAAAGACCAAAAAAAAGGACAATCACCTCTCAATACTTAATATTATTTTTCCAAAAAAATTAGAAAAGCTTGTCTGGTCTAATATTGTTTATAAAGATGAACAAATTGAATTCAAACAAACCTCAGGCTCAATATCCAAGTTCAATTTAGAAGTAAATTTTCAAAAACATTTAGAAAGTTTACTTACATTTGATTTTATAGAGGACATAACCTTAACACCAACACTTATTCAAATCAACACAGAGCAACTAACAGGAAAATTGTTTATTGATATCCACCTAAACAAAAATTTGATTTCGGGAAATTATCTAGAACACCTATCAAATTTAAGATTGGGAATTTTGGACTTTCAAAAAGATCTCCTAAAGCTTAGAGTAAGATTTACTTCAACTAAACTATTCATTCTGCAAAACCAAGACAACTATTATCCTTTTCCATTAGAATCATATCTGAGACAAAAGAAAACTTTAAGCCTTGCTCAAAGATCTTATGTCTTTGAACTCGAAAGAGAAAAAACAATTACGGCTTGTATCCACTTTATGATTACTCAATTTATGCGCTTTCGATCCTTAGAGCAAAAGACAGACCTCATAGGATCTAAATTTATAAAGTCTCTCAACCTGATGTACAAATACCACCTAATTCTTGATTATCTCAAAAATGACCAATTTGAACTAACCTATCACGAAAAAGAAATTCGAGAGCACCTCACTCCTCAGTTCTCGGAAATAGAATCAGAAGACCCTCTAACCCAAGACCAATGGAAATTAGTTAAATCCCAACTACTTTATCTCCTAAAGGAGATGAGAGATGAGCTTTCTAAGTATGATGAATCATTAAAGGTTTTGAAGTTTTAAAATCCCTGTATCACATTTAGACACCCACATATTTTTTCAAAAAACTATTATCAAACTGATCCTAATGACATTATTAAATGAATTAGAAATTTTAGGAGTGAAAATGAAAAAACTTATCGGAACAGTATTGTGTCTAGCTGGTCTTGTTTCCTGTGGGAGCAGAACCCATAAAAAAAACCATCGTGACTAAATCATCTTCTGATGTAAAAGAGTAGCTTAATTCAGAAGTAATAATCTCTGAAAATAAAACTTTGGACAAAGTTACCATTAAGTCAGCTAATGCCGATGAGCCCTTAACACTTCTAAGTGTGAGATTAGATGCTGAAGATCTATCTCAAGAAAAAGTTCAACGTCTATGTTCAATGCTAGGCTTTTTAAATCCTGAAAAATCATTTTACCAAAGTGTTAAATCCAAATATTTTATTGAAGTCTCAACTGAAATCACTGGAGATTCGGATGGTACAAATGGCCTTGGAAAGAAAATGGTTATACCTGCCCTTCATATAAACGCAGTTGAGACCGAATTTAGTTCATTATTTTTTACACATATCCCAAAGATGGGCTCCCACTATCTATCAACACCTACCAGAAGTGAGTTCAGTGATGAAAATGGTGAAACTTATTTTCAAGAATATGAGGAAAAAATTGAAACTAAATCCTACATCTCTGAAATATCTTGTTATGGAATAACAGATATTCATAGAGATAATGATGGAAATTTAAATAAAGAAAACTTTTTAGAAGGTATTTTTGAGGCTCAATTAGGAAAAGCATTACCTGAAACACCGACACCTTATGAATTAGACAAACCCTTTCTTGTCAAAAAGGCTGACAACTCTTGGGAGTTTGAAACTTACAACGGAGGAAGAGATTTGAATTATAAGAAAGATAAAAACCTTATAGCTTTGGCTGATCAAGGCGCAAAAGAAATTTGTATTCAATCTGGTTATAACTCTGTTTTATTTTATAATTTTAAATATTTAAAATCTAATGAAGCACCTGCTAAAGTTTATGAGTTTGTTAACGGTGCAGGTTGGAATATAACCTCAAGGCCAACAAAGGTTGAACTAGAATATGAGAAGAGTGAATCTTATGTTGGAACAACTAAAGTAAAAGTCGAAGTCCCGGCCACCTATCTAGATGATGTATACTGCTATTAAGAATTCCGCTAAGCTACTACTTAAAAACAGCTTCAGCTTTTTCTTTATCAACAACCAAAATTTCTTTTAACACTCGAGGCTTCGTTCCCATCACAATATCAAGTTTAAAAATAGTTCCAAGTCTTGAGATGTGAAATGTATAAGCTTTATTTGGATCAAACAAAGTTGGAATATCCGAAACATCATCCTTAGTAAATCTTAAATTATTAATGGCTAATATTTCATCACCTGCATTTAGCCCAGATTTATAAGCTTCACTATCTAGTGTAACCGTAGAAACAAAAACTCTTTCTCCTTCATATCTAAAGTTTACACCAAGGTCGGCCCTATTCGATTCTTCCCAGATAAACTTCATCCCAGCTTCTTCATAGTAAGTTTCAAAATCAATATCTTCAGTCGTAGATAGTCTTAATTCAAATTTATCTTTAGCTTCTTTACCAACGAGTTCTTCTACCATGGCCATAACTTCCTCATGGACCATTCCAACTTCAGGATTGGCAAGGTATCTTTGCCATAACATTTCTAAAAGCTCATTAATATTTTTTCCCTGCTTTTTAAGTTCAAAATGAAGAGTAGAAAAAACAAGTCCTCCTTTAAGGTAATAACTAATAGAGGAATTATTAGAGTTTTCATCCGGTCTATAAAGCTTTATCCAAGCATTAAAAGATGAATCTTCTAGGGAGTGAAATTTCTTTCCAGGAATACTGAAATACCTATTTAAGTTTTTCATCTGCATTTTTAGGTATTCTTCAATTGTGCATAAATCAGCTCTAAAAACAAAGATTTCATCCATAAAACTTGTTAAGCCCTCCGTAAGCCAATGCATTCTAGTGTAGTTTTCATTTTGATAATCAAATGGTCCAAGCTCAATAGGTCTTATTCTTTTTACATTCCATGTATGAAAGTACTCATGAGCCACAAGTGATAACCAATTCACATACATTTCACGGTTATTAAACTTTCTCCCATCAAACTGAAGTGCCGTAGAGTTTTTATGCTCTAATCCACCAAAAAGTCCACGCTTTAAGTGAGTCATAATTGTATAAGTATCATAGGGAATACTACTAAAATGAGAGGAAACTGTTTCAATAATTTTCTTAATATCAGCTTTTAAATTATAAGGATGGTTATAAGTTTCACCATACCAAATAAGATGATGTTCTTTTCCTTCATGCATAAATCCATCTGATTCATGGCAACCAATTTCAACGGGACAATCGATTAAATCATCATACGTTGCAGCCTCATATAGAAATACTTCTCTCTTATCTGAAATATCCTTTAAACCTGTATGAAGCTTTGACCATAAGGGAGTGAATTTAAATTCAATGGTGGGCTTAATCTCAACATTTTTTATTCCTATCAAATAAGTTGGACCTTGTAAGAAGGCATGAGTTTCATCCACATGAGAAGTTCGTACCGTCAATTCATGACAAAATACATCATATGCTATATGGAATTCATTTACCTTTCCTTTTAACTCTGAGTTTTTAAAGTCAATTTTCCACTCACCTTTAGAAGTTTGAGAAAAGTTTAGAAATTCACCATTATCTGATTGCACTGTAACAGTTCTTATATTTCGAGAATATTCTCTCATGAGATAGGAACCAGGAGACCAACTCGGCAAAAAGAAAGACAACTCGTCTTGGCCATCATAACTTCCACTAACCTTAACATTAACAATATGCGTCTTCGGTTCCATAACACTAACTACATATTTTAACTCCATCCAACTCTCCTTTTTGGCTTTTTTCTTTTCTGATCATTAAAGATGTTATATCAATCTAGTATGATGAATGCAATAAATCCCTTACAGATAGAAGTTACTGATCGCGCACTTGCCCAAATAAAACTCATTTTAGAAAATGACTATACCCTTACAGATAAAACTCTTAGGATCAGCATTGATGGAAAAGGTTGTAATGGATTTGATTATGCAATTGGGTTCGATAAGAAATTCGAAAATGATAAAGTTATAGATCAAGGTGACTTTCAAATTGTTCTAGACCCATTTGCTTCTCATTATTGTAATCAAGGTGAGCTCGATTATTTATTTGATGTTGCAAACGATGTTGAAGGGTTTATTTTCACCAATAAAAATGAAAAGAATTATCGAGGAAAGTTTTTTAAAGATGAGTCTAAGGCCCCTGATCCCAAGGACCTTATTTAGTTTTCTATAATTCGCTACAATTTAAAACTTCTCTGTCACCCCACGGATTAGGAACTTCAAGATTTAAACTTTTTCTATCAAAAATAATATTCATTGAAATACCAAGATCATCAGTACACATTAAACTCATTTTACCATTTCCAGTAGGTAAAAGATCACATGGTGCATCTTTAACAAGGTCTTCATTCATTATTTCATCTCTAAATGTAACAGAAATATTTGCTCCATCTATAGTTAAGATATGCGCCATTGCTTGAAAAGTAGGGTCTGAATAGCGACAATCGAAGCTCTCACTTGAGTAAGCGTTTGCACTTAAGATAGTTGATATTAGACTTGTTAAGATTAGAATTTTTTTCATTTTATCCCCTTTCTTTTGAGTAAATCAAATATCTCAAAGATTGGATAAAGAAAAATGCCAGCTATGTAAAATTTACTTTAGAAAACGGTATAAATAAGTTGTTTCAACAAAACGATGATCATCAAAAACTACGATTGCTTCATCTGAAGAGTCAGGGATTGACCAATTGGAATTAGTGGTCAGATTAGTTCTTTTAATTTTTATATTTGGGTCTTGTTCAGAATCCTTTAGTAATTTTTTCATTTCCTCTTCAGCAATCATTTGAGCTTTAGGAAATGTTTGAGGGCAGTTAAAAGAATTTAGCTCAGCAGCAAGTATATTTATATTGAAAACAAGAAGTAGATTCAAAATAAAATAATTTCTCATAGATCATCTCAAATAGACATAAATACTTAATTACAATCTCTGCGTCCTATTAAGAGACCGCCCTTTTCACAAACTGTTATATTTAAATAATCTTTAAACTCAAAGTTAAATGGATAAGATTTTTCTAACCCTGCCCTATTTTGATTCAATGATTTAGAATAAGGCCAAATGACTTTTATAGACTTAACTTTTTCATTTGGTGCAATTCCAAAATGAACACCTTCTTCATTTTGAGGAGGTAAAGCTCCGTAAGAATAATTAACACTTTGCTTTCTGGTTTCAATTTTTCCACCAACATCAACTTTAATAATGATGGTTGCATTTAATCCATTAGCATTAGACTTATCTCCCTTAAGGAAAAATCTTAAACTTTTGTTTCCTTTAAGCTCTAGTTGATTTTCAAAAAGGTAGAGCCGTGGGACAATATTCTCATCCCTAATCTGAGACTGAGAAGTTAAAATATCAATTTTCCCATCACGATTAAAGTCAGCAATTACAGTTGAAATTGGATTTATAATATCGATCCCCAATTCCTTTGCTTTATTAGTAAAAGAATGATCAGCTTCTTGCTCAAAATAGATTAACTTAGAATGGGGAGGATACCCAGAGTTATCGACAATGAGATCAAGTAACCCATCATTATTTATATCGATCCAAATACCTCTCCGATCTGCTTGGTGCCAATTAGGATCAAAGGAATCTAAAAAATATTCAGTTCTATAAAAACGCGGAGGAAATTTAAATGTTCTTCCTGTTAGCAAGCTAGATTTATCCACATCTTCACTATCATAATTATGGGTTAATTCACCAACAAACAAGTCCATGATTTCATCATTGTTATAATCAGCACAGGCGATAGCAAAACTTCTCCCCCCTCCCTGCTTATTTATTAATCCATCAGGATCTCCAGCAATTCCACTTTCCAATCCATAATCTTTAAAGAAACGATACTTCTCTCTAAAATTATACCGATTCATCCATAATTTATTTTGATAACGATTTGTGCTTGTTGTAACAATATCTGGGAATCCATCTTGATCCATGTCACAAACTGATGCACCATAAGTTGGTGTCGCATTGACAAACATTGATCCACCGATGTCTTTTCTTTTCTCATCTGTGAGTAATTCTGATTTATTTGAGAATTTTTTCCCATTCCACGAAATAAAACTATCAGGTGTTGGTAAAGAAGTATCCTTGAACTTTTCAAACCAATTTCCAATGAATAAATCTAAGTGCCCATCAAGATTGTAATCAATAAGATTAACCGTTGCAGTTGAAGCTGCTTTGGTGATGACAATACCTTTATCAAAAAAGAGCTTTCCATTTTTTCTTTTCCCGACAAAAAGCTTTAAAGGTATCTTAGATAATTCTGATTTTTGATTCAAGACCCCCACAATAACATCAATGATACCATCCTTATTCATATCATTAAATATTAAAAAAGAAGCTTTAATTGACTCTTTAAAAGGCGAATTTGCCTTGACGAACTTCCGACTCTTAATATCAAAACGATAGAACAATGGTTGAGAAAAAAAGGAAGGTATAAAAACCAGATCAGAATAATTATCAAAATTAAAATCAACAACAGCTATATTATAAGCTTTAATATCCCCCAAACCATATTCAACTGTTTTATCTTTAAAATGAAATACTTTTTCCTTAGCTTTATCCTGACTAATTTCATCAGAAAGATTCTCTAAATTTCCTTCGTCAACAAGTTCGATTCCTTTCTCCGATTGCTCGACAAGGGAACAACTGCAAATGCAAAACAAAAAGAAAAAAATCGCAAAAACTCTTTTAAACATGAATAAATTATATGCACTAAATTAGTATAGTACAACCACCTCAACTAGCAGACAAAAAAGGTCAATCTTATTTCTTATCCTTTTACTTGCACAATGTTAAAATATTTATGACAATATATAAATGAGTAAAATTCGTAATTTTTTTAAAAAAGCATTCAAAAAAAATAAAGACTTAGATGAATCTGATGAGTTTTACGATGACGTTGATCAGGAAATAGAAGAGACAGATGAAGACCTAGGTGAAGAAGTTGAATTCAACCTTGAAGATCAAGAGTTTGAAGATAACGAAAACAATGAACTTGAGGTTACCCGAGAAATACCTCTACCAGAAGCCGAAGCTCTCGCAAATTCCAATCCAGATGAAGAAATTGATGATTTCGCTGATCTTACAATGCCTGAGGACGAAACAAATGTAGGGGGTAAGAGTCCCCAAATAGAAGAAGGCCAAACGGTAAAAGAAACCACTGACGAATTCGCTGATCTCACCATGCCTACAGAGGAAACTTATACCTCAAATGAACCAGAAAACTTTGAAGCATTTGAGGAGTTTTCTGATGACACAAATACTGAAGATCAAATCGAAGCGTCGACCAACGAAGAATTATCTGTATTTAACAAAATGGCCGAAGCAGAAGATGAATACGAAGAAACAGAAGAAGACTTTGACTATACTAATATTAAAATTGATAGAGAAAGCATGGAAAATGAGCATCAAGCAGAACAGCATGATGTTTATAATGCAGAGGCTGATCTTAGTGAGAATATAGATCAAGAAAGCTTAAGCCTAAGCGACCGCTTTGCCATATTAAAAACTAAATTATCGGATAAATTCGGAGGCTTTAACAAAAAAGATTTAAATCAAGTTTTCAAACGTGAAGACAGAACAAACATTACTCCTAAGGAAAAGTTTCAATTTGATTCTGGTTCACTCAAAGATAAGTTCAGTAATATAAATTGGGCAAATATCCCTCAAGCCTTTTTCAATAAAGGCTTAAGAAATGACCTTCATCGCTACTACAAAACTGCTGCAGTTGTAACAAGTGTAGTTCTCACTGCCAGCGTAATAGGAAACTTCTTTAATCTATCAAAAGATTATGAAAATTTATCACGAAGAAATCTTATCTCCCTAGGTGAGCCAAATAATCTCACTAGAAACGAGTTAAACCAGATGAAAGCGGCTGATGTCTTTAAAACGGAAGCACTCAAACCAGTCAAGGCGGATGAACCTAAGAAGATTGATAAAAATATAGTTTGTACTCAGGCCAGTAAACCCAGTAGTGCTAGAGTAAAGCTGATTAATACTATTGTTTTACAAAATTCAGTAAAATCATTAGCCAGTATTCAAGAAGGTTCAAGCAGTAAACTTAAAAGTGTTCGACAAGGGGATACTCTACTTAATCAAGTTAAAATTGATAAAATTGAAAGGCTTAGACTTATAGTAAAGAACTTAAATACTGGAGAATGTGAATCAATAGAAAGTTCAAAGTTTAGAGAAACTAAAACCAAAAATTCAATGGCCATTCTAAGTCCAAAAGCAAGTGCCCAGTATAAAAAGAAACTTGAAAAGATTGATGGTATAGAGAACGATGGAAATAACTTCAATATCAAAAAAGATTTTTTACAAAACAAGCTTAGCGATATCAGCTCAGTTTTGACTCAAGCAAGAGGTATTCAAATAAATAATCCAGATGGAACAATTTCTTTTAAAGTTGTAGATATTGAACCAGGCGGTGTTTTCGCCTATCTAGGTGTGCAGGATAACGATATTATCACCCATATAAATGGTGAACCAATAACAGAATTAAATCAAGTAATGAGTCTTTTTGGAAAAATTGGAAATATATCTAATTTAAATTTAACTATTAAAAGAGGTGGAGAGCCCGTAACTCAAAACTACAATATAAAGTAGAAGGAACTAGCTTTTATGAAAAACAGAGTAACAAGGAAGAACTCGGCTAAAAAATTTATTTCAGGGATGATTATATATACCCTTTCTACTGCCGCTTTTGCTCAATTTAATGATTTTAAATCGAAGTCTAACTTCAAACCGAAAAGTGGGAAAACTTTTTCAGATGATGCCAATAACGTTCAGGCTTTTGGTAAGAGAACAGAAAATGTACCAGAGCCACCTAGTTCGAAATATGTAAATTTGAATCTAGAAACAGCTTTTGGTCCAGAAATTGTTCAAAATTTTGATTTTCCCGATTCCGATATTATGGAATTGACCAAACATATGCAGCAGCTAACTGGGATAAACCTCATTCTAGATAAAGATGTAAAGGGTAAAGTTTCTATAACAGCCCCTACTCCAATAACTGTTGGAGATGCATGGAAAGCCTATCTAGCTGCACTCAATATGGCAGGTTTTACCTTAGTTCAAAGTGGAGCGTTCTATAAAATAATTAATGCTAGAGATGTCAGATACGTGCCAACCAAAATCTATACCGGTGCATACACTCCAGAAACAGAAACACATATAATGAAAATTATGGCATTAAAAAATGTTGATGCCGCCGAAATTTCTAGAAACTTTAGACCATTCATGTCTCGATATGGAAGGATTATTGATATAAAGCAAACAAACACAATAATCATCTCAGATACAGGTGCAAATATCGTAAGATTGGAAAAGCTTATCAAATTTCTAGATGTACCTGGTCATGAGGAAACATTACAAATAATTCCAGTTAGGAATTCTTCAGCTCAAGAGATAGCCAAGCTTTTAGATGAAATACTCAGGGGTGGTAGTAGTTCTTCAAGATCAAGCTCTAGATCTAAAAGATTTTCTAAGTCTAAATCAAGCTCATCAAGTGGCTCGCAAAATATTTCTAAAATTATAGCAGAACCAAGAACTAACTCAATCATTGCAATGGCCAATGCAGATGGAGCTGAAGAACTTAGATCTTTAATAAAAAAATTAGATGTAAAATTTAGCTCTAATCAAGCAGATAAGATTCATGTTCATTATTTAAATTACGGTAATGCAGAAGAGCTTGCAAAAACTCTTTCTAGTCTAGTGTCAGGAGTTCAATCTTCGGCTAAAAAACCTACGAGTTCAGCAAGAAGCTTCCTATCAAGAAATTCAAGCGAAGGAAGTACTCTTTTTAATGGTGAAGTAAAGATCACGGCCGATAAAAATAATAATGCCCTGGTTGTAACTGCCTCTCCTACTGATTGGCTAACCATGAAAAATGTTATTTCTAAATTAGATATACCTAGAGACCAAGTTTATGTTGAAGGTATGATCATGGAAACAGAAGTTACCAAAATTAGAGGTTTCGGAACTGAGTTTATTGGAGCTTATGGTCAGGGTAATGCTCACCGAGGTGGATTCACAAGTAATAATGGAATTACGGACCTACTTTCAGGAAATCCAACAAATATTTCAGGATTTTTTGCAGGGATTGGTGGACCTGAAAAGAGTTATAGAACAGTTGAAATTGGTGGAACAGAGTTAAAACTTAACTCGGTGAACGGTCTCATTAGGGCCATAGCATCGAACTCAACTACGAATGTTTTGGCCACACCACAAATTCTTGCCATGGATAACACTGATGCTGAATTTGAAGTTGGAGCAACAGTTCCAATTAAAGAACAAAATACAAGTTCAAATGGAACAACTTCTACTACGACTAAAAACCAGGAAGCTAAATTAAGCTTAAAAATAACTCCACAAATCAACAAAGCAACTAGATTTGTAAAACTTAAAATTAATTACTCACTTAATGATTTCGTAGGTGAAACTGATACATCTGGAAATGGACAGGCTACAACAACTAGAGCGGCCATTACAGAAATTATGGTCAGAGATAGAGATACTATCGCGATGGGTGGTTTACTCAGAGATAAAGAAACAGTTTCTTTAAACAAGGTTCCTTTACTTGGTGATATACCAGTCCTAGGTTGGTTATTTAAGAGTAAAAATAAAAGTGTTAGAAAAACAAACCTTTTATTCTTCCTTACTCCAAGAATCATTTCTCCTTACGATAATCAAGCTGCAAGTAACTCAATGGACGTAATGAAAGCAAGAAATGCCAATATTAAAGAAATTATTGATGAGGAAAACCCAGATCCACATGCAAGGCATGTAAAAAAACTAATGAAAAAAGTTAAGCTTCAAAATGACGGACCACTTTTTGATAATTCACAAAATCAATATTTAAAAACAAATCAAAACATTGAAGGTATTGGGCCAAAAGCACAAAATGATGCTCCAGACTATCAAGATATTGCGGACGATGTTAATCAAAACTCTTAGGAAGAATAAATAAATGGATGTTAAGGACGAACATTTAATAAAGGTTGAAGATAATAAAAAGAAAATTGGAGAACTATTACTCCAATACACATCTTTAACCCAAGATCAATTGGATGAGGCACTTGCTATTCAAAAGCAAGATCATAAACTTTTAGGTGATATTCTATTAAGTAAAAACTATATTCACCCACACGACATTATTAAAGTATTATGTCATCAAATTGATATCCCCTACTTACCTGAGATTAAAGTAGATGAAATAGATCCAAACATAGTTACTAATATTTCAATTAACTATGCTAAACATCACGAAATTTTGCCAATTTTTCAAACAGACTATGCAGTAACAATTGCAATGAGTGATCCATTTGATTTTAATGCAATCAATGATATCAACGGAATTTTTAAGAAAAAAGTTCATATTGTTGTTTCAACTCCCCTTAAAATTCAAGATGCGATTAACAAGGTTTATGAAAAAGCAAACCAAAATCTAGTAGATTCTATTGAAGATGAATTCGAAGAAAACCTAGACCTTGATGGTCCAATTGATATCCTGGACGCTTCGGCAGATGAAGCACCTGTTATTAGGTTTGTAAACTCAATTATATTTAGAGCTGTAAAAGAAAGAGCTTCAGATATTCATATTGAACCTTATGAAAAAGAAGTTGTTTACCGTTTTAGGGTCAACCGAGTAATGACAGAAATCCTACGTCAGCCTAAGAAAACTCATGCTGCAGTTAGTTCTCGTATCAAAGTTATGGCTAAACTTGATATTGCAGAAAAACGTCTTCCTCAAGATGGTAGAATTAAAATTAAAATTGCTGGTAAAGATATTGATATTCGTTTAAGTACTGTTCCTGTTCAAAACGGTGAGAGAATCGTTATGAGGGTTCTTGAGAAAACAAACACTGTTTTAGAGCTTGAAAAGCTTGGCTTTCACGGTAAGACTCTTAAAGGTCTTCAAGAACTCTCCACTAAAAAACATGGAGTTTTATATGTTACAGGGCCAACTGGTCACGGTAAAACAACTACTCTATTTGCAGTCCTAGATAGGATGAATACTCCAGACAGAATGATCATTACAGTTGAAGATCCTGTAGAGTATGAAATACCTGGTATTTCTCAAATCCAAGTAAACTCTAAAATTGATTTAAGTTTTGCTATGGCATTAAGGGCAATACTCAGACAAAATCCAGATGTTGTAATGGTCGGGGAAACAAGGGATCAAGAGACAGCAGAAATGGCAATCCAGGCCTCACTTACAGGTCACTTTGTTCTTTCAACTCTACACACAAATGATGCCTCTTCAGCTCCTACCCGTCTCATTGATATGGGGGTACAACCATTTCTTATTTCATCATCATTAGTAGGTGTTCTTGCCCAAAGATTAGTAAGAACATTATGTAATAATTGTAAATTACCAACCGAATTATCTGATTACGAAAAGCAAATGTTAGATATAGATGAAGCACCTCAAAATGCGACTGTCTTTAAGCCAAATGGCTGTGAGAAATGTAGTCAGACAGGCTACAGTGGAATGACTGTTGTTGCCGAGTTACTTCTGATTACTGACAAAATTAGGTCTTTAATATTAGAAAAAGCTGATGCTTCAAGAATCAAGAAAGCTGCCGTTGAAGAAGGAATGACCACCTTATCTATGGATTCTCTTGAGAAGATTTTCCTTGGAATTACTTCTGTTGAAGAAGTATTGAGGGCCATTATTTCAGAAGCTGATGAAGAGAGTTAATAATGCCAATTTACGAGTATAAAGGTCTTAACAAAACTGGAAAAGAAATTAAAAACTCAGTCAATGCTGAGTCCATAATCCAAGCCAAGCAAAGAGTTAAATCCGAAGGTATTATGCTCTTGGATATCAAAGAGAAAAAATCTAAGTCACCTAACTCCGGAACATCTTTTAGTTTTGGTAAAAAAGTTGGAATTGAAGACTTAGCTCTTATGACGAGACAACTAGCAACTCTTATTAGAGCAAAGATTCAAATAGTTGAGGCCCTTGCAGCATTGCAAGACCAAGTGGATAACGAACATTTAAAAGTTGTTTTATCAGAAGTAAAACAGGATGTTAATGAAGGGGCCAGTTTAGCTAAAGCTTTTGGAAAACATCCCAAAATTTTTAATAATGTTTATGTCAATATGGTCGAGGCTGGTGAAGAGTCTGGAACACTAGAAGTTGTCCTCCTAAGACTTGCAGACTTCACAGAAGCACAAATGAAATTAGTGAATAAAATTAAAAGTGCAATGATGTATCCTGTGATCATGATGGTCGTTGGATCACTACTTATTAGTGGTATCTTTATTTTTGTTATTCCCAAATTGGCTAAAATATTTTTATCAATGAAAATGGAACTTCCTATTCCTACCAAAATTTGTATAGCGATATCCCAGTATATGCAAGTATATTGGTGGAGTATCCCAGTGATACTATTCTGCATGTTCTACCTTTTTAATAAATGGAAGGCTTCACCAAAAGGTGAAAAAAAGTGGCATAAGTTCACCTTATCAGCACCAATTTTTGGAAATATTGTAAAAATGATAAATGTTAGTCGATTTTGCTCAACTTTAGCCACTTTACTTAGTTCCGGTGTCCCCATTTTAATTTCTCTTCGTATAGTTAAAAATTTAATTGCTAATGTTCATATGAAAAAAGCAGTAGAAGATGCAAGTGTTGCAGTTCAAGAAGGTGTTTCTATGGCATCTCCCCTAGCAGAAAGTGGTCACTTTCCAAGCATGGTAACTCACATGATCACCCTAGGAGAGAGGTCAGGAGAATTAGAAGAAATGCTAACAATCGTTTCAGAAAATTACGAAGATCAAGTTGATAGTAAAGTAAATGGCCTTACTACTACCTTAGAACCAATAATGATTGTTGTTATGGGAATTACGGTTTTATTTATTGTACTTTCTGTTATAATGCCTATGATGCAATTAAATCAAGCAAGGTAAAAAACAATAAAGGGAGAAACATGATGTTCAAGCGAGATGCTGCTGTCCTTCTTAAGTCACAAAGAGGTATGAGTTTAGTTGAAATTCTAATTGCGATTACCCTACTAGGTGTTGTAGGGACGCTAGTTGTTAGTAATGTTATTGATAGCCTTAGAGAAGGTGAAACAAACTCAACCAAAATTCAAATTAAAACAATTGGAAAAATTTTATTAGACTACAAAAGAAAGTGTGGACTTTACCCAACAACAGACCAAGGCTTAGATGCTTTAGTTGAAGCTCCAACTTCAGGTAAAGAATGTAAGAGATATCCACCTAATGGTTTTGTTCAAGATGGGAAAATCCCTCAAGACCCTTGGGGGAATGAGTTTATTTATGAGTCTGATGGAAGAAAATATACAATCATCTCATTAGGAGTTGATGGTATTGAAGGTGGCGAAGGCTGGGATGCTGACATCAATAGCGAAGACTTATAATATACATAAAGAATTTAATAAAAATTTAGGCCATAAGGGTTTCTCGCTCGTAGAAATTCTTATGGCCTTAATGCTTTTAGTAGTTATATTTACCCTAGTTCCACTCGGTATTTCAGATAATGAAAGAGAAGATTTGGAAGAATCAATGGCCAAACTGGATAGGGCCTTAAAGTTTGCCTCTAGTGAATCAGTCCTAAGAAATAAAATAGTAAGAATTAAATTCGATCTAGATAAAGAACCTGTTGAATATTCTATAGAATATGGCCAATCTGCAAATATCGTCTTATCTGAAGCTAAGGATTTAAGTAAGCTTTCCCTAAAAGAAAGGGAACAAGAGCAGAAAAAAGCAGAGAAGCTAGATACTCAATTCTTAAAAACGGAAGAGTTTGAAGATTCAAACGAAGCTTTTCCAGAAAATGTTTATTTTGCGGGAATAGCGAGTGATTATTACCCTGACATTATGATAGAAGGAAGTATCAGCCTCTACTTCTATCCATCAGGTGAGCGCGATGCAAGCCTAATTATTATGCATACTCAAGAAGAAATTGGAACTTTAGAGATTCCATCATTTGAAGAGCGAACTTTTGATAATTATTATCCCTTTTCCGAAAATGATTTGGTAAACTTAGAATATGCGATTGAAAGTAATACCAAGGATCTTGTAGAAAAATGGAGAAAAGACTAGAAGGCGGATTTTCAATTTTAGAAGTCCTCATAGCACTATTAATATTTGGCATTTTTGCTGGTTCTATAATTTTCAGACTTGGAAATAACGTAACCGGATCAATTCAAATGGCCGAAGATATTTCTTTACACAATCTTGCCGAACTCAAAATGAACGAAGTCCTTATTTCCCAAAAAGAGTTTACCAATGCAACAGAAAATGACGTTGACACAGGTAATTTTGATATTGAAGGCTATAAACAATTTAAATACAAAGTTGAAATAAAGAAGAATGAATTTCCTAATTTCAGCCAACTTACTGGAACCTCAGAAGAAGACCAACAAGAAAGTAGTGCTCTTCAGAAGCTTATATTTGAAAAACTAAAAAAGAACATGGAAATTCTCGTTTGGCAGGTCAAAGTGACAGTAACTAATACAGATACTAATTATTCCTATGAATTAAACTCATGGATTGAGAATACAGGTGGAAAGATTGATACAAACTTCAACTTTTAATAAGCTCAATAATAAAAAGGGCTTCACCTTAATTGAAGTCCTCATTGCCATTGGACTTTTATCTGGGGTCATGCTCGGAATTATATCTATAACGGATAACACTTTTGAAACAGCTGAAAGAGTCACAAGAGAAGATAAAGAACTCTTAGCTGTAGAGACGGCTTTTGCAAGATTAGAATGGGATCTATCCCAACTCTACTCTCCATTTTATTTCAGTCATGAATTGAAACCTGATGGAATGTCAGAAGATGAAGGAGAAATTTATAACAATCTCATCGACAAATACCAAAGAAACTCAAAGTTTAACCTCATCAGCTATGATTATATCCCTATTCCTCAAAATAGACTTGAGGACAAAAATACCCTGACAGTCTTTACTTCATCTAATAGAAGAAAATTAGAAAACATTAAGCAGTCCAATTTTGCTTGGATAAGATACGCTTTAGAAGATAATGATGAGGAAATAGATGAGGATGCCGAACAAAAAACTGCGAAGGAAGCTCAAGAAACTAAAATGTTAGTAAGAAAAGTCTCTAATACTAATATCTACAACCCAGAAGAAATTCAATGGGATAAAATCAAGTCTCAAGTTTTATTTAGAAAAATTATGAATCTAAAATATGAGTTTTGGAACCCTGAAAACAAAAAATGGACAGATAATTTAGACCTGATTAAACACGGAGCCAACCATATCCGGGCCATAAAAATAACTATGGACTATTTAGATGCTGATAATATAGAAAAGCAGACTGTAAGAATTTTTAGACCACTTTTCCCAAATTTTAAACCAGAGGATATGTATAAATTCTTAAATGCTAATCCGAATACAAATCAAACAAATAATGCTGAAACCAACAATAATTCGAATGAGGAAAATAGTAATGAAGCAGAATAAAAACTCCTTATTCTCTTTAGTATCAAATCAGCATGGAAGTGTTGCCATTATTATGGTTCTGAGTGCGGTTGCGATCTTAACTCCGCTTATTGTAAATTTCACCTTTGAGTCTGCTATAAATAAAATAAAAACGGGAAATAAAGAAGATCGATATCGTGCTCGACTAACGGCAGAATCAGGTCTTACCTTCGCTATGGCCAGATTAAAGCTTTATAAAGAAGCTTATAATTTTGTTCAAAAAAATGAATCGGCTAAAGATATTGCAAAACCAGAAACACTTAATATGATTTGGAACTTTCCTTTCGTTTATCCTATTCCTGTTCAAGATTCAATGAATGCTATTCAAAAAGAAGCCATCGGGGATTTCATGGAGGCTACATTTCTAGAAGGCTCATTAAACTTAACCATCAATAATATATCAAACAAACTCAACCTTAACATGCTCAGAATTTCTATTCTAGCTGAAGCTATAAAAGAGAATGACAAAAATAATTCAAACTCAACAGAAAATAACTCTGAAAGCAATGAAAATGCAGAAGAAAACCAACAATATAATATGGATAATCAGCTTTTTAAATCATTGACTAATGCAATTGAAGAAAAAAGTGACTCTGATGAGTTTTTTAGTGCTCAATACTATGGAATGGAGGTAAGTCCCCTAGTTAACGAATTAAAGTATTTCGTTTCAGATGATGGAAGTATAGAAGACACTGGTGGAGCTGATAGTAATTTTACAGAAGAAAACCGTGCAAAGCTTGCTCCACTCGTATCATTCAGTGAAGTCTACACTCTTCCTAGTTGGCCAGATGAGATTATAAATCTCATAAAAAATGAATATACTGTCCATGGTGCATTAATGATTGACCTTAACAAGATAACTGATAACCTTCTCAAGCTTTTAATTCCCGACATTACACCAGAGGATATTGATGAATTTTTTAAGTACAAGAATGATGAAGAAGACCCAAAATATTTTAATACACGAGATGACTTTAAGAATTATATAGTTAATATTGGAAATATAATGAACGAGTCGGATTTTGATGAAAGAATGAACAAATTCGAATCTCAAGGTCTAAGATTCGGTCCTAGCCCAACACTTTTCAGAGTTGTCTCTACCGGAACAGTTGGTAGATCTACTTACAACTTAACCGCATTTGTGACATTACCTGCTCAACCTTCCCCTCGACCAAAAAAGAAGATTAACGAAGAAAATGAAGAACAAGAAAGCCAAAATAGAGGGAATGAAAATAATACTAATGAAAACACAAATGAAAATGGTGAAAATGGTGAAAACAATCAACAAGAAAAGCAAAAGACTCTACTATTAAATCCAAGAGTGGTAGAAATTTTAGTCAATTAATCATTTTTTTCTTTTTAAAACAACGGCCTTAACATAAAATATCATTATGCTCGGAATTTCAGTTGAACTTGGTACATACTCTATAAAATTCTTAAATTTTAGAATTGAAAAAAAACAAATTCAGTTATTAAACACTGAAGAAATAGCTGTTGATCCCGAAGTAACAAGACAATTTGATTCTAATGATAACGAAGATGAAAACTCAGATCTTAAAAGAGATTCAGCATTATGGAATCACCAATTAGAACTAGTAAAAAACTACCTTCACGAAATTGAGTACGACTACCATCTGTTCATGAACTTTCCAAGTGAAGTCGTATCAATGAGGTTTTTAAACCTCCCTGTTAAAAATAAGAAAAAAGCTCTTATGATGCTCCCTTTTCAAATTGAAGAGGATCTACCCTACAGTCTCTCGACATGTCACTGGGCAGAATCAATAAAAGAAGAAGCCCAACATACAGAAGTAACAGTCGGAATAGTAAAAAAAGAACAGTTTGAAAGCTTTTTCCAGGGATTGGTCAAAAACAAGATCACCCCAAATATTCTAACTCACGACGTATCAAATTATGAGCTCCTAATAGAAGAACATGAGAATGAGTTTCCAAACTCATTTTGTATTTTAAACTTAGGACATGAAACCACCAGAGGCTTTTACTTCCATAATGGAAAATTGGTATCTAATCATCAATCATATATTGCCGGTAAAAGTATTACAGAGACTATAAGTAAGACATACTCGATTAGTGCAGAAGAAGCGACTATATATAAACATCAAAATTCTTTTTTCCTGTTACCTGAACAGTATGATGACGTGAATGAGAATCAACGGGAGTTTGCTAAGGTAATGAATGCAACCTTTACCTCACTTATTTCTGAAATAAAGCGTTGGGATATTGGATTTAGAGTCCAGAATGGAAATGCAATCAAAGAAATATATATTTGTGGTGGAACTTCAAATATAAAAAACATAGCAAATTATTTAAGTGCAAAACTAGGAGTCGTTGTTCACACTTTTGACCCATTCAAATTTATGAATGACGTACAAATAGATAAAGATGATAAAATCAGAAAGAAGTTCTCTCAAGTTGCAGCTCTGACAACAACATCTCCTAAAAAGTCAAAAGTCATTAATTTTCTTAAGGGAGAATACGCTTTAAACTCAAGTAATGATCTTCCCGTCGAAAGTATGGCGTTTATTGGTGTTAGAATTGGAATTCTTTCATTGATTATCTCTATGTATTTTATAATCAAGGCCGTTAGTTTAAACCTTACTCTTGCAAATACATCTAAAAAACATCTCATTAATCTCTATAAAAATGAGAGCATAAAAGACAAAATTTCAAAAAGTCTCATTAGAAGATCTGCTAATAATCCTAATCTCATTTTATCTAAATTAAATCAGCATAATAAAATGATTGAACAAGAAGTTAAAGTGATCCAATCATCTCTTGAACAAAATGCTTTTAATAAATTAGTTAAAGTTCTTGATTATTTCTCTGGACACAAAGTTGAAATTATAAAGTTTGTATCCGATGAAACTGATAATCTGGACCTGGTCATCAGTAATACAGACTTAAAAGCTTTAAATGAAATCAAGTCAAATTTTGAAGATGATAAGAAATATAAATGGTTTTTAAGCTTAAATGAAAAAGATAAAAAACTCTCCATTGGAGGAAAAATCAAGTAATGAAAAGCCTAAATATAATGAAAAATATTGATAACTCTATTTTAAATATTGTTGATAAGATAAAAGCAACTACCGAGTTTCAAAAAATGACGGATAAATACAATCTGTTAGAAGATAATCATCAAAATATTTTTACTGCTGTTTTAATGATTATTACAATAACCCTCCCACTACTCATCGTTTTAATATCATATATTTTTTATAGTGGTGTAAAAACCAAGGTCGATTTAAATGAACAAATGATTGAGGCTGCATCTTCAATCATTGCAAAAACAAGACAATTGAAAATCGAAACAAATGACCTTCTCGGTCGCCCGATAACGACGGAATCTATGCTCAAAAACCAGATAAGTTCTTCTTTATCTTCTGCCGGTATAAATACTTCAAATATAACTATTTCTCAATTTAATCTTTTTGAGAACTCCGGGGTAAATGAAGTAAGTGCAAGTCTGCAGTTTAAAGGATTATCGAGCCAAAATGTTTATAGCTTATTTGAAAAAATATTTATTCAAGGTCGCTATAAAGCAAGAACTATAAATATTGAAAAAAATGCTCAGTCCCAACTTCTTGAGGGCTTGATTGAACTTTCTCATTACAGTAAGGCACCTACTCAAAATGAATAATCAAGAACAAGAATTAGATTTAGTCGACTACGAACAAAGTGACTTTAAGCCTCTAAGAAGAAAGCTCATATTAGGTTTTATTGCTATTATTATTATCTTAAGTAATATTCCCCTAAAGTCACAACTTGATAAAATCATTTATTCTTCTTTAAATATCAATTCAAGATGTACTATTGGATTAAAGGATTATTCATTTGAATGGTTTGCTCCAAAAATTAGGTTAAGTGGGCTAAATGTTCCAAAATCTTGTGCCAGAAGTCTCCCTAAAAGCTTAAAAGTCGATGATCTTAAGCTTTATATTCGTGGTTTGAGTTTTTCTCCCCTAGGACTTAGTTTTAAACTCTCAACAGAATTTGAAGGAAATCTTATAGAAGCTTTTATCATACCTGGAATCAGCGGACTTTCCATTCTACTTGAAAGCCCTTCTAATAATGGAAAATTTACAAGTGAAATCAACTCTTTTAACCTAAATTCACTGAGTAAATTCATTCCTAACGTAAATCTTTCTGGAGATATTACTATTTCGACCTTATTCCTTCAGCTGAGTTACGCAGGACAAATTAAAGATCTAGCAATCAATATCGCTAGTAAGAACTTTAAAATCCCGACCCAAAAAATTATGGGATTTACTTTAAAACAGCTTGCAATTAACTCCTTACTTATTCAGGCTACTCAAGACCAAAATAAAAAGATTGTTATTAAAAAGTTAACACTAGGTGACGAAAATAGCCCGATTATCGCTAATTTTAAGGGGGATATAAAGCTATCATCAAATATTAAAAGCTCAAAGCTAAACCTCATTGGAGAATTAGCCGTTGGCGAAAAACTTAGTAAAGACATATTTATTTTAGGTGCTTATTTGAAAAAATTTGATAAAAAGGATAAGTTTTATCAAATTAAAATTGATGGATTGTTAGGAAAGCCTAAATTATCCTCACCTAGGTAATACAAAATGTATGATCATAAAGAATTCGAAAGATTTTTAGACCAACAAATATCTCAGGTCTCACCCAGTCATAATTTTCAAGAGGTTTTGAAATATACAGTATTACCTGCAGGAAAACTATTTAGACCACAACTCGTTTTGACTACGGCCAAAGACCTTGGTGAAATACAACATAATCACCTCTTATTAGCTAGTGCTGTTGAAGTACATCATGCTTATACCTTAATTCATGATGATCTTCCGGCCATGGACGACGACGACGAAAGAAGAGGTAGACCATCATCTCATATCAAGTTTTCACAATGGGAAGCCATTCTAGCCGGAGACGCTTTGCTTAACTCTAGCTACGAAATTTTAGCCGATATCGATTCTAAATACCTACCAAGTATTCTAAAAAGTTTTACTCAGTACTGTGGTCCCAAAGGCCTAATATTAGGCCAAGTAAAAGACCTAGGCATGGAAAATAAAACAATCTCTGAAATCTTAGAAATACACGAACTTAAGACTTCACGCTTAATACAGTGCTGCTTAACAAATTGCGCTGTACTTAGTGATAGAAAAGACCTAATAGGAGAATTAAATCAATTAGGTTTGAGTTTAGGCCTAAATTTTCAGCTATTAGATGATTTATGTGAACTTACTGAGCCTATTAACGAACATGAAAAAGAAATTAATCCCTTTCTTCACTTCAACCAAAAAGAATTATTAGAAATCATAACAAAAAATAATGATCAAATATTTTCCATAACCCAAAAACATAAATTATATAGCTTAGAAAATTACATTCTACATTATTTAAATAAATCTAAGGATAAAATTAAAAATGGACTTAGTTCCATTAAAGAACATGTAGAAATAAATTTAGACTTCTTATAAAAAAACTACCAATTCTTTTCTTTAACGATTCCATTAATTTTAGTTAAAACAGAAGATAGTTTTTTCTTAGCTTGAACAAGATTCAATACATCTTCATCATTAAATTGTTTTTGAGAAATAACTTCTTTATGACGGGAAAAGTCTAGCTCCAAAGCATTTCTCATTAAATCTAGTGAGGATTTGTGTGTAGCAACCCCATTAGGCTGCTCAACAATAAGTGTTTCTTCATCTACTAAGACTTCTGTATGAATTTGGGCCTCTGAATCAAGGCGCTTTTTAGCTTCAGGTATTGAAAGTTTTTCTTCAAACAACAACACCTTTATTCTATTTATATAATCCAAGTCTTGGCGAGAATAAGTTTTTTGTCCATCATCAGTAATGCGAGGACAAATCTGATCAAACTCACTCTCCCAAAATCTGAGAACGTAAGGTTTAACACCAGACATAGATGTTATTTCATTAAACTTAAAGTTATTTTTATCAGAACTTAATAGTTCAAAATTCATCAAGCCACCTAATTTTAGATAGTATCGTCTTCCTCATTATTTAGAAAGGAACTTAGCGCTCTCGGCTTTCCTTCTTTAGGTGGAAGCGATGTATCTTCTTTACCTTCTTTATCAATTCTATGCTTATATCTTTCAGTGATATCATCTCTTAGAATTTGTGATGGTTTAAATGTAAGAACTCTTCTAGCTGATATAGGCATAGCCTCACCAGTTTGAGGATTTCTTCCCATTCTTGTTGCCTTATCACGAATAGAGAAATTTCCAAATCCTGAAATTTTAACTTTCTCGCCTCTTGATAATGTGTCTTTAATTACTTTAAAGATAAGGTCCACTAGGTCAGCAGCTTCTTTTTTAGAAAAACCAGCTTCCTTGTATACTCTCTCTACTATGTCTGCTTTTGTGACGCTCATTTAAATCCTCCATGATTTACACATCCAAAGTTCTAAGTTCTTATTATTAGGTTATCAGACAAGTATTTTTTGTGCAAAAAAAAACACCCATTTTTATTAAAAAATGGGTGTTTTTTATAGATTTCGTCTAATTTCTTATTTTGACGCAGCGTGAATAGCTTTAAAACCTTCAAAATCTCTAGCAGCAATTTCTGCTAACATTTTTCTGTTAAGCTCAATCTTATTTGTTTTAAGATTGTTCATAAATCTTGAGTACGATGTACCTAATGATTTAGATGCAGCATTAATACGTACGATCCAAAGTCTTCTCATATCTCTTTTAAGAAGTCTTCTTCCCTTATACATATTGTGTAATGCACGTTTAACTGTTTCAGCTGTGTGTTTGTACTTAGTTCTTCTATCGAAAGAAAAACCTTTAGCAAGCTTTAAGACTTTATTTCTTCTTCTTCTTGCTTTAAAACCACGTTTTACTCTTGCCATAATTTTCTCCTAACAACGTTGTGGTGAACAGCAGGGGGATATAAATCACTTAGGGCCCTACAATTACTTATCATTAATATTATAAGCACCTACTTATACGTAAGGTGCAGCCTTTAACATATTTTTACCATCTGTAGCGTTTAAATATCCCGCTTTTCTGGCATTTCTCTTATTCTTTTGAGACTTCTTAGTAAGAATATGTCTCAAGTTAGCTTTTTTAATTTTAACTTTTCCAGATGCAGTTACACTAATTCTTTTAGCTACAGCTCTTCTAGTCTTCATTTTTGACATTTTATGCTCCTAATAACAACCAATACTTTAAAATTTTAGTCCGATATATCTACCATGTTCTTTTCAAATGGCAAAGAACAATCTCATAATTTTTTGAAAATACGATAATATTTTGAAATTTTTAGATTATTTTTTCTTAGCTGGGGCCAACATTGCAATAGCTCTATTTCCCATCATCTTCAAAGGAGCTTCTACACTAGCTCCAGTTTCCTCGACTACACCATTGATTATTTCTCTAAACTTATCAAGACCAATATGCTTATGGGCCATTTCACGCCCCCTAAATTGCATTAACATCTTAACCTTATCGCCTTGTTCAAGAAACTTTAACACATTTTTCAACTTCACATTCAAATCATGAGTATCTACAGCTGGTCTAAATTTAACTTCCTTAACTTTAATGGTCACCTGTTTCTTTTTAGCCTCGGCTGCTTTCTTTTGTTGTTGATACTTAAACTTACCATAATCAATTAACTTTACTACCGGTGGTTTTGCCTGAGGTGAAACTTCAACCAAATCTAAGCCTTGCTCAGCAGATATTTCTCTGGCTTTATCAATACTTACAACACCGTACTGATCTCCAGCATCGCTAATTAATCTTACTTCTGGAACCTTTATAAAATCGTTTATTCTTGGACCTTTTGGCTTGCCCTGTTTAAAATTTGCTATGGTATACCTCCAACCACAATTAATAAATATCTGATATTATATAACAACTCTTTTTTAATTATCCAATATAAAATATAAAAAAAGGTGACTTTTACGCGTAGCAATGATAGTAAAGCCCTATGAAACATACAAAAATTGACTTTAATACCTATTTTGAGGGTATCTATAAAGATAGATGGCCAATATTGAAAAATTCACTCATTTCCCACAACTCTCAAGTCATTAGACCAGTTTTTAGTAACTCCACTCTTAACTACCAAGACTTTCTTTCATTTAATAACCAAACAAGAGAGACAGTGTTTGCAATTAATTCAAAAGGACTTAAAGAAAATTACGTCATGGACTTAGCCAGCATTATTAGTGCAAGCTCTTTACCCATAAACAAAGATGATATTGTTTTGGATATGTGCGCCGCTCCTGGTGGTAAATCTCTAATTTTATTTGAAAAAATCTCGGGTAATGGCGAGTTATGGGTTAATGAAATCTCTCCAAATAGAAGGCAAAAATTAAAAAACGTTTTAAGAGAATATATTCCTGAAGAAAAACTTTCTTATCTAAAAGTTAAAGGAAAAGATGGAATTAAATATGGGTTACAGTACCCAGAACATTTTGACAAAGTTTTAGTTGATGCTCCTTGCTCGGGTGAAAAACATATGCTCTTAAACCCCAAGGAATTGGCTACATGGAATATTAAACGAACGAGGCGCTTAGCTGGAATTCAATACGGACTAGTATGTTCGGCTCTACTAAGTCTTAAGGTAGATGGACAACTTCTCTACTCTACTTGTAGTATTTCGCCTCTTGAAAATGATGGTGTAATCGAAAAGCTTCTTAATAAGAAAGGTGAATTTATAGCCTTAGATTTACCTCAACTCAATTTTCCCAACTTAGAAAAAACGGCTTTTGGGTATATATTACTTCCTGATAATTCAGGTGCCGGACCAATTTACTTTTCTAGATTAAAAAAAACAAACTCAACATTATCTAAAGTCACAAAAGAAAATCTATAACTTGTATAATTAGTCATTTTTTTCTCTAAAAATGCTAGAAGTTCTTCTTTGTCAGAAAACTGTGAGTGTTCAATTGAACATTCAACTTCATTAAAGTCTTCAACACAGATAAATTCGTGATGTTTTAAATTAGGGTCATTTCCAACAACTTCCCGTCCGATTTGAAAGTTCTTCAAATCTTTACCATAGATAGTACAGTTTGAATTTACTTTTTCTAAGTTTAAAGACTCCTCTATCACAGAGTCTATCTTTTCTAGTATTTCGAGAAAATTATTAATTCTCTCAGAAGATATAGATAAGAATCTTCTATTTAATATTTTACTTTTTTCCATGACTAAACTTTAAATTTATTGTGACTTGATCGTTAATATCTCTAGCAAATTTTTCAATCATATTTTCTAACCTGATAACATCGACTACGCAATAAATTTCTTTTTCGTCTTTCTCTAAAATATTTAAATTTAATAAAAACTGCAGAGTCATTTTCATTTTCGGCACACTATAGGATTCTGGATATTTTACAATACGTCCGTGCTCCAGCTCCATAGAAAATAATTCATGGGCCACCTGAAGATATTTATCAATGGAAAAACTTTCATCGCATAAATACTTTGCGGACACACAACTCACATAATAACCCTCGTAGATATAACTTAAAGCTGAACTATATGTTCTTACCTTGGATGCAACTTTATAATGATCATCTAATGATAGATCTAATATATCATCTATAGAGTTTAAATTTCTTCCGATTGCATACTCAACTATTTTAAGCCCCTCGGCAACCAACTCTTTATTACTAGGTAAATAAAACTCATATTTAAGTTCTTTTCTTTTTGCGAGAAGGAATTTAGCTAAATCTGCAGATGTTTTGATATTGCCATTAAAGATGTTAAACCAAGTTGCATTAATAATAGCCGGTACAAAGAAATGATGAAGGATCATATTTTTATGATAGAGTAAATGAACCCTACTTTCCGCTTTTATTGTATAAAAAACTTGATTCAGTTTTTCTCTTTTTATAAGTTCAACTTTTTCATTATTTAAAAACATATCCATGGCAGCCCTGATAGACTTAATGGCTTGTTTTCCCCTCAGTGATTCAGTTAAAGTAATATCCATATGCTTACAATATTCAATTACATCTAAAACTTGATTTTCAATTTGCTTCCAAGTTAAAGCTCCACTCGGCTCATCTAAAAGTATTAAAGTAAGGAGGGCGGAAGGAGTAATTGGCATACTTTTACCAACTCTTCTAAAAGTTTCAAAAGCTAAGTCTTGAGTTGCTTCTTTAAGATCATCAAAAGTATCATCTACGACAATCCCTTTACTAAACTTAACATGAACCGTACCTAATTTTTTATTAAACAACTTAAATAATTTTAACAGTTGAGTAGGCTTTTCTTTTTCTTTTGCAGCCCCACTAAGCTCTTTCGCATGGGCACCTTCTTCAGGAATATGTTCATGGGCGATGGAAACAGGAATAAACATTAGGGGCTTCTTATCATCACCAAATTTAGTGTGAGCATCAAGAATCATACTAAAAAGACCATATTTTGGCGGAAGTAGTTTTCCAGTCCTGGTTCTTCCTCCCTCAAAAAAGAATTCGACAACTTTATCTGTCTTCAGAAGATAGTAAATATATCCTTGAAAAGCCAACTTATAGAGATGATCATCAAATCTTCTTCTAATAAAAAAAGCTCCGCATTTTTTAAAGATTGGCCCAATAGGAAATATATTTAAATTAATTCCAGCCGCAATAAAGACTGGTAATTTGAAGTTTTTATATAATACATATTGAATAGCAATATAATCTGCATGAGATTGGTGATTTGGACAAAGGACAACATGATAATTATCTAAGGTGTCCTTTAAGCTAAAGCCCTCAGGAACTTCTAAATTAACTCCATCATATAGTTTTACAAAAGTTTTATCTAAAAAGGTCTCTAATGCTGTAACAGCCTTTTTACTATATCCACCCTTGATCTCATCTATATGTTTGCAAATAACTTTTTTGTCATTTGGTTTATCTTTTAAATGATTTTTGACTTTTTCATAGGAACATACAATTTCATATACATCTTCACTATTTTTCAAAACAATTCCTTTTTCATATACTCACTTGAATTCAGAACTGAGCTCTTCTAAAAGCTCAATGACCTCTTCTTCTTCAAATGGCTTTAGGATACATCCATCATACTTCTCGGCAAGTTTTGAATTATTTAAATCAAGATTTACTCCAGCAGTAATAAATACAAATTTAATACCTTCATAATCCCGCCTAATCACATCAAGTAACTCGACACCGTTCATAATGGGCATTTTTATATCTGATATGATTAATTTTATTCGATCGTTATTCTTGAGAATATCCAAACCCTCTTCACCGTGTGATGCTTTATGAACAGTAAGACAAAAGTCTCCAACTATCATTGCTAAAACTTCTTGAACTTCAGGTTCATCTTCCACAATTAAAATTTCATCAAACAATATTTTTTTATTCCTATGGTTTTCTACTTCCAAGGGTAAATCTGAAAATTTATCGACTTCAACAATAGGAATAGAAACAGTAAACTTAGTTCCTTCTCCATCTTTTGTAAAAAACTCAATCTTACCATCATGTTCTTTTATAATTGTATGGGAAAGAGCTAAGCCAATTCCAGTTCCTTTATTAACTTCCTTTGTAGTAAAAAATGGATCAAAAATTTTATCCTGAACTGACAATGGGATTCCACTTCCTGTATCAGAAACAGAAAAAACAATTATTCCCTTTTGAATCTCGACCTCAAATAGAATCTTTTTTACCTCAGAATTCAATACAGCGTCTTTTGCATTAACAAGTAAATTGACTAAAACTTGTTGAATTCTTCCTCTCGAACCATAAAACTGAGAGTCCTCGGTTATATTAGAGTCTTTTATAAACTTCAATTCAACTTCATCTCTTGCGAAAAAGTCTACATACATTGAAAATACTTCCTCACAAAGATTTAAAACAGAAATCATCTCTTTTTCAGTATCTTCGACTCTGGAAAAACGTCTTAAATCCCCAACGATATTAGTAATTCTATCTACAGCGATTTTAGATTTTTCCAAATACTTTTCAATAAATTCTTTATCAATTGGATCCTTTTTTAAAGCGTTCTTTAGGATGACATTAATATACCCTTTAATAATAGTTAATGGATTATTAATCTCATGACCAACACCTGCTGCTAATTCACCTAAAGAAGCCAATTTTGAATTATGAAAAAGAATTTTTTCTATTTCTTTTTTTTCAGTAATATCAATTGAAATTCCACCAGTAGCGACAACCTCACCCTCATTGTTTATATAAGGAAATTTATAAGAGTCGTAATAATGTTTATTTCCAGAATCATCAAAGGCAAATTCTTCAATATTAACAACTTTTTTATTTTTTGCAGTTTCTAAATCTGACCTTTTAAATTCTTCAGCGACTTCTTTAGGAAAAAGTTCAAATTGATTTTTAGAAATGATCTGTTCATCAGAAAGGTTAAAAACTTGTCTAAAGCTTTCGTTAACAATCTTAAAATTCCCCTTCATATCCTTACAATAAAAGATAGCAGGCATTGTATCGACTGTTGTTTTTAAAAATAACCTCTGCTCATCAATTTGCTCCAACTGTTTTTGTTGTTCAGAAATATCCCTTACACTGGCCATAAGAAATAAGTCTTCATTATGTCCACTAGTGTGAATCGAAACTTCACAAGAAATAATATTATCTTTTAGAGTTTTGTGTGCCCAAATAAACCGATGACTTCCATTTTTAATGGCCAAATCAACTTCTTTTTTCGCCTTTTCCATAGACAGAGACCCGTCAAATTGTTTCTCTGGTGATAATTCATTAGGCCCCATGCCAATTAGTTCTTCCTTGGAACCTGCCTCAAATAATCTAACAGTGGCTGGATTTACGGCAACAATCTCTGGTCCATTAGCTGAAACAACAAAAATAAACAAGGCATCCGCAGAATGTTCAAAGAAATTCTTATATAGTTGTGAAAACAATACGTCCAAAACTCTCTCCTAATTAACTATAAAGAGAATTTTAACATACAAATGCCTATATTTTATACAAATTTATAGGTTATAAGCTCATTCCGTGAGGTCTAGACTCACTTATTCCATTCGAAGACATCTCCATAAACAAGGCATTTTGCTTGATCTCAGCTAAGGATTTAGCATTCAAATATGTCATTCCTGACCTAACTCCACCTGCAAGTTCATCAATAACATTTTCTACTGAGCCTTTACACGCAATCATTCTTGACTCACCTTCAGCGGCCATTCCTTTTTGCATATTTCCTCTCCAAGATACTTGCGCATCTTTAGAGGCCATACCTCTGTATTTCTTCATTCCCCCCTTGATCTCACCTGGAGTTTCAAGAGTTCCTGAAAGCATTGATCCAAGCATTACAGTTTCAGCGCCTGCAGCAAAAGCTTTAACAATATCACCGGAAGTTTTAATTCCACCATCTGCGATGACAGGAATATCATGCTTCTTTGCTTCTGCTACACATAAGGCCACAGCGGTTAGCTGAGGAACACCACAACCAGTAATAATTCTTGTGGTACACATGGAACCAGGACCAATTCCTACCTTTACAGCATCAGCACCTGCACTAATAAATCGGCCAACCCCATCAGGCATAGCAACATTTCCAGCAATCACATCTATATGTGGGTGAGTTTTTTTAATATATTCAAGAGTCTCCAGCATCATAACAGAGTCACCATGTGCGATATCAAGAGTTAAAATTTCAACTCCAGCTTCAGCTAAAGCATCTGCTCTTCTCATTCCTTCCTCTTTAACTCCAACACTTGCAGATACATGAAGATACTCAGCACTTCCTCTTAGCTCAAGTAACTTCTTTACCATTACAACTTGCTCTTCTGTAGTCATAAATCGATGGAGAATAGCATGAGCTCCAATTTGAGCCATCTTGGTTGCCATTTCAACTTCAGTAACTGTATCCATATTCGCCGCGATAAAAGGTAATCCAATTTTTTTATTTTTAGTTAACCTTGTCTCCAGATTTGGAATCGTTCTCGATGTAATTTCACAATGCCTAGGCATTAATAAAACATCATCATATGTTAAACCTGTATTTCTTTCCGTGATTTCATTTGAGTTGAACATTAAACCCATGGATCTGCCCCCTAAAAAATAAAAAAATGTGAGTGTCACCTGATAGTACTCTTCGAAAAAGGCTTTGATAAGGCTTTTTAAGCAGAAAAAAACTAATAATTTGTGTCTCTTAGAAAATAGTTATAAATTGGCTTCAATGGCCCTTAATCTCTTGAATTCACTTTCAATAAAGGCTTTAGATTCACCTTTTATCCGATAAAAATTAGCCTTCGCCGCATCAAATCGTTGTTTTAAGGATTCTAATTCTGGTGATTTCGGCAATTTTTCAAACCCATCTGGCCCCTCGAGTCCATTTATAAGGTTTTGACTGAACATATTACCTTTGTCATAGTAGCGCTCTAGCGAGGCAATATATCCACCATAAAGGGATTCAAAGCCATGATATCTTTTATAAACATTATCTAACGCTAAATTATTAACTTCCAGATAGTTAACGGTATAGGTAAAATTTTTAAGATCTAAATTGTTTTTGTAAATCGAAGTTTTCTCTTTATCCTCATCAATAAGATTAAAAGTCATTTTCATTCCAATACCCGTTCCTGTTAAAGACACATGTGTAAGAAACTCTTCTAACTGAGCCTTAATACAAGGAAAAAGATAATCCTCTACCTCACGGGAACAATTTTGCTTTAAATAGGAATAATCAAACTTATCGGAATATTTCATGGCCGCTAAAATATCAACTCTATTTTGAGCAAAGAAAAAACTCCCTGCAAGCAATCCAATTAAAGAAAAAATAATAACGATATATTTTAAATAGCGAACCATGGATGATTAATTACATGAAATGATAATCTTTGGCAAAAAAAGAAACTTTTAATTTAAAAATTTATTTTAATATCTTCAAAATAATTTGCTAAAAATTCATCAAATGGAAATTGATCTAGAGATTTTATACGTTTTTCTTCATCACAAGAAAATGTAGAAGCAATTTCGAAGCGTTCCTTTTTCTCTGGCTTTAAAATGAGTTCATCCTTATGCGATTTTAGAAGTTCTTGATTAAAACTCACAAAAGACTTTCCTGAAAGTCCGTTAAGAACTTTACTAGAAGGAAGTGAATCAATATTATCTAATTTTCGATATTGATGGTCTAAGGCTAAATGATAATGACTATCAATCTTCTGAATTTCTTTTGAAAACTCAGAAATTTCATCTAAAATTTGTTTTGCCCTATCAACTAAATGGATATTCTTTCCATCTTTTAAAATCGTTTGTCCAGGTTTTCTTCCAAAGTTAACTACCGATTCTAAATTCTGTTCTGCTTCAATACATTTGGAATCACTTAATCGAGGAGATTCTTTTACCAAACACCAACATAGAAAAAGATGTAAAAAATTAATAGTCTCTTTATCAATCCCAGTTGGAGAGAAGGGATTAACATCTAGTAACCTTACCTCAATATATTCAACTCCTCTCTTATGAAGAGCAAGTAATGCGCTTTCTCTAGTCCTAGCAACGGCCTTAGGCCTTATCGTTGAGTAAAATTCGTTATCAATTTGAAGAATATTAGTATTTAACTGAAGATACTCATCCCCTTTTTTAAGACCTATTTTATCATAGTCAGCAAATGGAGTAAGCCTTGCTTTCTCTAAGGTTTCTAAATAAGTACCCAATTGATTGAAACAAATTCCTATTTGTTCCTGAGCTTTACTTGTATAGCCTAAGCCTCCCATTCTAAGAGATATTCCATATTCAGAACCATAAGTGTCTTTACCATAAGAAATGAGAGAGTGTTTTTTATCTCGTAAGAAACTTTCATCTACAACCGGAGAACTCCCAAACAAATAAATAAGGAGCCATCGATATTTTTGAAAATTTCGAATAAGATGAAAGTATTTTTGATTTCTATAATCAATAAACTCAAGTTCATTTTTCTCAAGGGACTTAAGGTATTCCCAAAAATTATCACTTAATGAAAAATTATAGTGAACTCCTGCAATAGATTGCATAGATCTACCATAACGTAATCCCAAACCTTTTCGATACAAAGTTTTCAACTTTCCAACGTTTGATTCTCCGTAATATGCCAAAGGGATTTTGTCATCTTCCTGTAATATAGAGGGCATGCTGGATGGCCAAAAGAATTCATTATCCAACTTGGAAAAGGTATAAGATTGAATATCTGTTAATTCACTTAAAAGCTCATTTGTAGATTTAAAAACTGGGGTAATAAACTCCATCAAGTTTTCAGAATAGTCTGTTGTTATACTAGGATGAGTAAGTTTTGAACCAAGACTAATAGGGTGTGGCTTCAAGCTGGCGACGCCTTTTTCATCTACTCGTAATGTTTCCCTTTCTAGTCCTTGTCTTATCTCAAAAACAAGAGTTGGGTCCTCTTGAAATACATTTTTCATCTATTCATGACCTTGGTAGGAGTCAATAGCTTGGGCGACATTCATTGAATGAGCTCTTACTTTTCTTAAAGCAACAACCATATCAGAGAAAGTTAAAGCCGATAATGGGTTATACTCCCCTTTTGAAACTCTATCAATGTGCTTATCTCTCATATCATCGGCCCATATTCTAAGCTCTTCACTTTTATTATAAACAGCATCTAGATTGTGCTTTGTCCCTTTCGTAAGTCCACCACAACTTAATTGAAAGAAGTCCCATACCTCTTTCATAAAAGTTTCGTATTCCTCTAAACTTGAACCAGAGATTGAATTCTCTTTAAAACGACTTTTATAAGAGACGATTCTATCTAAATAATCAGCAATTGACTCAAACTCATCGACAATCTTAACCAAAGCCTGAGACTGCTTTGATTGATATTCGCTCATTGGCTTTTCCATAACTTTACATAAGAATACGGTGACCTCTTTTTGAATATTATCAGTAATCTTTTCATAAGACTGAGCTTTTGCAAGTTTTTCATGAACAGGATTTGCAAGATACTCCCCAGTGACTTTATACATTCGATCCAAGACATCTTTCATTTTCTTTACTTCTAGATCTGCTTGAACAATGGCAGTTGCAGGTAAAATGTCATTTGAATCACCAATAAGAATAAGATGTTTATCTTCTTTCTCGACCTTACTTTCAGGCGTAATTCTCGTAACAAAATCAGCTAAATAACCTAAGAAAGGTAAAAATAATAAAGTGGCACTTATATTAAAGAAAGTATGAGATGCGGCAATATGAGCGGCAATATTTGGCTTACTTCCACTTTCATCAACGAAGTCAGCGACTCCAGGAATAAGCCATTCAATAAAGTTTACGTAAATGGGAAGAATTGAGAACAAAATAACGACACCAAATATATTAAAAAAGGCGTGGGCCCTAGCTGCCCTCTTTGCGTTAGTAGAGGTTCCTACCGAAGCAAGAAGTGCGGTTATAGTAGTCCCAATATTTTCACCTAAAACCAAAGCTGCCGCAGTTGAGAAAGGAATAACTCCAGATGCTGCAAGAGCGATCGTAATACCTAGCATAGCAGAACTTGATTGAATAATAACGGTTAGAAGACAACCTGTAAGAATAGATGCCAGGTACGCTCCATAGTGTTCTCCAGAAAAATAACTAACTAGATTCAAGAATTCCGCATTCTTCCTAAGAGGTTTAAAAGCCCCACTCATAAGTTCGAGTCCAAAAAAGACCATCCCAACACCAAATAAAACTTTCCCTGCTGCTTGAACTTTAGGATTCTTAGAGAACAAAGTTGGAAAGATTCCAAGCCCAATTAAAAGTAGACCATACTTTCCGACTTTTATTGAAATAATCCATCCCGTAATAGTTGTTCCAATATTAGAACCAAAAATGACACCAATTGCTTGTGTTAGCTGCATCAAACCAGCGTTTACAAATCCAACCGTCATAACCGTTGTTACAGAAGAACTTTGTACTATCATTGTAACAATTATCCCAACGACTACCGCCAAAATTCTATTTGAAGTAAGAGAGTTAATAACCTTAGTAATCACATCACTCGCTGCCTGTTGAAGGGCATCACTCATGGTTTTCATTCCATAAAAAAAGATTCCAAGACCACCTAAAACGGTATAAATTATCTTAAAAGTATCCATTAACTCTCCGGGTAAAAGCTATCTCGCTATAATTTGTTGGGGAGTGTATCTGATATATTATTTTATGTATAGGAAATGACATATTTGTGACAATTTTTCTCCAATTTTAAGTATATTAAAATTCAAATGTTTGAACACCTAAAACTAAACAATTTTCCTTCAGGACATATTTTAAGCCAAGACTTAAAAGAGAATGCATTTATAATGCAGACCTGCCAACGAACCCTCGTTCTAACATATGAAAATCAGTCTTCAACTCAGTTAGATATAACGCAAGTATCAGCAACCACTGAGTTGTATGGAGAAAAAGCCTACACCTACCTTTTAGAAGTTATTTGTGGACTCCAATCTAAGCTTTTGGGAGAAAATGAAATTGTCTCTCAATTTAAAACGGCGTACAAAACCTATATTGCACAGCCAAAAAAATCAAATCAACTCCTTTTAATTCTTGAAAAACTTTTTCAAGATGCCAAAAAGATAAGATCAGATTACTTATTAGGACTTAGCCAAAAAACCTATGCATCTATTGCAAGAAGAGCAATACACCAGCATCAGCCTGAAAAAGTTCTCATTCTAGGATCTGGTCAACTAGCAGAAGACCTTGTGAACCAATTTAAAAAGAAAACCCAAGTTTTCATTTCTGCACGAAACGAAACGAAACTTTCTGAAATTAAAAATCTTCATGGTGTGGAAACTATAGACTGGAAAAACTTTGAACACTACGCACAATTCGGCTTTATCGCTAATTCTATTGGCTGTGGAAAAAATAAGTTTATCTTGCAAGACTTTTTTGATTTATGGTTTAAACATAATCAATACAAAAGGTTATTTGTTGATCTAGGAAGTCCATCTGTTATAGAAACAGACTATCAATTGGAAGATGGAGTGATGAGACTTGAAGATGTTTTTAATGAGGGAGCAATTAAAGAAGAACATAAATTAGCTCAAGTTGCCAAAGCACGAATGGCCATGGGTGAATTAAGTAAACACCGAAACAATATCCTCAAAAATAAGTTTAAAAGATAGTCTAAAAAGAGCATAAAATGAAAGATAATTATATAATTGGAACAAGAGGCTCATTGCTAGCACTTACTCAATGTAATCTCATCAAGTCTGAAATAGAGAAAAAAAGCCAGTTAAAGTTTGAACTCAAAGTTATTAAAACTCAGGGAGATCAAATTACCGACAAGCCTCTTTGGCAACTTGAAGGAAAAGACTTTTTTACAAAAGAACTTGATTCTTCTTTATTAGAAAAAAAAATTGATCTGGTTGTTCACTCATATAAAGATTTAGGAAGTGAAAGACCAGAAAATATCACCCTCAGAACGATTACAAAACGTGAATATGCTCATGATATCTTACTTATAAAAAAAGAAACTATCCAAAATTTAAATACAATGGATTCATTAGTGGTGGGAACGAGTTCTCCTAGACGGATTCATAATATCACAAAGTCTTTAGCAAAAAACCTTCCAAACCCAAAGGTTAAGGTTCATTGTGAAACCTTACGTGGTAATGTTAATGGACGTATTGAGAAGTTACTTAATGGAAAATATGATGCCATTGTTCTCGCACTGGCCGGCCTAGAAAGATTAGCAAACAAAGATGATTCGAAAGAGATTTTAAAAGGCTTGGTTAAAGACTTAAGTTTTATGGTATTACCACAAAGGGATTTTCCCTCATCTGCTTCTCAGGGAGCATTGGCCATAGAATCACACACCGATGCTAGTGATGAGCTCATTTCAGCTTTAAGAAATGTCCATGATCTAGATACAGCAGAAGAAATCCAAAGAGAAAGAAAAGCTTTTAACAGCTATGGTGGTGGTTGCCATTTAGCTGTTGGAGTTCATGTAAAAAAGCTCCATGATATGTTCATACATATTCATCAAGGAACCACAGACAATAAAGAAATCCATAAAATTTATCTTGAAGGTGAAGATTATACATCTCTTAAAAATAAATCCATATATCATGTTCTTGGTGAAAATGACTTTTTAATTAGTAAAAGCCCTTTGACAACAAAGAGCTCTCAAAAATCAAATCTTTTTGTTACAAGCAAACATTGTATAAACAATATTTCAAACTTCAATTCTTTGTGGTCTGCTGGGGCGTCAACACGTACAGCTTTACTCAAAAAAGGATTTTGGATAAATGGTTGCGCTGACGGATTCGGACATAATGAGATAGCAAAATTAAAAGAGTCCAAAGCCTTAAAATTAATTTTAAAGAATGAAGACTGGCAAACTTTAAGCCATGATAATGCCACATCTGAAGTTGGCACTCTTACTCCATGCTATACCCATGAAGTCCTTAAGAACTTTGATGAACAAAAAGCAGAAAATATACTTAAAAGTGAAGCCATTTACTGGAATAGTTTTTCCCAGTACAAAATTTATACCGACACTTTCCCTGAACTAAAACAAAAAACTCATATTTGTGGGCTAGGAAAAACTCTTGATCAATTTAAAGCAAAAGAGTTACCTATTATCCCTACCATTTCCTATAATTATTTAATTCAAAGGTTAGAAAATGAATAATCAAGAACTATTTATAAAATCAAAACAATATGTCCCAGGTGGAGTTCATTCCCCTGTAAGAAGCTTTAAAGGACTACATACAACTCCCAAGTTCATAAAAGAAGGTCATGGAGCATTTATTACTGATGAAGAAAATAAGTCTTATATTGATTTTTGTATGTCTTTTGGCCCCTTGATTCTGGGACATCAAAACCAAACAGTTAAAACTAAAGTGATCGAAGCTCTAGACAGAGGTTGGAGCTTTGGTGCTTGCGAAAAATACTCACTAGAACTTGCCGAATACTTGGTGGAAAGACTTCCCTTTATCGACCAGGTTCGTTTTATGAATTCAGGAACTGAAGCCGTTATGACGGCGATAAGACTCGCTAGAGGTTTTACAGGTAAAAACAAGATCATTAAGTTTGATGGTTGTTACCATGGACATATGGATTCAATGCTTATAAAAGCTGGATCAGGTTTAGCTGGTACCAGTACTGCATCCTCAGCAGGAGTCACTCCTGTAACAGGTCAAGACACTTTAATTTGTGAGCTTGGAAATTTAGACAAAGTTGAAGAAATAATTAAAGCTCACCCAGGAGAAATAGCGGCTTTATTTATTGAACCTCTACCAGCGAATAATGGTTTATTACCTCAATCCCAGGAATACTTACAAGGATTAAGAACCCTTTGTACCGAAAACGATATTTTACTCGTCTTTGATGAAGTTATTTCTGGATTTAGAATTGGTTTTGGTGGAATGTCCGAAAGAACTGGAATTGATCCAGATATTGTCACTTATGGAAAAATTATTGGAGGTGGTTTTCCCGTAGGAGCCGTTGCAGGAAAAAAGGAAATCATGGAAAAACTAGCACCATTAGGCGACGTGTACCAAGCAGGAACATTGTCAGCAAACCCAGTGGCCATGGTTGCAGGTCTTGCAAATATGCAACAACTAACTCCAAAGTTTTATGAAGATCTAAATGAGACTTCCAATAATATTTATGAGCTTCTTAATAAATGGCTTAAAGAAAATAACTTTTCTGATTACAACCTTGTGAATTACGATTCACTGTTTTGGTTAGTACCAACACAAGAAAGCATTATTAATCCTGCTCTTATTCCACAAAACCTTTCAAATCGTTTTGATGAATTATTTAAGATTTTCTTGGAAAAGGGTATATACCTCTCGCCTAATGCTTATGAAATTGGTTTTGTAAGTAGTGCCCATGCAGGAGACACACTACAAGAGTTAGAAAAGAGACTATGGAACTAAAAAGAACAAGAAAGTCCTTTTATTTTTTAGTAAGTACTTTACTTGTAATGGTATTACTACTGGGATCATGGTGGCTATTCCTCGTTTTTAAATTAGCTAACAAGCTTCAAGATCTACATATCCCATTACTACAAGGAAACCTTGTTAGTATGATAAAATGGGAAGGAGCAACCTTTATAGTGCTCCTTTTATGCTTAACGGTCACCTTAGTCTATATCTATATCCAAGATCATAAAAAATCACTTTCCTTACAAGCTTTTTTCGCTTCTTTAACTCACGAACTTAAAACACCATTGGCCAGTATGAAATTACAAGCAGAGGTTCTTGATGAAAAAATTAGTGATTTAAATGATCTCGAAGAACAAACATCACTACTAAAGTACACACAACGAATAGCCAATGATGCCCTAAGGCTTGAGGACCAAATTGATAATCATCTACAACTTTCAAGGGTAGAAAGAGAAGCTCCCCTAAATATGAGAACTATAAATCTTTTCCAATTTATAAAATCTCATGCCATTCGTTATAAAAACTTAATTGATATAGATATTAATATTTCGGAAGATACATTCATAACTGGTGATGACTTTGCTCTCCAAATAGTATTTAGAAACCTAATAGAAAACGCTATTATTCACTGTGCTGAAGAAAGGCCAAAGCTTATTATAACCCAAACATCGAAGTCCAATGAAATCAAAGTGGCCAGCAATGGACAAGAATTTACAGGTGATTTAAACAAACTTGGATTAATTTTTTACAAACACAATTCCCCTAAAGGCACAGGAATTGGTTTATACCTTATTAAGAACTTAATGAGGCAAATGCACGGAAACCTTGTCATAGAACATGACAAAAAGTTATCTTTCAGCCTAACCTTCACTGAGGCACTGGAGCAAAACTGATATGGAAAAACAAGGTATTCTCATTGTTGAAGATGAATTCAACTTAGGAAAAACTCTTTCAGAGTATCTTATTGATAAAGGTTATGACTGTATTCATGTGGCCAATTGTGCACATGCCAGAGAGTTTTTCAAGTCTCCAGATTTTAAACCAACTATTGTCTTAATGGATATTGGACTTCCTGATGGTAATGGAATTGAATTGGCGAAAGAACTTAAAACAATTAATAACCAATTTGTTTTACTTTTTTTATCTGCCCAAAATGACCCAGAAACAAAATATGCTGGACTTGAGATGGGAGCAGAAGATTATATTACAAAACCTTTTGATTTAAGAGAACTCACAATAAGATTAAAGAAGGCCCTACTTACCCATAATCAACTTTTAACTTATAAAGATGAGATTTATCTCTCTGGATTAACTATTCGTTTTAAACATTATGAGGCCATAACTCCAGACGGAACTGTCATACCATTGGGTCAAAAAGAATGTGCTATTCTCGAACTACTCTATCAAAAGCTTAATCAAGTTGTTAGTCGCGATGAAATCATTGAACAAATCTGGGGAGAAGATGCTTTTCCGACCAATAGGACAGTTGATAATTATATTGTAAAACTTAGAAAGTGGATTGATACAAATCCAAATAATGAAGTAGAAATAAAATCAGTAAGAGGAGTTGGCTACCAACTTTACTATCAAAAGGAATTATAACATGAATAATATTTTCGAAAATAGAATTAACACAAACGGTAAAACACAAGTTCCAGTTTGGTTTATGCGACAAGCGGGACGTTATCATGATCATTATCAAAACTTAAAGAAAACTTATGACTTTATGACCCTTTGCAAAGAGCCTAAACTTGCCTGCGAAGTAACAATGGGGCCTATTGATGAATTCAAGTTTGATGCTGCTATTTTATTCTCAGATCTTCTGTTTCCTCTTGAGCAACTCGGTATGGACTTAGTCTATAATCCAGGTCCCAAACTAGGTTATAAAATTGAAACACTCGATGATATAAAGAAATTAAATAAAAACCCAGAACAGGACTTTTTTAACTTTCAAAAAGATGCTTGTTCCCTTATAAAAGAAACCCTACCAAAAACTAAAACACTTTTAGGCTTTGTTGGAGCCCCGTTCACACTTTACGCTTATGCAGTAGAAGGTGCTCACGCAGGTGCATTGGTTTCTTCTAAAAAAGGATTATACGATGGCCGGTTTGAGCAATTTTGTGAACTGCTTTTACCGAATGTTCTTCATGAGATGAAGATTCAAGCTGAAGGTGGAGCTGATGCGGTTTGTATATTTGATACAGCTGTTGGAGAGCTAACGACAAAAGATTTTCAAAATATCGTCCTTCCAAAACTCAAGTTTTTAACCAAAGAGTTCAAAAAATCATATCCTCATAAGCAAATTATCTATTACTCTAGAAATACCCACAAAAACCATTTAAGGCTAATCCAAGACGATAATATCGATGTACTCGGTATTGACTGGAGACATAACCTTTCTGAAGTTCTTAACGAATTTTCCAAAGACTACTATATCCAAGGTAACTTTGATCCATGTTGGTTACATCTTCCATGGAAAGAGGTTGAAGCTAATTTAAAAGTTTTTCACCAAGAATTAGTTGATGCAAATGTAGATTTTTCCAAGTGGATCTGTGGTCTTGGACATGGGGTTTTACAACATACTCCACAAGAAAACGTGAAGAAAGCGGTAGAATATATTCATAATAATTTTAGTTATTAAAATTTAAGGGAAAGTCTAAACTCTCCTGAATTGATATTTTTAATAACTAATGACCTTGAGATATCTTGGTAAAGTAAACCTGAGCTTTTAAATAATGAGATTAATTTATTTGCATAGGAATCTTTAGCTATAAAAGAAACTCTTTTTTTAGAAAGATCTACTGATCTATATTTTGATTTATACAAAGCTAAATTACATAAAGCCTGATTTGAATCAAGGAACTTGGTACAAGCAATATCAATAACCTTTTTCTTTTTTATTGTTAAAGAGTACAACTTTTTCTCTGTATTATTACCAATGTTTTCCGCTTGAATATCTAGTTCATCATAGAGATCACTCGCGTCACTATCAGTAAAATTATCTTGAATAAGAATAAGAAACTTTTTACCCATATTAAATGGAACAACCTTAGCATGTAAGTTCATACTAGATGTGAAAAATAAAAGTAAAATTACTATTTTCATAAAAGCTCTCCTCTATAAGTCAGTAAAAAAATCTTCAGGAAGACCAGCATCAAAAAGTCTTTGAACTTTATTGGGCACTAAACCAGTAAAAGCTGGTCCCATAGTTGTTCGCTCGCCAATATCTTGAAGTGTGATGACTTCTTGTTCCATGGCCGAAACTTCAGTAATTTTAGAAACAATTCGTCCGAGGTCTCGGTCTTTATCCAGTTGAATAATATAATCAACAGCGCTTTGCATCTGTTCCCTCACAACTTTAACTGGAACATCATAACCGGATAACAAATAAAGGTTTTCCATTCGCTTAAGGGCTTCTGCTGGGTTATTTGAGTGAATCGTACACATACTTCCATCATGCCCAGTGTTCATAGATTGCAAAAGATCAAAAACTTCCGCTCCCCTTACCTCCCCAATAATAATTCTATCAGGTCGCATTCTTAGAGTATTTTTAACTAGTGCCCTCATATCAAGTGGATTCTTCAAAAGAGAACTTTGATTAGCAGTAAAGAGCCTTACACAATTTGAGGTACGAATAGTTAATTCTTTTGTATCTTCAATTGTTATAATCCTTTCAGTTGGAGCACATTCTTGCATTAAAAGATTAAGAAAAGTTGTTTTACCAACACCTGTCCCACCTGAAACAATAATATTTGCTCTAGATTTAACCATGGCCTTAAATAACTGGATCCACTTTTCAGTGATATTGAATTTTCCATGAAGCTTATCGAAACTGGTAATTGATTTTAGATACTTACGAATAGTAATTGCTGGAAAAATATTCGTGTACGATTCGTGGATAATATTTATCCTGCTTCCATCTTTTAAAATACCATCTAGAATAGGAAAATTTGGACTAAACTCAACCTTGTTCATCTGTGCTATATCTTGGCAAAATTGTTGAATGTCTTCAGCTTTAACTTGAGCGTTAAGTCTAATCAATTCACCTTCTCTTTCAATGAAAACGTGATTGATACCATTTAAAATTATTTCAGTAATCCCCTTTTTCGTTTCTAATTCTTTTAATAAGTTCCAAACTGTATTTTGTTCTTGATCCATCTTAAACCTTTTCACCTATGAAAAACTGGAGATCATTAATTCCATTTCCGTATTTTAAAAGTCCCTCTACAATTTTTCTATAATCATTCTTTCCAATCAAATTTAAAATAGTTTGAAAATCTCCCTTGGTGTTTTTAATAAGTTCAACAGTTTTATCCTTTCCATATAACTTAAATAAGCTCCATACCGTGACAATAAGCCAATCAGGCATCATAGACTTTGATTTTCCAAGGATTAAAATTTCATCAACCTCCACAGGAACGAACAAAAAATCATAATCATAAAATTGATTATTTTCTTCTAAGTAAATTTGAGCTGTTTTTAAGTAAAATCCAAGGAGAAATGCCCGACTATTATGTTCAGAGAAAAGAAAATCATATCTTTTTTCAAAATCTATCACATCCTGAATTTCATTAATAACGACACTATTGGGAAATTTCTTATATCTCATATGATGTAAATATGCTTCTGCTAATCTATTCCTAAATCCTTCCCAACCAAGTGCAGAAAGCATATTAAGCATTCCACCTTTTTTTAGGTAGTCTTTAAACACTTCCTTGACTAATATGCTCAAAAAGGGATCACCTTCCACTACGTCATAAAGCGTACTAAAAGTCTTTTTGCTATTTTTCAGTTGTAGTTCGCACAACTTAGTAATTGAGTCTGGTATTTTCACCAAAGGAAATTCTGAAAACATATTTTACCTCAGTTCTAATTTTAACTATAATAATCAATAAAGAAAAGTAGATCTTATGGCCGTACCTTGTTTTAAAGTTTATAAAGTGATTTCCTCTGATAAAGAGCAACTCCTTCTTTTGTTAAAGCAAATTAATTTTTCTAGTGCTCCAATAATTATTCAAATTCAGTTTGTGGAAGAAAATCAATTAGTAGTACTGGACTACATAGAAGAATATCTTAACTCTATAAATAAAAGAATGATTCCCTATGATGTTTATATAATTACAACTGTGGACAATTATACTGGCCCATTAAGCATTTTTAGTGAAATGAATAGTCTTCCCCATCACTATAGAAGAAAGAATCGTCCACTAAATACTAAAGAAGCCAATATAATGAAGAAGATAGTTCTAAAGCAAACTAATATCCAAAATCTGAATGAAAAAGATTACAAAGAAACAATCCAGCTTTATTCACAAAACCAAACAGAGCTAAAACAACTATCTCAATATGAGCATTTTTTAAAACAAATTAAGAGTAAAATTGGAGTGGAGCTAGAATGAGTGATGAAAAAGATGATCTAATTGGTTTTAGAGAATTTATTGAAGCAGAAGGTATTACTCCGCAAAAAGAGGCTCCTAAAAGAGATACATCAACAGGGCATGAACTTGCCACATTTTTAGAAAGAGAATCGGATAGATTAAGTAAAATAATAGATGTTTGCGAAGATCGAGTTTACTCCTTAAAAAACTATTCCCAGTTTGAGGCGCTAAAAAAAGAACAAGAAAAAGCAAATAAAGTACTTCTAGAAAAAATGCTACCAAGACTTATGGATAGAGACTCTATTTTGACTAAAAACTTAACTGAACTCTTGCACAATCACTTTGTCCATAAGGTTAATTCTTAGTATTATTCAAGAGGATTGGACCACCAATATGTTTAAAGTCTTCATCATCTAGAGAATCAAATTCGTATCCGCTAAGATGTTCTGCCAAAATGCCATATAGGTATTTCTCAAAACCGATAATTTGCGCAAATCCAAATTTACCAAGAAATAGTTCTAAAATTTCTTTCATTTTATCTTCAGAACTATCTAACAAGACATATTCTTCATCTTTTTTAGAAAAGAATTCAGTAAAAAATGATTTTAACTCAGATAGGGTCACACCCATTTTATTCACATCAGTTCCAGAAAAATGTCCTAAAGAAAAATTCACAAAGCTTGAGATAAGAATCGATTCAAAGTCGATATTGTCTACATCATAATTAAGATAAAATTCATCATGAAGTTTTCCCCCATCTTTCAAATCGATATAGGTATCAAAAAACTGATTGATAAAAGGGATACAAGATTTAAATGTGGAAACTTCGTTTTTCCAAAATTCATAGGCTGAAAGGCTTAAAACTTCTTTTGAGTGAAGCCCAGCTCCATAAGCTTTAGTTTTAGGAATATCGAAATCACTATTTTCGAGAAAACTTCCCCACCAGGCTCCAAGAAAGTACTCATTATCAACATTTTCAAATGGAGTATTACGTAATGCTTTTTTAATCCTGTTTTTTTCTAAGGAGATTAGACTTTTACCTATTCGGTAAAGATCAAAGAAGTCAAAAGTTTCAAAGACAGACTCATCCTCCGAAAAATCTCTTAAAGATTTAATCTTTTGAAGACCTAAGTCCATAAAAGATTTTGAAACCTTTCCAATTCGATTTAACTCTACCCGACCACCCTTAAGTGCATCATTTAACGAAATTGTTGAGTTTATCAACCGAATGAAAGTAAAATGCAAGAACTGAAGCCTTTGCTCATTCTCAACCTTACTCAACTCATTAAGAATATTTTCCATATTTTGATCATAGCTTACAAGAGCAGAACTATGGAGACTTTGATTTCTTGCATGAATATCAATATTTGGAGTAAGTGTTTTTTTATTTATTATAAAATTATCTATTTGTTTATAGCTAATAAAGCTATGAGTGGCCTCTAAAGCATCATAATAGTCAACAAAACCAAAGTCTCTAAGTCTTTCTTTTTTTCTATTGTATTGATCTTCTTGAATAACTGCAAAAGAGTCATTAACTAATTTAAAAAGTAGTGAATATGCATTTTCAACCCCATGTTTGTCATAAAGGTTTCTAATAAGAAACTTCAATTCATTTGGATAATTATATTCCTCCGAATACTCTATTAACAAAAGAGTATCATCTGTTAAAAAATAATAGTCATGATCAGGATATTCAGGATCTTCGGCATCGAAAGTATGGATATTGACACGGGACTTTAAATAAAGAAGGAAGTCCTCACTACTAACAAACTCCTGAACTAAGGAAAGATCAGTCACTTTAGAATAGGCTTCCAACCAAAATTCGAAAGAAAAGACATCCACTTGGTCCTTTTTCCAAAGATCGAGGTCAATCATGGCCTGCTTTTGCTCTCGTGAAAGCTTGGGAATAATTTGTGCCACTTGGTCTGAACTCGTTGTCATCAATGACACATACAAGGGCTGAAGTGGTATAACGCTTAGGTCTGTACCTACTTCAACAAGCTTTTCAATATCTTCGATTGAATTATATGACTTTGCCTCAAAGATAATCTTAGAAACCACATCTTTCTTTACCATTTTGCGATGCTCCTAACCTGAATATTTAAGAGTGTAGTCTTACCGTAAAAGATAAAGGAGATCAATTATTTTAATATTTTGGCGAGGGTTTTCCTTTCTTTTTCATTAAACTGAAAAGCACCTGTTTTTAGAATTTCTTTTAACTTATCTTGAGTAACTTGAGAGTTTGGATCGTTTGTCTTTATGTCGCCAAATTCTTTTGAATCAACATTTTTAGTCTTATCTTCAATTTCCACCTTATCTTCAACTATTTTTGGAGCTTTAGGTGCAGCCTTTTTACCAAATTTTGCAGAAATCTTGGCCTGGATTTCTTCCTTACTTAGTTTCTCCTTCGGTTTTGTAATATTTGTAGGTTGTGAGGTTTCAACTTTCATAAAATCCCTTAAAATGCTATATCCCTCAAAGCAAAATGAGGATATAATTAATTTTAACAACTTTCTTCGTTTAAACGAAACGGGTAAGAAATGCATCAACTAAGTAAAGTTCCAAATATCAACGACTTAAATGAGATTAATCCCACTTGTAAAGCTATTTTATGGGATATGGATGGAACTATCATGGAGACCGAAGTTCTCCATATTACCTCGTTGTATGAATTATTAAAAACGAAGCACCCTGACAACCAAATTGAGCTAAAAACCATTGAAGAAGTTTGCTATGGCCAAACTGATCCGAAAATCCTGGACTCATTTCAAGAGAAAGGCTACCTAACTGATTTAACTATAACAGCTTTTATTGAAGCAAAAGACAAAATCATTGAAGACCTTCTAAGTAAAACCCAAATTGAACGTATTTTCAATGTTCAGATTAGAAACTTTATGGTCAGCGTCAATCAACTAGGAATTAAACAAGCAGTAGTTACATCTAGTGAGAAAAACATAACCCATATTCTTCTCAAGCATTTAGGTATATTAGAGTTTTTTGAATTCATTATTACAAGGGAAGATACCAGTGAAAATAAACCCTCTCCGATGCCTTATGTAACTGCAATGAAAAAGTTGGACCTTGAAGCAAGACATATTGTTATTTTTGAGGATTCAACCCTTGGGCTACAAGCGGCCTTAAATAGTAAAGCACCATTTTGTAAGGCTAAATGGTATGCTAATCAGATTTAATCACAAATAGCTGCCATTTATGATTGGTTTCCTCAGAGTTTTCAATCCGTACCAGCTCTAATTCTTTATGTTTTTTATCTATATCATTTTCAACTTTAAAAGTATCTCCAAGAACTTGGATAATATTATATAAGTTCTGATGTTTATTCTGATCAATTAAGAATTTAAGAAACCTAAGAGGTACAGGAGCTTTGTTCGTCCCTAACTTATCAAATTTTTTCATTTCTTTTAAAGATTTTAGGGATGAAAACTTAGAAATCGTTTGCTCATATTTAGTTACAAAACTAAGACTGAAAATATAATCATATTTAAACTTCCCCATATCAACGGACACCTGGGCGTTTTCAAATCTTTTTCTATATATAGCAGCGATATAAAATGCTGATTTCTTTTCTACCTGCTTTTTAGGTTTATCTTTAATTTTAGGAATTTCTTTTGTTCTCTTTACTTTCTTTTTAGTAAACTTAGGCAAATCAATTTTTTCAAATTTTGGTTTTTTTACTGGTTTGTTTTCCTTTTTTTCAACAACCTTAAGTTTAGGTGTGTTATCTTGAAAAATATCTTCAAATCCTCTTTTATAGATTTCATTAAGTTCACCTATTTTAAATAGCTCCCCTCGAAGATTATCCTTTTTGAGATTTTGATGTAATAAATATTTAAAATAGATAGAGAATTCTGTCTTCTTAAATTCCTTACTTTCATGCCCCTCAATAAACCTTTTTAAACAACCATTGAAATAATCATTTTTCTGGGCAACCTCAACTCCTTGAGAAGTTAAAATATGATAGAGTTCTGGCACATGAGATACACCAAAATTTTTATCAACTTCCGAACAAATCTCGGTAAAGTTTTTCTTAGTCTCCTCACATAAATTAAGTATTTCTGAACTCACCTTCTTTTTGGTATCACACTTTTGGAATTGGCATTTTGTCTGAAGTAATTTCTGAGCTAAAAAGGGAGGATAATCTCCATTAATATCTTTAATCCATTTAGAGATAGTAGATTTTCTTCCTTCCTCAAATGACACTAAGACCTTTTTATCATTTTTGAGGAAACCTTTAGCACTTTTCACAAAGTTCTTCATGAAATGAGATTTAGGCTTACAGTATTTAAAAAGATCTTTTCTATTCTTAAAACAACTTTTCCCGGAATCCATCCGCTCGATATCAAATTGAAGCTCTCCAAGGCCTTGATAGAGATAACTGAGGGTAATAAGTCTAATATAAAAATGTAATTCATCTTTCAATTTATAAAATTCAAAATCAGGACAACTCAAACCAAGATGCATTTCACCAGATAAAAAGTCGTTAAGATTAAAGACTTCTGTTTGAATTTGTCTTTTGAGATAACTAGCAGTGAAATAATCATCCTCAAACTCCGTTTTATATTTATAAAAATCATTTACAATTGTCGGATGAGTAGGACCAAAATAATGTTTAATATTTCGTTCTCCTAAGACTGATTCATCAGCCTGAACAAAATTAGAAAATATTAAAATTAAAATACTTAAAACCATATTAAACTCAAACTCGGAACATAAGTAATGATTGCTAAGGCCAACAGCAACAAAAAGAAATACGGGATAACCACCTTATATAGCCTCAATACTGACTTATCGAATCTAAAACTACTTATGAACAAGTTAATCCCCACAGGAGGTGTGATATACCCAATTTCTAAATTAGTAAGAAAAATAATAGCAAGGTGAATGGGGTCTATTCCAAATTCTTCTGCCATAGGCAAAATGAGAGGTACAACAACAATTATGGCACTAAAGATATCCATAATGGCACCAACACCAAGAAGAAAAATGTTTAACAATAGCAAGAAAGTAATTTTGTCATCAACAATGTTTTTGATCCATTCCAGAATCAAAAGAGGTATTTCTTCGTCTACAAGAAAATTTGTCAAAGCAAGAGCACAACAAAGAATTAAAAGAATAGCACCAACTAAGCTCATACTTTCTTGGATAATTCTTGGTACATCTTTACTAAGACTAATATCTTTATACAAAAAACAAACCATGATTAAAACATACCCGGCACAAATAGCTGAAGCTTCAGTAGGAGTGATAAGTCCAGAATATATCCCCCCTAAAATTAAGAAAGGAATAGGAATTTCAAACCTTGCCTCATAGATTCCATTTTTCAATTCCCCCCAAGAAAATGGGATAGCAGGAGTTTTTTGTCCTTTAAAAATTGAATATCCAGAAAGAACTAAAATCAAAAGAACACCAGGAATTATTCCCGCGACAAAAAGTTTTTCTATATCAACCTTGGCTACAATTCCATAAAGGATTATCGGTAAACTAGGAGGAAAGAGTAATCCCAATGAGCCTGATGTCGTTATAAGCCCCAATGAAAAATCATCAGAGTATTGATTCTTTAAAAGCATGGGATAAAGAAGACCGCCTAAAGCAATAATGGTTACACCACTCGCTCCAGTGAACGCTGTGAAAAATGCACAAATCACAAGGGAAACAATTGCGACACCACCCGGTAACCAACCGATGGAAGCATTCGCAAGTTTCAAGAGCCTTTTGGGTGAATTAGACTCGGCCATAAGATAACCTGCAAAAGTAAATAATGGAATCGTTAACAAAGTTGGAGAGGCCGACATTTTGTATATTTCTATACCAATTGCACTTAATTCAATATCAGCGAAATAAAAAGCCACACTCGAAAAAAGTGCCATAATAGCAAAAATGGGTGTACCAAGAAGAGCAAAGAATAGAATTACGATGTATAAAAAAATTTCCAAATTAGTTTCTCTCCCGCACTAGCAAGTAAGCTTTACAAAATGTTCTTAAAGCAATCACTCCCATGCCAAAAGGAATGATAGAAACGAGAATACCTGAATGTATCCCTAGAAAGTTTGGACTTCCATATTCAAATTCAGAAAGAGCAAATAAATAGGCTGCATAAGTAACTAAAATACAGCTAATACCTGTGACTATGGTCGAAATAAATTGAACTATATTTTTTGCTTTTTTATTATCTTTTTCTAAAATATTCGATAAAAGATCGATCTTAATATGATGCCCACTTCCCGTTGCGAGAGCCCCTCCTAAAAATGCACAAAGAAAGACAAGGTGTCTAACCAGTGGATCAATCCAGTGAAAGGCCATATTAAAATATCGCATGAAAATATTAAATAAAGTCAGACCAAGCATAAGCATTACTGCGCATATAAGTATCCATTTTAAACTTGATTCCAAAACTTGGTCAAACTTCTTAATCACCTATTAGACTCCAATGTCTGAATAATTTTTTTAGAAAGAACGCTTCCATCAAGCTTACTAATAACATCCTCTCTAATTTTTTCTGCCTGTGATAAATCCTTCTCTGAAAAAGAAATAAATTTTATTCCCATTTCCTTTAACTGCTTTAACGATTTCTGGTTATCAGATATCGCCAATTCATTGGCTTTATCAATATGTTTTTTAGCAATTTTTTTTACAATTTTTTGATGCTCCGGAGAAACCTTCTTCCACTGTTTTTGACTTAAAAGCAAAGCACCAATGGAGTAAGCAGTTGGAAAATCGATGAGATATTTAACTTTATTTTGCCACTGAAGGGCCAGTATACCTAAAGGTGGAGCATAGGCAGCATCAATAATTCCAGTTGAAAGTGAACTCATCACATCCGGAAGTGCCAATGGGACTGAAACAAGTTCTAATGAGTCCATCATGGCCCTAACAACCTTGTCTCCCTCCCAGGCCCACATTTTGATACCTTTCATTTCTTGAATATTACTCACCTCTTTTGTGGAAACGACATATACTTTTCCGATTCCATAAAATCCGAGATTCACAAAATTACTTTTCTCTATTTCTTGATTAAAATATTGTTTATTTGATGTAAGAAAATTCATAGCTTTCTTTTCATCATGATAAAAATTAAAGGGAACCTCAACAGATCTTACATCCGAAGAAATATCACCTAAGGTTTTACCAGTAAAAACACCACCATGGAGTTGACCTATTCTTGTTTTTCTTAAGACATCTACTTCATCACCCTGGACACCACCATAATAAATTTTTAGCTTAACTTTCCCTTCGGTCGACTTTTTAATTTCATCTGCCATTGTCTTCAAAGTATTTGCCCAATTCGTCCCCTTTGGAATTAAGGTAGCTAACTTAATCTTTTGGGAATAGGCAATGGAATTAAAACTCAATAAAAAAATCAGTAAAATGTTTTTCATATATCCCTCTTAAAAAATTTCTTTACGTAATGACCAAATAATATCAAATCTTTCTTTCGCTACAGCATTATAAAGATTAAAGAACCTAGACTCACTATACTTTTCATTTAAGGCATTGACTTGCCCTAGATTATACGAGTACCAAAGTGCTAGTTCCTTGCGAAGCTTTTCCATTTCTACGCTAAATTCATCTTCTTCCAGCATTGGTAAGATATGGAACTGAATAAAACTCAATTTTCCTAAAAGATTATGAGGTTGTTTCTTAACAAGTTGTTGAAATAGATCCCTTGCCTTCATTTGACTTCCCCCTAACAAAGTAGGAGTACTGGCTTCTAATATCGCTCCAAACATTTGACATGCACCACGCTCTATCGTTGGATCTCCTTCACACACCCAAGTTAACATTTTTTTTACATGATTTAGATAAGCCATTTTTTCAATATTATTTCTCTGGAGATTAATAGAGCTCCCCATAGCTTGAGCAAAGTAAAAAATAGAAACTCTATCATTTTCATTTAAATTTTTATCAAAAACTGAATTTAAAGAATTTGGAAATTCTTTTTCGAAAAATTTTTCTTTAGAAATACCTTTAACCTCTAAATACTTAAATCCATAAAATATTGCCTTTTCATATCCAAGAAGTGTTCTTGAAACTTTATCAGTTCTTTTCTCTTGTAAGAGATCTCTTAGCGCTTCTGTTTCCAAAACAGCAAAGGAGTGAGCACCATATCCTTTAATTAAAAGACCTAAAAGGTTTAAGTTTTCTTGATCATTAAACCAAAGCCCCTCTATAAGTTTCAAGTTTCCAGGAGCGGCTAATCTAAAATGGTTCCAATCTGCCTCAGTCAGAGACTCATCACTTCCCTGCAGTATGAGTTCGGATGTGGAGTTCAATGCCAACTTATTAAGCATAGAACATGAAGAAAAAATGAAAATGATTAAAATTGGCCCCAATCGACTCATATTATCACCTGATGTTAAATTACTGAAATCACACAATCATTGTAAGGGAAATTGTAAAATCTAGTAACCATAGGCAAAGATAACTCTTTAAATTCTTACCCTAGTGCAAATTTTATTGATTTATGCTAGAATGTTTTTTAAGAATTGCTTAAGTAAAAAGCACAAATAACCGACTATTTAGTATGAGAAAAGCACGAGGAGATGTTTATTGGACAACTTTCGCGTTTTGATAACTAAAGACTAATAGTAGATTAAACATGAATCCCTACTATGTCTTACTTATCAAACAAGTAAAATTGATTTTTTGACATAGGGAATGTTTATGAAAACTTTAAAAGATTCTAACCAAAATTTATCACAAGAAGAAAACACTAACACACTTAAGGGCGTTAGTGGTACGACGTTGGCTCCAGGTCTTCAACGTAGTGTCAGACCACAAAAGTCAATGATGAAGGTAAAGAGCCTTAGACCAAGGCGTGTTGTTTCTGCGGCAAAAGTAACTATTAAAAAATAATAAAATCTTTTTCGTTTAAAGATAAGTCTAACCTTGAATTATATTAAGAAGGTTCTCCCCTCTCTTTAGAGTATAATTCATTCATGCAAAAAAACTCAGAAATTCTAATTATCGATGATTGTGAAGATATTCGATTTCTCTTAGCATTGAAGCTAAAAAAAATGGGTTACAAAGTTTTTGTGGCCAAAGATGCTTTTGATGCCTTGGAAATTCTTAAGGATGATTGTGATATCAACCTTATTCTAATTGATCTGATGATGCCAAATTATTCGGGAATTGATTTGATTAAAACCCTTAAAGAAAATAACTGGCACAATAAACTAAGCATCCTCTGCATCACTGCCACAAAAGATGAATCTCTTCTGGCATCTGTAAAAAAGTACGGTATTGAAGGAATTATAAAGAAACCCATTAAAGACAATATATTAAAAGAAAAAATCTTAACCTGTTTACCTAATGTATGAAATTAGCACTTCACCACAGTACAAAAAAAACTCTCATTCTAATAGGCTTTTTATTTGCCTTAATTGGAGCACTTGGTTTTTTAATATGGACTTCAAACGACTATTATATTAGTCAGGCAAAATCACTTTCACTTACAAATAGATCTATAAATACATTTTTTGGTGCGGTCATTACTTCAATGGCACTCATTATAACATTAACATCAAATCTATACTCACCTATGCTATCAAGAGTATTTGTATCCCACCCACTGACAATTCTTGGAATATCCTATATTCTCCTTACAAACTTTTTCATTACAATAACACATCAAATAAATGTCGACCATCCATGGTATAATGTTATTACCTTTATAAGCTTTTCAATGACAATTATTTCAATGCTAGGTGCTATTCCATTTTTATTTTTGATCAGTAAATTTGTAAAGCCCTCATACTTTGTTCCCCTTTTAGGTAAATACTCAATTAAGAACATGTTAAATTTTCATAATAAGGCCAGAACAAAAAAGTTTCAAGATGATGAACTTAAACAATTTTTTGAATTAATTGATGTTATTAACAATATGGCTTCAACAAGTATTATTCGCAGAGATAAAAGAACTCTAAAAATAGTAATCGATGAACTTTTTTACATTTTAGAAAACTTAATAAATCTAGAGACGAAACAATACTTAGATCACCGTTGGAGATTTCGATGTGAGCACTTTTCTACAGGCTTAGGAGCAGAAGCACAGTATTACTTGAAAAAAAATAAAGTTTGGGCCGAAACATATCTTCTTCAAAAAATTTTAGAACACGCAACAACAATATTTCCAGAAGATAATGAAATAATCCCCCATATTTGTAAAAAAATGACGAACCTTATAGACCTTTCGAATGACAATGATCAAGAAAAATTAATTCAACTACAGTTAATGATTCTCAACAGCATTCTAAATCACTCAATCAAAATGAATAATGAAATCACTTTAACTTCAGTTTTTTATTATTACAGGTTAAATATCGAGTTATTAATTGAAAAAGAAGCATTAAGAGATTTTGCAATTGAAAATTTTTTCCATTACGGAAAGCTTTGTCTCATTGAAAAAAAATATGAAGGAGCAAAAAGCTTTCTTTACGATATCGGCAGAATCCTTCATTACTTATGTTTTGAAAGTGAAGTTGAAGCCAATAAAAAATTTATTTCTTTAGTGAAGCCAACTTACGATTTGTTCAAAAAGGATCAAAACATAAGAAAAGATGTGGAGTTCTCAGTAGTGAAAACCTTTTGGACGTTATACTCACAGAACTATACGATAATTACGCAAAATATCAAAAAGAGTTTTCTCCAAAATAATTTGGAACATGCTAAAGTCATAAAAGAACTCTTAAGTAATTCCCAGTTTACCAATAGAGAATTTAATGAAAATTTGATTTCTCCTGCAAAACTAAGTGGAATGGCCGAAAAATTAGCAAAAGATTTTCACCTAGAATTTAAAGAATTAAGATAATTACTGGTATTTCTTAGAAAGCTTCAAAAGTTCCGTAATCGTTTTATCTTGAGACATTCTAAGATCTTCAGTTTGTTTTTTATGAACTCTTTCTAATTGAAACAATCTAATTTCATTAATTTTCTTAGTGATTTCTATTCTAGAGTTAATAAGTAAGTAATAACATAAATTACGCTCTTTGCGATTAAGTCGCTTACTTTTTTCTTCTTTCTCACCTTTGTCATTTATAACATACGAAAGAAATGCACCTCTACATTCTTGATTTTTAGTTTTAAACATTTCTTCAAATTCTAGTTCTAACTTTTGCATCTCAGATACAAAGACATTAAGTTCAGAATCTTTTAACTCCTCGACCCTTTGAATTAGTGTTTTTTGCTCTATTTCACTAATTAACTTGGGATCTACTTCTTGCCCGAATAAGGAAAAAGGAAACAAAGCACTTATAATGATAATGCTATTTAAAAATTTCACGCCATTTCCCTTGATTGTCGTCGTTTGAACCTAAAAATGATTTTAACTCAATTAAAAAGCGATCAACAGGAAATCCAACGACATTAGAATAACTTCCTTCAACCTTTTCAATAAACGACAAGGATTGGTTTTGAATTCCATAAGCCCCAGCTTTATCTAACGAGTCACCTGTTTCTAAATACAACTCAAGTAAATCTTCTGAAATATCCCGAAAAGTTACCCTAGTCGATTCATAAAATGAAAGAGAATTCTCAGCATTTATTAAAGATACTCCTGTAATAACTTCATGAGTTTTTCCACTTAATTTTAATAACATCCCTCTTGCATCATTAACATCAATTGGTTTACCTAAAATTTCATTATTAAGGACAACTATTGTGTCGGAACCAATAACTATTTCATTACTGTTTTTTCTTTTTTCAAAAACGGCTTCAGCTTTCATCTCTGCCAGTTGAACCGCAACTTCACTAGGAATAACCTTATCTGTGACTTCCTCTATATCTGATGGTTCGATTTCAAAAGGCAAAAAGGTATGACCTAAAAGTTCTTTTCTTCGAGGCGATTGGCTTGCCAGTACTAAGATTTGTTTTTTATTTATTTCCATTTTTTATCAACCAAATATAATATTCTGTATCATTCATTTCTCTTACCACTAAATTAGCTTCCTTAAAGCGCTTTTTCAACTTTATATAATGATCTTTCATCGCTCGGGCAATATATTTAAAATTATATCCAACAAGGGGTGTGTTTCTAAAAATATGAGATATGGTCTTTAAATTAGTTGTTTCCGTTCTTCTCACGTACTCTTTAACAAACTCTGCTCTATCTTTTAGTTCATTTTCTCTTTGACTATCCCAAAGTCTATAACCGTGCTCCAAAGCAAGTTTTTCTTCTCCTAATTCAGGGTCCATTAAAGGAACGATATGTTCTTTGAAAAGAATTTCTCGAGCCATATGAATAGTAGGAATTCTTTCAAAAAAAGCCAATGAAGCACTCAGGTAAGAATAACCTTTAGAATTTTTAGACATTAAGTCTAATTTAGTTCCATTTACATTCATCTCATACCATTTATTAAACTCAGGCTTAAGTTCAAACTTATTATTATAACCTCGATAACCGACAGTGACATTGGGACTAGCTCCAATGGATTTGAAACCTGGAATCTGATCTTGGATATTAAACGCAGCTTTTCCATTCGGCTCGTAAAATAAGTTTACAATACTTTCACTTCCCCATAACGACATATTAGGCGTGAAAATAAAAAACTCTGTTTTTTTAGGCTGCTTGGAATTGTTCAATTGGTGGATCTTATTTAACTCAGAATATTGAGACTTATGCCCTGGATTTTTTTCAATTGAATTCATTAATTTTTCTACATCCGACATTTTTCTATATTCTTGGATAGCAAAGTACTCTCGATTGGCCTCTAATATTCTAAGCGGGTACATTGAAAGATCACTTTCGGGTTTATCTAATGTGACAAACTCTCCAGTCAACCTTGGTTGATAGTGAATTTGCCCCTGATTTAATCTTAACAACACCGTATTTTTAGTCTTCCCAATATTAAACTCTTGTAATGTTACAGAAGTTCTAGGCATCAACTTCAATAGAGAACCATCTGAAAGCATGATCCACAAATAAGAATTCTCATTAGTAAATACTTCATCTCCCTCAGCTAACATGACTCTAAACTCAGCTGAATGCCTAACCGTTTCGTGATACTTTGAACAAACTCCTAGACATTTTATAACTCGCCCCATTATTTCCGAGTGCTTCTCTTCTCTCAATCTCCTTCGCCAATTTGGGAAAGAATCCTTAAAGTCTCTTTCTTTAATCCAAATGCCGATATTTAACCACTCTTGCTCATCCAGATTATTCCAATCAATAACATTTCGTTCCTGGTTTTTAAATTTGAATGGATCAACATCTAATTCCGATGGGTTAACAGTCCAATCTTCATCATCAACTGGAATACTACTGGAAATAAGATTGTATTGTTCAATCAAACTAAGATCATCACCTTCCAAGGCAATAGCCGAATATGAAATTCCCACTAATAAAATGAGGAAAAAAGCTTTCATATTCTTCTTATCGGACTAGTAATTTTAAATGTTTATACTATTCAATTGATAGGAAATTTGTTAGGATTTTGGGAAAAAATTACCATAATGATACTGGAGCGAAGCATGTCTGAGTCAACTCAAAACCAAAGTAATGAAACCTTCTCTTTTGTTGAGACGGAAAAGCAAATTTTAAACTTTTGGAATGAGAATAAAATTTTTGAAAAATCCCTAGAAAAGACTAAAGATAAGGCCCCTTATATATTTTATGATGGACCTCCGTTTGCAACTGGTTTACCACATCATGGTCACTTAGTTGCATCAACAATTAAAGATATCATACCAAGATACTTCACTATGAAAGGTCGCTATGTTTCTCGTCGTTGGGGCTGGGATTGTCATGGTCTACCCATCGAACAGCAAATTGATAAGAAATTTGAAATGTCGGCTAATGATTTTGTTGAAAAATATGGCATTGAAAAATATTGCTCTGAATGTAGGGATATTGTTCTTACTTTTACTTCTCAATGGGAAAAAACCATTAATAGAATGGGAAGATGGGTGGATTTTGAGAATGATTATAAAACAATGGACAAAAACTTCATGGAATCCGTATGGTGGGTTTTTAAACAGGCATGGGATAAAGAGCTAATCTACAAAGGAAATAAAATTGTTCCTTATTCAGTAGCGCTCGAAACAGGTTTATCAAATTTTGAAGCCACTTCAAACTACCAAGATGTCCAAGATCCTGCAGTGACCATTTTATTCAAAATAGAAGGACAAGACGCTTACCTTAGTGCTTGGACGACAACACCTTGGACACTTCCTTCCAACATGGCCCTTATTGTCAATGAAGAAATTGATTACCAACTCGTTCATGAAAAAACTAAAAATATAAAATTTTATATCGCTAAAGAAAGAGTTGAAGCTTATAAAAAAGGTCATGACTTTGAAGTAATCAAAGAAGTAAAAGGTAAAGATTTAGTTGGAATGACATATGAACCTTTATTCCCATATTTTAAAGATCAAAAAGAAAATGGCGCATTCCAAGTTGTATCAGATAATTATGTAACAACATCTGATGGTACAGGTATCGTTCATTCCGCACCTGCCTTTGGTGAAGATGATAACAGAGTTTTAAAAGAACATAAAATTTCGGCTTTCGCGCTTCCTCTAAATTCTAAAGCTGAATTTACACCAGAAGTAACAGATTTCGCAGGTGTTTACATCAAAGATGCAGACAAAGCGATTATTAAACATCTTAAAGATAATAATCAACTATTTCATCAATCAGTTTTAGTTCACAGTTACCCATTTTGTCCAAGAACTGATACTCCACTTATTTATATGGCCATGCCACAGTGGTATATGAAAGTTGATGAAATAAAAGAACAACTTCTTGCTTCAAACGAACAAATTAATTGGGTTCCAGGGCATATTAAGCATGGAAGATTTGGTAAATGGCTTGAAGGCGCTAGAGACTGGGCGATTTCAAGATCAAGGTTTTGGGGGACGCCACTTCCAATCTGGGAAAATGATGAAACAGGAAAGTTTCTTGCTATTGGTTCTATCGAGGAACTCAAAAACTATACAGGTGTAGAGGTCGATGATCTTCACCGTGAAGTTGTAGATAAACTTGAATTCAAAGTTGATGGAGAAGCTGGTACTTATAAAAGAATCACTGATGTTTTTGATTGTTGGTTCGAGTCTGGTTCAATGCCATTTGCTCAGCTACACTACCCTTTTGAAAATAAAGATGTATTCGATGCAGGATTTCCTGCAGAATTCATAGCTGAAGGGCTAGATCAAACAAGAGGCTGGTTTTACACTTTGACCGTTTTATCAACAGCACTTACTGGAAAGCCTGCTTTTAAAAATGTTATTGTTAACGGTATGGTCATGGCCGGTGACGGTAAGAAAATGAGTAAACGTCTTAAAAACTATACTGAACCTGATGTTATCATGCATGACTTTGGTGCCGATGCCTTAAGATTAACTCTTATTAACTCTGGATTAGTAAAAGGTGAAGAATTAAGATTTACTGATGATGGCGTTAAGGACATGGTTAGACGAGCCCTTCTTCCTTGGTATAATTCATTTAAATTCTTTCACACTTATGCCTCAGTAGATAATTGGTCCGCTAAAGATAATTATAAATTGGGCGATAATATTTTAGATAGGTGGTTAATTTCAAAACTTCAAACTCTTACTAAAAGTGTAACAAGAGAAATGGAAGGTTATCGCTTATATAACGTCGTTCCACAACTTTTTACATATATCGAAGATCTAACCAACTGGTATATTAGACTAAATAGAAGAAGGTTTTGGGCCGATGGTTTAACCCAGGACAAATGCGAGGCATACTCTGCTCTTTATACAGCATTAAGAGAAATGTCTAAGATTATGGCACCATTTGCACCTTTCTTATCCGAACATATTTTCTTAGAGCTTAAGACTTTTGGTGAAGACTTAGAACAGTCAGTACATCTATGCGACTACCCTCTATTTGACGAAACAAGAATCGATGACTCTCTAGAAGATGCAGTTGTAAGAATGCAAGAGCTTATTCTTCTTGGTCGTCAAAAAAGAAACCAAGTAAATATAAAAGTCAAAACACCAATGCAAAGTTTAACTGTTATACATGCTAGCCAAGAACAACTAGATGGAATTTCCAAACTAGAAAACTACATCAAAACAGAATTAAATGTTAAAGAAGTTTTATATTCAACAAATGAAGATAAGTTCATTAAACTTTTCGCAAAACCAAACTCAAGAGTTCTAGGAAAGAGACTCGGAAAAGGTTTTGGAAAAATGATGGGAATGATCAAAAATATCGACTCTGAAACCTTAAAAGCCTATGAGTCTAAGGGCTCTATGGAACTAGGTGGCGAAACCTTAAGTGGCGACGATCTTTTTGTTTACAGGGAGCCTCTTGAAGGTCTTGAAGTTCTATCAAACAAATGGATTACCATTGATATGGATACCAACTTAACCGATGATTTAATTAATGAAGGTTTAGCAAGAGAAGTTGTAAATAGAATCCAACGTTCAAGAAAAGATCTCAATTTTAATGTAGAAGATAGAATCAATATTAACTTCAGTGGAGATGAAAAAATTGCCCAAGTTATTTCTCAGTTTCAAGATTATATTTCCAAAGAGACTTTAACTCTGACATTAAAACAGGATGAGAATGTTCAGAACGGTTTAGAGTTTGAAATAGAGAAGTTTAATTTCAAGATGGAAATTACTAAAGCTTAGTATGAAGTTTATTTTCTTAGTGATTCTTATTCCAAGTATGGCCCTTAGCTATACTGATAAAGATATTAATCTCTCAGATTATGAATATGATAGATATATAAAACCAGGACTAAGAGATATTATTAAAGACTATTTTGCTCTTTATCAATCTCTTAATCCTGAAATCGTTAATAGTTATACTCAATATAAACTCCATGCGGCCAATCGTGATTTGTTAAATTCATCTATAAAAAATACAGAAATAGAATCTATCATTGAGGCAGTTTCAAAAATTAAAAAGAACATGATGATTTTAATGAAGGAGAACTCTTCTCATTTAAACTTTAAGGACAAAGATCACTATGGTAAGAACTATTACCTCCTTCACGTTCAATCTATCACAAATTATAAAAGATCTCTTTTTGATTTTTATTTAAAGTTGGAACAAGTTCTTTTTTTCTCTGAAAGATCTGAATATGTTAATTTTTGTCATGAGCTTCATAGCGAGTATTTAACCGTTGAAGCGGCATTTTATGAATTTTTAAATACCAGTAGTGATAATCGTTTTCAAAAAGAGTTTATGGCCTTTGAAAATGATTTCGTAAGAACAACTCAAAAATACATTCTTAATGCCACTGATAAATCGAAATATCTCTATAATATCAATCAACTTAACCTTACTCTTAATAAGCTAAGTGTAGTTCTAACCAAAAGAAATAAAAAGATAAGTAAGCAAAGTAAATCCATTTTAAAAACAATGCATAATCGTTGGAATAATCTTTTGAAGGTGACTTTGAGGAGATAGGCTTGCTAGGGAAAGGACTATCTTTAAAAGAAACGCACGAGTTTTGTTGAAAAAAAAAGGCTTAGTACTTGAACAGGTTGTCCTGTTACTTTTAATGCTTTATTCCTACAAGCAGTTTTCGTTAGTTAACTTGTTTTTTGCAAGCTGAATTGCTTTTTCAATACCTACAGACCTAGGATATTCTTGGGCAATTTCAAAAGCACAAGCTAAGGTAGCTTCTGAGTTCTGCAAACAAAGCGTGACTGCTTTTTCAAACCCTACAGATAAAGGATAATGGAAAGCAATAAAATTCCCACATTCTAAGGTGGCAATTGAGTACTCTCCGCAAAGATGGACTGCTCTTTCATGTCCTATCGAATGGGATATCTTTTAGTGATCTTATCTGCACAAGTTTCAACATTTTTTCCAAATGCAGAATGGTTTGCAAAAAATATAAATATAAAAAAAATTAAATTCTGCATTTTTTTATCTCCAAAAGTAGTAGAGTTCTTCGTAATTTCATGTTTTAAAAAGAAAAAAGCTCTCGCCTATGTTTATTTTTGGTTAATTTTCACTAAACGACTTTGCTTAACACTTTATTTTCATCCTAGTGTTTATTACTGACATTTTTTGGCAGCATCAATACATAATTTATAGGTATCAGTCTCTTCTTTTTCTAGTTCATCCTTAATGAATTCTTCTAACTCATTTTCAGGTCTAAAATGAAAAAACATAGCGCTTCCTCTCTTCGTAACAATTGAAACACAATGAGCAATATCAGTTTCATAACCTTGAGACTTAAAAGAAACATCTAACGCCAAGCCTTGTTGATTCACATTAATGTCGCAAGCATAAGTCTGCGTTGAAACGACTAAAATCAAAAATGTTAAAAATCTTTTCATTGAAAACTCCTAGTCATAAACCTAAAGGCTTTTTAAATAAAATATAGTCACATTATGTCAGAGATTATGACCTGGATAAGATCATTTGAAATGATTACAGCTCACTGTAATAAAATTATACAAATTTTTTTAGTCTGATATCTCCTTACAATTTCATAAATAGCTGAATATTAACTTGATATGTTTTCAATATAAAGGTTAAAATAAAAGGGCTCAAGAAGGTGGAGACATGCTGCTAACATGCCCCCTTAACCCTACTTACGTAGCTTTTTTACAAGATCTATGATCTTCAAAACCAGCAAAACGATAGTAAGGACCCTCAAGAGATCTTCCATAATCGATCCTTTAGAAAAGGCGGGCTTCAGTGCCCGTCACGGAAGATACTCATTCTGATGCAATCAACAAGAATTTTCGACTTTGATAAGTAGCTGTAATTTTGGATTAAGGTTTATTGGAAATATAAATTTTGGTCAAAAAAAAGCCCTCTTTCGAGGGCTTCTTTTGTATCATTATCTGTATTAGATTTTTGATTTAGATCTGTAAGTTTTGAAGGCTGTTTTTCTTCTTCTCTTCTCAGCAGCTTCTAATTTCTCTTTCATTTTAACAGAAGGCTTTTTATACTCTTGACGAGCACGATACATTTTAACGATACCGTAAGTATCACACATTCTTTTGAACTTTCTTAGAGATTTTTCTACACCTCTTTCATCAACTGTAATGTAAATGTTTTGCATCTTAATTCACCCCCTCTTTGCGAGCATTAGTCCTGCTTTAACCTGCAGGAGAAAAAAAGTTTTGGTTAAGTTATGATAATAAGGTATATATGTCAACTATATGGAAAATCAAATTGGATTATTTAATACAGAAAGTGAAAAATCTCAGCCTCTAGCCTACCGCGTAAGGCCTAACGAACTAGAGCTCTACTTTGGCCAGCCTCAGATTAAGGCAAAATTAGATAACTTGGACCTTGAAAATCTTCCTCATTTAATATTCTTTGGACCTCCAGGATGCGGAAAAACCACTTTAGCACATATCCTTGCGAATAAAGTAAATTATCAACTTTATGAGTTCAATGCGGTTTTAGGTGGTGTAAATGACCTTAGAAAGGTTATAAAAGAAGCCGATGCGGACAAAGAGTCGACAGGTAAGAAGTCTATTATCTTTATTGATGAGATTCACCGTTTTAATAAAGGCCAACAAGATGCCCTTCTTCCCTATTTAGAAAGGGGTGATTTTGTTTTATTTGGAGCGACAACAGAAAACCCTAATACCAGCTTAAACAAGGCGATTTTATCCAGAGTTCAAAAGTGGCGACTTGAACACCTTAAAGAAATTGAATTAGAAGAACTTCTTTTATCTGTCACAAAATCTGAAAATAAAAATATTGCAGCAGAGCTTTTAAAGTTTATAGCTAAACATAGCAATGGTGATGCTAGATCAGCTCTAAATCAGCTTGAAGTTCTCTTTCAGAATGAAAAAAAGCTTAAAACCTTATCAATGGAAGAAATAACCAAAGACCTTCTTTTTGAAAATAGACGTTACGATAAAGATAGTGAAAGACATTATGATGTTATTTCAGCCTTTATAAAAAGTGTAAGAGGATCAGACGTTGATGGTGCAATACTTTGGCTTGCTGTTATGCTTGATGGCGGCGAAGATATTGAGTTTATCGCGAGAAGATTAATAATTTTGGCCAGTGAAGATATTGGAAATGCAGATCCAAGAGGACTGCAAGTTGCAACTAGTGCTCATTACGCCATTAAAAATATCGGAATGCCTGAAGCGAGAATAATATTGGCCCAGGCGACTACATACCTAGCTAATGCACCAAAATCTAATGCTAGTTATTTATCCATTGATAATGCACTTAATTATGTGAGGTCTAATCCAACAGTTGAGGTTCCTACTCATCTAAGAAATCATCACCCAGATAAGAAAAATTATAAGTATCCACACTCCTATCCAGGTCACTATACCAAACAAAGTTATCAGAACACAGGACAAACATTCTATGAGTCCTCCCAGATTGCTTATGAGAAAATGCAGCAAGATTATTTAACAAAAATTAAAAAATAAGCAGATATTTCCGTCTAAAACCATAAACCTATTGATGAAATAATAGATGAAGCAAAAATCAATAAGGAGTTTGTAATGGCAAAATGGACTGCACAAGTAGACGTTAAATGGAGTAATAAAGCACCAGCAACAGAAAACTGGGAATGGCTAAAAGAATGGTCAGAAGTTAAATGGGCCTGGTCAACAACTGGTGACTGGGATATGACATTATGGGTAGATGTATCTACACCTGATGAATTAGAGAGCTTTGTACATACTAAACTTAGATCAAAAGATTGGGTTTGGGATACAAGGTCAACTTGGACAAAAGAAGTTTGGCACGCAGCCTAAGCATACCAAGGGAGCTTTTAAGCTCCCTTTTTTTGTAATACTTTTAAACGACTCAAAATACTTTCACTTTTCATTCTCCTTAACTCATTGAATTTACGTACTTACCATGGCATTAATCTTGCTCCCTAAATGATCTATGAGTGGAACAAAACTGAGAGACTTCTTTTTGATATTTTTGATCAATTTATTGATGATTGTACCTTCTTTTTGTTCCGACAAGAGAATGGAGGAGCAATTAAGTTATTCCGATTCCGTTCAAACTCATTTCTTAAAACTCTTACAAAATCCTAAAGAAGACAGAACAGAATGGATAGAAAAAGCTAATGAACTCATCGTAAATGGTGCTCAATTAGACTTAGTAGGAGAAACAAAAGAGCATTTCTTAAAATTGGCTTACGTTACATCAATGTTGAAGAGTTTAAAGCTTAAATCGGATGAAAACTTAAATTCCTTTGTTAAAGAATTTATATGGGGTTTTCTTTCGGCAAGTGAAATTAGAAACACTGACAATAGCGTAAAATCTTTAGCGCTAAAAACAATTAACATAACAATCGAGCAATTTGAGAGTTCAATCCAAGATTTGGAACAATATTTAAAATCTTCAACTAATATTGAACTCGCTTCAAGACTTGAATTTCCACTATCCTCCCTAGCTTCCTTAACTAGAGAATTAAAATTAAGGGAAAAAGAATTAGATAAAAATGGTTTGTTTGGATACCGTGCTAAAGATCAAATTCTTTTTAAGGATGAAACCTACAGAGACTTATGGGGCAAACATAGAAGTTGCTTAAACACTTTATACAAATCAAAAGATAGCCTAAGTATTTTACTAAATTCAGATGACTTTAATATTTCTCCTTATCAAGAAGCTAAAGAAAATCCAAAAGTCAGAGTACAAACTCCAAAGTATTCACCAACCGATTTAGCTATAAAAATTGCAAAAGAGCGAGCCGGGGGAACTTTATCCAAAAAAACGGCAACGAGAAACTTAGGTTCAACGATTAGAAAGAATTTGGAGATGTTTTTAAATAAAGTAAGAAAAGCAAAAGAAAATCTCATAATTCAAAGAGGTAAATTAGCACAAATATCTAAATCCTCATGGTCAAACTATGACCAGGAAGAAAAAGAATTAATCTATGAAGCCCTGGCCCGATCACCTAAGTTTTTAGGTCATATCGGTGCAAGTTTTGACCAAGAACTTCTCCAAAAAATATTAGGTGAAGTGGATCAATACTACCAAAATAAACGTAATGAATTTTCAAAACAAATTTTAATTACAAGTGTAATGGCGATTACCGCAGCACTAGTACCTGGACCAACTGTTTTAATTCTAGGATCTAGGGCAATAAAAATAGGCCAAATTCTTTACGCTGGCCTTATTGCAACCCAATTTAAAATTGCTTATGACTATTTAAATGATTTTAGCTCAGAAAGCTCTATTGCTTCTGTTCAAAAATTATTAGAAGTTGAAAATCCATTCTATACAGAACAAGATGATATGATTAATTCAGCTTTATGGGAGGGTGGACTTACTGCAGCCTTCATTGGTCTTGGAGAAGTTCTTGGTTTTTTCCGCGTCGGAGAACATGCCGTCTCAAAGTATTTAAACAAATTTATAAAATGGGGGCATACCAAGTCGAGTTGGGTATTAGCGAGAAAAAATTCAACAACTGAGATAAAGCTCTATATGAGACAACTAATGCTCTATAGCCTCAAGGGGGGAAAGGGTGTATTACAAGCTCCTAAAGTACTACAATCATCCCAATCTCACAAGAGAGCCATAGAATTGATCAGGGCCTTAGAAAAAGATTTTACTTTCCAAGAACAGCTAACGAAGTTTATAAATGAAATTCCAGGAAAACAAAACAAAGCTATGTTTTTAGATGCCGTAATCGAAGATATATTTAGACTGGCCGATATTGCCTCAAAATCTTTCTATACTTCTTCCGGTTTTATCCAAACCATTATTAAAGAAACCGAAAGATTAAAAAATTTAGCATTGAGTGTAGATAATATCTACAAGGAATTTCATTCGAAATTAACGATAACAAATCCTTCTAAATTTCATAAACTTGCTAATGAATTTATAAAAGGGAAAATGGAAAACCCTAACGATCCAATGCTACAAAATGCGGCGGATTTTTTGCTTACATCTCTTCAAAAAATATTTACTTTCAAACTAGGAAAAGATGCACAGAGAGAATTTACGAATGAGTATATGGCCGCACAAATAAGACACCAGATCTCTCCCCTAGCACTTAAATATGGAGCAGAAGCAAAACAAATCTCACTTAAAATCCTAAACGATGTTTTGAATGAAGAAAAGATCACAAGAGAATTATTTAAATTACAGAAGTTTGAAAAGTTAGATGGTTACTCCATGAAACAATTTGAGTTTTATTATATAAAGATGGTCATTCTAATTGAACAAATAGCAGTTCATTATAGTCAAATAGTATCTCAAGGTGCTATTAATTTAACTGATAAAATTAAGAATCAAATCATAAAAAGCTTGCAAAGAATAAACAATGATTTTAGTGGTTTCTTCGTCGACATGATGGAGCTAAATAGCATTCTAACAAAAACTTTTTTAGCTTTAAGAATGTATGAGGAGGCAGATAAAATTGAAGAAAATCCAAATATTATGGCAAAATCAGTTTTAAATTGCAGAATTATTCCAGAAAAAAGAAGAGCAATTAAGCCAAAGCATATTTAAAAACTTTTATTAAAGATTAAAACCTTGTGAATATCTTTCTGATTTTATAAAATAACAACATGATCGAATATGTAATTGCCCACAATCCAGATGATAGAGTTCTGGAAAAAGCCTCCTCTGTCCTTAAACAAGGTGGAATAATTTGTTTTCCCACTGATACGAACTGGATTCTAGCAGCTTGTTCAACTCATAAAGACGCCATTGAAAAGCTCTATAAAATAAAGAAAGAAGGAACTCAAAAGCATTTCTCTATTTTGTGTAGTGATTTTTCTATGGCATCAGACTTAGCTTTAATTGATAATGGTGCTTTTAGATTATTAAAAAAGTGTATCCCAGGCCATTATACATTTATTTTTGAAGCCACAAAAAAAATGGCAAAACTCATTCAAGCTTCAAAAACAGATAAAGAAGTTGGTATTAGGTTTGTTCCGTCAGAACTGGTCTCAAAATTAATTGCGACTCATGGAGAAGCTTTAGTCAGTACAAATATTCCAAAGTCTCTACTAGGCTTATCTGAGGATAACTTAGATCCTATTTATTCTTATCAAATTGAAGAAGCAATTTCTCACATGATTGGACTCATCATTGATCCAGGAGAAATTGATTTTGCAGGTGAAAGTTCTATCGTAGACTTTGCTAACTCAGAAGTCCCTACCATCATCCGTGAAGGTGCGGGAGATATTAGTTTTTTTTAATTATGATTTACTGAAAATTAAAGAGCATGTTGCTGTTGCTGTTCTTGCTGCTGAGCTTGTTGTTTTTTTATTATTAATTCAGCACCTTTAGCTGACTCATAAATCTCATCAAAGTTTACATCTCTAATGTCTCTTCTACTTTGAAAATCTCTTTCTGCTTCTCCTACCCCTTCCTTAATGGCATTAACAATTTTTTGGGTAGATACAATCATGCTATTACCTTTTAAAGCTTCAATTTCAGCATCACATGGTCTTTCAAATGTTTGTTGTTGCTGTTGAGCAGAAGCAGTCGAATCATACTCTAACTCTTGGATTCTTAAATTATATGTACAATCTTTCAAAGCTTTCAAGTCTGCTGTTATGTTTACGCTCTTAGCAGAAAATCTCTGTTGAGGCTGTTTCTCAATGACTTGTCTCATTTCTTGTGAATCATAGAGTGGAACACGATTAGCAAAAGCATTACTTGTTAATAAAATAGATACTGCAGTAAGTAGATGTTTCATTACGACCTCACAATCTTAGTTATTTAATGATTGGGAGGTTAACTAGCACACCTTTACGCTGCGCACAACCTAGAGTTTTTAATATGTATTAATTACTCATAAAGATCATTACAGCTACCAGAACTAGTAGGTATAACCTCATAAGTATTTGAAAAGTCAGATGAATTACTAGAATCGAAGGCATTTATGACTTCAGAGTCACTACAGCTTAACGCCTCTATATCAGATACACATTGGGTTGTATAAGTTGAATTTGCCTCGATCTCATCATTTCCTTCTGCCTCTTCAATTTCAGAAAAATCAGCATAATCAGAAGAGTTTAACCCAAAACTGGCATCAAAACCATCGACCCCAGAAATATTATTCTCACAGGAGTCTTGGTCAAAATAGGTACCATAACATTCAACTAACTTTTTACAAGCTACATTTTTAATTTGTGCTGCAGAAGTTGTAAAGCTGGCCGAATCATCACCTGATGGGGTTCCATTATCATCATCCTCGTCTGTATTTGATAAATTATCTGTTAATGGATTTCCCACTTCAGTTCCACATCCAGCACTAAATAATAAAAAGAATAATATCCATATTTTCATTTTTGCTCCACCTCACTCAGAGGAAACATCTGCATATTAACTTGATATACACTTTGTTTATTTCTATCTCTTTCTGATAATTCTAAAATGTTTTTTCTAAATTTTTGAACCATAACTTTAAGCTCTTCTACTCCTTCATTGGAGAGACTTATAGTCACACCAGAAATATCTCTTAGGCTTCTTTCTACAGTATCAATTGATTCAGAAGCTAGATTCATCATTTGTCTGTGATAATCAGCAACACCAGAGAAAGTGACCTCATCCCCCGTTGATACTAATTCCTCAACTTGGATATAGCGATTATCTTTTTTTCTAATCATTCCTAATCTTAAAAGGGTTTCCAAAATCTTTTCAGTTTTCTTTACAGATAGTTTCGGTCTAATTAATTCGCTTATGGCCTTGGCATCCAATTTTATTTTTTTAGTGCTTAAGATCTCCCTAACGGCCACATAGTACCAATGGGAAGCATATTCAAATTGATCTTTTGCAAGCGGATGAATTCTATTAAAAACAGAAGATTTTAAAATTTCTTCAGCGAGTTCTTTACGCTCACTTGAAGTCTTTGCCTGATTAAATTTAACTAACCGGCTAAAATACCTTTTTTCGCTTTGATCAAATTTAAAAAACCTTGCAAAGGTTTCTATACTTTCTTCAGAAAGGTTTCTTTTTCCATCCATTACTAGCTTTAAGAAATTTGGCGATGAATACCCGCACTTCATAGAAAAATAGCGATAAGAAAATGATGAGCTCTCTTTTTTGAGCTCATCATATTTATCTTTTAAAAAGACTCTATAATTAGTGTAATTAAAAATATTAATCATTAATCTCCATTAATTCATTTTCTAAATCATAGCGAACTAAATGCTCCTCATCAAACACCCACAGTTCTTCTCCCACTCCCATTACATGAACATCACTATAGTGGTTTGACATTACAGAGCCTAAATAATCAATGTTATTGTCATTAAGTTTTATTACAAATATTTCATCATAATTAGTAAGAAAAATATAGTTTCCATATTGATGGAATTTTTGATGATTATAAAATGCCTCAAGTGATCTTACATTATCTAATTCTAATGAATCTAATTTTCTGATCCCTTTGGACGTATCATAAAGATTAATTTCAACCTCTGAAAACCATCCACTGTCTTCCATACCTAGAGTTAACAATAAGTCCGTTCCCACAATGTGCATATATCTTGAAAAACCTGGAACTTTTAACTCATCAATAAGATATGGATTTCTAACATCACTAATATCAAAGCTAAATAGAGGGTCAACGGTTTGAAATGTCACAAGATAAGCTTTATTCTCATCAAAACGAGTAGCATAAATATCTTCTCCGGGAGCAATTCCATTGTATTCAAAAATATAGTTAAAGTTTTCATCTAGGACGACAAAACTATTAGCATTACCTCTTTCTAAAAATAACATCAAAGTATTATCTTTTTCTTTAATAGAAAATTTATTTGGAATGATTCCATCAATGACAACACCATAGTCACTATAAAGGCCCATTAAAGCAGTTTCATAATAGCTTGATGTATAGATAAAATTATTTTTTTCATCGATATGAGTACTTACACCACCAAAATAAATTTGTTCATCAGTAATTTTTTTTCGTTTTAAATCAATCGTTTTTATTATTGTTAGCTTGCTACTTTTACCATCTCCTAGGTACCAAACATCGTTACAATTATAGTTTTTAACATCAGGATCAATCACTGTTTCTGTAACTATTAAATTGTCGTTGCTTAGTTGGACATTAAGCTTACCTGAAAAATCCCAGGATTTTTCTTTTTTAAGTTTAAGTTGATTATCAATTTTATAAATATTAATACGGCTTTGTTCTCTATCATCTCCTGAGACAATTAAATGATCATCACTTAAAATCATCTGCGCATCTTTAAGTCCGACATACTCAGACTTTAAAAATCTAGCTTCTTCAATTGAGTAAATAAATAAATGACTCCCCTTAATTTGAAAGGAATAGTCTTTATTATAAACAAAAGATCTTTGCTCAAGAACATTATCCACCACAGTATTTTGATCTTGAAGGACTTCAACATCACTTGCATCTACGATGTCTCCCGATGATGAAATAGCGACACAATCTGAATAAGGACTATCTTCATTTACTAATCTTTCCTCTAAATACTCGCAAGACTTCCCCTGAAAAGGCTTAGAATATAATGAACTAAACTTTTCAGGCGCTAGGAATCCAAGATCTGGACAATAATTTATTGGTGGATCACTGACCTCATGTTCATCACCACTCCAATTAAACTCACAAGAAACTAAAACGCTCAGAATTAATACTCCCCAAATTTTCATTTACACTCTCCTTTATTGTATTCTGAAAAAAGATAATTTTCACTAGTGTAAATATATTTTCGACGATATTTAGATTCTATTTGGTCTTTTAAATCATTTTATATACATTTTTCGTATTCTATCAGTATACATAAAACATAAAAAAAACCTCCATAAATGGAGGTTAAGTATTTAGAATTATGTAATTGAACTTACTAAGGTAAATCTAGATGAGTTTTTTGCTCTGGAACTTGGATTTGAATTGTGCATTCTAACCTTTTGATTAACTGTCCATCTCGTTCTACGTTAGTAGAAAGAGCAAGTCTTTGATTGGCAAATATCGTTTTAAGGTTTTCAATCGTTGGGCTAAAAACTTCAGAAAGGTCTCTTCTTAAAAGACTCATATTATTAAATTGAATTTTGGCTGCAATTTTACCTGAGGACTTTCCTACTCTAGCTTTCCAAACAAGCCCTTCAAATTCATTATTAGTCGCAGTGATAATAATTCTTTCGAGACAATTTAAAAGAATACTTTGCTCCTTCTCATAACTATCTAGTGTTTGAATACTATGTCTAAGTTTTAGAAAATCATTTTCTATAGTCGTAGGTTGCCTCATGCAATCTCCTTGTTAAATGTATTTTCTCAGATATCTGCTTCTTAAATCTAGAGGGAATACTTTTCAAACGGGCTGCATATCGATGAAATTACAAGTTCCCTAAAAGAATCAAAGCTGCTCCTTTGACAACAGCATCCATCTGCTGCTTAAGAGCATAAGAATCGTATTCTGACTTATTTACTTTAAACTGATTTTTATATCCTGTTTCAGTAACTCTAGGACCTTGCGTTTTTTTATAATACTCTGTTTCAAACTCAGTTTTACCAAAATTATTTCCCAAAACTCCATAATCTCCAAAGAAATCTCCAGACTTATGACTAGGCAAGCTCCATAAAGCATTACCTAACTCCATTCTTTCATCAATACCATTTTGATTGTATTTAATAGTTTCTTTCAAAGATTCCAAAGTTGCCTTCGCTGTAGAATGAAGTAAACCAGGAATAGATTCATTTTTGGCTAAATTCTGAACCTTAGCGCAATTAGCTTTATACAACTTTCTAATTGAATTTTCTTGAACAGGATAATAATCATACAAGTCTTTTCTTCCTGGACCATGATACACAGGAACTACATGGGAAGGATTGGTTACATCTTGTATAAAATGGATAAGAGCTCCTGCCGAACGACTCTTATCACTGATTGTGTCAGCTTTATAAAAACTCATTTCCATATTTTTCCATCTAGCATGAAAAGTCTTTTTAATAACACCTTTAACAAACCAAACATCTTTTTCATCATGTCCGTGATAAAAATGCCAGTTTGCAAGTCTTGTCCCAATATTTCCTTCATGTGGGTCTGAGTCTTCTAGACCACTATAATCAATGACTTCTTGTAAGTTTAATTTGTAATTTAATTCACATGCCTTAAGTAGTTCACCAGACAGTTTAGTAAGTTGATGATGGTTTGGAATACTATAGGACCATGCAGAGAGTGAAAAGATTCCAGATAAAATAAGCAGTGAAAGTTTCATAATATTCCTTTAGCGAGTTTAGTTAAATTAAAGCCAATTTTTAAGCTAATCTCAATCGCCTGTGAAAAAACCTTCCACCCTGTCAAAAATTTAGTCAGTATTTTTATCTTTAAATTATTAGAAATTCGACATTATTTTGGCCCAAAGCTTGCTTTATAAATATAAAGGGAGTGAATATGACAGCGATCTTAAAAAGAGCACCACAAAACTTTAGAGTAGATAAGACTTTTGGTTCAAGTCCAATCGAAGATATTTATGAATGCGCCATTATTGGAATTAGTCCATTTAATAGCTATTTCTCTGAAACTAAGATTCATCAACTTATAAATTGGGCAAAAGAAAACTTCAAAGATTATTATTTATTCGTTCCCGACGAGCCAAGTAAATTTACATTAATGGCGCTAGGATATGATGAAGCCAGAGCAACTAAAAAAATGAAAAAGCAAAAAAACTGGTATAACAACAAAATCAAAAGGGTCATTAATGAAATTGAAAATTCTGATAAAGCTTTTGAAAATAAGGTTTTAAATTGGAAAAAACTATCAAGTAATCAAAGATATAATATTGTTCATCAAAGTTATCATGAGTTATTTAAAAATGATCATTTCTTTGCCACAGAATGTTTAAGTGCGACCAAATGGGTTTTAAACAATAAAGGAATTACAGATCAAAAAGCTCTTCACCTCGGAGTAAATTATTTTATTTCAGAACTACCTTTATTTTTTAATGCTAATCTTGTCTTAGGAAAAAAGGCAACAACCTTTGTTTATTCGAGTGCCCCTGAATTAGTTAAAAATACTCACACGATGGATCAGTTTAATATACTTAGTCCCTTTCAAAGCTTTATGACAATTACTGATTTAGAGAGTGAAATATGATTGTTGAAAAAATTGATAAAGATCTTAGAGTCACATCTATAAAAAATAATAATCCAGCGGTTTATTTTGATGGAACTGCTGACTTTGGTGGATTGGGCATTAGTCATAGTCCTACAGAATTACTTTGTTCAGCAGTCAGTTCCTGTATGCTAATAATGATGGGAAAAAAAGCGATGGAACTAGGGCTTGATATTTCTGATCTTGAATCTAGCTATAAGTACTCTTATAAAGAAGGTCCCGAAATAAATCGAATAATTCTAAACATTAAAACTCCTCATTTATCAGAAAAGGAGAAGTCTATTTTACTTGATGAAGCTCATAAGTGTCCTATTCATAAAGCATTAAATCCTAGCATTGAATTTACTTTAAATTTAATATAAAAAAAGGGAGTGCCTAATGCGCTCCCTATGAAAGTAATGGGTTTAAACCTGATTTGATATCTAATGACTTTGATTCTTTTTCCTTAATCATTTTTGGTATTACAATATCCAAAACACCATTGTGTTGACTAACTTCTATCTCACTAGGATTTGCATCTTGAGGTAGACTATAAGATTGAGAAAATGAGCCATAACTTCTGAATTCACCATTATCTTTTTTAATATGATCTTTTCTTTCACCACTAATAGATAAAACATTTTCTTTAAGTTCTACTTTTAAATGTTCCTTATCTACTCCAGGAATATCGAGGGCAAGATGATAATGATTGTCCTCTTCTTCAACCCTAGAAAATGGTTTCCACATCTTTTCCTTAGATGCATCTGGGGCAAAAAATCTGTCAAAATCTCGATCGAAGTTTTCAAATAGGCTAAAAGGTCGTGCAATGTGGTATCTGTTCATAATTCCTCCAGTTGTTATAAAAACAATAAATTGTCATTCATAATTTGGGAGGAGAGGCGCCATCTCCTTTCATACTCAATATGGTTTTAAACTTATTGGTGTCAAGACGTAACCAAAAAAATTTTAATAATAACTTAATCAAACATCATTGGACTAACTGAAAGTTTCCTCCATACAATTAATAAGTAGCGAATTTTAAAACATTTTTTCTTGTTTTATATTTGTCTTATCAACTTAATTGACTTAAGGTTTTTGCATGAAAATTTTGATCTCCCTATTCTTAGCTACTCTTTTAACTCAAACATTTGCAAAAGATAGCTGTAATGTCTCAAGTTTTTATCACTCTATAACCAACCAAACCCAATATAAGTTAAAAGATGCCTTAAATAGATTATTAACAAGAACTCACCGCTCAATAAGCTATGACGATCTCCATAAAGCATACAGAAGTACAGATATTGATCTTACGTTTGAAGGTGATGGAACTATACTTGATATGTATTCAGAAATTCCCAACAAGAAGGATCCATATAATTACAAACCAGGTAGTAAAATATGTGGTTCATACTCTCGCGAGGGAAGCTGCTATAACAGAGAACATTTATTTCCACAGGGCTATTTCTTTAAAAGACGTCCAATGAAAACAGATATTTTTCATGTCTACCCTACAGATGGGATTGTAAACAATCGCAGAAGCTCTTATCCATTTGGAGAGGTTACAATGATTCATTGGCAGTCTCGCAATGGATCAAAAGTAGGATACTCTAAATCAAATGGATATACCGGCTATGTATTTGAACCTATAGATGAATTCAAAGGTGATATTGCTAGGGCCATGCTATATTTTGCAACCCGTTATCAAAATCAAATACCAAGATTTAAATATAACGACATGACTGATGGATCTGTAAATCAAACTTATGAGAAATGGTTCTTAAAAATTCTTTTGAAGTGGCATAAACAGGACCCGGTTAGTGATATTGAAAAAAGAAGAAATGATATCGCATGTCAATACCAAAAAAATAGAAATCCATTTATTGATCATCCAGAATGGGTAAAACTAATCTGGGAATAATTCTTAAATTTCCTTAAAGACATACTTTACTAAAAAGTTCTGCCTAATTAAAAATAAGCTTTTTTAAAAGAACTCCGATCAGTAGATCATGCAAGACAGAAAAAAAAGATTCTCTCTAAAAAATAATAGAGCAATGATAAATCCCACCCCTATCACTTCGAGCAAAGGAATTTATTTTTTATTGTTTTTTTCTAGTCCCTTTCTCATTATAGGTATCTGGATAATGGGAATGAGTCTAGGCTATTTTCCTCTAGATAAATCAAAACTTCATGTTTCCACTCAAATTTTTTTAATTATAGGTATGGCCTTTACTCTTGCAGGGGTTATGGTTTCTGGCTCAGCATTAAAAAACTTAAGGCTCTATTTAAGTAAACAAAAATTTCGTCGTCGCTTTCCCAACTCTCCTTGGAAATGGGACTATAATTGGAATGAAAAAGGACATGAGCATAGCCTTCTTAATCGACTTATTTATAATGTTTTTGGATTGGCCCTTATTCTTGGATTATTTACACCAGGTATTTACCTCGCATTAGAAAAAAAGGGAATGCCTTTAATTTTTAAAATTATCATTTTTGGATTTGGAATCCTTTTTACTTTTATTGCTATAAATCAAATATTTAAGGCCTTAAAATTTAAAACAGTTAAATGCTTATATAATCACTTTCCTTTTAAAATGGATGAAGATAATAAAGTTCAAATCCAAGGTCTTCCCCATCCAAATAAAATCAAAGAACTAAACATAGATTTGAAATGTTTTGAGTTTAAAATGACTAAAAAGAAAACTGGTAATAAAACAACCTATGAAAGAGTTTCCATCGAAAGGTTTAAACAGAGCATAGAAGTTGATAAAAATAATATTCACAATGGATGTCTTGATCTAACAATAAATGTCCCAGAAGACTTAAATTTATCAACTGACTTTATTAGAGATGATTATATTTGTTGGGAATTGGCAGTTCATGCCGATATTCCAGGAATTGATTATAATTTTGGTTTTATTATTCCAATTTATAAATAAAAAAAGGGAGCCATTCGACTCCCTTCTTTAAATTTATTCAATAAAATAACTATTCTATAATAAATCCCTAGGGTCCATTGTTTCTAGAGTGTTCTTAACATGCATTAAAAACTTAGAACCAGCTTCCCCGTCAATCAGTCTGTGATCGTATGTATGAGTCGCATACATAATATCTCTGATGGCCATAGAGTTATCTGGCATAACTTCTACTGATTTCTTGATCGTTCCAACACAGAAAATTCCAACTTGTGGTTGAAGGATTACTGGAGTTGCAGCGATAACACCAAAAGAACCATTATTTGTGAATGTATAAGTTCCACCACTCATATCATCCATAGTTAGTTTTTTATTTCTAGCTTTTAAAGCAAGATCATTTAGAGATCTAGCCAGACCTGTAAGATTAAGATTATCTACACCTTTTACAACAGGAACAACAAGTCCATTACCAGGAACAGCAACTGCACATCCTAAATTGATATCTTTCTTATAAACAATATTATCACCGTCGATTGAAGCATTAACCACTGGGAACTCTTTAAGAGCTTGTGCAATAGCATACATAACAAAGTGAGAGAAAGTTAAGTTGAAACCTTCTTTAGCTTTGAACTCTGCTTTAATTTCATTTCTGATATTAACTAAGTTAGTCATATCAATATCAACGATTGAGTTAACATGTGGAGAAGTAAGCTTAGATGCCTGCATATTTTTAGCAATGGCTTTTCTCATATTATCCATTGGTACAATTTCAACTCTCTCAGAGCTTGTGAAAGCAGGTACAGTTGAAACTGGTGCACTTGGAGCTACTGATGCCGAAGAAGCAGCTTTAGGAGCTGAACCTCTGTTAGCTAAATATGCTTCAAAGTCTGCTCTATTAACTCTTCCACCAGCACCTGAGCCTGAGATTGTTGCAAGTTCAGATAAAGCTACACCATTTTCCTGAGCTAGTTTTTTAACAAGTGGAGTATAAAATCTTCTTTCCCCGGATGTTTCTTCTGTTGCTACTGGAGCTGCGGCTGCAGGAGCACTTTTTTCAGTTTTTGTCGGTGCTGCTGCTGGTGCAGATGAGCTAGCAGAGATGTCCGCATTCATATCATCTTCAATTACAGCTATTACTTTACCAACATCAATTGTTTCACCTTCTGGATATAAAAGTTCAGCAATTTTCCCTTCAACTGGTGAAGGGATTTCTGACTCAACTTTATCAGTAGAAATCTCTAGAAGGATTTCATCGATTTCAATAGTATCTCCAACATTTTTATTCCACTTAGTGATTGTCCCTGTTGTAATTGACTCACCCATTTGTGGCATAACGACTTCAACACGTGCCATTATAATCTCCTAATATTTAATAAATTATTTTGTATATTTTAACAGTTATTCTCATTAAAAGTTTAATGCTCTATTTTTTGCCGCCATCACAGACTCAGCTAAGAACTCTCCTAGCGTAGGATGTGGATGTACAGTGGCAAAAATTTCCTCATCAATACCTTCCATTTGTCTAAATAGCGTGTATTCATGAATTAACTCTGTAGCATGTGTACCAACAATATGAGCACCAAGCATTTCTCCATGCTCACCCATAAGAGTTTTAACAAAACCAGAAGTCTCATTAGAAGCAACAGCTTTACCGTTGGCCATAAATGGAAGTTTACCCACTGTATATTTAATACCCTTCTCTTTTAATGCTCTTTCAGTATAACCAACTGAAGCAACTTGTGGCTGACAATAAGTACAACCTGGAATATTCATTTTATCAATTGCATGTGGCTTAAGACCTGCAATATGTTCAGCAGCAACAACGCCTTCATGAGAAGCTGCATGCGCTAGAAGTGGTGGTCCTGCAACATCACCAATCGCATAAATATGAGGAACATTAGTTTGATACATATTATTTACTGCAACAAATCCTCTATCAGTCTTAACGCCTGCCTTCTCAATTCCAAATCCATCAAGAACACCAGTCATTCCAACAGCAATTAGTCCCATATCAAATTTAAATTTTTCTTCCTTACCTTTTATAACAGCAGTGATTGTTACATCCTTACCATTATTTTTAGCGGAAACTTTTTCAACAGAGGTGTTAAACTTAACTCCATACTTTTTATAAGCTTTTTCTACTTCTTTAGAAGAATCTTCATCTTCAATTGGAAGTAAATGTTTTTGCAGTTCAAATATGTGTACGTCTACACCAAATGCATTCCAAAAATAGGCAAACTCCATTCCAATAGCACCAGCTCCGATAATACCGATAGACTTTGGAAGTTTTTCCATTTTTACCGCTTCCCAAGCACCGATAAGTCTTTTTCCATCATGCTCAAGCCCAGGGAATGTTCTATATTTTGCACCAGTTGCAATAATACAATTTGTAAACTCTAAGGTCTCTTTACCGACTTTAATTGAGTTTTTATTAACGAACTCTCCACTTCCCATAAAAGTCTCGATCTTATTTTTCTTCATTAAGAACTCAACACCTTTGGAAATTTTTTGAGAAATTTTTGTCGCTCTTTTTACAGCTTGTCCACCATCTAATGATTTAAGGTCAACGTTGATTCCAAGGTCTTTCATATCTGCGATTTCATGTACAGAATGAGCTGACTTTAAAACAGCCTTTGTTGGGATACAGCCTTTATTCAAACAAACTCCGCCCATATGTTCTTTCTCAACAATTGCTACTTTTTTCCCAAGCTGTGAAGCTCTTATTGCAGCCACATATCCACCAGGTCCAGCACCAAGTACTACGACGTCAAATTTCTTTGCCATTTAACTCATCCTTTGATTAAAATTTACCAAATTAATAGAATTTTCGAGTGCTTATGTCAAACTTAACGCACATCGAAACAATCAATTTGATCTAAGATAAAGCTTTGACTTAACTATTTCAAAAATTTATAACTGCTCTCATGCTCAAACGTACTACCGTAAACATTGATTTAGCGACTAATGAAAGAGAAATTCTCTTAAAATACTTTCCAAATGGAGTTTGTGCATTTGACTTAGAAATGACTGGTCTTTCTCCTATTTTTGATAAAATCATCGAAATTGCAGCGATTAAGCTTCTTCCAGATGGGTCAGTGGAGTTTTTCCACGAACTCATAAATCCTCTAATCGAAATCCCAGAACATACAATTCAATTTCATCAACTTACTAATGAGCAACTCAGAAATGCTCCTACTTTAAAAAAGCCTTTAAGAGAGTTTATTAATTTTTATGGAAATCTCCCGCTTATGGCCCATAATGCGATGTTTGATGCAAGTTTTCTAATTAGAGGAATCCATGAATACAATTATGAGATCAGTCTCTCCAGTATTTTTGATTCATGTAAATTTGCACGGGGTTTATATAAAGGTAAAGAAATAAAGCCTGAGAATTTTAAACTTTCAACTTGTGCTGAATTCTTTAAAATAGATTTTAATCACCACCAAGCTCTTGATGATGCAGTTGTTTGTTTAAAAGTTTTTGCTAATACATTGATAGAACACGACAAGAACCACAGTTCAGACAATTTTAAGGCTCATAGCTATCTTTTTAAATTAAATGCTTTTCAAAAGCCAGAACAATATATTCTTCCAAACAAGTTAAAAGAAATTAAAACCTATCTTGTAGATAGAAAACCATTCTATATTAGGTACAAAGGCGGTCAGTCTAAAGGGAAATATCGAAAAATAAAACCCATATCACTATTACCCCTACCTCAAGGCCTTGTCCTATATGCAGAATGCCTTAAAGATAGAATGAACAAATATTTCTACATAAAAAAAATTCAAAAAATAAGTGAAAAGGACTTAGATGATGAATAAGAATTGGCAGGATGAATTTAGATCCGCCATCAAATCTTATTCGGAAATAAAAGATTTTTTTAATCTTGATGCAGATTTGGAGAAAATTCCTTATTCTGTATTTCTTCCAAAAAAATTTGCCTACAAAATTAAACATAGTGGAAAAAATTCTGCTCTTTGGAACCAGTTTATTCCTCAACTTTTCGAAAACGATGAACAAGGTTTCCTCGATCCTATTGGGGATATTAAAAGCTCTAAAGGCCATGGAATTATTCAAAAGTACCATAACAGGATACTTTTTACACCAACAACTAATTGCCCTGTAATATGTCGTTATTGTTTTAGAAAAAATCAGCTTTCAAATCAAGATGAAATTTTCAAACAAAACTTAAATTTCCTTTCCCAATATCTCCATGAAAATACACATATTAATGAGGTCATTCTTACGGGGGGAGATCCCTTAATTCTTAATGAACAGAAACTTGCAACTATTTTTGAAACTCTTTTAAAGTCCCAAGTAAAGTTTGTAAGAATCCACACTAGAACACCCATTATATTACCCTCTAGAATTAATAAAGATTTAGTAAATCTTTTAAAACAATACTCCTCAAAATTCACAAGGTTTCTTTTTGTCCTCCACACAAACCATCCAGATGAATTAGATATAGAGGTAAGCAGCGCTCTCAAACTTTTAACCGAAATCCCCAAAATAGATTTGCTAACTCAATCCGTTCTTTTAAAAGGTGTGAATGATTCTTATATCAACTTACATGATTTAATTTTTAAAATTATTGAAATTGGCTTTACTCCCTATTATCTACATCATCCAGATAAGGCCAAAGGTGCTATGCATTTTTACCTTCCTTTGGAGACAGGCAGAAAGATATACAATAAGCTCAGAGGTGATCTACCAGGTTGGGCCATCCCTCACTATATAATTGACAACAATGATGGGCATGGTAAACAACTTGCATTTAACCCAGAAACCTATCATTTCTCAGGAAACTTCCTTAATTACAAAGACTTATAATTGACATCCCTCCCTTATCTCATTTAGAAATTAAATTTTCTTAAGTTCAGCTTAAAATCTTAAGACTATGAAAGTTTTAGTTATTGAGCAAGATCAAGAACTCATTCGTTTATTAAGCATTAATCTAAAAATCTATTTAGGTCTTGATACAATAAACAAAAACAATGAAGAGGATGCAAAAAAGGTCCTTACCTGCTTAGACGATATCGAATTAATCATAGCCCCAGCATCTATCTCTAGCGCCTTTAATCTCAATAATTTTTATACTTTTTTGGAAAAATCAAACCTAAACATTCCTTTCATCTCAATTGGAAAAAATGAAACTCTACCAGAAAGCATTTATCAATTGAGCACCCCCCTAAAATGGGAAAGTTTAATTAGAACGGCCGCAATTATCTTAGATATTGATGTAAGTAAATTTACAAATACCTCACCGACAAAGCTTCTACCTATTGGTTTAGAGTTTCTAAATGATATCGACATTGTCCCCTGCGATATTTACTTTAAAGTAAAGAAGCGCTTTGAGCATGTAAAGTACATTAAAAGGTTTAATGCTGGCGAAAAAATTTCCAACCTTGAGATTGAAAAATACAGACAAAAAGGGTTAAAAAATATTTATATAAATCAGGATCTAAAGCATTATTTTCTAAGTTATATTACCAATAATTTAAGTGAAAAATTAAATAGAAGAGAGCTTTCTCCAATTCAAAAACACTTTATCGCATCAAACATCAATAAGATTTTACAACAATACCTAACAAATCTTAAAATAAATGAAAGGCTTGTAGAATTAACCAGTACTTCCATTGAACATACATTAGGTTTAATTGAGAACTCTGAATCGATTCAAAATGAATATCGTATTCTATACAAAAATAAGCTTAATTATTACTATCAAAGAAATCATCTACTCACCCTAATTGGAACAACCTTACTTAATAAGATGAAAAATGTTGATAAGGACGAAATGAAAACTTTTGCACAGCTGGTTTTCTTTAGTGATATTTACTTAAAAACCCAAAAGGAGATTGAAATTAGTACGATGGAAGACCTAAATTCCACAGAACTTACTCCAGACCAAAGGCAAAACGTCTTAGAGCATGCTAAAAAGGCTGCTGAGCTTTCTAAGAAAGTAGAAGGGATTTCAGATCTAATCCCTGCCCTTATACGACAACACCATGGATCTTTTGATGGAAGAGGCTTCCCTAGTCACTTCCCAAATAAATTGCCATCAATCATAAAGGCTTTCATGATTTCAGACTTCTATGTAAAAATGCTATTAAGTCCAAAATACCCTAGAAGAAATGCCGAGCTTATAACCATCTTGTATACAAAGTTTTCAGACAAAGAATTTCAAGATATTGTCACACTGCTAAAAGAAGAAGTTACCTTATAATTAGTTGACAATTCTTCCTTAGAAACTTAATATCACCACACTCATTTGCGGTTGTAGCTCAGTTGGTAGAGCGCGTCCTTGCCAAGGACGAGGTCGTCGGTTCGAGCCCGATCAGCCGCTCCATAATTCTTCCATTATCATACACATTTAAACTTAAAAACCGACTGAGTCGCTTGTAAAATGATAAATCATTTTAACACTCCTAGCTCTGCGCCAGTGATGTCCACAGGACATCCCCAACTGCAGGCACAAGGTTCGAGCCCGATCAGCCGCTCCATAAAACGAAACTATCTTCCAACTAATTTCTTTAAAACAAAATCTATTCCACAATTTAATTTTGATTTTCCTGATTTTATAATAGCATCTTTTCTAATTTGTAGAGACTCATCTGTTAAGAACTTATTAGTAAAATCTACATCCAAGTCTGATTTTATTAAATTCCAAACGGTCCGTACCGGAGACATACTTTACATTTAATACCGAAGACATGGTTTACACTTTTCCCATGCTAAATGGATCCTCAATTGGCTCCACTTTTCTACTCTTATCGTCAAAGTATCCTAAATCATAAT
>CAXPDR010000028.1:0-4396 GCA_964215955.1 Flavobacteriaceae bacterium
TTTTTGCTTTAATTTTTAATGGATTCATTTATTTTTTCTCAGGCAATTTAGCTATAAAATCAACTCGTGCTCAGCCAATAAAAGATGGACAATTTAGTGAAGTAACTCAAATTATTTCTCACCTAACGCAAAAAGAAAAAATGCCAATGCCAGAACTGGATGTTATTAATAGTGATCAACCAAATGCATTTGCAACAGGTAGAAATCCAAAAAACGCAAAAGTTGCAGTAACTACAGGTATATTAAACCTTCTTAATAGAGATGAGTTAGAAGGCGTTTTGGCCCATGAATTGTCACATATAAAAAACAGAGATATTTTAGTATCTAGTATTGCTGCAATGTTGGCAGCTGCAGTTTCTTTTATGTCCAGGATGGCTTTTTGGGGTGGTGGAAACAGAAATAGAAACACACATCCTGCGATAATAATTTTGGCATTTATTGCAGCTCCTATAGCTTCTTTAATCATAAGAATGGCAATATCGAGAACTAGAGAATTCGGTGCTGACAAAACTGGTGCAGAAATCTCGGGTAACCCATTAGCTTTAGCATCAGCTCTAGAAAAAATTGAGCGATACTCTAAGGTTCCGATGAATGTAAACCCTGCAGTTAGTCAACTTTTTATATCTGATCCATTAAAAGCTTTTTCTGGGAATAGTTTTAGTAAATTATTTTCAACTCATCCTCCAACGATTGAAAGAGTAAGAAGATTAAGGCAAACTCAAAGTGGAATTAGGTATTAATAGCACTCCATCGGTTCAACCAAATGAGGTTGAAAATTTCATTCAAGAAGGATGTGTGCTTGTTGATGTTCGGGAAATTGATGAATGGACATCTGGCCACCACGTAAATGCTATTCATATTCCAATGGGAGAAATAATGGAGAATATGAATAGTTTTCACCAAAATGAAAAATATATTTTTGTATGTCGGTCTGGTTCAAGATCAGCCAGGGTAACTAACTATATGATTTCGCAAGACATAGAAGCCTATAACATGTCTGGCGGAATGAAAGAGTTAAGAAACTTTACTAAAAAAATTTATGACTCAGAAGGCAATCCAGGACAAATCATTTAAACTTTATTTGTGATTATTTGTATTGGAAATGCTTTAGTCGATTCTTTAGAACAAATTGAAGAATTTGTTATCGATGAATTAAATTTAAACAAAGCAAGAATGACTTTAGTAGATAAAGAACGTTCGAATTTTCTTCTTCAAAATATGAAAAATCCAATTTACGAAGCGGGAGGTTCTGCAGCCAATACAGCGTATTGGATCTCACAATTGGGCGGCAATGCTGGATTTATTGGAAAAATCTCAAATGATGATTTAGGTAAACAATTTAAGTCAAGTTTAAAAGATTCTGGCCTGAATGATTATACAGTTTTTGAAAGTGAAGATAATCAAACTGGATTATGTGCAATCTTTATTACACCTGATGGTGAAAGAACAATGAACACTTATCTTGGAGCTGGTGAGCATCTCTCAGTTGATGACTTACACATTGATGCAATTAAAGAAGCAAAAATTTTATATATGGAAGGTTACTTATGGGATAAACCTTCAAGTAAATCTGCTTTCTTAAATGCTGCAAAGATCAATAAAGAATCTGGAGGTCTAAATTCAATAAGTCTATCAGATGTATTTTGTGTTGAGATGCATCGAGATAGTTTTATAAGTTTTATTGCAGATGATATTGATTATGTATTTTGTAATGAAGATGAATTAAATTCTCTAACTCTTCAAAGTTCTACAAATGAATCATTTAAATATTTTGGAGAAAAATTTCCTAAAGTTAAAGAATTAATTTGTACTTTAGGATCAGAGGGAGCGGTAATTTTAAAGAATGGTGAAAGACATTCATTTGAAGCAACCGAAACAAGAGTTGTTGATAAGACTGGCGCAGGCGACTTTTTTGCAGCAGGATATCTCTATGGCTTACAAAAGGATCTTTCTGTTGATAAGTCAGCAAACTTTGCTAATAAAAGTGCTGCACATGTTATTAGTGAGATTGGTGTAAGGCCTAAAAGAAAATTTAATTAATCAGTCCAACCTATTAAATTTTGTATTTCTCTTTCTTCATCGTCAAAAATTTTCAAATTTACTTCTGAAAATTGTATTATTCCTGGTTTAGATTTCTTATTTTTGGAAAAAATTATAAAATTTTTTTCCGAGTCTAATGCTGCAATATAGTCACCACTTGGTGACCAATGAAGAGACTCAAAGTAATAGTTGGTGGGTGCTTTCGATTTGAAAACTTCTATATTTTCCATTCTATTTGCATAGTAGACTCCAATTACCCTTGAGCTATAATCAGACGTGTCCCATGGGTCAATTAGTTTTTCACCATATACATTCATCCTATTTCTGTCTTCAGAGTAAAAATTTGGTTGCTGAACCTTATTAACTACTTTTTTTGTCTCTATATTTATTATTAGCCCCATTTCGTCACCTGATGATTCATCCCAGTATCTGAGTAAGATATTTTCATCTTCAAAGATTTCGGTATCGTAAAAGTAAATATCATATGACATGTCGTAAAGGTCGCTACTACAAATTATTTTTTCTTCTTTAAATGAATTAGCTTCAAGGTCAATTGATAAAATACATTCGTCCATAATATCTGGTGCGGGAGGAATTAAATTTTGACTTTGAACCTGAACATGATAAATTAATTTTCCTTTGAGTCCTTCTTCATTCTCTAAGATTTCATATTCGGGTAAAGGCACGACTCCAAATATAGCAACAATGATTGTAGTTATAAGAAGTATTCCAAGTGATAGGAATAAAGGAGTATTTCTTTGCTTCATATTTTTTATTCTGTATCAGTAGATATAATATTTTCTCTTATTGAATTTAAATATAAACCTACTACTACAAGCACTCCTCCCACTAGGAAAAGAATTAAAGGTGGCCATATGTTATCTGGCAATATTTCAGTTATCAACCTTGGAAGGTTTATAACTAGACCCAAACCACCAATAAAAAATATTACTTGTTCAGAAAGCTGAATACTTGCCCAAACATAAAATATTGATCCCAAAATTAAAATTAAAATACTAATTATTTCAACTTGAATGAGGTCTTCTATCAAAATTATTGTGCCAATAGAAACAGTAGATACCGATAGAAAATATCCTAACCAGCTTGGTTTCAGAAGTGTTGAGTAGGTATTTATACCCCAAATACTTCCAATAGCAATTAGAAAAAGTCCAGCAGCCCAAGGTTCGATATTCGGAAATAATAAATTCCCAATAGCACCTAGATGAAAACATATACAATAAAATAACGCTGCATGTTGAAAAATTAATTTTGTTCTTAAAAACAAATAAATAGCATAAAGTAAAACAAAAAACGAAACAAGAATAAAGGAGATCTCTTCACTAAAATTTACGACTCCTGTTTCTTGGAGAATATTTATAGCAAAAGTTACCGAGGCCCCAAATGAAATATTTGAAATCAAGAAAAGAAAGGAGCTAACTCTTTCTGTTGATTTAAAAATGAATAGTCTTTCATCTTCTAATTTTTCACTATAAGTAGCTGCATAAAATAAGAAGTAAGTAGTTGCTACTAAAAGTCCTAGTTGCGCCCAATATGCAAGATTCATCCACAATAGAGGTATTGTTCCAAGAAGACCAGATAAAAGAAATAAACCTCCAATTAAAGTTATTGCTCTAGCAACTTTAGATTTTTGATTTGGATTTGACTCTTCTTCAAACTTTACTATTTCTTCATAAGAAGCTTGATTAATTAGACCATTTTCTAGCCATCTATTTAACAATTCTCTTACTTTTTTGTCCATAAAACAATCCTAATCAATTAAAAATTCATCTCACTAATTTTTATTTATAATCTAAACTCAATAGAGACTTTATTGTTATGCCGAGATGCCCGAGCGGCCAAAGGGAGCAGACTGTAAATCTGCCGGCTACGCCTTCGTAGGTTCGAATCCTACTCTCGGCACTTTGCCCTCTTAGCTCAGTCGGTAGAGCACTTCCATGGTAAGGAAGAGGTCTCCGGTTCAATCCCGGAAGAGGGCTCAGAGGCTAAAATAAGTCTTATGGCGGCGTAGCTCAGTTGGTAAGAGCGCACGACTCATAATCGTGAGGTCGGCAGTTCAAGTCTGCCCGCCGCTACTAGTTAAAAAAGGAGAGTAAAAGATGGCTTCAGACAAGAGACCACCTTTAACTATGGTTTGCACAGAATGCAAAGCACAGAATTATGTAACTACTAAGAATAAAACGAACGTTCCAGACAGGATGGAATTTAAAAAATATTGTTCTAGTTGTAGAAAACACCAACTTCATAGAGAAAAAAGATAGATTTATTGAGTTTTCCTAATTATTCTTGATATAGATAATGAGTAATACATCAGAGGCGAGCAACCACAGTGATGAAA
>CAXPDR010000029.1:0-76921 GCA_964215955.1 Flavobacteriaceae bacterium
GCGCAGGGGAAACACCTAGTTACATCTCGAACCTAGAAGTTAAGTCCTGTTGCGGCGAAGGTAGTGCTCGGGGGACTGAGTGTGAGAATAGCAAGATGCTCCCATTATTTATATAAAAAGCCTTCTCCTAGAGAAGGCTTTTTTTTTGCCTAAAAATTTGGTCCAATAGAAATATGAAACTTGAAGAATATAAACTATTATTTAAGCGGCTTTTACTTGCATTTACTCTATATCCTTTTACAAGGATTGCGTTTGTTATTTTAAACTATGAAATTTATAAATCTCTTTCCATCGAGGAACTTCTTATTCCATTTCTTTATGGATTTCGGTTTGATTTTTCAACCGTTTTAATAGTCAATTCTGTTTTTATTATTCTTAGCTTAATTCCTATAAGACATAAAATCTTTAACTTTTTACTAAAACTTGTTTTCATTTTATCTAATGGGATTGCTATTGGAATTAATATCGTTGATATTGAGTTTTTTAAGTTTAATGGAAAAAAATTAACTGCTGATATCTTTGGAATTGGTGGAGATATGAGTGACCAAATTATTCAAATTTCTTTTTACTATTGGCCTTATGTTTTAGTGATTCTATTAAGTTTTGTTTTCTACTTAAAGTTTTATCCAGTTATAAGTAAATATAGCAATGCTAAAATTTTTCCAATTACTTGGACTCCTTTCATAGGACTAAGTCTTATTATAATGACTTTTCTTGGAATTAGAGGTGGGCTTCAGATGAGAAGTATTAGTCCAAAACAGGCGTATATTTTCCCAAAATATGTCCAAGGACATATTGCAATAAATTCTACATACACTTTAGTTCGATCTTTAGAGGCCGAAAAAATTAGGGAAGTTAATTATTTTAAAACATATGATGAAGCAGTGAACTTAATTAAGGGGTTGAGAATAGGTGATACGGACTTTAAAGGGTTAAAGAATTCTAATGTTATTATTTTAATTTTAGAATCTTTTTCTCAAGAGTATATCGATGATGGCTTTACACCTTTTTTTAGTGAACTTTCAAAGAAGGGATTGTACTTTAATCGAAACCTAGCAAATGGTAGAAGGTCTATTGAAGCATTACCATCTATTCTAGTTGGGATGCCTTCATTAATTGATAAACCACTTTATCAATCCCAATACCAAACAAATAGTTTTTATGGCCTTGCTTATTATTTAAATCAAGAAGGTTATAATTCATCTTTTTTCCATGGAGGAAAAAGAGGAACGATGGACTTTGATGCCTACACAAGATCAATTGGAATTCCTAATTATTTTGGGAAAGAAGACTATCCATTTTCTGAACACTTTGATGGTGCATGGGGAATTTATGATGATAAATTTATGAGTTGGTTTGGAGAGGAGTTGGGAAAGAAAAAAGAACCTTTTTTTAGTACATTCTTCTCTTTAAGTTCACATCAACCATATTCAATTCCAAAAGAGTTTAAGAACAAATTTCCAAAAGGGAATTTAGAGATCCATGAGAGTATAGGTTATGTGGATTATTCTTTGCAGGAATTTTTTAGAAAATACAATAATAAAGATTGGTTTAAGAATACCTTATTTGTGATTACTGCAGATCATACTCAAAAAACTAAAGGCTTAAGGTATAATAATACTCTTGGTAAGTATCGTGTACCTTTGTTGTTTTATCATCCAAAGCTTGATTTAAGTGACCTTGATAGTAAAAAAGTTACTCAGCATGCAGACATCATTCATAGTATTTTAGATTTTTTAGATATCGAGCCTAAGCAGAAGCTTCTCTTTGGGGAAAGTGTATTTTCTAAGAACTACGAAACGATAAATTTAAGTTATATAAATGGTTCTTATTCTTTATTTTATAAAAATATCTTAACCCGAATGATAGATGGTAAAACTGTAAATAAAAGATATTCAAAGGACTTACATTCTGAAACTATTCTTACAGGTCAAAAACAGTCTGAAGAGCTTAAAGCTTTGATTCAGTATACTATAAATGGGCTTATTAAAAATCAGCTTTATCAGTAAGTTGATTAAAAAATAAACACCTATCTAGATAATTATTTCATACAAACTATAATCAATATTCATTAAGCTCTAAACTATTAAAAGTGTATTATTTAAAAGCTTTTATATTTATTTTCACAATCTCAAATGTTTTTGGAAGTGAAGTCGATCATTATTCAACTTTAGATAAGTCTTTAAAAGATTCAACGACAGAACTTAACCGGTTTGTGAATAAATCTATAAAAGATATTGTTGATGAACTAAATAAAAAGGGCAGTTGCACTGAGGATATGCGAATTTCAATTGCAGATGAATTAGTATCCAGATTTCAAGGTCTTGGTTGGAGAGCATTTCCACGTATTGAAACAGATATTGCCGATGAACTTAAAGACAATCAAAAAATTAGTTTAACTCAAAGCGAGTCCATTTATAAAAATTTTGGATTTTCTGAAGGTTTTGCTGCTGGATTAGGATTAGCCTGTTGTTCAGATCTAGTAAAAGTAAATAATGTTAGGGTTGGTACAGATAAGTTAGGCCATTTCTTTTTAGAAGGGTACTATTTTTATTTAGAGTCACTTAAAAAGCAAAAATCTTACTTAGGGAGGTTAGAACGCAGCTTTTTAAGCCAGAGGGCCAGGATTGAAGATAATACTTATGCAGAATTAAAAATTCATGCCATTAATAAAATGTCTGAAGAAAATCTTTTTGGATATTATATGACAGGGGTTTATTCATATGCAGATAAAATTGCAAATTATGAAGGAACTAATTTTTGGAAAGAATTCTTTTCTAAGAGTAGTAGATTCATTGAATGTAATCAGGGAAAAACTATAATAAAAAGTAAATTTGATTGGAAAAACTATGTAAACCCTATGTGGGATGAATCCATCAACTGTAATAAATATGTAGATAAGGACTCAACCCTTGAAGTAGAAAGTCAGATTCTAGATTCTGATTATGGCAGCTGTCCGAGAAGGACGGATTTATGTGAAGTTGGACGCAAGAAATATGGAAAGCAGGCTTCGTTTTTAATACATCCTAAATGTTTCAAAAATTAATCTCGAATTTTGTTGTTGTCTTGCGATTAAATAATCACGTAGTTTACATAAAGAAAAACAAGCCCTTACAGAAGTAAGGGAGTATTTGAATTCACTTTAGTTTATAAGCTAACGACGCGTCATTTCTTGTCAGTTTTACTCAGTAAAGTTAGGATGATCCATCTTTAAATACTTGAATTATAAGAAGGTAATGATGGAAATTATTGGTTCACACATAGACTCAACATCTGAGTTATTCCAAGAAAATGCAGACTTTAATCACGCTCTTCGTTCTGAGTTTATGGCCCATATTGAAAAAGTAAAAATGGGTGGTGGTGAAAAGTACGTTGAAAAACATAAGAAAAGAAATAAATTTTTAGCAAGGGAAAGAATTGATAAAATTTTAGATGATGGCTCTGAGTTTATTGAGCTTTCAGCTCTTGCTGGTAATGAAGTTTATAAAGAAGATGTACCAAGTGCAGGTGTTGTGACCGGAATTGGAAGAGTTCACGGCATAGAGTGCATGTTTGTTGCAAATGATGCTACTGTAAAGGGTGGTACGTATTTTCCTTTAACTGTAAAAAAACATCTAAGGGCTCAAGAGATTGCTCTGAAGAATAAACTTCCTTGTATTTATCTGGTGGATTCTGGTGGAGCATTTCTTCCAATGCAGGATGAAGTTTTTCCAGATAAAGATCACTTTGGAAGAATTTTTTATAATCAAGCTCAGATGAGTGCAAAAGGAATTCCACAAATTGCGGTCGTTCTTGGCTCATGTACTGCAGGTGGAGCCTATGTTCCTGCCATGAGTGATGAAACAGTTATTGTTAAGGGCAATGGTACAATCTTTTTAGGTGGACCGCCTTTAGTTAAAGCAGCTACGGGAGAAGAGGTTAGTGCCGAAGATCTTGGTGGAGCAGATGTTCATACAAAAATTTCAGGTGTTGCAGATCATTTTGCAGAAGATGAAGAGGATGCTCTGGCCATCACTAGAGATATTGTTGAAAATTTAAACTTTAAAGCTAATGATAAAGAAAAAACCGTAACCAATGTTGAAGATCCATATTTTAGTTCCGACGAAATATATGGAATTATTCCAAAAGATACAAGAAAGCCGTACGATGTCAGAGAGATTATTGCACGGTTAGTTGATGGTTCTAAATTTCAAGAGTTTAAAAAACATTATGGTGAAACTCTCGTTTGTGGTTTTGCAAATATTCATGGTTATAAGGTTGGAGTTATTGCGAATAATGGTATTTTATTCTCTGAAAGTGCTGTTAAAGGTGCTCACTTTATTGAGCTTTGTAGTCAAAGAAAAATTCCTTTATTATTTCTTCAAAATATTACAGGATTTATGGTTGGAAGAAAATATGAGTCGGAAGGAATCGCCAAGCATGGAGCTAAATTAGTTACAGCTGTTTCAACAGCTAATGTTCCTAAATACACTGTCGTTATTGGTGGATCATTTGGAGCTGGTAATTATGGAATGTGTGGTAGAGCATATGATCCAAGATTTTTATGGATGTGGCCTAATGCTAAAATTTCTGTGATGGGTGGTGAGCAAGCAGCTGGAGTTCTTGCAACTGTAAGACAAGATGGTTTGAGATACAAAGGCCAAGAACCAATGACTGAAGAACAGGTCAAAGATTTTAAACAACCAATTCTTGATAAATATGAAAAGGAAGGTTCAGCTTATTATAGTACTGCTAGAATTTGGGATGATGGTATTATTCTTCCTGATGAAACTAGAGATACTCTTGGGATGGCTTTAGCAATTTCACATAATGAAGAATACGGAGACACAAAATTTGGTGTTTTTAGGATGTAATAATGAATTTATTATTAGTTAATAAAATTAAAGAGGGTGTAACTGAGGTTAAATTAAATAGACCTGAGATACATAACGCCTTTAATGATGAACTTATTCAAGATATAATTAAATGTTTTAATGAGTTGGAGAATGACGATAATACTAATATTGTTGTTCTAACTGGTGAGGGACGTTCCTTTTGTGCTGGTGCAGATTTAAACTGGATGAAGTCTATGGTGAATTATTCCAAAGATGAAAATATCCAGGACTCAAAACAATTATTTAAAATGTTTGAAACAATTAATAACTTTTCAAAGCCAATCATTGGAAAGATTAATGGTCATGCTTTAGGTGGAGGCGTAGGGTTAGTTGCAGTTTGCGATTATGTTTTGACCCACGAAAAAGCTAAGTTTGGTTTTACTGAAGTTCGACTTGGTCTAATTCCAGCTGTTATTTCACCATTTTGTATTAACAAAATAGGTGAGTCTCATGCGAGAGCTTGGTTTATGTCAGGTGAAATGTTTAAAGCCAATAAAGCATTTGATTTAGGCTTAGTTCATGAAGTTACAAGCATAGAAGAGTTCGATGAAAGATTTGAAGAGATTTTAAAGTCCTTTCAAAAAGCAGGGCCAATTGCTGCTAGAGAGGCTAAGAAATTAATAAAAAATGTTTTGAAATTAGAAGATGATAAACAAAGTGAATATACTTGTAGTGCTATTGCTGAAAGAAGAATCAGTGAAGAAGGGCAGGAAGGAATGAGTGCTCTTTTGGAAAAGAGAGCAGCAAATTGGATGGAACAATGATCAAAAAAATATTAATCGCTAATAGAGGTGAGATTGCTTTAAGGGTTATTAAAACTTGTAAGGCAAAGGGAATCAAAACTGTAACCTTATATGCTGCTGATGATGCAACTTTACCTCATGCTGGTGCTGGAGATGAGAATATCGCTCTAGGAAGAGGACCTCTTTCTGAAACATATTTAAATCAAGATAAAATTATTCAAATAGCAAAGGAAACTGGGGCGGAGGCAATACACCCTGGTTATGGTTTTCTCTCTGAAAATACAGAGTTTTGTAAGAAAGTTAGTGATGCTGGTTTAATTTTTATCGGTCCGAGTACTGAAGCAATCGAGCTTATGGGGGATAAAAAAGAGTCTAAAGTTAAAATGGAAGCTTTAGGTATTCCACTAGTCCCAGGTTATCATGGTGAAAATCAAGAACCAGATTTCTTATTTGAAGAAGCCAAAAAAATTGGTTTCCCCGTTTTAATTAAGGCAACCGCTGGTGGTGGTGGAAAAGGTATGAGAATTGTAAATTCTGAAAGTGAATTTACGGATGCTCTTAATGCCTCAAAAAGAGAAGCATTGAATGCATTTTCAAATGATAAGGTATTACTAGAAAAGTACATAATTAATCCAAGACATATTGAAGTTCAGTTGGTTTCTGATGGACAAGGCAACCACTTTCATTTTTTTGAAAGAGAGTGTTCTATTCAAAGACGTTATCAAAAAGTAATTGAGGAAACACCTTCTCCTGCTTTAAATGATGAGTTAAGAGCTTCTGTATGTGACACAGCTGTAAAAATAGCGAAAGGAATTAATTATATTGGTGCAGGGACCATAGAATATATTTTGGCACCAAATAATGAATTTTATTTTCTCGAAATGAATACAAGGCTTCAGGTTGAACATCCTGTTACTGAAATGGTTACAGGTGTGGATCTTGTTGATCTTCAAATTCAGGCTGCTCAAGGGCTAGCTTTTAAATTCAAACAGGAAGATATCAATCAGACTGGTCATTCAATTGAGTGTCGAATATATGCGGAAGATCCTGATAATGAGTTTCTTCCAACTACTGGGCGAATTCAAAAGATTGAAACAAATCCTGAAACTGATTATAGACTAGATTGTGGTTATAGAGATGGAAATCATATTTCAACTAATTATGATCCTATGCTCGCAAAACTTATAACTTATGATACGGACAGATACTCGGCCATTGAAAAAATGCAAGTCAGTCTTAATAATGTATTATTCGGAGGAACTAAGACAAATAGAGATTATTTGAAAAGAGTTCTAGATAATGAGAAATTTATCGAAGGAAATATTCATACCCACTTGATTGAGCAGGATAAAGAAGAGCTTAAAAAGAAAAAGTGGGAACAAAATATTGAGGCTCATTTTGTGGCAGTATCTTTAATTTCAGCAACGAAGCCAGTTCAAAACCTTTGGGACAAAAAGTTTAAACAAACCAATAAAGTCATTTCGATAGATGGAGATGAAATCTCCGTTGTCGTGAACTCTTTGAATCGAAATGGTATTTTATTTTCTTTAGAAGGAAAAAAATATCGTTATGAAACACTTCTGTGGGAAAAAGGTCATATCGTTTTAGAAAGTAAGGGAGAAATCATTTCATCCCATCTCTTTATGAACCAAAATGGAAGCTTTCAGGTTTTTGTTAATGATTTTGAGGCGATTGTTGATGTTGCATCAAAAGCGAGAAGAGCTTCTAGCTCTCAGCAATTATCAGAGGGATCTCTTCAAAGCCCGATGCCTGGAAAGGTCTTTAAGGTATTGAAGAATGTTGGAGATAAAGTTGAGAAAGGTGAGTCTGTAATAATTGTAGAAGCAATGAAAATGGAGCATACAATTAAAGCTACTACTGAAGGATTAATAAAGGATATTTTCTTTAAAGAAGGTGATCAAGTCCAAGGTGGAGTTTTACTTTGTGAAATAGAGTAGAATATGTTTGAAAGTTTACCTAAAAGTGTAAAAATTGTTGAGGTTGGTCCTAGGGATGGATTACAGAATGAGAAGATATCTTTAAGTTTAGAAGATAAACTTAAGTATATTCATTTGCTTACTCAATCAGGATTGAAGAATATTGAAGCTACAAGTTTCGTTCGTGCTGATAGAATACCTCAAATGGCAGATGCCAAGAAACTCTTTAGTGCATTAAAAAAAGAAAGCAACTTTTCTGATTTTAATTTTCCTTGTTTAGTTCCTAATATGAAAGGCTTTGATCTTGCTTTAGAGGCAGGAGTCGAAGAAATATCTTTATTCTCAGCAACAAGTGATGAATTCACCAAAAAGAATATAAATTGCACTGTAGATGAAAGCTTTGAACGGATGGAACCCGTATCTAAAGAAGCGATAAAGCATGGCCTGAAAATTAGAGGCTATATCTCAACAGCTTTTGGTTGTCCTTATGCTGGCCTAATGCCTGCTGATGATCTTGTTAAGGTTGCAAAAAGGTTTTTGGATTTAGGTGTTTATGAAATAAGTATTGGCGATACAATAGGAGTTGCAACACCGTCTCAAGTTTATGAATATATTTCAGCTTTAAAAGTTATTATGCCTGTTGATAAAATTGCCATGCATTTTCATGATACGAGAGGAATGGCCCTGGCAAATATTTTAGTTTCACTAGAGCAAGGTATATCTGTTTTTGATTCTTCTTCAGGAGGTCTTGGAGGTTGTCCTTATGCAAAAGGGGCAACAGGAAATATTGCGACAGAGGATGTACTTTATTTGATGAATTCTTTAGGTATTGATACTGGAGTTGACTTAGGCAAACTCAAAATAGCATCAGACTTTATTTTAGAAAAAGTTGGAAAAGTTAGTCCTTCAAAATATTTTCAAACCTTAAATAGGAATTAAGTATGAGTTATGATTCAAAATCTAATTTAATTTTAAAATATGAAAATAACGTTTTGTGGATCACTCTCAATCGAGCTGAAAGTAGTAATGCATTTTCAGATGAGATGATTAAGTTCTTAGTTGAAACTCTTGAGCAAGCTGATGAAGACAATGATATAAGATGTATTGTTATTACTGGTGCTGGTAAGCACTTTTGTGCTGGTGGTGATGTTAAAGCAATGCAGACCAAGTCAGGAATGTTTGCAGGGGAGTCCAATGAGTTACGTGAAAGATATAAAAGAGGAATTCAAAAAATTCCATTATGTTTTGAAAGGCTATCTACCCCTGTCGTTGCCATGATTAATGGTGCAGCTATTGGTGCAGGACTTGATCTAGCTTGTATGTGTGATATTAGGATTGCTAGTGAATATGCAAAGTTTGGTGAAACTTTTACCAAGCTAGGCTTAATTCCAGGTGATGGAGGGACTTATTTTTTACAAAGAATAGTTGGTTTTGGAAAGGCAATGGAATTAACTTTAACAGGTGAAATTATCAATTGTGAAAATGCAAAAAATATCGGACTAGTGAACTATGTCGTAGGGGCAGATCAATTACTGAGTAAAACTCAAGAGATAGTAGATAAAATTATTTCAAATGCTCCAATTGCGGTTCAAATGGCAAAGCGTTCATTAATTTCCAGCTATAGAAGTGACCTACAGACAAGCCTAGACATGCTTTCAGCTTATCAGGGAATAACTCAAAGAACATCTGACCATTTTGAAGCTGTAAACTCTGTTTTTAATAAAAGTCAAACAGATTTTTCTCACAAATAATTAATACCATTTTTTTTAAATTTCATTTTGACATTCATCATCAATATTTGCGAAAATTAATTATTAGAAAATATTACGTGGGAAGATTAGTGATTAAATTGAGTTTCTTTTTTTTAAGTTTCTTAACATTAATTAGTTGCTCAAGCATAAGCTTTAAATCTTCTAATGCAATTTCTACAAGCTTTGATTTTAAAGATGATAAAGAGTCAAAAGTATCTGTAGAAATTTCTAAACCTTTCTATATGTGGGGGAATGTTCCTAGTGAACAAGTTGTTGAAGTTGATAGAGTATTTGTAAGTAAAGGTTTTAGTGAAATTTCAAATCTTGAGATAAAAGAAATAAAAACAACAAAAAAGTTTTTGTGGATGTTGGCTACTTTTGGCATGTACTATCCACAGACATTTATAATGAGTGCAAAAGCGAATTAGTTTTGGTGGCCAAGGATGGACGCCGTATGGGCCAAGGAAGGCCCTTCCTATAAATTCCTTATATTTTTATTTATCTACTTCGTCGTTTCGTTTATTTATTCACTCGACGATCACTAGATCGACTCACTTATCTAATAGGAGTATCCTGACATCTGTAGAGTTCAAATTCTCCTGGTGATTCAAGCTTGGATCTAGCGTCTCTTAAAGCTGTTCTTAAACCCTCTTCAACCACTGGATGGTAAAAAGGCATAGTAAGCATTTCTTGAACTGTAAGCTTCATTGCCATTCCCCATGCAATCAAGTGAGCGAGATGCTCACCATCTGGAGCAAATAACTCAGCTCCCAAGATTTTTCCACTAGAGCTTTCGGCGAATATTTTAAGCATTCCCTTTTCTTTAAGCTTAACGATACTTCTTCCTTGCCCTTCAAAGCTTACAAAACCAGTAACAAAGTCTTGGTTTTGTTCTTTGAGTTCTTTATATCTACTACCTATTGTTGCAATATTGGGATCTGAGAAAGTTATTCCAAGCATGGGTCTCTTTTGAAAACATTGCTTACCGTTGACAGCATTGTGACCTGCTATGAATCCTTCATCTGCTGCTTCGTGAAGAAGAGTTCTTTCTGCAGTAACATCTCCAACGAGATAGAGGTGTTCAAAGTTTTTTAATGAAAAATCGCTTTTATTAAACTCAGGAACTTTTCCCTGTAATTCTGGGGCTAAGTTTTCTAAGCCTAGGTTGAAGACATTTGGTCTTCTTCCAACTGCGACGATGGCTTTATCAACGGGAACTCTTTTTCCATCTACTTCGACTAGAAGTTTACCATTTTCGGTACCTACTAAATTAGCACCATTTGTATATATGGGCATTTCTTCACTTAACTTTTTTATAATATAGTCTTGAAGCTCTGGTTCACTGGCCCCTCCAATTTCTTTTCCAAGACCTGCGGCCAAAACATTCACACCAATTCTATTTAAAGCCTGACCTAATTCTAAACCAATGACTCCAAGACCAATTACAGCTACAGTTTCTGGTAGCTTATCTAATTCAAAAAACTGATCTGTAGTGATGATATGTTCTCTAAATTCCATCCATGGTTTTGGAATTATAGGACTTGAGCCTGTGGCAATGATAATTTTATCTGCCTGAATCTTTTCATCACCAAGATCTAGGGTATTTTGATCTATAAACTTTGCACGTTTTCTGATCAATTTATCCTCATAGTCTGGAAGGGAGGATTTAACCCCACGGACAAATCTGTCTCTTAGAGATCTTACATGCTCCATGACCTTATCTTGGTTAACTCTAATATTTTCTGAACCAAATATTCCTTGTTGTTCTAAAGAATGTCTGCGATGAAAATCATTTGCAGCTTGAATTAAAACCTTTGATGGCATACAACCAACACGAGCGCAAGTTGTTCCCAGCGGGCCATCATCAATGATGGCGTAATTATCTGTGATCTTTGCAACTTCTTTTCTTGCTGTTAACCCAGCAGTCCCTGCTCCAATTATAACTACATCATATCTTTTCATCATTTCTTCCTTTGGTTACTTTAATTTCTCTTTAAGTGATTCAAAACCACCAATTCTTACACCGTTTGAAAAAATTTGAGGAACTTTTGTCTCTCCACTTATGGCAATTAGTGTTTTGATGGAATAGTCTTTATTAAGTGTATGTTCATCGTATTTAATCCCTTTTTCTTCCAAGAGTTTTTTAGCATTTACACAGAACTCACACCCTTCTCTGGTGTAGATAGTGTAAGATGATGGAATTTCAATATCTAAGCTCTTAAGCATTGTATCTGCATCTGAAACTGAAAATGGATCACCTGGTTTTTCCGTTTCTATAAACATCTTTTCAATAATTCCATCTGTTACAATCATTGAGTAACGCCATGATCTTTTACCAAAACCTAAATCGTTTTTATCTACAAGAAATCCTAGGCTATTAGTTAACTCACCATTTCCATCTGGAAGCATTGTGATATTTTTGGCATTTTGTTCTTCTTGCCATTGATTCATAACAAAGGTGTCATTAACAGATAAGCAGATGACATCATCGAATCCATTAGCGATAAAAGTGTCATACAGCTCATTATATCTTGGGAGGTGAGTGGATGAGCACGTTGGCGTAAATGCTCCTGGAAGAGCAAAAACAGCTACTTTTTTCCCTTTAAAATAGTCATCTGTTGTGAGTTGTTTCCATTCGTGACCAACTCTTACTGGAAATGTAAAATTTTTAAGTTTAGTTCCGGTTACATCTTTCATTCTATTCTCCTTGGTTGAAACTAAGACTAGTATCGTTTAAAAAGTGTATAGAATCTAATTATTAATATTTATAGGTTAATAGAAATAATTTATGATGTTAGTTTTTCACTCATCAAGTGACTTTAAAAGGTCATTAAAGAAATTGGATTTATATTCGGCCTCCTCTTCTTCTGAGAGGTGGCTGAAGGAATTTCTGTCTTGCTCTATAAAGTAGTCTTGATGTTCCACAAGGAAGCGGCTCATGGCCCTTCTTATGTCCTTACCATAGATTTTACGCTCTTTTGCATAAGTCATTATGAGGCGACGTTTAGCTCGGGTGATTCCTACGTAGCAAAGACGTCTCTCCTCATCTATATCACCATTCTCTCTTATGACATTTTTATGGGGGAGTAGTTCTTCTTCCATGCCTAGGAGAAAACAGGTGTCAAACTCTAACCCTTTTGAAGAGTGAAGGGTCATTAATTGAACCTCGTTTTTTAAGACATCGTCATCATTTTGTTTGTCTTGATTATCGACCAGTAAAAGTCTCTCTAGGTAATTTTGAAGTGTCGCTTCTTCTGCAAAACGATCTACAAAACGATCCGTCGAAAGAAGAAAGCTTTTTACATCATCTCTTTTTCTTGCGGCAACTTTCGGTGAATCATAGGACTTTGCCACAAAATCGAAATAATTGATTTCATCAATTAAGGCAGCTAAAGCCTGAGTCAGTGTCATCGTAGTAAAGAGTCTATTGTACTTTTTAATAATGGCCATGAAATCTTGAAGAGCTTTTCCCTTTTTTGTTTCATCCATGGAACATTCTTGTTCAATGACTTCAAATAAGGTTATTCCTCTTTGAGCTGATAGTTCTAAAAAACCTTTAAGCGTCTTCGTTCCAACTCCGCGCTGAGGGATATTCAAAATTCTTCTAAGACTTAACTCATCTTTCGGATTAAAAATAACTGAAAGATAAGCAATCAGATCTTTAATTTCCTTCTTTTCATAAAACTTTTGGCCACCAATGATGGTATAAGGTATTTGGGCCAGTCTTAATTGATCCTCTACAGGTGGAACCTGAGTATTGCTTCTGTAAAGAATTGCTACGTCTCCTAGAAACTTTCCTTGCTTTTGAATATTGATAATTTCATCGATAACAATTTGTGCTTCATGGTCTCCATTTGCAGCAGACCAAAGATGAGGAACCAGACCATCAGTAACGTGAGTTCTCATGGTTTTATCTTTTCTCTTTTTGTTATCTTTAATAACAATATTGGCAAGATTTAATATTTTATCTCCGGATCTGTAATTATGCTCTAGTTTAATAACAGTAGTCGCTGGAAAAACTTTTTCAAAATTTAAAATATTTGAAATATCTGCCCCTCGAAAGGCATAGATTGATTGATCATCATCACCTACAACACAAATATTTTGATGAGTAGAGGTAAGGGCCTTAACCATTTCAAATTGGAGACCATTGGTATCTTGATATTCATCAATCATAATGTATTTATATTTTTGAGAATATTTTTCGGCAATATCTGGTCTGGCCTGAAAAAGTCTTACACATAAAAATAAGATATCATCAAAATCAACAGCGTTATAAAAATGTAATTTATCTTGGTAGTAATGGTATACAAACTCTGTGGCCTCATCGTAAGGATCTTCTGGATCGAAGTATTCTGTATCCTTAAACTCCTCAGCAGAAATACCGGCATTTTTTAATTTACCAATTTTAGACATGATGGTTTTTTTATCAAATGATTCTTTATCTAATTTTATCTTCTTTAATCCTTCACGGACAATCGCCATTTGATCTCCTTGATCGTAAATGGTGAAGTCTTTGTTATAGCCAATGTGCTGGATATCTTCTCGTAAGATTCTAATGCCTAATGAGTGATAAGTAGAAAGTGTAATCCCTCTTTTTTTTCTTGATCCCAATAATTTGGAAACTCTTTCATGCATTTCCATGGCCGCTTTGTTGGTAAAACTTACAGCAAGAATTTCTTTGGGATTAATTCTGAGATTATCAATCATATGACCAATTCTATAGGTGAGAGTTCTAGTCTTTCCTGAACCGGCTCCAGCTAAAATCAAAACAGGACCATTCACGGTCTCAGCTGCAAGTCTTTGCTCTGTATTTAATCCACTCAAATCAATCATGCAGATACTCTAGAGAGACTTACTCAAGTAGTAAAGATTTATTTGTAAATTCAAGTGTTTAAGTCGTTTGTTTATATTTTCTTTATTATTGTCCAGTTATACTGGCAACTCACTTATTTTTTGAACTTTATTCGTATTAGAATTTTATTTAGGGGTCTTCTCTAAGTCCTTGAATTTAAGAGTTATGACTTAAAACTTATCTATAATAGTGCCGATAAGCTTTAAAATAAAGGAGTGAAATACTTGGTAATTTTAAAAACATTCTTACTCATTGGTTTAAGCCTTTTACTTTCCTGTGGAAGTGAGATTCAAGTATCACAATTTACAGAGGATCAATCAGTTCTCGATGTGAGGGTAGAGCAACTTTCTACTCAGGCAGATCCAACGAAATCAGCTAATATTTACTTTAATGTTTATTTTTCTAATCCCATCGAATCAAAAACTTTTGGTGCTGATGATATTATCCAAGATGGAACATCTTCTAGAATTATTTGGGATGTAATTCATGTCTCAGAGGGAAAACACTTTATTGTCATTGGTACAGGCCCAATGACTAATGGAACTTTTATTTTAAACAGTACTGACACTCCGTACATTAGATTATGGAGATGTTAATGGAGATTTGGGTACAAGCTGTTCTGTTTCCGGCCTTGTGAATGTTACCGAAACAACTGGTTGTTCTTATGATGGATCTGGTGTTTGTACGGTGGGAGTCACTGGGTTGTTAAATTATACAGGGGCCGCAAATTTTGATTTTACTATTTCTGATATTGATGGAGTATCTGAATTGGCAACAGCGAATATTACAATTAATCCTTAGTTTTAAAACCCTTAATAGAGTTATTATAAATATCTGTGAGTTCACTAAAATAATCTCCAGATCTTAAAATGAGCTCTTTTACTTCACCTTCATCCTTTGATTCTTTGAGAGTCTTTTTTAGTTTGAATATAGGCCCAGCTATTTTATGGGTTTTAAAAATTAAAAGAACGTAGATAATGCCTAAACTTAATAAGGCAAAGAGGCTGAGGAATATAATATAATGATTTCTAAAATTATTAAGCTTTGTTGCGATTTCATTATTTGAGACAAATTCCAAAATATCATTTGACCAGTATACAATGGATCCAATGAGGAATAAGTTTTGAATCAAAAAAATCGCCAATATGAAGAACGTAAAGTTCAGTTGAAATTTTTTATCTACTAAGACTAAAAGTCTTCTGTATGGATGCATAAAATATTCCTTTACCTTAAAAGGCTAACTAAATCATTTAGTTCACCGGCCAAGTCTTCATGGTAGATGAATTTCATTTCATTACCAATTTTAATGATATTATCAGTGTTCCATTGTATTTTTACAACCTCATCTTTTTTATTATTACTGAACTCAAATGCAAGGACATTATGAAGATCTGGAGTGAGTAGTCTATTGTCTAAAATTCTATCGGAGTAAAGAAAACAATTTTTATCAATCCATTTCTTAACCTTTTGCCCATCTATAATACTTGAAATATGACGACCAGTTTTATCTAACTTTATCCATTCATTTTTTTTCTTAACTATTTTAAAACCATTAAGGCTTATTGAGGTGGGGCTTGAGCTACACCATTTTATTTTTTCATCCTTAAAGCTTTTTGAACCGGTTAAAAATAGGGATCTCTCTTGGGTTCCAAGACGCCCTCCTTGTCCAGCAAGGGGACCATTTTCAAAGCGTATAATTTCACCATTAGAAGAGATATTCCAAACTTCATGATTTTCGTGTTTTAATTTTATTTTAATGACGGCGTTTGGAATTTTATCAATTGGATATGCTTTTACTGATGAAAGAAAACTTAAGCGATCTTGAATTGAGTTTGGAGAGTGGTTATGGCCATTCCATTTTCCGAGTCTATTATTTCTTTTAAAAATCTTTTCTTCATTATAGGTTTGAAAGGAAAACTCAATTACCGCGTCTGGGTGAAAATTTAACTTCTTACTAAAACCAGTTAAAGGAAGTTCTTTTTCACTAAAACTCTGATGGGAGAGGTTAAAAAAGTAGACGAGTAGTCCAATTAGCCCGACAAGAGAAAAAGATAAAAAAGTGAACAAATGCTTTTTCATATATAGATCCTAGAATCATTAATATATTTGTTTTGGAATTATTCCTTACTATTTTACATTGTAATTGGGATATTTTAAATTCCAAAAATTTAGGGCATTTGTTCTTTTTAAGTCAAGAGGTGCCTTGTTTATGTGCTTTCCTTTAGGTTGTGAAGTATTTAACTATTCGCTTTTTCAAAGGTATTGGTCTGTAATACATATTTGACAGAAAAAATTGGCGAAATAATTAAGTTAAACAATAGGGGTTTATTCTGTAAATGGATAGAACTAGTCCATTTAACGTTAAATTTTAGTCACTTATAGCCGATAAGTCCTAGGTCAATACTTTCCTTAATTTATAATAGAAAGGGGAAGTAAGCCCTTTAGGATATTTTATGAAATTTATTAATTTTGCGTTTTTAATTTTGACTTTTAATTTTGTTTCTTGTTCTCAAGGGCCTGGAAAAACTAATGTCAAAATATCCCTGGCAGCAATAAGTGGAAGTGAAAAATTCCCTGGTGGACTTTTTCTTTATGGGAAAAATAAATCAATTCCAGATATGGGTTTTGCCAGAAAAGTAAATGCAGATGATACTCTTGAGTTAGAACTTGAAAATGGTGACTGGGGTTTTGTGGTCATGGGGTGGGACGGTTCTCAATACTATGAGGGAAATGCATTTTGTGATGCTATGGCAAAAAAACTTGATGGTGCTGAAGTCAGTCTTTCTTTGGAAGCGACTAGGGCCAAATGTAGTCCAAGATATATAAATGGTACGAATGAGCTTTACAATGGATTTTATTCTTTAAAAATTCATACTTGTGCAGGCATAAGAGATCATATTGCGAATGGAGAACCAATTCCTTCTAACTTTAAATGTGATGGTAGCATGGATATATTTGACGGAGGAATGAAGTCTTTTAAAGTTTACTTGGCTGAGTTTATGCCAGGAGAAGGGGAGCGTTTTTCAAGTGAGTCACGTTGTTTGACTACAACAAATTCCACAACTCCTGCTTCTGTTAATCTTCCTCTTGGATCAGATAAAATAAAGACTGCTGTATTGATCAAAGGATACTCAGATAGTTCTTGTACTTCAGAAGTTAAAAAATACGTTTTTAGAGATGGTATCAAATTTCCTGAGGATGATTTTAATGCCGCAGCAGTGCTAGATAGTGTAACAAAAACGGTAAATCTTTTTGCTCATGCTAAGTTGTGTAATGAGGCGCAAAAAAACTCACCAGTTTTTGCTGCAAGCTCAGACACAGATAATGATGGCTTGAGTGATACTCATTTAATTTGTACACCTACTCAGTTTGCAAGTATAGATGGTTTTCCAACTGATAATTTTATATTAGGTGCTGATATTGATATGAGTGGGTTGAACACAATAACGAGCACATTTTCAGGTAATTTCGATGGGCAAAATTATAGATTGTACGATGGTGTACAACCCATATTTCAAGAAGTCTCAGCAAGTGGTACTGATATAAGAATTGAAAATTTAATTATAGATAATTTTCAGATAGATTATAATTTTGAACCTTCAACGAATACACTTGGGATACTTGCCAATCAAAGCTATCCATCAGGTGGAAAATTAGAAATAACTAATTTGTATTTTAACTCGAATAATAAAATAGAAATCTCTGTGGCTAACGGTGGAACTATTTCAACCAATACGTATCTTGGGGGATTAATTGGAGATGTCCAAGTTCAAACTAGTGGAAAATTAGAAGTTCGTGACATAAAAATGAATGGTTTAGTTAGGGCTTATGATGACAATATTAGAGTTGGAGGTGTGTTTGGTCGCTTTAAAAATACCAGTGGTGAAAAACCAAAAGTTGAATCAAGCCGCGTTGGAACCTCTTCAGAAAAAATGATGATTCAAGGTTATCAAAAAATCGGTGGTATCGCTGGACAGATACAAGATGCAGAAGTTGTTCAAAAAACAGCGGTTTTTGCAAAGCTTAAAGGAAAGGATTTTGTAGGTGGGATTGTTGGTGATGCACTTGATGGAACTGAAATTAGAGATGCAAAAACAGATATTGAATATGTACCATTCGATAGCTCTAACTCAAGAGTTGGTGGTATTATTGGTGGAATCGCAGGTGATTTCTCTGTAAAAGTAGATGGGGTCATGGCAAATTTGGTTGTCCTTGAGCCTACTGGGACTAAAAAAGTAGACCAATTAGGTGGTATTATTGGTGGAAAAAATTTTGGTTCTGGAGCTGTTAATCCTTTTCAAATTTCAAATTCAAAAGCCATTGTTGATTTTAATGTTAATGGACAATCTCATGGGGGATTGGTTGGAAGTCAATCTGTTACAAATGGAACACGAGATGAAATTAGAAATTCAATTGCTATGGGGAGCTTACTTGAATCAAGTAGGGTAACGTCGAATATAAATAAAGGTGGATTCGCAGGGGACTCAAGTAACCTTAAGATCGAAATGTCAGTTGCAAGTTTTACTAGTATTGAAGGAGACCGACAATTAGGTGGAGGGATTGGTTATAGTAATAACACAATTTTAAATGAATCCCATATCAAAGGACATGTGGAATGTTTAAAAAATACTGCTTATCTTTCGTGTGGTGGTATTACTGGTCTAAATAACGATTCATTTAATACTGGGCACTTTGAAGACCTTTATGTGGATGTAAGTCTGAATGTTCCAAACTTTGATGTAGATGGTAATAGTGGTTGTAGTCTTCAGAAGTGTGGACGACTTGCTGGAAATAATCTTTCTTCTTATATGAGTTTTGAGAGAATTTATCTGGTACAAAGCCAAATGCTAGATATGAATGAAGCAGATATTAGTTTTAATACAGGATCAGGGAATGTGACTCCAGGTGATCACATAGACAATTTACAAACTGATGATTCCACAACTTGTAATGGAGCCATCCTAGGAAAATTTGATAATTCTCATGGTATTTTTTCCTCTTGTGGTTTATTATTTGAAAAGCAGTGGCGAAGCTATGGTTTTGCGGGTGAGTACCTTGCTGGGAATTGGATTGAACCGTTTGAAATCTATTCAACTGTTGAATGGAATAATATTAAAGCCGATGCTTTCTTAGTTCAACAGACTTTTAAGCTAATGGATGATTTAGATTTTGCCAGTGGAACTTTTGAACCTATTGGGTCAATTTCCAATCCTTTTTCGGGAAGAATTATTCCGAATGGGAAGACTTTGAAAAGAATTAATTTCACAGCCGGAAATGATAATGCTGGTATCTTTAATGCCACAGGAAATGGTGCAAGTATAGGTTGGTATAATGATCCTCTTAAAATTTTTGATATGACGATTGATTGTACTTCTCAATTAAACTGTGGAGTCATTGGCCAAGCACAAGATACGAATTTATTTGTTGTGGTTAAAGATGGAGATGTTTACGGTACTGGTGATAATTATGGGGGCTTAGTTGGGCTTGGAGTAGAAAGGATTAGTATTAATAACTCTGGTTATGAAGGAAAGGTCCACGGGAATAGTAAAGTCGGAGGACTTGTTGGCTTTTTAAGTAATGGTGGTTCTGGTGGTGATCATCAAATTAAAAATTCTTTTGTTAGAGCAAAGTTAATTCAAGCTGATGGAGGTTCAAGTTATAGTGGAGGATTTGTTGGTTTAATTAATTTAAATAATGAAGAATTGGAGATTGAAAACTCTTATCTTAAGTTCATAAACACTGGTATAGATAACTTTAAAGGAGACATAGCTGGCTTATTAATGGGTGGGATGAATTCAGGTTATAAGCTTAAGAATATTTTTGCTAATACAAAATATTTATCTCTGGCTTCTGGAACTACCTTATATAAAGGAGCATGGAATTTAGGTTCTGCGACTGACAACGGGAGAAGCTACACCCTTGTTGAGCCGGTTGCTAGAGGATATAGTGTTTCATCGACAGCTATGGATCCGAACTTTCCACTTGTTTCTAGAGAAGCCGATCTTAATACAGATATGTACAGAAGAGACGGTGGTGGAAGCGTGTGGTATCAAGATGTGAACGGAGAAGTCTTTCTCGCTTGGGAAAAGGCACTTGGTTTAAAATAGATCTGACAAATTATTAAAATTTACGTATATTATCCTCAAACTAATAATTTGAGGATAATATATGAAGCACTTAGTCACGTCTGCACTACCTTACGCTAATGGACCTATTCACTTTGGACATATTGCTGGAGTTTATTTACCAGCTGATATCTATACGAAACATAGAAAATTAAAAGGTGAAAAATGTATTCATATTAGTGGTTCTGATGAACATGGTGTGGCGATTATGCAAAATGCTCAAAAAGCGGGGAAGTCGTATAAAGAGTATGTTGACGAGTGGAATCAAGAGCATTTCGAGCTATTTAAAAAATATGGAATCGAATTTGATTTTTTTGGACAGACTTCTGAGAAGTACCATGAGGAAGAAGTATTAAAGTGGTTTGATGAGTTGCATGCTAAAGGTTTTATTGAAAAGAGGGCCGAAGAGCAGCTTCAGTGTCAGGATTGTCATAATTATCTTCCAGATCGTTTTGTGGAAGGGACTTGTTATGTTTGTGACTATGAAGAAGCAAGAGGAGATGAGTGCCCTAATTGTGGAGAGTGGATTGATGCTGTAAAGCTTAAAAACCCTACATGTAAGTTTTGTGAATCAAAAAATATTGAAGTTAAGTCTGTAGATCAGTGGTATTTGATGCTTTCAAAATATCATAAGGAATTTAGAGAGTGGTTTGAAGGTGTTTCTCCTACTTGGAGAAAAACGGTGACTAGCTTTGTTGATTCTTTAACTAAAGAAGAAATGGTTGATCGTGCGATTACCAGAGATTTAGACTGGGGAATTGATGTTCCGTTAGCTGAGGCGAAAGGGAAGAAACTATATGTGTGGTTTGACGCGCCAATTGGGTATGTTTCAAATACCAAAGAGTTTTTAAAGAAAACTGAATCAAGTGATGATTATATAAAAGATTGGTGGCAAGCAGAAGATACTGTGATCACTAATTTTATTGGTAAAGATAATATCATTTTTCATGCGATTATCTTTCCTATGATGAGCCTTGCTAGTGGCAGGGCCAATGCGGTTAAAAGTCTTCCAGCGAATCAATATGTAAATTTGGAAGGAAAGCAATTTTCTAAGTCTAAGGGATGGTATGTAGACGCTCATGGTGCTGTGGATGAATTCGGAGCAGATGCTCTAAGATATTATCTAACAACACTTATCCCTGAGAGTAATGATTCTAGTTATACTTGGGAAGGATTTGAAGCTAAGATTAATAATGAGCTTGCTAATAATATTGGAAATTTTGTCAATCGTGGAATGACTTTTTTCTATAAGAATTGGAAAGAAGGTATTAGTGAGGATAAGTTTTTAAGCTTTTATGAAACAGAAGCATTTAAAGATTTAAAAGTTCAAGTTGCTACGATTAATGAAACTCTAGATAATATTCAAGTTAAAAGAGCACTTGAACAAATTATGCATTTAGGTCAAACTGCAAATACATTCTTTTCAGATAATGCTCCTTGGGCGCAAATTAAAGAAGATAATGATGCGGCAGCAACGACAATCGCTCACTCGGCTATCTATGTTTTAACTTTGAGTGCTTTATTAACTCCATATCTTCCGACCCTTTCATCTCAAATTAAAGAGTATTTTGGTGGTTTATCAGATGAAGTCGTTAAAGATCTATACACTGGAGAATTTGAGCTTTTAAAGGACTTTGTGAAAGGTGGAGTCCAAATTGTTAAAAAGCCTAAGGGGCTAGTTCAAAAAATTGAAGCTGATCGTATTAAAGAGTTAAATGAGCAGTTGAGGGCCAAGGCATAAGGACTTTTATTCGTCATTAGCGAATGAGTTTAAAGACAAAGTCTGGAAGCGAATGATTATATAACTTAATAACAATTGTTTGAAAGAGCTTCCAATTAATCTGGATTAGGGTGAATTATTGTTTAAATCTAATACTGATATACTAACGCCTTCTAGCAAATATCCTTATGAAACAAATTATTGCTTCAGTTGTTTATTTTAACTTTAAACTCATTAACAACATCAAAAACTGTGAGATAAATTTAGCCTTATTCTTCCTTGTGATAAAGGTATTGGTTTCCTTTGATATTTAAGGATTGCTTAAATTCATGGCGGGTTCTATTCCAGGTATGAACGACATGGCCGGTTTCTGAATCAATATAGGCTTCAAAGCTAAATGGCTTTCCAGCTTGATTTTTGAAACTTACTAGGACGTGTTCAAGATGTTTACCAACATTATCACTTACTTTGATCACAGATCTTTTTAATTCAACCTTAAAGTCTTTAACTTGATTGTTAGGAATGAGTTTAAAGAAGTTTTTTTGATATTTTTCTTTCCAATCATCATTTACCGAATTTGCAAGATAAAGGTCTTTTAAATTTTGAACTTTTCCTAAATAGATTCTTTTATTTTCTTTTTTTATTTGAACCGGGATATTTGGTACTGAGGCAATTTTTCTTGAAGCTGGTTTAACCGGATCAATATTTTCATTCTTGGTGACCACTGAACTAGAATCTTTTTTTTCTTTTACTTCATTTTTAGCAGTGTTCATCTTCTTTGAAGAAGGATTAACCAGGAGAAAAGTGCTAACTCCTATGATTAAGCTTAAAACGATAAAAATTTCTTTCTTCTTATTTTTCATTTTAATCTAAAACCGTAAATTGAAGGTTAATCACTTTGTATGGCTCATGTCCAATATACTCATAATCACTAAAGTCTTTTATATCTCCAGCTGATGCTCCTGCTGGAATATTATCAAAACAATCACTACAGTTAGAAAATCTCACTCTAAAGCGGCAATTAAACTTTGTTCCTGGTTCAATCCATTTATTGACTTCCATTACTACGAGATGGCCAGAATCAAATGCAAAACCATCTTTATTCGCCTGATAAGTTTCAGACCATGTTTGTTGAGGATCAATTTTACCTAAGACACCCTGTGAAGCTCCTGGTAAAAATCTCATAAGGCATTCATTAGGATTAAAATCATCTCCTGATTTAGAAGGATTATTTAAACAGTCTGAATCTTCAAGTCCAATAGAGTAGTTTCTAAAAAAGTCTTGAGAAACCCATTTGGTTTCATTTTCATCACTGTATTGCACGAGACAAATAGGTTGGGGGGCATCTAAATCATATTTTGGAAATACTTTATCTACACCGTCTGTTTCGGATTTATCTAATTTCTTATTTGTTTTTGAAATTGTGGCACAATTTCCAGGAGTACTGGTACTAGAATCAGTAACTCCACCTTCGGATGAACTTGGAAAACCATCAACCATACATGGAACATGGGTTGCAACTCCACCAGTTATATCTCCGTTACTAAGTGCCGTTTTATTGCTCATTTTATTAGTATAAGTATTGGATGTACTCGTAAGTTTCATATGATCCCAGTCATTGGCCAGAAACTGAACCCCACCCATTGGAGAGTTCGAGTTATTAAATAGATTGAGTGAAACCGCTACAACTTCACCTGGGCTAATTTTTACATTTCCATTATTATATTCTGTTCCTGCAATGCCTTCCGTTGGACTTACTCTTTTTCCTTGGAAGGTTAGGTTGGTAAGTATGTTCTTCATATCGTTTTGACCATCGATAACAAAGGCAACAGCTTCCTCATCTAATTTTATAAAATCTTTAGAAATAAGAACTGATTGTTTACGATTATTTTCGTTTACAGCGGTGTTTAAAGGAATAGATTTGAGATATTTATTATTGAAAATATATCTATTATTATAAGCACTGTAGTAGGTGAGCGCGTTTGTATCAAGGTCTAATCCATTTCCTCTATCTTCATATGATCTAAATAGGAGTAATCCATAATCATCTAAAAGCTTCTCTGATGAATCAACACTAAATTCAGGGCATAAATTATTTGATATATGGTAAATTATATTTTTACCAAAAATTCTAAAAAATCTTCGAAAGTTTGGAGGATTTACGACTTGAGTCCATAAAAAAGATTCGTCAGGATTTAAATTAGTAAAAAATAAATTCGCTAGTCCTGTATTGCTAGGATAAGTGTATTCAGAGAAGTAGTCAGAGCCCTTAGCGGTTAAGTCGCCAATCTCTGCTAGGGTTTCAGACAAAAGTAAAACGACATAATCAGTTGTTCTTTTATGGATATAATTTTTATCTGAACTTTCAAAAGAGCATCTATTTTTAAACTCTTTCGTTAGAGCGACAAGATAATGAGAAATAGTTCCTGAAGCGTAGTGAACATCTTCAACTGGCACTAAAGGGTTACCTGGGTCATAATGAACGTGTTGTGGATAAGATAGTCTTTGCCCAGATGCTTCAGCTACATCTATTGAATGCTCTTCTTCACTTTCAGAAAGAGGACGATACTTAGTAATTGTAGAGTCTCCATTTTCATCTTTTGAAAGAGTTCTTAGCTTATAGAAAGCAAATTCTCCAAAGCTTGTTCTGTTATTCATATAATATGCAAAATAATCTGCGATTCCTTCGTTTATAGCTCCGGCTTCATCATAATAAATTTCCCCAAGGTCGGACTCATAATCATGGGCCGAGCTATAAGGAAGTGAGGTTCCAGGATCAATACCTTTGGTTACATTTCTTTGGTTCATCATGGTTTTGACAAAAACATGTCCCATTTCATGATAAATAATACTTGGATCTTGAACCATTCTAAATCCAGCTGTGTCATAACCAAAACAAAGTATGTCTTCAGCAGGACTGAAATAGGCATTATATTCCAAATAACATTTTGAATAAGCCTTAAGAGTTTTTTGAATTCCTTTATCTTGAATCAAAATAGAACCAGTATCTAAAAAGTTCCACTTAGTTGCTGGTGGAATAGCCAATTCATCTTTATCAAGGTGAACAGATTTATGGACAAAACTCATTGTATCTAGGAAACGATTGAGCATTGTATTTAAATGATAAAAAGTATTTACCTGGTAGAATTCGTCCGAATTTTTATCAAAAACCCAAGACTCATTTTGATTTTGTAGGAGAGTGGTTGATGCATTATCATCGTTAAGTACCGCCAGACATTCATCATCTGTTACAGAAGTTTTTAAACTTGATTCAGATGGATTAAAAATATTTGGAAAGTATTGCTTTACTTCACAATCAGAGTGAAGGGCAGCATTGTCTGTGATAAATTGTGGTTCTAAAAAACCTGAGAAGTTTGTACTTGTGGTGTATTTACCTTTCATGGCGATAATATTGTCGGGATAAATAAGTCCTTGATTAGTACCAGCATAAACATTAGCATCTGATCTTCTTACCGATTCAGTTTGTGTGTTTTTTAAAATGTCAGTACAGGCACTACTAAGAAGAGCAATAGAACTCAAAAGAGCTATGTTTTTGTACTGTGAATATAGTTTATTTAAACTCTTTTTCAAACTCTATCCTTGTTTATTGGCTCAGTCCCATAGACTGTCCCCAAACATTTCCTAGTTGTTGGAAAGTTGCTCCGTAAATATCCTTACCAACACCGTTGGCATTTACGCTATTACAAACGGCGACAGAAATTTGTCCTGCACGTTCTCTTTGTTTTTTACAATTATAAGCAGCAGCATAGGCTTTAAGCTGTTCTTCATATTTTTCTAAGAGATCATCGTAATTATTTGGTTTAGCACTACATTCACTCATACCAAGCTCTTTTAGAAGATTTTTGTTTATAAAACTTGAGTAGTTACTTGCAGTTACTTCGGTCACTGAGTCTTTATTTTCTGTGGTACATTTAACAAAATTAGGTTTATCGTAACAAATTTTTTGAGTATCAATGGCTTCTTTAATTTTTTCTTCATCACAAAACTTTCCATCAAGTTTTGCAAGTTCTTCATATTTATTACAAGTTTTTTCACCACTTTCAAATAGTTCTTTTGCGCTACTATTGTTACAAAAGCTTTCTGCGGATATATATTGAGATTTCTCACCTTTCATTAAAGGTAGAGTATCATCAGAAATTTCACATTTTGAATCCCATGATCTAATTTGGGCTATGGCAGCCTTATCCTGGGCGGAGGCATTTGGATTCATAGGATTAGCCGCCGCTAGTTGAATGACTTTTCCAAGTTCTGTTGCTAGTTCTTCCGTATCGACTTTGTCAGGATCTACGTTAAAGGCCTGAAGACTTCCACAAGCTCTATTTAGATTTTCATTCATTTCACTTTCTTGTTGTGCCTGCTGAGATTGAGCTTCGGCGACACCATTTAAGGCTTGATTACAATCTGCGATGACTCCTTTCCAGTATGATTTATTGTTCTTGTAATTATTTAAATAAGTTGCTTTTTGTGCTGCAACTGAACCACCTTTTCCATTAGAACCAAAGTACTCACTTCTTTGTTTGGCCATGGCCTTAATCATTTCATTACTATCACTAACTAGTGCGTTAAGATAAGCTTCTGGATCTTCCATCATTAAGCTCTCATCAATTCCTTTTAAATAGCTTTTCTTACTAAGCTGAAACTTAAGGTGTGGTGTTCTAAAAATTCCCCCAAGATCCATTTGAGCATCGATAGATCTTGATTGTCTTTCTAATTCCATATTTAGAGCATTCATTTCAGATTTTAAATCTTTTACTAACTTTTTGACTTCAGTGTTATAGGCATTGGTTGCATTATACTGCTCTGTTTTTACCGCTGTGAAAACCGAATTAACTTGAGAATAACAGGCCTTCATATTAGAAGCACATTTGGTAGCAGTTCTTAAACAAAAATTTTGGCCATTAATATTTAAGGCTCCATCACAACTTTTACTAGCAACACCTGTCGTTGTATCCCAGTTACAAGTTTTTAATTCTTCTTTTATTGTTGAGTTTAATGAAGAAGCTGCAACTTTTCGAAGATTAGTCATTTCCATAGAGTATTTTTTTAATTCATTTACTGCTTGAGCCTGAGAATAACCACTTGGATTTGAAGGATTTCTGGAGTTGAATTTTCTCTCACATTGATCCTTAAAAATACTTAAGTAACTAGATGCACGCATCGGAACTGATGCTGGAATAGTTTTATTTTCAAGAATTATTGATTGATTTGGAATAAAAACATAATTTTTAAATCTTTCCTTAGCTTCTTCTTTCTCGACAGCTTTAATCATATCGTCAATTGTTCCGCCGCTTGCTAAAGCTCTAGAGATGATCCCAGCATAGGCATTGTCCTGACCTTTTAAGTTTATTCTTGGGTTTTTAAATTGTCTTGAGAACTTTTCAATTCCACCCATCTTTTTAGTAATATAGTCACCAGTAAGACAAGCATTTTTTTGATCGAGTTCATATTGATCTAATTTCTTTAAAAGGTCTTTGTATGAAGTAGGGTTATCTTTTTTCTGTACACTTGCTAGGTATCTTCCTAGGGTATTTGACGAATCAGAACCACTAGTGACTTCAGCTATATTATATTGAGTCATAAGCTTTTGTTGTTTGGACTTTTGTTCTGACTCAAAGTTTTTCAAAATTTGAGCAAGAGCTGGGTTTTTCTTTGGAAATAATTTTCCTCTGTAAACCACGCCGTCTTTGTCAGGTGAGATGGAGTTTCTATTACTCATATCTGAGGTGATATTATTCGCTAGTTGATCAATCTCTTTTTCGATTTGTTTACTTCGAGTCAAAAGGGATTGACCTGACATTCCTCTCGAATTGTCATTTATTTTATTGTACATATTATCTTGAATTGACCTAAGTCCACCGCTTTTTCCAAGTTTTTGAAGTTCCGCACCATCGGTTAAAGAACCACATGTATTATTAGGATCTTTGTTGCCTAAAAGTAGTTGGGAGAATTTTCCATCTTTGTGGTATTTATCAAAATCTTTTCCACCATCCAGTAGGGCACTAGTCGCTTTAACTGTGGCCACTATTGGTTCAGCTTTGACTTGAAAATCATCTAGTAGCTTTTTTAAGTTTTTTTGGTAAGCACGAATTTGTTCTTCTCTCGCTAGGAGTTGTGTGTTTGCATTTTTAATGGCCTCATCATAACAAGTTAATCCTTGAGAGGTTTTTGTTTCGTGACCTTTTGTGGTGTAGTTTTCCAGTTCATTAAGGTTTTCTTCAGCGAGCTCCATAAGAGCGGCGGCATAACCACCTGCAAGTTGTTGGTGATCTGTATTGCTACATTTCATTCCATCAGAAAGGGAGTTTGGTCTGGCCGGTAAAACGATACAACCTCTAAACACTCCTGGTACTTGTTGGGGGTCTACAATTTGACCTGCTAGACTTACATGAGATCTTAAACTTTCTTTGTATTGATTAATATTCCCATTATTGGCCGTTTGCATATAGCCTGATACACCTGCAGTTAGGGCATTAGTGAAATAACCTAGGTATCTGGCACCAGTTGTCCACATCGATTCTTTTCTAGAAACATCTTGTTGTGCTTGCCCATAGGCTAACGGTCCAAGACATAGCTCAAAAATAATGAGTAAGTTTAAAACTTGAAAAATACTTTTTAATTTTGCTCTAAGCATTCATTATCCCTTTACAATCTCTTAGACTTATCGGCTCTAACTGGGTGAAATTTAACATTTAGCTAAATAAATCTTTCTTCTTTTATTATAAATTCTGGACTCAATTACTCAAAATTAACCAAGATTTGTCCATCGAACACTTGGCATTTTGTGTCAATTAGTTAAACTAAATATATGGAATTATTTGATTTTTTATTAAAGGCACATAGTGTTTAAGAATATTATAAAAAATAAGAAGCTGGCTGAAAATAATGGCAGTGAGGATTCTAACCCATTGAAAAATGATGGGCTCGATCAAGTTGCGTATATTACAATAACTCATGGTTCTAGTAGTTTATCTCACGAAATAGGGAATAAATTAACTATTGGCTCTGAGATTGGTGAGTTCATTTGTAAGTTCGATGGAATTGCCAGTAGACATTGTACTATCTTAAAAAATAATGAAGTCTTTTGCTTTATAGATCATGGAAGCGAGGAAGGAACTTTTTTAGATGGAAAACGTTTAGATGCTGGTAAAACTATTTTCTATTCAGAAGGAGATAGTATTAAATTTGGACCTAATAGGGCCATGATTGAATACAAATCAGTACCTGCTGATGATGCTTTAAAATTAGATGAGTTTGAGGGTGAAGAATTTTCTGGAGAAATGGAAGAGCTACCAGCTACGCCGGTTGGAGAGAGTACAGTTGTACGAAACTTCAAAGAGCTTAGCCATATGTTGGAAGAGGCTGAAGCAGCTGAAACAAAAGAGGAGAGTGTATCAGATGATCCAGTTTTCAATAAGGCTGAAGGTTCTGATGGAACATTCAATCTTGATGAAGCTTTAAATCAAAAAGAAAATCCTAAAAAAATAGATTTTGAGAATTATCGTCCTGATCTTTCAAATGTTGATGTTGAAGAGTTAGAAGTTGATGAAAGCATTTTGCAAGAAAGATTAAAGAAAACTTCAAAGCTCAGTAAGGTAAAAAGTAATAGTAAAACTAAAACCCGAAAAGGACTTAATAAGCCTATTCCTAGAAATAAAAAAGGTAAGAAGTTTAAATCGGTTGTGGTACCTGCAGCTAATACTCTTCAAAGATTAATGGCCATTGTTATTGATTCATTAGTGGCCTTATCTATTTATAATGTTTTTTATGTTTTCGTAGATTTTAAAAAGTTTTTTGACGGCCTGCCTGGTTTATTTGGAATTATATTTAATCCAGTTTATGAGAATTTATTTAAAAATCATGTGGAGAAATATGTATTGTCAGATGCTCAAGTTGAAGGATTTATAACTTCGATTTTATTGCATCCAAGTTTGAATTTAATTCTTTCCTTTATTCTTTTTATATATCTTATAAGGTGGTCAACAACCATTATTTTGGGGACAAGTATTGGCCAGAGGCTTATTGGGTTAGGTAGTGAAGAAGGACCTCTTAAAAAACGTATAAATGGATTTTTAAGAGAACTTTTAGGGTTTTTCTTAGCACCATTTATTCTTTTTGATTTACCTGCTTTATTTGGAAAGAGAACTTTAAAAGAATTAGTTACAAGGACGAGGATTTCTACTCCTGGAGTCTTTGTCTCTATGTTCTTATCTATGATCTTGATTCCATTTCTTGGTATCTTATTTATGATTAGTCCCTTGATCAAAGGTTTAGAGACTTTGTCTCCAGTCATTACAAAGAAATCTCAATCTATTGGAAAACCATGGATGTATAAGGAACCTGTTTATGCCAGTAGTTTGAAAATCAAATATGAAGAATCATCCGAAATTGTCGATTTACCATTTTTCGAGATAGAACTACGAGATAATAAGAGGTTTTTGACTTCAGGGATAACTTATTTAGATCTTAAAACAGGCTCCTATTTGAATTTAAAAAAAGTAAAAGAATTTTCCATGTTCTCTGTTTTAAAAGAATATATCGACTTAAATTATTTTAGTCGTTTTTTTGAGCCTTACCTGTATAAACGAATAAGGGAAATGGGTTCAACTACAGACTCCTTTAAGCGTGTTAGTGATAAACTTTCTAAGTCTTTAATTGAAGATCTAAATGGAGTTTTTCTTAATGCTTATGAGTTGGATGCAAGACGACTTGTTTCTCATATTGTAAGTGCTGGACCAATGTTGGCCGGTCATCGTGATTTTAGAGAGAAGTTGGATACAGTTTTAGAGAAACAGGTTAATTGGATAAGTGCTACTAAGCTTGGAGGAGTGTCGGGAATCTTGTTTGCTTTAAATATTCCAGAGGGAGAACAATACGCTTTTATCCCACACAGTGTTAGTAAATCAAGGGTTTATGTATTTTCTGAAGATCCGATGGACGCCAGATCTCAAAGACTATTTCATCCATTGAACTTTGCAGGTGATGGCAAAGATATCATTGAATCTGCTACTGGCCAATTTATCGCTGGATTTAAAAAAGATATTAATTATGAAAATTTTGAAATCGCTCAAAAGGTATTTGAAAAATATTTTAATACGGCCAGGTACTTGATTGAAAAAAATAATATTAGCGGAGTCATTAATCTTCAAAATAATTTACAAAGACTACTTCAGATGTTGAAAGAAAATAAAAAAAGAAATGTGAAGCTTTATTTAAACCTTAATGAACTTCAACAAGCTATTAAGAAACGTGATTACAACTACCTTCAGATTCAGAACACAAGGACTATTTAAATGGACATATATTGGGCCCTCTTTTATGGATTTATCCAGGGTATTTCAGAATTTTTACCTATCAGCTCTAGTGGTCATTTAGCTTTAATTCCTTTTTTTGCAAAATTGGAAGATCCTGGCGTGGTATTTGATCTCCTTATGCATTTAGGGACGGCGATTGCTGTTATTTTATACTTTCATAAAGAAGTTAAAAGATTAGTCGTTGAATGTTTTGAATTATTTTTTAAGAGGAACTTAGAGGGGACTATATTTTTACAGAACTTTGCTATAGCGACGGGCTTTTCTTTTCTTCTTATTCTTTTAATAAAAAACATTGCGTTTGCTTATGGACGTAATCCTATTTTTATTGGAATAAACTTTATCGTTTTTGGCCTTCTTATGTACCTTTCAGATAGAAAAAAGAATAGTGGACTGGATTTGACCCAGCAAAAGGGATTTAAATCTGCAATTATAGTTGGGTTATCTCAAAGCTTAGCGGTCTTTCCAGGTGTTAGTCGTTCTGGAATTACCTTAACGACATCTAGGTATTTAGGGATGAGTAGGGTGGAGGCAAGTAGGTTTTCTTTTCTCCTATCTCTACCAGTTATTTTAGGAAGTATCGTTTTTAAGGTGCCAGAAATTGTTTCAGGTGAGGCGACTTTTGTTCCTATGTCTATTGTTGTGATTGGAGTGTTATCATCATTTTTCTTTGGGATTATTACTATTCATTTTTTCTTGAAAACAATTTCTAAGATCGGACTTAAGTACTTTAGTATTTATCGGCTAATTATAGGTTCAATTCTTATTTTTTTAGCAATTTCTAAATAACTAAAAGTTATTATTCACCTATTGCACTAGATCCACCACCAGTACCACCTGAGCCACCGCTTGATCCACCAGAACTACTTCCACCACCACATGGATCAGTTGGTTCTTCATAATCAGATGGAACACAGTAAACGTGATTATTCCACTTTAAACCTGCTTTGTATCTAGAAACAATTCCATCGACATCAACATCATCATCAAGTGTTTCAAGGTAGGCCCATCTTCTTGTTTTTGAACAAGCGTCTGGAGCTTTGTTATCATAGTCAATTGGAATATGAAGTCTATTTATGACTGAACCGTATACGGCCTTACCTGAACAACACATTGTTGAGGCCATTTTCAAAACCGTTTCTTTCTTAATATAACCAGTCGTTGGATCTATTTCACTCTCTTTAATTTCTTGTCCATTAAAGTAAGCACCTTCACTAGAAACATATCTATTGGTGTAGACAGAAAGGTCAGTAAAGTCCTCAAGGCAACATCTAGCAACTCCATCAACTGAATTTACAGTTCCTGTACAGCAAGAACTGGCCGGAGTTGTCTGATCAACTTCGAATCCTGTAGGAACACAACAATTAAATTCATTCTCAGAAAAGACTTTCTTTAATTTTCCACTTCCTATTTCAAAATTGTCATATGAAGCGGCAGAGTAGTATTGAGTTCCGCCATATGTTGCATCCACGACACCAGTGGTGTTCACATCTTTAATTGTATTATCTAGTGGTAATTTTAGCGCTTTAATGTCCTCTTGATCTTCATTAAGTGGCTTTTCAACGTCATTATTGGTTTCAATTAGGACCTGTGGAATTCCTAATAATTCAAACTTTCCAAACCAATTAAGGTATTTAAGTTCCTCATCTGATCCTTCGGCAATGTTTTTTACTTCACAATCTGTTGTGACATAATCATTAAGGTTACAAGTATATTGCATCACCAATGGATTATAATCAGGGATGACATTTGCTGCTGGTACTTTATTAGGGTTCCAGCTAAGAGGTCTAAATGTTTCCAATGAAATATTTTGTTGAGTAGAGGCCGTAAACTTATTACCACCATTATTGGCATTTGAACCTGTAGCAAATTTTCTTACCCAGTGACCTGTACAACACATTCTTTGGTTGTGTAAATGAAGAGTATTATACTTTTTAATATTATTATCCGTAAGCGCCAATGGACTTGATGGTTGAGGAGCAGCAGAGATCATTGCTGGATATCTACTAGGCTCGTCAATTAATTTATCGTATACGGTATGAGTTCGACTATATCTTGTAGGGTCGTTATAGTTGAGATTAACACCAGGTAGGAGAGGATTACCAACTGCATTCACAACTTTAAAAGAAGAGTTCTCATGGGGTTGAGAGTAATATGTAAATTCTTTCCCAGTTTCTCTACAACAGTGATTTTCATAAGTTTCATATAGTGGGTTAGGGTAAATTGAGTTTGTTTGGTATCTTTGTTGTGAATTACCACAAACTAATTCTTCTTCCCAAAACTTCTCTTCTGCTTCAGAAATTTCGCCGTTGAAGTTAGAAACTGATTTAAATTTTGTCGAAATGAAATTATTTGGAGCACATTCAAAGTCAGAAAAACATTTTGCACCTGGAGCTCTTAAGCAGGTATTTTTATGATACCCCATTTTTGTGACTTGAGTGTCTTCATCATTAAAAAGATTTGCATTACTTAAAGAGTCTAAAATAAGTGAATTGGTTGAAAGATTTGCTCTATTTGCATATTGATTATGTTTACTCGATGGCAGGGAAATATCTTGAAAATGAGTATATTCACCTTCTGCATCTGTAGCTGGGCAGGCTGCAAAGTAGTTTTGATCCTTAATTATGGTAGAGGACATTGTCCTTCCTACGTTATTAATTTTATCCGCCTCTCTTGGGGAAATATTCGTAAAATTCATATTTTCAGTGCTAGTAATATTATCAGCATCTTTTCCTGGGACACATAAACCTTTTATTTTGGTTGAATTAAAATGGTTTTTTATACTGGTCACTATACTTTCATTGCCATAGTAATTATAAGGTCGTCCTAGGTTTCTAGCACCAAGACCAAAGGTATCAGTCTTATCACTGATAAAACTTTGGATATTTTGACCAGTAGGGCTTTCTGCATATCTAGAAATTTTATTATTAAATTCAGACTCTGTTACGCCTGCACAAAAAGAGTTGTGCGAACAGGTATGAAGTGCAACATTGTTAGAGTTCGTATATGAGTCAGATGAATCTACGTTAAAGTTATTTTTCTCACAAATAGCACCTACTCCACGATAGACACATCTTTTGGCTTGGCCATTGCTTCCTCCTAGTAAGGAGAGCAGTGAAACTTGTCTACTTCCGCTAACTTCTTTCCCGTTGGTATCAAAAGTTGGCCATGGAGTCGTAAGATTGGAAACATTTTGGCATGTATAATCATAGCCCATTTGAGCGATACAATCATTATCTGTTTGGCAGAAATGGGCCCTCTGGCATTCAGCACCATCACTATCAGAATCATGGGTTATCAGAGATCCTGAATTGAGGATGGCATTCATTTCATTTATTTTGACTTCATAGGTATTAGAGATGGTTAGATCCCCAAAATAGGCATTAATGGCCAGATAAAGCTTATTGGATTCCGCTTTTATTCGTCTTTGGTTTCCAATTGCAAACCATTTTACACCATCAAATGAACCAATAAGTGAGGCGTAATCAAAACCATACCAATCTTTATTATAACCATTAGCAAAAAGAAAGTGTTGGGCTTTAAGACGATTTTGTCTTTGTAAATTTACATCTGGGTTTACGACATGAGTCCACGGAATCATGGTCGCCGGTACGAAACAGGCCCTACCAAATCTTAAGTCATCAGCTCGGTAATCTCCTTGATTGGTTCTTCTTCTTGATTCAACCAAGTCTGGGGTATACCCAGCACCATGTTCTTGAAAAATATTTGGAAATACTCTTTGTAATCCAGAAAAATAATCAACACCACAATTTAAACATGAAGAGAAAGCCCCTGAGTCTACAAATATATCGTAACTTGTACCTTTCTTAACGTTAACAACTTTAGGTGGAAGAGGTGAGGATGCATCAATATTCATAGATCCATAAATTTCATTAAAACCAACATGTGTATCTACATTGTTTGGTTTTAAATAGTTCCCATCCGTATACTCAAAAGCTGTACCTTCTTGAGCATTATTAGAAGGAACATCTCCTAAATCATAATTGAGTCCATTAATATCATAAAATTTTTGAGGAACAGATTTAGCACTGACATAAACTGTTTCTTGAAGTGGTGCATCTGGATCATTCCTACTTGGATATACGCAAGAATAACTAGTAATCTTATCTTCTCCGTTAGTGTTTGTGATTACTGGTTTTAAGGAGCATGGATCTTCATTTGGATCACATTTACAATGCTCATCAATTTTAGCCTGAGCTTTCTCTTTTGATAGAGTTAGTTTATCTACATTTGCCGAAACAAAATAAGTAATGGTTATTTCTTGATTATCGTACACAGGGAATCTGAGAGCATCAAATAAAACGCTCTTTCCAGATAATGACCACGTATCACTTCCTTCAGGAATAATACTTCCCCCCACATCTACAATGACGTTAAAACCAACATCGGCATAGCTTGGAAGTTTGAATTCTTGATTTCCCGACTGATGATCACTAGAGCGGCCAGGATTAGAAACTTGACCTTGTACGTAGAATTTCTTACAACGTGCTAGACTTGATCCTAACTTTTCACAAGTTCCATCGATTTTATATTTAACTGACATCGTATCATTCACAGCGTTTACAGGAAGTGCTCTATTGATACTTGCTGATTGAGCAGCTGTTAAGCTGTCATTATTTCCACCTATCGCAACTCCAGAGTAAGGAGCAACATAAGTATCATTTGAGTAAAACCTTTCTTTAAAGATCGTTTCTCCAGCATAGGTTATTTCAACGATATTGTTTGGATTTGTACTTGGAACTATTGAAGAAAAATTAATATCATCTGTTTCTGCTTTAAAAGTATATGCACTTCCATTCATTAAACTGGAAGCATTAGTATAGTTATTTGTACATATAGCAAATTCATCAACTAATGGAGTTGTACAATTATAAAGGTCAGTGAGTTCTGTAAATAAGTCTGTTGCATCTTGAATGGGATCATTTGGCTCATTTGGATCAGTATTGTCATTATCATCAGATGGAATCAAATTAGGGCAGACATAAAAAATATCTTCGTAATCCTTTAATAACTCTGGTCTTGTTTGCAAAAGTTCTAAAGCTATAAGGTATTTATCACTTGTTGTATCAACTTCTGATCTCACATTCCCATGATTAACACATTGACCTGCAAGACAGCAGTTAAATCCAATAGCACTACAATTTGCATTGGTACTACAAACAGGAGATGTCTCAGTTGAAGATCCAATATTAGGAATTCTATTTAAATTTAAAAAATTAATATTGGCATCAGTTTTTAGAATTCCCTCATAGGTATAAAGATTTAATCCCGTTGAGGAAATATTTCCGTTACAATTAGGGCAAACTTCTTCAAGACTAAAGGACGCACTTTGTTGTGAGAAATCTGAATCCACCTTACTTAGAAGTGAAGTGGATAGACAATCATTTTGATTGATTGTTTTATTATTTGGTTCCACTTGTAAGAAGTATTCTTTCCCTCCAATCGATGCATTCAAATAAGATCTAATTCTCGCTGAAGCAATGAGAATTGGTTTTGCTCCAGAGCCAGTTAAACCTTTAAATTCAACAACCAAACAGTAATTAGTTTGAGATGATATTGTTTGAGTTTTTAAAAAACTCATAAGCTGATTTCCACGAATGAGAAAAGAGTCATTGAAATTGCTAAAAACATTTATGGTTGTCGTAGATTGTTCACTTCCTAGCTGCAAGAAATTAGTTTGTTGGGGAAGGGTTCCAGTTTGAATTTCTTCACCTGTTGTGTTGTCAGTTGATCCAGAACCTGTATTATTATTTTCTGTCACAGGTATACTTTGTCTTACCTGCTCATTGGATAAACATCCGCTTAGAATTAAAATTCCTAGGATGTTAAATAGAAAAATTTTAAGCTGTTTAAATATTCTCATCTCTATTGTCTTTTCGTCTATTTAGGTGCCTCTTCTTAATAAATTATCCCATAGACAGAGGCTTTTACTCTGAATTTGGCTTATCTGGTTGAAATCTTAAGGAAGCTTAAAAACAGGGCTGCAATATTTGCCTACAATTTTGGCCGGATAAACCGATACAAGTTATAGAAATTCTTATGCATAAATTTCAATGTTAGAATGAAATTACTATGATTTTAGATACGGGAGTAAGCATGAAAAAAATTATCTTTTGTTTAAGTCTTGTAGGAGCAATGAGTTTTACAAGTGCTTTTGCTCAGAGCCAAGCTGACGTTATGCAGGCTTTAGAACAAATGGAAAAAAGTGGAATGTTTACTAAAGAACAGATAGAAGGGGCTAAAAGAGAGCTGGCTGGTTGGGATGATGAGAAAATGATGAATATGGTTCAAAATGCCCGTATGCGTGCTAAGGATCCTGAAGTAAGAAAAAAGGCGATGGAAATTAAAAAGCAAATGGAAAAAGAAAAGGGAGTTGTTTTTCCTGAGACAGGTCGATGAAATTAACCAACCTACTTTAAGCTCATCCCCTCGTAAAGGGGATGGTTAATAAGTTTCATTGTCCCACTGCAGAAGTATTTGAATCATGAGACTGAAATTCCCAATTTAACAAAAACTCATTTCGATTATTATCATATAGTGTATCTGAAAAATCAAAAGAACTGACGTTGTCTAAGAAGTCCTGGGGATTAGAAAAATAAGCTGTAGCAAAAGAAGAATCATCGGAGCTTGTTCCAATAATAAATGAATCTATTGCTATATTAGTAGAGCTTGTTCCGATAAATAAGCTATTTGAGCCAGAACCCCCAAAATTATTTCCATTGATAATAACGAGATTATTTTCAAAAATACTACTATCTGGAGCTGAACCTGCAATACCACCGTTTTGGCCGCCTGATCCGGCAGCAAAATTTGTTGTTTTTGTAAGATCAAAATCGATTATATTCGTTTTGTATATTGCGTCTGATGTTCCTTCGTAACCAATTAAGCCTCCTGCGTAAGATGATGTTTTACTTGTTATAAGATCATCGATTTTTACTTTTGAATTTTCTACCCGAAAATAGGAAGAAGTATTTAATCCAACTAGGCCGCCAATATATCTAGCATCTCCAAGTATTTTTCCAGAAAACAAGCTATTTTTAATAAAGGTTATAGAACTGTTTATACCAATTAAACCTCCAGCATTAGTTGCAGCTCCTGAAGTAGTGTTTATTTCACCATTAGTGATTCTTGCACTTATAAAGCTACTATGTGAAATTCCTGCAATAGATCCTAAATAGTCTAAGTCATGTGTGGTATTATTTAAAAGAAGTCCGTCAACTAATAATGGAAGATCAGGGGTACCTGCTAAACTTATAAAACTTGAACTCGAGTTACCAAGGGTCGTGATAATCCCAATAGATTTTGAGTCACAGCTATTGGCAGTCCAGATCGCATCATCTAAATTAATCGTTATATTTTTAAGTGTAAAAGGTAATCCTTCAGGATTAAAATTAGAGAGTAGGGTTCCTGTAAAGCTTGAACTTAGATTACAGCTAAGAAGTCCACTTAATGGGTCAACAAAGGCTCCAATTGGAACAAATTTTGTTGGGTCATTTTGAAAATCTATATTATCTGCAAGAGCAAACCCCTTATTCAGAAGAAATGCATCACTGTTAATTCTATTCCATTCATTTTCATTATGGATTTTAAAAGGCTCAAATAGATTTCCTAGTCTAAATCTATTACCTCCAAATTCTGGATCATTAAACAAACCATAATCAATCCAATGTTCAAGAAAGAGCGGAACTGGGTCTGTTAAAATTGTTGAAGTTGCAACCCAGTTAGGAAGACCAGTTTGATAACTCAGATCAGTTATATCGTCAACTAAGATGGAGCTTTTGCCTGAAACTCCACTTATAGTAGAGTAGTTACTTGAGGAGGTTTTAATTTCTGGAGCAATTGCACCACTACTTCCACCTAGAGAATAGTATCCGGCTGTGTTGACTACATTTGTTTCGATTAATGAACCAAGAATACTTACAAATTGAACAGGTCTTGCTGGAAAAGTTTGAAGAGCATTTATATTTTCACCAATTACAAAGCCGCATTGTTTTGTCGAGCTAGCACTGTCACAGTTATCAGCTATGACTTCAATATTGGCAATAACTTTAGAGTGCTCAACTCTTCCTGAAGTTCCGTTATAACCAGTAATTCCCCCAACGGCGAAATCGCCACCTTCACTAGTTGCATCTAAATTAAGATTTTCAATATTTGCAAAGCATTCAGAAATTAAACCTAGGTTTTTACCTGTGATTCCGCCAAGGTTATCTCCTCCTGTTAATTCTTTAAAATTAGCAATGGAAAACCTAATTACGTTTGAAGTATTTTGATTATATCCCACGAGGCCACCTCGATTGTCATTAACTAAATCAATGGGCGATACTATTTTGATTATCCCCATTGCAATTGAGTGTGTGATATTAACACCACCGAGAAATGAGTGTGTTGCTCCATCATTCATAACCCCAATGAGTCCACCCACATTACTTCCATTAAAGTCAAAATAGACAATTGTTCCTACATTATTAATCAGATTTGCTGATGTTTCAGTTCTTCCTACTGCGCCACCTACATTAGAAAAGGTATCATCGAAGTCGATTATTGAAAAATTTGATAAACTATGATGAATCTCAGATCCTTGAGCAGTTCCAATCAGCCCTCCAATTCCATCGCATATATCAGTTGCTGGGGAGGTCACAGCCGGTCCTTTTGCTTTTGAACAGCTTATTGTACTAATTGACCCATTATCATCTTCTGAAAAGATTGACCTCTCAATCACTGAGGAAATTGCTGAACCTATGATCCCTCCTAGTTGATCTGTTCCATTTAAGTCAACTTTAGTTAAGCTGGCTCCACTTATATTTGTATTATCAGCGTATCCGATCAAACCTCCAGTTTCTGATTGATCGGAAATAATCGTGAGATTGTGAATATCAATATCATTTAATTCTACTTCTCCTGATGGATTCGTGACTTTTCCAATTAGGCCACCGGTTGGAGATGTTGAATCCCCATTAAATGAAATAATGTTTGCGCCTTGTGAATATACTTCAATATCAGATAGATTAACTATTGCTCCTGTACTTGTTGAAATTTTTCCAATGAGACCGCCTGTCGCATTTGCCCCTGTTGAATTGACACCAATAGCTAGGCTATCGATACTTATGTTATGAAAACGTGTATTCGTTGATGTTCCTGCTGTCACTTCATTAATTAGTGCTCCTGTATAAGGACCAGTAGTAGAAATGTTCACACCTTGAATTGTGAAATTACCAATAAATTTTTCACCAGAAAGATTGGAGAAGTTATTAATTAAAGGCTTATCTAATCCAATAATCTTTTTATTATTACCATTAAAGTTTCCTGTGAAAGATGAAATAGTATTAAAACCGGTGGCAGTAATATTTTTTCCGAGGATGTAGTTATTTGTTCCTGTCATCATTTCAAGTTCAGCTTTATTACAAATGACATAAGGAATTGTGCCTCCGTCTCCAATCTCGAAACCGACATTATTGACAGCATATGTTGGACAAAGAGGTTGTCTTATATAAAATGTATTGGTGTTAGTTGCTATATTTGCTTTAACAAAAGAACCATAGACCGTTTGAGAACCTTCATAGAATCCACTTTTGAAATCGATCTTATCCCCAGTTCCAGCACATCCTTCTTGAGAATATGCGATAATTGACTGAGGAATTCCTTTAAATATAAGTGGTCTAACCTGAGGATTTCTTAATACATGGTGATCGTTATTACCATCTGTAATACATGTAGATTCGAATGGATTTGATCTATTTTCAAACATCCGTTCTTCATTCGAAAAATTGACATCATAAGAAACAATTTTATAACTTTTATAAACTCCAGGTGCTTCTGAGCAATCATCACCTAAAAAAATCTCATTGTCGCCTTTGGTGCAAGAGATAAACTCTGCTGGTCTTGGACTTCCACTCGCTTCGTTATATTCACCTTCATCACTTTTGAAAGGTTCTTCTCCACAACCATCTGTACTGGGAGTTAAATTTATATCTACAGGTGAGCCATCCAATTTTATTTCACCCTCCGTAATAAAGCATTTAGGTACTCCTGCCATCGCACTAGTGCCAGCATCCCACCCAACAGCGCCAAATTCCCATTTACCGTTATCTAAATCGACTTCATAGGTAGTGGTATTTAATAATCTTTTAGTAAAGACAACTTTAGTATCTGGATTATGACCAAGAATATAAAGTCCACCAGGAAACTCATTGGGACCAAAAGATGCACCGAAACTAATTTTGGCCGAAGTTGTCTCTGGCTTAGGTGAGCAACTAATTAAAATTAAAAATCCAAAGATAAATATTGTTAAGTTTTTCATAATATTCCTATCGGTCAAAAACGACTTTTTCTAAATTATAAAGGCTTTGTTTATTGTTATGAGATTTCATGAGTTTAGGGAGTCCGAGAGGATATATTTTAGAAATCCTGACCAAAAGATTTGGCATATTTTAATATTTCTAGATATCTAAACATGACAACTCATTTGGACGATAAAGGCTCCATGAAAAATATAAAAACAGTTTTAATTGTCGTTAGTGACAAAGAAAGGCTTGGTATTGTTGAAGAGCTTCTTATGGAGCAAAAGTATAAAGTCGTGACTGCAAATAATTCTAATGAAGCTCGCCTTAAATTCTCTAATGAGGAATTTCATATGGTCATTGTAGATATGACAGTACCTGGTTTTAGTGCAAAAAATTTTATTGAAAGCATTCGAAGAAAAGAAGACTTAAAAAGTGTGAAAAATATTTTACCAGTTTTAGTGCTTGGTGATAAACCAGATGAATTTCATGAACAATTTTCTATGGTTGATAATGTTAAATATATGGAGTTTCCATTTTCAAAACTTCAGCTAAAGAAAAAACTTTTAACTTTTATCGGACACTCAGAAGTTATTTCTAATAATACCAAGATTGTTGAAAAAGATGAATACCTCATTACTGAAGGTGGTGTTTCTCACGAAATGTATTGGATACTATCCGGAAAATTTATCATAACGAAGATGAATCATGATAATCAAAATGTTATTATTGGTGAAGTGTTTCCAGGTGAGTTAGTAGGTGAGATGAGCTTTCTTGATAGCCTTCCTAGGTCAGCTAGTGTTAGGGCCGTTGAGCAAGGAGAAGTATTGGTTATCCCTCACAAAAAGTTTATTGATGTTTTGGAAAATCAACCTAGATGGTTTCGTTCTTTAATGCAGACTATGTCTCATCGTTTAAGGGATGCAGATAAAAAAATTGCGAGAAAAATTATTGGTGAAGATAAAAGAAAGAAAAAAGAGGAGTAATATATGAATATGATTTTAGTAGGTGTTGTTGTGGCCATTCTAGGTGGAGGAGTACTAATCGCTCTTTTTTGCATTTCTATCTATAATAATATTGTAAAGCTTAAGAATGAATACAAAAACGGCTTTTCTCAGATAGATGTCCAATTACAAAGACGATATGACTTAATTCCAAACTTAGTTAATTCTGCTAAGGCTTTCATGGAGCATGAAAAAGAAACCTTGACGGGAGTTATTGAAGCAAGAAATCAAGCTTTAAATAGTGAAAAAGCTTTAAAGAAAAATCCTGAAAACTCTAAAGCTGTAAAAGACTTTAATATGGCCGAAGCTAATTTGAATAAAAGTATTTCTGGAATGTTTGCATTATTTGAAAATTATCCAGATTTAAAATCAGATTCAACTATGACAAATTTAATGGAAGAGTTAAGCTCAACCGAAAATAAAATTTCATTTGCTCGTCAAGCTTATAATGATGCAGTAATGCATTATAATGTTGGGATTCAGCAATTTCCAAACAATATTTTGGCAGGTATTTTTAACTTTGGAAATGTCGATCAATTAGAACTAGAAAATCAAGAAGCACGCAAGGCCATAAAAGTAGAATTCTGAAATGAGATTTTTCGAAGATCAAAGAATAGCGAAAAAAAATACGAGAAGGCTATACTTGAGCTTTATCATGCTTGTAAGCTTTGTTAGTCTTGGGATTGGTTTTATCACCACATGGTATATTCCCTTAGATAAGGTGATTGAAAACAAAAAACTGAAACATCCTCCTAGAGCTGAAGTTAAGACTCAAAAACAAAGAAAAAAGTATAAAGAATACTATTCACGTAAGGAGATAATTGAACAAAGGATCTATAATCCGAGCTTTTACCTTGTTAGTTGTGGTATTTCTGCGTTGATTTTTTTGATCATTAATATCTTAAGCTATTTTAAAATTAAAGAACTTAGAGTTTCACCAACCGGAATTTGTTATTATTTGGGAGCCAAACTAAATAGAAAACCAAGTAACTTTAAAGAAAAACAACTGTTAAATATTGTAGAAGAAATGAGTATCGCTAGTCGTGTCCCACTTCCGAAAGTTTTTATTTTAGATGTTGAAGGTATAAATGCATTTGCTTGTGGGTATGATATTAACAGCTCTGCAATATGTGTGACTAGAGGGTGCTTGGAAAAGTTAAGTAGAGATGAGTTACAAGCAATTATTGGTCATGAGTTTAGTCATATCCTGAATGGTGATATGACGATCAACTTAAAGCTTATTGGGATGATTCATGGATTGGTTGCGCTTTATTATTTTGGAATTAGAATTCTTGGAGCCAATGGTAGAAGGAGACGTAGAGAGAAAGGAAGTGGGGTGGGCTTAGTTTTTATAATCTTTGGCGGTGTTGGATGGTTTGCTGGTTCATGGCTTAAATCAAGAATTAGTGTTCAAAGGGAATTCTTGGCCGATGCTTCATCTGTACAATTCACAAGGAATTCTTCAGCTCTTATTAAAGTCTTTGAAAAAATCCATTTTTTTGAAGGAGTTCAAAAAATAGAACATAGTAGAAGAGATGAAATTGAGCATATGTTTTTTACTAATACGATAAAAAACTTTTTTCAATTTAGAACTCATCCAGAAATTATCGATAGGATTAAACGAATTGATAAAAACTATTTACCTTCTAACTTGAAAAAACTAAATTTTCCTCCTGTATTGGATGAAGAGCCTAAAGAATCAGCAACTGAAAATAACAAAAATATTTCCATGTCTGATTTATTTCCAGCTGTTCTATATTTAAATGCAACTTTTGAAAGCCAAAATGAAAATACTTTTTGTGATGTCATCGAAGAAATTATTCATAGAAAAGGTAAATTCGACTCGATTGGCTCGGATGAGCTTTTAGCTGTGCTTCAAATACTTTTTGGTGAATTAAATATGTTATCAGATGGTGAAAAGGAAGTTTGTTATAAAAAACTAAAAGAAGAAATCGCTAAAGATAAGAAGTTTGATTACCATGAATTTATAATTTATAGCTACCTTAAACCTGCTTTAAAAAATAAAGAAGTGAAATTTAAGGAGATTCCAGCAAGTAAAACGAGAGAAGAGATTTGTTTAATAGCAGCCTTTGCTCTAAAGGTAGCTAAGCTTAAAGATCTACCAACTGATCTTGAATTAGAACTTATTGATAATCACCAGCACAATAAGAAATTGTCTTATTCAGGTTTGGGAAAAGCATTTGAGAAACTAAGGTTTCTGCGAGTTCGGGATAAAGAAAAATTGGTTCATGATCTTGAAAAGATCTTTTTCTATGATGGGCAAATGAGTTCAAAGGAACATATGCTCTACTTTGTATTGCTACAAATTCTAGGGGTTCCTGGTGTTAGAGAGTAGCTCTTTATACTCATCCTGCACAAAGGACTCTGAAAATAATAATTAAGCTTCAATAATAGCTTCCAACATTTTAAAAAGGGCCGCTTGAGAAAAACGTTGTTTAAGTGAAAGCCTATTGCCTCTAAAATGATAAATTTTGCTTTCGGTTTTATATTTTGTAGAGACACCAATACCCACCGTTCCAACTGGTTTACCAGGTGTAGCCCCGCCTGGTCCTGCGATGCCTGTGGTGGATACTGCAATATCTACTTCTAGATGCTTTCTTGCACCTTGGGCCATTTCAAAAGCTGTTTGTTCAGAGACTGCTCCATAATCTTTTAAGGTTTGTTCTGATACATTTAAGGATTTCATTTTTACTTCATTCGAATAACTTACAACACTTCCCCAAAATACTGAGGATGAGCCAGAAATATCTGTTATTCTACTCGCAAGTAAACCTCCAGTGCAAGACTCAGAAAACCCTATTGTTAAACCTTTTTCTTTCGCCTTGAGGACTATAACTTCTTCTAAGAGCTCTGGACCTATATGCCAAATGTAATCTTTTATTGGTGTTGAGTTAATAAGTTTGAGTACTTCCTTCTCATCAGCTAGAAGCTGCTCCTTGGATTTAGCATTCAATTTAACACCAATATCTACACCACCAGAGTGTGGAAGAGAGCTTACAGTTCCAAATTCTTCTAGTCTTTTCCAAAGATTGGGTGCAAGTTCATGAAAGATTTTCGATTCAGGAACTTTCCAGGTTTTTACAATCACGTTTTTTATAAATCTATCATTTTGGTCTTCAAACCAAACGGGGAAAATGGACTGCTCTAACATCTCCTGAAACTCTGCAGGGACACCCGGGAGAGAAAATATCTCATATTCATCTTGATTGATATAAATTCCAGGTGCATATCCAACGGGATTAAGGAGTGGGGTGAAGCCTTCAGGCATAAGATGATAATGCATGACAGATTTATCATAATCCCTATTTCCTCTTTCAAAATGAGTTAGAGTTATTTGAGTTGCAGCTTCACTTTCTGAAAGTTCTTCCTTAAAAAGTTCACAAAGCATGGGTTTCGTTATGTCATCAAGGGTAGGTCCAAGTCCTCCTGAAATGAAAATAGTATAATCCTTAAGGCTTTGGATCAATTTAGTTAGCTCTTCTTTTTCATCTCCACAAATAATGACCTTACTTAGGTTATGGCCGAGATCGGTCAGTCTCTTTCCTAAATATTGGGTATTTTTGTCTATGATTTTTCCATCTAAGAGTTCACTTCCTATGGCGATAAGGGCTGTTTTCATTCTTGATCCTAAATACTTAAAATATGGTAAAAAATTTATAATATCAGATATTTTATAGGCAACACGCTATTAATGCTATAGTAAAGCTCTATGTCAGAAAAATTACAATTCAAGTTAGATTTTGATGCTAAGCTAGAGCATTATATGAGTTCTAAATATCCTCAGTTTGTAGATTATAGAATTATTTCTAAAAGTCTGGATGCGAGAGGAGCCCCAAGAGGAAAAAAACCAGTTTATCTCTACATTATTGAAGGGATTAAAAAGGGTGAGTCTTTCAATAAAGACGAGTTTGATGTTGAAGATATTAATTATCAAGGTAAGACTCCGGTTATTATAGGAGCTGGGCCTGCAGGACTTTTTGCCGCTCTTAGGTTTGCGGACTACGGAATTAAAACAATCGTTGTAGAACGTGGAGACGAGGCGACTAAAAGGATGCTTCATATTTCTCGTTATTGGAGAAATGGGGTTCTCAATACTGAAAGTAATGTTTGCTATGGAGAAGGTGGTGCAGGGTTATTTTCTGATGGGAAACTTATTACGAGAGTCAAATCGCCTTTTATTAAATATGTCATGAATAAATTTGTGGAATTTGGTGCGCCTGAGGAAGTAGCCTATATTTCTAACCCGCATCTAGGTTCAAATAAAATTAGAAAAATCATCACTAAAGTTTCTGATTATTTAAGATCTCAAGGTCATGAAATTATCTATAATACCAAGATGGATGAAGTTCTCTTTGAGGGTGACAAAGTCGTTGGGGTAAAGCTTAGCGATGGAAAAGTTTTAGACACTGACCATGTCATTTTTGCCACAGGACACTCAGCAGGTGAACTATATGAGCAACTCATGCAAAAACATGTGGCCATGGCACCTAAAGACTTTGCGGTTGGAGTTAGGATTGAGCACCCAAGAGCAGCAATTGATCAACTTCAACATGGGACTTATTGGGAAAGTGAATTCTTAGGAGCTGCCAGGTATAGACTTTCTCATCATGATAAGAAGTCTGATAAAGGTACTTATAGTTTCTGTATGTGTCCTGGTGGATATGTTCTTTCTAGCGGTACTGAGGCGGATGGAATTGTTGTGAATGGAATGAGTAATTATGCTAGAAATTCTAGATGGTCCAATTCGGCCATTGTTGTTTCGGTGAATGCAGGTAGAGACTTTGATAAGAAAGATATTCTCTCAGGGGTAGAGTTTCAACACAGCATTGAAAGAAAAGCCTATAAGACTTCAGTGGAGGAAGCCGATGGAAAAATGCTTCCTGCGATGAGTGTAAAAGAGTTTTTAGAAAACAAATTAAATAAAAATGAGCTTCCCAAAACGAGCTCCCCAAGTGGTATTTTTAAAACTAATATTCGAAAAATCTTTCCTGAGTTTATTAATACCCATCTGGAAGAGGGGCTTAGGCAGTTTGATAAAAAAATGCCGGGGTTTTCAAGTGACCCCAAAGCCATTCTCATAGCTCCTGAGACGAGAACTTCTGCTCCCATTACAATTTTAAGAGATAAAAAGAATTTAGAGTCTACTTCTCATAAAGGATTTTATCCTTGTGGTGAAGGGGCAGGCTATGCTGGAGGAATAACTTCAGCTGCAGTTGATGGAATAAAAGTTGCTGAGGCGATAATTCAGTCTTTTTAGCTTCTCCTATAAAGCAAACTATGTCATAATTGGGCCAAATTCGTACTATTTGGAGCTAAAATGAAATTGAAAAATATTGCTATCGTTGCCCACGTTGACCATGGGAAGACGACTCTTGTTGATGAACTATTAAAACAATCAGGACTTTTTGCAGCGCACGAGACTGTCGAAGAGAGAGTTATGGATAGCGGTGAGCTCGAAAAAGAAAGAGGAATTACCATTTCAGCTAAAAACTGTGCTTTTGCATGGCAAGATTATAAAATTAACTTATTAGATACTCCAGGCCACGCCGACTTTGGTGGAGAGGTGGAAAGATCCTTAATGATGGTAGATGGTATTGTTCTTTTAGTTGATGCCGCTGAAGGACCACTTCCTCAGACAAGATTTGTCCTTCAAAAGGCGATTGAACAAGGTATTAAGATTGGAGTTATGATCAATAAGATTGATCGTCCAGATGAAAGACACGAAGAAGTTCAATTAGAAATCGAAGATCTTTTATTAGAGCTTGTTGATTTAGCGGGAGTTGAAGACTTTGATTTAGATATCCCATTTTTCTTTGGTTCAGGTAGAGATGGATATGCTTCAGATGATCCTGCTGCAAGAGAGGGAAGCCTTACTCCATTGTTAGACTTCTTTGTTGGTGGATATTTTCCAGAAGCTAATTTAGATAAAAATGGTAATCTTCAAATGCTAGTGACGAATTTAGATTATTCAAAATACCTAGGAACCTTGATGATTGGAAGAATCTCAAGCGGAACTATGATCGCTAATAAACCATATAATTGGATTAATGCCTCTGGAAAACCAAAACAAATCAAGGTTGGAAAAATCCAAATTTTTGATGGTCTTGGATTTAAAGAGGTTGAATCTGCTGATGCAGGTGAGATCGTAATCTTAAATGGTGTTGAAGATGCTCATATCGGAGATACAATTACATCACTAGATAATCCTGAAGCTCTTCCAAGAGTTGAAGTTGATCCTCCAACGGTTTCTGTTCAAGTTTCAGTTTCTACTTCTCCACTTTCTGGTCAAGAAGGTGAATATTTAACTTCAAGAAAGTTAGAAGAGTTTTTACAAGAAGCTATTAGAAAAAATGTTTCTCTTCAATACGAACCAACTGAAGATCCAAAGGTTTTTATTTTAAAGGCTAGAGGGGAGTTACAAGTTGCTATAGTTTTTGAAGAAATCAGAAGAGCAGGTTTTGAATTAATGATTGCAAGACCTCAGGTTCTTATGATCGAAGAAGATGGTGTAAAGCAAGAGCCTTATGAAAAGGTTGTCTTTGATGTTCCTAACGAATCAACTGGTGTTGTAACTGAAGCGATGGGAACGAGAAAAGGTCTTATGGAAGCTATGAGTCCTATCGGTGATACGAGAACGAGAATCGAATTTAAAGTTCCATCTCGTGGTCTTATTGGTTTTAGATCTCAATTTCTTACAGACACTAAAGGGGAAGGCTTAATGAGTTCTTACTTTTTAGGGTACGGTGATTATGTTGGAAAAATGTTAGCTAGACAAAATGGTGCACTTATTTCTGATAGAGCTGGGAAAACAACTCCATACGCACTATTCAATGTTCTTTCTTCTGGACAACAATTTGTTAAGCCAGGTGAAAAGGTTTATGAGGGGATGGTTGTCGGTGAGCACACAAGACCAAATGATCTAAACTTAAACGTTGTTAGAGAGAAGCATTTAACTTCAGTAAGAACTGCTGGAAAAGATGAGAATATCTCATTACCACCAATTGTTCCAAGAACTCTCGAATGGGCACTAGATTGGATTGATGATGATGAGTGGGTTGAAGTCACTCCAGAGAATATCAGAATCAGGAAGAAGGTTCTTAAATCTAATGAGAGATCGGTTAAAAGATAGGCATTCTTTAAAAGAATTGATTAAAATGCCTAGTTTTTGGGTCTATATAAATTATCAAAAGTGAATAGTTGTTAATTTTCCTTCGACTTTTCAGCGATTTACGTCTTTTCTTGAAAAGAATCTAAAGCTGATTACAATATAAGCATGATTAAAAGACTTTTAATACTTATTCAATTTGGGATCCTTACTTCTTGTGTAACATCAGAGATTAATATCGATACAGTTGCTGAAGAGACGAAAGAAGTTATTCCAGAAGTTGTATTTCAAGGTGTAAATGATGAAAGCTTTGGAGTAAAAAGACTTAGCTCTTCTGATGATCATAGTATCGCTTTTGATAGCGCAATGGATTCACATGGAAATGTATATATCACTGGTTATACTCAAAATATTGCTTCCAGTTTAAAGACGTTAACAGTTTGGAAGTATTATAGTAATGGAAGCTTAGATAGTAGTTTTGGATCGGGTGGTGCTTGGTATTATAATGGTGATTCTTCAGATAAAGATAGTGAAGGCTTGGCCATTGAAATTGATAAAAATGAAAAGCTTATTATTGCTGGTTATACAAAAGATAGTAGAGCAAGGGCCTTAGCCTTGAGGTTAAACTCAAATGGAACTCTTGATACAAGCTTTGCAAGTTCTGGTTATTATATTTATTCTCATCCTAGTGCTGGTGCAAGTCAGGGGGAGAGAGCAAACTGTCTGGCGATTGGTGAAAATCAAAATATCTACCTTGGAGGACAAGGGTATCATGTAAATGATAAAAGTTTGAAGATTTGGAAGCTAGACCAAAATGGAAATGTCGTCACGAGCTTTGCTAGTTCTGGCCTTTGGCAGATGAATAACACTGCTGGAGGGGCTGGTTCGGATAAAATAATCACCTGTGATTACCATGACAATGCCATTATTTTTGGAGGATATTCTTGGGGAGGAAGTTCTGGTGGTAAGCATAATGCATTTATTGGAAAAATTTCTTCCTTAGGAGTTATTGATTCATCTTTTGGCACTAGTGGGTTTATCATCGAAAATGAAATAGCCGGTGGGACTAATGTTAACGATTATATTGATAAAATAAAAGTACGCTCTGATGGACATATTTACGTCCTAGGAAGATCGACAAACTCTGGTGGTGATGTTGATACATTTTTATTAGAAGTGGGTTTTGATGGGAGTAATAGCGACATTTCAATAAATATATTTAATGATATTTTGGGATACCCAGGCAATGATAAACTCATGGATATTTACTATGAGTCCAGCACTAAAAAATTGTTTACAGTTGGAAATGCACCCGGTGCAGGTGGCTTTACTGCGGCCATCGCAGGGGTTATCAATTCAGACTACACGATAGATATTTTAAGCCAAACTGAGACTGTTTACGGCGGATCAATTTTTAACAATATCTCATTTAGAAATAAAAAACTTTATAATATTGGTTTTGAAACAAAGTCAGTAGAAAAAGGCTTAATAATAAGTCGATTAAAATAATCTTGATTAACCGTCCCCTCTGCGTGGGGATGAAGCTTAAAGCCAAAGTAAACAACTGAAGCACTATACTGTGTTTTAAACCGATTCGACTAGAAGGCGTTAGGGGATTTATTATTTTTTGTGGGAAAAAGGAAAATAAAAAGTCTCGGGTCTTTGGAAGCTCTTGAAATTATTGTTACAAAAACAAATTAATCTTTCACTTCCAGACTTTGTCTTTAAGATCATCCCCAATCAAGTAGGTTAGTTATTAACCTTGAAGATTAATTATTATTTTTCAAATGATCAAAAAGAACGTTTAATCCCTTTTTATCTCGTCTACGTTTAGGAGCTTTTACTGCTGGAGTTTCTGTTTCTGTCGGTGCTTTTTCAGACCTTATCGTTTTATAAGCGGGTCTGTTTTCTTTTGCGATACTTACTTTTAACGTTCTTCCTTGGAAAACCTTTCCATCAAGATCTTTGATAACTCGGTTTGCACCATTTTCATCAGCTACTTGAACAAAGGCAATACCCTTATTTAGACCAGTTTTGGTATCTTTTACAATATTTACAAAGTTCACCTTTACATATTTCTGAACAATTTTTTTTACATCAATGGCATCAAGCTTATATTTAAGTCCTGAAATATATAGAGTCACGTTCTTGCCTTGTTTAAGGCTTCCATATAATGGTGTTTTATTTAGTTTTTTCTCAACTTTTTGCATATTTACCTACTTTAAAAGGCTTTTTAGCACCTTTTAACAAGGAAGTCTTAACTTTCTTAAGTATTTGTAAAATCTACTGATTTTGATGGTTTATGAAATGGATTAAATTAAATTTTTCCAATTCCGATAAGTTAAATGGATAGATAAGGAGTCATTTAATGAAGATATTATTAGTTTCTTTGTTGTTATCACCAGTCGTTTTTGGAAAAGCAGTAGATTTGTCTGAGTTTAATGAGAAGCTTCATCAAAATATGGATACTGTCTTAGAGCAGAACCCGCAAGTTTATGAGAAAAAGTCTTTTGGTAGAGCACCTGCTTCTGTTCCAAGTGAGAGTCCTGAAAACCTAACAGAAAAACTAGATCATTTTGATGAGCAGATTGATGGGCAAAAATCTTGGTAATAAATGTGAAATTTATAGAATAAAAAAGCCTCCAAGTACTGGAGGCTTTTTTTATGTTTACTGTTTAAAAATACCTTTCAGTGACCCAGCAAGATCTAGTGGGACTGGAAAAATTACGGAAGACTTATTACTTCCACTTGAGACTTCTCTCATTGTGTCTAAATATCTAAGTGTCATAGCATTGTCTTCTTGTGCTAGGACTCCAGCAGCTTCTGCCAGCTTTTTAGCAGCTTGAAATTCACCATCTGCAGAAATAATTTTTGCTCTTTTTTCTCTTTCTGCTTCGGCTTGCTTGGCCATCGCTCTTTGCATATTTTCTGGAAGATCAATTGCTTTTAATTCTACATTTGTTACTTTGATTCCCCATGGTTCAGTTTGATCATCTAAAATAACTTGTAATTTCGCATTGATATCATCTCTTTGAGAGAGAACTTCATCTAACTCATATTGGCCAATAACAGATCTTAAAGTTGTTTGGGCAATTTGTGATGTTGCATGATAAAAGTTTTCAACCTTAATAACAGATTTTTGAGGATTATTTACTCTGAAGTAAACAACTCCATTAACCTTTAAGGTCACGTTGTCTTTGGTGATGATATCTTGTGAAGGAATATCCATTGTAACAACTCTTAGATCAACTTTAACCATTTTTTCGATAATGGGTATTAAGATAATAAGACCTGGACCTCTTACTCCTGCGTAAGATCCTAGTCTAAAGATAACACCTCTTTCAAATTCATTAAGAATTTTGATAGAGGACATTAGTAATAAAACTAAAATAACAATTAATGGTAAAAATCCAAACATATTCTCTCCTAAATTATTTTGCTGAAATAGTTAAATGCAATTTTTCATTATCTAGATGATCAACTTTTACATGATCACCTTCTTTAAATTCGGTACTAGAGTAGGCACTCCAAATTTCTCCATCAAGTTTAACTTGATATTTAAATTTACCTTCGTCCTTACCCATGAGTTTTGAGACAATGGCTTCTTCCCCACGAGTATCAAAAAGTTCTTTGTTTTTTCTATAAGTCTTTATAAAGTAGAAACCAATAAATCCTACATAAATTGCGATAGCAGAAACGACAGAAATGATAACTTTGATTTCTAGTTCGATAAAACTATTGTCTGTTCTAAATAAGAAGAGTGACCCAAATATTAACGAAGCTAGACCTGCTAAAGTTAAGACTCCAAAACTGGTAATATATGCTTCCAATACGAAGAGGATAAAACTTAAAATGATTAATCCCATTGCTCCCATATTTAGAGGTAGCACCTGAAATCCTATCGCTGCTAAAACAAGGAAAAAAGCACCTAAGGCCCCTGCGATTATTCCACCAGGCGCTTGAAGCTCGAAATAGATTAAAGCAGCTCCAATAATAAATAAAACATATGCTGTTGTTGGATTGGCAAAAATATTTAATATTTGTTGACCCGGGTCCATTTCAATATTTTCTACTGGAACATTTGGCTGAATTTCTAGCTTATATGCTTTGCCTTTAACTGTGACTTCTAAATTATTTAAATAAGCTAATAATTCTTTTTGATCATTAATAATATTATCAATCACTTTTTCTTTTAAAGCAGTTCTTGCATCTAAGCTTTCTGCCTCCGAAATCATTTTTTCAAAATGCTCCGGGTTTCTTCCTCTGGCTTTTGAAAGGGAAGTCACCAAGGCCACTAAATCATTTACAGCTTTAGACTTAGCATCTTTTTGTTCAATATCTTTTCCCATTTGAATCGGAGTTGCTGCACCAATATTAGTTCCTTCACTCATCACAAGAATATGAGCTCCACTTGCAATAATTGCACCTGCACTAGTAGCACTCGCACCTTCTGGAGTAATCCAAATTGCTATTGGAAAATCTACTGAACCCATAGCGGTTAGTATTTCTTTGGTTGTGGTAACCAGTCCGCCAGGGGTATCAAGCTTTATGAGAACAAAGTCGTTATTTTTTTGAGATAATTTTTTTAAATTTGTTTCTATATAATTAAAAGTCGCCGGATTTATACTTGAGTTGATATTTAAAGTAGTTACCTTATTTATAGAATAATTTTCCTTAGCATAAACATTAGTAAAACTTAATAATAGACAAATGGCGTAAAAATAAACTCTTTTCATAATATAAAAATAGATTAAAAATGCCCCTTTCGTAAAACAAAAAAGGGTAGATATTAGTGAAACGTTCTAAAATTGTTGTGTTGGGTCATATTCTTAATCCTATTTCAGATACAAAGTGTGAGTACTTTAAAAATGGAGTCATGGTTTTATCACCAAAAACTTCTAAAGATAAAACGGTCTATTACGTTGAACAGCTCGGTCATAAAAGGATCTTGAGTTCTCTAAGTGAAGGTTTTCAATTAGTGGACTACTCTGATCATGTGATTATCCCTTCATTTTTTGATATGCATTTTCATTGGGTTCAAGATGATGTCCGCGAAATGCCTAAAGCCAATTTATTAACATGGCTTGATAATTATACTTTTCCAACAGAGAAAAAATTTAAAAATAAGACTTATGCTAAGAAACGAGCAAATGAGTTCTTTTCAAGACTTGCTAGTGTTGGAACTTTAGGAGGAGCTTGTTATTCATCAATTCATGAACATGCCTGTGAGTATGCTATTGAAAAATGTATTGGAGATTTTACTATTGGGAACGTTTTAATGACCCAGAATTCTCCAAAGTATCTTTCCCAAACCAAAGATAATGCGGTTGAAATAGTTAAGCGTTTAAGTTCAAAATATAAGTCTAAATATGCTTTAACACCAAGGTTTGCGATCGCAACAGATGCTCAAACGATGAAAGAAACTTCGAAAATTGCGAAGAAGAATAAAAGTTTCATGCAATCCCACTTATGTGAAACTCAAAATGAAATAGATTTTGTTAAAAGCTTATATAAAGAGGTAAAAGGATTTGAAAAAGTAAAATCCTATACAGAAATTTATAAGAAAGTTGGAATGCTAGGCCCTAATTGTATTATGGGGCATGGAATTCATTTAATGCCAGAAGAAATTGAGATGTTGGCTAAAACTAAAACTGCAATTGCACATTGTCCTACAAGTAATGCTCCAATAAAGGAGAAAGGACTAGGTTCTGGATTGTTTGATTTTAAACGTATTGAAAAAAATAATATTCGTTGGGCACTAGGATCTGATATTGGTGGTGGTCCAGTATTGTCGATGTTTGATGTTATGCGTTCTTTTGTGGATCAAAATGCCAAAGCTAATGTAAAAGGTGCAACTTATAAAAAAGCCTTGTACAGGGCCACACTTGCTGGTGCTAAACTTCTGAAATTAGATAAGAAAAAAGGAAATCTCTCTGTTGGTAAAGAAGCAAATTTTTTAGTTCTTCCGAAGTTAAAAGCTGATGTAGAGCCGAAGGTAGAGAGTATTTTAGCTCACTATATTGGAAAACATAAAAGGCAAAGAATTAAGTATGATCAGATGTTAGAAAAAGTCTACTTTCAAGGTCAGGTTATTCATTCGAAATAAATACATATACAAAAACTAAAAATTTTGTAAAAATTTCAAAGAACAAACAAGGATGTTTCATATGAAAAAACTCATCTTTCCAGTTATTTTTACAATTTCGATTGGATTGAACTTTTATCTTCTAAGTGGTGATAGCGAGCTATTGGTAAGTGACGATCTCGATGATGCATTATATGAAGAAGTAAATGATCAAATTTCAGTAGCCCAATCAGCTATAAAGAAAACGGATTTACTGGCGCACAAAAAGAGTCATCATAAACAAAATATTAAAGTCATAGAAAATGAAATCAATACAGCTAATGAACCAGATCACCAAGATGATAGAGGTTATAGTGAAGACAAAGCTTCAGAGGACTTTGAAAGAAATTATGAACAATCAAAGTTGAAATGGGATCAAGACTCGCAAGATTATTTTGAAAGAGAGTTAGGTCTCCGTATCGAAGCTTATGAAACTTATCTCGAATTACAAAAATTAAGAGAAAAAGAAGTAAGTAATTATATGACTCCCAAAATTGAAGATGCTAATGGTGAGCCATATCTTTTTACACTAGAAGATAATATTGAAATTGGAAAAATTAATAGTAAGTATCTTAAACAATTAAAAGATACCATGGGAGCTGAATCTTATGAGAGGTATATTAATTTTAGACAGAATTATAATAAAAAATTAATTACTTCTGGAAATGCTCATTTCTATGTTGAGTTCTAATCTTTATAAGAACGTTTTTAAAAATCAAAATGGCTTTTCAATTGTTCAAGTTTTAGTTGCTGCAGGAATGGCCGGAGGCTTGGCCGTTGTGATGATGCAAATGATGGGGAATTTGAATAAATCCTCTAAATTTGCAGAATCTAAAGTTGATGAAATTGAATTAAGATCAATGGTTCGATTAATCCTATCAAATGATAAATTTTGTCGTATTAGTCTTGCCGGCGAAGGACCTCTTGGAAGCCCAACAAACCCTGTAACTTTTCAAAAATCTGCGATTGATGGTGATATGCCTAATGAAGGACTTGAATTTGAACTCTTTTATTCATCACCTGATGGTGAGTCCAGAACACAAAAAAAACTTAGTGCGACCGATGATTCACTAAATCGATTCGGAAATCTTTCTATTCAAAGCCTTTTCTTGACTATGAATAATGGAGTAGGGAGTAATTACCCAGCAAGCTCTGGTGAGAGTGATATCGGAGAGATTGTTATTGAAGGAGAGAAAAGAATTCAAGAGAGTAGAGTTGATTTTAAAATGAGTTTTCCCATTAGTGTTAGTTTTAGGACAAATGCAGCTGGGGAGAGTACTATTTTAAGCTGTTCTTTAATGGGAGAAAAAACTGTCCCACAACTATCAGCAAGTTCTGTTGATTATAAATCTTCTACAGCATGGGGCTCTACTTTAACTTGTGATACAGGGCAGTTTATTACAGCAATGTGCTCAAGTGGTAAGAATAAAGACTGTCCTCCTATGTCCTCAGCTCCAACGAGAATTGGCTGTGTTAGTGATACTACAGACTCTTATGTTCCAAACTTAGGAGCTTCTGTTTATAAGACTGGTTGGTATAGAAACTTAGTTGTTTGTCCTCCATTTCATGTTGCGGATTCCTTATGTACAGCTGGTGAAAACGCTGATTGTAATTATGGAGGTACTGGTTATTTTGCAGTTATGCGTTGTCGTCCTTGGACGGTAGGTTCATCTAGGCAGATGACTATTGAGGTCCATGAGTATAAAGGGACTGCAAGTTGGAGTGGTGTGTTATCATGTAGCCCTGGATATTATCTTACTGGTGTATGTGTCTCGGGAGAGCATAAGGATTGTGCTTTACATGGTAATGATATGGATAAAAATCTTGCAAAAGTTATTAGGTGCTCAAAAGTTATTGAATAGTCTACTTCGCAACCTTAAGCCATAGCTTTCTAAAGCGGATGTCTTTCAAATAGTCTTCATCTTTAGTCGACCTAATCGACTGAATTATCCCTGGTAGTAGAGTTGTCATTTCTTTTTCAAATAATGATTCCACTTCATTTCTAGCATCTTCACAAGTCATTCCTTTAGGCCCAAAACATGATTGAAAAATAAATGTCTTAATCATATTTTCAAGCTCTTTTTCAAGCTTTGAAATTTCAGTAATGAGTAGGTCTTGATTTTTAGGAATGTCATTTTCATTTTGTAGTTTATGGTTTGAATTCTGATATGAGCTATTTATTATAGTTGTAAAATTCGTTATATTTTGGGAAATAGAATCTGTGTCATATTGTCTGTGATCATAATGATCAGATTTATATTCTTCGTATTCTGCCACCATTTCTAAAAACTTCAAATCTGATTCATGAAGCTTATAGGCAGAAGTATGTAGGTCCTGCTCTTCAGATTGTTGATATAATACATCCATAACATGAGGAAGAGACTTTGCTAAAAAATTTCTTGATTTTAGATTCATATTATCAAATTCTTTGGCAATTTTTTGATTCTCATTTGAGTATTTTTCTTTAATGAGTTTAAGAATATGATTTTCTAATTTGTCTTTCGCTCCAGCTTTATTTAAATGCGCCCACGCAAGTCTGTGGAGTGTGAGGCGACCTTGCAGATTCAAAAACTTCTGAATAGCAGCTTCATTAAAATTCTTATTTTTTAAGAAATCATTTAAAGAAGTCATACAGTTTTTTAATTCCAGGTTTACTTGAGCCTCTCTCGCTTCACCTTCAACCAATTGACTTAAAGGCGTGGCCATAAGTGGATTTACTGTTTCATCACCTTGAAATTTATACTCAATTTGGTTATCTCCTAATGTAAGTTCACCTAATAAGTCTTCACCCATCTCTAAAGTAATAAATTCATTTGTTTCAAATCTTTGAGATCTATCTCCATCCTTAATGGTAAACTCATCAATTTGTTCTCCATTTTGATCTGTATAGCTTTTGTGGTGAGTAATTTGAAGTTCTTTTCCACCTATGTTTAATTTTATAGTCTGATCCTCAAACTTTCCTGTATTTTCTCTCTCGTCATTTTTATTTTTAGGCATTTGGAGTTCAGGGGAGATAACCAAGTTATCATCTTCAACTTGTGAGTTTTTTTGGGTGAGAGAGTTTTCAATTTCTGTTCCTGAGCTATTTAAAGTTGAAAGATTAGTTTCATCAAATATGGTATTTTCATCTGGAGGATCAATACCTCTTTGATGTAGCTCAAACTCATCAGAATAATCTGTCATTTCAAAATCATCATTTGCTAAATCCTCAATAGGTCTTAAATACTTTTGTCTATAAGCTTCATCCGGTTCAACAAACTCAATTGAACTACCTTCAAGTATTTTTTCTGTAATTTCTTCTGGAGAAATGACAAGGCCATCAAATGTATTGTTGCCTAGGATATCAGCTGGTTTAGTAATAACCTCCTTAAGAGGAGATGAGAAAATAGGAGTAGAGTGATCAATGTCTGCGTATTTAATGTTTGCGGAGACTTCAATTTCGTCTTCATTTGAGAAATCTAGGTCGTATTGGGTGCTGGCCTGTAGTTGTCTAAAGAGACCTTCCTTTGATTTTAATATTTCAGCTCTAAAATCATGCTCATTAAAACATTCAAGACTTTTACAATCACTATCTGGTTGTAACTGAAACGTCTTAGTGACTTTATAGGGTGTATCTTTAATTGGTATATCTAATGAAATTGTATAGCTTGGTTTACTAATGAGAGACTGATTTGAAATAAATGCTGAATCTCCACCACAGGATATTTCACTGCTATATGTATTTTCAAAATTTATATGACATGTGGTTTGATTTAGCTTTTTAGACTTCTGAATTAATATAGTTTCATTTGATTCAAGTGATATGGGCTTTTTTAATTTGAAAATCTCGACGGTGGGTGAATCCGTGGCCGGTGCCGCCAACGTATTTAATTCAAATATAAATAAAACTATTCCCAAAATAACTTTCACAGTAACCTATCGGAAATTTTATAAGAAAATTAAAATGATTTAATTAATTGCCATTTTTATTTGTCCTAAATAAATAGTGCTCGAGCTTGTAAGTCATTGAATTCTTTATGTCGAATAAGATGCCTAAATCTTAATATTAGATATGGAGTATCCTAAAGCTAGAAAAATTAACATAGTGTAAAACTTGACTTCAGTCGTACGTAGCCTCCAGAACAAGTTAATTGAGTATAATCTTAACAGAGGAAGATGTATGAGACGTTTTTTAGATTATTTTACTATTTTGATATCCTTTTTGTTTTCATTTCAAGATGCTTTTGCAAATACGGAAGTTGCTGTAAGTGTTAATGCAACAAGTGCGACATCGACAACAGCTAAAAAAGCTAAAAGAGGAAGTACTTATGAGTTAAGATTTTCTAAAAATCATTCGGCTTTATACGATGTTAATATTGCTGAAGATGGGATTTATGAAATTAGTGCAAATTATTCAAGTAAAAATTCTCTTCCTAAGGTTGAGTTAAGTTCAAATGCGAAAGTTATAGACCTTGATGGAAAATCTACAAAAGGTCATGGAAATTTTCAAACGAGCTTATTTAATCAAAATTTAACTTTAAGGAAGGGTGTGAATAAAATAAAAATAAGTTCTTTAGGCCAAAATTTTTATTTGAAGAAGTTTAAGATATTAAAGATAAAAAATATTTCTGAGCATGATATAACTTCTCCAATTAAGGCTTGGGAATATTCTGAAAGTAATATGCCCGTAAATAAGGCCAAGAGAGGTTCTTCTTTTGAGGTTCGTTTTAAAAAAGGACAATCTCTAAAATATTCAGTTACTAATCCTTTAGAATCAAATACCTTTCGTTTAATGGTTTATTATTCTTCTAAAAAAGTGAATCCAAAGTTAACATTCAAACTTGGAGGAGAAAGCTATAGCTCAAGTGATTTAGTTTCAACAAATGGTCATGGATCTTATACTCAGAAAGTAGCATTAGCACATATCTCATTACCTAAAGGTAGTTCTGAATTAGAAATATTGAGTTTAAGTAATAATTTTTATTTGAAGCAGATTAAATTAAGTGAAACAGAACCTGTAGATGATTCAGATAAAAATATTCATTTACTACCAAGTTTTGTTAAATCTACTAAGTTTTCTTCAAGTAGTGAAGAAGTTTTAATCGGAAATAGAGGATCAAGTAAGGAGGTTAGGCTCAAGGTTGGTCAAACAATTCAGTATAAAGTTAAGGTTGATAAAAAACTGGATTTAGACCTTTTCTTTAATTATTCGTCAGCCCGGACTACTCCAAAGCTCGATTTGCAAATTGATAATAGAGACTGGATTGATTTCTCTTTAGAAAATACTAAATCTCATGGAGACTATAAAACTAGAAAAATACCAAATATCATCAGTTTAGATCCAGGTACTTACACGTTAAAAGTTAAAGCAAAAACGAGAAACTTTTATTTCAAAGGAATCAACGCGAAGGAAAGTGTTACAAAAAAACTGAATAGAGTATATGGCGTGAATGTTGGTGGAGAGAGTTTTAGTGATTGGGTTAGTGATATCGGAAAAAATAATGAAGTTGTTGTTTTAGATAAAGCTAAAAATAAGAACTTTTTTATGTTCGGTAGTGCAGACGATAAAATAGTAAACAACATAAATAATGAATTTAATATTCATCCATCTGTTCCAAATGATGTTGATTTAAATATTTATAATAGTTATAGAGGGGAAAGAATGGACCCAGAACATCATGTTCCTGGAATTCATTATAGTTTTGCTATAAACTCAGAGTTATCTTATGTAAGGTTACATTTCATGTTAGAAGGTGATAGTAAAAAATTAGTTCTATTTTCAAACTCAAGCCTAAATCATGAGGAAATTAATTTACCTGCGGTTTCAAATCCTACAGCATTTTCAATTGAAAAAGAAATTAAGAACCTAAGTGGGAATGAATTAAATATTGGTCTTTTGTCTAAAAATTTAAAGGAAAGTTTTTCATTAGTTGGTATCGAATTACTTTCTAGCCAGGAGAGTTCTGACCATTCTAGTAATGAAATTCCTAAAATTTTTATTTCTCCAAATGGAGCTGGAAACAAGTCTGGTAGTTCTATTTCAAATGCAAAACCTTTTAAGTCTTTAAATTCAGCGATTAGTTCGCTTAGTTCAACAGGAGGAGAGATTTTACTACTTTCTAATAAAGGAACTTATTCAATAAAATCAAGTATGAATATCACCAAGGGTGGTGAATCATCGGATAAAGTTGTCATAATTAAAACTTACAGAGAGAATGATCATTCTACTAAAGCCTTGTTTCGAGGTACGAGAATAGCTCCTTGGGTAAATAAATCAAATTCTACCGGAAAAGAATTTATTAGATTACTAAAAGGTGCAAATCATTTGAGTTTTGAAGATATTGCATTTGAAAATTTTGGTAATGGAATTTTTAGAATCGCTGATAGTATAGAAAATTTAACTCTTAGAAGAATTCGCGCAAAGAACTTTACCCGCTTAGTAGAAAATTATCATACTGGAAGTGCTAGTCATGCCAGTGTAAAAAAGTTAAATCTTGAAGATATTGAAGCATATGGATATACAAGAGGAGTGATTCGTTTAAAATATGCAGGAAAGGATATTAAGTTAAGCCGAGTATTAGGAGATTCTCAAGGTCAACTTGATGCAAAAGATTTTCCAATGGGAATAGCCTTAGACAATAATGTCTCTAATGTGGAAATTAGAAAATCATTGTTAAAAAATCATAGACAAAAAAAGAGCAGTAATTCCTCATATTTTAACGGCGATGGAATTGCTACCGAATCCAATGTAAGCTCTGTCCTAATTGAGGATACAATTTCTTCAGGAAACTCTGATGGTGGCTTTGATTTAAAATCAACCCAAACAATTCTTAAAAGAACACTTGCGCAAAATAACAAAAGGAATTATCGATTCTGGAATGGAGCTGAACTTCAAAATGTTTTAAGTTTTAATCCTGAGAAGTTTGGAGGGTCTGGTAATAAAGTTCATTTTGGTGCTTATGGCTCAAGGGACTTTGAAATTAAAATCTTTGATATTGATGTTGTTGATGAGTCTCCTAATGCTAGAGTGTTTAGTGTTGGCGAAAATAAAAAGTCTTCAATGACAATTGATGGGGGATTAATTTATATTAAAGGTAATCCAAATCTTACGGACTCACCTGGAAGAGTTAACATTAAAACATCCACAACAATTGAGATTGAAAATTAAAAAAAAAATGTAAATAAAGACTTAGCTTTTTAGTTGAGTCTTTATTTTAAGATAAGTTTTATGGGACAGTGATCACTTCCTAGTACTTCTGGGAGGTGAATACAGTCTTTAATCTTAGTTTTTAGATTATTACTGGCCATAAAGTAATCGATCCGCCAGCCAATATTTCTTTCTCTACAATTATTTCGATACGTCCACCAAGAATAAACACCTTCTTGTTCTGGATAAAATAATCGTAAGCAATCAATCATTCCAGCATCTAGGTAATGGTCAATCCATTCCCTTTCATGCTCTAGAAAACCTGTTGTTTTCTTATTTCCTTTTGGATTAGCTAAATCAATTTCTTTATGAGCTGTATTGAAGTCTCCAGTAATAATGACTTTTTTACCTTCTGAAATATAGTGATTATACAATTCTAAGACTTTTTCATAGAAGTCTAGTTTATAGGGAACTCTTCCATGGTCTCTTTGTCCATTAGGAAAATAACAATTAAATAAAACGTAGTTTTTATATTCACAAATAAGTGTTCTTCCTTCTGAGTCAAATCTTTCTTCCCCTAAGCCCGTTAAAACTTTTAGTGGTTTTTCCTTTGAAAAGACCGCAACACCACTATATCCCTTCTTTTCAGCAGGGTTGATATATTTATGGTAATCCTCTAACTCTAAAACTTCCGGGGGAAATTGTTCTTCTAATGCCTTTATTTCCTGCATACAAAGCACATCTGGGCTTTCTTCGTTTATCCAATCTAAAAATCCTTTATTAACGCAGGCCCTAATTCCGTTGACGTTCCACGACACAAGTGTTTTCAAAATTTTCCTCTCATTTTTTTTTATCTAATTCTTTGGCAGTATAGTTGTATAGTTTTTTTCAAGATTGTTAAAGACATTCTGGAAAAAATGATTATTATAAGTAACACCCAATATTCGAAGTAGGAGATGTCATGCGTTGTTTTAAGAACATTGCTAAGTTAATTCGCACAAAAAGATTACAGCACCCGAAGGCTTATTCACAATCAGAGCTTTCACATTTATTAGGGTACAAAAACGGTCAGTTTATTAGCAATGTGGAAAGGGCTTTATGTAATATTCCATTAAAAATGTTAGTAAAAGTTTCAGAAGTTTTAGATATAAACCCAGAAGAGCTTAAAGCTGCAATTATTGAGGATCACCAAGAAACTCTTGATAATTATTTAAAGCTTGGACAAACAGCAGAGGTTAAAGAACTGCATTCAAATACTGAGTCAAAAACTCATACAGAATTCCAAGAATCTGCTAGTTTTAAAATGTCTTCGAATTCATAATTCTCTTTGGAAGTACATATATACAAAAAAGCCGGAACTTAATGCTCCGGCTTTTTTTATTTTAAGCTTGTAAGTTAAATTTTATTGAGCAACTGGTGGAGATATACCCTTGTATTTATAATAATCATCCATGGTTCCCTCAGTTTCTTCTGAGTCGCTAGTCCACTCATGACCTTTTTGGCTTTCTAGAAGATGAGGATCTTCGAACTCACCGACAAAACTGACTTCGTCACCTTTAGGCTCAAGATTGTGCTCAGTGGTGTATTGTCTATCTGCTGGATAAGCATCAATTTTTCCTTTAAGAACTTCTTTTTGCCAGTCAAGTAATCCATTTTCAAAGGCTCTTAGATTTTTTAGTGCTTGCTGGTAATTTCTTTCAACTTTTTCTAGCTGCTTTTCCTTTCCTCTACCATAGACATCATTGAATTTTTTTCTGGCCACTAAATATTGTTCCAAAAGATTGTCGTATTTTTGTAAAATTCGAGATGGAGTTAAGGTTTTTGGTCTTCTATTTTTATTTGCATAGCGTTTATTATTGTTATTAGACTTATTATTGCTATTGCTAGGACCTTTATTTCCTTGAGCGTTTTTATTATAACGTCTATTGTTATTTCTACGCCTTCTGTTATTGTTATTTTTGTTTTGAGGAGTATCACTCATGACACTTTGCTCCTTATTTCTATTAATGAACCTAAATAATATGATTCTTTATATTTGTTGTCTATGCAGAATCTCCTCATTTACTGATTAACATTAATCTTCTATAATCCGTGTATATTTAAATTAACAATTCAAGGAGATGAAAATGGCCAACAAAAGAGTTAAAGTTGCAGTAACAGGTCCTGCAGGACAAATCGGATATGCTATTCTTTTTAGAATCGCTTCAGGACAAATGTTTGGACCAGATACAGAAGTTGAACTTCAATTATTAGAGTTACCACAGGCTTTAGGTGCACTTGAAGGTGTAAAAATGGAGTTAGATGACTGTGCATTCCCATTATTAAAAAATATTGTTTGTACTGATGATATGGAAGTTGCATTTAAGGATGCTAACTGGATTGTTGCTATTGGTGCTGTTCCTAGAAAAGATGGAATGGAAAGAAGTGATCTTTTAAAAGTTAATGGCGGTATTTTTGGTCCATTAGGAAAAGCCATGGCAAAAGTTGGTGCTTCTGACTGTAAATTATTTGTTGTTGGTAACCCATGTAATACAAACTGTTATATCGCTATGAAGGCTTCTGGTCTTCCAGCTGATAGATTTTATGCAATGACAACTCTTGATGAAAATAGAGCTAAAACTCAAATTGCACAAAAGGCTGGCGTTGATGTAACGGAAGTTACAAATATGACAATCTGGGGAAATCACTCAGCAACTCAATATCCTGATTTATATAATGCTAAGATTAATGGAAAATCTGCGGCAGAAGTTATAAATGATGATGCCTGGTTTAAAGATACATTTATTCCAACTGTTCAAAAAAGAGGAGCGGCCATCATTAAAGCAAGAGGAGCTTCTTCTGCGGCATCAGCAGCAAATGCAGCTGTTGATGGAATTTATAATTTAACTCATGACACAAAAGCTGGTGAAACTTTTTCTATGTGTTTAGCTTCTAATGGTCAATATGGTGTTGATGAAGGATTAATTTTTTCTTATCCATGTCGAGTTGAAGGTGGAAAGCTTGTTGTAGTTGAAGGTGTAGAGCATAATGAATTTGGTACTGAGAAATTCAATGCAACACTTGAGGAATTACGTAATGAAGCTAAAACTGTAGCTGAATTAGGATTATTCTAAAAATAAGGTTTGTAATAAATAGCGAAGGGAGAGACTAAGGTTTCTCCCTTTTTAAGTTGAGGTTATAAAAATGGGATTTGTTTCACCTTCTGAAAAAATAAAACTATCTGGATTTAATAATTTAACAAAAATTTTATCCTTTAATCTATATGACTTTTGCATCACTTTCGATGATAAGCAAAAGGAAGAGTATATTAATTGGATTAATGAGAAGTATTCTTCTGATAAAATTCTAAAGATCTCTAGAGAAATTTGCGAGATTATCCAATCAGATATTATTTCAGAGTCGAAAATGGACTATGATCCAGTTGGAGCATCAACCATGACACTTATGAGTGATGTTCAAGGAGGGAAATGGGAGACAGTTTCTCACGGATCTTCTGTAAAGTCCCATTTAACAAAATCACACCTTACTAGCCATACTTATCCAGATGCTTCGGCACCAAATGGTATTTGTACTTATAGAGTTGACTTTGATATTGCAACATGTGGAGATATTATTCCATTAAAAGCTATCAATCACTTATTTGAATCATTTGAATGTGATGTCGTCTATATTGATTATGTCGTAAGAGGCTATACTAGAACTGATGATGGAAAAAAGATTTATAATGATGAATACTTTAACTCTATTCAGGACTTTATTAAACCTGAAATCATGAAAGATTTTGAGTATCACTCCGACTTAAACATGCCAAGAGACAATATATGGCAAACAAAACTTATGGCGCGACAATTTGGGCCTGAAAGGTTTGTGTATAAGCAAAAAGATGTTAATCATCCAGAAATAGACGATAAAATGAGACTTCTTTATGATGAAATGAGAGAAGTTTACCACTTATACTCTTAAGGAAAATTTATGGAAGTGAACGATAGTCGATTGAATATGTTCAGGTGTTGTATTGCCTTAATTTGGATTGATGGAAAAGTCGCACCTGAGGAAAAAGAGTGGGCCGAAACTATTATTTCAAGAAATAATTTCTCTGATCGTCAAAGAAGACAACTTCAATATGATCTATGCACAGGTGTTAAGTTTGAAGATGTTTACCCTGGGGTGACTGATCATAAAAATAAAGTTTATCTATCTTATTTACTCAATATCATTGCCAATAAAGATGGAGTTTATACTGAAGAGGAGTTAGATCTTTTAGCGAAGGTAAAAGAAGATTTAGTAAAAGGTATTGATTTTTCTAAAATTGATGACAAAACTTCTGAAGATATCAAAAATTCTCTTTCAGACAGCTTAGAATTCGAAGATAAAAGAACATGGTTTGAAAAAATCTTGAATTTTTAAAATTTCTTCCGATAAGAGATTTATGAAATTAAGTCTTATGATTTTTACATTTCTTTTAACAGTGGCAACGGCAAATGCCAACTGTGATAAGTTATTTGATCGTTTGGCAAAAGAGATGGGATTTGTAAGTTGGAAGGATCATCCAGTTGATGTTAACAAAAGCTCTGATGTAAATATGAAAAAGCTTTCAAGAACCAATAAAAGTGGACGAAGGGATCCTGGCCCAACTCTAACAATGTTTAAAAAAGAAGATCATATCAAATTCAAGGTTTTACGCTCAAAAGATTTAAATACTAAAGAATTAGATAGAGATCTCTATTATACGAATTTAAATTGCACTCAAATTACAGAGATAAGGTATTCAAAAGGCTTCGTTCAGCATGAATTGAATAAAGACACTTGCCTTGAAGCGGATCTTCCGGTCGAACTTTCTAAAAGATGTGATGAAATCCATATTCCTTTAATAAATAAATCTGAAAATAACTCTTCAGAGTCTGGTACTGGTGTCATAACGCAATAACATTTTCTTACATTCAGTCAGTTTGTCCCTGATTAATTTAATTTTTAACATAAAAGGTATTTAAATCTTGGCATTCGATTTGCTTCTTATATCAATAGCAAGGGGAAGTTACATGAAGCGAATCATTCTTTATACCATCGTTCTTTTACCATTATTTACGTTATCAGCTTTGGCAAGTAGTTGCTTAGAAGTGAATGATTGTAAACCGAATAAAGTTTGTCAAAGTTTCAAGTGTGTTAAAGTGATTCCTGTATCTAAAAGTAAATTAGAACTAATGTCTAAGGAAGAATTCTTACATGAGGAAGATAAATTGATTATTATAGATACTGTGAGCAGTTCTTTCTTAAAGTAGAACAGGTTAATTCTTGTAGAGGAGAGTAATAGTTTTGATGGAAATAACTCAGATAGATGTTTCGAAAATAACGTTTTGGATATTTCTTTATACGTATATCATCAATATCTCTTATAAGATGTTTAGACATGACAGCTTTGCCTATGCCTTGGTTTACACCTTCAATAATACCATAAACATCACCCATAAAACCCCTTCGAAAAGAAGATAGATTTTCTTGGTTTTGAAATTTAAAATAACTTTCGGTCGCATTGTCATGGGGGCCATGATCTAAATAAATCTCTGGGATCTTTTTAAAGTTTTTACTTTCAATCACAACATATTCCTCTTTACCTAGTGGTACTGACTCAAGTCCAGGTAGAGTTGGTTTGTAATCAGTAATAATAAGATCTGCTTTATTCGACTTTAAAACATTTTCTAAGTCTACAACCTCAAATGAAGAGTATTCAATATTACAATGATTATGATTTCGCATAATTTCTGCTGTCGCGGGTATGAGAACTGATTTCATTATTGAAGAGAACCCTGCAATTCGTAAGCTTCCGGCCAGAACTTCTTGATATTGATCGAATTGAGAAATGAAATGGCTTTCTAGTTCCAGTTGCTGCTTTGCAAATCTTTTTAACTTTTCTCCAGAACTAGTAAGCGTTAAACCTGTTTTACTTCTAATGAAAAGGGTCGCCTGCAAAGTATCTTCAAGTTTTCCAATCTTTTGAGAAAGGGCAGACTGGGTAATACCAAGTCTTTTCGCAGCTTTCGTAAAGTTATCTTCTTGGTGAATGGCCATAAAGGCAGCGAGAGAATCTGTATTAATATGCATTAGTTTTACTTATTGTTCTATTGAATTAATTAATTTTACGAATATCAGGGCTTCAGCTAAATTGCAAGCACACTTTTTCATAGGGGGTAAAAATGAAAGTGCTATTAGGTTTATTGTTTATTATTTCAGTTAACGCGTTTGGAAAGGATCTTTATTGCTCGTATGGGGATAGAGTTTCTAACAAAACAATTCAAATTCAAGACCTTGGGGAAGGTAAATTTTTTGTTGAATACGATTTATTTGAACATTTTGGTGATTATGGACATAAAAAAGGGAAACTTTTAGGGTTTAAAAAGGAAAAAAATCTTGAAGGGAGCTTGTATTCATGGAATCAAACGGATGAATTTGAAATGATTAGTAATGAAGGTTTAAAAACTAAAATGACAATTCATGTCGTTAAGGAGAGTGTTTCATCAAGAGTTCCTGATTGTTGGGAGTATCGAGCACCACCAGCTCATTGTGTAAATAAACCAACCCTTACCAAAACAATTGTCATCCTTGAAAATGAGGAACTTTTTGAAAGCTTAGACTGTAAATAGGCTTAAAGATGAAAATAGCAAGTTTGATACTAATTAGTTTAGGAGTGATAGTTAATCTATCACTCTCTTTTTTACAAAATATGGATCGTCAGGTTTTGATCGAGTCCATCGAATCCAAAACTTCTGAAGGTGACAATGTTTACAATAAAATTAAATTTCTAGAAGGGGACGATAAAGATATTTGGCTTATGGATCAAAACCATTCGGAACTCAAAGGAGAGTGGGATAATCTAAAAATAGAAATAGATAAAACTCAAAAACCTTTTGTTGCTCGTTATTTTCAATTAAAAAATGGCAAGCAGACAGAGTTCCGGGTAGCCTGTTATAAATGTCATGCAAATGGACCTAGAGCAATTCGAGCAAACTATGACTCTAAATTAGTTAAGAACTCTATTTTAGATAAAGCTCAAATAATGGCCTGGAATTTTAAAATTAAACATTACGGAACAATTAAGACTCCTCAAAATATAAAGCTTGGAAATGAGTACCGTAAGATTCCATTAAAATATGCCGGGGCTTTGGATAATAAAATAATTAAAGCCAAAGCATGCATTGGATGTCACTCAAAAGAGAGTTTTCTTGGACGAACTGAACTGAAGTTGCAGCAGAAAACCACTATTTTACACTTAGTTAAAACAAATCAAATGCCTCCATGGCCATTGACTCTTTCTGAACGAGATAAAGCCGAGCTTATGAGTCAGTTGTTGTTATAAAAATTTTGCTTAATATAGTAAAAATTTGATAACATATTCCCTCTGGGGAGGGGTTACTTGGGAAAAGAAATCGGATGTGGTGATTATACTGATCAAGATTTACAAGAATTTTTAAATAAACTTAAAAATGAAACAAATCTTTTAAAGAAATGGTTTGATGAGAAATCTTTTGCTCAAAATCAGAATATGACTGGTATTGAGTTAGAGGCATGGTTAGTTGATGAAAATATGCTTCCTGATCCTTATGCTCCAGAATTTTTGGAAAATTTGAATAATAAGAAAGTCGTACCTGAAATAGCTAAATTTAATTTTGAAATAAATAGTGATCCTTATAAACTCAACGGAAATGTTTTTTCAAATTTAGAAAAAGAACTACAACATCTTTGGAAACAATGTGAAGCTACTGCAAATAAGCAGAATAAGCATCCATTATTAGTAGGGACTTTACCTTTACTTAGACCCCATATGTTGTCTATGGAATATTTATCGCCTCAGAACAGATATTCAGTAATGAATAATCAAGTGATGAGAATGCGTGAAGGTAAACCTTTATATATTAGGCTGAATGGAAAAGATGATCTCTATATGTATATGGATAGTGTTATTGCTGAGTGTGCAGCAACAAGCCTTCAGGTGCATTTAAGTGTGAATCAAGAAGATGCTAAACGTTATTATAATGCTTCCATGTTAGCCACGCCTTTTTTAATTTCAATTTCTGCTAATTCACCATATTTTTTTGGACGTGAACTGTGGGATGAATCAAGAATTGCTATATTTGAGCAGGCAGTTGATTTAGATGCTAAAGCTTGTGATGGAACAAATGTAAAGAGAGTGACTCTTGGAAACAAGTACGTACAGAATTCTTTATTTGAGTTATTCGAAGAAAACTTATTAGATTATCCGATTCTATTACCTGAAAAATTGGATAAGGATCCAAATAAATTGTCTCACCTGAATTTACACAATGGAACAATTTGGAGATGGAATCGACCAATTGTTGGAGTCGATAAAGATGGTGGACATCATTTAAGAATTGAACAGCGTACTCCATCTGCTGGTCCTACTGTTAAAGACTCTATAGCCAACTCTATGTTTGCTGTTGGGATGGTAGATTATTTAGTTCAATTAGAAGAAGCTCCAGAGGATAAAATACCTTTTAAAGATGCTATTCATAACTTTTACAAGGCATCTAGGCAAAGCTTCTTCTGTAAAGTTATGTGGATTGATGGTAAGCTTCATGACATAAAAGATTTATTAGAATTTGAAATATACCCTTATGTAAAACAAGCCCTATTAAAAAGAGGAATTGATAAAGCCGAAGTTGAATACTATATGGATGGAATCATTCTTCAAAGAATTAAAAAAGGTGTGAATGGTGCTATTTGGCAAAAAGCATTTATTCATATGTATGGTAAAAGATTTCAAGAGCTTCTTGAAAAATATTCTGAAAATTCTTATAAAGGAAAACCTGTGCACGAGTGGGAGTTGTAGTGAAGTTAAATATATGTGAAGAGTTTCCTGCCGAACTATTAGAAATAAATGTGAAAGAAGTCCATGATATTTTAGGTGGCCCAACACTTTTTCACCTTAAGGGGAGAAGAAAGGATCCACTTTTTTTGTCTACTTTACTTCATGCAAATGAAACAACAAGTTTTTTGATGTTGCAAAAACTGATAAAGAAATATGAAGGAAAAGAACTTCCAAGAGATCTCATTATATTTATTGGAAATACCTACGCAGCGGCTGAAGGAATGAGACACCTTCCAGGACAAGCTGATTATAATCGAATTTGGGAAGATGGAGAGCGAGCTGAAAATAAATTAGCTCTTGATGTTATTGATTATGCTAAGTCTGCTAACTTATTTGCAAGTATTGATGTTCATAATAATACAGGTAAAAATCCTCATTATGGTTGTGTTAATTCTACTAAGGAAGAGTTTTTAGCCTTGGCTTCTCATTTTGGAGATCATACGGTTTATTTTACAGAGCCGCATAATGTACAGTCGATGGCATTTTCAAAGTTTTGTACTAGTGTAACCATTGAGGCTGGATTACCTGGAAAGCCTGAAGGAACTAAAAAATCACTAGAGTTTGTAGATAAAATTTTTAACTTAGATCAGCTTGAAAAGAATCCTGAAAGGGAAGTCAATGAGGTGTATCATACCTTAGCTCGAATGAAGGTAAGCGATAAAGCAAGGATTGATTTTGAGGATGATTTAGAGAGTGAAGCTGATATTTCTTTTGTTTCAAATTTAGATAGTCGTAATTTTGAAATTATAAAAAAGGGAAGCCATATTGGTTTTACTAAAGATATCTCTTTATTGTGGGTAGAAGATAATCATGGGAATGATATCACTGATCATTTTTTTGAGGTGGTTGATGGTGATATTCGAAATAAAAGGGTTTTTATTCCTTCTATGTTTACCAAAGATGTCTATGTAATGAAAGAAGACTGTCTTGGTTATGTTATGGAAATCATAGTTCCAACTCATAACTCATAGTTTTTCTAAGGCTTAGAAACTTTTTTAAAGTGTCTTCGTAATAGCCATTTTTGAAACCAATTAAACTTTACGTTAGTCACTTTTCCTAGGTATAAATTTCTTTCTAAGTAAGGATCAAACTCTTTTGATTCAAGGCCTTTCGTAAGTGCCATGCCATTTTCAAATTTATAAAAAATGTGACAAATTAGGGCCGTTTTATTCCAAAAAACGATAATATCAAATGGATTAAGGTCTTCAAACTCATGGGCCTCAACTTTAACTTTTGCACCCTTTCTTACAAAAGGTGAGAGAGATGAACTTACAATATGTATGGTTAAAGAAGTATTTTTGATTTTCTTTTTTAGCAAAACAAATTCGGGTAAAGAAGTTTGATTAATGGGGTCATAATTCATATTAAAACTTTATCATAATTCATCGAATTGGTGGAATGTAAATTGCGAGATTTCTTGGAGAAATATGCTCATCAAATAATTGAATGATTTGAACTTCTAGGTTTTGTTCCTTTAAGTATAATGCTCTATCTAGGATAAGATAGATTTCAATGAGTCTTGCAAAATGGGAGCGGATTATACCTAGGTCAATTACTTTATGATATGTAGGTAAATATTCGTTAAAAAAGGATTCTAAATACTCATCTGAAAGATGTTTGGCTTCGGGGATGAATTTTTTCACATAGGTGGAAAAGTCTAACTGATAGTCACTTTTAGATCCATTTCCAAAACTTCTAAAGGGAAGTTTTAAAATATCGAGCATTAAGAAATGTGCAATATATCTAAATTTTTTAACTTTTTCTTTTTTATCTAGATCATTTTTAGATGGGGATTTAAAAGTTTTTGCAGCCATCGTGAGAGCATGGTTACTTAACTGAAGATTAATCCTCTTTGCTGACTGGCTTAGGTTAAGACCTTCATTAGTTAGTTTGTGATAACAGCAGCCTAAACTTAATAAGCCTTCAAAACTGTTAGAATTGTAATTTTGGATAAGATCTGTCGAAAGATTGCCACAGGCATGAAGACCTATTAAAAAACCTTTTTTCTGAATATGTTTTTCTAGATTATTTTTATCAATTTCGACGGTTTTAAAGGTCAACCTTTTATAAATATCAGGAAAGTACTTTTGAAGTTTAGACTTTCCAATCTTCTGATAGTCTTCATTAGCATCAATACATAAACTGGTTAAATCGTTTTCGAAAATAAGCACGCTACTGAGGTGACCTGCTCCACTACCTATGTCTATTAAGTGTTTTGGAGTCTTTTCATCCATTAAGTTTTTTATTTGAAATATCTCATGTTGTTTTTTTTGAGAAAGCTTTCTTTTTAATTCATTAGGAAGAATATATTCTTTCGTTTTATATCGAGGAAGCTCTTTTAGTTGATTGATCTCGTTTATCATTTTTATATGAGAGTTTGCTAACTTCGAGCTTTTATGGAAATTTAACTCAAGTTCAATTTTTTCATATCTATCTAAGCTCGTAATAGCGCAAAGCATTTCACCATACTGGGACTGAATATGGTCATCAAAAGGGTAGAGATCAAGAGCCTCAGTTTGAATTAGTTTCTCATGGTTTTTTAGAAGTTTAGATATCTGTATTAACCGCTTTTCAATATTCATGACAAGAGTATATAATATGAAGATGAATATAGCTATTTGGGGGATGGGGATATCTGGTATATCTGCATTAAAATTTTTATCAAAGAAAACAAATCATAATCTTTTTGTTATCAATCAAGGACCTGTTAATGATTGGGGCAGAAGAGATCAGATCTTTTCATATATCAAAGAAGATAGGTGCTTTTCTGAAGAAGACTTCCAATCATATGCAAGTGAGATTGATTTAATTGTTATTGCACCTGGAATTGACCCAAGAAACAATTATCTTAAAGCATTTTCGAAAATCCCTAAAATATGTGAAGTTGAATTGGCTTTTCAAAATATAAGTATTCCTATTGTGGCAGTAACAGGTACCAATGGGAAAACGACTACGGTTACTTTACTCGCTAAGGCATTAGAAGCCAGTGGGAAAAAAGTATTTTTAGGTGGAAATATTGGAACACCCTTTTGTGAAGCTCTTATTGATGATGACAGCTATGATGTCGCTGTATTAGAACTTTCGAGCTTTCAACTTGAGTTAATGCAAACCTTTAAAGCAGATGTCTCTATTATTTTAAATATTACAAAGTCTCATATGGAGCGATATGATTCTTTTGGTGATTATGAAAAAGCCAAAATGAATATAACAGATAACCAATCAGAAAAAGACCTATATATAGCTCCTAATGAATATCTGGGAGTTGGTAAAGCAAAAAAATTATTGCTAGAGAAGAATGAAAAATATGATTTTTCTAAATCACATTTAGTAGGAGAACATTATAAATTTAATTTTGATGCCGTTGAAAAAACTCTTAATTTTTTTGACATACCAAACTCCGAAGAAATTGTTCAAAAGTTAATTAACGAGTTTAATGGAGTTCATTATCGACTAGAATTTTTAAGAGAATACCAAGGTGTGGAAATTTATAATGATGGAAAGAGTACTAACTCTGCAGCTACAGAATCAGCTCTTAAATCCTTCGAAGATAAAAAAGTTTGTTTAATATTAGGAGGAAAGTTAAGAGATAAGACTCAGGATCTTTCATTTATAAACGAATTTCATAGGGTTCAGGTTCTCGCTTTTGGTGATGCTGGTGATTATATCTCAAGAAATATAAAAGGGTCGAAGTCTTTTTCTGAGTTAGAGGATGTTGTGAAAAGTATAGATTGGAATGAAATTGATATTTTACTTTTTAGCCCAGCTTTCCCGTCTTTTGATTTATACAAAGATTATATACATAGGGCCAAGCATTTTGAAGAGCTAGTAAAAAACTTATCTTAGCTTTGTCACTTTAACTTCTCCAGCTTGAACTGAATTGAAATTTTCAATAGATACCTTTGCAATAAAAATTGCAAGAATGATAACTATAATAGAACCGAACTTAATGCTCATCTAAATACCTTTTTGTGATACAGATATTTTATATTTAACAATAATTATTATCGAACGCTGTGGTGAAAACTTTAGCTTTTTTATTGGATTTTTATTAAATTTAACTATTTAGCACCTTAAGAAAAACAGAGTAATTTAGGTGTTATTTCATCAATAAATTTCTATTAGGCTAAAAACGCCTCAAAATCATGGCAGCTAGGCTTTAAAGTTTATTTTAATGATAAAGACCTACTTTAAAGCAGGTCTTTGTTTTTGATATTTAAAAACTGAGAGTTTTACTTTAAAGCCATTTCTTCAAGTATATTATAATTCTTGGCAATCAATATAAACAACATCTATGCCATAATCACCAAGGGGATCAACATACCAACTACCATGAATCGATTCAGCTTCAACACCGTCTGCACGAAGCCTTAGTGTTATACCATTTATATTAAAATCATAAGTGTTTCTATATGCTGGTGAATTTTCTAGGTCCATATAAGGGGCATTCTTTTGTTTCTGGCCCATATAAGAACTCCCATGAATCCTTTTAGTTTCATCTTGGTAAATTACAATATGGGATCTATATCGAGTTTCATAATTGTCTACGACCTCTAAAGCTTTAACTCCTTGGAAATAACTATTAGGAAGATTTGTACATTCAAGTTTCTTTACTGAGCTTGCAAATGCAGTAAGGCTAATGGACATAATTGCGGTCGTAAGAAAGAATTTCATATCAGCTCCTTTTTTATCTTATCTTCTCAAAAATAGACTATCGAAACGAACTAATTTGTATTCTTTACAAACCTGTTTAAAAACTAATCAGTAATGAGATCACTAATAAATAGGGCGATTTATTAACCGACCCCTTTGAATGGACCTAATCCCCCTAGATAATAGTTATTAAAATAATACATCAAGATTTCTAAATGACCTTGGAGCCTTTTAGGATCTTGCGTCACCGCCCAGGTCTTTCGAACTAAAGTTGCAATTGCTCCTCTTAACATCGCTAAACAATGATTTATCTCAAAAATAGGATCATACTTCACCTTTTTAAGTTCTCCCTGACCTGCTACCGATCCTTTTTCACTT
>CAXPDR010000030.1:0-133363 GCA_964215955.1 Flavobacteriaceae bacterium
CTCACTTTTTGCACCTATTTCCCTCCTAGAAAAAAGACATAGTCTTATTCTAGGTTATTAAAATGATGCATATAGGTGGTCAAAATCGCTGCAACTTTAACCGGCCAGAGTCGCTGCAACTTCACAATATTCAAAGAATTTGCCACAAATAAAAGGCAAATTCTGAATAAGTAAAATATAGTAAATATCTGATTTTACGCGTTTTTTTTAACTAACGAAATTGATTTGAATAACCGATATAAAATATCGATATGAAAAGACTAAAAAATATTCTACTTTTTTGCTTTATCTTGGGTTTAACCGCATGCAAAACTCCTGAAAATCCGGGAATAAGCTTCAATCAACTTAAACATCCTCCAGTTGGAGAAAACTCCACAATTAAAACCAATGAAGATCAAGAAGTCATTTTTGAATATCATGTCAATGAAGTAGAAGATGTCACAGATTTAAAATTGTCAGTAGTATCTGAGCCAAAATATGGAGAGCTCAAAAACTGTACAAATATTCAAAACAATAAGATTCAATGTTTATACACTCCTAAAAATAACTTTAATGGAGATGACATAATTTTCTTTAAAACTAAAAATGGTGATGTTGATTCGAAAGCAAAAAGTCATCTTACAATACGAGTATTACCCGTTAACGATAATCCGATACCAAAATCCTCAAGATACAGAATAAAAATGGGAGAACCAGTTCAATTAGTATTTTCAGCTAGTGATATCGAAGGTGACCAGATTTTTTTCAATATCTCAAACACTGAGGAACAAATAAAAGGTCAATTAGAAAATTGTGAGAGAATTTCAACAAATCAATACAAATGTATTTATACTCCATTTGAAAATTTCGTTGGAAAATCTCAAATTGAGTTCTCGGTATCAAATTCAGAAGAGTTTATCTCAAGTCTATCAGCGATTACACAAATTGAAGTTTATGATCCAGACCCATGTCTTACTAGCTCACCCCCTGCATATTGCTCACAAGTACATCTTTTCAAGCCATCAGTTGCAGTAAGAGGCGCTGGATGTTTAATGTGTCATGCAAGAATTGATGGAAACTTAATTACTGATTTTGGCTACGGAGATAATTTCTTTTTCGGTGGAAATGAAAGTCTAGAAAAGGTTGGTCACGGAACAAATCCATATTACAAAAGAAATCATTTCAATAATGCTAATGGTTGGGCAACAGCAAGAATAAATGGAAACCTTATCATTCCAAAGACGAATGTAAATACTACAGATCAAGCTTTTGTAAACTTCTTCAACAATCCAAGTGTTAGAGATCAGAATGATTTAATTTCTGAATATAATTTTAAAGAATTATTACAACTTCCAATGGTTACCTATCAAGATCAAAGAAAAGTTATGGTCACCCAAATAATGGAAGAAAGTTATGCCAATGTTAACTTTGATTCTATGAAAGTCGGACTTTATGGAAAAATAGTTGAAAAAGACAATATCAATATTAATTCTATCACTGAAGATGAAATTATTTCTCTCTCACTTTCACATAAGGTGTTGAAAAAAAATAATAACAATACGACCCAAATTATTTCCCGCAAGTCTAATGCGTCTATTTCGATTGACCAATTAAAAATCAAGAATACAACGAATCAAGACTTAGTCATTGAGGGGGAAGATAAATCTTTTGTTGAAATTAATGGTGACTTTCATTGTCATGGGGATGTTTTCATTATTGGTAGACTTCATTTAAATAATGTTAATTTAATAAATCAAAATACATCCTGTCGAATTTATACAAGTAAGTCCGTTTTTATAACCGGACAAATTACTTATCAAAACCCTGAATCTAACCTTCAACTTACAAGTGGTCGAATGATACTCTTTGGAATGAAGAATATAGATGTAAGAAGTTATAGTCATCTTTCTCGCTCAAGACTTTTAAATACAAATGAAAAGCTTAAAGCTTTTTTTAATGAGATTTACTATGATGGTGCAATTATTAATCTAGCAGAAAATGATGCAGGCCCTGCTCGTGCTTTTTATACAAAAAATGCACTTGGAAAACACGAACTTGCTGGTTACCTTGATCCTAAAGTTAATAAAGCAAATAATTACGATTCATACTTAGATCTAACTGGGAAAGCTGTATCTAAAGACTTTATTCAAAATTGTCATCCACATCAAGATCTCACTAAAGACTGTTATATCACTTGGCCAGGAAATACAAAAAGAAAGACTGTCGATTATGAAAGATTATTGGTTAATGCTCCAGCTGTCTGGGGAAGATATTATGGTAAATTTAAAGGAATTGTTATAGCAGAAGATGCTTTATTTGCTGTCGGTAAATTTGAGTTTGAATATGATAAGACCTTTAATACACAAGAAATTCTTCCAATGACACTTGATAAGGTTTTTGGTGTAAGTGATAATATTTCATCAACAGAAATTGATTAAATTTTGATCTGGTCAAAACTCCATAAATAGTCTTTAAATTTTGGATTACGACCATATTTTTCATTTAAGTAAACAAAGAACCTATCTTTATTTAGCTTATAGCCTCTTTCTTTAGAATTGATAATATTGCTCGCAAATTCTGACGCAATCATAAAAATAAGTCCAACGGGTGCGATATTATAAGTGGTCATAGAAAGCCCTATCCCATCTCTTGCTCCGTGGTGGTGCTTAATTAATGACTCTACACCTATTGGAACCCTTTTCAACCTACTTATTAGTCTTGCTGACTTTAAAGCATGGTGCCGTATTAGTTCTTTTTCCTCTGTCGTTAGATTTGAGTTTTCTAATTGATACTTTGTTTGTATTCTTGAGAGTTTATCACTTAACGTAATATCGGCAAACATAGTAACATAGCCTAGTTTTACTAATAATTCATCACTCTTCCACTCTACATCCTCAATAATCTTTGCTCCAATATAAAGAGTTATCATTGAGTGTTGATATTTATATGACTCCTCATTTGATAAAAGGATATTCAAAAGCCGGCTCAAGGTATTTGATTTTTTAACCATCTTTTTCATTGAATCTATAGTTGCATGAGCTAGCTCCAATGTACTTTTATTTATTCCTAAGTCCTGACCCCACTCCTGAACCATATTATAAGCAGTTTTTGTTACACCTACCCTTTCAACTCCACTCATTTTTTCTGAATCCAGTTTAAACTGAATTCTTTCACAGACTTTACTTATTAAATCTAGTCTTTCAAAGCTTCTTACAAATAAATCACTATAAGTATTATTAATAAGAGTCATAGCATCCTTAGATATTCTTTGCCCCTTACTAAAAATTTGAATGTAATGGTTATTGTAATAACTAAACAAATCTACTGCGAGATCCATACCAGGTATTAGTAAATTTTTTTTGATTGGATAGTAAGCACCTACATTTAAATTTGCCATCATCTTTGCTGTAACACCTTTTTTCGCAGCAATAACTTTGATAACTTCTTTTACTTTATTTTCACTTTTAAGAAATGTTACATTTGGATAATATTCTTTAAACTTTACCTCATCCATACAGATTAGTGTTTTCTCTTCACTTCCTGAATCAAAGATTTGAATTATTTTATCTAAAACTTGTTCGTGTTCTAAGCGATTAGTCGTAATCACAACGTCTAAACTTGATGAGTTTTTAAGAGAATTTATTCCTGCATTTAAAGAGCTAAAGCTCATACAACTCTGATTGGTATAAGCTTCAATACTTGAAGCTAAAATGTCTCCGATTCTTTGATTTTCATGAAACAAAATGACATTGAAATTTTTATCCAAACTCCCATCCATGGAAGAACCTCCAAAAAAATAATTTCTATCAACATCAACTTTTAAACAACTAGAAAATTACTGTAGGAGTTATTATAATATATTCAATAATAACTGAGGACTATAATGAACGACTTGAGCAATAATTCATAATTCTTTTTCTTACTTGAGTCGTAAGAATGGTTAATAAATTATTACTCACCGCCTTAAATTCTTCGACAGACTTTGGGCAATGAACAAAATCAGGTAAGTACAAGGAAAGATCTTTGGTCATTAGGAGTTCTCTACCAATATTACTTGCACTTAAAAAATCCATTCTTCCTTCAATATATTCATTGAGAGCAATATCATAGGCAGTAAAATAATCAATAGTACCATCTAACTCAGGAATATTTTTGGCTTTGTGGATATAAATAGCTGCGACCCTATTAGGATTTTGTTGCTTAATTTTTACATAAACTTTCGGATCCAATTCCATATTGTCTCCAATTAAAATAAGCTTATCCTCTTGTGAGTTATTTAATACATATTGAACTTTTTCCAATTTATATTTTTCTTTATCTGGATCCTCACCAAATATCCCTCTTAGAAAAACATCTTTGGTTACAATTTTATTTACATTCAAAAAATCATCTACTCTCTCACTTAACATTTTCGGAGAGGCACTCAAAATATATAAATCATTTGAATAAGATTCCATTTCCTGAACAAGAGTTGGCATCCCTCGAAATGCTTTAGTACTAAAAAGAGCATTTCTAACAGCAGCGGCCCAATTCCCAACATTCGTTATTTTAAGAGTATCATCTAAATCACTTACAATTGTTATGCTTTTTGCTTGTAAATTGAATGAAATTAATAAAATAATAAATAAACTTAACCTTGCCATACTTGCTCTCCTATCGCCCTTCTTAGCTGATTTAGAAGAACTTTATCAAACCAAAAATACTTCGTCGAATTTGAAAGAATAACATGTCCTTTCATTTGATCGGGATCAATCCAGACTGAAGTACCTGTAAAACCTAAATGTCCAAAAGTATTTACACCACAACCTTTACCGGCCAGTGTATTTGAAGGATCTTTTACAGTATCAAAACCCCACACAAATCTTCCTTTCCCACTAATATCGCTGGAAACTGTTTCAATAAAGTTGGTGCTCTTTTGAAACATAAGCAGAGTTTTACTCAGTGCTTCAACGCTTCCGAATAAACCTGCATGGGATAAAAAACAAGATAAATTAAAAGCATTCGGATCGTGAACACATCGATAATTTGGACGACCTTTTACAAAACCATTTTGTACCGTCTTCTTATCTTTTGGTAAGTCTTTCCAAAAATAGATATCGGGATCTAGATTTTTAAATACTTCTTCCTCAAAATCATCTCCCATCTCAAGCATAAACCTAATGGCGCTGAAATCTGAATATAGTGTATCAGCATCTTTAATGGGATATTTTAAAATTTGTTCTTTCCAACTTTTTCCAAGTAAGCCCCAAGCTGGTAATCCAGCTCTATGATTCAATAGTTTTTGAAATTTATCATCAGTAACTTTGTGTGTTATCGCATAAAATGAATTTGTTAAGGGTTTAGTTAAACTCGCAAGATCAAAATAAATTTTAGCCTTCTCTTTCTCAATTTTTCCTTCATGAAGCTCAAAAAATTCATACTTACCAGATTTAAAATCAATAATAGATACGGCCAATGCATCTGCATTGGCCTTATTTAAGAAGTCATTTCCCAATTTTATATATTCTTTCATTTAAAGGTCTTAATCAGTTTAAGATTGCTGATTGAGCCGCTGCTAATCTAGCAATTGGAACCCTAAATGGGGAGCAACTAACATAGTCCAGACCTGCCTGATGACAAAACTCAATGGAAGATGCTTCACCGCCATGTTCTCCACAAATTCCAGTATGAAGTCTTTCATTCGCCTCTTTTCCAATTTTTACAGCATGTTCGACTAGAAAACCTACACCTTTTCTATCCAAACTTACAAATGGGTCCTTTGGAAAAATTCCTCTTGCTTCATACATTGGTAAAAACTTTCCAGAATCATCTCTTGATAAACCAAATGTTGTTTGAGTCAAATCATTTGTTCCAAATGAGAAGAACTCAGCAACTTTTGCAACTTCATCAGCTGTTATACATGCTCTTGGTAACTCTAACATTGTTCCCATTTTATATTTAATTTCTTTTCCAGTTTCCTTAAAAACTAAAGCAATTTCTTCTTTAGCCTCGGCCATTAAGATCTCCAACTCTTTAGCATCAGCAATAAGAGGAATCATAATTTCTGGTAGAACTTGAACATTGTCATCTGCAACTTTTAAAGCCGCCTCAACAATTGCTCTAACTTGCATTTTATAAATTTCAGGATAAGTCACACCCAGCCTACAACCTCTGTGCCCAAGCATTGGATTAAACTCATGTAAGTTCTCTTTTCTATATTCTACAGTTTTAACTTCTAAGTTTAAAGCATCTGCTAACTCCTTAACTTCAGAGTCTTTATGCGGTAAAAATTCATGAAGAGGTGGATCAAGCAATCTAATATTTACAGGTTTTCCGCCCATCGCTCTAAAGATCCCTTCAAAGTCTTCTCTTTGAAATGGAAGTAATTTATTTAGAGCAACTCTTCGCTCATCTTCTGATTGGGCAAATATCATTTCTCTTACAGCAAGAATTCTTTCTGGATCAAAAAACATATGTTCCGTTCGACAAAGACCAATTCCTTCAGCGCCAAATGATAAAGCCACTTCTGAGTCATGAGGGTTATCTGCATTTGTTCTTACTCTTAATCTTCTCACTTCATCTGCCCAACTCATAAAAGTTGCAAAGTTATCAGAAATCTCAGCTTCAATAGTTGGAACAATTCCATCATAAACTTCACCAGAGCTACCATCAAAAGTAATAAAATCTCCTTCAGTATATTCACGCCCAGAAATTTTTAACATTTTATTTTTTTCATGTATTTCAAGCGCTGTACATCCTGCAACACAAGGCTTCCCCATTCCTCTAGCCACAACAGCGGCATGAGAAGTCATCCCACCTCTTGCTGTTAGAATACCTTCAGCTGCATTCATCCCACCAATATCTTCAGGACTTGTTTCCTGTCTTACGAGAATGACTTTCTTTCCATTCTCTGCCCACTTTTGAGCCTCATCTGAATCAAAAACGATTTGTCCACAAGCCGCCCCAGGAGATGCAGGAAGACCAGATGCTAAAATTGTTTTTTGCGCTCCAGGATCTAATCTTGGATGCAAAAGCTTATCCAAATCTTCTGGATTTATTTTTAATAAGGCTTCTTTCTTAGTAAGGACTTTTTCATCAACTAAATCCACCGCTATTTTTAAAGCAGCATTGATAGTTCTCTTTCCATTTCGTGTTTGTAAGATATAGAGTTTGTTGTTTTCGATAGTAAACTCTATATCTTGCATATCTTTATAATGGTTTTCTAATTTTTGATAAATCTCCACCAATTCAGTATAGGCTTTAGGCATAGCCTCTTTTAAAGTTTTAAATGATCTATTAGAATCATTTTTACTTTCTTCATTAATAGGTCCTGGCGTTCTTATACCAGCAACAACGTCTTCACCTTGTGCATTTAGGAGATATTCTCCAAAGAAAACTTTATCACCTGTAGATGGATCTCTTGTAAAACAAACACCTGTACCTGAACTTTCACCTGTATTTCCAAATACCATCGACTGAACATTTACAGCTGTTCCCCAATCATCTGAAAAACCATTCATTTGTCTATACTTTTTAGCACGCGGATTATCCCATGAACCAAAAACGGCTCCTACAGCAGCCCACAACTGCTCTAGAGGATCTTGAGGAAAAGTTTTTCCAAACTCCTCTAAAAGAATTTGTTTATAAACATCAACAAGTTCTTGCAGATCATCTGCATCAAGGTCTGTGTCCTCTTTGTAATTCCTAGCCTCTTTTAGGTCTTCTAATTGAGCTTCAAGAATCGATGTATTAAGTCCCATAACAACATTAGCAAACATCTGAATAAATCTTCTATAACTATCCCATGCAAATCTCGCATTTTCAGTTTTACTTGCTAAACCTAAAACAGTCTTATCATTTAGACCTAAATTCAAAACGGTATCCATCATCCCCGGCATTGATACCCTTGCACCTGATCGCACGGAAAAAAGTAAAGGATTAGCTTCATCACCAAATTTTTTTTGGGTGATATTTTCAACTTCTTGAAGTGCATCTTTGATTTGGTCTTGAATTTCGGAAGAGATTTCTTTATTAGTTTCATAGTAATTTAAACAAGCTTCAGTCGAAACAGTAAACCCAGGAGGAACTGGAAGTTTTAAACCACACATCTCAGCTAAGTTCGCACCTTTTCCACCGAGTAAGTCCTTCATTGTTTTATTACCTTCAGTATTATCGGCACTAAACTTATAAACCCATTTCGTCATTGCATCCATCCTTGCATTAAATTATTAACGGGCTCATTATAGTATTTTTTTTATAGATTTCGTATGGATTTAAGCCAGAGATATTTAATCAACTTTAACTGTATTTAGGCAACCTTATTGAGTCTAGCTAGCCGAGAATAGATGTCAGCATATACTCCCCCAAATTTGTAAAAATCTGTTTCCTCTAAGAATTGGGCCATACTCAAATGAGGTTTATCATAAGCCTCTTCAAGAAAGGCATGGGCGACCACAAAAATTGCAAGGTGATAGGAGAGATTATGCTGTGCTACAAATTTTTCTATATCTTTTTCTGTTCTATATTTTTTAATATCATCAAGAATGACCTCGACACCAGGAGGTGCTGATCTATCCTTATAGGTATATTCTACAGAAAAAGCTGGTGCCTTGAAGTATAACTGTTGTTCAGCAAGAGTTAAATGAATTTTATACTGCTCAAACTCACTTCTATTTTTCAATTTTGCAAGCTTAGCATTTTTATAAAATGCGATATCATGAATGAAGCAAATATAAATTAGTTGTTCAAAAGATAATCGGTCATCTAAACCCAAGAGTTTTGCAATTGCGCAACTAACATAGGATAAAGATTTAACGTGATGAGGAATAAACTCAGCAGCTCTATCATTTTCATATAGAAGAATAGTATTTAAATAATCCTTTCTTATCATTATTCGACCTAAAGTCGCTTTCATCTGTTTGTTAAGTTTCCTTTTAAAACTAGGAGGAAATTTTAAAAAGTTAGTTTGACTTAAATGCAATCCCCTTTCATCTTCTAAGAAATTCATAAGAGTATCTTTAGTCAAAATATCTCTAAACTTTAAACCCAAATGTAAAAACTCTCCCTGCTTATGCCCTGTAATTCTTCGAGACCTTACTAGGTCAATTTGAAAATTAGATGTTAGAGGAATATCTCCAAGATGACTTAAAAATAAGTTTGGTGACTCTTTAATTAAGTGTTTATTTTTTTCAGAAATAATAATTCCCATTCCAGACTGGCTCACATCTTTTAAATAAAAAGGAACCTTCAGAAAAGCATTTGTTACGAGCTCAGACTCAGTATTTATGTATAGCTCTCGCTTCTGTTCAGGAATATCTTCAATTCTTTCAAACGCCCTATACTCTTCAACTTGGACCTCTCCGGGGAGCTTAAAAAATAAATAATTTTTTTCTACAAAAATTATTTCACCTTTAAAAATTGTATTTCGATGAGAAAGTTTTACAAAAATAGGATGAGAAAGTTTAAGCTTAAACGAGTCCGAAATTTTAATTCTTAACAAATCCCGAGATTGATCAATTTCTAAATGAGAAAATTGATAAACCTCTTTAAGTCCTTCAATATTTTGCCATAGAATACTTGGGGACTTTTTATTTCCCTCGCGGATTGCCTTCAAGATTAAATTTCGATTATTTAGTACTTCAAAGCCCAATTCTATCTCCATATTTGTAAGATACTTTATCGGGAGACTCAGTTTCTGACTTAAATCGGCTTTCCAAAAACCTTATAATTACAAAAACTTAATAATAAAAAGGCCCTCAATCGAGGGCCCTATCTTGATCAAATTATTAAATGAATTAAAATCCGAATTTATTCAATATGTAACTCTCTACCTCAGATAACTTAACTCTATCCTGTGCCATGGTATCTCTATCTCTAATTGTTACAGCCTCATCTTCAAGTGTATCGTAATCAATTGTAATACAAAGTGGAGTTCCAATTTCATCTTGTCTTCTATATCTTTTACCGATATTTCCAGCAACATCGTACTCACATTTATATTTTTTCTGAAGAGCTTCATATAAAGGTCTAGCTTTTTCAGTTAAAGGATCTTTTTTCATTAATGGAAGAACAGCAACTTTTATAGGCGCCATAGCTGGTTTAAATCCCATAACTGTTCTTTCTTCTTTACTGCCAGGATTTTCAACTCTGTAAGCATCACATAATAGAGCCAAAATATGTCTATCACAACCAACTGAAGTCTCTAAAACATATGGGATATATTTTTTATTACCATCTGCTTGATCAACATAATTTAGATTTTTTCCAGAATGTTCTGCATGTCTTCCTAAATCGAAATCAGTTCTAGAGTGAATCCCTTCCATCTCATCCCAGCCAATTGGAAATTCATATTCAATATCAAAAGCAGCATCAGCATAGTGAGCAAGTTCCTCTCCGTGATCATGCCATCTTAGTTTTTTAGGATCTAATCCTTGATCAACATGCCATTGCCATCTGATCTCTTTCCACTTCTGCATTGCTTCGTCTTGAGTACCTGGCTTAATGAAATATTGCATCTCCATTTGCTCAAATTCTCTAGTTCTAAAAATAAAGTTACCTGGAGTAATTTCATTTCTAAAAGCTTTACCAATTTGTGCAATTCCAAATGGAAGTTTTCTTCTCATGGTACTTTGAACATTTAAAAAGTTCGTAAAAATACCTTGAGCCGTTTCTGGTCTAAGGTATACAGTTGAACCAGAGTCTTTAACTGGACCCATAGTTGTTTCAAACATTAAATTAAAATCTCTTGGCTCAGTAAAAGAATCTTTCGCCTTACAAGATGGACATGGTGCGTTTAGATCAATTTTATCTGCTCTAAATCTTGCCTTACACTCTTTACAGTCAACTAATGGATCAGAAAATCCATCAACGTGGCCCGATGCTTTCCAAACTTGAGGATGCATTAGAATCGATGCGTCAACTCCATCAACATCATCTCTATATGTCATGGCCTTCCACCACGAATCTTTTACATTTTTCTTAAGCTCAACCCCAAGTGGTCCGTAATCCCAACAAGAACCAAGACCTCCGTAGATCTCCGAACTTTGAAAGATAAACCCTCTTCTTTTAGAAAGGGATACGATTTCTTGCATGTCTTCAGCTTTTTTGATTTCCATGATTATTCTCCAATTAAGTAATAATCATTTATAACGCTATTTTGATAGAATTTCTAGGGAGTAAATTTATTAATCTAAGTCATTATTGCCATGATATAAAGCACTTATTTCATCATCTGTTAAAAGCTTATTCCAAAAGCCCATAGAGTCCAACTCACCATTGAAAATACTTGCTGGACCCGCTGATTCAAAATAACACGGATGTACAGCTGAGTTTGCTGTAAATGATTCTGAGGTTGAGTTATAGCTACCAAAAGTAGCATTTCCAATATCACCATCAACAATAATATAAACACCTGAATCTCTATCTACCTTAACAACTACATGGTGCCAGTTACTATAACTCAAAGGTTGATTTGTAGTATTAAGTGTAAAGCCTCCGCCAAAAAGCCAAATGTTCACATCGGTGTGTTGGCCAGAGCCACTATCTGTGTTGTGAATTTGAATATCACTTTCTTTTTCAAAAAAATATCCAAGAACGTTTGAATTGACTTTAACCCACATTGCAATAGTAAAGTCTTCAGTTCCACTTAAGTCTAAACTACTTGAGCTTGATGCATTTACATAAATTGCCCCAAAATTTGAACAATCGATTCCATAACCAATTTGACCAGAAGTGGTAAGAACACCTCCACCAAAGTTTATAAAATCATTTACAGCATTAATATCTGAACGATCATCAGAACTTCCAGTCTCTTCAAACTTCCAAAAAGAAATCAAGTTATCATTCAATGAATAAACCGTATTATCAACATAGCACCCCGAAGAAGTATCTGTTTCATCGCAAAAACAATCAGTGCTTACATCACTCGTGTCGCAGTGATCGTTATTGTTATCACTAAAAAAGTTAGTATCAGGATCGGTATCTCCATCTGTGATGGTTTTTAAAACGTTACATGATAAAAATAAAAAGCAAATTAAAAGATATTTCACTACCCCTCCATTTGAGTCAAATCATAGAGTTTTTTATACTCTCCACCTTTTTCAATTAACTCTAGGTGTTTTCCTTCCTCTATTTTTCTTCCGTCTTTCATGACGATAATTCGATCATAATTTTGAATTGTACTAAGTCTGTGAGCAACAGCGACAACGGTTTTATGACTAGCAACTTTATCTAAGGCTTTTTGCACAACTTTTTCTGATTCATTATCTAGTGCAGATGTAGCTTCGTCAAAAAGTAAAATAGGACAATCTCTTAAAAAAGCTCTCGCAATAGTAAGTCTTTGACTTTGGCCACCCGATAATTTAAGTCCCCTATCTCCAATCTGAGTATCAAGACCTTCAGGTAAGCCCTTTATAAATTCACTCGCATAACTCACCTCAAGAGCATGGTTGATTTCGTCCTCCGAGTAGTTTTCACCAGCAAGTAAATTTTCATGAATTGAATCATTAAATAAAAAGATATCTTGAGAAACAAGAGCAAAAGCTTCTCTTAAAGAGGCAATCGTGTAATCTTTAATGTTTCTTCCATCGATTAGAATTGCTCCGTTTTCTATATCATACAGTCTTAAAAGTAGTGAAATAAGAGTTGATTTTCCAGACCCAGATAAACCAACAAGTGCAACCTTTTGACCTTTTTCAATCTTTAAATTGAAATTTGAAATAACATTACCTTTCCCATAAGAAAATGTTACGTCCCTAAATTCGATATCAACGTTAAAGTCTTTTAGTTCAATCTTTCCTTCATCAATCTCTTCTTTTTCATTTAAAAGAGCAAATATTCTTTGAGCTGCAGCTCTTGCCTGATTAAGTTTTGTATTTGCCTTAGAATACTTTCTAACAGGATCCATAAACATGGCAAGAGCACCAACAAAAGAGAAAAACTCCCCTACAGTCAAGCCACCATCGCGATGTCTGTAATAGGCAAGTACGATTACCGTAGCAAAAGCCAATGCTCCCACAGTTTCTACTAAAGGGTGTGAATGTTCTTCAGCTGAGTTTGATTTCTTTTTATGGGAAAGAAATTTATCTTGAGCAGCTTCAAATCGATTAAGCATATAATTTTGAAGTGAAAATGCTTTAATTATTTTTTGTCCGATTAATCCTTCCGCTGCATGATGAGTCATATCGGCAGTATCAGCTTGTGCCCTTGCCACATAACGTCTAATTCTTTTTCCTGTCACATTAAAAATCACCAAGAAAAAAGGAAGAACAGCAAAAATAATAATGGTAAGTTTCCAATCGTGATAAAGAGCGACACCTAATAATCCTAATGCAAACAGAGGCTCTCTAATAATTGAAATCCCGTGCATAAAAGATTCTGCAAAAATAGCAGTATCATTTATCATCACAGATAAAAGGTTTCCCTGCTTTGCTGTTGAGTAATAAGAAGTCGATAATCCTTGAAACTTTTTATAGATGGCTTTTCTAATATCACAAGTAGCTCTATCTACAACCATTCGCATCCCATAAAAATGCAGATAACGAAATGGATAATTTATTAAGCCTAGAGCGACTAAAATTCCACCTAACTGAAAAGCATAAGCTTCCGTTGCTTCAGGAGTAAAAATACCATCAATAACATCTTTAACGAAGTATGCCTGATAAGCTTTAATAGCTGCTAAAGGAATTGAACACAGTGTAGCTGCAATGGCCAATTTAAGATAAGGCCTAATAAATGGGAACATGATTTTAAGTAATTCTAACATTTCAAGATTTTAGCTTTTTAAACAAGGTCTGGAAAGAAAACTAGCTTAAAAAACAAAGGCATAGCAGATATTCTCCTACACCTAAGTTTTAAAACACCTTTGAGCTTATCAATAATAAAATCAATAAGATAAGGTATTTCAAAAATTTAGCAAATCTCTTCAGCATGAAGAATCTCCTTTTAGAGATGGGCCTTCTATGGCCCCTAAAGAGATTGCATGCTAGAATCGATTAACCCAAGTTTTAAAGGCTTAAAAACCGTGTAAATGTTTAACCCAGCTTTTTTAGCTGGGTTTTTTATGCAATAAAAACTGAAATCTTGAAGTTTATAACTATTTGAATTTAAGGCTTGAATCGCCAATCCACAAAACGAAGAGGAATCATACGCGGTTTATCCAGAGCATCTTTTGCATTTTCAGCACGACACATTTTCCTAAGTCTTTTAGTAGCCGCTTGATATCTTTGAAAGGTAATATCAGATAAAAACTTATCAATTTTTCTTTGAGAAATGATTTTATTATAAAGCTTATAACTAAAGCGTGGCTCCCTCTTAAAATTACTCTTTCTATCCACACTGACTAAACCAAATTTTGGACAATAACCATCACTCCACTCAAAATTATCAGTTAAACTCCACTGCACATAGCCAAGTACAGGGACTCCATCAATGATGGCCTGAGAAATAGCTTTTAAATGCTCAACCAAATAAAGAGGGCGAATTTGATCATCTTCATCAGCTGTTCCATTTTCAGTAATCATAATAGGTAGTTTATAGCGCATATAAAATTGCTTTAACATAAAATATAAACCATTAGGATCAATCGCTCTTCCAGCATCATTATATTCAGTCTTATCAGAGAAATGCAGCCCATATAAAGAAACATATTCTGAACCATAGTAGTTAAAGCCCATAAAATCTAAATGATCTTTAACTAAATCAGGGAAATAATAATTAAAATTTTCCCAAGACCATGAAGCAACCCAGTCCCCCATAAAGCCACCATTTACATAATTAGCAGTATTATGGGCTATGCTCACTTTAGCATCTTTATTCTTTTTCTTAGCATAGCGATAAAAATTATTATGAGCAGCGGCCATATGATCAAGGCCTTTAAAATAAATCCCCTTATAAAAGGGTAGATCTAATAGGGCCATTGGATTTTGATTACCAGGTGGCCAGTTTCCTACAATCTGAGTAAACATCAAATAAACATTTGGTTCATTAAACGTTATCCAATAATCAACGACAGGATCTAGCTTATCAAAAACGGCATTTGCAAAACTACCAAAGTAATTTATAAGTTGAGGGTTTCCCCACCCTCCCATCTCTAAACTCCATTTAGTTTCTGAATGATGATAAAGAGAAAGCATTACTTTCATGCCAGCATCTTGGATCATTTTACAAATTTCAAAATATCTTTCTAAAGCTTGTCTTTCTTGAATACCTCCGGTCCAATTTTTTGGTTTCTTAGGCACAAGTCTTTGCCAGTCGATACTAAGTCTAAAAATTTTCACACCAAGCTTCTTGGCCAGCTCTATTTCAATCTCAGGCTTTGTCCAAAACTCTAATCTTTGATCTGGTTTTAACTCTTCTTGGTAAGCTCGGACTTTCCCTTTCTTGACCCAATCTAACCAAATATCATCTGTCTTGTCTTCTACCTGAACAGCAGCATTAGAAACTCCAAATTCAAAGTCATCTGGAAAAGTATAAACTTTACTAAAAGTATTAATTGAAAATATAAATAAAAAACCAACAAAAAGTTTCAAGTCCATCCCCTAATTAAATTTTTAATATGATAAAGTTTAAGTTAAAATCATTTTATGAACAAATTTAAAGCAATATTTTTTGATAGAGATGATACATTAATCAAAGACTCAGGCTACATGTACAGACCAGAAGATTTAAAGTTTTTTGACGATACCTTTCAAGTTTTAAAAGAATTACAAAGCAAAGGTTACCTTTTGTTCATCGTAACCAATCAGTCTGGAATTGGAAGAGGTTATTTTGAAGAAAAAGATATGCATATTTTTAATGATCATATGCTAACAGAGCTTAAAGCCCATGGAATCAATATTAAAGAAATTGTGTTCTGCCCACATGCACCTGAGGACCAATGCGATTGCCGAAAGCCCTCCCCCAAATTAATAAACCAGCTTTGTGAAAAACATAATGTTGATAGAGCTCTTAGTTGGATGATTGGGGACAAATCAAGTGATATAGAGGCCGGTAGGAATGCAGGACTTAAGACTTTTAAGGTTAAAACATCGTCTCTAACAAATTTTCTCAATAAAATTAATGCTATAGCCTCTTAAATACCTCAATTCTTAACTCAAGTATAACTCCAAAATCACCGATAAGTAGTTAGAATATTATGAGAGTTATAATTAATCTATTTACCATATTCAACTTTATCCTATTTGGAGTTAATGAGAACTTTGCAAGTGAAGAAAATAAAGCTTTTTCTACCAAAGAACTCCTGACAATATTCGGATCAGACTCACCCAAATTTAATTTACTTTCCAATCAGACAGTCCAAAAAAAGAAACTTTCATCACAAACAATTGATATCCAGTCTTTCTTCAACTCCTGTAAAGTCAAAAATGATTCTCTTCTTATTCAAACAAGTATCGAAAATAGTATTGAGCAATATGGAGTATGCAGACCAACAACAAATGACGATACAATAAATACACTAATGGCTGATTACAGAGATATTCAAGAACACTATATGTTTTCAAAACTTAGTATGGGAGATCAAAGAGCGAAAGAAATGGCAACTCTTAGCAAACAAAGTGAGTTTTATGCACTCCTCCAGGCTGGTGTTTCTAGAATAAAAACTCTAAAAGTTCTTAAGGACATTGACTTAAATAGCGATGATATAAAAATGGAACTAAACTTACTTTGCAGTGGAAGAACTGGAAATGATCTTTGTTCACCTCTCGTCAAAAAGGTTCTTCACGAAGAGCTCATTGAGCATAATAAAGCATTAAATGACTCAATAAGCTTGGGCTTGGAAAAACGTTACGACAAAAAAACGGCAAAATTAGAAATTAAAAGAAGACTCAAAAAAATTAATGAATATTGGAATAAAGTCTACGAAACATCTAAAACAAAGGGAGCAAATTCAATAGAAGCCCAACTTGCATATTCAGATTATATTGAACACTATTCACTATCAGTTTCAGATCCAATTGGCGTTATGATTATCAACCACCCTTTCAATCAAATTCCTAAGTCTCTTGAGGACTTTGATCCTGAGAAGTTAGAAGATCACAGTTTCCGACCAAATGATAAACAGAAATTTAATATCCAAGATGAAGATATTGAAAAAGGATTTGAAATTGCCATTTCTCAATCAATAAGACACGTAAATAATATTGCAAAATGTGATTCTGAAAATGAAACTAACCAGCCTAAGCTTCATTGTCTTTTAAATTTTGCACCAACAGCCGTTGGCCAAGCCTTGGCACATAATCCAAACTTAGCAACTCCAGGACTTTGCTTAGCAATATCTGAAGTCAATCGAGATCATCAAAAACAGCAAAAGCATCTTGGTTATGTAGGAAAAATCACAAATTTCTTGGATGTAATTTCAGTTCCTTTGTTACTCGCTGGTGGGACAGGATTACTTGTAAAAGGTATATCTTCTATATTGAACAGAGCTGCAGTTTCAACTGCAAGTCGAGGACTTGCATCAACTTCTAGAAGATTAAGTTTATCAAGTTTATCCAATGGAATGCTCACAACAAGCGGAACCATAGGAATTACTTCTAGTGGAGGTAGAGTTGCAGGAGGAGGCTATTCAGCTATTCTTCATGGATCTGATTACCTCACTCATACAGCAGCTCTTCAGGCAGCAAGTAAAGATCCTTCATCAAAAGAGCTTGAAAAAGCAATTAATCTACGAAATCAAACTCTACAAAGTCTTGAAGAATTAAAAAATGGTTCATTTGATTTTCTTCCTTTTGGAGCTTTCATGAACCTAGCACGAACTAAAAAGATAGGTGAAATAGCTGGAAAAATGAAAAATGGTGTAGGTCAATTCTCTAAGTTTGAACGTATCGCTGCTGGCACAATGAAATTTAATAACACATTAAAAATGTTAAATAACACTCCAGGAGCAAAAAGAGCCTTCCAGTTAGCAATGAATTCAAAAGAGCTAGGTCAAGAGGTTGTTACAAATGTACTAGCTAGTATATCAAAAATGAGTACCCCAATGAAGAACAAGATTTTTAATCATTTAGAGAAAATAAAAAACAATGATACCGCAATAATTAAGTTTTTTAAAAATATAAATAGGAAGTCTCAATGCTAACAAAAAAACATTTCTTTTTTATTGCTTTAATCTCCTTTAATCTCTACGGATCCAATACCTGTGATATTGATCTGACCAAAGCATTTGACAGGGAGATTATATCAAATTCCTCACTAGTGAAACAAAAAGAAGAGTTTCACTCCCTCATAAATGACATGAATACGAAGGGAATTGTAAGAGAGTCTGACTTAAATGAGATAAATGAAGCTACTAGCGAATTAATGAAAATCCAAGAGCAAACGAGAGAAAAGATTTTAAGAGAATTAAACCCAAATAATACAAGATCAGGAAGGCAGTTTGAAAGCCAAGTAAACCTTGAATTGAACAAAAGATTACAGAGTAATCAAGATTATCAGGATTGGGTAGAGATTCAACACGAAGCTAGAGTGGATTTACTTTTAGAAGTGAATCAAAATCTTTCACTGGGTAGAAGAATAGACTTCACAGATATCCACACTTATCAAAGTTCAGTAACTCGAATGAAAAGTTTAGATGGTATTGAACCAGCTGATGCCCAAGACTTACTTACATCCGGAAAGTTTCCTAAAACAATCTATCGCTTCGATAACAATTTTTCAAAAACAACAAATAATAAAGGACTTCCTAAGGCATCACTTATAACTCAACCCGATGGAAGAAGATCCCTAAAACCTGTCAATCCAAATGGAGATGGAACAATTACAAACCATGTAGCAGCTGACAATGCACAAAACAGATCAGCTTCACCTTATATTTCATTCGGAAGCAATGCTGATAAGATTCAACGTTTTGCAGAGAAATCAGGAAAAAAACCAATATCAATCAAAGTTAAAGCTCTATTGGAAGCTATTGCTAGTGGAAAACTAAAAGGAGTCGACCTTATCACACCTAACAGTTTAAGATGGGGAGCACAAGCAAAGTTAACCGCAGAGTTATCAAGAATTGGTGTACCAATAAATGTCTCTCAATCGATAGTTAATCAAATTAAAAAACTTGCTAAGTCTTCTAATGGTCATTTAACAAACCAACAAAGTAATCAGATTCAAGGTTTGATAAATGAAGCTTTGGAAAATTCAGTTCAACTAGATTTAAAGTCAAAAGAAAAATTAGTTAATGAACTTAAAAAAGATATTGATTTTTTGAGACATGCCATTACCAACGATGAAGTTTTAATTCGAGGATCTATTCCTGAAGAATATCTAAGTATTCCCAAAAATATTTAACCACTCACCATCCCCCAAGTCTTGAAATTGTCCTTACTGAAACCAAATTGATAATTGATATAATTAAATAAAGCGTGGCCCATTCCAAGCGGTAGCTGCTCAAGGGTTGAAAATTCTTTGAAAGGTAATTTAAAAATTCTTTTTAATACTAGTCTTAACTTCTGAGAACTTTGATACTCTTCTAAAAGTTGTTTATTTTCTGATAAAAATTCGTCCTTTTGAGAAGCACAATCCATACATGAGAAACCACCATCCTGATGATCAAAAATACACATATCATTATCTTTAAAAAGTTTATCGCAATAAAGGCAATTTTCTATACCTGGAACGATTCCCATTTGAATGGAAAGCTTCGTTAAGAAAAACAAAAGATGGTTCTCCAAGGAAAATTTCTTCATTTCCATACTCTTATCTAAATAGAACAAAGAGTTACTTAGGACATTAAACAAACCAGAGTTATCATCAGTTTGATGATCCAAGTCTTCATCTATAGAAATCTTACCTAAATATTCCATGAAAAACTGAGAAAGATAAAAAGCTTTAAAGTCATTTCTGGTATGAGTTCCGGCCCAAATCAATTTGTACTCTTTAGCAATATGGATCTGTGTCTCAAGAGATTTCTTTCTTTGGTTAAGTTCCACAGAGATCATATGTCCAATTTCCAAGATAGAACCCTTTAGGTTTTTTCCCCCTCCACGGCCACCATAAAAATAGACACTTAAACTATTTCCTGAACGAAGAAGCAGATGACAAATGACATCTCTTTCCTTATATGGTGTTTTATTGACGATAATACCTTCAATTCTCATAGAAACAATATATTAGAGATTCCACTTTATTACTAAGTCTTTTTTTAAAAGAATTTATAAATCCCTTAAAAATCTGTTTTTTATTAAAATAATTTGAATTCAAAGTATGCACACTAAACCCCTCACCAGCTCTTCCACCACGCCCGAGCATTTGAATATAAAAGTCGAGGTTTTCCACTTTGTAGGTAAAATAAATTTCAGAAATATTGGGAAGATTAACACCATGACTAATAACACTGGTGGCGACAATGAAGTCTAGTTTTTGAGCCGTAGATAATTTATCTGTAAACTCTCTGGCTTCACCTCCAACGCAACTTAGAACATTAAAGCCTCTTTGACTTAAATCCTGAGCTAATTCTTTAACTTGATTCCTGAAAGCACAAAATACTAATTTGGTACCATTACTTGGACTATAAAAGAGATCATCCAAAAGCCAATTATTTAGTCTCGGATAAAAATAGATTTGAGTCGGAATGTTTTTTAAACTTTGGTTACCAAAATCTAACTTGTAAATATTGTGATAATTGAAATCAAGATCAGGTTTTATTAAGGTAAAAAGCTCCTCAGAGATAGTCGCCGATAGCATAATTAAGGGTACTTGAGTTGAACTTAACTCATGTAAACAATCCAAAAGTCTTTCCCTAAATGTCTGTCCCCAATAATAAAAGAGATGAAATTCATCCAAGATGAAGATCGTATTTTCTAAATCTAAAATATCGGTATTTAATTGTTCTGGAGTCATTATAAATAATTGAGCATTCTCAATTTCCATGTCCGAATACTCTTCACTTTTTCTATAGTTAATGGTTTTAATTCGGAACTCGAGGGCAGAACGAAATACCTCTTCACACAAAGCCCTGAGTGGAAAAATAAAGCAAAAAGTCTTTTGAGATTCTTTTAAACTTTTTAAAATCTTATAAGTCTTGCCCCATCCTGGAGGAGCGGTTACTAAAATAGCATCCCCAAACTGTAAATTTTCAAAGACATCTTTAAACATGACCAGAATTCAAGCAAATTTTATTATAGTTAAAAGAATGTAAGTGTCTGAAATCTTAGTCTTTATACTTAAGGTATAACTCGTTTTTTCCTATAGTCCATGACAAATTGATATAATTTCGCTAAAAGGTGAACAAATTAAGGAATTGTGTATGTTAAATAAAATCGAAAAAGTATTAGATGAACAAATTAGGCCGGCCCTTTCAAGTCATGGTGGTGATATTGAAGTTATTGATTTTGATAACAATAAGCTTTTTGTAAAGCTTACTGGTGGATGCCAAGGTTGTTCTTCTTCCAAAGCAACTTTAAAAGATGGAATCGAAAGATTAATTGTGGGTAAGTTTCCTGGTATTGTTGACGAGCTAGTCGATCTAACTGATCATGCCGCTGGTGAAAACCCATTCATGTAAGGATTTTTATAAGTTTTTATACTCTAGGGGCCACATTCATTCTGGCCCTTATTTTTCTTACGTGCTCAATATCTAATTTAGCAATTAAATAACCCTCTTCTTCCCCTAGTTCACCGATAACTTCTCCCCATGGATCAACTATTAAAGAGTGCCCATAAGTCTTAATTGTCTCATTATTTTTCCCAACCTGATCGCAGGCAATAACGTAGGATTGATTTTCGATGGCCCTTGCCTTAACTAACGTTTTCCAATGGGCTTTTCCTGTAGGAACTGTAAAGGCTGAAGAAATACTCAAAAGATTTACACCTTGTTTAAAATACTCACGATAAAGCTCTGGAAACCTTAAATCAAAACAAATAGAAGTTCCGAGTTTAAATTCATTGATATCTAAAGTATTCAGCTCATTCCCACTAGAATAGACCTTCCCTTCATCAATAACTGTAGAGTTTTCTTTCCCTCTAAGATTAACTGCGAATAAATGGATTTTATCATAAGAACTAAGTAGTATTCCAGTAGGTGAGAAATTATATGTTGTATTATAAACCTTTCCATCTTTTAAAGTTGCTGCAGAACCTCCAAGCAAATATACATTGAATTTTTTCGCTAAATTTTGAATATTTTTAAAGTGTTCATTCTTACCTTCAACAAGATAGGGTGTGGGCTCTTTGCCATTACTCATACTGTAAAAAACTTCAGGTAGAAAGACTGCATCTATTTCGTTTTGAGCTTTTATTTCAGAAAGATAGTTCTCAATTTTTTCTAAATTTTGATTTGGGTCTAAAACAGAAGTTATTTGAATTAATGCAACTTTCATATTATTCCTTTGAATATTAGTTTCTATAAAGATATTATCATCAGTATGGTTAAATCTGTTATCAAAAATATTCTAAAGCTGGCCTTAGCGGCTGCGTTAATTATTTATCTTATTCAGTCAGGTAAATTAGACTTTAAATTATTTTATAAACTTTTAGAATCTCCTTATATAATCGCTATGGCCGTAATCATGATGCAAATTGACCATGGAATTATAGCTTACCGTTTAAGGATCATATTAGAAAAACGAGCAACTGAAGGCATATCTTATATTAAGCTTTTTATTGCAAATTGGATTGGTATCTTTTTTAACTCTGTTCTACCCGGAAGTGTTACCGGAGATATCGTCAAAATTTTTTATATACAGGACCTAAACAAGAAACTTACCAAAAAGTTTCTTCTCGTTTCGGTTTTCATCGATAGAGTTATAGGATTATTAGGATTAATTATTGCTGGTAGCCTCGCTTCAATTATTTATTATAAAAAGCTTACGACCCTATCAACTCAAATAGTTCCCCTTGTTCATTTTAATTTTCTCATGTGTTTTGGTGTTTTAATAAGTCTTTTATTTTTATTTTTTGCCCCTGAAGTTCCTTATAAAATAGCTAAACCCTTTAAAGGGAATCACATCATAGGAAAGATCGTTTTAAAACTTGAAGAAATTTGGGAAGACCTTTGTCTATTTAGGAAAAAATTCATAATTTTACTTGGACTAAGTACTGTTATTCAAGCCTTTGCTATTTTTATTTTTTGGTTTTTAGTACACCCTTTTGCCGAAGGTGATTTAGACTTAGCTTCAACTTTGGCCATTGCACCTATAGGCTTTATAAGTCTTGCCATCCCAATCGCACCTTCAGGACTAGGTGTCGGTCATGTCGTATTTGAAAAGTTATTTAGCTTTATTGGTGTAACTAATGGAGCCAACCTTTTTAATCTTTATTTCTTTGTAGTTCTTGGCTCTAACCTAACAGGAGTTTTTCCTTATATATTCTATTCCGGTAGAAATAATAAAAAAATTCACGTTGAAGATTTAAATAAAATTGAAGCTGAAATTAAGTAACAATAAAAGACTAAAATACAAAAATTTTAGAAGAATCAATATGTCCATATTGAACAGACTTAGTTTTCAATCTTTCAAGATTAAGTAAGAATTGTTCCTCTTCATCAGAGTTATTGAGTTTTCTAATTTTTTTTGATTCTTTTTTAAGTGTCGATAATATTTCTCTCGGAAGAGTGCATAAGCCGTTCAAAAGGTACTTTTCACCTTTATAGTCAATAGATCTTCCAACAAATAAATCATCCTCAACTAAAGCCAGCTCTCCATTTTCCTTACTTAGGACGAACTTATTATCATGTAGGACATCTTTAATAACTACCTGCTTTCTAAAGTTTATTTTATTAAATAAGAATAAAGAGTAAGTTACAGAATTGATGGCCTTAATAAAGTCATCTTCTGCATCTTTTCCTTTCAAATAATGATCGATAATTCTAGATCCATCATCTTTCCGATAGTTAAATAAGTACCAGTCATTAAAAGAGTTCATCCTTGATTCATACTCATCAGTCTCTTCATCAATCTGACCAGTTCTAGTAATAAAGTCAGCCTTAGCAAGTTTCAATTCATCATAGTGCTTGCCACTAACATAGGTATTCAGAATGTTTTCAAACTCTTTTTGAAGGACATTCATTACTCATCAACCTTTAATACGGCCAGGAATGCTTCTTGAGGTATCTCTACATTACCTACCATCTTCATTCTTTTCTTACCTGCTTTTTGCTTTTCTAAAAGTTTTCTTTTTCTCGAAACATCTCCACCATAACATTTAGCGAGAACGTTCTTTCTTAAGGCCTTAACAGTTTCTCTTGCAAGAATTTTATTTCCAACTGCCGCTTGAATCGCGATATCAAACTGCTGTCTATCAATGATTTTTCTTAACTTCGCAGCCAAATCCCTCCCCTTAGTGTAAGCGGTAGAATCATGGCATATTAATGATAAGGCATCTACTGGATCACTATTTAGTAATATATCTAATTTAACAAGTTTAGAAACCATGTAATCTTTAAACTCATAGTCCATTGAAGCATAACCTTTCGTAATAGACTTTAATTGATCGTAAAAATCAAAGACCATCTCACTTAAAGGAAGATAATAGACAACTTGAACTCTTTCACTTGTAATATAATTAATATTCTGCTGAATCCCTCTTCTTTTTTCACACAAAGTAATAATGGCACCAACATATTCATTAGGTACATGAATAGAAATCTCAACCATTGGCTCAGCAATAGTTTCAACCTCTCCCATATCTGGAAGCTCTGCAGGGTTATCAACCATTAACTCTTCACCACTTTTGGTCACAACTTTGTACGACACACTTGGAGCCGTAGAAATAAGAGATAAATTAAATTCTCTTTCTAATCTTTCTTGGATAATACTCATATGAAGTAGTCCCAAAAATCCACATCTATAACCTAAGCCTAGAGCTGTTGAAGACTCTGCTTCGTAGGTAAAAGAAGAATCATTGAGAGCTAATTTTTCTAGAGCTTCTTTTAATTCCTCATAATCATCCGAGACAACAGGAAAGACTCCACAAAAAACCATTGGCTTTACTTCTTCATATCCAGCAAGTGAAGGTGTATCTTTTTTCTTATCATGAATAATAGTATCACCAATCTTTACATCCCTAATTGTTTTAATACCACAGATGATAACACCAACTTCACCAGCAGCAAGTTCATTCACTTCAGTATAAAAAGGTTCATGAACAGCTAGCTTAATAACTTCATAAGCTCTATCAGAGTGCTTAAAGTAAATTTTATCTTTAACTTTTAAAGTCCCTTCAAATACCCTAACTAGGACAACAACACCTCTATAAGGGTCAAACCATGAATCAAAAATGAGGGCTTGCAAATTATTTGCGGGTACACCAGTTGGAGCTGGAAAAGTTTTTATTATATGCTCTAAAAGATCTGACACACCAATTCCAGATTTTGCAGAAACAAGTGGAGCATCTTGGGCTTCAACTCCTACCACTTCTTCAATTTCATCTTTAACTTTTTCCACATCTGCATGAGGAAGATCTATTTTATTTAGAACTGGCATAATTTCTAAATCATTTTCTATGGCCATATATACATTAGCTAAAGTTTGAGCTTCTACACCCTGGGAAGCATCAACTACTAATAAAGCTCCTTCACAAGAAGCTAATGATCTTGAAACCTCATAAGTAAAGTCAACATGGCCTGGAGTATCAATCAAATTCAAATAATATGTATTCCCATCTTGAGCCTTATAAGTAAGCCTAACGGTTTGGGCCTTAATAGTAATTCCTCTTTCTTTTTCAAGATCCATATTGTCCAAAAGACGATCTTTCATCTCTCTGTCTGTAACAGAGTTGGTCTCTTGAATTAATCTATCCGCTAAAGTTGATTTACCGTGATCGATGTGTGCAATGATTGAGAAATTTCTAATAAATTTTGTGTCCATAAGCCCATTTTTACGTAAAAAATTAATGGCCTAGAATACATGAAATTTTCTAAAAGAGCTAGCGAACTTCACTAACGCAAGGCGCGATTTCTAATCTGAACGTCCATTTAACAAAACGCTTAGGTTTTTTGAAATATGTATTAAATCTTCCGACTTTTGGAGGATCTCTTCAGAATATTTTAAGGTGTCATTAGCAACTTTAGTTGTTTGTTGTGCAGTGTGAGATAAATTAGACATTGATGTTGTTACATCTTGAATTCCAGATGCTTGCTCATTAGATGCAATATTTATTTCTGATATCCTACTCGACATACCACCAATATGCCCATCAATAAGAGTTAGCGAATCTTCACAAAGTTTTGCTTTTGAAAGACCACTGTCAATTTTCGCTTTGGTTTCAGATTTGACCTGCTCAACTCTAGAAGTCATTTCTGAGATCATTTTCTCAACATTTTCAACACTACTAGTAATCAATTTACCAATCTCTTCCGCAGCTCCACCAGAAGCGGAAGCAAGATTACCTACCTCTTCTGCAACAACAGCAAAACCTTTACCAAGTTCACCTGCTCTAGCAGCCTCAACCGAGGCATTGAAAGACAATAATTTAGTTTGAGAAACAATATCGTGAATAATATTCGTTTTTTCTGAAATATTTAAAATAACAGTTTTAAACTCAACCCACGTGCTAATTTATTCATATACTATTACTTTTCTTTCTTAGTTTTTATTCCAAATACCTGATCCAGCGACCCAGTTCAATCCCCCACCACATTTCTTAACAAAAGAAACTTTATGAGTTGCATCTTCCGAACCTGGTTTAGGCCAAACATAATCAACCCAACCACCGTCTTTATTAGCACCAGCAACTTTATCAAATTCAATAAAGATCGCTTTACCTTTTTTATCTTTGTATACTTTTAGGTCTTTTTTATTTCGGCCACCATGAGCCTTGTGATTTAACTTTCTTTTAATTGGATGAAGAACCATTCTTATTTCCGGAGAATCTTGAATCCCTACATAATTTTGACCACAATATTTAAAATCCTGAATAGCCTTTAAGCCGTCCTTTCCACTTTTTTCAATTTGTTGACATGCCCACTAAACTGACTTTTTGCCTGTTCTTTTGTGCAATCGGCTGCAAAAAGTGAACTACTTAACAAAAAGGTTGCTAAGAACATTAGTAATTTCATGTTTTCTCCTTATAATTTAAGTCATTGAAATATAATTATCATATGCCTAAGCATTTATAGGATATAGGAAAATTTTTATCAAAATATTGATTTATGAAAACTTCATTCAATTATACGGAGGTAAGAAGTGAAAAAAGTATTAATTGCTACGAGTCTATGTACTTCAATGGTAGCTGGAGCTGCTACAACTGTTAATCACTATGGATTTGTTAAGGCATCTTATATGATGACTGATGGAATTGCAGCAGGAAGTGAGCATAAACCATTTTTTGCAATCAATGATGAATCAACAACCGATCTTCAAGATGCACAAAAGTCTTATATTTCTTCAACTCAATCGAGATGGGGAATGACTGCTTCAAACGGGTCAAAAACCACTGCAAAATTTGAGTTTGACCTAGATGCAGGACAAGCAAATGGTGCTGCTTCTATGAGCAACGCAAGAGTAAGACAAGCTAATATCTCTTACAAAGCATCTGAAAATGGAACAATTACTTTTGGTAAAAAGTGGACTAAATTCATGGGTGTTTTACCTGCAACGGTTGGTTTTACAAGAGTTAACTTTTTTGCTGGTAACTCAGGTTTCCTAGTAGATGGTTTTGATTATACTCATAAATTTGGAATGACTGATGTTGCTATTGAATTAGCGAACCTTCCAAACTCAGATACAACAGGTACCGATAACAGAGATATCAGTCTAGTATCTTCTCCAATCACGACACTTGCTGTAAATCACAAAATGGGTGAACACAAAATTGGTCTTGCTCATACAATGGCAAACTTATCAAGAGAAGATGTTGGAACAGGATACGAAGATATTGCTGCTTCAGGTACAAAAGTTTACTGGTCTGGAAAGTACAATTCTCTACATGTAAACCTTGAATATACTTCTGGATCAAATCTTGGAAACATTCAAACTGGTGGTTTAGCTAAAGCGGGAACGACAAGTGATGAAGACCTTAAGTCTACAGCATACTTTCTTTCTTTAAAATATGCTCAACCTGAGTGGTCTGTGTACGGAGGTTATGGAACTGATGGATATACAGACGAAGAAGAGGCTGGAGATACTAATGTTTCAGCAAACACTCTAACAACTCTTGGATTCGATAAAAAGCTTGATGACGGGCTTGTGTTCTTTATCGAGCATAATGCTTTTACAACAGCTTATTACTCACAAGCAGATGATGAATCAGAAGACTCAAATGGTTCTTTAACTGAACTTGGGATGGTTTATAAATTCTAATAAATTGAATACCTACGGGAGGCTTTAAGGCCTCCTTTTTTTGGAGTAAATATGAAAGTAATTTTATCCCTTTTCTTGGCCCTAGCTTCCACTGTTAGTTTTTCTCAAAGACATAAAAAAATTGAGTTGGTTAATTTTGTTAAAGAAGCCGTAGAATTTGCTAAGAAAGAAGGATTTGAAAAAGCTTGTAATGAGTTTAATGACGGAACAAAATTTAAAAAAGGTGAATACTATATATTCGCTTATGACTATGAAGGAAAGGTTTTATGTCATGGAGCTAAGAAAAAGCTCATTGGAAAAAATCTTATCAGTTTCAAAGATAAAAAAGGAAATGAGCTCATCAAAGATCTTATCGATGCTGCTAAAAAAGATGGTGGTTTTGTAAAGTATGTTTGGCCTCTACCTGATTCTGAAGATATTGCAGATAAACTTGGTTATGCTCTACCTGTTGATAAAAAGTGGTGGGTTGGATCAGGAATCTATTATAAGAAAGATTAAAAAAATGGCTCCACTCGGAGCCATTTTTTTTATTAATGAAATATTTCCTCTGAAAGTACCATCATATAATAATCCAATGCTGATTCTTTTGCCCTAATTGGTATAACATTGGCATAACCGTTAAAGATAATCTCTTCAATTTCCTTTTCATCAACCTCACCAGTCTCTTCATTTTTCTCTTCAACTGTTTTAGTTTCTACAATTTTAATCTCGGAGTTTTCAATTTTAGATCTTCTTTTTAGAGCTAGGTCATAAGCATCTGATATAGATTCTGGAATAAGAGTATCTTCCATATTTTTATTTAAGACAGACTCAGAGTCTACGTTTAAAAGCTTATACATTTGATTATTTAGATAAATTAATTCTCCATTGGCATTTGCGATGAGAACATTTTTTTTGATCATATTAGCTAAAATATCAAATTTTCTGTGTTCAACAGAAATTCTATCTGTTCGAAGTTCTTCAAAATTTTTCATACTTCCAATCATTTTATTGATTTCTTTAGCCAGCTCTCCAATTTCATCATCTTGATTATAATAAATAGAAACATCAAAATTGCAGTCTTGTAGCTCCCTAACCGCATCATTAATTTTCTTAAAAGGAAGGGCTATTTTACCTGGAATAACTAAACTTAAAATAATTGTCGCCAAAAAGGTAATAATGAGAACAATCAACATATAACGTCTTGTTTCTCCAATAATTCCTTTCAACTGTTTATCTCGTTGTTCATTTTGATAATATTGAATATCTTGAAATTCTGAGAAGGCCTCTAAAATTTTATCTGCAAGTTCTCCAATAGCACTGAGTCCTACATTATCTCTATTATTATAAATTGAAACTTTGCTAAGTAATGTCTGTAAGGAGTCTACATAACCAATCATTTTGGAGATGATAGTCTTAATTTGTACCTCGGTGTAAAATGAATCCAACCTTTTCAACTGAGAATGAAATCCATCACAAAGAATATTGAGGTTCTTTAAGTCTTCTTCTTTTGCTTTATTCGTTAAAATTTTCTTTTGTGCCTTGAGAATAGATACTGCAGAAATTCTAATTTCATCGGTTAATAGTGAAATTTGATTTGTATTACTTGTAATATTCTCAATTTGATCATTCAAAGAATTTAAATAATAAAAAACAGTGAACCCAATAATGAGCACCATAATATTGGCAATACCAAAACTAGATGCAATTCTTCTTTTTAATGATAAATTCATATTTATACCTTACGTATCTGCTAAATCTGCAAATAAATTATTAAAATTTTTCTCAGAACCAACGAGAACAACAATATCATCAGCTTCAATAACATCCATTGGTAATGGACTGTCATTAATCTCAACTCTAAATGAAGATTTTCCTTCTTCTGTAATAAATGGAACCCTCTTTTGAAGAGCAACAATATTTAAAGAATAATTTTGTCTTATCTGACTCTCGACTAACGTTTTTCCTTCAAATGCTTTACCAAGTTTTATCTCTACAATCGAATACCCAGCTGCAAAATTGTATCTTTGCAGAACGTGAGGAGCGACAATTTTTGATGCTACAATCTCCCCCATTTCTTCTTCGACTTTTAAAATTTCGGAAGCTCCAATTTCTTTTAAAACATGTTCATGCAATTTATTAGTGGCCCTCGCAATAATTTTTCCAACCCCAAGTTTTCTAAGCATCGCAACTGCAAGAATACTCATTTCAATATTATCCCCGATTGCGACGATGGCGACATCAACATCCGAAATATTAGTAGATCTAACTGCTTTTTCATCTGTCACATCTATACATATAGCATGGGTAACTCTGTCCTTAATTTTTTCAACCAATTCAGAATCATAATCGATAGCAATAACCTCAGCTCCTTTTTCAAAAAGTCTTGTGGCCGTTTTTGCGCCAAATGTTCCCAATCCAATTACTGTAACTATCATATTTTATCCTATCATTATCCTTCCCTCAGGATATTCTACGTTTCCAATTTCTTTTCTTTTTTGCCCAACAGCAAGAGCTAAAGTCAATGGCCCAACCCTTCCAATAAACATCAAAATAGTTAACACGATTTTTCCACTTACGCTTAAATAAGGCGTTATCCCTAAAGATAAACCGACAGTTGCAAATGCACTAACAACTTCAAAAAACAGGGATAAGAAATCATGTTCTGGTTCTAACCTCATCATTAATAGTATGAAAAAACTAACAATGATCAATGATATAACAATGATGGCAACCGCTCGAACAACAACGACGTTGGAGACTTTTCTGTCGAAAAACTCCACCTGCTCTCGGCCTCTTAAAGTCGCCTTAACCGACTGAAAAAGAATAGCAAAAGTCGTAGTTTTGATTCCCCCACCGGTGGAACCAGGGCTTGCACCTATAAACATTATTAAACAAAATAAATAAATAGTATGTGGATGTAAACTATTGAGCGGTAAGGTATTAAAACCTGCTGTTCTGGTGGTTATAGACTGGAAAATTGATAATTGTAGTTTTTCCCAAAATCCATAAATATTTAGCGCATTTAAAAACTCTCCAAAGAAGATATATATAGCAACAAGAGCAATTAGAGCAAGATTTGTGGTTAAAACAATTTTTGAATGGACACTTAAATTTATAAGTTTTCCACCTTTAAAGAGAATGTACTCTAACTCTTTAAGGACAATAAAGCCTAGTCCGCCTAGAAAAATGAGTAAACTAATGGTTCCATGTACAAAAGGGTTCAATGCAAATTCTTCCAAAGAATTATCGAATAAAGCAAAACCTGCATTACAAAAAGCCGATATACTGTGAAAAATTCCAAAATATAAGGATTCTCCAAACTCATAACCTTGATAGTTAAACGCAGCTGTTAAAATGACGGCTCCAATAATTTCAATTACGAGTGTGTATTTAATGATGTTTATAATCATTTGTAGAAGATCTTCTAAGGAAGAAATATCTAGGAGGTCTTGCATCATGACCTGATCTCGTACTGCCAAAGATTTTCCCAATAAAATAGTCATTGAAGAATATAAAGTCATATATCCTAGCCCACCAATTTGAATAAGGATAAGAACTATTATCTGCCCCATAAAACTAAAATTATCTGCAAGTGATAAAGTTGAGAGCCCTGTTACACAGGTAGCACTCGTGGCCGTAAAGAAAGCATCAATAAGTGATATACTTTTTCCTTCTGCAGAAGAAATAGGTAATGCTAATAACAAAGATCCCACAACAATTATTGCAGAGAAAGAAATAATTACGATTTGGGCAGGAGCCAGTTTAATTTTTTCAATTAAGGTTGTGGCTTTCTTCGCTGCGATTAATTTCTCTTTAGGATCCGAGCCGTTAGATTCATATAATGAAAGAATTGAAGAAAATAAGTGAACAGCTGATAACCAAAAAGCAAATTGAATATCCCCATAGGTAATAAACATTGGAATCAAACAAATTAAAGAAAAAATATACCTTCTAATAAATTCATCAACTGATCCTGACCTGAAATAAAAGGAAACAACTGAAAGTAAAACGACAAATGGTGCAGTATAAGTAAAAACTTCAAGTAACATTTCTACAATAATAGGACTCACCAAAGAAGTTTCTAACTTTTTGGCCGTATAAACAGATTTAAGTAAGATAAACGTACCGTTTATAATTAATTCTAAGAGAAATGGAATTTTTTGATATATTTTATTCATGTTAATGATATATATTTTACGTGATTTTAAGTATTTTTCTAACTAAGTAAAATTTAACACTTATGATAAAGTTTATAATTGACCATATTGATCCACTAGGCCAGGGCGTTTTTAAAAAAGGTGAAGATATTTATTTCATTCCAAAAACCCTACCTGGGGAAGAAGGTCACCTAAAGGTTCTCAAAAAAAGTAAAGGAGTCCACTTCTGTGAACTTATTAATCTTACTAAAAAAAGCCCCCTACGCACTGAGCCAACCTGCCCTCACTTTAATCAATGTAACGGCTGTGATTACTTACATACCAGCTATACAAATGAAATTGAATTCAAAGTAGCAAATTATAGAAGACTTCTTAAATCACTTAACCAGGAAGAAACTAAGATTGAAGTCATCGAAAGTCCAAAACGACTAGGCTATAGAAACCGTATACAACTGCATTATCATAAGAAAATCAAAAAGCTAGGATTTAAAAAGTACAAAAGCTCCCAAATTGTGGATATTCCTGAATGTAAAATAATGCTACCTGAGGTTCAAAGCACGTATGAAAAGCTTAAATCAACCTGGACTCGACAAGCCAACAAACCTTTCGGCCATGTCGAAATCTACCAACAAGATAATGATGTTCTTGTGAGTTGGAACAAGAAATACGCTCAAGGAGGCTTTACACAGGTTAATGGCGAAGTTAATGAAAAACTTCAAAAACTAATTGAAAGCAAAATAATCAATAATGATAATGTGCTTGATTTATTTGGTGGTAACGGAAATCTTACACGAAGCTTAAAAAATAAAACTCTCAGAATTGACTTATATAACGATGAAGGAAGAGATTCCAAAAGATTTCACCTCAATTTATTTGAGGATGACGCACTTAGTTCTTTTCAAAGTCATAACAAAGAGGAGTTCAAAACCTTTATAGTGGATCCCCCTAGGTCGGGTTTCAAAAATTTAGATTTATGGGCGAATGCATATACTCCAAACAACATTATCTATGTCTCATGTCATCCACCCACAATGGTAAGAGATATTCAGAAAATTATGAATTATTATAAAGTTGAATCAAGCCATCTTATTGATCTTTTTCCTAGTACCCATCACTACGAAGCGATGATTAGTCTTACCCGAATATAAAAGCTGTTTTGAGTCATTTATTTTCTTAGAAAAACTTTAAATTCAATGCATTATTGGATAGAATTAACCAGTAACCGAGTAAAAGAGTTTAGGAGTTTTTTTATGCGTATAAGTTTAACATTAATGTTCATTTTCTTTTTTGTTTCTTGTGCTTCCAAAAAGAATGACGAAAATAGCTCTAATATTAAAAAAGCTGAAATCTATTATAATCATGGTACTCAATCTCTTTTAACGAAAAATTACACAAAAGCGCTTAAGAACCTTTCTCAAGCTCACCTATTGAATCCAAATGATTCAAAAATACACAATAACCTTGGAATGGCTTTTTACTTTAAAAACAGGCCAGCTCGTGGAATTAAACACCTTAAACAAGCTTTGAAGCTAGACCCAAAAAATACAGAAGCAAGACTTAATTTAGCGACTGTTTATATGAATACAAAGAAATATAATGACGCCAAAATGCAGTTCGATATGGTACTTAATGATTTAACTTTTGGGGGACAATTCAGGACATATTTCAATTTAGGACTGTTGAGCCTTAAACAAAATAACCAACAACAGGCGATAAATTACTTCAAGCAATCCTTGGATGAAAGTAATAATTATTGTCCATCTCATTTTCAACTTGGAAATATTTATTTTAACCAAGGAGACTATTCCAAAGCTTTAAATAGTTACAAGTCAGCAGCTCAAGGAGCTTGCTATGATAGTCCTGGACCACACTTTAAGCAGGGTTTATCTTATATGAAACTCAAAGAGTACGATATTGCTCAAGATAAGTTTAACGAAGTTATAGAAAGGTTTTCAGATCAATCAAACTACCAATCAATGGCCAATAAGAAATTAAAAGAATTAAGAAAATTGAAAACACTTGAAAATAGTTATGATTTTGATCCAAGTAGCTCAGCTAGGAATATATTGACACCCGACTTTTAATTTTTTATTTTTTCCATAAAATATTGAAATATGGAAGAAATGAATACAATTGGAACACTACTAAAATCAACTCGAGAAAAGAAAAATATTTCTATTGAAGAAATTGCACGGCAAACAAAAATCAATATTAATGTTTTAAGGTCTCTGGAACAGGATGACATTAAAAATCTTCCTAATAAAACCTATGTAAAAGGCTTTGTAAAAAACTACGCAAAGGCCATATCACTTGATATTAACGATGCTAAAAATGCACTGGAAAATACCTACGAAATCAAATTAGGAGGAAATGTCTCAACCGCTTCCCCTGAAAAAAAGCTAGGGGCCCTACAAGCTGATAATCCCGAACAAGCTGAGACCGAAGAGCTCAAAGAAACTTTCAATTCCATAATTCAAAGTATTTTAAATAAAAAAGTTATTTACGCCGTTGCTGGTGTAATAGTGATCGTCCTTATCCTCAAAGGCGTTATTAGCTTCTTTTCAAACCTAAACTTTGAATCTAAGAAGATGACTGAAACTCCAACAGAAATTGAGGCGCCTACTGAAAAAGCTGACGCCCCATTAAAAGCAGCTGATGAGAACTTATTTGATCTTAAAGCAACTAAAAAGTTGGCTGAAGAAAACTCTAGTAAACAAGAGGTAAAAGAGGTCGCTGAACCTAAAAAAGTTGAAACAAAAAAAGAAATAGTTAAGCCAGTAGAAGTTACTAAAAAAGATTCAGAAGACAAGCCAGAAGAAGGAAAAAAGAAAACTGAAGAAAAGAAAAAGGAAGTTCCAAAGCTAGTAGATGGAAAATTTCCATACAAAGAGTTTAGAACAGCTTCTACCAAGCTATACAGCCTCAATGCAACAGCAGAGGAGGTCTCACAAGCAGAACTTCTACCTCCAAGTATTAAAAATTCAATGGTTGAGGGAAAACAAAATGTGTTCATTGTTGCTAAAGATGCCGATACATGGATTAGCTACAAAAAGGACGATGAAAAAATTAAAAGATACATCCTCAAAAAAGGAAGAACTGTCTTACTTAAAGGAGATAGAATTCTTTTATTTATGGGGAATTTCAATGCGACCAAAGTTTTTCTAAACAACCAGTTAGTCGAAGCTCAAACCAGAACAGGGGTAAAAAGTTTAATCTTTCCTCAAGAGGTTGCTAATGAGTATGAACTACCTTTATTTCCTTCTTTTAAAGGTATCCCCTACTCAGCAGCTGAATACAAAGCTAATATGGTAGAAAAAGAAACAACAGTGACTAACTAACCCAGTCTATACTTCGATACTTTTTTACGGCCAGAAAAAGTAAAATTGAATTAGGTATTATTACACATAAGATAACTGGAACTGATCCGTCTCTAGCCCCACTAACAAAAGCAAAATAGAGAATATAATATCCAATGAGAAAAAGTATAGCTTTACCACTCCCCCCTTTACTACGACCTCTGTTTCCGGTGATGCCGAGTCCAAATCCTAAGAACGTAAAAAGAAAACAAAGAATTGGAGTATTAACTCTATTCCAATATTCATATTTTGCATTGAAGTAGTCTTTTTTATCAAAACCGGCTTTTTTAGCCTTGTCTAGTCCACCATCTATGAATTCATTTAACTCAGACCTATTCATCATAATTTCTTTCATAGAAGTTCTATAGCTAAACCTTTGTTCAGAGATAGGTAACTCATATTCATTAAATAAAATTTTCTCAAGTTCAGAATTATCTGAACTTTTATTAACAATATTCCCATCTTGTAAAAAAAGCTTAAAAGTTTCTATTCCCGTTTTCTCATCTTTGTTATGAAGAATTTTTCCCTTATTAGCGACAATAATCTTATCTATTTCAGTATCTGGATCAAAGATATGTAAAAAGACATCTTTTAAATCTTTTGAAACTTCATCAACTTCAGTTGGAAAAATGGTAATATTTCTAAGATTTGTAAAGAATTGCCCGGATTTTAATCCTTGCACTAAACTCGTAGAGCTAATAATTTTTATTTTTTTTCGTACCTTAGAATGTGCATCTGGAACCAATTCTTGATTGAGAACATAAACACAGCAAGATACAATAAAAGAAATAATCAAAAATGGCCTTAATATTTGAACTTTTCTCAGTCCTGCAGCTCTTAGGGCCACATATTCAGAATCACCACTCATCCTGTTTAAACAAAAAATAGTTGAAAAAAAGATTGAAATTGGGATGGCCATTGGCACTAAGGTGGTCATGACATTACCCATCATTCCTAAAATAAATAAAAAAGAAATATCATCAGAGGAAACAAGTGTCATGATACGAAAAAGCTCAAATGTCATAAGAAAAGAGACGAAAAAGACCGTACTGACCACAAATGGAACGATAAAATTTGACGCAATATAACTACTGTACAGTTTGAGCATGCATAAAGATTACTAAAGACTAGATCTTTAGACAATAAATTCTATTTTTGATAAGGTTGCTTTTAAAATATGCAATCAATTTTATTTAAGGAGAATATATGAAAATTCATTTTGATTTTGAAACGAAACACCTAGACAGTGCTGAAGTTAAAGTTGTTGCTGCTTACTCCAAAAAAGATGGTGGGATAACTCAATCATGGTCGCAAAAAGACCTCGTTAAGCAATTTAATATGGTTAAATCTGCTAAAAACTTTACAGCTGCCCCTGGCACAACTTTTTCATTTACTTCAATGACGCTACAAACGATTTTAGTTGTTGGAATGGGTGAAAAATCAAAAGCTAAAGCGGAGGGAATTAGAAGAGCTACAGCTAACGCTTATAAGGCTTTTGCTGGAAAGAAATATTCTTCAGTTGTTATTGATGCTGCTTCATTTAATGCCATTGGGAAACTTGCTGATACTGTTGGCTTAATTAATGAGTCCCTTAGACTAACAAGCTACACATTTGATAAATACCAAGAAAACAAAACTGAAAACGCATTTAAAGATATTTGCGTGTACGTTAATGATAAAAAAGTTAAAAGATCTCTAGATAAAACTGTTTCTCAATCAGAGAATTTAGCTTCATCTGTCAACTTCACAAGAGATCTAGTTAATGAAGCTCCAAATGTTCTTCATTCAGAAGAGTATGCTGAAAGAGTTGAAAAAGATGTAAAAACTGCACTTAAAGGGAAAGGCGTTAAAGTTAAAACCCTTGGAATGAAAGAGCTTAAAAAAGAAAATATGAATCTTTTCCTAGCTGTAAATGCAGGTTCAGCTTATGACCCAAGATTAGTTCACTTAACATACACACCAAAGAAAGTGACTAAAAACACAAAACATATTGCACTTGTAGGAAAAGGTTTAACTTTCGATACTGGGGGATACTCTTTGAAACCTGGTGCTTCTATGGCCGGAATGAAATTTGATATGGGTGGATCTGCAACTGTATACGGTGCTTTCCGAGCTGCTGTATTAAATGATGCTCCTTACAAGATTACTTGTGTTCTTGGAATGACAGATAATGCAGTTAATGAAAGCGCGACATTTCCCGATGCTATCGTAAAAGGAAGAAATGGAATGACTGTTGAAATCCTAAACACAGATGCTGAAGGTAGATTAGTACTAGCAGATTGTCTTGATTATGTTTGTGACCTTAAGCCTGATTTTATTGTAGATGCTGCAACTCTAACTGGAGCATGTCTTGTTGCACTTGGAACTGAAGTTTGTGCTGTTCTAGGTAATGATGATAAATTCATCAAAAACGTACTAGGTTCAGCAAAATCAAGTGATGAATATATGTGGCAACTTCCAATTATTCCAGAGTGGGAAAAAGATATGAAGTCTAATATTGCTGATCTTAAAAACATTGGCTCTACTAGATTTGCAGGTACTGCAACTGCTGCTGCTTTTCTAAAGAATTTTATTAAAAATGATATTAAGTGGGCTCACCTTGATATTGCAGGTGTTTGTGATTCGCAAAAACATCTTCCTTACTGTCCAGCGAAGGGTGGTTCAGGGATCATCGTAAGAACTCTTCATCACTTACTGACGAATAAATAAAAATATTTAGCCCGGTTTATGGCCGGGCTTTTTTTATTTATTCTATTTTCTTACGCATTCAACTTCGGGAGTACTTTGCCCCATAAATTCATTATTATAAACCGTTACTCCGTCATCATTTACTGTATACGACAATGATGCAACCGCCTGGCTTCCAGCATACATTTTTACAATGGCACCGGCATCAGTACATACTAACTCAGTATCAGCATCATTAAGAACATTCATTCCCTCAGTTAAAGACTGAGAACCATACTTATCTGAAATAGTTAGAACCTTTTTTCCATCAATAATCTTAGTTGAAATTGACAACTCAGCACCGGGGCCACATTTAAGATAATCGCCAACAATTGCATCACAAGCAAGCGCATTACCTGTTAAAATTAAAAAGACCATACAAAATAGTTTTTTCATCAAAAACCTCCTATTATTATTTTTTTAGTATCCTTATATCAAAGCTAGAATTGAGGTAATCTTAATTTCATTTATAATGAAAATTCTTCATAGTCATAGAATCGATATTTTGCTAGAAAGGCTTTATGAGCAATTTAACTCAACAAAAATCTTTTAAAATTGTCCTATTCGCCCCTGAAATTCCCGGAAATACCGGAAGCATTGGAAGGACGTGTGTCGCTCTTGGAATTGAATTAATACTTATCAAACCTTACGGCTTTGATCTAAGTGAAAAAGCAGTCAGACGAGCTGGTCTGGATTATTGGAAGCATGTAAAAATAAAAGAATATGAAAATTTTGACGACTTTTTTGAAGAAGAAAGTCCTACAAGGGAACAATTATTTTTCTTTGAAAATAATGTAGAGCAAGACTTCTACAATGCCGGCTATATTGAAAATTGCTATCTTATATTTGGTTCAGAAACAAAAGGCCTACCACAAAAGTATTACGATGCTTATATGGATAGAATGTTTCATTTACCAATGTATAGTGAACATATTAGATCATTAAATCTTTCTAATACCGCTACAACTGTTGCCTACGAGTGCTTAAGGTGCCTCAATTAAGTCATAAGATTCATTTTCGACTGACAAAAGATCGCTATTGAGTTCATTATCAGCTTCGAAAATAAGCTTTTCATTTTCGAAAATAACTCTTTCCCCTTCAGTTATAATTTTAGCCTGACGAAGTTTAACTAAGATATTTGAAATTTGCTCTCTAGCAAATTCTGTTAACTCTTTATTTCTAAATGATTGGGAATATCGAACAGGGCTTGGTAGAAGCATGGCCAAGAATGCTCCTTCTTTGGCAGTCAACTGATTTGGGTGCTTTTGAAAATAAAGCTTACTTGCTTGCTTTATACCAAAAATATTCTCACCAAGTTCAACTAAATTTAGATAATACTCCAGGATTTCATCTTTAGAAAAATAATGCTCTAAATAAAGCGCTAAAAACATTTCTTTTAATTTTCTTTCCAAGGTTTTTTCACTGCTAAGAAGGCTGTTTTTTACAACTTGTTGAGTAATAGTACTTGCCCCTCTAACAAATTTTCCTGCATCTAAACTCTCTTCAATGACAATTTTCAATTGATTCTCATCAATTCCAGTATGATCATAAAAAGCCCAATCTTCACTGACGATTATTGCCCATTTAGCCTTATAAGCTACATTATCTACGGAAACCCAGTTAGTAGGCTTCTTATCAACAAGTATATACTCATTGTTTTTGAATACTGGATACTTTCCCCTTAGCTCTAGCACCGTTGAAGAAGTTAACTTGTGGAGATAAAGAATTAAACCCAATAAAATGACGGTCAAACTCATAAATACTAGAAGACTTGTAACTATAGCTTTTTTCATAGAATTATTTATATAAGAAATCTGAAAAATTGACAAAAAAAAGCCCTCTTACGAGGGCCTTCGAACGTTTAGTTCTATTCCAACATCCTATTAGAATTTGTAAGTCATAGATACTCTAGACATTAATGCATCAGTTCTTAATGTACCGTTACCACCAGTAGTATCTTCACCAACAGTTTGATTGTTATCAGTGTTACCAATCATACCGTCAATTGTAAGATCTCCGAAAAGTAAAGAAGCACCAGCAGCAACTTTAGTTGTATCTGCAATTGTCTCTTTATCTCCGTCATCATCTTCTTCAGTTCCCATAACATTATTTGAAACAGATCCTCTAAGAGTTAACCAGTCTTTAGCTGCTACTTCTAAAGCAAGTGTAACAGGAAGGTAAGTTAATTTTTGCTCACCAGTTGCACCAGCTTGAGCTAAATCATTGCTTGTGTTATCCATTTTATACCAAGCAGATGTCCAAACAGTCGCTTTATCATTTAACTTATAAGTTTTTGCTAAACCAAGTCTTGTGAAGTTTGCTGTATACTCATCACCTGAAGCATCTTCAACAGTAATAGATCTAACTTCTGCCATATAATCAACATCACCCATACCGTAAGTTAAACCTAACTGGTAAGAACCTTTACCTTCAAATTCTGCAGAACCATTTTCAGCTTTGTTTTCAAGTCCCATATTTAAGAAACCTTCAACATCACCAGAAACAATACCTAAAGTTGCTCTTGAAGCAGAAGATGAAATATCATTTGATCCTTGCTCATTTTCATAAGAATGATAAGTTAACTTAACACCCCATTGAACACCAGCATCACCAGCGACGTAAAATGAAGTATTGTTAGATTCACTAACTGCACTTGCACCCATAGCTGCTGCTCTTAAAGAGTTTGCTGTGTTAGATTCGTCACCGAAATAAAGTCCGTAAACCATATTTCCTGAAGCTTTAAATAACCCACCTTCAGCTTTTGGATTTGCTGCTCCATCTTGATCATCGTCTGCACCTGCACCATTTGTTGTTCCAGAGTCAGTGTCACCCCACTCAAGAACTACGAAATCTTTGTGCATGTTTAATAATGCCGGGTTAAGTGTTACGTTTCTTGAATCTTCTAAGAAGAAAGATCCAAATGTGTCTTCACCAAGTGCTTGAAGTCTAGCTTTAGAAGCTAAAGCTCCAGTTGAAAGAACTGCTAATCCCATAGCGAGTGCAATTTTCTTTTTCATTAATTACTCCTTGTAAAATCCTTTTTCTAAAGGAAATCCTATGTTACTTTTTAAAGGTAAAATTTTCCTATTATTAAAATTAGATGAATCTTTGCAAGTTTTGTCAATTTTTAGAATTATAAAAAAACATGTATTTTACAGACAAAAAAACAAACATGTTGCCCCCATAGAAGACTGTGGAAAACCCAAGAGGTCTACAGGTAATGCAGGAAGCACTATTATCCAAACAACTCCTTAAACGGAAGTGACAGGATTGTTATTTGTCGTTTTTTTGACATGCGATTTATTTGACTATTTTTATTAAAGTCTTCTTTACAAAATTAACTTTTGAAAATTTTTTGTTAGATTTCTATAAGTTTCGTTAATTTTCTATTTGCAATCGAAAAAAAATCATTAAACTAAAGTATATAAAATAGTAATTAACTTTTTTTAAGTTAAATGAATAACTTTAAATAAACACGATGTTTTTTAACAAAGGATGTGGAAAATGAAAAAACTACTAGTAGCTATTTTAGCTCTTACAACTGCTTCAGCATTTGCTGGAAACTCAATGATCAGACTTGATGGTTGTTTTGATGGAACATGTGACGCTTTAGACTTTCAAATGGATTCAGAAACTGTTGAAAGTACTGATGCTGATGATGACACTTCTAACACAACAATTGCACTAAACTATGCAATGGCTTTCGGTGGAAACTGGGGTGCTGGTTTAACGTACATCTCTAAGAACAAAACAACTGATGGTGACGTTGCTACTGTTGGTGACAAGTCTAACACAATCGGATTATCTGGATACTACAACATTGATGGTGCATGGGATGATTCTTGTTTCGTAGCTTTACACTACAACATAACTACTAACGATGACAATGACACTACTGATGATTCAGGAAATAAGCAAACTGATATCGTTCTTGAGTACGGTCATAGATATAAGTTAGGATCTTTAATGGGTATGAACTGGAACTGGTCTCCATCTGTTACTTACACAATGGGAACAACAGCTTACAACAATGACGATGCTGATGATGATAAGCAAACAGATCTAACTCTTAACGTTGCTAACGTTGCAGTTACTTTCTAATTAAAACTATTTAATTATGAAATACTAGGGTCGCTTTTTAGCGGCCCTTTTTTTTATCTTCTTCATTATGTCTTCTTTTTATTTCCACTTTTAACTCTTGATTAATTTCTTTAACTTTAAACTCAACACCTTCATTACAATTAACCGGCTCTCCATCGTCTAGAGCTTCATTTCCATTCAAGTCTATAAAAACTAACAGATTTACAGATTCATTTGATATTTCCTCAATTAATTTTTCATCATTAAGAAACTCATCAAACTTTCCTTCACATTTATTCTTATGTTCGCAAATTAACTTTGAATTTGAGCTAGCAATTGTATTGGAGTAATCAAATTTGGGTAATGAACATGGGCTTATAGTATAAATTGCCATGGCCAAATATTCTTCACCTTCGACGTCTTTACAATATTCTTTTTCCTTACATACAACTGCAACAGGCTTAATAGGTAAATTAATACTACCTGTAGCTCCACCGGTAGTTTCAGGCGGTTCGAATTTACAGGAACACAAGCAAAGGAATATTAAAATTAGTTTTAGCCTCATAACATATCTCCAAATTTGAGCTTGGAAACTTAAGAAACTTTAATCTTCTTACATTTGCAAAAAAAGAATGACAGGCCGAAGAATAATAACTTAGAATTTAAGTACAGCTTTAGTTAACCACGGAAGGTGTTCATGGGCAGGGATGCCTACTTTTTTTTTCTTCGAAAAGTCTCTTAAGTCTTTACTAGAAAGCCTATAGATCATTTGTCATTATAGCATAAATACCCCGTGCGAGGTACTGATATTTTTCTGGATTTTCCACATTAATTGGTGCTCCATGCCCTAAAAATTGGACATTCTCACTTTTTAACTCTGTAGATAGACCATCATTCATGCCATAAATATAATATTCATCAGAAAATTTTATAGTTTGTTCGATTCTAGCCTTAGAAAGCTCTGGAAGAACTCTTTCAATAACTCTTTTCATTAGTTTAATTTTCTTAGCTAGATCTTCTTCTTGGAGGTCATCTTCCCCTACAAAGGTAAGAGCTTTGAAATTTTGCGTATTTGTATCTGGATTATAAGCTTCAACATCTAAAATGAAACTTCCCCATTCATGAGTCATACTCTGTGGTAGCACCAACGTTCCTGCGTCGTCATAAATCTTTCTGTCACACTCAAAATAAACTGAAATACCTTGATCCATATGTATTCCAGCACAATAAGAATAAACATTATCAGGTAAGGTTGATTTATCTTTTATCAAAGCTAAAAACTTTTTTGGTGATTCACACCAAAATAATTTCTCACAAACATATGACTCAAACTCGCCTGTTTCAATTCTAAAATTTTCTTGATCTGCTAGGTCCGTAGTTTGAGTTAACTCAATGGATGCTATTATTTTATTTAATTGATGTTTTTCTATTTCTGAGTCTAGATTTTCAACATCACCTGAATCAAAAAATGCCATCAAATTTGCGTTATATGCAGGCTCTGTAAAAAAGACTTCATTTTCTTTTACTTCATGAGGTTTTGCTCTACCACCAAATACATGAAACTTTGAATCTTTATAAAAATGTACATTTTCTGCAGTTTTAAAAACTTCAAATCTAGGATTAAGACTTGTTATTGAGCTGGCTACATCTTCACTTCTAATAGAGTTCAAATTACACTTCCATTCCGCTTCTAAGTCCTCTTTTAGAAATGGATTCTTACTTATAAATTTAACCTGGCCTGGATATTTCTTGTTTAATCTATAAAAGGTCATCAAACCATAAGAATTGTCACCAACAACGATATATTTAACGTAATTTTTCTGTTCTTGCTTTTGATCTTCTTCTTGAACTTTCTTTAATGCTCGAATTCCGAACCCACTCATAACCTCTCCTTAAACGTCAAGACAGGCTACCACAGGATGTATAAAGTCTCCAGTAGACTTTTGGTTTAGCTTTGAGTCAAAAACCTACTGACACAGCGCTAGACCAAAAAGTTGCTGGAACCTTTTGGAGATTATTTAATTGCGAGTTTATCCCCAGGAAGGATCATTCTTCGTTTTACGAGCTTATAATTAGATCTAATGATAGTATTGATATTTACACCAGTTTTTCTAGCAATTTGCCAAAGAGTATCTCCCTTCTTAACTGTATAGAATTCAGACGGATTGGTGATTTTTTTTCCTGATCTATTCCCACGTTTTATCCATCTCTGATAAGTTCTTCTTCTTACAATACTTTTTCTCGGCTTCTCATAAAGATCAGCATAAAGAGGTATTTTTCTTGGACTATGATCTTCTCTAAAAGGAAGCTTCACAACCGTTTTAGGATAAAGCTTTTTCTTTCCTGGCATATCATTCAATTCAGTAAGAACTTTTAGAGGAACTTTAAATTTTCTTCCCACATTGTATAAGCTGGCTTTTCCTCTTAATGAATAATTTTTATAATCAGTTGCTGCGACCTGTTTATGGCTAGCTTCCCAGACTTCTTTTTTTCCAACAGGAACTCTAAGGACATAACCATCGCCCTTAATTGGTGTTTGCCATCTTAAAAGCTCAGGGTTGTATTTCTTAATAATCTCGAAGCTTTCTCCTATAGCCTCACCAACTTTATATAAATCAGAATTTGCTGGAACCGTTATTTCCTCAAAGTCCAATGGTTTATGAAAATCAACTTCAGTAAATCCAAACTTACTTAAATTCTTTCCGATGATTGCTAAAGCCATTATTTTAGGAACATAATTTTTAGTTTCAGCTTTTAAATATCTACCTTTTCTAATTTCCCAGAAGTTATTTGTTCTATATCTTCTAATGGCTCTTCCGATTTTTCCCTCACCAGCATTATATCCGGCCATGGCCAATTCCCATGAACCAAATTTATTATGCAAGAATCTAAGATATTCAGAAGCTGCAACAGTTGCTTTTAGCGGATCTCTTCTTTCATCTAAATAAAAGCCAACTTCAAGGCCAAATTTCTTTCCAGTAAATGGCATAAACTGCCAAGGACCAACAGCTTTTGCCCAAGACCTTGCGTGATTATGAAAACCACTTTCTGCCATAGATAAGTAAATTAAATCTCTTGGGAGGCCTTGGTCATTTAAAATCTTTGATAAAACAGGAGCATATCTTCCAGCCCTTTCAGCATATCTTTGAAAGTGTTTTCTCCCTCTACCTGTAAAATAATTTATCCACTTTTTTGTTGCCGCATTATAAACAACAGGGATGTCAAAGTAGTAGTTTGAAAGTTGTAAATGCTCGGCTCCGTAAAGAAAATAGATCTTTTTCTCTGGTGTATTTTTAAGGTCAATATCCCCGATTGAACCCACAATACAATCATTACAACCTGGCAGGTTCTCATCTACTAAGTGGGTTTGTATTCTATCTTGTTCTACTTGAACAACTTTTTGATTTTCATCTTTAATACTTACTTGGTTTGAAGCACATCCAACCAATAAAAGGGGTAATACGAATTTTTTAACGTTTAACAAAATGATTCTCCTAATTCCCTAACCCATAGTTAACGACTCAATGAGTCTATTAACTATTTTCTAATATTTTGCCATAAAAGTCACTTGGGAAACGATCTCATTTTGAGTTAAATTTAATGAGAACAATATTCCCTCCAACGTAAATTCAAGCACTTAATATTATCCTAATGCTATAATTACTTTGTGTAAACCTAATCGGATTTTTTAAACTTAATATGAATAATATGAATTGGACAAAACTATTAACAATATTTTTTATTTACCAGACAGTGAGCTGGGCTAAAGTTGATCCACCAAACTACAATTTCTCCTTAGATCAATTTGAGCTCTTCATGCCTGGAAAAACTCTAGACGAAATAAGCAAACAATTTCCTCAAAAAGAACTTTTAATAAATGAAGATAATTTCAAAACTTATAAATTCTATGTAGAGCATATTCGATACAAATTTGCGATTCTTGTTCAGTTTAACAAAGGGATCGTCACGGACTTTCATGCAAGACTACCTAGTTACTTTCTCCATGATATATTTCATCAATCTCTGATTAATCGATATGGACCACAAACGACTTACAAAAGAAAAGAAGAGCAAGCCGTCTACCAATGGAAAGAGGTTAAAGGTAATGAACATCTCTACATGGGGACATGTACTATTACCTGTTTTCCTGTTTACTATTCAGTAAAAACTAAAAATCTAAAAGGAGCAGGTGAATTTAAATCTATTATTCAAAGATTGAATCAATAAAGCTTTTTGACTGACCTACTTGAATGGGGATGATCTCAAAGACAAAGTCTGGAAGTGAAAGATTAATCTGTTTTTGCATTAATAATTTCAAGAGCTTCCAATGACTCGAGACTTTTTATTTTCCTCTCTTCCACAAAAAATGAAAACTGTCCTAACGCCTTCTAGTCGAATCTACTTAAACCACAATTTTATGCTTCAGTTGTTTACTTTGGCTTTAAGCTCATCCCCACGTAAAGGGGGCGGTTAATAAAAATTTCTATGCAGCGGTATGCATTCGAGGCTTGAACTGACTTTCAGGGTAAATATAACCTAAGGCCATACTAGATAACTCTCTTAAAAAATATTTAGTCTCTTCTGCAAAAAAGTCAAAACCTAAATTTGTCATATGTGTTAGAAGATAACTGTATAACTCATCCTTTTTCATACGTTTCATCTCTGATCTTAAAGTATCATCTAGTCTAATAATTTGCAGATCTGATTCCATATTTTTTACGCCATCAAAGGTAATAATTTTTTCTTTTTTTACATCAATAAAGATAGCTTCAGAGTTTGCTGACTTTTGGTTCATCACGACAAAACCTTCCTCAATAGGAACTCCCCAGAAACCAAGAACTCCCTCGCCTTCAAGTGCAAAACTCAGATAACGAATAAGAACAGTTCTCAATCCCTCTTGATCAACATTGGATTTTACTCCCAATTCCCATAAAGCATTTCCATGGGAACAAAGCATCATGGCGATATTTTGAAATTTATAGACACTGTATCCATCTAGAACAGATAAAGACTCTGGTCCTAAAGACTTGTTGGAACTATAGTCATTTCTATCGATTTGTCTGGACACTCTTGGAGAGGCTTTAACGATTTTTAAAACTTTGGTTTTTCTTAGATCAAATGGATTCTTTTTAATGGTATCTCTACTAATTTTATCAAAACCTAATAACTCTAAAGTTTCAGTAAAAAGATTTTCAAAATCAAAATCTTCAAACCTTAAATAAACCTGATAACCTAGATCTTTTCTAAACTGGTAATAACTAAATTTTTTTTCATCCATAATTCATCCTTCCCATTCTTTAAAGGGACCAACTCTTTATCGACGTTTAATTAGACTTGCTTTAATATATAACTAACTAAGGAAAAATTATGGAAAAATTTCTCGTCTATTTTACTACGATATTTTTATTCGTACTTAATGCAAACGCTTTAACTGTAAAAAATATCACTGGTTATGCTGAATACCATAGCGAATTACTTCAAAGTGACAGTAAAGACGCCAATGAAGAGTGGGAAAGTGACCAACTCCAGTCAATTAATATTAATACAGGTTTTGATCTAAAAGTTTCTAAACATGAACTACAAGTCAATTCCATCATCAGACATTATCAATCTGCTGCATTTGAAGCTGATGTTTCGCCAGCGCAATTTGTTGTAGTTCCCTACAAAATAATCGGTCGTGATTTCTTTAAATCAAGACATCAAAAAATTGAAGAGAATGAAATTACTGAAGCCACTTTTAATAAGTTTGCTTACTCCTGGGAGGATGCAGATATGAAATTAAATGTGGGTCGTATTCCAATTGTTTTTGGTCATGGACATTCTTTAAACCCAATTAACCCGTTTAACTACAATGGTGAACTTTCTATATACACCACAAGTGCTCAAGGGAATGATGGGGCAGAAATTATTCTTACTAAAGACTCCAAGCTTAAACTCCATATTTATCTTTTAGCCGATAAATCTTTTACAGAATACGATGAACGAATTACCAAAACAGTAATGCTCAGAGGTGAATGGAATATAGACCAGACAACCGAAGTAAATTATATTTTGGGAGAAGATCAACACCGGCATAAATATGGAGCGGAGGTTGCTAAAGGTTTTTCATTTGGACAAACATATGCGCAATTTGTAAGGTACTCCCAAAGACTCGACAAAGACGATGCTAGTTCAAAAGGACTTTTTCACTATCTTGGGGGTATTCACTCTCCACTATCTCCCTCGTGGAAACTTAGACTCGAACTTGGTAAATATGAAAGAGATGAGGATGATCTTGAGAGCTTCAATGCCAATTATTTACCTTTTGAGTACTTTTCAAGTCTTCAAAACGAAATTCAAATAAATGATGAGATTTTGGCCACACTAGGCTACACTGCTGATAGCGACTCTTCTGCTAGCTTCTTCAAAATTTCAATAGCTTATGTTGATAAGAGAGGTTTTAGCATCAAAGCCTACTCGTCGGGACTATCATCAGATCCAAAAGAAGAAAATATTTTTGCAGAGCAAGAACTAATCCCAACAAATTTTGGCCTTGCAATCAAGTACAATTATTAAGATTTTCCGCTCTAAATTTCTGGAAATTTAAACAATCTCCATTGACAGATGGCCTTGCAGAGCATAAAAACTATGGTTCATAAATAATGATCTAGAACCTAGGGAACAAGAAGAATAATAATTCTCCCCTAGCTAGGCTTAAGGAGACTAAAATGTATAGTGTAGTTGAAATCAAAGGTCACCAGTACAGAGTTAAAGAAGGTGACGTAATTGATGTACAAAAAATGGATGCTGAAGTTGGTGCAAAAGTTGAGCTTGATAGAGTTCTTTTCATCGGTGGAGATACTCCAAAGGTTGGTCAACCAGTAGTTGACGGTGCAAAAGTTACTGCAGAAGTTGTTAGACAAGCAAGATCTAGAAAAGTAATCGTTTTCAAAAGAAAGCCAGGTCTTTCTAGAACTAAAAATGGTCACAGACAACATTACACGGCTTTAAAGATCACAGGGATCAAAGCTTAATTTTAATTTTAATTCAGGAGAAATATAATGGCTCACAAGAAATCAGGTGGTAGTACTAGTAACGGTAGAGACTCGAATCCAAACATGAGAGGAACTAAGAAATATGGTGGAGAAACTGTAGAAGTTGGAAACATCATCGTTAGACAAAAAGGAACTAAATTTCACGCTGGACCAGGTGTAAAAATGGGTAGAGACTTCACTCTTTACGCAGTAGCTGATGGTAAAGTTAAGTTTGGTTACTATAGTAAAAAAGTTAGAACAGTTTCTGTAGTTTCTGCATAATCTAAAAACTAAAATAATCAAATATTAAAGGAGCTTTTCAACAAGCTCCTTTTTTTTCTTAATATTTCAAGATTCACTTTCTTTTTATTAAAACTTCCTTAAAATTATTATAACCACTTAAATTAGGGAGAAAAAATGAAAAAACTGTTTTTTTTATGTACCGCAATTTCTCTATCAGGAAATGCTCTAAGTGCAGAATTAAAATCAAGAGTGTATGGATATGTCGAAGGATATATCGAACAAGTTGAAGAATCACCTCAAAGATCTGGCGGAAGTGCAACTTCAGAAGGAGATGTTGAAAAAGAAGCCAACCCTCATGAGTTTGATACACCAAATGTAACAATCATGGTCAAAAGCTCCAAAGGACAAAAGTTTTCTTCTTATCTAAACATTGACGCCTCAGGTGATAGCCTAGAAACTAAAAATGCTTGGGTAGATTGGAGTCTAAAAGAGAATCTTTTAAAGTTTAGAATTGGAAAGCTCTATAGACCTTTTGGTTTATATAATGAAAGACTTGACGCAGTTCCTACCTATATGGGGATTGAGGCTCCAGAATTATTTGATGGGGATCACTTACTTTTAACTAGAACCACAAATATGATGTTACACGGAGAAAAAGATCTTAATGGAAATACTTTAAGATATGCTTTAACTACTGGTAATGACGAAAGAACTGCTGGGGAAGTTCCAGTAGGTGGTGATATAAGATACACTCATATTGGGGATGAATCTGAAATAACAATTGGTACATCTTTTTATTTTTCCAACGATAGCGCAAAGCCAACAGTAGATATGGAAGATGGAGAAACAGGTTCTCCAAATGGTGGTGTAGCTAACTGGATGAAAGAAGATGAATATAAAGTTCTTGGACTTTACATGGAATACACCAGAAGTGCTTTCAAACTCCAAACAGCTTATTACGAAGCTAATCACGAAGCGACTAGAAGTGGATCACTTCTTCAAAACATTTCTACAGACAAGCTTACAGACGAGCAAATCCAAAGACTTTGTGATGGAGATATGAGTTCTTGTGCTGACAGTGAAGTAAGTTACCAGGTAAAAACGTGGTACGTTAGAGCTGGATATTCTTTCGAAACATCTATTGGTAAAGTTACGCCTTATTTGCAATATGACTATTATGAAAACCCTGAGACTATCGCCGAGAAAGATGATGGTGGGGACAATGAAGCAGGTATTGCAGATGACGGTGCTTTTGTTAAACAAACACTAGGTGTTGTTTTTAAGCCAGATAGTCAATTCACAATAAAATTAGATGGTTCTACTCATATTCAAGAAATAGATGGAAGTGATGAGTCTTACTCAGAGCTTAGATCATCATTTTCTTATATTTGGTCACTTTAAGGAAAGAGGTTAGCAAATGAAAAAGATGATAAAATTATTTTTAGTATTAAGCTTTATATCAACTCCAGCTTTAGCTATCGAATTTGATAAAGGTTCAAAGGTTCCTGACATTCATCCAAGAATGCTTAGAAAACTTTTAATTCAAGGAAAAACGACTTTTCAAGGTGCAAAAATACATATTGGTGAAGGTGTTTCAATTCCATCTAAATACAAAGAAAAATGGGATGAAATTAAACTTTCCGGTGGTGACGTACCAACAACTGGTAAAGCTGGAGACAATGTCATACTAATCAAAAGCTTTTAATAAATCTTGAGGGGCTTTAGGGCCCCTTTTTTGTAATATTTTCCAATTTTTCCTTTTAAATCTTTACAGTCCCCTCCCCTTAAGATAACTCTATGTGTCCTAAAATATTGGTATAGTATGAAGTTTATTGATGAAGTAAAAATTCAAGTGCAATCCGGCAACGGCGGTGATGGTAGAGTCAGTTTTCGAAGAGAAAAACATGTACCATACGGTGGCCCTGACGGCGGAAATGGCGGTATCGGCGGAAGTGTTTACCTCCAAGGTGATGAGAATATCAATACACTCGTAAACTTTCGAGGCAAGAAAATCTATCCAGCTGAGCATGGTCAAAACGGAGCTGGCTCCCAAATGGATGGAGCTAATGGAGAAGATTTAATCCTTAAGGTTCCAGTTGGGACTCTTGTTTTTGATGCTGAGTCAGGTCGTCTTCTAAAAGATATAGTTGAACATGGTCAAAAGGAACTCCTTTCTAAAGGTGGTCGTGGTGGTCTTGGTAATATGTATTTTAAAACATCAACCAATCAAGCACCTCGTTTTGCTCAAGAAGGTGATAAAGGCCAAACCCTAGATATAAGACTAGAGCTCAAACTTATTGCCGATGTGGCCTTAGTGGGATTACCTAATGCTGGAAAATCGACTTTGATCAGTTCTATTTCAGCAGCTAAACCTAAAATTGCTGACTACCCATTTACAACTCTAGAACCAAATCTTGGAGTCGTAAAAATGGGAGAAGAATCTTTTGTTGTCGCAGATATTCCAGGGCTAATTGAAGATGCAGCTGAAGGAAAAGGCTTAGGGATACAATTTTTAAAACATATTGAAAGAACCACTGCACTCGTTCACATGGTGGACTGTTCGATGCTATTAGAGCCATATGAAGCTATTGAAATGTATGCAACAGTACGGGCAGAATTATTAAAATATAAAGAAGCGGTTGCTTATAAACCTGAAATTGTTTGTCTAACTAAAATTGATGCAATGACAGAAGAAGAAATTTTGAAATTCCAAACAGAAATGGAAACACATACAGATAAAAAAGTTTTACCGATCTCAAGTGTCACCGGAAGAAATCTTGATATCCTAAAAGGGCTAATGCTTAAAACCAAAGAGCTTAACAAAAAGGAAAATAGCAATGAGTAACACTTATATTGCATCAGAAGTAAAAAAAGTAATTGAAACAGCAGAATATCCAAAAAATATTTCACTAGCATGTGCATGGATTATCGCTCATTTCAAAGGTTTAAACATAAAGATTTTTGATGTTACAGAAACAAGCTCATTATGTGATTATAACATTATTGCTTCCGCCGAAAATACGACTCAAGCAAGAGCAATGGTAGATGAAATCGTAAAAAACCTTAAAGAACAAAACCTAGAAGTTGTATCCTTAGAGGGAATGGGAGATGCTGATTGGGTTTTAATTGATATGGGAGATGTTATCATTCATATTTTCCAAGAAATCAGTAGAGATATTTTTGATCTAGACAGTCTATGGGAAGGGCATGAACAAATTCAAATCCCACAGGAATATTATTTTGGAGAAGCTCCAGAATCAAATCAAAAAGATAAAAGCTCAACATCTAATTACTTCTAATGCACTTAATAGTCGTTGGGAAATTAAAAGATAAAAATCTTGAGGCCATTGAAAACGACTACCTAAAACGGATTAAGAATCCCAAGTTAAGTATTCATGAAGTTAAGGCCAAGGCTGAAAATAAATTAGCAGAAGGTCAAGAAGTCATAAAAAAAATCAACTCAATTAGTTCTTCTCCATTCTCTATTCTTATGACCGAGTTTGGAAAAGAGTACTACAGTCCAGATTTTTCAAAATGGTTATATAAGAATATTGAAACCTATAAAGATGTTTTTTTAATTATATGTGGTGCCGAAGGTCCAAGTGATGAATTAAAAGACTTTTGCCAAGCCAAATTATCTTTAGGAAAAATGACTCTTCCTCATAAACTTGCGAGAATTATTTTGATTGAACAACTCTATCGTGCACAAACAATTAGAGATGGACACCCTTATCACAATTAAATTTCAGTTAAACTAACTTCTAAGAATTTAAGTAAATCTTGCTTTTGCATATGATTTAGACGAATTCGATGTCCACGCATTAAAGGATGAGAGTTTTCTTTTTTCCTAAATAACATATAGGAATCTCTTTCAACAAAAAGCTGCTTTTGATAATTAAAATCCTCAAAAGGTTTTAACCAAGTGTCAGAAAAAAGATCTAAAGATCTTGTTCCCTCTGTATAATGATTAATAACATCCATTAAAGTTTGATAAGATCCTGAATGAAAATACGGTGCTGTTTTAGCGGTATTTCGAAGTGCTGGAACCTTAAACTTATAAAGATCTTCTTGCTTACGCGTAACTAAGAAACGTCCTTCATCATTATGCCTTATGTCCTTTCCTGGCCCAACTTGGGGAGAAGCAATATTTTGAAAAGAGTTACCACCAAAATGGGACCCACTATGACAATTAATACATCTTCCCTGGGTAAAAAAGATTTCAGCGCCTCTTTTTTCCTGTATAGTTAGCGCCGCTAAATCACCATTGAGATACCTGTCCCAAGGTGTATTATGGACTTGAAATTCAACAGCTTGAAATTCAGCGAGAACGTTTCCGATATGGCCGATATTAAAGTTTTTCTCATTTGGAAAAGCTTTTTGGATTAACTCTTTATATTCATTATGCTTTAGAATTCTTTGAACAATTTTTTTCCATACTTCCATATTTGAAAGACCAGCAAATTCACTATGCTTTCCTTTCATTTCTTTACTATCAACCATCGGAAAAAGTGCTTGAGCGGCAAGAGCTGATCCAAGTTCATCCGTAATCTCATAAGCTTCAGGATACTCTCCATTTAATTTTTCTTCGGGTGTTACATACTCAAAACCATCATAACTAACTCGCCCATCAGCAAACATAACAAAAGCTTCTTTTAGATTATATAAAGGAGTAGAGTTTCGGGGTAAGATTTGATCTGAATGCGTCGCCCTTCTAGGGCTTAAAGTATCATCAGCACCTTCACCTAATGATAGAGGTAATCCATCACCTGTTCCAAGTTCTGGAGAATGACAAGTCGAGCAACTTATATTTCTATTTCCAGAAAGTATTTTATCGAAAAATAGTTTTTTTCCTAATTGATATTTATTTTTATCGTAAGAACTAATTGGTTTGATAGATTGAATTCTAAAATGAGAAATGTAATTGGCTAAATTCTCATCAATATCAGCATATAAATTGGTAATAAATAAAGTAACGATAAGGCTAAAAATTTTCATAAGGTATAAAACCATTTGAAATTTTGGATGTCAAAGCTGAATGGCAATATTTGACGACAAAATGTCCTTCAATATATAGTTTGAAAATGACAAATCTTCTCTTATTAACTTTTTTAACCATATTGAATATTTTCGAACTTCATGCAAAAACTATCACTTTCGAACTTCCCATGCACTCTCACCATGAGACATATTTTATCACTGGTAATACTAAAGAGTTATGCGACTGGAAACCTAAGTGTTTAGAGCTTCAACGAGTTAAAAATAATCTTTTTCAAATCAAAATTGAAAATGCCACCCCAAAAGTTCAATTCAAACTTACAAGAGGCTCCTGGGAGACTGAAGCTGTCAATAAAGAAGGGATTCCATTTCAAAATTTTCAACTTGGGAAGTTCAAAACCTACAAAATCCCTTTTTGGAAAGATGAAATTGGAAAGTTTCATAACCACGTTAGATACTTTGAACAACGAGATCAAGGTCAAAATAAAACAGACATTCTTTTTGTAGGAAGTAGTAGTGCTAGGCTTTGGAAAAATGCTCCCCCTAAAATTAATGGACTTTCTTTTAAGTCAAGAGGTGCTGGCGGTGCTCATATTGAAGATATAGAAATTTATTTTAATAGATTAATTAGAGCTTATACTCCCTCTAAAATAATTTTTTATATAGGAGAAAATGACTTAGCGACAACAGAGAGCCCAACTGAAGTTATGACTCAATTCAAGAATCTTTTAAATAGAGCTAAAGTTAACTTTCCCCGTGCTCAATTATATTGTGGGGCAATCAAGGTGAGTCCAAGCCGCTTAAATCTAAATAGCAAAATTAAGGCTTTCAACTCACTATTAAGTCAAATTTCAACATGTAAGTTCCTAGATTTACATGGCGCTCTTCTCGATCAAAGTCGCCAACTTTTAAAAGATGTATGGGCTTCAGACCTTCTTCATTTAAACCAAAAGGGATATCAACTTTGGCTTAATTTAATTAAGGTTACTCTTTTATAATTATTCATTTTATCTCTATTTAAACCGATAACTTAGTGATGAATAAATACAACCTTATAAACATATTAGTTTTATTATTCACTGTTACTGGGTACGCAATGAGTCCAATTTGTTTTGAACCTTATATGGGTCCAAAAGAAAAAGCTCATTTCTATATTACTAGAGATATTTATAATGGTGATATAGTTGGTGGCAGCCCATTTAGTAAAAATGATAATCGAAATGAAATATTTAAAGTTCTTTTAAAATTTGAAGAAAGAGACAGAACCACAATTTTCAAACCTAGATATTATGGCGATGGTTTTGGCTGGAATAGAGTTCCCATGGAATATGTTGCTTATGAGTTAAATCTAAAACTTGGCATGGACTATATTCCTCCTGTGGCGTATCGAAGAAATATCAAAGTTGATAATAGAGAATTTTTTGAAGGTGCATTTCTACATTATATCGATGACCCACATCAACTTAAAGATGTAGATATATCTAAATGGGATCTCAGACAGAGTGGTTCTGAATTCAACAAAGATTTATTTTTCTCCGATGTTAGAATTCTTGATACTCTCCTACAAAATGAGGATCGACATATTGATAATTACATTAGAGGAAAACACTGGGTTGATGGAACATACAGACCAATGCTCATTGACCATGGAGCATCTCTTAGAAAATTAGAAAATACAATTTCGATGAAAACAACTGATGCCTTTGGAAATGGTTCGATTAAAATCATTCGTCAAAGTACTTACGAAAAGCTAATGAAACTTGATAAAAACTATCTCTCCACTCTAGGGGAGTTTATTACCAAAGAAGAAATACATTTTATCCTCAGCCAAAAAGACTTAATTTTAAAATATTTTGATGAACTTATTAGAGTAAACGGATTCGAAAAAGTAGTTATACCTTAAATTTATTTTGAACTCGTACAGTTAGCTCTTTTAAATAAAACATGATCTTCTATTTTCACACTACACTCGACATTGCCTGTTTTCGCATTAATAAAATTAATCCATAGATGATCTTTTGCAATATCTAGCCTTGTCCAATAAGGATCGTGATTATTGAAATGCCAATGTGTTTTAACTGCAAGTCCTCTTTTTTCGTCAAAGTAATCTTTAGAATCAGTGCCTATTATCTCCATCGTTGCACCTGAAATAACGACAGGAATATTATTTATAGTGAACAAAGAAGTTATATGGTCATGCCCAACTAAAATTAAATCGATTTTCCTCTTGAACTTTAAAATAATTGGAAGAATCTTGTTGTGGAAATTTTTCTTTTCCCACCAATTATGTCTATAAGAAATAGTTACTGGAGGATGATGAAAAACAAGAACAATTTTTTTGTTAAATTCTTTTGTAAGTTGCTCTTTAAGCCAATCAACTTGCTCGTCAACTAAGCTTTCTTGTTCAGAGTCCAGAATGATAAACATTCCATTTTTTGATTCTTTTAAATAATAAGATTTTTTTAAATTAAAAAACCTAAGTTCCTCACTGACACTAAGATAATGATTTCCTAGGGCAACTACAGGAAATTTAAACCCTTTACTAATCCAACTTCCCCATACATCTTGATATGTATGTTTTAAATTATAGAGGTTATCCCCTGGTAAAATGAGATTTGAGACTTTTCCATTCAATATTGATTTTTTTACCTTCGCTATCTCAGGAGTTTTATTTCCCGCATCAGCAATAATGGCGAATGGGGATTCCAAAGCAGATGAAGAGGCAAAAATATTAGAGGTAAATATAACAAAAATTAAGGTCAATAAAAGTTTCTTCATGGCCATTAATTATCTTTTCTATCTAGACTTGTAAAATAGTTTTCAGACAATACTTAGAATGCTAGGATTTCCCAAAATCGCGAGGTATTTCCATGAGTATAAAAGGTTCATCTAAAAGAGTACTACTTTGTATATGTGACGGTATGGGTCATTCCGAAAATACAGTGAAAAATGCTGTCAAAGATGCAAATACACCAACTCTAGATCATTTATTTAAAACTTATCCATTCACAAGTATCATTCCTGGTGGGGAAAAGGTTGGACTTCCAAAGGGCGTTGCCGGAAATTCCGAAGTTGGTCATATGAATCTAGGAGCAGGAAGGCCAGTAAGGCAAGACTTAGTTCGAATAAATGAAGCCATTTCAAATAACACTTTAAAAGATATGGAAAAGCTTAAAGAACTTATCCAAACAACAGAATCAGGAAGTAAGCGATTACACCTCATGACTCTTCTTTCAGATGGTGGAGTTCATTCTCATATCAAACATTTAAAAGCTGTTTTAAGCATCCTAAAAGATAAAGATCTAACTGTTTATCTTCATGCTTTTATGGATGGAAGGGATACTCCCAAAACAAATGGAAAAAATTATATTAATGAAATATTAGATTTTGGAAACTTCACTTTTGCTAGTATGCAAGGAAGATCTATTGGAATGGATAGAGATAGAAGATGGGAGAAGATTGAACTTGCTCTTAATACTATGACAGGCCATGGAGATATTTCAAATGAGGATCCAAGAACTTATATTTTAAATCAATATGAAAATGATTTATATGATGAATTTATAACCCCTACTCTTTTTAATAAAAATTATGGAATTAAAAATGAAGACTCTGTTTTCTTTTTAAACTTTAGACCAGACCGAGCAAGACAAATCTCACTAGCCTTCTGTGATAAAAACTTCCAAGCTTTTAAACCTAAAGCGCAACCAGCTCATTTTCTTTGCATGTCTCCATATATTGATGAAGAATTACCTGAAGTTCCAATTTTATTTAATCGTGAAAAAGTTAAAGGTACACTTTCGGAGTTTTTATCCTCTAAAGGTAAGAAACAACTGAAGATTGCTGAAACAGAAAAGTATGCTCACGTTACATATTTCTTTAATGGTGGAGAGGAAAAGCCATTTGAAGGTGAAAATAGAATCCTTATTGAATCTCCTAGAGAAGTTGCTACATATGATCTAAAGCCAGAAATGAGTGCACCAAAAGTTTTAGAGTCTCTTTTAAAAGAAATGGATGATGAATCATATACTCTTTATGTCGTAAACTTTGCCAACCCAGACATGGTTGGGCACACTGGAAACTATGAGGCAGCAGTAAAGGCCATGGAAGTTATTGATGGGTGCCTAAAATCATTGTCCGAGAAAGCCTTAGCGAATGATATCACCATGCTTATCACTGCAGATCATGGAAATTGTGACCAAATGACTCATCCAGATGGAAGTCCTCATACATCACACTCGAAAGCGAATGTACCATTTTGTATGGTAAAAAAAGATGTTGATAAATCTCAATTTACAGTAAATGATAATGAATATGCCTTAAATGATATTGCACCAACAATACTTCATTTATTAGGCATAGAAAAAAGCGAACTTATGACAGGTACTACAATCTTTAACTAAGAGGATTATTATGAGTGAGAAAAAAATCAAAACTATTGCTGTTTTAACTTCAGGTGGAGATAGTCCAGGTATGAACTGTGTCATAAGATCAGTTGTCAGAACGGCCATAGGAAATGGATTAAAGGTTTTTGGAATACAGCGTGGATTTGCAGGTTTACTTGAGAATAATTTTATCGAGTTAAATGCTTCATCTGTAGGAAATATCATTCAAAGAGGCGGAACTATCCTTCGATCCTCCCGATGTCCCGAGTTTATGCATGCGGAAAATAGAACTAAAGCTGCTCAAATTTTAGAAGATAGAGGGGTTGATGCACTTATCGTTATGGGCGGGGATGGATCATTTAAAGGTGCTATTGCCCTTAAAGATGAACACGAAATTCCAGTTATCGGAATTCCAGGAACTATAGACAATGATTTATCTGGAACTGAATATACGATTGGCTTTGATACTGCCGTTCAAACAGCGATTGAAGCAGTTGATAAAATTAGAGACACAGCAGCTTCAAATGAGAGAACTTTTTTGATTGAAGTTATGGGTGCAAATTCCTCCTCTATTGCACTAAAGGTAGGTATCTGTACCGGTGCTGAGAACGTACTATTAAACAATGAAAATGTAGATACTGAAAAAATAGCAGGGGCCATCAGAAGAGGTATGCGAAGAGGAAAAAACTCTTCAATTATTATTGTTGCTGAAGGAAGAGAACCTGGTAGGAGTTATAAAATTGCCCAAGAACTAAATGATAAACATGATATCAACTCAAAGGTTTGTGTTCTTGGACATATTCAAAGAGGTGGTAGTCCAACTGCAAATGATAGATTTTATGGATCAATTATGGGACAAATGGCCGTAGAAGAACTCATTAATGGGAAAACTAAAAATGCCATTGTGGTTCGTAACGATCAGGTTGAAACTGTTGCTCTCCATGATTGTTCAGATAAAAGTGATCATGCAATGAAAAAGTTCGTAGGAATTGCTGAATCCTTATCCATATAATTATTAAACTTATAATCAATTAAAAAGTTTAGTCCTTTTACATTGCTTAGTAATTGAGAGCTTTCAATGACATTAAAATCTTTGGAATCTTCACATGAAATGAGACTCAAAGAATGGTGAAACCTCTCGTGATAAAGGCTTTGTACATATTCTAAATCTAAAAGTGAATGATTCATCTGAAAGATATCTCCTCGCATATTCACCCAACCACTAGCAAGGCAGTTATCTAATTTTCTTATGGGAATTAATCCTGCAAGATACCAATAAAGAAGCAACAATGGAAACTCTAACCACTTCAAATGATTTACATCTTTTTCCGAGAGTTCATTTAAGTCTAAGCAGATTACAAAACGCCGCATAGGAATTTGAAGTTTTCTTGTGCGAGTGAGATAAATAATTTTTTCTTTAACATTTTTTGAGAGTTTACCAAGACCATTAATTTCGAGAGAGGGTACGCCTTTAGTCGAGTAACCAAAAACTGTGACAAACTTTATTCCCTGAGGTGTTTTATAAAATGCTTTAATTTGAGTTTCCATTGTTCCTCCTTAGGATAAGAATATTCAATGGAGGAACAAAATTATGGAATTTTAAGTTATTAAATTTACAACAAGTGAATGTATCGCATCAAACGAAACTGTTCTCTCAACCTGGAGATATTAGTGATCCTGGATTAAAATCGAGACCTCATCATTTTCCAAAGACCCTATAGCCTCTTCACCTTCACAACCATATTTAGCTTCGGTGTTTTCACACAGAAAATTAAACTGTGTAGAAACAGGTCTAGATCTTAAAACACTATGGCTATACTCGTTTAATATTGGCAATGAGATATATTCTACATCATTATTGGCATAATTTGGACCTAACACAGTTACATTTGATAACTTATATGTACAGATACCTCTTTTTAATTCCTTGGAAGCATTAATTTCAGAATTAGGCTTGTAGTCAACAAAGTGCTTTTTATTCGTAACACTTCCATTCCTCCATTTACCACAAATCCAATTATCAGATGAATGATAAATCAGTTGAACGTTACTAACCTCAACAGCTTCTGCGATATTTTCTAATACAACTTTAAGTTCACTTCCAGCGTAAAGATTTCCAACGTTAATTACAAATGACACCATAATTAAGGGTTTTAACATAAATACCTCTTTTGTTTTTTCTTTAAAGCTTACTTGAAGTCTGGCTTTTCACAAAGAAAGAGTGTAAAAATTACAAATTAAGTTCTAACTGATTTTTTTGAGTATCGAAATAGCAATTTAGAATTGTTTTATTATCTGTAAGGCTTTTATGAACTAGTTTTAAATTTCTAGCAAGTTTTTCTTTAAATAAAAAACACCCAACTTCAATATCTTTACAATAGCGATCTTTATCTCCCTCACATTGCCACTTAATTATAACTCTTTTTCCACTAATACATTTCACTTGTTTATTTTTCTCATCTATAAGTCCTCTTGTTAAATAAGGATTCGTCATCTCCTTTTCTTCACAAAATGGCATAATGAGTTTTTTTTCCCCCATACAATCTAGCGTGTCAGGTGTAGCCTTTTCAATTAATGGTGATTCTCTTTTCGTAAGAAATTTACAGGCCTCTTCCCAAGAATAACTATTCGAACCTGTTACGTAATGATCATCTTTTAGTATCTTACTAAAAGATGGAATTGAATAAAAAAAAAGGCATGTCATAAGACATGCCTTGAGTTTATGATTTTTCATTATCCTGGAAATAATCCTCTTAGCTTCATTGCTGCTTCTAGCTTTGCAAGAGCTGCAATCATAGAAGCTGTTTTCATATCACATTTATAATGCTCAGCCTTTTTTACAACTTCAGAGAAAGCGTTCTTTAAAATACTATGAAGAGTTTTATTGATTTGATCTTCATCCCAAAAAAAGTGAGCTAAACCTTGAACCCATTCGAAATAAGAAACCGTAACACCACCTGCATTACAAAGAATATCAGGAATAATAAATACACCTTTATCCGATAAATACTTAACAGCCTCTTTTGTTAAAGGACCATTGGCACCTTCTGCAATAAGTTTTGCCTTAACATTTTTCATATTTTTTTCGGTAATAACTGAATCAATAGCAGCAGGAATTAAAACATCAACATCAAGCGCTAATAAATCTTCATTTGAAATTTTTTCAACACCTGATCTATCATACTGATCAAGTGTGTTTCTTTCTTTTACAAATTCAATAATGTCTAAAACATTTAACCCATTTGGATCATATAGGGCACAAGTGTAATCTGATACAGATACAATTTTTGCTCCTTGCTCAGCTAAATCAACAGCTGCTGGCATACCAACTTTACCAAAACCATGAATAGCAACAGTCGTATCTCTACCGATCTCCTTATCCATTTTGTCATAAGCAAAGTTTATACAATAAGCAACACCTTTACCTGTAGCTGCTTCTCTTCCTAAAGATCCACCAATTGAAATTGGCTTCCCAGTAACAACTCCATGTGAAGCATAACCGTGTATTTGAGAATATGTATCCATAAACCAAGCCATTGTTTGTCTATCAGTTCCAATATCTGGTGCAGGGACATCCTTATCAGGACCAACAAAAGGTCCGATTTCCATTGCGTATCTTCTCGTTAAAGCTTGTAACTCTTGTCTTGATAAAAGGTTTGGATCAACTTTAACCCCACCTTTTGCTCCTCCTAATGGAAGACCAACTAAGGCACATTTAAATGTCATAAGCATTGCAAGGGCTGTTGTTTCTGAAAGATCGACATGAGGGTGGAATCTAATCCCTCCCTTACCAGGACCAAGAGTCATATTGTGCTGAACTCTATAACCTTCAAAAGTTTTTACTGTTCCATCATCAAGTCTTACTGGTATAGAAACCTGGATCGCTCTTTTTGGGTATTTTAATCTTTCAACAATATTAGGATCTGCTCCCATTACTTCTTGCGCTTCTTCTAATTGAGCAAGAGCATCGTTGTACAAAGGGCTGTGATATAACGCCATAATCTAACTCCGTTTAAATTCTCTATTAATTAAATTATAGCTATTTTACTGAAAATTAGAAACTTGGGAATAAATATCTAACAAAAATTTACACAAGCAATTAACTCAACTAAAAACGCTTATTAAAACGAATTTGATAGACATTGTTTTCAAAAGTTGTTGTGTCATTCATATTGGAAAAGTCTTCAAAATTTCTGTCATGAGTATACCTAAAACTCCAGTGCCTAATCAATTTTTGATCCAACACTCCCAGGGCCCTAGTCTGATCAATATAGTAGTTCACAAAGACTTTTGTACCTGTAGATCTAAATTTCCGCTCCACCTTTACCTCTTGGTTACCATTAATCCCTACCCATGCCCTAGCATTAAAGTATGATGATTTTATATCAACCTTTGCCATCCCAATTTCGGGACGTAGCTGGAAGCCAAACCTAAACCTATCTTTCCCCACTTTTACTGACCGACTTGATCCAATTGATTTATTACCTTTATTCTTTTCAGCTTTTACAATGACTTTATTGTGCAGCTCAACAGCATCGATGGCATCAATTTCATCATCTGTAGTCCACTCTTCCCAAGTCTCTTGCAAGCTTGAATTAGTACTTCTTTCAACATCTTTGGAAATAAATCTCAGATAATTTCTATGAAGAAATCTTTCTTTATCCGCTTCTGAAGGCAGATTTACTATACCAGTACCTTCTAGACCGTAATCCTTAGCGTATTGTTCTTGAGAGATCCAATATTCGAGCTTCTTCCTAGCCGATCTAAAATCTCCTTCGTGTTTTTCATGGAATTCATTAATAAAGTTTTTTTCAATGATCATCGGCACAACGATGGCGTCATCATCTGGAACAAAGTTCGCTGGCTTTCTCCCCACTTCCTTTGCACTGAGTGGCGCAATTAAGATAGTGTTTAAAATATAGACAGAAAAGATTCTGTGCATATATTTTTTACAATTTTTAATCTGCTCTTTCATTTTTCTCCAATAATTTAAAGGCTCTAGCCTTTTTACAATTTCCCTATGCCATATATAGAGCAAAAGCAGTGCCAATACCGTGTAAAAACAACACGCCGCATTAAGATTTTCTTAAGAATATGCTAAAGTGCTACTAAATTTAATTAACCCATATGAATATTTAAAAAATTTGAAGGAGATTTTCAATGAAAAGCTTATTTTTAACTTTTACTTTACTTTTTTCAGCAACCAGTGCTTTTTCTAGTGACAAGCCAGTTGAGTTAGATGGAAGAAGTATCTTGGTGGACAGAGTTCTTAATGGAAAAAGAACATTTAGAGGACATTTTGCAGGAAGAGATGATTTTACTCTTAGCCAAAATGGAGAAATGATATTTGTAAAAGTTCCAGGGCAAAAGAACACTTACGAAGTTCAAATGACATCAACTTCACGTCATCATAACTGGAGGTCAAATCTTGTTTATCCTTCATATGCAAATGTAATGGAATCCGTTATCGATGAAAATGGAAATTATATGCAATTTGATTTAAACGGATATACCTTTGAATTAGAACCCAGAGACTTAACTTTCTATATTTTTGAAAGTGACGAGCAATATAGAAGAAGAGCACAACAACTAGCAAAACTTGGTAAAAACTACGAACAAGTTGGAAAATTATTTGCAATTGTAGAATATAAGGCTTTTGGGCTTGAAGCTGTGGACTTCTTTGAAATTTTACCATCAACAAATAATCAAGAACAACAACAGCAACAAGTTCTTCCTAAATTAAAAAGAAGAGGAACTTTCACCCAGTTTGAAAGCGATCAATGTATGTTTAGATGTGGTCACCGAGGACACTATAGAGGATATTAATTTTATATAAAAAAAGGAGATCGATTTGATCTCCTTTTTTATTTCTTAATCTCTATCAACAACAACAATAGCTGTATCGTAAGTCCAAAGTAAATTAGAAAGGGAGGATCCATTATAACGATTTAGATCATTCATTTTTACTCTATCATAGTATTGAAATCTAGTCAGACCTTCGATTCCAACATCCCACATTTTATCGTGACCTTCACCAGTTGTTCTGATTAATTCATTAAGAGTCATTGCATCTTCATACCTTAATCTTGCACAACCACCAGAAGCTCTTTGACCTAACTTAGAATAAGCAGCCTTTGAAGTTGAATGAAGAGCAATTCCACCATTAAAAAATACAGCATAATCCATATTAGCGCCTCTAAAAGTACGAGATTGATACTCTTTAAATGCTCTTTTTGGTCTAAAAATACCAACAGGTGTTGTCGCTATATATGTTCTACCAGAAGTTGTTCTCTTTGCCTTTTCTGTTCCAGTACTAGTATCAAATTCATAAAGAAAGGCACCATCCTGAAAAACTCTTACTGTTTGTCCGCTCTTATTAGATTCAGATCTTAGGCCTTTATTAATAACCACAACATGCTTGGCAAGATCAAGATGCTCATCTTTTAAGTCAAAGCTAAAACTTGAATTATTGTTTCGATTCTTAGTTGTTGAAACTTGAGATTCATCTACCAATGTCATTCCCATCTCAATTGCTTGCTCATCAGTCAGTTCGTTTTCTGAAGCATTTGCTAGAGCAGTTATAGTAATGAATGCAAAAAGTAATAAGATATTTTTCATAGTAGTCCCCTTTTTAGATTGATTTACAAAAGGAGAAAGACTCTGAAAAGGTACTCTGAATATTTTTCTTAACTCACGGTTTTTTCAATTTGCTCAAGAATTTCAATTTGAATATCTGTTGAGTCATCTAAATCTGCATGTTTTTCATGCCTTAAATAATTTTCCACGGCCGTTCTTTTATAATTTAAAGCAATATTTGGACCATCATTTAAAAACTCATAAGGTCCTTGCGCTAGAAAATTTAAGTTTTTACCTACATTTTGAGGAATTTTATCATTATCATAACCAACAGAATCAAGAGTGACTAAAAGATCAATTTTTCTAAAACCATTTTCAATACTGTTTAGTTCTTGGGCAATTTCTACTGCACTATCACCTCCAAAACTATGCCCAACAATAACTATTGGCTGATCTGGCTTTCTTTTTTTAATGTCTTCTATTATTAAATCTTGTTCATCCCAACTGTAGTGTTTTGCACCAGGTATAGCATCGGCCATATCTCTAATTCCATCATAGTTTCCTTTGATAGAGCCGGCACCAAACCAGTCAAAACCACTCACAAAATAGATACCTGGTTTTTCAATCTTTCCAAACTTTTTCTCATGGATTTTGATGGCTTTCTCGGCACTTGAGAGTTTTTCTTTCAATTCTTTGGATTTCTCAGATATAGAAACTTCCGATTTTTCTTTAGGTCTATCAATTAAATTTTTAGATTCTTTTGAATTCTTTTCGATTTCCAAACTAGAACCAGAGGGCTTTTTAAGCTCTGAATTCTTACTATAAACCAATGCGGGATTAACACTAACTCTATTCATCCCCCCTATTTTAACAAATGAACTTTATTTAAACAGGAGGGCAATTTATAACCACTAATTCTCTAATGGAACATAGAAAATCTTAGACTTACCTCGATCAAGAAAACATTGAATACTATACTCGTACTTGTATTTATCAACGATAACAGGATTTAAAGCTCTACAGTTCTCAGGTATATTTACATTAAATCTGATAGGTGCGGTTATTCCCTTATCACTGGCTTTAAGTAAATATATATTTCTAGAGGCTATTTGAGTTGAATCTACATAAAGTGCCGGTATCGTTTTGTTATCTTCGGCAAATGTAATAGGATAATGTTGTTCTCTAAAGAGCATTCCAGGTAAAAAGCTTGAGACATGAACAGGATACGAGTATTTTTCTTTCCCCTGAAGAGTTTCTCTCTCAAGATAAATTCGACTTGGAGTGAGATAAAATCTAAATGTCCCTTCACTATCAAAATATGTTTTAATAGGATATTCCAAAGAGTCATAAATGTTTTCTTGCTCAATGGATACATAATCTATTCTCTCATTAGCATCAAAAGAGTATTCCTCCCACGCTAACCTAGTTGATTTTTCGTAGCCTACAATTTTTCTATCAGCATCATGGGCTAAAATTGTATTAGCAGTTAGATCAATTCCTCTTTCTGAAATAAATTGAGAAAGATTTAAAGCAGTTCCACTGGTCTTTTCAACACTCCACTTTCTCTGAGCAATATCAGAAATTTTTAAAATATAATTTCTTGCTTGTTTTCTTTCACTTTCATGAGAAATAAGAAGAGAAAACACGCCTTTTTTAATATCGTCGTAGCTTTGTTTTAAAAACTTAACCACAAATATTTGTTCATAAGGTCTAAACTTAATTTTTCTTTTAAAACTATCAACAAATTTATTATTATTTAAAGTCCTTGTAACTAAACTAACTTCCTCACCGTCAATTACGGGTTCATAATAGTAGATACGTGCAGAGAATGATCTCTGTCTTAATCGAGCAAATGGATTAGGGTTTCTATCTGCTTCAGGCAGACTATTAGCAAAGCTTGTATAAACAGGGATCAAAATCTCTCCAAAGTCACCATACTTTATTTTACCAAAAGCAAAGTCATTTAAATCCTGAAGAATGACACTTTCAAATTGTAATTTCATGGATGAGAAGCTTGTTCGTTTTTTCTGTCCATCAACTTCTTCAACTTTAGAAAAAAGTGGTCTTAATTTTGAACTCAAATAATGATAAACAATTGATTCTTCTTTTTCTTCTTCATCATCTTCATTCTCTTTCGGTTTAATCGTTTCATTCAATGTTCTAATTAAATAATCAACTTCACCATCCAGATTTGCATCAACTCTATGAATAGAAAGAACTGTCTTAACTTCTGGTAATAGGGTTGTTCCCAAGTTTTTAATTACTGGTCCATCTTTACTAAAAACAGAAATGATCTTACCTTGTTTATGAGTTGATACTGTGTAGTAAAATGGAAAGTCATAAGGTGCATGATTGTCATTAACAGTTGAGAATTCTGTCACTGATTTTGGATTAGCCCCTATGATTTCATAAGCCTTAGTAAGGTCAATTTCCTCAAAGTCGATGTAAAATCTTTTTTCAACATTGTAAGCTTCTGAAAATTTACCATAATTTAGGGTAACCTTAAATTTTTGTAAAAGATTCAAATCAAGATTATCAAGCTTTCCCTGAACAAGGATCTTTCTTTGTAAGCCTAGATCAAAAGTTGTTTGAGTAAGATTCACTCCTTTTTCTGCATTTACTTGAACTTTTAACAGTTCGGCGTTATTACCAAAATCTTCAAATTTCATTGGAAAAGAAAAAGTACGAGTTTTAAAATCAACCTTAACCCGTCCAAATCCTTTTAAATTTGGTTTTATAATACCTTCAGTTTTACCAAGGGCCCTATCAAAACTAATAATATTCCCACTAGCAAACTTACTTTCTACAATATATGGACTTCTCGCACTTGCATAAATTTTAGCTTTAACTTCTTTAGCACTTAATTCTGGCTGAGTTCCTTTTATACTTGCAGCTAAAGCTGATACATAAGGAGCTGCCTGACTTGTACCTGATTTGATTTCATAGCCGTTAATATCAAAAAATAGCGGAGTCAAACCTGTAGGATAAGTACTCAAAATATTATTTCCTGGAGCCAAAACGTCTACATGAGCCCCGTAATTTGAAAAATCTGACATTTTTGTATCTGGATCATTTGATCCGACACAAACTACACCTTCATAAGCACATGGCATAATTGGCTCTGAATGATCATTATTCCCTGCAGCTGAGACAACAATAATGTCAGCTTTAATCGCATCCATTACAGCTTGCTTTAAGTGCTCTTTATCAAATGATAAAGGCCACCCTAAACTAAGATTAATAACATCAACCTTCATATCAATTGCATATTGTATGGCCTTTGAAAGTCTATCACTCGTACCTATAGCTTGGGCATCCTCTCCTTCATTAGATAGTACTTTTATGGGAAGAACTTTTATTTTATTCGAAACACCAGAGATTCCATCCCCATTGTTTTTAACAGCGGCAATAATACCTGCAATATGAGTTCCATGACCTACAAAATCTTCTGGACGGTTATTTCCCTCCTCTTTTGAACCGGTAAAATTCCATCCCTTACAGTCACCTTTTTGTTCATTGTCATCATTACTTGCTTCTGGTTCAAAAGGTATTTCACCATTCTCACATTCCACATCGTTAGTCGCAATATTAGTTTTTAAATCAGGATGATTATAATCAACCCCAGTATCAATGACTGCAACGACAGCATCTCTTTGGAAATCTTTCCCAAAGTCCTTCAAATTAGAAAGACCAATATCTGATGTCTTTTTTCCTGGAATCAAAATATTATTTAAATCATCTAATTCATTATAAACTTTTTGTCCTTGAAAAAATAATCCCCACTGATAAGAAGTATGATCATCCTTTGTTACTTGGGTTGTAATATCAGGTACCTCGATTGAAGATGCTGAAACCTCAATAATCTCCTCAACACTTTCTACGAATTTGGAACCTTTCAGTGCCTTTTTTTGATTATCATCCTTTAGACCATAGTAATAAAGACTAGAGAAATAATCTGATTTATATTTTGCATTAGAGAATTTTTTCCACTTTCCCTTAAACTGACTCGTTATCTCTTTATTTAAAGGTTTTTTAAGCTTAACAATAACCGTTTTACCGAAAGCATTAAAAGTTAAAAATGAGACTAGTAAATATAATAATGTTTTCATTATTGAATTCTCCTTAGGAACCAGAATGCCCCGAGTTCACCTTGTGAGATACGAATAGCATTTCTCAGTGTTGCTGCGATTCCTCCTTGGTGCTCACTTCCCAATTCACCTATCGTATTAGAAATAATGGACTCTTCTCCATTTTCTCTACCGACTCTAAATCCATTGATCGAGCCTTTTAGATAATAATTTTCATCTCCTCCCAATAATTTTTCAAACTCGTCAAATGGTAGCATTGCCTCTAACGAGTTTATTAGAAGACTAATGTTTTCAGATTTTACTTTTGGACTTAACAACCCTTTGTGGTCACTGTTCATTTCTTTATGAGCCCATTTAATTTGGTTAATTAAAACCTCTCTATCTCTTCTATACCTATTAATTTTTCGTCTTCCTTTTCGTACATAGTGAGACCTACCAGCTGGCCAAGGCATATTTAAATTTCGATCTACAATTGAAGAGAATTTTCTATGATCAAATTCAATGAGATTATCGATTCCATACTGGTAAATGCTTAAGACAACATCTACTGAATATAATTTGATTTGATCTGTATCATAAAACATTTCATCACTGAAAATAGATTTGCCATATTTACTGTCAATTTGGTTTTTAATATCTATCAGTTTTGATCTATTTGCAGCCCACCCTTTCCACTGAGACTTCACCTCTGCATAATTTTCAAATGGGATCTCATCGTCTTCATGATTAAATGGAACTTCAATCATGGTGACTCTTGAAAAAGATTCTCCCCTATAACTATCTCCAGGGTTTCCACTACCTGCATTGCTAAAACTAATTTCATCCTCATCTAGAACTTCTGAAATTATTCCATTAAGAAGGTCATAGGCTACCTGAAGGTAATTTTTTCCGATAAGTTTTCCAATAGAACGAACATAAAAATCTGTTTCATACTTTTCAGGATGAATTATTTTCATTTTATCTGTCAGCTGGACCCTAGTCCTTTGTTTGGCGAATGAACTGGCTGAACGGCTGGACTCTTCAAATTCATGCTTTACAGTAAATGGCGCTTGAGACTTTGTCATTAGTTCAGTAGAGTTTTCAACAATAACTTGTCTCAATTCAGTAAGTTTTCTAATTAAGTTTTCTGTTTCATCATTGTTGTTAAAGTTTAAAGAATGAAACTTTGTAACAACTTTACCTTTTTGACTATCAAAATTAATGGAAATAATTGGTATTAAAAGTTTGGCTTTTATCCCTAAACCTTTTCCAAATGAGTTTGCCTTGCTTTTATAAACTTGAATTGTGTTCTCATCAGTTCTTGTGATGTGAAGTCTCCAAATATTCATTTTTCTGGCATTCATCTGGATAAGAGTTTCTAGATCAATTCCATTAACCGCAGCTCTATACCCACCCACTAAGGCTCCACTCAGAATTAAATTATTAGAAATAATCAGTGAATCTCCTATCTCTAAAACTTTATTCATTTCTTTGAATATTTTTTCAACTTCAGCTGTTCTTTCTTCACCTTCAAGTTTTCCAAATTCCTCAGACTTTAAGGAATCTATCATGTCTATCACTGATCTTGCTTTTTTCTTTCTGACTCTTGGAACAACTATATTTCTAAATGGCTCTTTGAGCGCTTTCTTTATACTTTTAATTGATTTAACATGTGTATAAGCTCTTGAGAATCGAATACCTGTTTGGCCAAAAACCTGTGCTTCAACTGGTAATCCTAAAGTTCCAATAAATGCTCCAATTTCACCAATAAACTCTAAAGAGTCAGCAATTTGGATAGTGTTATCTGTTCCTAAATAAGCACCTGTAACAATATCTCTTGAAGCCGAAATATGACCCTTAGCCGTCGGTATTGCCCATGCCGAATATGGAACTCGTTTAAATTGACCTGTTTCTAAAAAGTTCTTAATTTGTTTTTTCTGCGCATTTACAGCTCTTTCAATCGCTTCTTTTTGAATATCTGTTTCATATAGAAAGTTCTTATTTACGTAGGTAACTAGGTTTTCAATGACACCAGAATAAAACTTACTTTTGAAATAAGCGACCATTTCATCTTTTGAAAGTGGTGATTCTGTATCATCGAAAGAATACCTAGAAGCATGACCATCCCAGTTATCCTTCGTTAATCTCCCCTTAACAAGTTCACCACTATTGTCAGAAATTTCCGGATCAACAGGCATCTTAGCTAAGCTTGGAAGAAAAATGTTACTTAAAGAATTGTATCTAGAAATAAGTTTTTCTGTTAACAATTTAGCTACAGAGTCTGGATAATATGCCAGTTTTACAATCTCTTCAAAGTCTTCCCTTTTGAGATGACTCAATCTTTTAATTAGCCATTTGGCATCTTCATAAGTTGTTGTAAAATCTTCACCAGAAATTATATCTAATATGACAACTTTATTTTGAATATTACCAAGGTTCCACGTTACACCATCAACACTTTCCCTAACATCGACTAAAGCATAAATCAAAGAGAGAGCATTTATAACTCTTCTATGATTTACAGTATTTGAGTTGACCTCACCCATGGCCAAATTATAAATTTTATTACTTGAGCCCAAAACCAAAACATCCTGCATTTCTACAGTATAGTTTTGCTCATCAATATTTGTTATCCATCTTTTGGAGTCAGCAAAAGTTCCTAGCTCCAACTCATCTATAAATGCTTTTAAAGTCGCCAGCCCTTTAAACTTAACTTTCAATTTTTGTTGATGCTGAACCTTTGGTACAGCATAACCAAGTTTTCTTAATAAGTTTTTTCTCAAAAGAATTGAACGACTATCCTTACTAAGCCATATATTTAAATTTCTATTTTTTCCATCTGCACTGTTTTCTCTAACGACAAACCGATAGGAACCAATTACTGATATAACTTTATCAACAAAGTTATAAGTTTCATTACCATCAACGGCCAGATCATCCATAGCCTCCGTCAATCTAAAGGTATTTGTAGAAATCTTATTATCCTTCCAAATATCACTTTCAGTAGGATTTAAGTGACTTAAGGTTCCCTTTTGATTGTAAATTCTCTTAGCCTTTAAAACTGAAAGAGCTTTACCATCTGGACCAGCTAAGTCCTTAGCTGGATTTCCAGTATAATTCAGCGGAATACTTACTATATCTGCATGCCCACTCCATGCAAATAACATTAACAGCAGTGAAATTAATTTCTTTTCCATTTTGATCTCCAAATTTATCTGTGTAACTAACACGTAGCAGTGTATTTTTCAGCTTTTTTAACGCAACTAGTAAATAATTCACTATGACACCATTTTTTGAGCCAGTGGCCGGTATCAAAAAGGCCCATAGAGCCAAAGAACACCACCAAAAGAGCTTTAAATTCTCTGTAAGAAATATATTTGAACTATGTAATCTTTACCATTGACACAGAAAGTTATTTAAATATTTTCAAACAACTAACGCGGATCATCAAGCCAAGCTAATCGATGTTAGTTTTTTAAATGAATTTTTGGCATTCCTCTTGCTTTACTAAAGGAAAAACAACTCATAGGACTTGAGCATTAAGTTTAAAAATAATTTTCTTTCAGGGGGAAAAATGAAAAAACTATTAGTAGGAAGTTTATTAGCATTAACATTAGTTGGTTGTAATGGCGGCGGTAACGGAGGTGGAGCTCCAGGTTATACTCATAACGACCTAGCAAAAAAATTCGTTCAAGAATTAAATTTAGATTCTGAGTTTAATGTTGAACTTGTAAAGAAAAGTACACTCCAATCTGACTTTATTGTAATCTATGATCCATACACAGACTCATACGATGCAATTGATATTCAAAATTATGATCCAGCTCTAGACAACGCATCTGATTTTTATTTTGATAGCGCTAATAATAACTATTTTGACTTAGACGTTATTCCTGGTCATTACGAAGTAGATTATGAATATGAATTTGTTGGATATGACATTGATGGTTACGCTGTATATGATTGGGTTCCAGTTGAAGTTTGGGTTCCTGTTAGATACAGAGATAGATATACAGGTGTAACTTTTGAAAAAACAGCTGCAACAGCAAAAGATTTAGCTAAAGTTGCTGCTCTTAAAGAAGTTGCTGAAATTGAAAAGTCAGCAAAATTTTTATCTTCAGAATTTGGCCTTAGCTTAGAAAGATCCAAAGAAGTATCAAGACTTGCTTCACACTGGAAAAAAGCATCTAAGAAAGGTTTGACTGCTTCAGAGCAAGATCTTTTCTCTACAGAACTATTAGGTTTTTCTATCACAAAAGGGATGAATGCAGCTAAAGCAGCAGCCGAAGGTGATAGCTCGCAACTTTCAAACCTAATTGATAGCGCAGCTGAAGCAAATAAAATCACACCAGAACATGCTTCACAATTAATGACTAAAATATTTGGATTATAAAAAACTAAAGTGGCCCTAAATAACGCTAAGGGCCACTATAAATATTTCTTAGCGTGATTAAAAAAATTTTCAATCGATAAACAAAAATTTAGGTTGTGTTTCAAGTTTGGGTAAAAAGAGAGAACACATCGTAAAACTTTATAAGGGGAAAAAAATGAAAAAATTACTAGCAACAAGCGTATTAGCATTATCACTAGCTTCATGTACTGGTGGCGGTGGAGGCGGAGGTGGATACTCCGGTGGTGGTTATTCAGGTGGTGGTTCCGGAGGCGGAGGTTATCAATATGAGTTAACTCACGAAGAAGTAGCACAAATGTTTGTTGAAAACCTTAACCTTGATGCTGACTTTGACGTTACACTAGTTAAAGATAATACATTAGAGCTTGATTATATCGTTATCTATGACCCATATACTGATTCATATGATGCAATCAATATCGGTGGATACGATCCAGATTATGATAACGCTTCTGATTATTACTTTGATAATTCAGGTGCATCTTTTTTTGACCTAGATGTTGTTCCGGGACATTATGAAACTGATTACGAATATGAAATAGTTGGTTACGATATTGATGGTTATGAAATCTGGGATTACGTAGCTTATGATACTTGGATTCCAACAAGATATGCAGATCCTTATTCTGACTTTATCTTTGAAAAAACTGCTTCAACTCCAAAAGACTTAGCTAAAGTTGCTGCTCTTAAAGAAGTTGCTGCTCTTGATAAAAAAGCAAAATTTTTATCTTCAGAATTTGGTTTAAGCTTAGAAAGATCAAAAGAAGTTGCAAGACTTTCTGCTCACTGGGCTAAAGCTTCTCTTAAAGGGATGACTGCTGCTGAACAAGATACTTTCTCTACTGAACTATTAGGTTTCTCTATTAGTGAAGGTAAGCAAGCTGCAAAATTAGCAGTTGAAGGTGATGGTTCAAATCTATCAAACTTAATTGATGCTGCTGCAGAAAAAAATGGTATCACTCCAGAGCATGCATCTAAAGTAATGACAAAAGTTTTTGGTTTATAAAAAAATAAAATATCTAAAAAGTTTTTTAGGGCCGCTTAATAAGCGGCCTTTTTTTATGTAAAAAATTCTCTAAACAAGCTCCCAAAGACGCATTGCGCGTGTGTAAGTTTTTTAATTTCATTCATTTTTTATTTTTCAGAGTTAAATTTAATTTCTATAACCTCTTTACACTAATTAGTTTTTAACTAAAAAAATAACAACAAAAAAGTAAAGGAGACAAAATGAAAAATTTACTTTTATCAGGACTTATCGCATTGACACTTGTTGCCTGTAACGGTGGTGGAAATGGCGGTGGAGCTCCAGGTTACACGCATAATGAACTTGCAGAAAACTTTGTAAGAAATTTAAACTTAGATCCAGAGTTTAATGTTTCATTAGTAAAAAAGAGTACACTACAATCTGACTATATCGTAATCTATGATCCATATACTGATTCTTACGATGCAATCAATATTGATCTTTACTCTCCAAACTCTAGTGCTGTTGATTACTATTTCAACAACGCTAATGTTGGATATTTTGATCTAGATGTTATCCCTGGGCACTACGAGCTAGAGTACAGATACGATATCATTGGTTATGATTCTTACGGTTATGCGATTTATGGATATGACTACTACGAAGTTTGGGTTCCTACAAGATATAGAGATAGATATACAGGAGTAACTTTTGAAAAAACTGCTGCGACTCCAAAAGATTTAGCAAAAGTTGCTGCATTAACTGAAGTTCACAAAATTGAAAAGAAAGCAAAGTTTCTTTCTTCTGAGTTTGGTTTAAGTTTAGAAAGATCTAAAGAAGTTGCGAGACTAGCTTCACACTGGTCTAAATCTTCTTTAAAAGGTATGACTAATGCTGAACAAGATGCATTCTCTACAGAACTTTTAGGTTTTTCTATAACTGCAGGGAAAAAAGCAGCTAAAGATGCGATTGAAGGAAATGATTCAAGTTTGAACTCATTACTGGAAAGTGCAGCTAAAACAAATGGTATCTCACCAGAGCATGCAAACAAACTAATGACTAAAGTTTTTGATTTATAATTAAAAAAAAAAGAGGGAGCTATAATGCTCCTTCTTTTTTTTGGTGTCAAATTCCTCTCACAAGCTAGTATCATCTTTTCTCCACGCAATACATCAAGACTTTAAAATCACATTTAAAAAATTGGCTTAATTTTTGCTTCATTAAATTTACTTTATTATGAGGAAAATATGCTAAAGACTATAATTGTTGGATTTTTACTATCATCATCTATTTGCTACGGCAGCGTCATATCTGCATGCGGAAATGCCATGACATTTTCTACCAATTTGAATAAATGTATTTCAATCGCTTTTTCCGCAAAACAAATAAATGCCTGTGATGATGCTTTCTCTGAAGATAGAGATGTGATTTCATGTTTAAAAACTAAAACTGATGCTAAAATTATAGAAACATGTGTAGACGAGCTACACTTTCAAAGTAGCTATAAAGAATGTTTTCTAATAGGTAAAAATTCAAAATTGATTAAAGAATGTGGTGATGCGACTTTACTTGATTCAGGATTAATTGATTGCCTTAAAACTTATTAAGATATCCTCGACTCGTGAGAAGCCGAGGATTAATTCAAACTATTACTCTTCTAAAAGTTCTTTTGTTTCACTCATTAATTTTTTAATCATGGCCATTTCTTCTTTTGATAAGTCCATATTCTTAGATTTTTCTTTCATGGCCTTCATAAATAAAGAAGCTGAAGCTGTCCTGGTTGATGACTTTGGCTTAGCCTTGGCTTTTGTTTTAGTTTTAACAACTGCCCCACTGGCATTAAGCGTTCTCTTCAACTGAAGTCTTTTTGTGATTTCTCCATCAACAATTTTTTTCTTAATCGTATTCTTTAGAGTTCCTGCATCTAATGCCCCCCACTCTAAAAGAACATATTTTTCAGTGTTATGGATTTTGGCTGCTTCTTTAACTGCCTTTGGAAGTTTCGCAATAAGAATACATCTATGAACTTCAGATTTTGAAATACCTAATGCTGCTTGAATTTTTCTCTCACTAGCGCCAGTTAATTTTTTATAACCAAAAATTGAGTCAGCTTGGTCAATATAATGAAGCTGTTCTCTTGCTGAGTTCTCAGAGAACTGAATGGCCATTAGCTCTTCAGCTGTTTTATCTTCAAGAATAAAACAAGGAGCTTCCGTCATGTCATCAATGGTACTCATTGCTCTAAATCTTCTCTCCCCACAGATTAGAACATATTTGCTTCCTTCTCTATGAACAACAAGAGGTTGAATAAGACCATTTTCTTTGATATTTGCTGCAAGTTCAGCAATTGAATCATCATTAAACTTAGTTCTCACTTGCTTCTTTACTGTAATCTTAGCAAGTTTGATATTATCTAATTGAGCACCTTTTAAAAGTTTCTCATCATTTAGTCTAAAAATACTATCATCGAGATGAGAAGCGATATCTTTTTTACTTCTATCTCTTTTGGAAACGCGTGCTGCGAATTTCTTTGCCATAATTCAGATCTCCATATCCTAATTATAAATTTTTAATGTAACTTACTCTTGAGCTGGATTCTCTTGTTCCATGAAACCAAGAGATCCCCAAAGTTTGTTATAATCTTTTTTACCTTTAGATTTCCTATTCATTAGAAATACAGGTTTTCTAAGCGAAATAGACTCTTGCATATCAACAAGATTTCTAATCCCAGGTGTTACATTAAATGATTGAGCAAGCTCATCTAGTCTCTGTTGTTCTAATTTTCTTCTAGAATTAAGCATTGAAGGAATTATATTGAAGTCCAATTTTGGATTTTCAGATTCTTTAATAATTTCAAAAGTATCCATTAACTCTTCTAAACCATCTATTGAATAATCTTGAGCCTGAGTTGGAATTAATACTCTATCACTAGCAACCAAAGCCATAATCAATTCATCACCCAACATTGGAGGTGTATCGATAACGACATAATCATAATTCTCTTGGATTGCTTCTAATCTTAGTCTTAACAATCTTTCTTTTCTTCCGGCATTTTTTCTAACTTCTGCCTCTGAAAGAATTAAAAGTTTTGCTAAATTCGCTAGATGTCTACTTGATGGAATTACGTCTAGATTTTTATAGAAATCTTGCTTTCCTTCACTAGGACAAATCACATCTTCAGCTTCAACATCACCAATTAACCATTCAGGTATTAATGTTCTTCTAACATCTACCCCTAAAGTTGTTGATAAATTTGCTTGAGAATCAAGGTCAACTACTAAAACCTTATTGCCTTTGTGTGCAAGAAATGTAGATAGTTGGTAAGCTTGCATAGTCTTACCTACACCACCTTTATTATTTGCAATTGTAATTACTTGTGCCATTGTCAAACTCCCTGTCGACTCTAAATATCATCCTAATTAAAATGGTAAGTTACATATCACACAACGTCAATTTTTGGTCCTACGAATCTCCTAAATGGTTCCAGCAACTTTTTGGTCTAGCAATGAGTCATCGTTTGACACATGCCTTCACCAAAAAGTTGCTGGAACCTTTTAAATGTGTCAGTATTCGCAAATGTTAAATATATACGATGAAGATCAGGATTACTTACCAACAATTAACGAAACAGAACTCAGTGATGATGATGTCCTCGTTGAATTAAAAGCTGTAAGAAAAAGACTTGGAAAGAAAGTTGTTCTACTTGGACATCATTATCAACAAGATGATGTCATTTCCTTTTCAGACTACAAAGGCGATTCACTTCAACTGGCCAGAGAAGCTGCCAAATTAGATGCTGAATACATCATATTTTGTGGTGTTCACTTTATGGCCGAAACAGCTGATATGCTTACGACTAAAGAACAAAAGGTTATTCTTCCTGATATGAATGCTGGTTGTTCCATGGCCGACATGGCAAATAGAAAAGAAATTGATAGGGCTTGGAAAAACTTAACCGATTCAACATCAGATAAAATAGTACCAATTACGTATATAAATTGTGACGCCCAATTAAAGGACTTTGTTGGCGCTAACGGCGGTGCCATTTGTACCTCATCAAATGCTAAAAAAGTCATTTCATGGGCACTGGAAGAAGGAGAAAAGCTTTTATTTTTCCCCGACCAACACCTTGGACGTAATACTTGCTTTGAACTAGGAATATCTTTAGATGAAATGGTTGTTTACAATCCAAATCTCCAATTTGGTGGCTTAACACCAAAACAAATACAAGATGCGAAAGTCATCTTATGGTATGGCTATTGCTCAGTTCACCAAGGATTTAATGCCAACCAGGTTAAGCAAATTAAAGCTGAAGAACCAGATAGAACTGTCATTATTCATCCAGAATGTTCATTTGAAGTCTATAGTGAAGCACATATGTCGGGTTCTACTTCATTCATAATTAATACAATCAAAGATGCACCAGCTGGATCAAAATGGGCAATCGGAACAGAGATTAACCTTGTAAATAGACTAGCTGCTGAGTATCCTCACTTAGATATCAAATCCCTCTCTCCTTACCAGTGCTTATGCACAACAATGTACAGGGTAAGACCAAGGTGGCTACTAGAAAGCTTAAGGTCTATTGAGCGCAATGAGCCTATAAATATTATCCAAGTTCCTGATTCCATTAAAGAAAATGCTTTAAAAGCTCTTGATAGGATGTTAAATATTTCTTAAGGGAAATTTTTAAATTGAAAGGTTATTATGATCTACGCAGACTTTAATGGCTCTACACCTGTGTGTAATGAGGTTACTGAATATTTAGTTAATAGGCTTCAAAGTGGGCCATACTCAAATCCAAATGCAATTCATTCACTTGGCAAAAAAGTTATGTTTGGAATGGAAAAATGCCGAAGATTACTTGGAAAAAGCCTTGGATGTAGAACCGATCAAATAATTTTTAACTCCGGTGCTAGTGAAGGTATTTCACAAATTTTTTACAGTCTTTTAGATGGTGGTCCAAAAGATGGCAAAGATACAATTATCACATCTGGAATTGAGCATTCTGCCGTTGTTCAATGTTGTGCTCTATATGAGACAAAGGGCTACAAAGTTCTAACAATAGATACGAAAGAAAATGGTCAAGTTGACTTAGATCACTTAAATGAACTATTAAAATCAAACGAAGGTAAAATTGCGTTACTAACTGTAATGGCAGCTAATAACGAAAATGGAGTTATTCAACCTTTCAAAAAAATTGGTTTATTGGCTCAAAAATATAAAGTGACTTATTTTTCTGATACGACTCAATATATTGGAAAGACCTCTTTTAACTTTGCCGAATCAAATATGGATTTCGCTGTTTCTAGCTCACATAAAATAGGTGCTCTTATTGGATCTGGCTTAATTATAGCTCGAGATAAAAGCCTTCTTAAGCCATTTATTCTGGGTGGTGGACAAGAAAAAGGCTTAAGAGGTGGTACTCAAAACTATATTGGAGTAGAGACTATGGCGGTGGCCTTAGATGCATTTGACTCTAATATTGAAATGCTTGAAGAAGTAAATCGCTATAGGGTTGAATTTGAAAAAAACATTAAAGAAAAATTTCCAGAAGCTGTCATCATTGGAGATGATGCTCCAAGATTAGCGACTACAACAATGATTGCCTATCCAGGAGTTCATGGACAGGCAGTTCAAATTGAATTGGAAAGCCAAAACATTTTCGTCACAACATCTTCAGCTTGCTCTGATAATAAACCAGAAACATCAAGAGTTCTTAAATCGATGGGAATAACAGACGACATCGGTCGTGGTGTAGTCAGAATTAGTTTATGCCTAGGTGCTGACAAAGAAACATACAACAAAATTGAACTTGCTCTCACAAACGCTTATAATAAATTAAAGAAGATACAAAACTTTTAAATTTAAAAAAGCTGTTATAAATGAAAATTATTTTTCCAATTCTTACAATAGTATTGTTACTACATTCATGTAGTTCATCAAAAAAAATGTCTGATAATCAAACCTCAAAAGGACACTTTAGGCTTTACACCTACCCATTAAAGGAAGTCCTTAAACCTTATGATGAGAAAAGATACCAGAGAGTTGTGATTATTTCTTCCAATGACTTTAATGGAAATATTGAAAAATCTATTTTTCCTATCCCAAATCGGTTCGGAGAAAAAAGAGAAATGCATATAGGTGGTGCAGCAGCAATAAAGTCCTATTTAAATGTTTTGCGATCTATGTATGCAGATCAAACTCTTTATGTAGATGCTGGCTCTTTAATTGATCCAAACCAATCACCAAGAGAAGAATTATTTATTCACAACTATTTAGATCTTGATGTTTGGGGATTAGGAATGAATGAACTAAGTTATGCTCAAAGAAATCATAAAGAAAATAGTCTTAGAACTCTTAATAATCTAACGAAGTCACATGTTGTAAATTCAAATTTAACTTTTCTCGTTTCTGATAATTCTTTACAAAAATTTGGTATCAGACCTTCAACCATCAAAGAAGTTAATGGACTTAAGGTCGGATTTGTAAGTGTGCTAACGAGAGATCTTGCTAAAAATATTCAAGATAAAAATATTGATGATCTACACATTGAAAGCCCTACTCCTTCTGTCATTCAGGAAGCAAATCGATTGAGAAAAAATGGTGCTCAGATCGTTATTCTTATGGCAAACAAAGGCTTGGATTGTTCAACCAGACAAGCAAAAGAAGAATCATTACATCCGTTAAAAGTTAACTTTTTCCCTAAGCAATCTGAATATTGTAATACTGACGAAAGTAAACTTTATGATATCATTTACAAATTACCTCCAAAAACCGTTGATCTCGTTCTGACAAGTGGAGGACAGGGAAAAGTAGTTAATTACATTCAAAATATTCCTGTTGTCCAAACACCAGGTCAAGGACGCTACCTAGCCTGGTCTGAAATTTTTTATGATAAGAAACACCAAAAAGTGAATGGAGATAAAACAAGAATCCATCAACCAGTGGAATTATGTCACCAGTTTTTAAAAGATCATCAAGACTGTTTTGTTGGTGAAGGGTTAGAAAACAAAGAACTCATGCCTGCATTTTTTCTTGGGAAACAAATAAAAATTGATAAACTTCCAAGAAAATAGGGACTTATATTGGTGTCACTCTGCCGTTCTCATGGGTTGAAATGTCACACTTTTTTTCTTGAGAGTTTAAAGCTTAAAACGTATTTTCTCCTTACAACAACGAGGGGTGTTTATGAAAACAATACTAGCTTTTTTATTATTAACATTATCAACATTAACATTTGCAAAAGTCGAACTTGCTTCAGGTGATTATGGAGTCAAAGTAAGAGACAGAGCAGGAAATATCCATCACTGTACTCTTGAGATTCAAAACATGAAGGAAATTGTAAAAGCACTTCATGGAAAAGCACTTCAAGAAAATGGTATTGAACTTTAATAAAGTTTAACCACATCTTTTATAGGGCCCAACTTTGTTAGGCTCTTTTTTATCTACAAACTAATTCTTTGTTAATACATAGAACTCTAGACCCATCTCTACAAAATCCGACAGGACTATCGTTGATGCAATAATCTTTTATGCGTCCGACTGTTTTAAAACCACGAATACAAGCATAGTTCCCTTTCGTACCGCACTCAATTTTCCCACATTTTTTATTGTATAATTTTGAACATGATGAAGAAATTAAAGAGTAATGACCATTAAGACAAAAATCACATCTATTCTTAATTTCAATACTACACTTATTATCGACTTTAAAACAAAATTCATCATCGTTAACTGAATATTGCCTTCCTATGACTTCTTTCCACGCAAGCTTTGAATCCTTATTATTAAAAGGAGTATTTAATTGAATTGATTTCTGATCAATATTTAAAATAATCTTTTCTTTTGATAAGGAGATTCCAAAATTGAATATTCCATCTTGTTTAAACTCCCATTTTTCAAGAATGCTATTCATACAATTATTATTAATCTTAGTTTGGGTGATTTTTAATATCCCTTGTTCATTCTTCTTTGGAACTGAAAAGAAAAGACAATCTTTAACAGGATGAAAGTTTCTCCCGTAATACAAAATTTCAATTATTGGTTGTAAGGTATCGACTGGTTCCTTTATAGAACTATCAAAACTCCCTTCATAAAGTTTATTAACTTCAAAAGCCGATTGCCATCTCTTTCGTAACTTTTCAATATTAAGTTTCGCAGCCAAGGATATTTCATTAAATAATAAAGAAATTAAAATTATTTTGAGAACATACATCTAAATGCTGCTCCTGTATTTTCAATATTTTCATTTCTTTTTCTTGGAAAGCTTGGTAATTCATTTGTTTTCAGTCTTACATCGTGCCACCGACTATCCCTACGGAAATAACGGCTTGAGAGTTTATAGACCTTATCCTCACCAAAGGTATTTTTAAATTCTTCAATCTCGCTACCTAAGGTTCCATAAATTCCTATCCAACTTGCTCCATAATCATTATGAAGTATATACGGTAAGTGATCTTCACAGCCTTTCACATAATTTTTTTCACAAAAGACTTTATTTAACTCCATCTCCCCTTTCTTCGGCTTTCCCCAGTGAAATCTTGGAATATCTTCGGAAATAGGTTTTCCATCTAACGGATAAAAGCTTGCAGCTTCGAAAATATGAGCCGGTAATAATTGTCCTCCCTCTTTTTCGCAAAATTTATTTTTTTCAGCAGTACTTAAACTTAAACTTGGTTTGAGTTCGTCTTTCTTTGTAAAAAATAACTTCCCATTATACTTATGAGAGATATCCCACTCGGTTATATAATTTTTATCAACAAATATATCTTGCCCAAAATTATCCCAATAATCCTCGCCATTATAAACGCTTACATAAAAATTTTCGGGTAAACGAACGGATCTGCACGTATTCTCTAATTTCAAACTAAACTCACTTGAGCTATTTTGCTCAAAAACCCTCAAAAGTACTCCACCTTTTTTCATTGCTTTCAAACTTTCTATAATGGGACTAAAATAAAAATCTCCTTGCCTATAAATAGAATCCATTGAGGTTATTTCGTTTTTTAATAAGCATTTAAGAAAGACAATATTACATTTTAAAAAATTTGGGTGAACATTCTGATGATTAAACGGAATATCCGAACATAGCTCGGTTCTATTTTTCCAAACTCCCTCATAGTCTCCATTTTCATAGTGCTTTTTAATTTCCGCTATAAACTTCTCAGTGGCCAAAGATAAACTTCCTACTTGTTTCTGAGTTTTTCTCTCGGAATTAAAAAAGATAAACCAAAAAACAAGAGGCAAAACTATGGTAATTCCAATGAAAAGGAAAAATTTTGTTATAATATTATTGGGCATTTTAAACATCTATAGGAAGTGTATATGGACTGGCTAGAAGAAGTAAATAATTTAGAAGAAAGAATTGAAGATATTTTTTCATTTGATGAGTATATGAATATTTTCCAGGAAAATTATCTAAAAGAACTACGTACGACGGCCATGTATTTTAAAGATATGTTTGATTACTATGGAAGAGATGATGAAGGTAATTTTAAACTCTTTAAAAAAGAACATCCCGATGCACCTCGAGTGGCAGGACAATTTCATACACAAGAAAAGATCTACAATAACTTAATCAATTTTACAGAAGAAGGATTTAACAATAAATTTTTACTTCTGATTGGTCCAAACGGGTCTTCAAAGTCCTCGTTAATTAGAAAAATAATGAAATGTGCTGAAGACTATTCAAGAACTGCCGCTGGTGGTCTTTATAGTTTTAGTTGGATTTTCCCAATTGATAACTATGTCAAAGGAAGCTTGGGTCTTAGTTCAAAACAAATGGAGAAACATCTTCATAGTTTCGCTCATTTAGATGATAGTGATATTACAGCCATCATGCCTAGTGAACTTAAAGATCATCCCCTTCTTTTAATTCCACTCAAATCAAGACAAAAACTTATTGAAAAATATATTGGAAATGATCCAGATTTACTAAGCCAAGTAAAGCAAACTTACCTATACAATGGAGACCTTTCTAAAAGAAATAGACTTATTTTTGATGCTCTTTTAAAAAGTTACAAAGGTGATATTGAAAAGGTCTTAAAACATATAAGAGTTGAAAGGTATTTCATCGATAAAAGATACTCAGTTGGAGCGACTACAATTGAACCTCAATTACATGTAGATGCTAAGCTACAACAAATAACAATGGATAAACGACTTGCATCTCTACCTCCAAGTTTACAATCATTAAATCTCTTTAATCTTTCCGGAGAGGCAGTATTGGCTAACAGAGGAATACTTGAATATTCAGATCTTCTCAAAAGACCATTAGATACTTTCAAATATCTATTGATGACGATGGAAACGAAAAACTTAAACCTAGGTGGAATATTAACCGAACTAGATATCTTCTTTGTGGGAAGTTCAAATGAAGTTCACTTTAATGCCTTTAAACAGCATCCTGACTTTAATTCATTTAAAGGGCGTTTTAGTTTTTTAAAAGTTCCATACCTTCTTAACTACAAAGAAGAAATGCATATTTATGAAGAGCAGGTCAAAAATCTACTAGATAAATCAAAATTTGAACCGCATGCACTTGAATCCATATGTCTTTGGGCCACAATGACCAGAATGAGGCATCCTCAAGTAAAAAATTATAAAGATAAAAAATTAGGTGAAATAATTCCTAAACTCACTCCTATTGAAAAAGCCCTTTTTCTCTCTGACAAAAAGATGCCTGAATATCTAAGCCAAGAAGAGCAACAAATTTTAAAACTCGGAACAGAAGAAGTCAGAGATGAGTTTGAAAATGAAGCTATGTATGAAGGTAAGTTTGGAATTTCTCCAAGAGAGATAAAGCAAATTATCTATGATTTATCCAATCAATACGACAATATAACTTTTATTGAAGTTCTAGAATTTTTAAGAGATTTATCAGAAAGAAAATCTGAATTTGATTTCTTAAACATCTCCTCTCAAGGAGATTATCATAATCCCAAAAAGTTTTTATATTTAACAGAACAATATTTTCTTTCTCAATTTGATATTGAGGTTAGAAATAGTTTAGGACTTGTAGATAACAGATCTTATGAGGACTATATAGCTAAATATGTTCAGCATATTAATGCTTATACTAAAAAAGAGAAAATTAGAAACCATGTAACTGGAAAGTTTGAAGAACCTGATATGTACTTTGTTAAAGAGTTTGAAGGAAACATTCACCTAAAAGAGAATGCTGACAAATTTAGATCACATATCTTATCTAAGATTGGTGCTTTTTCTTTGGATAATCGAGGGGCAAAGATTATTTACACCGAAGTACTTGATGGCATTGCAAAACAACTCAAAGAAAGTTTTAGAAATGAGCAAAAGAAAATCATTGATAAAGTTGGAAGTAATCTTGTTTTCTATTTTCAAGAACTTCAAGATGAAAAAGAAGGAAAGAAAATAAACTCAGGTCTTTCTGAGTCTGGTAGAAATCAAATTGATCAAATCTTAACCCATCTCAACTCAAATTTTGGCTATAGTAAAAATGGTGCTCTTACTTGTTTAAAATATTTGATAAAAAAACGCTATGATGTTAATCATTAGCCATAATGAGTGAAGTATATAAGAAATTTAGTCCAGAGCTTTATGAAGCCATTTATCGAGTTGATGAAGAACAAGATGGAATGCGCCTTGATCAGTTTTGTGCAACTTTTTTAGGGAGTTGGTCAAGACAAGCTATAAAGCGTAAAATTAAAGAAGGTGGAATCAAAATCTTTGATCGCCCCTTTCCTCATAAACCATCAGTAAAAGTTTATTATCAAGAAAAAGTTCAGATCAAAACCTATAAAGGTGATCTAGAAGATGAATACTGGAATGGGGAAAAAATCGATCTTCAACTAGAACCAGAAATCATTTTCGAGGATAATGATCTTGTCGTGATTTCAAAGCCCTCTTATATGGCAACCCACCCTACAGGAAAGCACCTTTTTAATTGTGCTACTGTATTTTTAGAAGATAAATATCAACACACTATGTGCTCTATTCATAGACTAGATCGTGAAACAAGTGGAGTCCTACTTTTAGCCAAAAATGCCAAAACAGCTCAAGTTTGTACTGATCTTTTTGAAAAAGATCTCGTTTCTAAATGTTATTTTTTCATGGCAAAAAAGGAAAGCGAAGTATCCTTCCCGATAGAAGCTAACGAAAGATTGGGTACAATTGATGACTACATTCCAAGAAACTATAATCATTGGTTTGATGAAAGCTCTGATCAAGGTAAGCATGCTAAAACAACTTTTAAACAACTCTATCAAGATGAAAATTATATTTTAGGGCTCGCTTTTCCAAAAACAGGAAGACAACATCAAATTAGATGTCATGCAGCTGCTCATGGTTTTCCTCTCATTGGAGACAAACTTTATAATGGTGATCCAACAATATTCATGCGCTTTAAAGACCTTGTCCCGACTAAAGAAGATCATGACTTAATGATCCTTCCTAGACATGCTCTTCATGCTTTAGCCTTAAAAATCGGCTATCCTTCGAAAGATAATCCAACCCTTTTTAGAGCTCCTCTTCCCCAGGATTTCTTAAACTGGATTGAAGAAAACTTGCCTCACATAAATTTAAATCTGTTAAACGAAAATATTGATTTTCTTATAAAGGAGAGATTCAATGACTAAAGAAAAATATCTTGTAAAAGGTTTATTTACTGGGAAAGAACAAACTCTCCCTAATGGACAAAAAAGTGCTATCAAAAAATCTTTAGTAGATCGTCTTACAATCAAAAAAGAAAATCTTCCAGAAGATACAGTTGTTGACCAAAAACATCACGGTGGTGATATGCGAGTCATTCATCATTATTCAAAAATTAATTATGATCATTTAAAAAATACTTTTCCTGAAATTGCTGATCGATTTATCCCAGGAAGTTTTGGTGAAAACCTCTACACAGATGAGCTGACTGAAAAAGATTTATTCATTGGAGACATCTATAGTTTAGGAAGCGCCAAAGTTCAGCTAACAGTGGCGAGAAGACCTTGCGCAACTATAAATCAATCCTATGAAGACAAAAGAGTTTTAAAAGAAGTTATGACAAAAGGTCATGTTGGTTGGTTTTATAGAGTTCTCGAAGAGGGCGAAGTTAAACTTGGTGACTATCTTGAATTAATTGAAAGACCATTTCCAAATTTAAAAGTTCTCGATCTTTACTGGCAAGGTTATGGAGCAGGCCCTAAATTTAGTGACCTTGAACTACTAAGAAATTGCCTTGATACAGGACTTATGGATAAAGGCTGGAAGCCAAAACTAGAAAAAGCCCTAAACGCTTAAAAAAATCAAACACTTAAAGTAAAGCACTCAAGAATTTTTCACTTTTTTCCGACAAGAAGTTGTTAAGGAGAATTTATGAAAGTTGCTATCATTTTTGCACTTACATCCCTAAATGTTTTTGGTTATACCAATTTAAGCTGTAAAGATGCTTATGAAAAACTTTGCTCTAAAAGTAAAAAAGCCATCTGTGAAAAAATGAAATTTGAAGGCGATTATATTAGCTGGAATGAAGAACTCGTAGAAAATTTAAAAAAACGAAGAGAAGAAATTTTAAAAGCTTCTAAAAAGTATAATGTTTCTGCCAGAACAATTGTTTCAAGTATATTGGCCACTAATCTTGAAATAGAAGGTGATGAAGTTTTTGGTAGTGGCATTCATAAATGGTTAGTAGTAAATCAGTGGGATGAAAATTCTGATAAAAGAAAACCTTTAAAGCTTGGAATTGGAAAAACAAGTGAAACAGACCTCCTTAATATTCAGGAAGTTTTTTTGAGCCACAACCCACAAAGCTCTGCCAAAACGAAGCAGGAAATTGTTAAAGATCTGTATAACAATGAGAGCGATATTGAATACGCAACGGCCCTACTAAGAAGAAATATTGATATCTTTCGAAAAGAGGGAATTGATATCTCCAAAAAACCTGAAGTCATTGTAACAACTCATGGAATAAATAATTTAATAAATGCTGCAAAAAGAAGAGCGGCAAAGGGCGGAGAACCGGGAATAAATGGCTGGGGTGTGAGTGTTATTTGCAATAAGCACTTAGTGGATGAAATCCTTGGCGAAATGCCTAAAGATAAGAACATGACCCAAATGGGAAAAATGGAGAATGGAAAGAGTTATGACCCAGGTATGAATATGGATGTAATGATACCACCGACTCCAACAGGTGCAACTGAACAATAAAAAAAGCCCTCTTGCGAGGGCCATATATTAAAATTTATAGGCTAATAAAAAGCTATAGGTGTTTGAGGACTCATCTTCATCCTCATCATTATCTTTGGCGTCTTTTTCACTTGAATCAACAGTATAAGCAAATTGACCTTCAAATTGATCTTTTAAATACCTAAATCTTAAGCCCTTAGAGTTTCCTGTAGTTTCATGGTTATTATCAGAAGTATTATTATCAGTATACTCTGATGAAGTTCCTTCAACTGACCCAGCAACAAAAAGATGTTCGCTAATTTCATATTCAAGCTCTAACTCAACAACGCTGGTAGATTCTTCAGTATCAACATTTAAATCACTATAGTCAGATGCCTCAGCTGTTGTAGTATATCTCCCAGAAAATTCAAGTTTCTCATTAATTCTATATACACCAGAAAAAACCAAGCTTGCCTCTGAATCTCTATAAACACCTTTTGTCTTATTAGAGTCCCCTGGAGCTACAGTTAAAACACCTTCAAAATCAAAGTCTTTAGTAAGCATCCCAAAACCACCATGAAGAGTTTTCTTATCATCTAATTCTGTATCATAAGCATAAGTTCGTTTTGAAACTCCAGCACCTAGGAACATATTTTTTTGAATTTTAAACACACCATCTAAGGCAATTTTTGTTTGATCGAGTAGTCCATCTTCAACATCCCAAATTTGAACACTCGCACCAATCGCTATTTTTTCATTCGGCATAATGGCAGCACCTAAATGGTAAAGATTTAAAGAATTACCAATATTCTCTACTTCTTCATCATAAGAATTCTTTGAAATAAGACCTTCTAAAGTTATCTTATCCATATGAGTTCGGCCCATCAATGAATCACCTGTTAATGTTTGATCTTCATCATCTGATCCATCATTTTTTTCAGTTGTTGAGTTATTTACAGCTCTAGATAAGGCTCCAAATTTAATTTTTCTGAAACTACTAGCTGAAGTTGTATCATTAAAATGAATTTCATTATCTCTCGTATCAGGAATAATATATCCAGCATAACTTCCCATCGAACTTGTTAACAAAACTACGCTTAAAAGTTTTTTCATTTCTTCTCCTTTAAAAATTCTCACTTCCACTAAAAACTTCTCTTAAATGATTATGCACACCCATTGCTCCAGAGTTTTCCTTTCCTTCTAGAACAACACTTGGTTTATATTCTAATTGGTCTAAAATATTGATGATATTACTCACCCCTACAGTATTTGGAAAAAATTCAAACATTGATTCATCATTGGCCGCATCACCATAAAATAAACACTCATCTCTTTGAATATGGGGAACATATTTATCTAGATAATGATTTACACCATTTGCCTTAGATACATTTCCTACCCAAAAATTTATATGCACATTTGATTTTGAAAAGTTCACATTATTTTGATGCAAAAAAAGCTCAACTGCTTCAACATCTTCTTTTTCCATCTCAGCAAACTCAATGGCACGGTCTGTTCTTCTTCCAAATGAGTCTGCACTTAAAATACATTTTGGAAATTTATTTTTTATTTCCTCAGTAATGTCTGCAAGACGTTTAATTTCATCATCTGAAATTAAATTCTCCTCACTTATTACGCCTTCAACATTTTTAGAGATGATAACACCACCACCTTCCATGATGACATGCTTAAGAGGAAAATGAGTTAAAAAGAAATGCCCCCATGAAAGCGACCTTCCAGAAACGATAACTAAATCAGATCCGTGCTTTTCAATGAGGTTTAAAATATCAAAAAAAACGGGACCCAATTTACCGTTATTTGTAAGGGTCCCGTCAAAATCAGAAAAAATTATCTTCATATATTATTCGATTGGTAAAGATACTCCCATCACTAAAGATGAGTAAGAGTTTCTAAGTGACATATTCGCTTCAATATTTCCAACAAGATTATTAATACCTTCGATTGGAAGTCTTCCAGTCATACCAAAAGCTAAAGCAGTTGATGTCTCATATTCTTTTTCACTCTCATTAAGAGAAACTTTCATAGGAAGTGCAACAAATGGGAAAGCTTCTTTTCCCCACATAACAAAACCTTTAGAAATTGTTGGTGCTGCACCAAAAGAGTTGATTCTATCACCATCAATATTTTCTGTTTCTAATGTTCCCTTAATAGAAAACTTTGGTTGTCTTCCATAATCTGGAATGATTTGCATATCTGCACCAGCGAAAAATCTTGATTCTCTTTCACCATCAGTAAAACCGAAACCTGCATCAACATTCAATGTATCTGATACCCTGTTATTATATTTTGCAGTTATCCCCATTCCGGAACCAGCATTGTGGTAATTATTGTATTCAGTAGTAAAAATGTGTTTTTTCATTAGAAATGGATGATTTGATACACCAACAACTGTCGCCATAGCACCAGTTGAAATGAATGAAGCAACTAATCCAGTTAATAATTTTTTCATAAATCCCTCACGAAGTAATATTATATAATTTCATATTAAAATAGTTCTATAAAAAGTCTAAAGCTTAAAATGCAACTCGTCAAAGAAAAGAGTCAAAAGACGCCCTGCACAACTAAAAGCGATATCCGAATTCAAAATGGGCCAATGACACTGTTGGAATACTTGATACACCATCAATTAATTCTTCGATATCATCTTTATCGGAACTACTAGCATCGCTATCCAAAATATCTGAATCTTCACCAAGCTTTGTAAGTGGCCAGAAGACTTTAAACCAATCAGCATTAAGCTCCCATCCTCCCCATCTCCATTTATTTCCGACACCCCAAAGAACACCGGCAGTCTCTATTTCAACGAGATTAAAACTAGCTCCAACTAACTCTGTATAGTCGTTTCCAAGTTTTGCACTAAACTTATTATAGAAAACTCCATACTGAAAATTAAATGATCCCCCCCAGGTATGGGACCTTGTAGAGAGATGCATTCTCGTATCTGTTATTTTTCCAAGGTCATCAATTAGAACATCCAATGAATAGCTCGCATTTTGATATGCGAATTCCCAAGTTCTTTCTTTATTACCGTAAGAAACTGTTGCACCTAGCTTCCCAGGGAGCCAAGTATCTAAATAGGCAAAAGTTCCAAGTAGTGCCCATCGTTTTTGCATTTCTGGAGGTATGATTTCAGCTGTCTTTTCAATAGCTTCGGTGGCTTCCACTTCCTTTTTAGCTGTCTTTTCAACTAAAACCTCATCCTCTGCCCTCAATACAGCACTACTTATAAATACTAAAATGATTAAAAAGACCCTCATATTCCCTCCAAATTGAATAAAGAAGTCTTTATGATTTAATTAATTTTACAAGAATGCAACTTTCATATTGCGCATTTAGCTCGTTTTATATATAAATACTCCTACGTTTTTATGGTGACTGTAGTTCAGTTGGTAGAGCAGCGGATTGTGATTCCGTTTGTCGTGGGTTCGAGCCCCATCAGTCACCCCATTTTTAAAAAGCCCTTTTCTTATGATTAGGGCTTTTTTTTGCCCAAAATTTAACTCCCTCAAAACTAAACCAAAACAACATAAGAAAGCTTAATTAGCTTTTCCAATTTTCGAATGGTAGAAATAAAACCAATTTGAATTATATTGGTACTTTTAACCATCTCTAAGGAGACGAAATGAAGAAACTATTTACGGCATTTTTATTAGTCAGCTCACTGTCTTTTGCTTATGGAAGTAACTACTCTGAAACTAGTGATGAATTATGTGATTTTTTGCATGAGGAATATGGCTTTCATGAGATGACACTTTATTGTGCGGCCATATATGGTCAGAGAGTATATACTGTTAACAAAAATCGATTTTGCCATAAAATGATCCAAAACGAAGTTTTATCAATTCCAGAATGTTTTGATTTAATGGGAGATAAAAAAATAAGAGACATCAAATTTAAACGTTGTCTAAAAATGACGTCTAAGAGAAGAGTCTTAGCCTGTCTAAAGTAAATTTCTTAACTAACAATCACAAATGGAGAATCTTATGAAAAAATGTTTATATATTTTTTGTTTTTTAATTATTGGACAAGTATCCGCTTCTGCGCCAAAAGAAATTACAGTACAAGAAAGTTTAAGTTCTAAAATAAGTTTTACATTACCTGAAATTACATTTCCTGCGAGTTGTAAAACGGAAAGGGAGAGATGTAGCTTTAATCCAACTTCAGACAGCCCTATTCAGATTGGTAATTCCACATATCGTATAAAAACTATTGTGACCAAGGGATATGAGTATGGAATGAATTGGGACCTCGTACGAAACGAAAAAAGAACCGTTTCAATTTTCATGCAAGAAATCGAAACAAATCAAAACTATACGATTTGGATTAACTGGAGTGATATCGCTCCTTGCTTAATTGGAAAATCCAATAGCAGAGATTCCAAACATAAATGTTTTGTTAGTAGAAAGTACTAACAATTTAGTTTTTTCTTATTTTTTAGCTACATTTTAATTTACTTAGAAAGATTATGAAGAAAAATACCATAAACACAAAAAATGAATTAATAAGAATAAAAAAATTGAGAAACTCGTTTTTTTTAAATTTGCTGTTATTTGCAGCTATTATAATTTTTAATTTTCTGGGGATAAAATACTTTCGTCCACTAATATTAATTACATTTCCTGCTTTTTTTTACGTATTTTACAAAGCTTTAAAACAACTTAATGTCCTTTCAGAAGTAATTTGTCCTGAATGCAACGAAAGTTTTGGACTAGTTGAAAGAGGAAAAGTCTATTTTATAAATAATTGTCAAAACTGTGAATTATCTTTAAACAAAAATTAAAAACATTGAAGGATAAAATGAGTTTAAACGCTATTGGAATTGCCTGTAAAAATATTGAGAAGTCGATACAGTTTTATGAAAACTTTGGGATGACTTTTAAAAAATTTGGTGAAGATCATTTTGAGGCTTCAACTAATACTGGGCTTCGAATAATGCTTGATTCATATGAACTTATGAGAAAAATTAATCCAAATTGGATTGAGCCAAAAAACTCCGGAATAACTCTATGCTTTTTACAAGAATCACCGGCCAAAGTTGATGAACTATTCCAGGCCTTAACCCACCAAGGTTTTAGAAGTGAAAAGGAGCCTTGGGATGCTTTTTGGGGTCAAAGATACTCAAGCGTTAAAGATCCTGATGGTAATCAAGTTGATATTTTTGCGACTTTATAAAACACACTTAATCATTTAAGGGTCAAAATGCTTCGCAATTCAGATACATTTTGAACCTTTCCATGCGTCAAGTCCTTGAATAACAATTTATTTTTTTGGCATTAAAATTGCGAATTGTTTCCTTAAACAAATACACAACGAGGGAAAAAATGAAACCAATTTTAATTGTACTATTATTTAACTTATTTTTATTAACAACAAATGCAAATGCTGCTTGTTCTTTTGATTCAGACTGTCCTACTGGTTATCAATGTAACTCTACTAATGAGTGTGTTGCCGGAAGCTGGCCACATGGTGGATGTGCATTCGATTCAGACTGCCCAAGTGGGTTTCAGTGTAATTCTGGCGAATGCATAGCCGGTAGCTGGCCAAATGGAGGATGTAGTTTTGATTCAGACTGTCCAAGTGGATTTCAATGTAATTCTGGAGAATGTGTAGCCGGTAGATGGCCAAATGGAGGATGCAGTTTTAATTCAGACTGTCCTACAGACTTCACATGTAGAAGTGGAGAATGCGAACCAGGTACTAAATCACTTAAAGAAGTTAAGGCCTTATTATCCGGTCAAATCTAATCTAAAAAAATGCCCAGGCTTTACCTGGGCTTTAAATTTCAATAACCTAAGGGTATCCACCCCATTCACAATTGTCCCATATATGAAACAATGTTTCCCAAAGATGTCCCCTTTTGCAACAAAATGAAATAGACGATAATAAGAGCATTAACAACATAAAGGAAAATCTTATGGGAATGCTAATAGATGGAAAATGGAAAGTTCAATCAATCATTAAAAGTGATAAAGATGGGGCATATGACAGAATACCTAGATCATTTAGAGATTTTGTATCTGAAGATCATGAAGTATTTAAGCCAGAATCAAATCGCTACCATCTGTATGTAAGTTATGCTTGCCCTTGGGCCCATAGAACTCTTATTTATAGAAAATTAAAAGGCCTAGAAGAACATATTACTGTCAGTGTAGTGAGCCCTGACATGTTAAATGATGGCTGGGTTTTTGATAAATCTTTTGAAGGAGCAACTCAAGATGACTTATTCGATTTTGAGTACCTTAGAGAAGTTTATCAAAAAGCTGACCCAAATATTACAACCAGTGTAACGGTTCCTATTCTTTGGGATAAAAAAACCAATACAATTGTAAATAATGAATCATCCGAAATTATAAGAATGTTTAACACTAGTTTTAATAAACTCACAGGAAATAATGAAGATTATTACCCAGAAGACAAAAGAGAAAAAATAGAAACGCTAAATGAAAAAATTTATAACACAATTAACAATGGTGTTTATAAGAGTGGATTTGCTAAAACCCAAAAGGCTTACGACAAAGCGGTTCATGATCTATTTGAAACGCTTGATGAGATCGAACAGATTCTAGAAACCAATAAGTACCTCACAGGTGATAAATTAACGGAAGCTGATTTAAGACTTGTACCAACCTTGCTTCGTTTTGATATCGTTTATTTCACACATTTTAAATGTAATAAAAAAAGAATAAAAGACTATAAGAACTTAAGTCGCTATCTAAAAGGTATTTATGAAATGCCAGAAGTGAAGAGTACAACAAATTTAGAGCATATAAAAAGACATTATTATTACAGTCATGAAGATATTAATCCATATAGAATTATTCCGGCAGGTCCAGATGAAATACTTTAGAAGGGACTTTTTAAAAAAAGTATTATTAGGAATATTTGGATTAACTTTTTTAGGTGGCTTTAAAATGGTAAAAAATAAAAGTAAAAATAAAAAAATTAAATACACATATAGAAATAATAATAAACATTGGGTTGGTGATGGTTTTCATGTTTATAATCTTCTTAGCCCAAGAGAGGATCTTAATAAATTTATAAGCCCGTTTATTCTTATGGATTATGCCAGTCCAAAGATGTTTTCCGCGACAACAAAAAGAAGAGGTGTTGGTGAACATCCTCACAGGGGATTTGAAACTGTAACTTTCGCTTATCAAGGTGAAATCGAACATAGAGACTCTTCAGGTGGTGGCGGAATAATTATGCCGGGAGATGTGCAGTGGATGACTGCAGGAAAAGGCGTAGTCCATGATGAATTCCACTCTGATGCCTTCTCACAAAAAGGTGGAATGTTTGAAATGGTTCAGCTTTGGGTAAATCTTCCAAAGAAGAATAAGATGACAAAACCGAAGTATCAAGGAATAAAAAATGAATCAATTCCAAGGGTAAAGGTTAATGATAATCTTGAGATAAGAGTAATTGCTGGTGAATACGAAAAAACAAAAGGTCCGTCACAAACTTTTACTCCAATCAATATTTACGATATTTCAAGTCAAAAAGAAGAAAATATATCCTTAAAGCTTAAAGAAAATACCAATACAATTCTACTGATCCTTAGAGGTGAATTGAATTTAGAAAATGAAAAATACCAAGATCAGAGTGTTGTTATTTTTGAAAGAGAAGGAGATAGTCTTAATTTCACAACTTCTTCTGACTTTAAAGCTTTACTTTTAAATGGAGAGCCCATTGATGAGCCTATTGTTGCTCATGGGCCATTTGTTATGAACACAAAACGAGAAATAATTGACGCCATTCACGATTATAATAACGGAAAAATGGGAACACTATAATAGGAGAATTATATGAAACAAAAAGTACAACTAGCAGCGAGAATTTTATTTGGACTGGGATTTCTCACTTTTGGCTTAAATGGCTTTTTACAATTTATGCCAACACCACCAGTAACACCAGAAGCAGGAGCTTTACTTGGAGCCTTAGCTAAAACAGGATATTTCTTTCCCATGATTAAAATTGTAGAAATAGTAACAGGAGCCCTCATTCTTTTAAATTTATTTGGAGCCTTAGCAACAGTTTTAATTTCTCCAATTTTAGTAGGAATTACCACAATCCATTTATTTTTAAACCCAGCTGGGCTTCCGATGATGATCTTTCTTCATGTTCTACATGGTATTCTTATTTATAATTATAAAGAAAACTATAAAGGATTGTTTTCTAAAAAAGCGATTGAAGCATAAAAAATCCCTGACCCTTGTCAAGAACCAAGGGTCCTTTAATCTCCCACGTCAAAAACTGAAAAATGATTATTTGTGCATTCATATTATTTTACTATATAATCCAGACTTATTTTTCAAACAAAAGGCCATAAAATGTCTGAACATACTTTAGAAGTAAAACTTTCCCCCCGCTTCAAAGATACTGATGCCCTTGGACATATTAATAATGCAAGTATCACAACTTGGTTTGAAGAAGGGAGACAACCCATTTTTCGATACTTTATTCCAGACTTAGATCCAAAGAAATGGAACCTAATCATTGCAAGGATCGAGGTGGATTACCTTGCTCAAGCTGATTACCAAGGTGAGATTACCATTAAAACGAATGTAGCAAAGATTGGAAATAGCTCTTTTCAATTACATCAAGAAGCTTTTCAAAATAATACACTTATTAGTAAAGCTAAAACTTTTTTGGTTCATTTTAATTATACCACTCAAAAGTCCGAACCAATTCCAGAGAACATTAAAAATAAATTGGAAACTCATTTTAGAGATTAAACTAAAAAGGAAATTTATGATTTACAAAATTCTTCTCCCCCAAGAATGGGAAGATTTTAAATCGAAAGGAATATTTTCTGGTTCAGCTGATGACCAAAGAGATGGATTTATTCATTTGGCTACAGCTGAGCAGTTAAGCATAGTATTAGAAAAATATTTTAAAGATATTCCTGTTTATATCGCTGAATATAGCCCAGAGGATTTTGGAGAGAATTTAAAATGGGAAAATGATTATCCTCATCTTTACAACTCTCCTCTTAGAATTGAGGATACAATTAATACTAGATACGAAAAATAAATAATGAGAGGAGTTCTAGATAAAACTCTAGACCTCCTAATTCAGTTATCTTTTTAAATCAAAAAACATAGCATTATCATGATTCCACTTAACTTGAAGCTTATGGATTGAGCCACAATCAAGAGTTACATCTACATCTTCAGACTCTTTCGTTTTTCGATGAAGAAAAATCCCTTTATTAAAAAGTTTTGTATCAAGTGGATTGGGTAATCTTAGATCCTTCATGGTAGGCGTTTGGTCATTTCTAAGTTCGATCTCCCTTTGAACTTGAGATAAAAATAAAATTATACATTTTTTTTCTTTAGCAAAGTCTTTTAATTTTTCGATCTGACTTTGAACAGGAGGATTAGTTCGCTTTTCATCTAACAACTGAAGATAATCAATAACGATAACTGCTGTAGGATTAATTTCTTCTCCAATAGTATCTATAATATAATCAGCTGATATATCATTTGAATAATTAAGTTTAAAAATAGAATCATCCTCACCAATACTAGGATCGTACAAAGCAATCCTTCCTGCAACATCTTTATGAGTTTCAGCTAAAGTAAAATAATAATTTTTTACTCTTTTCTCTTTAATCGCCTGAACAAATAGACCAAGAGTAAAACTAGTTTTTCCATAACCAGGCCTAGAAGCTATGACCACTAAATCACCTGGATTAAAAAAACTTAAAACCTCATCATAACGCTTAGGTAGAAAATCCTCGCTTTTAGACTGCAAAAGAGACCAAGAATTAAATCCTTCTTTTTGTGCAATTTGATTTAAGGCCTCATTCATTGAGATTGAATGCTCTTTTTTTAAAGCTTTGGCCTTTGACTTTAAAACATAAATAGGTGCTGATAATTTCATACGAAACCTCCAATATTAAGGCTTAAAAACATTCCCTTCTTCTGTTAAAACCTAAATTAAAGGTTAAAATAGACTTTTTAATATTCTGAACTCTAGTACTTTCCCGTTGAAGGGGGGAGGCATGAATAAAATACCAATTTTGATTATCCACTTTTTTAATCAATAATCAATTTTTTTCTAATAATTATTAAAACTTAATAAATCTTAATTATTTTTATATTGGGAGAAATTAAAACTATTGATATTCTTTTATTGTCTTTAAGAGCTATTATCAATTAAAAATCAAAGGAATAATCCATGGAAAATTACCTTAAGACGGAACTTTATTCACTTATTAAAAATGATGATAAAATTATAGACTTTTTGGAAGAAGGTTCTTTAGATGGTTTATGGTACTGGGATTTAGAAAATAAAGAAAATGAATGGATGAGTCCAAAATTTTGGAAAACTTTGGGTGTTGATCCAAAATCTAAAAAACATTTAGCTAAAGAATGGCAAGAGCTAATACACCCAGACGATTTAAAGATAGCAATCAGTAATTTTGAAAAGCACTGCCAAGATCCAAAGCATAAATATGATCAATTAGTAAGATATAAACATAGCCAAGGCCACTGGATAACTGTGAGATGTAGAGGACTCGCAATTAGAGATGAATCAGGAGTTCCTTTTAGATTACTTGGAGCTCATACAGATGTCACAGAAATTGTTCATGCAAGAGAAAGAGAAAAATTACTAAAAAAACTAAATGATGCAAATGAAGATTTGAGGGTTTTTGCTTACGCAGCTTCACATGATCTTAGATCACCAGTAAAATCACTCTTTGGCTTAATGGGGGTTTTAAAAGATCAGCTAAAGCAACCAAAAGAGGATCCAATTCATGAAACGATTAAACATATAGATGATCGATTAAGTAAGCTTGAAAAGCTTTTAGAATCCGTTTTAGACTTTTCAAAAATAGAAAATGAAGTCATAAATTTTACTCCTTTTTCCTTAGATCATTTAATAACCGAAATAGAAGAAATTACTTCATCTAAAATAACCAAAGAAACTAATCTCGGGATTATCAATGGCCAAAAAGAATTAATTCTTAGAGTATTTTCAAATTTAGTTGAAAACTCCCTTAAACACAGTGGAAAAAAAGACCCTGAAATAAAAATAAGCAGAAAAGACAATGATGATCATATCATTATTACATTTAGAGATAATGGAGTCGGAATCTCCAATACCCAACTTGATAAAATATTCCAGTTCTTTTCAAAGGCACATTCCCCCACAACTCAAAAAGGTAATGGTCTTGGTTTGGCCATAGTCAGAAAGATAGTTGATATTCATCATGGAAAAGTTTGGGCTGAGTCCAAAAAAGGAGAAGGAATGACTATTTTCATTTCTCTACCAAATAAAGGAAATTCAAATGAGTAATAAAATAATAAGAACCATAATCATTGATGATGAAGAAGCTGATAACTATGTTCATAAAATTAATATAGAATCAACAGGTAAAGGCGAAGTCATCAAATCTTTTCTTAAAGCTGAGGAAGCCCTTGATTGGCTTAAGTTAAAACCACAAAAGATTGACCTTATTTTTCTTGATATAAATATGCCAGAAATGGATGGCTTTACTTTTTTGAAGCATTACAATTTGTTAGAAAAACAGCATAAGGCTGAAAGAGTTATTATCATGTTAACTTCTTCGTTATCAAACAGCGATAAAGAAAAAGCCATTCAAAATAATGTAAAGTTTGAGACCAAGCCACTTACCAAAGAGCGCTTCATCAAATTAGTAGAAGATTTAGATTTTAATTAACTAGTTATTTAAAAGATTTGATTGATCCAACCTAACTCTTTTTTATTTCTTGTTAGTAAGTAAACCTCTTGCCTACACTCATACGGACAGCCTGTAATAGATAGGGTTTGAAATTTTTCAGAATTAACGAGATAATCCGGTAAGTAAGCTAAGGCCTTACCACTTTTTACAAAAGTCTCTAAAGTTTTAAGACTAGGGGTTATATAAGGTCTTTTTCTTGGAAATTTATCGTCTCTCCAACCGTCGGTTGATTGCTCAGAAGTCGTTTTACCAAGCATATTATTTTTTGGTACCACGAAATTATATTTTAGAACTTCTTCAATAGGAAAAGACTCACCTTTTTTCGCTTTTTTATAAAGTGGATGTCCAGAAGATACAACTGTATAAAATTTTACTTGAGCCAACTTTTTTATATCAAAATTACTTACATCTTTTACAAAAGGTTTTTCAGTTGTAAGTCCAAGATTTATTTCCCCAGACGATAATTTTCTTTCCAATATATTCCGATCACAAGGTGTAAGTTCTATTTTAGATTTCGGATAAAGATTTAAAATCTCATCCGCAATACTCACTCCGAAATAAGCCAACAAAGTTTCAGAGCCACCAATGATGGCCTTAAAAGATGTTTCTTGTCCTAAAATTTCTAACTTTGTTTCTGTTTCAATATTAACAATAATACTGGCTTTTTCTTTTAAAAAGTATCCTTCCTGAGTAAGTTCAATTCTTCTTCCTACTCTTTTAAAAAGCTTTACGCCTAGTTCTGCTTCTAGCCTTGCGATTGCCTTACTAAGTGAGCCTGCTGAGATTCCAATAATTTCAGAAGCTTTATTTACATTTTCAGTTTCAGATACGGCCAAAAAATAGCGAAGTTCATTCATTTCCATACAGGAAATATATAGTTCACAATTGTTTCTTTATCAAGAATAGAAAACCAAGTATAAAACTTTTACCAAATTGACGGGAGGTCGAGAATGCTAAATATAGAGAGCCATATAGTACTTCAAGGATCAATCTTTAAAAATCGAATCATTGTCCCTCCAATGGCTTCGCAAACAGCCGACTCTGAAGGCTATGTCACTGAAAAAACGATTAATCACTATACTAGATTAGCAAGTTCTAAAGCATCTCTTATTTTTGTTGAATACTCCTATATTAACAAGAATGGAAAAAGTGAAGCTAATCAACTGGCCATTAATTCATATGATAAATTGTTTGGACTAAAACTTCTTAGTGAAAATATCCAAAGATGTGGATCATTAGCAGGCATTCAACTTGTTCACGCAGGTGCTAAGAGTACAACAGAGCTAACCGGCGGCTATCTAATTGCTCCGTCCTCTATTCCCACCCCGGTAAAAAACAAAACACTTGAAGTCCCTAAAGAAGCATCACTTAAAGAAATAAAACTGATTGAAAACGATTTTGTAGAAGCTTCAAAGATTGCCATAAAAGCAGGTTTTGACGTTATAGAAATTCACGCTGCTCATGGCTATGGGATAAATCAATGGCTTTCTCCCCTTACAAATCAAAGAACTGACTCATATGGAGGAAGCGTCGAAAAAAGAGCATTAATCCTTTTTAATGTTGTGAAAAAGATCAAAACATTGTTTCCAAAAATAATTCTTTCTGTTCGTATACCAGGGCAAGATCATTTTGACGGTGGCATGACTATTGAAGATTCAATTTTTTTGAGTCAAAAATTAGTAGAACTTGGTGTGGATATTATAAATGTCTCATCTGGTATTGGAGGATGGCGTAGACCGCACGCAAGAAATGGTGAAGGATACCTTGTTGAGGATGCTTATCATATTCAAAAGAACTTATCTGCTCCCGTCATTGGTGTTGGGGGAATAAAAACCAAGAACTATATTGAAACAGAACTAAACAAAGGTTCTTTTAGCTTTGCAGCCATAGGTCGAGCCATACTTAATGACCCTGAAATAGGATCACAATTATTATCAGAACAAGGAGCATGAATGAAAAAATCAAATCAATTTTTTACAGTTCTATCAGTTTTAATTTTCAATGGTTTGGCGGTTTATACTTTTAGAATTTTGAGTTATTAGTAGCTATCCTTTAAAAAGGATATGACTTGAACAACTAATTATTACCACGGCGATCATTATGAGAAGGTCTTAAAAGTTTTTATGAAACTGAGAATAAATCAACATTTAGGCATACTAATTCTTCAGCATCTTCTTTAGGCATGTCCTCTAGAACTTCATTTAATAGATCTAAAATTCCAGTGTGTAATTTTTCTTTAAGACGCTTAGAAAGACATAATGGTGCTACAAGGAACATACTATTATCCCTAGATAGATCTTCCATGGCCTTAATTCTCCAGTTTTTTCTATGGGTATTAAGAAGAGGAGATTTCTTATCAAGATATGTAGTTCCTGACCCTAGTTTTAGACCATCTTTTGTCCTGATTACTATTTTATGACTTTCTAAAAAGTTAAGTTTTCCTTTAACCTCCACGACATCAATTTTCAAATAATCTGCAATATCTTTAGGAGTATTTATAGAATCTAAACAAGTACTTAAACTTATCGCACTATATGACCAGTCTGAATAAAAAGTTTGTTTAGCCTCATCACTTAAAACATTGTTTTTTTTCATTCTTGCAGAAAGCTCTAAGGCCCTCTTTTTAAGCTCCTTAAGTTGTCCTAAATGATATTCTTTCAATTTAAAATGAGCCGCTCTAGAATAACTAACTAATGTTAGAAAATATTCACGCTCAAGTTCATTTAAACCTAAAAATTCAGCACATAAAAATGCTTGCTCATGAGTTAGGTCCTTATCACTGTTAAAAATCTGTGAAATCACGACACTTCCCACATTTAGATATTCACCAAGTAATTTATACTGCCCTCTTCCCCTTTTAGGCATATCCAAAATAACACTTCTAACGTAATTTTTGTAATCATCAAATTCATATATTACAAGCACTTGAGCCTCTTTAGTTAACAAAATAATTAATAACATAGATAATAATTAATTAAAATAGTATTGATAAATATTTCAGATTCTCCTATTTTCCGTAACGACATAAACAAACTATGGTATGGAGGAAACATGAAAAAAAATTTATTATTACTACCTATATGTTTATTAATAAGTCTGAAAATTTTTGCAGGTGAAGGTGCAGGCCATGTTGGTGGAACCGACCAACCTCTATCAAGTATTGAACAAGTTAGAGCTTCATTTTATGCTGTATTAAGAGATATAAGAAAAGAATCTAATTCAGAACATCCTTTTAATGTAATTCTTCAGGAAATGCATAAAGAAGGAAGAAATGAAGATGCGAACTTCTTCTCCTCGGGCTTACAACCATACGAGGCGAATGTAGAAAATGCACAAGAAAGAATTGATGAAATAATAGAAGAAATAAAGCTTTATGACATCTTAGACCCCAGAAGAATAGAGCTATCTAAAGAACTCGCAGAGATTAATCAACATCTAAGAACTTATCTAGATACCGTATTTGATAACAAAAAATTTTATTCCGATGAGAGGTTCATTTTTCACGACCAGAACAACTGCTTACAAGTTAATTCAGAAGACAATCACTTAACTAGAATTGCTAGAGTCACAGAATTTAATATTAATGGGAAAATTTGTATTTCATTTGAAGCTCTTAGAGTTATTGCACCATACGACTTAAAAAACCATATACTTGGAGTACTCATTCATGAAACGGCACATCTTGCAGGAATGAACGAAGAAGATGCAGAAAGGGTTGAAGCTCTATATCATGAATTTTCTTATAAAATTTATAGAAAAGACCCAATGACATCAATAAACTTTGAATCGCAAATGGCTGTGCTCTTATCAAATGGCTTAGATCTACTTTATTGGGCAAACGAAGCCATTAAAGAAAATATAAAGGATAATAAATGGGAAGATAATACTGATATAATCCAAAAAGTTTCAACTGCATATGGAATGTTAAATGGATTTATTCACGTTCTTCCAAGAAAGGGTCCATTTGAGACATTCACTGTTACTTTCGAACAAGATGTTGACCTACTATATGAAAAGGTTAATCAATTATCAGGAAATATTGGTTATAACATGCAGTTCTTCTACATGGATAATAATCAAGAAAAAATCAAAATAAGTGAAAGTATTGAAGCTCAAATGAATTCAATTATCGACATTGCGATAAAATGTTTTCCTAGTCATGCTTGGATTTTTGAAAACAAAAGAGTTGAATAATTAGTTAAATAAACTGCCAGGAATAATTTCTCTGGCAGTTTATAGAATTATTATTTAGTATAATTTTGAGATGTCTCTAAAGGATAAATTATGTACGAAATGATAGTTGGACTTTATATTAAGAATGATGAAATCTACTCCCAATATAGAAAAGATATGACCCCCTTGCTTGAACAGAAAGAAGGTGGATTTAGATACGATTTTAAAGTATCCGAAGTCTTAAAAAATGAAGGAGAGAATCCTATAAATAGAGTTTTTGCAATCTACTTTGGATCTAAAATTCAAATGGATCAATTTTTTAGTGATCCAAAGTATTTAGAAATCAAAAACAAATACTTCGAGCCTTCAGTTGGGCATACAACTATAATCTCAGAATATACGAGAGACTAGTAACTTAAATTTTTATTTGGATAAATGATCCAAATGAAACTTTATATGATCCTCAATGAAAGTGCTTATAAAGTAATAACTATGATCATAACCTTCTCTCATATTAAGAGTTAAAGCATGATTCTTAGCTTGGCACGCTTCTTCGAGATTCTTCGTTAAAAGTTCTTTATCTAAAAACTCATCTGAAGTTCCTTGATCCACATAAAGTGGAGACTGGGCTTGCTTACCAGATAGGATTAATTCACAAGCATCATATTCTTTCCACAAGTCTTTATCGTCACCTAAATAGCCCTTGAAAGCTTTTTGGCCCCACGGACAATTAACAGGATTAACAATAGGAGAAAATGCTGAAACACTTGCAAAGTTTTCTCTAATTCCCAGAACCAAAGCACCATGACCACCCATTGAGTGCCCCATGATAGAGATCTCATCTACTTTAAATTCCTCTTTTAAAAGCTTTACGATTTCAATATTAATATAATCATACATATTGTAATGATTTTGATACTCCTCGGTTTTTGCATTTACGTAAAAGCCAGCGCCACTACCAAAGTCATAACTTTCATGCTCACTAGGAAGATCTAATCCTCTTGGAGAAGTATCTGGGCAAATAATCATAGTATCAGTGTCTTTCAAGAACTCTTGTGCACCGGCTTTTGTTATAAAATTCTCTTCAGTACAAGTTAAACCTGACAACCAAATAATCGCATTCTTTACAGGTTTAATTGGAGTAAAAAATGAGAAATTCATTTTAGTCTTTGTGACTTCCGAATCATGAGTTGCAAAAACAACTTTACCACCAAACTGTTTGTGTTCTTTTCTAATTTCAAAGTTCATTATTTTTCCATTGTATAATCAATTACAGTTCTAATAGCTTTTCCTTCATGCATAAGATCAAAAGCTTCATTAATTTTTTCAAGAGGTAATTTAAATGTGACTAAATCATCTAGGTTAATTTCTCCACTCATATATCTGTCAACATAACCAGGTAACTCAGTTCTTCCTTTAACTCCTCCAAAAGCAGAACCTTTCCACACTCTTCCTGTAACAAGCTGAAATGGTCTTGTCGAAATCTCTTGTCCAGCACCAGCAACACCTATGATAATGGACTCCCCCCAACCCTTGTGACAACATTCAAGAGCTGATCTCATTAATTCTACATTTCCAACACACTCAAATGAATAATCGACTCCACCTTCAGTTAATTCAACAATCACTTCTTGAATAGGTTTATCAAAATCTTTTGGGTTTACAAAATCTGTGGCTCCAAACTTCATGGCCATTTCTTTTTTGTCATTGTTAATATCAATAGCAATAATTCTTTCAGCATCGGCCATTTTTGCTCCCTGAATAACAGATAGTCCGATTCCACCTAAACCAAAAACCGCGATACTTGCGCCTTTTTCAACCTTGGCAGTATTAAAAACAGCACCGATCCCAGTTGTCACTCCACATCCAAGAAGACAAATTTTATCAAGAGGAGCATCCTTACTTACTTTTGCCAATGAAACTTCTGGGAGGACAGTATATTCAGCAAAAGTAGATGTTCCCATATAGTGATGAATCATCTTTCCATCTTTAGAGAATCGAGATGTTCCATCTGGCATTAAGCCTTTTCCTTGAGTTTCACGAACACTAGAGCACAAGTTTGTTTTTCCAGATTTACACATTTTACATTCGCCACATTCAGCAGTGTATAAAGGAATAACGTGGTCTCCCTTAGCAAGTGTAGTCACGCCTTCACCTACAGCTTCAACGATTCCACCCCCCTCATGTCCTAAAATAACTGGAAAGTGTCCTTCTGGATCTGAACCAGATAAAGTATATGCATCCGTATGGCAAACTCCAGTAGCAATGATTTTTACAAGCACTTCGCCTTTTTTAGGCATCTCCAAATCAACTTCTTCAATGCTTAAAGGTTTATTTGGTCCCCACGCTACGGCCGCCTTAACTTTCATTTTATTCATAATTATTTCCTTGTTTAGTTAATTTTCTTTCATCTTATCTGGTTGACAATAATGGCTCAAGTTGACATATTGTTTCCATATGGAAACATTCAAAAATCTTCAGGCCATTGCCGCTTTCGAAAAAGTCAGCTCCCTACAAAGCTTTTCTCTAGCTGCCAAGGAACTCGGAGTTTCTAAAGCCCATATAAGTAAACTTATTCAAAAACTTGAAGATACCCTTGGTCAAAGATTACTAAATCGCTCAACTAGAACAGTTAAGCTCACCCATGCCGGGGAAAAGTTTTATAACTCATGTAGAGTTTCTTTGTTTAATATTACAAAGGCTCAAGAGGAAATACTTCAAAACTCTGAGTCTCCACATGGAAAGATTAAAATTAGTTTGGCAGGTGCATTTGCAGAGAACTATATGGTTCCATTTATTGCAAACTTCATTAAGCGCTATCCAAGAGTTCAAGTAGACCTAAGATTTGAGGAAAAAATTGTTGATCTTGTAAAAGAGTCTTATGATATAGCTATTAGAGTTGGTGAATTAAAAGACTCTAGTTTAATTGCGAAACAAATTGCAACAAGAAAAGAATTTATTTGTGCAACTCCATCTTTTTTAAAGCATTTTGGGACTCCAAAATCTCCTGAAGAATTGAAAAATTTTAATTGTCTTACATCAAAGGACAACTGGAATTTAATTTGGAATAAAAAAAAACTACAGCTAAAAATAAATAGTAATTTTAAATCAAATAGTGGGAAATCGATTCTCAATGCAGCTCTAAATGATTTAGGCATTTGTATGCTTCCAAAGGTATACGTCGGTCCCTACCTAGAAAATGGTCAGTTAATTTCTTTATTAGAAGATTTCACTCCAGCGGAAATTCCAATTTGGGCGATTACACCGAGTAAAAAAAACATGGCCCCTAATGTGAAAATATTTTTTGAAGAGTTAACGAATCAGTTTAATCACATTATAGTTTAATTAAGAATAGGAAATCGAGTTAATCTGAAAATTAGATCCTGGTGCTTGCCAAATTGTCTCTTCAATTTTTGGAACACCAATACTGCTATAAATAATTTCTAAAAGCCTCTGTGGTGTAACCTTAGTATCAAATATCTTTTTCCCTGTAATTAAGAGAGCATCTTCTTTAACCTGATTGGCATCTGCAAAAACTTCCTTAACCTTAAAACTTAAGTCTACTCCCATAAGGGGTGCTAAAATATCAGCTAATTTATACCAAGTAACAAAATCATTAATTTTATTCTTTTCAGAAAATATAAATAACTCTCCACCTTTTTTTAGCATTGAAAGTTGAGCCATTAGGACTCTCAAAGGATAATCGCTATAAGAAAAAGCTGAATAAATATCGGTAATAAGATCAACCTTTTGAATATTTAAATGTTCCAAATCGACTTCAGGAAAAAATCCATACGCAATATGAATATCACTTGGAGCATCAACTTGGTGTCCACTAATTCCAACTTTTAAAATATCATCACGCTTAAGTTGAGATAAAGCTAAGGCATTAGCTCCTGGTCCAATATCAATCCAAACACCATTTTCTCTTGTTTTTTCAGGATGAAAGCCAGTCAATTCCTTGTATCGCTCTAATCCTCTATTCATAGGCCAATTTGGCTGAGTTAAATCTAGGCAATTATTTAATAATTGAGATGCGTTGCTTTCCTTAAGAAGGACCTGTTGATTATTCATATTTTCTCCACTTTTCTTTAAATCATACTAAAAGTTTAAAAATATGCTCCTTCAGTCCCTCTATTTACATAGTGGTGTTAAAAATCTTCACGATTTTAATGATTGCCCCACAAATATTCAATACCTTACAGCGATTTCTGCCACACAAGTTGAAATTCCTTTATCAACATTATGAATATCCCCCCCAATATATCCTATTGTTATATGGGGATAATAGCTTTGGTTTACACTTTTAAAAGGATGGTTCACATCTCTCTCTAGTACAAAGTCTGAGATTTCAGATCTAATATTGAGGATCTCTTCAGACTCGACGACAAGATAAAAAACAATATTTCCTGCAGAGTTACTTTGCATCCCTACACAAACAGGAGTAAATTTTGTGAATTGTATTATATTTTTATACATTTTGAGCATAAGATCTGTAGGCAATTCACTATCAATACCTAATTTACCAGGAATAAAGTCTGTTCTACCTTCAGGAGGAGTTATCACAGTGATATGAGCTTCATTTCGATCCTGAAGCTTTCTTCCTTTTAAAATTGAATCAAAAGATTTTTCAATTTGTGGGATGAGATTATTAACAGATTTGAAATCCACATTTCTAATCAATGCTCCGTCTTTTGAATACAAATCAGAAAAAGGTACTTTGCGAAAAATATCACCAGATAATTTCAGTTTATCTGCCGCAAATGATTGAAATGATATAAAAAATAAAACGAATGATAAAAGCTTCATAAATTCTCCTAGTTAAGTTCTAGGGATATTTATAAAAAACACCACCATAAGTTAAATATATATAATAAATAAGACTTATAACAAAAATATATACACGTATAGATTTTAGCTAGCCTAAACCAATCTCTAATAAGCCTTAATTTTGGTATGATATAAAACATGACTATGACTATTATTTTAGGGAATCAATTATTTCCAGCTCACTACTATAAAAATGCAAAAGAAATTTTCATGTGCGAAGACATAGAGCTATGCACCCACTATCGATACCATAAACATAAAATAATTTTCTTTCTTGCGAGTATGAGAAACTATAGAGATGAGTTAATTGCTACCGATAAATCAGTTTGTTATTTTACGTTGCAGAATAAGGCTCAATTCTTTAAAGCCTTAAAAGATACAGTAAAAGCTAAAAAAATATCAAAACTAGAAATTTATGAAATTGAAGATAAATTCTTTGAAAAAAAGTTAACAGAGTTTTGCGATAAGAATTCAATTGAACTTCAAATCTTAAAGTCTCCCATGTTTTTAGTTTCAAGAAAAAGTTTTTCTGAATATAATAGTCAAACTAAAAAGCCCTTCATGAAAACCTTCTATGAAAGTTTTAGAAAAAACTCAGAAATTCTAATGGATAAGGGAGCTCCTATTGGAGGCAGGTTTAGTTTCGATCAAGAGAATCGAAAAAAAATTCCCAAGAAGTTTGATGTCATACAAAATAAACTTGAAACTAAGTTTGATAAAAATACCAAAGATGTCATAAAACTAGTTGATAAATTCTTTCCTGAACATCCAGGTGAATCATCCAAATTTTGGATGCATGTAACTCGTAAAGGCGCACTAAAAGAGTTAGATCTATTTTTAAAACAAAAGTTTGAGTTTTTTGGTATTTATGAGGATGCAATTGATACCAGAGATCCATTTCTCTATCATAGTGTACTAAGTCCTTATATAAATATTGGCTTTCTCACTCCGGAAGAGGTTGTCAAAAAAGCCTTAAAGTGTGATGTATCAATCAATTCAAAAGAAGGCTTTATTAGACAAATAATTGGCTGGAGAGAATTTGTAAGAGGAATTTACCAAGAGTATTCAGAAGTTCAAGAAGAAAGTAATTTTTTTAATCACCAAAATTCCCTCAAAGATAGTTGGTACACTGGAAATACTTCAATTGTTCCTTTAGATGATGCCATAAAAAAAACTTTAAGATTTGGGTATAACCATCATATTGAAAGATTAATGATTATTTCAAATATAATGCTACTGTGTGAAATTCATCCAACTGAGGTACATAAATGGTTTATGGAAATGTATGTTGATTCTAGTGACTGGGTAATGGGGCCTAATGTTTATGGTATGGCACAGTTTAGTGATGGTGGGATCTTTGCTACCAAACCCTATATTGCGAGTTCTAATTATATTCTGAAAATGAGTCACTATAAAAAGGATGATTGGTGTGAAACTCTCGATGGTCTTTACTGGCGTTTTATTCATAAGAATCAAGATTTTTTCTCCAAGAACTATCGGATGGCCATGATGGTAAAAATGTTGAATAAAATTGATATTGAAAGAAAAAAGAGAATATTTAAATTAGCAGATGAATTTATTTCAAATCATACAATTAAGGGCCTAAATTAGGCCCTTTTAAGTTTAGAATTATAATTGAGGTCTAGTTAAATAAAGTATTCCATCAATACCAGCAACTGCAACAGTACCTGATTTAAAATATGGAAAGATTGACCAAACACCTTCAAACTTTGCACTATCTCTACTTGGCATGGTATCCAAAAACCCTACTTCAGAAAGATTACCATTATGAATGTCCTTAAGAGATAAAATTCTCAAACCTGCATTATAGTTAGCTTGATATACATAATCGCCTTTAACATACATATTATGATCTATGGCCTTAGAATTATGAGTATATACAGCAAAATCCTTTGGATTTTCTAAATCAGAAAAATCCCAAATAAATGTCTTTGTATTTACTCCAAATCTTTGCTCATCTAGCTCATCACCAAGTAAAAAATATTTATGATCTTCTGTTAACCAGCCTTGATGTGTATATTTAACTCCATCATAACTTGCAGCGCTAATTTGGTATGGTTTATTTTTATCAGTGACATCAACAATATTTACAGTATCCTCATTGCTTGAAACACAAATTTCTCTTCCTAGGTACCTCGCATCTTGCCCCTTATATATCACACATTGAACATCATGAGTGTAGGCATCTCCATGTTTTCTAGGTATTTCATAAACACCTCTTCCGACACAATTTAAAAATTTTGGAGCAAGCGGATTTCTAAGATCCATGATGTGTAAACCACCATCACAAGTTGATGTTCCAACAGCATAACCATAGCCACTTTCTTCATTTATAAAAATATTATGAGCATTTCCAAAGTCTCTGTATCTATGATCTGCTTTTAATTCAACTACCTTTCCACCGTTTAGTTCTCTTAATCGGTGAAGATCAATAACTTGCATTCCGTGAGACCATGCTTCACTTACAATGAATGCATAGTGCTTATAGATTTTCATATCACGCCAAGTAGAAGAAGTCGTAGCCGTTTTCATATCTGCAAGATGAATTGGATTCGTAGGATCAGTAACATCAACAAAAGACGTCTTACTATCTAACCCCATAATTGCATATTCTTTTCCAGTTGTAGGATCGGTCCATCCCCAAATATCGTTTCCTTTTTTCGCCCTTAAAGCTCCAACTTTTAGATTTAATGCTCCAGAAAGAGTAACATTTGGTGAATGAGAAATAGTAACCTCATTTGTTACTATATCACTTGCCATTAGTGGTATACTCATTAAGCCAGCAAGAAAAATACTTATAACTTTCATAATCAAACTCCATTTTAATTATTAATGATTAATTATCTCCCAAAACCCAATTTAATACTAATATTGTTAGAACTTGTAAGAAGCATTACAAGACAAATCCTTACTTAATCAGCTACCATTAGAACAAATGGAGAAATATTATGAAGTTATTATTCTTGATTCTTTTATTCAGTTTTAATGCATTTGCAAACGGCATAGATTTCAAGTCTCACTTTTTCGTTAATGGAAAAAAAGTGGAAGGTATGAAACATATGATGGTCATGCCTAATAAACCAACTCTTATTGAAATGTACTTTACGGATCCAAGAACAAATGAAGTCTATAAAGATTTTAAGATTATGCATGGAAAATACATGCATATGGTTATCGCTAATAAAGATTTAAGCGTTTTTAAACATATTCATCCATACTTTGATCCTATCACAGGACGTTTTGCTATAACTGTTAATATGCCTTACTCAGATCCTGACAACCAAGATGCTGTTACAACCCTAAAAACACCGGGAATGTATATGGTGATGGCCGATGTTATTGTTGCTGGAATTGGGATGAGAATGGATCATGCCATGGTTCATGTAATGGGGCAAAATACCACAAGGGCGTTACAAGCAGATCCCGCACAAAATGGAGTAATTACAAAATACTTTTATAGAGATACTGAAAGTACTCCTACTTATAAAGCGGTTTTTAAAAAGAATACTATTAGCGGTTGCTCTGGAAATATTGTTCAGTTTGAAATTGAAATGTTTAGTTTAGTAAATGGACAATATCTTCCAATGCTTGATTTTCAACCATGGTTAAGTGAGGCAGCTCACTCAGTTTGGTTAAGTGAAAATTATATGAATCATATGCACCACAAAATGCCTTTTGCTCATATGCATAGTCCATTCATGATGGATGACGATGATGATCCTACTAATGATAGGGTTTTCGATCATATCTTAAGATTTAATTTTCATGATCAAAAAGTGATGCTACCAGGCTTACAAAAAATTTGGATTCAATTCAAACACCAAGATAAAATAATGAAAATACCTTTTATCTTTGAATACTCACCAGAAGAGATTCAAGGCTGTTAGAATTTCAAAAGTTGCCAAATACTGCCTGTATTTTTGCATTTAAAAAAGCTGTTCTCAGGAAATCATTTTCTGCAAGGAAAGAAAAGCCTGGAGTTAATTCGAAAAAAATCCATTTTTTATATAAATTTCTTCTATAGGATGAATAAACTTCGTGCCCATAAATCGCATAGGTTTTAGGTTTATTAGTAAACCTTGTTCTGATGTTATAACTTATACTTTGATTATCATCTATGAGATAATTTAATGTTGGTCCATGTGAGGAAGATAAAAAATTCTCATCATCTTTCCATTGAAACTTATTATTATAGCGAAAACCAAGCACATTCGTTAATTTTCTTTTAACATTCAGATCGGTATAGTTGAAAAGACCTGCTTGATCCTCAATTAAAACTTTATTCACAACCCTAAACTCTGTTTCACCAAAATAAAAACTTCTTCTGCCTCTGGCCTGACTAAATATAATTGGCGGATTTTGAACCTTTACACCGGAATCCGCCGAGAGACTCCAGAACTTTTTTTGTTCTCTTAAAAATCCTAAAGATGCTCTATATACAACATCCTCAATTCCTTCCTCTACATCACTCGTCCCACTACTACTCTCTTTGTTCTCTAGAGTATCATCATCTTCCTCTGACTTGGTAGTTAGCTTAAAATGAAGTTTTCTTTCTAAATTTTTTAGCCTCACCTTCACATCAAAATCAGGCTCTAGACTTGGCTCAGAGTATTCTCGGTTGCGAGAAGCATACTCGAATTTAATATGACTTCCATTATCCTCCTCTAGATCACGCTCTTCTCCAAAGAAAGAGTCTACCTTATTTGTAGCTGAGAATAAATTATTAGATATTTTCTCCTGAGCAAGGTCCAGGGAACTTGAACCAAAAAACGTAGAACTCTCTTGTGAGAAAGCAAAATTCGAGCTTAAGAGAACTAAAGTAATTGAGATAATTTTAAATTGACTCATAACAAAAAAGGTTTTGCCAGATTCTGAACTAAAAGTACAGGTCAAATAAGATATTTCAGACTTTAAAACCTTAAAATTAAAAGGGTTATAAGTAAGGTTGTTTAAGACTTCTAGAATTGAATATATGTGAAAATTTGATAGAAATGACTGATTAAATTTTTCAAAGGAATAATTATGAAGTCATTAGTACTTTTGATTATGATTTGCAGTCTAAATGTATTTGCGAAATCACATTCACTTAACTCTCCTCAAGGAGGTCTAGAGCTTTCCGTATCGACTCTCAAAGGTCGACTTTACTACAGCCTTAAAAAGAATAATGTTGTTGTCATAAGAAAATCTCTTCTAGGAAATAAATTAAGAGGCATTGATTTAACTAATAATTTAAAAATTAAATCTGTAAAAAATTATCAAAATAGATCTGAGTGGAATATGATTTGGGGTGAGTTCGAAACAGTAAAGGATCATCACAATGGAATGAAGCTCATGGTTACCAATGGTAATGTTGATATGAATATTGATTTCAGACTTTACCCGGATGGACTAGCTTTCAGATATGAGTTTCCAAAACAACCAAACCTAAACCATTTTGAAGTTATAGATGAAAGTACAGAATTTAGATTAAAAAGAAATGATGAAGCTTGGTGGATCCCAGCATTCCAAGATAATAGATACGAATATCTGTACAATAAAAGCGTAATTCCAAACTTAGATGTTGTTCATACTCCATTGACAGTTGAAAAGGTTAATGGACCTGTTGTTTCTTTCCACGAAGCAAGACTTATTAATTATTCTTCATACGCATTAAAAAGAACAAATCCAGATACTTTAAAAGTAGATCTATATCCTTGGGCAAATACTGACACTAGAGTGTATGGAAAAACACCACTTAACTCTTCTTGGAGAACTGTCCAGGTAGCAATTAATCCTGCAAAATTAGTAGAATCGACTATGATCCTAAACTTAAATGATCCAGCAGATGAAACAATTGATTACTCATACCTGCATACAGGAAAGTATGTTGGAGTTTGGTGGGAGATTCATTTAGGTCAATCAACTTTTGGAAGTGGTCCAAGACAAGGGGCAACTAACGATAATGTTAAAAAATATATTGATTTCGCTGCCAAACATGGATTTCAAGGAGTTTTAGTAGAAGGATGGAATAAAGGATGGGACGGTGACTGGATTAGTAATGGAGACATCTTTATTTTTGACGAGCCATATGACCATTATGACTTTGCAGGACTTTCCAAGTATGCCCTAGACAGAAATGTCAGTCTAGTTGGTCACCATGAAACAAGTGCTTCAATTAGAAATTATGAAAACCAACTAGATAGAGCTTATGGATTTTTAAATAAGCATGGGGTTAAAGCAGTTAAAACAGGTTATGTAGGAACAAGGCTCAATAAAAAAGAATGGCACCACGGACAATTTGGAGTTAATCACTACACTAAGGCCATGAGAAAAGGGCATGATTCAGAAGTGATGATGATTGTACACGAACCGATTAAGCAGACCGGACTTAGAAGAACTTATCCAAACTTAATGAGTTCAGAAGGTGTTAGAGGTCAAGAATACAATGCTTGGGGAAAACCAGGAAATACACCTGCCCACACAACAATTGTTCCATTTACAAGATCATTAGCAGGACCAGTTGATTTCACACCAGGAACGATGGACGTTCTATATAATGATTGGAGGCCTGATTCGAGAGTCCCAACAACAATTGCAAAACAACTTGCTCTATATGTCATCATTTACTCTCCATGGCAGATGTTATCTGATTTAGTTGAAAATTATGAAGCAAGACCGGATGCTTTTGAATTCTTAAAAGCAGTACCGACAAATTGGTCAAAAACGGTAGGTCTAAATAGTAAAATTGGTGAATTTGCCACAATCGCTAGAAAAGATAGAAACTCAGATAACTGGTATCTTGGTTCTATTACTAATGAAAATGGAAGAATTATTAATATCGATTTAGACTTTTTAGACGAGGGTGCTACTTATAAAGTTAAAGGCTATCAGGATGCAAGAGGAGCAAGCTGGCTTTATAATCCACATGCTCTTGAAACCTATGAAACGACAGTAAGCGCTGGGGATAGTTTTGATCTTTATCTAGCTCCAGGTGGTGGAGTAGCTTTGGAGTTTATTAAACAATAATGAAGCAACTTAATTTAGAAGATATTATTCAAGTTTGTATAGGGTCAATTATATTGGCCCTTCCTATTGCTTTTACAGAAGAAGCATGGAAAATGAGTACAAGCTTACCGGCCTTCAAAGTTATTCTCATTTTTATAACTTCAATTTTACTTGATGCTTGCTTCATTTTCTATGGAGTCTATGAAGCAAACATCAAAGATAAGTATATAAAGTTCAGTAGTAGGATTATTGTTAACTACGCCATCACTTTTATTACCGTCAGCTATATTTTATGGTTACTTGACATCTATAATACGCATACAAGTGCGTATGATATGTTAGCAAAAACCATAATCGTATCTTTTCCGGCTTCGCTAAGTGGTGCCATTGTAGATAGCTTCGATAAAGAGTAAACACCTACTTTGCATCTGAAACATAAAGCTTATTAGTAACAGTTTTTACAGGTAACATTTGTAGCAGAAAACTTTCAATTAGTTTTCTATCAGCTTTATGCTTTACAGTACCGGATACTTCAACTTTATCTCCTAAAAGACTGATGGAAATAAACTTTGCCCCTTCAAATAACCGTTTAACTTTAGCTTCAAAAACTTTAGCTCTATTAACTGTTGCCTTAACCTTTTTTGGAGCAAAACTTACTTCACAGATAACTTTATCAATACCAGTCTGTTTCTTAGTGAAATCGGCTATCTTTAGCATTTCTTTTTGAGACTTAGCTTGCCCTAGAAGGGTGGCTGTTCTATTTTCAACTTTTACTGATATCGTCTTTTTTAAATCACCAAACTTTTTACTTATATAAAAATTAATTTTTCGTTCGAGTTCAGTATTAGAATTAATCAAGTCATTTTCAACAGTAATATTTTTACTGATAATTTTTTTGACTCCAGGTATTCTAGAAGTTTCGATCTCTAACTTTTCTTTTTGAAATATGTTTTTAACTTTTCCTTTTAAAAACACAAACCCATCAATTATTTTAATTTTTACTTTACCAAAATGCCCAAGCAGTTTTAAGTGAGCATTAATCATAGTTCCCAGTTTTTTATCAGCTGTCGTTTTACCAAGAACAGACTTTTTAGCCTTCATTGTTTCAATAATTAGGTCAATTAATTGATCCTGTTCCCTAGGCCAGGCAAAAACACCTCTAAACCCACGACTGTATAAAGAGATGAAAAAAGATTCTTCTTTTTTTGTCCTTGATAGATAATAGAGAGGAAATAATCCAAAATTTTTGACAAAATTATTGATTGTTTTCTCAAAATTATTAGAAACCTTCATTTCATCTAATATAATTGCTACTGTTTCTCCTTGAACTGCACCCGGCAGCCCACGGAGATCAGTAAAAATAAGATCTAAATTATATTTCTTCTCTATACCTTCAAATTTATCTTTTAAAGAAGAATCCCCTACAATAACGATATTAGGTTTTTTATAGGAGTACTTTCTTAATGTTTTTTCTGAATGACTATTCTGTATATTCATTATTCACTCCTTTCCTTTATTGATTTCTTTTGTTGTTACCCGGTTTTTTCAAGTTTCATCTTAAAATCTTCAAGCTTTTGTTTTTCCATTTCAGTCATAGTTTCATCATCACCAATTTCAATTTCTTTTGCTGGTGGTTTACAAATCGCTAGTAACTCATCCCCTTCCTCTTCGACTTCTACCTTTTCTGGAAGATTTAAATCGTTCAATGTAACCTTATCTCCAATGTCAATGTTATTAACATTTGTGGTTATCATACTTGGAACTGATGTTGGCTTTCCACTTACTGTCACTTCATCTTTCATAACAACAAATACTCCACCTTTTCTCACACCAACAGGAGTTCCTTCAAAGTTCACAGGGATTTCCACCTCATTGGTTACTCCTTTTGGCATTTGCACTAAGGAAAAGTGGATGATTTCGTTCGTAACTGGATCATTCTGTACCTCAGCAAACTTAACCATCATCGTTCCCGTTTTTGATTTTATCCTGTAGATTTCCCCACTTTTATGCAGATTCTTATTTAGTTGGTGTTTCTCCATTTTTACAGGGATACTGCTAATGCTAGGCCCATAGAGTGATCCAGGTATAAATCCCTGAGTTCTAAGGTTTTTAGTCTTCTTGTTTAAATCTCTATATTTTAAATTTAAGTTATTCATAAAATCTCCTTTTAATGTGCAAATTTATTCTTCTCATTCTTCATTAAGCGAGACATGGTAAAAAAAGCTTTTTTACCTGCAGTCACCATTTTTTCTGAACGCTTTCTAACGTAAAGAGTACTTCGTTTTGGTCTAGCTAATGATAGCCCACAACTTATAGGCTTCTCTTTAGCCGAATCATTTTGATCCAACCAGATTTCCAATTTCCAGCCATCACTTAGATTGAATTTTCCTAAAATACTATTGGCCAAAAAGGCCATAGTTTTAAAATGCTTGTTATAATTGCCTTCCAAGTTGTCGTGCAATTCTAATTCCATAAGTACTCCTCCTTGTTGTCCATTTCTGAGGCAAAGTTAATCTCAGTTGATATTATGGCACACTCAAATATAATTAAAATTGAATATATAGTTAGGTCTATATAACTAAAAATCTATATAAGGATAAAGAATGTACAAGATAAATTTCAACCACTTATACTATTTTCTCACCATCGCGAAAGAAGGATCAATCGTCAAAGCTTCAAAAAAACTTAATATGACTCAACCCGCGATCAGTCACCAACTAAAATTACTTGAAACTGATTTAGGAAAAAAATTATTTGATAGAAAAGGTCGAAGATTAGTTCTCAACGAAGAAGGTGAAGTTGTTATGGATTATGCCAATAAAATATTCAGGCACTCAGAAGAAATGATTCAATTTCTTAAAACCGATAACAAAGAAATTATAAAAATTATTAAAGTCGGCGCAGTACCATGGCTTTCCAAGGAACAAATTTATCATTTTCTAAAACCTCTTCTCAATAATCCCCACATTAGCCTAGAAGTTTTTGAAAAAGACTTAGAGACCTTAATAAAAGAAGTTCAAGATAATAAATTAGATATTATACTTTGTGATTCACCATATTCTGGACGCTCAAAAAAATTACAAGGACACCGCATTTCTATTGATCCAATCTATTGTGTCACATCTAGCAAAAAGAATATTCAAGGTAAATTTCCAAAATCTCTAAATGATAAAAAAGTTGTACTCTACCCTGAAGCTTGCATAATGAATGACAAAATTGATGTATTTGTTAAGAAAAATAAAATAAACTTCAACGTTCTTGGAACTTTTAGCGATAGCACTCTAATGAAAATCTGTATTGAGAAAACTAATGCTATAGGATTTTTACCACAAAGCGTAATCAAGGAAAGCCTAAAGCAAAAAACCTTATTTAAAATTGGAGAATTGGGGGAATTAAAATTCTCAATGTGGGCGATCACCAAAAAAGACATAAAAAAAGATAGCTTAATTTTTAATTTGATAAAAAAATCTTGAATATCTAGACTTTTCTTTCACACAAAGACGAAAATATATTGAAACGATAAAATAAAAAAATATAACGATAATTCAGGATATATTCATGATCACATATTTTGCCAAAAGACACCTACTTTCAAATGTAATCTTCTTTGGAATAATCATCCTTGGCGCTTTCGCTTGGCAAAACATAGGAAAAGAAGAATTACCTGAATTTGCGAGTGATAGAATACGAATTAGTACGACCTATCCAGGAGCATCAGCTGAAGATGTAGAATTATTTGTAACAAAAATGATAGAAGATGAATTGTTAGGAGTTGTTGGGATTGAAGAAGTAAAAAGTACTTCAAGCCAGGGTTCATCAAATATTACAGTAACAATTGATGAGAACTACCCAGATAAGAAAGAAGCTATCCAGGATATAAAAGACGCAGCATTAAGGGCGAACCTGCCATCAGAAGTAAGAGATCTGCCAAGATTTAGACAATTTAAAAGCTCCGAGAAGGCCATACTAGATATTGGGATTTACCATAAAAAACATAAGTCTTTGGATAATAAATCAAGACAAGAACTACAAAAGTTTGTCCTTAGTTTTGAAAATCAACTTCTCGCTTTAGATGAGATTTCAAGTATTGATAAATCCCATTATAAAAAACCTGAATTAAAAATATTAGTCGATCCGAAAAAAATTCTGAAAAAAGAATTGTCGTTATCCCAAGTAAAAAATCAGATTCAAAACAATAATATAAGAGTCCCTATTGGATCTTTAAGCGACGTAGGTGAAAGTAAAATCACTGCACTCAATGAACTTGAAACACCAGATAGCTTAAATGCCTTAATGCTACAAGGTAATTATGAAGGTGATGGAATTAAGCTTAAGGATATAGCCCAAATAGATTTTGGATTTGAAAAACCAACTTCTATCTTTAAAGTTAATGGCCATGAAGCTATATTCCTAAATATAAAAAAGAGTGTTTCAACTGATATTTTATCTGCTCACAGAGCTATTTCAGCCTTTATCACTAAGTTTCAAAAACTAAACAAAGATGCTCCAATTGGAATTATCTTAATGGATGATGAGTCTTATGCAGTTAGAAATAGACTCAATATCATAAGTTCAAATGGACTCATTGGTTTTACTCTTATCGTTTTAATACTCCTTATATTTCTAGATTTTAAAACTGGTTTTTGGGTCGCCATGGGAATTCCTTTTACGATGAGTTTCACATTAATTATTGCTCATATAATAGGATACACTGTAAACAATATGACTCTCGCTGGAATTATTATTGTCTTAGGAATAGTAGTGGATGATGCTATTATTATTGCTGAAAATATCTCAAGACACAAAGAGCAAGGAAAGAGCCTTCTTAATGCAAGTATTGATGGTACCCGTGAAGTTTTCAAGCCAATTTTGGCGAGTATCATCACCACCTGTGTTGCATTTGTCCCTCTCATATTTTTTGAAGGTTTCTTTGGGAAATTAGTAACCTACATTCCTCTCATTGTTATTTTAATGCTCTTAGGGTCCTTAATTGAATCATTATTCGTACTTCCCTCTCATTTATCTACAAAAACTCCCTTGGAAAAAGATTTAGAGCAAAAAGAACATTGGTTCAAAAAGTTTGAAACAAAATATGAAGTTTTCATTACTAAAATCTTGCATCATCGAGCAATAACATTATCACTTTCAAGTTTAATAGTTATGGGTTCATTTTATATTTTTAATAAAGACATGAAATTTGCTATGTTTCCAAGAGAGGAAAGTAAAGAGGTATTTATAAAGATAAAAGCTTTTAAGAATGCTACAAAAGAAGAAACATCAAAATTGATAGAACCATTAGAAATGTATATTGCCAAAGACACCAAGAATGTCGTCGGTTTAAGAACGAGTATTGCTCAAAGCCGTAGAGGTGGTACGGTAAAGTCAAATGAAGCCTCAATTCTCGTTGAGATTTTCCCTGCAGATGACAGAGCTGTAAAATTGAGTGACTTGATAAATGATTGGGAAAAGCAAGCTGAAAAGCTAGAGAAGATTGAGAGTGCTAAATTTTTAAGAGGAAGATGGGGACATGGTTCAGGAAATGCGATCGAACTTCAAATTCAGGAAAATGATAATAAAAAAAGAGATCAAATCTCATCTATGCTTTCAAAAGAAATGAAAGCCATTTCTGATTTAGTTGATGTTGAAATTGAAGATCCACTCCAACGAAAGGAATACCTATTTTCTTTAAAACAAGTCGATATGATTAGATATAATGTATCTCCAACCAGTATTACGACAATATTAAGGTCATTCGTTGAAGGAAGTATCCTTTATACAATAAATAAAGGGGATGAAGAGGTTGATGTTCGTTTAACCGTCCCTGAAAGTGAAAAACAGGATTTAAATAATATTTTAAATCTTAGAGTGGAAAACAAAGAGGGACAGCTGATTTATCTTAAAAATGTTGTGACAATTAAAGAAGAGATAAAGCCCATTAATATTGTTCGTAATAATTATAAAAGAGCGACAATGGTTTATGCCAATATGGCGAAAGATACCAACTCTACTCCTTTAGAGATTGCCCAAAAAATGGAAAAAGATATCTTTCCAAAAATAACAAATTTATTTCCAACTGCTATTTTAAAATTCAAAGGAGAAATTGAAGACACTAGAGAAAGCCAAGGAGAATTTCAAAACTCAATTATTATAGTAATCATCCTTATCTATTTCATTCTAATAATTATGTTTAATTCAATGTTTAAACCATTACTAATTCTTTCCATTGTCCCTTTTGCTGCAACTGGGGTTATTATTGCTCTTTATTTACATGAAATGAATATCTACGGTTTCTTTGCTGTCATAGGAGCTTTAGGAATGATTGGTGTTGTAATAAATGATGCCATTGTAATGATTGATAAAATAGAAAATTCTCATATCAAAGAATCTTTACATCCATGGGAAACGATTGCAAAAGTATCTGCAACTAGGCTTAGACCTGTTTTATTAACAACGATCACTACAGTTGCAGGTATTCTTCCTACGGCTTACGGAATAGCGGGATATGATTCCATGCTAGCAGAAATGATGCTCACTATGGGCTGGGGGTTATTATTTGGAACAATTATTACCTTAATACTTGTTCCGCTACTTTATTCATTCACAGTTAAAGAGCATTCATAAAGATCTTTAAAAAGTCATCATAAGCTTCATAGAATGGCATATGACCTACACCTTCAAGCTCAAAAAGTTTCGCATTGGGAAACTGCTTCACAATCTTTTTACCTAATTTATCATATTGCCCAAGCTTGTAATTTACACCAGGTTTCTTCCACCCTCTTCCAGGACCTGTTTTATCCCTCGTCCCATTAATTATGACAACTGGTGATTTAACTGCAGAGAATTTTGCAGTTATATCTTCTGAAAAGATTGGCCCATAAGTTAAAGCATTATTCCAGGCGACCAGTTCTTTATCATTTCCAATTAATTGGCCACGATGCGCTTCTAATAAATTTTCATATTCGGGTTTCCAATCACCATCATAGTAATTCTTTTTTTGGTAATTTCTGATTTTATCGATATTTTTGTTTAGCTCTAAGTTGTAAAAAAAGTTAGTATCTTTAAACTCAGCGTACTTTCCATAGCTTTCTAACCCAATAGAATTAACAAGGATTAATTTCTTTGTCATTTTTGGAAAGTCATAAGCAAAAGTCGTTGCTAACATTCCTCCCATGGAGTGTCCTACAATTATCGCTTCATTTATTTTTAAATGATTTAATAGTTTCTTTGTATTAAGAGCAAACTGGGGAAAACTAAATTGATATCTCCTCGGTTTTGTACTTTTACCAAAACCAATCTGATCCGGAATAATGACACGAAAATCATTTTTCATAAGTTCAGTAGCTAAGCTTTCCCAATAGTATCCAGAAAAGTTTTTACCATGAAGGAGAACTATAACATTTTCCGATTTTTTGTTTCCTATATCCATATAGGCCATATTCAGATCTTGATTTTGAGAATTAAATTTGAATTTTTTAACTTGAAATGGGTAATTAAAATTATCCAGTGTCGCATTATAGGATTTTTTTTGACTTGAGCAGCCAGTCAATACTATTAACATTAAGCAAATAAAAAAACTTCTCATTTTAATCCTTTTCTATAAATCTTAATTCATAAGGCTTTAACTCTACTTCATCTACGACTAAATGAGTATTTGTCAGGTTAAACATAACTTTGATTTTATTATGTACGTCCCCTCTAGAGAAACATAGGCATCTAGAGTCAAGATCATATACTTCAATTTTTTCAGTGGGTGAAAAAACTGATTTTTTAGACTTATATTCAATAAGTTCCAAAATACCATCTTTAATTTTCTCAGTATGAGAATCTATTTCTAGCGGGTAAGAAAGTTTTTTTCTATTAAGCCTACGTGGTATTCCACTTTCTTTATAACCTTCATCCCAGTTGAGACTACCTAATAAATTATGGACGTAGTGAGCTCCGATCCCAGGAAAAAACATAACGATAGAATGAGAATTAACAACCTTTCTTACAAAAGTATCTTCTTCCTCTTCTGGCTCCTTAAGCATACTTGCCCAAGTTATATTAAGTTCATAGGGACGAACGGTTCCATCTCGACTTACTTTTTTTCCAATGACTCCACCTTTTTCTTCGGCTATTTCACACAATTTAAAGACATCTTTCTCCGGAACGATCCCTTCTAAACCTCTCATTCCAATACCATCGTGAGAAGCAGTAAAATTTAAATAAGTTGTTTCAGAGGATATATCAAAGACTTTTCTTGTCCAATCATGAATATATTCGTTTGTTTTAAACATTATGGCGTGTAAAACTAATGGAGCTAAAGAGAAATTATAAATTATGTGAGCTTCATTTTGGCCATTTCCCCAATACGAAATGTTCTCCTCATGAGGTACGTTACTTTCAGTGACCAAATATAAGTCCGTATTAATTTCATCAGCTATAGCTCTAAGCAATTGAACAAACTGATGCGTTTTTGGAAGATGCGAACAATTTGTACCAAACTCTTTCCACATAAAGGGTACTGCATCGACTCTAAAATACTGTGCACCTTTTTCGATATAAAAGAAAAAAGTTTCTAATAAATATTTCATCATTTTGATATTACTTAAATTTGTATCGACCTGGTCTGCACTAAAAGTTGTCCACACATATTTTAACTCACCGTTAACTTCAAAAGGAGTGAATAATGGCGATGTTCTAGGTCTCACAATAAGTGGAATATATTCTTGAAATGAATCAGAATTAAAACGTTGTTCATCGACAAAATGAAACATTTTTTGTGCATCCACATCTCCAGCAATGGCCTTTTGAAAAATTTCATTTTCACTCGATAGATGATTAAACACACAGTCATACATTTTCTTAGCAGGTATATTTTCAATATCCTCCCAATCTCCATAGGTTTCTTCAACTTTCTGATAGTCAGTTGGAGAAAAACCATCATCGCTTGTCCATGGGTAAAAAGGAAGAAGATGAACTATTGAAAATTTATTTTTAAGATCATTTTGTAAAAATTTATTTAAAGTTTTCAAATTATTTTGATCTTGAGAAAAAAACTGGTCTGCATATGTAATTAACATAGTATCTTTTTCGGAGAACAGTTTTTCTGATTTACCATTAAAACCTTTATTTAAAGTTTTAATTTTTTCTTCAATATATTTTTCTAATTCTTTAAATTCTGAGTTTAAACCTAATAAGAGATCATTAATTTTACGCACGCCAAATACACCTTAGATCCATAACATTTGTTTTAGTTGGACCTGTTTTAATTAGAGTATTTAGTTTATCGAAATATGAGTAGGAATCAAACTGTTTTAAATAAATTTCAGCATCCAAGCTTTGATAGAGCTCATAGTTAATATAAGCTCCCGCAGCATCGGTAGGTCCATCTCCTCCGTCCGTTCCTATGCTTAAAATATGTAAGTTTCGATTTTCCGGTTTAGCATAGACCTTTTCGGCCATTGCTAAGACAAAGTGGGTATTTCTTCCCCCTTTACCCGGCTTCGGAGGTAAAACAATTGGTGCTTCCCCACCTGATATTATGGTTTCTCCAAGCTCTGGTAATTTAGCAGTTACTTCGTTTATCAATTCATCAATAGAGCAATCATAAATTTTATCTACCTTTAAATCTAGAGTTTGACTCAATTGATCCAGTAACACACTAGCACTTTGGGTCTTAAAACTTACTGGATGGATAACCTCATCTCCAGCCTTTAACAGAGGACCAGAACTCACATCGACTAAGTTTTCATTTGGTATATCACAAGTAACAAATTGATATATTAATTTTGTTTTAATAAAATCTAGAAGCCCACCATTTTTTACCAATGACAAAGCTTTTCTTTCCAGATTAATTTGATTAATATTTTTTCCTGATGATAAAAGCTCTTCATGCTTTTTTTGAAGTTCCTCAAAGCTAAGTCCATTAATTGGTAGTTCAAGAAGTGCACTCCCTCCACCAGATAACAAGAATATCAAACTATCATTTTCAGGAATCGACTTTAATTTCTCAATAAACACTTTTGTATTGTCTATGTTAACCGCTGTTATTACTGGATGCGTACCTTCAATTTGATAAATCTCAGGATCATCTACAGCGTGATCAATCTTAGTATAGGAGACGCATTGAGCAATTTTTAAATTTGAATTCTGTTGTTTTAAGAGTTTCTTTAACGCTGCGACTTCAAAACTAGCAGCTTTACCTAACCCAAAAATATGAACATTTTCACCTAGGTCAAGATTTCTTCCTTGGACCTCCATGGAGTTATGATAAAATTTTATCATTCGTGCAAAATTTGAATAAGGATCAAGAAGGCTCAAGACTTCTGATAACAACTTTTTTACTTTTAAGGATTGGCTCATATGCAACTACATTTTTTTGATTGGACAATAATAATTTTATATCTGATTGGTATGATAGGCCTAAGTATTTTTCTTTCAAGAGGGCAAAAAAATAAGGATGACTATTATTTGGGTGGAAATGATACAGGTGCCTGGCCAATAGCTATCTCAACAATGGCTACTCAATGTTCAACTAATTCAATTCTTGGAGCTCCAGCCTTCGTAGCTTTTTCCATAGGTGGCGGGATGCTTTGGCTTCAATATGAATTAGCGGTCCCTTTTGCCATGATTTTTTTGATGATATTTCTTCTTCCTCTCTATAGAAGATTAGGAATAATATCTGTATATGCTTACCTAGAGAAAAGGTTTGATAAAAATACCCGTCTGGTTATGTCTCTACTCTTTCAATTTATTAGAGCCTTTGCAACTGGAGTTACCGTCTATGGTATTTCAATCGTAATTGCCTATTGTACAGGAATAAGCTTTACCCTTGCTGTAATTATGCTAGGAGTTATCACTATTATTTACGATTCAATCGGTGGTATGAAAGCAGTTATCATTTCAGATGTCATTCAAATGGTTGTCCTTTATGGAGCAATTATTATGACTATAATTATTGCTATAAACCTCACAGGTGGTTTTAGTGAAACTATCAATGCATTTGATACGACTCGTTTAAAAGCTATCAATTTAAGCAGCCACGGTTTTGATGGGAACAGTTTTGCTTTTCTTCCCATGATGATTGGTGGTTTTTTTCTCTATGTCTCTTACTATGGTTGTGACCAATCCCAAGTTCAAAGAGAGCTATCAACCAAAAATGTTGATGAAACTAATATGGCCTTATTTATAAATGGGATGCTCAGATTCCCACTAGTTCTTACATACTGTTTTTTAGGAGTTTGTATTGGAGCTTATGTTGCAAAAAACCCTGATTTTATAAATTTATTACCTATAGAAAATGGATCGCCTAATTATAATTTATCCGTTCCTGTTTTTGTTTTAAAATATTTTCCTATCGGTGCAGTCGGTTTAGTTATGGTCGGATTATTCTCCGCAGCCATGTCTTCATTAGATTCAACCATAAATTCACTTTCTGCCACAACGATGCAAGATATTTTCAAGAGTTTTTTAAACAAATCATTTTCAGAAAAACAAGAACTATATCTTTCAAAAATTCTGACTATATTTTGGGGAACTGTTTGTACTATTTTTGCATTTTTTGTAGGAGATATTTCTGATTCAATTATTGTTTCAATGAATAAAATTGGTTCTCTTGCTAACGGTCCCATTCTAGGAGTCTTTCTTCTTGGTATTCTTACTAGAAAGGCTAATGGTTTAGGAGCAATCACAGGTCTCGTTATTGGATTTGTTGTAAATGCAGTTTTTTGGGTTTTCGTACCTTCAGTAAGCTGGCCATGGTGGAATATGATTGGTTGTCTTGTTTGCTTTCTTATTGGAATATCTATTAGTTCAATTAGTAGTCCAGTTAAACAAGACCTAACAGGCTTAACTTATGATTCTTTTAAAGAAGTAAGTTCTGACGAATTCAAAATTGACTGGAAAAAATATTACTATGTATTGGGTGCTTGGGGTGTTATTATCACCGGGATATGTTACGCGCTTTAGTTAAATTTTTTATTTTATTATTTCCTCTTTATTTTTCAACCTTAACTCTGGCTCAGGGAGTTTGGTCTGGTGGAATCGGCTATCTCGATCAAGAAGATTATCGAGTAGATAATGAAGTGAATAGTCTTCCATTCGGATTAAAATTTGTTCCCGTTATTAGTTATCGTGGCGAAAACATTAGTATTTACGGTCCAAATATTCGCTATTCATTATTAAAAGGGGCAATCGCCTCAAGCCTACATCTAGAACCAAGTGGAGCAAGATATGAATCCAAAGAAATTGAACTCAGAGATACGGCCATAAATGCTGGCCTAAGCGTAAGATTATTCTTTCTAAACTTAAAGCACACTATAGATATATATGATAAATACAATGGAAGTATAACAACAGCGACACTTGGTCATCGTTTTGTCCTAACAGAGTCACTTTTTCTTATAGGAAGTGTAGGATATCAATTCTTAAGCAAAGCGTTTACCGATTTTTATTATGGTGTAAAGGAAGAGGAAATTGGAACTTATTCCCAATACCAACCACAAGAAGCTCAAAATAAAATTGCAAGAATCAACCTCACTTACTTGATGTCTAAAGAAATTTCTTTAACTTTAAACTATTCCTTTACTGAACTGGATAAAGAAATTTATGATTCACCTACTGTTAGTCAAAAATCTTTCAAAGCCTGGGGAATTTTTATTGCTTCGGCATTTTAATTTGAGCTAAAAATAGGCTCACAGAAATACCACCGGCACCTAATAACATTGTCATCACAACAATTTGATACCTAACCGCAACTAATGGATCTACTCCAGATAAAATCTGGCCTGTCATCATTCCAGGTAAAGATACCAGCCCAACAGCAAGAAAACTATTTATTTGGGGTATTAGTGAAGCCTTAAGAGATTTCCTTCTTGCTTCCCGAATAGATATATTAGTACTAATCTCGTTTGAAAACCTTTCAGCGGCAATTCCAATAGTATTCATAGCACTCGCAAAAACCATTCCCGCGAGAGGAATTATAAACCTTGGTGCATACCAAGGACTTGTAGGTATAATGGCGATTACGACTAAAAGCAATACAGGTAAAGCCCCACACAACAGACTAATCAAAGACTTCTTTAAGTGTTTTGTCCTGTCTCCTTTTATTGAATGAAGAGATATCCAAGCAGAAACAGCCAACATAAACAAAAGCATTAAAGTCGTCCATAATGGGTTATTTTGAGTAAAAATATAATTCAGAAAATACCCAATAATAAAAAGTTGGGATAACATACGTACAATAGCATAAAGCAGTTCCTTCCAATTTAGTCCCCATTGTATAAAAATAGCTAAAACAATACCTAAGGGAATTAATGATAAAGAAAGATTTTCAATCGGAATGATTATTGCGTTCATCTTTATATTTTTTAATATTTTCTTTTAATTGCCAATAAGTATTCAGTTTTATAGTAATAACTATGGAATTGAAAATTGGGATTGCTCAGCTAGATAACTCTTTGAATTGGAAAGCCAATACAAAGTTAGCGAAAAATATAATAAATAAATTTGCTAAAAATGGAGCAGACTTAGTTTGTTTTCAAGAAGCTTATTTATCTGGCTATCATGCAAGAGTTTTTAAACAAGATTCAACTATTCTTCCAGAACTCATTGATGAAATTAGAATTTATGCTTATAAAAAAAATATTTGTGTTTTTTATCCAACAATTGAAAAAATTAATAAGTTTTTTTACAGCTCTGTTTATATTTTTAACTCAGATCATGGTGATAAGAAGATTTATAAATTTGGCCTCACTCCAAGTGAGAAAAAAGTAATGAAACCAAAACGAAGTAATAGATATTTTAAAGTCAATGGTGTAAAGCTAGCGACTCTAATTTGTCGAGAAATGGAAGATCCTCTTTTTACTTATTTAAATAAAAAAAATCTACCAGATTTACTTCTATGGCCATCCTATTGGGGATGGAAATATCACCATAAATGGGGACCAATAGACCAAAACGACGGAAAAAAAGCGAAACCATTTTCTTTAATGGCAAAACTAAAACGCCCTATGATCCAAATTAATATGTCCACAACAGTAAGATTTGACATGACTAAAGAAAAGTACGGTAAATCCGTGATAATCGATAAAAATAATAAAAAGGTTGGACTGGGAAAATACGGTCAAGAGGATTTGATCCTGATTTCTTTTAAAGATTATAAAATTAAAAAGCTTCCACCAATATAAATTCAATCACTTAGCAAGTATTTAATATAATATTTACCTAACCAAAATAAAAATCTCAACACGCCGCACAACAAGTGCTAAAAGAATGCCCACTGGAGCATTCAAAATGAAAAAACTCAAAAGAGTTATATTCACTACGTTAATTTTACTTGGAACATCCAATGTGTTTGCTAGTAATCTTGATATTATAATTAAGAAAGTTTTAAAAAGCCTTCCAGACAAAATAAATACTGAGATAATACCTAATCTTAAATTTAAAGTTGCTAAGCTTAATGAGCAAGAAATTGACTTATGTAAAGATATCGCAACAGGAACAACTTATGGTAGTTACTTAAAGTTTTTTAACACTATCAAAATCAGTGAGAGTGTCATTTCTTCTTATAATTCTTGTCCTCATAAAATCGAATCCAAGTTAATTGAAACTCTTATACATGAGATATTTCATGCGTATGATGCAAAGGCTTCCATAACAAAACAAAATAATTTTAGTTGTCCTAATAGATTAAATCATCCAAAGAGAAAAATTAGTGTCTCCCCTCGATGTAGAAAGCAAATTCTTCAAAATAAAAGGTCCTATATTATAAGCGAGGATTTAAATTTCAAAACGATTACTCAATTGGACCAGAGGCAAAAAGATAATTTTAAAGGTAAAAGAGTTATTGATGCTTATGAATTAGAAAGTGCTCAAGAGTTTGCCGCAGTTAACTTTGAAAGTTTTATTTTAGATTCAGAATTCAAATGTAGAAGACCTAGTATATACAAATACTTTTCAAATCACTTTAGCTACGAACCATTTAGTAACAAAGAATGTAATCACACAAAAAAGGTTATAAGCCAAATGGATTCATCCAAAATTTACGAGCTTGATCCTAAAAGAGTATATCAAATTCACTACCTTCATGCAGATGAAGGACAAGAAATGATAAGCCGCTTTGGTCATTCAATGATAAGGATTATTCTTTGTGCACCGGGAAGAGAAGTTGGACCGGGTTGTTTAAGAGATATCGACCATCATGTTGTTTTATCTTTTAGGGCAAATGTTAACGATATTAAAATAGATATGTTAAAAGGTGTTTTTGGTGGTTACCCTTCTCAATTATATGTCATTCCACTCAAAAATATTATCTATGAATACAATACGACAGAGCTAAGAAATCTTTATAGCTATCCTCTAAATTTTAGCGAACCAGAGAAAATAGCTTTCTTAGAAAGGGCCTTAGAAACATATTGGGAGTATTCCGGAGATTATACGTTTTTTGACAATAACTGTGCTGTTGAAACCTACAAACTTATCACAAGTGCCAGTGATGATATTAAAAATAAAATGTATAAAAGCTCAACACCAAACGGAATTTTAAACGATTTAATCAAAACTGGCCTTATAGACAAAAAATACACCTCACCTAAAAACTTAGATCGACTAAATGTTTTTAAAAGTTACTTCTATTATGTTCAATTGGCTTACAAAAGTTTATTTGGAAAAGAGATTGAAAAGGCTGATTTTTTAGAATTAATTGAAAAAGATCTAGAAATGATTGGAGATTTATTTCTTTCACAAGATTACCAAGGCAAACCAATAAAAGAACAAATTAAAACTTTAAGTGCGATGCAGTTAGTTCAAAAGATGATTATCGACATCAAACAAGGTCAGCTATTAAAAATAGAAAATAATCTTTTAGCACAGCTTGCCCAAAAAAATGAAGATACGGCCGCCAATCTACAAGATTATTTTGACTTCAGCCTTTTAACTCCCATTTATAACTCATATGGGATTCCGACTCAAGAAGAAGTCAGTGACGTACTAGAAAATAGTACAGGAAATGGACAACAATTCTTAAGTGAGTTTGATAAACGCTTTGAAAACCAATTAAAGCCTATCAAAGATGAGATTAAAATAATTGAGTCCATTCTTAAACAAATAACAATAACAAAGAATACTTTAAAACAAACTTAACAGGAGAACAAAATGAAAAAACTTGCTATGACTTTAACACTACTAACTGGAACACTTCTAAACGCAAATGCGAGTGGACTTAATCTACACGTACATGAATTATTATCCGCCACAACTTTTGGACCATTCATGACTACATCTGAAGAACTTCGTAAACAAGAAGCTCAAACCATTACTTCTGAAGTTGCTGTATACGATTTTACAGGTGAAATAAGACCTGAGTTAGCGGCTAGAA